>JWIT01000034.1 GCA_000949895.1 Agrobacterium arsenijevicii | reverse complement strand
ACCAGTGCTGATTCAGACATTCGGCGCGGAAGCGGCCATTGAACGCTTCAATGAACGCATTGTCGGTCGGCTTGCCCGGGCGTGAGAAGTCCAAGGTGACGCCTTTGGCGTAGGCCCAAAGGTCAAGATCGCGAGACACGAACTCAGTCCCCTGATCGACACGGATCGTCTTCGGGTAGCCAACTTTCCGGCATACCCGTTCCAAGGTTTGCACGACATCTTCACCTCGATAGCTGTGACGTGGATCAAGCACCGGCACATAGCGCGAGAAGGTGTCGACCACCGTGAGCACCCGCAGTTTCTTGCCGGTCGCGAGTTGGTCGTGAACGAAGTCCATCGCCCAGACATCGTTCGGTCCAACGGCCATTTGCCGATCTTCCCGCAGCTTGGCTTTGACCCGTCGCTTCGGCGTCTTGTTACGCAGTTGCAGGCCCAAGTCTCTGTAAATGCGATAGGTTCGCTTGATGTTGGTCCCCCAACCCTCGCGCTCCAACAATACATGCACGCGACGATAGCCGTAGCGAACACGTATCTCGCAGATCTCACGAATACGACGTTCCAGACCGGCCTGATCGGCACGGCGAGAGGTGTAATGGTAGGTCGACCGATCGAAGTTCAGTGCCCCACAGGCACGCCGGATCGAGATCATCCAATCCCGGCACATGCCTTTCACCATCTCGCGTTTCCGGGCAGGCCTTAGAGCTTTCGCCGAATGACATCCTGCAACATCTCACGGTCCAGCGTCAGGTCCGCGACGATCTTCTTCAACCGCGCATTCTCGTCCTCGAGCTGCTTCAGCTTCTTCATCTCCGGCGGCAGCATGCCCGCGTATTTTTTCTTCCAGTTGAAATAGGTCGCCTGGCTAATTCCCGCCTTGCGGCAGATCTCCGCCACCGACACTCCTTCATCACCCTGCTTCAGAATGAACGCCTTCTGTGCGTCCGAAAACTGCGATGCTTTCATCGTCTTCCGTTCCTTTCCCAGCCAGGAAAATGCACCGGAAAACTCTAACCAAAAATGGTCCAGTTTGAAGGGTTCAGATCAATTCAGAGCACCGGTCTATCGACGAGGCAGTAAGTGCCCCCGATTGAACAGGATTTGCTCAAGGTATCATATCCTGAAGAAATTCAGTTGCGTAATTTCCAAGCCTACACGTGGGAGAGGTAAATGAGTTGCACTGGGTTTCCTGGTCGTCATCCGTTTTCCATTGCGATGTATTTTTGTGTCAGCCGATATCCCTGACATGCATTTGACACACTCAAGCCCGAGACACGGATTATGACCATAACGCCTGTCATTCTAGGCCAAAATATTGACAGTGATAAGGCTTCGACGTATTTGCACCTCTAACGATATAACCATTGTGGAGCAACGCGATAATTCTTGCGTCTGGAAGAGTGGCTGGAGATTAAGGCCGCTGCAACTCGGATGGCAAGAGACACTCGATTGAGCCAAACCGTTCTGGTAAATTGACACTCAGCGAACGGCGCGTGTACCCAAACTTGAATAGGATGTTTCCTTGATCGGATCGTTTTTGTCGCCAAACGACAAGAAGTTGCTGGCGCGACTTTTTAAAGAAAATTTCAAAAAACACGTTGGATGGTACGCTGCGGCGATTGCTGCAATGGTTGTTGTCGCCGGCACGACATCTCTCAGCGCCTGGATCATGCGCGATATCGTCAACAGCGTTTATTTGAAGCAGGGCTTCGACGTTGTCCTGAAGATTGCCTTCGCGGTTGCGACTATCTTCATCGTGAAGGGCCTTGCCACCTTCGTGCAGAGCTATTACCTGAGCAAAGCAGGTAACAGCATTGTCGCCGAGCAACAGCGCAAAATCTACGACAGGCTTTTGAAGCAGGGGGTTTCCTTCTTTCAGAACCTGCCGTCCTCCGAACTGCTGATTCGCGTCACCTATAACGCGCAGGCTGCCCGTAGCGTTATAGACACCATCGTCACATCCTTTATCCGCGATCTGCTTTCGCTCGTCGGCTTGATCATCGTGATGTTCGCCCAGAATTTCCTTCTGAGTGCGATTTCCATGATTATCGGACCGATCGCGATCCTCAGCGTTCGCCTTGTTTTGCGTCGAGTTCGCAAGATCATGGAAGCGGAACTTGCGTCGCTTGGCGAAATCGTCAATGTCGTGCAGGAGACCAGCATCGGCGTTCGCGTCATCAAGGCGTTTTCGCTTGAGAAGCTGATGCGCCAGCGCATGAACAAGGCGGTATCCGACGTCGAGCAACGCGCCAATGGCATTGCAAAGCTTGAGGCAGCAACGAGCCCGATCATGGAGACGCTGTCCGGTCTCGCCATTGCGGTCGTCATTGCCGTGTCCGGTTATACCGTTCTCGAAAAAGGCGGTTCGCCGGGCGACCTGATGGCCTTCATTACTGCTCTCCTTCTCGCCTATGAGCCTGCCAAGCGTCTCGCACGCATGCGCGTGCAGATCGAAGGCGGCATGATTGGTGTGCGGATGATGTTCGAAGTTCTGGACGCCCCGCTCACGCTCACCGAAAAGAAGGACGCTGCGCCTCTTCCCAAGGCAAGCGGCGACGTGGCGCTGAAAAACGTCAGCTTCGAATATGTTTCGGGTCAGCCGGTTCTGAAGGATGTCAGCGTCCTCTTCGAAGGCGGCAAGATGACAGCTCTTGTCGGTCCTTCCGGCAGCGGTAAATCCACCATCATCAATCTCATGATGCGCCTTTACGACCCGCAGAACGGCTCCGTCGAAATCAACGGCATGGATTTGCGCGACGTTTCCTTCGCCAGCCTGCGCGAGCATGTTTCTTACGTCGGTCAGGAAACCTTCCTGTTTTCGGGAACCGTAAAGCACAATATTTCCGTCGGTCGCGACAACGCGACGGAAGAGGAAATCATCGCTGCAGCCAAGGCCGCCAATGCGCATGATTTCATCATGAAAATGGCGAACGGTTACGACACCAAGCTCGGCGAAAACGGCTCCGGCCTGTCGGGTGGCCAGAGGCAGCGTGTTGCCATCGCCCGTGCCATGCTGAGAGACGCGGACATATTGATCCTCGACGAAGCAACGAGCGCACTGGATTCCGAATCCGAGGCTCTCGTCCGCGACGCCCTAGAACGGCTGACGCACAACAAGACGTCGATCGTCATTGCGCACCGGCTTTCCACCATCAACCGTGCCGACAAGATCGTCGTCATGGATAATGGCGAGGTCGTGGAACAGGGAAGCCGCCGCGAACTGCTTGAAACGGATGGTCTCTACAAGCGCCTGCACACCATCCAGTTCGATGCGGACGTCGCATAAGCTAATAAATTTGGGCGGCAACGCCGCCCAAAACTTCGCTTTATCGTTTTCATGATACTCGGCGGCACCCCGGGCCGACTGGTGTTCGTTACCAGGCGATTTCCATATCTCTCGCTGACCTCACCAGAAGTGGCAAAATTTCCGCCACCCGTTCATCGGTCAGCCGGGTAAGCGGCGCGGCGACACTCATGGTGCCGACGACTTCCTTCCCCTGACGGATGGCAAAAGCGGCCCGAGCTTCGGACCACTCGGCCCATGGCTTGTCACGCCGGATGAAATCGAAGACGTGCAAAACCTCGGGCTGTGGCTCGATGTCAACGGCCGGCGCATGCAGACCGGATCGACCGCGAAGATGATCTTCCCAATCGCCACTCTGGTCTCCTATATCAGCCGCTTCATGCGCCTCATGCCCGGAGATGTGGTCACGACCGGCACGCCGCCCGGCGTCGGCCTTGGAATGAAGTTGCCGGTCTTTCTGAAAGCTGGAGATGTTGTCGAACTCGGCATCGATGGCCTTGGCAAACAGCGCCAAATCGTGACAGCATTCGGCAAATAGACAGCAGCAAGGACATGACGGGAATGACGGCTATTGAAAAACTGGGCCTGAGCTTTGCGAAAGCAAGCCTGGACGGCACGAAAATTCCGCTGGCGACGATTGAAGCGGACGGCGTCGTTCCCGGTAGTCTTCAAGAGGCGATGGCCGTTCAGCAGGCTTTTGTTGAAGCCTCCGGCAAAACGGTGGCGGGCTGGAAGCTGGCGATCCGGCCGGATGGTGCGGCAGTCGGTGCACCGATGGTCGATTGTTATCGGGTTGCTGGCGACAACATCGCGTCTTTTTCGGGAAAAGGCATCGAAGGTATCGAGGTGGAAATCTGCTTCACCCTTGCCTCCGATATTCCCGCCGCAACCACCACTCCGCTGGAGAGGGTCGACATCTTGAAGCACATCGACAGGGTTCACCTTGGCGTCGAGCTTCTCGGCTACCGGCTGGCGGAGAAAAATCAGGTTCCCTTCCCTCTCTTTCTCGCCGATCGCCTTGCCAATCAGGGGTTTGTGCTCGGGCCGGAGATTGATGCAGCAATTGTTGATACCTTCGCTAACAATGCCGGGTACCTGCCGCATCTCACGGTGACCGAAGGCGAGAACGTCCTTTTCGATGCGGCGGTGAAACACCCCAATATCGATCCACTCGCCCCGCTCGTCGCCTTCGCCAATGCACCGCTCAACACGGGTGGATTGCTGAAACGTGGGCAGATCGTCACCACCGGCAGCCTTTGTGGTGCGGTAGCGAGCGACCTTGCTGCCGACACCTATATCGATATGAAATCGGTCGGGGCTTTCACGCTTTCATGTTTCTGATCGTCGTCTGCCGCCATCGACGCGGATAGTGCCTGCGGCGACGACGATTTTGGTTGAGGCGTTACGGACATATGGCGTTGTGCCCGTAATGCCCCCTTTTCAGGGCTGCTTCATATCCCGTCGGCCAATCTTCGGTCGGCGATCCTATCCAGCTTTCGTAATCGCCTTCGCGTCCACGCGCCCCGAAAACCAGTTGGCAAGGAGCGCACCGGAAATATTGTGCCAGACGCTGAAGATGGCGCTGGGCACGGCTGCAAGCGGCGAGAAATATGCCGTCGCAAGCGCCGCACCGAGACCGGAGTTCTGCATTCCCACCTCGATGGCAATTGCCTTGCGCTTGGCGAGAGAGAGGCCTGTCGCCTTTGCCGCGAAATAGCCAAGCAGATAACCGAGGCCATTATGGAGAACGACGACAGCAAATATCATCAGTCCGGACTGGACGATCGCGCCCTTCGATGCACCGACGACAGCGGAAACGATCAAAACGATGCCGATGACGCTCACGAGCGGCAACGCCGGCACGGCCGCCTTGACGGCACCCGGCAAAAGCTTCTGCAAGGCAGCACCAAGGGCCAAGGGCACCAGCACGACCTTGACGATGCTCAGGAACATTGCCCAGCCATCAACCGGCAGGAACTGGCTGGCGAACAACCAGACGAGGAATGGCGTCACCAGGGGAGCAGCAAGCGTCGTCACTGAGGTGCAGGCAACAGACAGGGCGACATCACCTTTCGACAAATATGTCATGACGTTGGACGATGTCCCGCCCGGGCAGCAGCCAACCAGAATGACACCTGCCGCCACTTCCGGCGGCATGGGGATGATCAGGGTGAGAAGCACCGCAAGCAGCGGCATGATGAGAAACTGCCCGAGCACACCGATGGTGACATCGACCGGGCGCCTCACGACTTCCCTAAAATCATCCACCGATAGCGTCAGCCCCATGCCGAACATGATGATCGACAAAAGCGTAACGATCCACGGCCCGATCTGCTTGAACGTGTCAGGAAAAAAGAAGCCGAGGACAGCAAACAGGATAACCCAGCCGGCAAATGTCTTGCCGACAAAAGTCGAGATGGTTGCCAAAAATTTCATGTCCTCACTCCAAAAGTTAAAATCCGTCGCGATCTCTAGTTGACGGGCCTCATGTGTCAAGGCCCCGCCCTGCTCCCGAAGACCTGTATGGAATCGACTAGCTGTCTTTACCCAACATTCAGGCAGACAACCGTCCTGTCATCGCTGAATTCCGCGGTTGTCGAGCCTTTGACCGACGGATATTCGTTGAGCTTGTGAAAATCCGCCGCCTCGACGCGGGCAAATTCCGCTTCCCAGGCTGCAATATCTGTTCCCTTTGGCAGAGATAAATAACCGTCGGAAAAGATTTCAAGGCTCACAAGCGCGTCCTTGGCAATGCAAAGATCAACCGTCCCCTCCTCTATGACCGTTCCGCCGTTGACGGAAGCGTAACCCAATACGTGTCCCTGCCGGTTTGCGAATTGCGGCTGGACGCGAATTCCTCCCATCAGGAACTCCTCGACCGCCTCGACGTCGTTCTCAAGACCGCTCATGCCGGCTACGGCAATGACAACATTCTCCGCCTCCTGCGCAGTCATGATGCTGTTTTCGACAGCGGAACGCAGGCCGGAAAAGATGGTCGCGCGCGTGCGTGCCTCTGCCGCATCACCATCCCTAAGAACAGCGAAAAGCTGTTTGAAGACAAGGATGCGCGCCGATGTACTCACCTTGTCTATAAGCTTGGCATGCTGCAGCAATCGGGAGCCGTTGATGCGCACCCCGGAATCACCGGCGAGAAGCAGGCGAAAGCTGTCGCCGATGTCGGCCACGATTGCGAGCGTTGTGGAGGGTGGATGGCTGGCATTGATGCGCTCAGCCTCCGTTTTCAGGATATCGCTGATGTTTTGAAAAAGCTCAGGCGCGGTAATCTTTTCCAGCGTGCCGTCGAGGCTCATCTTCGCCACTGCATTTGCGGCGGCAAGTGCTGCGATACGGCCCGAGCTCAGCCCGCCGTAATTTGCGCCGGTCGGGTCGGTCGCACCGTCAAAAACGGCCAGAACCCGTCCCGGTATAATCAGTGCCACATCGTCCCCGGGCGTTGCGGCGTTCTTGTATTTCGATTGCGAAAAGCTCGCGATATTCATCGTCGTGTATTCCTTGCAGAGGGAGGCCGAACAGAGGGAGATTTGCCAGAGGGAGGCTGGCGGCGACACGTATGTCGCCGCTCGTGCAATCTTTTAGTGAGGCCGGTATGGTTTCAGACGAAAGAGGCTTCTTTGTCTTCCGAGAGGCGGAACACGATGAAGACGCAAAGCCCGGTGCTGACCAGAAGGACGGTTGAAAGCGCCGCAGCCGTGCCAAACTCGCCGTCAATCACCTGAACATAGATGAGAACCGGCATGGTGATCGTTCGCGCCGTGTAGAGGATCAGCGTCGAGGACAACTCGTTGATAGCCGTGATGAAGCTCATCAGCGAACCGATGATGAGACCGGGCAGCATCAGCGGCACCGTCACCGACACGAAGGTCTTTGCGGGCGAAGCCCCGAGATTGACCGCAGCCTCCTCGATGGACGGCTTGATCTGTCTGAGGATCGATGTCGTGGAGCGGACGCCGTAGGGCAGCCGGCGGATAAACACCAGGACGATGATGATGAGCGCCGTCCCCGTGATGTCAAACGGCGGATAGCGGAACGTCGTGACGTAGCCGATCGCCATGACAACGCCGGGAATGAGGTAAGGCACCATCAGCAGGAGATCGAGCGAGCCGGAGACCGCATTGTCGCGTCGCACCACGATGAAGGACAGCAGGCCGGAAACGATCGCAATCAGTACCACGGCAGCCAGTGCAAACGTGAAACTGTTGGCAATCGCCTGCGGTGAATCACGAAGGATACGGGCATAGCTGTCCAACCCGAAGCCGCCGGTAAAGACGGGACCGCTGGTTGCGAGGAACGAAGTGTAGATGACCGTAAGCGACGGCAGCATGGCGATGAAGACGACCAGATAGCAGAAGCCGTGCACGATGAACGACTTCAACGGGCGCATGGACTGCTTTACCGGCCTGTTGGTCAATGAACTGGCGTAACGGCGTTTGGCAAGAATGTGCCGCTGCAACAGAAGTGCCGCCATCGAAATTGCAATCATCACCATGGAAATCGTTACCGCCATGGTCGGCGTTCCCGCCATTTCGGAGGTGTATTGCGCATAGGCGATGGTCGAAAGCGTTCTGATGCCCTTGCCGAGGATTGCCGGCGTTCCGAAGTCGGCGATGGACAGCACGAAGCAGATGATCGCACCGGTGCTGACTGCCGGAAAGACCAGCGGCAAGGTGATCTTGCGGAACCGCTCGAACGCCGTGCAGCCGAGATTTTCCGCCGCGTCCTCATAGGACTTGTTGATCGTGTTCAGCGCGTTCTCCGTCATCAGGAAGATGTAGGGAAAGAACTTCAGGCTGAAGACCATCACGATGCCCGGGATCCCGTAGATCGTCGGCAACGAAATGCCGGCGAAGGACAGGAGATTGGTGACCGCACCGTTGGCACCGAAGAGCATAATCCAGGCGTAAGCGCCGATGAACGGCGGTGCGCAGAGAACCAGCACCGCGAAGGTGGCGATGAAAGTGCGTCCCTTGATGCGGTAACGGGACGTGCAGAAGGCAAGCGGAATACCGAGAAGGCAGGCGCCCAGCATGCCCAGCACACCGATGAGAAGCGTGTTCCACAATGCCACGGTGTAGAAACGCCGCGTCAGCACTTGCACATAGTTGCCGAAGCCGAAAGCACCGGTTTTGGCATCGAAAAAACTGATGAAGAACACGCTGAAAATCGGCAGGATCAGGAAGACCGCCAATAGGATAACGGCAAATGCCGTCACGCTTGTCCAGAAACCTGGCAGTCGCAGGCGGAAACCGCCGGGAGTTGCAGTCGCAGTCATATCCGTCATGACAGGCGCTCCCCGGTTACGCCCTCGCCGAACAGCTTCGCATCGGCCGCGCGCCAAGAGAAAGTGGTCTTCTGGTTGGGCTGCAGTGCAATGATCTCAGGCGATGGCTTGGTGATCGCCTCGATTTCCTCGCCCGACGAGAGAACGGCTGCAACGTTCATCTCACGCCCCGTGAAGCTGACCAGTCTTATGGTCACGGGCAGTTCGATGCGCTCGTCACCATCGATCGCGGCAGGACCGACAGAAATAGCCTCAGGGCGGATGGCGGCGACGATCTTCCGCTGTGGGGAAATCGCATCAGCTTGTGGCAGCGCGACCTTATGGCCGGAAATGGAAGTCTGCCCGCCAGCACGGTCAAGCGTCAGGAAGTTGTTTGCGCCCACGAAGGACGCGACGAAGCGGTTCGCGGGATTGTTATAGACTTCCCAGGGGGGTGCAGCCTGCTGAATGACGCCGCCATACATGACACAAACCAGATCGGACATGGCAAGCGCCTCCTCCTGATCATGCGTCACATAAACAGTGGTGATGTTCATCGCCTGCTGGATTTCGCGCAGCTCTCGCCGCAGGTCCACGCGAAGTTTGGCGTCGAGGTTGGACAGCGGTTCGTCCATCAACAGCACTTTCGGGTTGATGACGAGTGCGCGCGCGAGACCCACACGCTGCTGCTGGCCGCCGGAGAGTTCGTGAGGCATACGCTTGGCGTAGGGAGCGAGTTGCACAACATCGAGAATCTTACCGACCCGTTCGCGGATCTCGGCGGCAGATGCCTTGCGCTGCTTCAGACCGAAGGCAATGTTATCGAATACCGAAATATGCGGAAACACCGCATAGTCCTGAAAGACCATGCCGACATCACGCTTATGGGCGGGCACATGTTCGATCGCCTGCCTTTCAATGCTGATGCTGCCGCTATCCTGCTGATGAAAACCGGCAATCGTGCGCAAAAGGGTCGTCTTTCCGCATCCGCTGGGTCCGAGAAGCGTAAAAAACGATCCGGAAGGGATGGAGATGTTGATGTCGGAGAGGGCAACGACATCCCGGTAACTTTTCTTGATGCTGGTAATTTCTACGGCGGCCATGTGCTGCTCCATGACAAATCCTGCGCGGCACACGACCACGGTGGACGGAACGAAAATGCGATTGTGAATGAAATAATGTGGGGACGGCGACCTGCACCGCCCCCGGCAATACCTTACTGAACGTCGAGCAGAATCTCGTTCCACTTTTCCATCAGGCGTGCGCGGTTATCCGCAGCCCACTTGAAGTCGTATTTCGCATCCGGAACATCGGACAGGGGAACAAGTGCCGCATTGGCCGGAACATCGGTTCTGACCGAGCGACGACCGGCTTTTACCACGACTTCCTGTGCTTCCTTGGAAACGATGAAATCGATGAAGGCCTTGCCGTTTTCGGCGTTCGGCGCACCCTTGACGAGCGCCATGCCGTCTGGCGCGATTGCCGTGCCTTCTTTCGGATAAACGATTTCGACCGGGGCGCTGCCGAGCTTGTAGCGAAGGGCGGCATCTTCGAGCGTAATACCGACCGCCTGCTCGCCATCGTTGACGAAACGCGGAACCGCGCCTGAAGAGGTGGAAAGCACGGAGTTGCCAAGAATACCGGTATAGACTTCCCAGCCCTTCTCCTCGCTGTCAAAATCCTGCAACACCGTCGCCATCTGGATGTAGGCGGAGCCGGACTGATCGGCTCTGGCCGAGGAAATCAGGCCCTTATATTCAGGCTTTGCAAGATCGGCCCAGGATACCGGAACCGGCGCACCTTTCAGCGCTTCTTTGTTGACGATGAAGGCCGTGACGACAGCGGTAAATGGCACCCAGTTGGTGCTCGGCGAAAAGGCTGGGTTGATCGACACAGCCTCAACAGGCTTGTAAGGTTCGAAAAGGTCGGCGGAAAAGTCGATAACCGTGCCGTCGACACTCCAGATCACGTCGCCTGCCGCCTTGCCGCTTTCCGCCTTGATGCGGTTCATCAGCTCGCCGGACCCGGCTTTGACAAGCTCGACCTTGGTGCCGGTTTTCTTTTCAAACATAGGCAGCAACTCGTCCATGAGCTGTTGCGGCGCGGCGGAATAGACCACGACGGTACCTGCGGCATGAGCGAAAGCCGCGCTGGCAAGGAAGGTTGCGCCGGCAAAAAGGCGCGCGAAAATAGTGCATGATTTGTGCATGAAGGGGTCTCCGTTTTTTTGTTCCCTGACAGACCAGGCAGTGCGACATGATTTCTTATTGATTTTGCCTGCCGCCACCCGCTGTCTATTATTTATTTTCTTTACGTAAATTAATTAGTCAAGCTGCAATTTATTCTGAAGACGAAAATAAAATATCCCTATGAAAAAGCGGCATATTTTATGATCTATACGCACAGTCATCCAATCCAAAAGGCAGCTTTTGCGGGAAAACAAGGTGTACAATCGCGCGATTTACGCTAATCATCCGACGTAACTTCTCGTGGGAGACTTATTTGATCGACCTCGGCTACAACGAACGGCGCCTGCTCGAAATTTTGCGCGGCAAGGGAGGCATGTCGCGTATCGAACTGGCGCGCGAGATGGATGTTTCCGCACCGACCCTCACCCGCCTGACGGCCAACCTTCTGGAATCCGGCCTCATCGTCGAAGCGGAGGAAGCGCGCAATGACGGCAAACGAGGAAAGCCATCCACCGCCATCGAAATCAATCCGAACGGGCTGTTCACACTCGGGGTCTACTTTAATCCAGACGATCTGCGTGTCTGCGTGGCTGATCTCAACGGCACGATAAGGCAGGAAATCAGGTCCGATCTCGAAGGACACAGTTTCGAGCATATCATGGAGATGGCAGAGACTGCCGCCCGGCAAGTACTTGAAAAAGCGAAGATCCGAAAAAAGGACGTGCTAGGCTGCGGCATCAGTTTTCCAGGCCACTTCAAACGGGATCGCGGCCACGTCTTCCGTATCAAGCAGTTCGAAAGCTGGCGCGACATCGACGTCGACAAGGACTTCCAGCCCTATTTCGATTTCCCTGTTTATCATGAAAATGACGGCAACACCGTCATACTCTCGGAACTGTATTACGGAGCGGGCCGAAGCATCCGCAATTTTGCTATGATCTGGCTGACATACGGCATAGGCGGCGCCGTTGTGGTGCAGCGCCATCTCTATCGCGGTACAAACGGCAATGCAGGTGAGTTTGGCGGCCTGTTTCCCAAGTCCCATCCACGTCCCTCGGGACAGGACCTTTGCGATACGCTGGCCGCCCACGGTATAGGCATCCGGCGTTTGAAAGACATTGACGAGAGCTATTCCGACCACCCCGCTGTGGTTTCCTGGCTGGAAAGAGCGACGGACCAGCTTCGTCTGCTTGCATTGACGGTTGCCCGAACGATGGATCCCGGCGCCATCATTTTTGGCGGATCGCTCCCTGACTGGGTTCTTGAACATATCGTGCAGCGTATCGGTTCGCTAGAAATGCTCGGTGAGGATTTTTTCGTCGAGCCGCCGGAAATACGCAAATCGATGATGAGCGACCTCCCGCATCTGGGCGCCGCAAGCATACCGATCTATCGCGCCACAACGCCCAGCTATTATTCCGGCCGGGCGCTGAAAGGGTGGGCTTAACAACACGCCGTCAAGGCTGTTGTGTCCCAGCCTCTTGAAGCCGTGTCGATTTCGAGCTCGCCACAGTCTAACGACCGTACCACCTGCTGCTTTCGCGCTAAAATGGGCTGAGGTCGCCGATACCGGGTGCTTCAGCAACACCCGGCACCGGTTTTCACAGAAGATTCACGCAGGCTCAGCCGGCATCTTCTCCACGATTTCCGGCCAGAGCTTCTCCGTCGCCGCCATCAATGCGGGCGTTGCGGCGGCAACCCAGGGGATGCCGGTTTCGCCGCGCGTTCCGATCCGCACGTCCAGGCCCGCTTCCCTTGCGAGAACGACGCCACCGGCGATATCCCACATAGTCGTCAGCTTTTGCAGATGGCCGTCGAAGATGCCGCGTGCCGCAAAGGTGAGCCCGATCGATGTCGAGCGGATGGATTCCACCACCCAGCCTGCATGCCGGAGCCCGACATTGAGCGCCGCCACTTCTTCCGCATCGGCAGAGGCGCTGTCGCCAAGCGACATCACCTGCACCTCCGCGAACGGAACGTTGCGCGCAAGCGGTTTGCCGTTCAGCAGCAGCCCGGTGCCTTCGGCGGCGGAATAGATCTCCTTGAAGACCGGCATGGCGACAACGCCGAGTTCCGGGCGACCGTTACGTACAAAGCCCAGCGAAATGCCCCAGAGCGGTGAGCCGCGCAGGAAATTTGCGGTGCCGTCGATGGGATCGATGATCCAGTAGGCGTCATCGGCCACCCCGCCCATTTCCTCGCCGAGAACGGTTTCGCCGGGAAACTCCGCCGCCAGACGGTCCCGCACCAGTCTTTCGACTGTAGTGTCCGCCTCGGAGACGAAATCCTGAAAACCCTTCGCCCGGGTGGCGATGCTGCCGCGCGCCTCGAAAAAGCGAAGGGCAAGGCCCATCGCTTCCTCGATGATGGCGGTGGCGCGGTCGAGACGTTGGTTCATCGCGTCCATGGCCTGCCCGTTTCACCGGCATCCGCCTTCAGCCAGCCCTTGAATGCCTCGACTTCGTCCGTCTGGATTGCACCGACGCCGGCCTGCGCCAGTGCACCCCACACACCTTCGGCATCGGCAAGCGCGCGCGTGTCGTTGAAATCGAGGCAATGGGAAACATCGAGCGAGTTGATCCACAGCCGGATATTCTGACGCTCCAGCTCCGCGCGGCCTTCGGCAAGGTCTGCAATATCGGTAAACTTCACTTCGACCATCGGCGCACGCAGCGCCTCGATGCGACGCAGGTCCTCGGCGAAATGGCCGTGGCGCACCCGGAACATCGGCATATGCGGAATTTTCCCGAACCAGTCGGCATCCAGCACATCGAAATGCGCGGCTTCAGGATCGATATCGGTTTTCACCAGCACCTGATCCTCAACGCCAAGCCGTAGCACGGTTTCCATGACCTGCGGCAGATCGCGCGTGAACTTGGTGTCGATGTTGACGGTAATCTTGCCACGCGCCTCTTCAAGCACTTCTTCAAGTGTCGGCACGCATTCGTCGGTAATTTCAGCGGCGTCACCGCCAGCGCCGAATTTGAGCATGGCGGAACGGACCACCTCGAAAGGCAAGGCGCTTACGGTGCCCTTGCCCGTCGTCGTGCGGTCAAGCGTCTCGTCGTGAATGACGACCAGCCTGCCATCCGCAGTCGCCTGCGTGTCGATCTCGATCATCTCCACGCCGGCAGCAATGGCCGCACGGATGGAAGCCAGCGAGTTTTCGGCGGTCGCGGTCCAGAAACCGCGATGGGCGATGGTGAGGATGGAGGGGTTGTCGCGCGCGCAAAGGGCGAGAACGTCGCACGGATTGGAGACTTTTCGGGAGGCTGCAAGGGTTTGAGGCATTTTTTTCACTTTCGGACGTTGCGATTACCGGGGATTAGCTGCCCGGATCAGATTTTCCCCATGCCCGCCGCCATCAGGTCGTCGCGCAGAATGCGGCCGGCGATGATGAAAACGACGAGTGCGGGAAGAAGCAGGATGAAGGAGACGATGGAGGCGAGCGGGATCTGCATCGAATAGGGATCGAGATACATGTAGAGCTTGATCGGCAGCGTCTGCACGACAGGTGCGCCGACGATGAAGGACTTGTCGAATTCCTCGAAGCTGCCGATGAAGGACATCAGGCCACCGGCCAACTGGCCCGGCACCGCAAGCGGCAGGATGATGTGGATGACGATGCCGACCGTTCCTGCGCCGAGCGAGCGCGCGGCATGGATCAGGTCGTCGGGAATGGTCTCCAGCGTCGCCGTCATCAGCCTGATCATCAGCGGAAGCGTGCCGACGATCTGCACGAGGATGACCCCGGTTACCGAATAGGCGAGACCGAACAGAAGAAACACCTGACCGATGCCAACGGCGACAACCAGCCCCGGAATGATGATGGGGGCCAGAATGAAGATTTCCACCAGCCGCTTCAGCCGGAAGGGAAAACGGGCCATGGCCCATGCTGTTGGCAGGGCAATCGCCGCCGTCGAGAAGGTCACGACGATGGCGATGAAGATGCTGTTGATCGCCGCCCGGATGAGGTTTTCATCCGCCAGAATGCTTGCCCAGCGCGCGGTCGTATAATCCTTGGGCACAACCAGCGGCGGCTTCCAGCCATCGGCGATGCTCCACAGGAACATCAGCGCCAGCGGCACGGCGATGGCGAGCGCCAGCGCGGTATATAGCCCGATGGAGACGAAGATGCGATCCTCCGGCGTAAATGCGCGGCGGCGGGGCGTGGTGGCGGGTTCGAGGGCAATGGCGCTCATCATGCGTCTCCTCGGGTTTGGCCGGGGCCGATGCGGGATGTCAGGGAGTAATAAAGAAGCAGGACGGAGACCGCGAAGAGGCTGAGCACCATGCCCATGGCATAGACCTGATTGAAGCGGCCCTGATTGAACTCCTTGACCATGAGAACCGAAAGCGGCCGGGCCGTGGGCGGGCCGACGATATCGGGAATGGCGTAGGAGCCCATGGAGCCGATGAAGGTGAGAAGGATGGCGGCGGTGATGCCGGGCATGGCGAGCGGAACCTCCACGAACAGAAAGGTCTTCAGCCGCGAGGCGCCGAGCGTGCGCGAGGCATAACGGATATCCTCGGGTATGGCGGCAAAGGCGCTGGTGATGATCAGCGTCATGAAGGGTATCTGCTTCCAGACACTGGCGAAAATGACGCCGATGCCCCAGTCGTCGCGCACCAGTTTCGGCAGTTGCAGTCCTATCGGTGCCACGAGACGATCGAGAAAACCGCCCCTTTCGAAAACCACGATCACCATCAGGCCGACGATGATGCCCGGCACCGCCATCGGCAGCTTGTAAAGGCCGCTGAACAGCTTGCGCCCGAGAAAACTCTTGCGGATCAGCAGCGCCAGCGGCACCGAGGCCGCAAGCGACACGATGACAGGCATTACGCCGTAATAGATGGAGGTCGTCAGGCCTCGGATCATCGACGGACGGGTGAAAATCCGCTCGTAGAACATCAGCGTGAAGCTGCCGTCGTCCTGCCTGAAGCTGCCAATCAGGGCCGAGAGCAACGGCCCACCGAAGAAGATCAGCAGATAACCCACCCCCGGAGCCAGGAGGACAAGCAACTGGGCGCGTCTGTCGCGAAGGACCCCGCGCATCACGCCGCCTCCCCTACAATTCTGTCAGCGAGCAGATGCACCGATCCGGGAAATTGCAGCGCAACCCTTTGCCCGGCATCGATCAGACTGTCCGCACCGGACTGGCTGACCTTGATCTGGTGGCCGCCGATCTCGACCGTGTAGAGCGCATTGGCACCCATGAAGGAAACGGATGAGACCGTGCCCACACCGCGCTCGTTGGCACAGATGTCGATATTCTCGGGACGCACCGAAATCTGGACGGAGCCGGCAGCCGCCGCATCCAGCGTCACGGGCTGGCCCCAGGGCAATTGCGCCTGCGTCCCCTCGGCCGCAACAGGCAGAAGGTTGGTCTGGCCGAGAAAACCGGCGGTAAAGGCATGTTTGGGCGCACGGTAAAGTTCAAGCGGCGTACCGATCTCGACAACGCGACCGGCATTCATGACCACGATCCGGTCGGACATCGCCATGGCCTCAGCCTGATCATGCGTCACATAAAGGCTGGTCGCGCCGATGCGACGGTGAAGTTCGGTCAATTCATGGCGCAGCGTATCGCGCAGCTTGGCGTCGAGGTTCGAGAGCGGCTCGTCGAACAAAAGCAGGCTCGGCTGCATGACGATGGCGCGGGCCAGCGCCACGCGCTGCTGCTGCCCGCCGGACAATTGCCGCGGCATGCGATCCACCAGACCGGCAAGATTGCAAATTTCAAGCGCATGGGCGATGCGGCGTGTGCGCTCGTCCTTCGGAACCTTTTTCATCTTCAGGCCAAAACCGAGATTTTTGGCGACCGACATATGCGGAAACAGCGCATAGGACTGGAAAACCATCGCGATATCGCGCGCTTCCGGCGGCGCCTGATCAATGCGTTTGCCGCCAAGGCGGATTTCACCGCCGGAAGGCTGGCTGATCCCCGTCAGGATGCGCAAAAGCGTGGACTTGCCGCAGCCCGAGGGGCCGAGAATGGTGACGAATTCGCCGCGCTCGACGGTGATCGAAACGGGATGAAGCGCCCGGCTCAAACCGTAATCCTTGCTGATATTGCTGATCTCAAGTTCACTCATGGCGAAGCTCCCTCATAATTGCGACCAAGGTTCCCCGGACCGTGCGGGCCACTTGCGGCCACACGGTCCGGGCGATCCGGACGGCGTTACTGGTTGAGCACTTTTTCATCGAGCGCATCGGCAAGAGCCGTCGACATGTCCCAGAAAGCCGGGAGCGACAGGCGCGGATAAACGCTTTGCGGAAGAACATGCTCCTGCACGGCTTTCGGCATCAGGTCGTTGGTGACATCGCTGCGCGGGGAGCGCGAGGCCTTGTTCTCCAGCTTCCAGAGCTGGAATTCCTTGCTCATCGCCATATCGATGAGAAGCAGAGCGGATGCGACGTTCTTGGCATTTGCCGGCACGAACATGGCATCACCCGAGCCGACCTGACCTTTTTCCAGCAGCGTCACGCGGAAACTGTCAGGCAACTGCTTGGTGCCAAGGAAGCTCATGACCTGATCTTCCCAGACGGTGCCCATGTAAAGCTGCTGGTTATTGATCAGATTGAGCGTGTCGGCATTGCCGTTGGTCAGTTCAGCCACGGCAAGAAGGCGGCGATAATAATCCCAGACGGGCGTGAGGCACTCGGAGGTCATCGCCCAGTCTTCTGCCTGCTGCAGCGTCTGGTTATAATCGGTAAGCTGCTTGCGGCAGTCGCCGGTCAGATAGTTGAGCGCCACCGAATAGATGAAGCCGCCGCCGGAGCCGCCCTTGGCTGGCAGGGTGACGCCAAGGCGCTTCGGGTTCTTTTCAGCCCAGACGAGCAGATCGTCGAAGCTTTTCGGCACGTCTTCGGCTTTCACGAAGGCGGAATCGTAACCGAGGGCCGTCTGGTTGAGATGCACCAGAGGGAAACTGCCGCCATGCGCCTTGCCGAAGACGGTCTCGGCGAGCACCGGATTGTAATTGGCCATGTTGGGCAAGATCTTCGTCAGCGGAATATTGCCGACCACGCCTTTGGCGGACAAAAGCGGATAGCTGCCACCGCCGGCGAAATAGGCATCGACGGGCGAATCCTGTCCCGCCGCCTGTACCGCGATGAGCTGCTGGTTCGCCTGATCACCGTTCACGTCGCTATAGGCGACCTTGATGCCGTATTTGGCCTCGAAACGGGTGACCAGCTCCTTCCATGTATCGGCGAAACTGCCGGCGAAATTATACATCGTCACCGTGCCTTCCGCTTTGGCGGCGGGAACGACGACATCATAGAAATTTTCGCGCGTGACCTTCGACAGATCGAAGTCGAGATTTTTCATGTTGGTATCTGCCGCAAGGCAAGGCGCTACCGTCGTCGCCAGCGCAAGCGCGGCGATCGCAACAAATTTCATGCTCATGGAATGGTTCCTCCTGGGGACCCGTTGTTGTCTGGCCCCTTATTAATACACTCTAAGTGTAATATTTATGACAGTCCAGTGAAAAATGCATTCCCTGGCGCGCGACCCGAGTTGCGAAGGCCTTGCGCAGCCGCTATCCAAGGCCATGAGCATCGATCAGACACCGCGCCAGACCTTCGACCGCCAGCCGCTTGCCAGCGAGAATGAGCGCCTCATTCTCGATATCGTTCGCCGTCACGGCCCCATTGCCCGCGCAACAATCACCGGCCACACGAACCTGACGCAGCAATCCGTGCATCGGCTGATCGAGGGACTGCTGGAGCGCGGGCTTTTGCGCACGGGCGCGCCACTCAAGGGAACACGCGGCCAGCCGAGCCCGACTATCGAACTGGTCCCGGAGGCGGCCTATTCGCTCGGTGTTTCCATCAACACCGATACCGCAATTATCTGCATCGCCGATTTTCGATGCGTGGTCGTCGTTGAAGAAAAACTGGAGATGAAGCCTGCCGACCGGGAGAAAACACTCACCGCACTGTCAATTGCCCTGGAGCGATTGCTGAAAACCCACGGCATCCCGCGTGAACGGCTACTCGGTCTCGGTTTTTCCATGTCGGGATTCTTCGTCTCCGACGACCGGGCGTTCAACGCGCCGGAACCCTTAAGCGACTGGTCGCTGATGGACCTGAAACCGATACTCGAAGACAAGTTCCGTCTGCCCGTCTGGCTTGAAAACAACGCAACCACCGGCGCAATCGGCGAAAGCCTTCGCGGCGTCGGCCTGTGGTGCCAGACCTTCGCCTATTTGTCCTTCAATTACGGTTTCGGCGGCGGCCTCATTCTCGGCGGGCAGCCGTTCCACGGTTTTCACGGCAATGCCGGCGAATTCAGCGGCATCTTCAACCCGGATGAATCCGATAAGCGTCCGGCGCTGCAATATCTGATCGCGACACTGCAGAAACACGGGAGCGAGATAGATTCGGTGGAAGCGCTCCATCAGCATTTCGATCCCGTCTGGCCGGGCGTCGAGGAATGGCTTGACCAGACCATGCCGCAGGTGGACCGGCTGGTGGCGAGCCTGATCGCGGTTCTCGATCCGCAGGCAATCGTCTTCGGTGGACAATTGCCGCGCGCGCTGGGTCAGATGATGATCGAACGGGCGCACATGCCGTCGCAACGCGAACACCGCTACGGCGTCGGCCCCAAGGAAGCGACGCTGGTCCTCAGCGAGACCGAAGGCGACCCCTCAGCTCTCGGTGCCACTTTGCTGCCGCTCAGGGTCCGTTATTTCCTGTAATGGTCAGCCGGGCGCGGCGGTTAAACCGCGCCCGGAAAACTCTAGTGCCGCGGCCTATTCGACCACCACGGACAAAGCCGAGCCGGTATAGACCGGACGCACCTTCACGTTGCCCGCATCGATCATGGCAAAGGTGCCGGTGAGGCCATCCGCAGCGATCAGGTCGAAGCGTGTGCCAGCGGCCGGTGCGGCGCCATCGAAGGCGAGCCGCAGGGTTGCGCCGTCAAGCGTCGCATTGCCCTTGATCCGCAACGGAGCCTTTTGCGGGTCAAGCGCCAGCGTGCCGCCCGTCTGCGCATAATCGCCGCCGATGACGCCGCCGTGGTCGCCCTTCAGCGAGAGCGTACCGCCGGAGACCAGCACGCCGCCTGTGCCAAGCGCATCGGCGGAGGAAACCACGAGCGTTCCATCCTGCAGGATCGTACCGCCGCTATAGCTGTTGGCGCCAGCGAGCGTGAGCGCACCGCTGCCCGATTTGACGAGACGCCCTGCCCCGGCAATATCGTTCGTCCAGCGATCGGCGGCGTTGAACCCGCCAGCGGACGCATCCATCGTCACGTCGACATCGCCGTTAAACGCACCGTAACCGGCAGCGGCGGCAACCAGATTGATCCGGCCCCAGCCATTGCTGTCATCGAGCAGCGGATAACCCGCCTCGATGCCGGTGGAGAACAGAACGGCGCGCCGCTGTGCAGCATCGAGGTAAGGCAAGCGCGTCTCCAGCAGCACCTCGGCACCCTTCGGCACCACCATCGGCGCATCGCCCGTGGTTTTGTCGCGGCTGAAGGAAATGGTCATACGCCGGCGATAATCAGCCTTGTTGGTCGCAGCATCGGAAAAAGGGTCGGCATCCGGTTTCGCGCTATGGGCAAAGTCGATCAGTGACTGTCCCGCAGGCAAGCGTTTTGCGAAATAGGCCTGCAATTCATCATGCGCGGCCTTCTTGAGATCGGCGTTTTTCGGATCCTGCAGAATAGCGGCGGCTATCGCGGTGGCCGTAATGCGGCCGCCGATCACGTCGACTGGGGAATGCATCCCTGCAACGATACGGCTTTCGCCAAGCTCGGAAGCGGCAGTCAGCAATTCGGAAAACCGCTCCGGCACGACATAGGCGTAAGTGATAGCGGCGAGATAGGCGGCATTGGTGTGACCGCTCGGAAAGCCGCCATCCTTGCCGCGTCCACGATTCTCGCGCGCATATTTGAGCGCGGGGACAACGACGCCTGGATCGGTTTCGTAAGTTTCAAACTTGCGGTCGCCGATTGTCTCGGTGCCGGTCTCTATCACCTCGCCCTTGGCGTTCATGCGCCATGGGCGCGGCGTGGAATAGAAGTATTTCGCTGGCGACGTCGTGCCTTCCGGGCCACGCATTACCTTCATGAGGGCCACGACATCCTTCAGCTCGGAATCGGCCGCTCCGGCCTCGGTGCCCTTGTCTTCTTCCTTGCGGGTGATGACCTCGTTCGGATCGAAATCCGCCAGGGTGTGGTTGATCGTCGTCGTCGCGCCCGCGCCTTCGCGATACCATGGAGCAAGCGGCCCCATGCCGTCGATCATGCTGTAACCCTGCGAGCGGCGGTCTTTCATATAGGCGTTCAAGGCGGCGGCGGGGGTGCGGTTCTCGCCGGTGACGGACAGCACGTAACGCATGTTCTCCTGCCAGACAGCGGGATTGACGGCCTTCACATGGCTGAAATCACTTGGACCGTCACCATTGGCGCCGCCATCCGCCCATTTTTCATCGCCCAGCGTCCAGATGCTATTAAAACCGGACAGGATTTCGATGACGGGATTGTCGCGGTCATCATAGGCGCGGACGTCTTCGCCCTTGGCATTCTTGCCGGTCTGGTTGCGATAGGTGTCGGAAAGCGGCAGCGGGTATTTCTGGGCGGGTTCCGGCACCGTAATGGCATAACCCTGACCTGCGGGTTGAGTGCGCTCGAATGCCTGTGCGTTCGGCATAAGAACCAGCAATGCGACGGAGGCAAGCAAGGTCGACCGTGCGGACGGAAAAGACGACATCTTCAGTTTGGCCATGACGAATCCTATGATTTTCAGCGAATGACGCGTGACGAAGCAGGCACGCAGCTTTCGGCGCGCCTCGCCGTCAGCTTTTATGCCGGGCGTATTGCAGTTTTTTTTCGATTTGCTGATTAAGTCAGATCGCATATGCCGCAACAGCCGGCGAACAAGCGGCGAAGTCTGCCCGGAGCGTAACTCCGGGCAGATCGAGAGCATCGTTATTTCGTGAGGAAAGAACGGGCGCTCATCATTTCTTGACCGCAACGGCCTCGTTGATCTTGGCGACATCATCTTCCAGAACCTTGTAGGTCTGGTCGAGTGTCAGTTCGCCGACGATGAGCTGGCTCATGCGCTGGACGATCTGCTGGTACATGGCCGTGCCGCCCTTGGCGTGCTCGAATTCACGGGCGGCCTGCGGCACGTTCTTCTTGTTGTCGAGGAAGACCTTCATCGCCGCCTTGGCGTTTTCGCTCTTAAGCTTGTATTGCGGATCGACAATTTCGGCGCCGGTCAGGATCACGTAATTTTCGGCGATTTCCCGCTGCACCTTTTCAGAGCCGAGGAATTCGACGAAATGGGCGACATCTTCGGGATATTTGGTGCGCTTGAAGCCGACAATCGCCGTGCCGCCGGGCATGGCATAGCAACCGGCATCGCCGCAGGGGGCGTTAATCGCGGTCCATTCGAAGCTGTCACCGATCTTGTTCTGGAACGGATTGACCATCCAGTTGCCGGCCAGATAGGTCACGACGTTACCGTTGACGAATTCATCGCCCATGTTCTTGTATTGCGAGCCGCCCGCAGCACCCCACATTTCCTTGGGGAAGCTGCCGTTCTGCGTCCATGAATAGATGTCGGAGATGTATTTTTTCGCCGCGTCGTCGGGGAAGCTGAACTTGCCGTCCTTCACATAGGTCGCACCATAAGCAAACGCGCCGCCGGAGAAGCGGTGGCCGGAACGGTCCATGGTGAAGGGAATCTGCACGCCGGTCGACTTGGCGACGCGGGCCGACGCCTCGACGATTTCGCTGAATTTCGCGGTCGGGCCGGGCAAAGGTTCACCCGCCTGCTCGAACAGCGTCTTGTTGACGAAGGGCAGGTTGAGCGTCTGCGAGGCCATATAACCGTTGATCGACTGCGGATCGTTGACGCCGGGCAGGCGAAGCTGGGCAAGGCTTGAACCGTGCAGCTTTGCAAAGCCATCCGCATCCTTCATGTAGGGGCGCATATCGAGATAATAGGAAGCGAGCTGCCAGTCGGTGATCTTGGCGACATCCGGCCCCTCGCCCACCGCAAGCTGCACCGGCAGTTGCTTGGAAACCGCGTCATAACCGGAGGAGACGAAATTGATCTTCACGCCCGGATTGGCCGCCTCGAACTCCTTGCTGAGTTCCGACATGCGCTGCACATAACCCTGATCGTCATCCGTAAAAAGGAACGTGATCGTTCTGGTCTCGGCCTCTGCGACCGAGAGGCCTGCGATAGAGGCCAATACGAGGGCGCTGACGCCCGAAAACAATTTCACCATGCTCATCCTCCCAATGAAAAACTTTTCATAAATCGAACCGAAGCTCCTCTTCTTAATTCGATTTATGATGTTTTGCGACTTGACAGAATAAACGTCAAGCTGTTTGTTTCGGCTAAATCACACAAATCGACGCAGAAAAGCGAAATTAGATTTGTGAAAATAATTTCATAAAGATCGAAGGGAGGCGATCCATTATGACAGATGGACCATTTGCGGCGGCCGCGTCGCAGCCGACTTATACCGTCGCTGACGGCGAAACGGTGGCCGCCTGGATCGTCTCGGATCTGGTGGAAACCTCATTTCCGGGGATCGCGGCACCGGCGGAAGACCGGGTCAATTATCGCTTCATCAACGGCTTTGTGGATGTTGGCGACCTGCCCTGCCGCAAAGCCTTTCAACAGACCATGATCGGCCGCGACATCGCGCCCCACTCCGACTTTACGGTTTCGCACCTCAACCTGCCGGGTTCCAACCGACGCGTTGAATTCACCGGTTTCTGGCACGTTCCGACCCATGTGCAGCGCTGGCTGAAGGGCACGTTCCGCAGCGAAACCGCAAGACAGGCGCATTTTCGGCTGCGGACTTGCGGCGGCGTGCGCATCTGGGTGGGCGGCGTCGAACAGGTGCGTTTTGAACCCTTTATCCGCAATGTCGAAAACATCAGCGATATCACGCTCGATCTGAAAGCCGGCGACAACGAGGTGCTGCTGCTCTGCGAAGATCTGGCGGAACGCGACATCATCTGGTTCTTCGAGCTTGAGGTCATCGACACAACCCCGCTCACCGTTGTGCTGCCGGTGCCGCTAGACCGGGAAGAAACCAGGCGTCTTGCCGCTCTCGTGCGCGACGTCCGACCGGCACGGGACGTCTTTTCCGGCACGGCGCTTGAACTCATCTTCGATGCCGCGCCAGTAAGCGACCTGCCGGTCCATATCGCGGTCCAAAGCCACGGCCACGAGCGAGCCGCACTTGCCAAGACCAACACCGTGCTGAAAGCCGGGCAGTCCTCGCTGGTTATCCCTGAAACCGTCGGCATTGCAGATGGCTATCACGGCGTGAAGATCACCATCGGCTCGGGGGCCGGAACGGTGACGCGCATCATCGACGCCGCCTTCATGGCCGATACGGTGCCGCAACCGGCTGCTGCCGATATTGCCGCGCGAAAGAAAGCGGCGCTGTCCTTCAGCGCCCGTTTCGGCGCATGGCGCATCGGCCGCGCGTTGGCGATGGTCGCCACCGGCAGCGATGACATGAAGACGATCGGCGGCATCGTTGATGCGACGCTGCATTCCATCGACCGGCGGGAGGATTGCTCCGATTTCGTGCTGGTACCGCTCCTCTGGCTGGTGCGCGCCTATGGTGACCGGCTACCGGCGGAGATGCTTGAGCGGATCAACGCCTCTATCCTCTCCTATCGCTACTGGGTGGACGAACCCGGCAACGACGTCATGTGGTTCTGGAGCGAGAACCACGTTCTCTGCTTCCATACCAGCCAGTTGCTGGCCGGAGACTATCTGCCGAACGCCGTCTTTAGCGCTTCCGGGCGCACGGGCAGGGAGCAGGCGGTGCTGGCCGCAGACCGGTTGCAGCGCTGGTTCGACAGCGTCGAGGCGCACGGTCTCGCCGAATGGAACTCGGCCGCCTATTACCCGGTGGATTTCATCGGCCTTCTCGCCATCGAACATTGGGCCGAACCGGAACTTGCCGCCCGCGCACGCCACCAGCTCGATCTCATTTTCGAAATGATCGCGCTGCACACGCTTGGCGGCGTTCCCTCCGGCTCCCAAGGCAGAGCCTATGACAAGGAGTTGCGCGCCGGGCCGCTGACGGAACTGGCACCTTTTGCGCAGGTGGCCTTCGGTCAGGGCTGGCTCAACAATGGCGTCGCCTCGCTGCCGATGTTCTGCTGTGGAGACTACCTGCCGCCGCCGCATCTTGCTGCCCTGTCGCAGTTGACAAGCGGCCGCATGGTCGAGGCGCGTTATGCGCAGGGACTGGAGCCGGGCAAGCTCCTGCTTTTCAAGAACGAAGCGGCCCAGCTTTCCACCGTTGTCGATCACAAGACCGGCCGCAAGGGCCACCAGCAGCACGTCATGGACATCAAGCTTGCCGGCCATCCGATGGCACGGCTGTGGGTCAACCATCCCGGCGAGGATGATCCGTGGGGCACGCAGCGCCCCTCTTACTGGGCCGGCAGCGGCATCCTGCCGCGCGTGGCGCAGCACCGGGATGTCGCCATGATGATCTTCGACACGGGCGATCACCGCAACGACTGGACCCACGCCTATCTCGGGCGCGACGGGCTGGACGAGGTGCTGACGGAGGGCAACTGGCTCATCACCCGTTCCGGTCGTGGTTTTGCAGCACTTTATGCGACGAACGGGCTTGAACCCATCACCACCGGCGCGACCGCCGGGCGCGAGGTCCGGTCCCCCGGCCGCCGCGCCGGCTGGATCGGCATCATCGGATGCGGGGATGCGGACGAATTCACCCGCTTCCGCGAAAGAATTCTCGCCACGCAGGTGACGTTCGATGCCGACAAGCGCCTGCTGTCGGTCACGCTGCCGGGCGGTCCCGACCTCAACCTTGACTGGGACGGCACCTTTACCATCGGCGGGCAAGCCATGGCCTTCGACCACGACCAGCCCCAGCCGCAAATCACCTTCGACAGTGCCGGACACGCCGCAGACAGCGGCGCAGCACGACCATTCTACTCCTAAGCGGAACCAGCAGATGAACCAGCTACTCATGGAAAAAGACACTCTCAGGACGACGATCGACAATGTTGCCGCCGCCTTCAGCCGCCTCAAGGGTATACAGGAAGGTCTGGCCAGCGGCAGTTCAGACGGCAAGATCCAGTTCGATGAATGGGATTGGGAGGTGGGCGTTGGCCTTTACGGCTTCCTGCGCCGGGCGCTTGCCGCAAACGACCAGAAAGCTCTGGACGATCTCGTGACCTGGTACGGCTGGCAGATCGATCGTGGCCTGCCGCCACGCCAGATCAACAGTTCCGCGCCAATGCTGCCGCTCGTCATCCTCACAGAACATGTCGACCGGCCGGATTTCCGGGCGCTGGTAGAAGACTGGGCCGACTGGCTTGTGCACAAATTGCCGAAAACCGAAGATGGCGGTTTCCAGCACGTCGTCAAGGAACGGCTGAACGAGGGCGAATTATGGGACGACACGCTGTTCATGGCCTGTCTGTTCCTCGCCCGCGCCGGTGTGGTCTGCAATCGTCAGGACTGGATCGACGAGGCCGTCTACCAGTTCATGATCCATGCGCGTTACCTGTCGGACCCCGTGACCGGGCTGTGGTATCACGGCTGGACCTTCAACGGACGCCACAATTTCGCTGATGCCTTCTGGGCGCGCGGCAATTCCTGGATCACCGTCGCCATCCCCGAACTGTTCGAACTGGTGCCGACGCTTGCCGAAAAGGACAAACGTTTCCTCGCCAATGTGCTTGCAAGCCAGGTGCGGTCGCTGCGCCAATATCAGCGTGAAGACGGCATGTTCCACACGCTTCTCGACGATCCGACCTCGCCGGTCGAGACGTCGGCAACCGCTGGCATCGCCTATGGCATTCTGCGCGGCATCGAGGCAGGTATTCTCGGCGAAGAAAACCGCGCCCATGCCGAGCGGGCGCTGAAGGCGGTGCTGGGCAATATCGATGACGAAGGTGTCGTTCACGGCGTCTCCGACGGCACTCCGATGGGCCACGACCTCGACTTTTACCGCCGCATTCCCAACCTGCCCACGCCCTATGGGCAAGCACTGACCATGCTGCTCCTGATCGACGTATTCCTTGAAAGGCCGGAAGCATCATGACCGTGCGGACCGAAATCACCATAAAATCCGATAGCCGCGATGCCACAGTTGAAATCCAGCAGGCAATAGAAGCGGTGTCGGCAGCGGGCGGCGGGCGTGTCTCTCTGCTCGCCGGGCGACATGTCAGCGGCGGCTTGCGGCTGATGAGCGGCGTGGAGCTGCATCTTGTGCAGGACGCGGTGCTGGCGCCAATTTCCGATTACCACGCCTATGCGCATACGACAGTTTCGGTCATTGCCGAGGATTCCGATCGCGGCATGATCATCGCCAAGGGCGCGAGCAATATCGCCGTCACCGGCCCTGGCCGCATCGAGGCGGGTGGTGAAAACTTCATCATCGGCGATGACGCGGCCATGGGAACCTATATCCCGGCGGCAAAGCGCCCGCGCGTGATGGTGCTGGAGGCCTGCCGCAATGTGCGACTTGAGAACCTCCACGTTACCGGTTCGCCGATGTGGACGCTGCACATGGTCGATTGCGAGGACCTCGATTTCCGCAACGTCCGTGTCGAGAATGATCGCCGCCTGCCCAACACCGACGGCATCGTGCTGGATGCCTGCCGGCGCGCACTGATCGAGGATTGCACCATCTCCACCGCCGATGACGGCATCTGCCTGAAGACCAGCGCCGGGCCGGATTGCAAGGCAGTCGGTGCCTGCGCCGATATCACGGTTCGCCGCTGCACTGTCTCAAGCATGAGCTGCGCCTTGAAACTCGGCACGGAATCCTTCGGCGATTTCACCGATGTGGTGTTCGAGGATTGCAAGATCGTCCAGTCCAATCGCGGCGTCGGTCTTTTTTCCCGCGATGGCGGCGCAATGCGCAATATCCGCTTTTCGCGGATCGAGGCGGAGTGCCACGAAACGCCGGGTGGTTTCTGGGGATCGGGCGAAGCCGTGACTGTCACCGTGATAGACCGTCGGCCGGAACGTCAGGCTGGCAAGGTTGAAAACCTTGTGGTGGAAGACCTTGGTGGCTCGATGGAGGGGGCGATAAACCTCGTCGCCACCTCGAAAGCCGGCATTCACAATGTCACGCTCGCGCGCATCTCGCTGTCGCAGCAGCCCGGCAAACTCGGCACCGGCCTGCAATATGATCTTCGCCCGACCAATGCGGATATTGCCCCAAGCCCGGAGGCTGCCGGTCGCGCCAATGCCTGGACACGCAGCGCCGACGGCAGGATCGTCGGACTTGAGGATTACCCCGGCGGCATGCCTGCGGTCTATCTATCCGGCGTTCACGGATTTTCTGCGCGCGACGTTGCCATTGGAAGAACGATGCCCTTACCCGAGGGCTGGAATGCAAAAGAGATCGTCGCAGAGACGACCTTGCCCGAAGGGAGCAGGTAATGGGAAGTCTAAAGCTGGAAAACCTCAACAAGGCATTCGGTGCCGTTCATGTCCTGCATGATATCGATCTTCAGATCGAGAACGGGGAATTCGTCGTTTTCGTCGGTCCTTCCGGCTGCGGAAAATCCACCCTGCTGCGCATCATCGCCGGCCTTGAGGATGTGACGTCAGGCACCATCGGCATTGGCGGACGCGATGTCAGCGCGCTCTCGCCGGCCGAGCGCAAGATCGCCATGGTCTTCCAGTCCTATGCGCTCTATCCACATATGAGTGTGCGCAAGAACCTCGCCTTCGGCCTTGAAAACCTGCGTTTCAAGCGGGCAGAAATCGAAAGCCGCATCAACGAGGCCGCGCGCATGCTGGCCATCGAGCCCTATCTCGACCGCAAGCCGAAACAGCTTTCCGGCGGCCAACGCCAGCGCGTCGCCATCGGTCGCGCCATCGTGCGCGAGCCTGACATTTTCCTGTTTGATGAGCCGCTGTCGAACCTCGATGCGGCGCTGCGCGTGCAGACCCGCGCCGAAATCACAAGGCTGCATCGCGATATCAAGACGACGATGATCTATGTGACCCACGATCAGGTGGAAGCCATGACCATGGCCGACAAGATCGTGGTGCTGCGTGCAGGCCGCATCGAACAGGTGGGCAGCCCGCTCGAGCTTTTCGACAATCCGCGCAACCTCTTCGTCGCCGGCTTCCTCGGTTCACCGCGCATGAACATACTAAAGGGCACATTCGTCGCTGGCAGCGACGGCGGTTTCGCAATCGACACCGGATACGGCGTGTCCCTGCCCTGCCTCGTCGATCCCGCCGTGGCTACCCCCGGACAGGCAGTTCTGGCGGGCATCCGCCCCTCTCATTTTGTCATCACGCAGGACAAGGGCCTACCCTTCGAGGTGCAGTATCACGAGAGCCTCGGCACCGAGACCTATCTCTACGGCAATCTTCAGGGCCAGAAAGAGCAGATCATCGTGCACCAGGCTGGCCACTTCGCACCCGCTTCAGGCTCAGTTCTGAACATCATGCCGGCGCGCGAAAGGGTGCATGTCTTCGACCCCGAAACCGAACTGGCGCTGCCGCGCCTTGACAGCCACGGGAGAGATTAGCATGGCCAATCCGACGCTTACGAGACTGTCCGACCGCGTGCTCGACGCCGTGATGGCGATTGCCGAAGTGCCGCTCAACCTCATAGAGCGGCTGATCGGCAAACGGCGCATGCCCTATATTTTCCTGATGCCGAACCTCGTTCTCTTCGGCATCTTCACCTTCCTGCCGATTGCCATTGCCGTCGGTTACGCCTTTACCGGCGGCACCGAGCTGCTGATCACCGACCGCCCCTTTGTCGGTCTGGAGAATTTCGGCAAGCTGCTCGATTGCCAGAGCTATATGGACCCCGGAAGCTGCCGGGAATCGCTGTTCTGGACAGCGATCTGGAACACGCTCTGGTTCGTCGGCTTCAACGTTGTCGCCACGCTGTTCGTCGCGCTGGTCACGGCCCTCATTCTTAACAGGGCGATTGCCGCGCGCGGCTTCTTCCGCGCCATGTTCTTTTATCCCGTGCTGCTGTCGCCTGTTGTCATCGGCCTCATCTGGAAATGGTTCCTTGACCGCAACGGACTGCTGAACGCCTTCTTCCAGATGCTCGGCGTGCCGCCGGAAATCTTCCTGCTGGATGTCGGCTGGTCGCGCTTCTTCGTCGTGGTCGTATCCGTCTGGTTCCATATGGGCTTCTACACGCTCATCCTGCTGGCAGGGCTGCAGGCCATTCCCAAAGACCTTTATGAGGCAGCCGCAATCGACGCCGCTTCGCCCCGGCGCACATTGCTGCGCATCACCCTGCCGCTGCTGGCTCCCAACCTTCTCGTCGTACTGATCCTTTTGATGATCCGCTCAGTGCAAATATTTGATGAGGCCTGGGTTTTAACCAATGGCGGCGGGCCGGGCACGGCCAACACGTTCGTGGTGCAATATATCTACCAGATGGCCTTTGGCAGCGACCTCAGGCTCTTCGGCCTCGCATCCGCCGCATCGGTTCTGATGGGCCTTGTTCTTCTCGCGCTGACGCTCGTGCAACTGCGCCTCGGCAAAAAGATGGAGTCCTGATCATGTCCGGCAATATAAACGCAGTCACGTTTCTGACGCGAACCCGCCGCCCCGGCAGGATCGGTCTCACCGATATTCTCTCCTGGGTTTGGCTCATCGGCGGAACGCTCGCGGTGCTCATACCCGTTGTCTGGGCCGCCATGTCCTCGCTGAAGCCGGAAGCCGAGATCACACGGTTTCCGCCGAGCCTTCTGCCGCGCGCCGCCGTGCAGGTGGAAGTTCCAGGTTATGACAGGCCGCTCAGCCTCTGGACCGTCACCATCGACGGCATGGAGCGGGAGATGGCCATGGTCCGGCGCGTTGGCATCAAGGCGCAGATGGTGGATCCGGCCAATCCCGGCCCGCCGGTCAGCGTCGACACGCGCGAAATGTCGCCCGTCCAGAAACTGACGATCGCGACGCAGAATTTTACCGATCCCTTGACCCAGTTCAACTTCCTGACCTTCCTCAAGAACTCGGTCTTCGTCACTGTTGTCGCGACGGTTTTAACCTTGATCGTCAACGCCATGGCGGCGTTTGCTCTCTCGAAATACCGCTTCCGCGGCGAGAAGGCGATTTTCGTGCTGATCATCTCCACGCTGATGATCCCACTTACCGTCGTCATGGTGCCAGCCTATCTTGTTATCGTCGGTGTCGGCCTCGTCGACAATCTCTGGGGTGTCATCATTCCCACCGTCGCGACGCCAACCGGCGTGTTCCTGCTCCGGCAATATATGCTGACGATCCCCGACGAGCTGATCGAGGCCGCGCGCGTTGATGCGGCCAGCGAATTCCGCATCTTCTGGCGCATCATCCTGCCGCTGACGGCACCGGCCCTTGCGGTTCTCGCGATCTTCTCGGTGCTGTGGCGCTGGAACGACTTCCTCTGGCCGCTGATCGTTCTCAGCAGCCGCGAGAACTTCACGTTGCAGGTGGGGCTGAACGCCTTTCAGGGCGAGTTCTCGGTGCAATGGCACTATATTCTCGCCATGACGTTCCTCAGCCTCGCTCCTGTAACCGTCGTGTTCCTGTTCCTGCAACGCTACATTACGACTGGCATCGCCGGGACGGGGATGAAGTAAGGCGGTATATCATTTGGGGGGCGGCGCGATGCTGCCCCTTAAAACAAGCCGACAGCCAAGTTCCAGCCGGTGCGCAGGCCGGGTCGGGTCGGCGGCGACAAGCCGCTGCTCCAGCAGGGAAAGTGCCGCACCACCCAGCCTGTCGGCGGGCAATTGAATGGTGCTGAGCGGCGGCGCACTGAAGGCCGCCGGCATGATATCATCGAAACCCAATACCGAAACGTCGTCGGGAACCCGGACACCGGCTTCCGTCAGCGCTTTCAGACAGCCGAGCGCCAGATTGTCGGCCGCGCAGAAAATCGCCGTTGCATTTCTGAGCGGGCGCTCCTCGGCAAGCAAGCGACGAATGGCGGTTTCGCCCCATTGGGGTTCATAACTCTCCACCTCAATGACCATATCCGCAGGCACCGGAAATCCCGCCGCAAGAAAGGCGTCGCTATAGCCATCATAACGGCGACGGATCGTCGTGCGCCCCTTCCAGGTAATGTGCAGAATATTGCGATGACCAAGCGAAAGCAGGTGTTCGATACCAAGACGGGCGCCGAAACGGTTCTCGGCCGTCACCGTATCGACGATCATGGCCGGGTCCTCGCCATTGATCAGCACCACCGGTTTACCAAGCGCCGAGAGCGCCTGCACGAGCTGCTGCTGGTCGTCGTTCAAGACCACGATGCCATCGACATTGTCAGCATCCGCCGCCTGCGTCACCGCGACAGGATCAAGCCTGCTCGTGGCGCTGACAAAGGGAACGATGCGAATGCCGCGCCGCTCGCATTCGCGCCGGAAGCCATTCAGCATCGTCCAGCTGACCATGTTGAGATCACTTTGCGGAGCCGCATCGTTGGTCATTGCCAGCAACACCACGCGCAGGGTCGCAATCGTCGCCTTCTGCCTGCGGTTTTCGAGATAACCGAGCGAACGGGCCGCTTCCAGCACCCGCTCCCGAACAAGCGTGGTCAGGGGGGCCGTGCCGTTAAGGGCGTGCGAAGCGGTGCTCAGCGAAACATTCGCCTGCTGCGCCACATCCTTAAGCGTCGTTTTCCTGTCTATTTTCATAAAAGGGAAATTCACCCACTCTTTTAAGGATGGGGCGGGCAAGAAACCGGCACAAAGCAGTTGATTTCAAGAATACCCGAGCCCGATTGCTGCTCTGTTTTGTCACGCAAAGATTACAGCATCATCCGTAAAAGCGGAATTGATTTCTCTGTGTTTTCTACCAATCAGCCTGTATTCGAACGCAAGCACCGCCTGCAGCAAACCGCAGGCGGTGAAGCGATCATAGCGTCTGGGCGATATGGTCGATACTGTCTTTGACGGCAGCGGCCGGGTCTTTCAACTCGTGCACCTCAGCCGCAAAAGGCTCGAAGCTGTAAGGCCCCTTGTAGCCAGCTGCCTCCAGCGTCCTGATCTGGGCAAGATTCTCCAGCCGGTCGTCGCTATCCACCAGAACGCGGTGGGCGTCCAGCATGTCGGCGACGGAGACGGCGGGGTCTGTCACGCCTGATATGTGGACGAGGCCGGTGCGCTCGGGGAAAAACACCGTTTCCCCCGCCAGATGGTGGTGGAAGGTGTCGTGCACCAGCCTGTAGATATCGCCACCGCCTGCCGCGTCGATGGCCTTGACGGCCTCAGCCTTGGTGCGCAGCGAGGAAACGGGGAAACCGAGCGGCTCAACGAAGCCGGTCAGTCCACGTTCTTCAAGGATGGGTTTCATGGCCTTCAGCGCCGCCACGAGATCGTCGAAAGACACCGCCGTGCCGTCGTTGAGCGGGCACATGACAAGCGCCTTCGCGCCGCTTTCGGCGGCATAATCAGCCATGGTGACCGCCCGCTTTGGCAGCTCGCCCGACCAGACGTTGAAAGGATAAAGCGCGTTGATGGAGATGATCGTCAAACCCGCCTTTTCGGCCGCCGCCTTCACTGCCTCCGGTTCCACCGTGCCGACGATGTCAGGCAGATCGTTGCGGATTTCGACTTCGCTAAGGCCAAGATTGCGCGCTGTCGCGAAGAAGTCTTCGAGCGAGAGTTTCGGCGCGGTGATGTGGTTGATGGCAAAACGCATGAGATTTCCTCACTGATAAAGGGCAGGACGCGCGGGAAGGTCGATGGCGACCGCAGCGCCGCCGGTTTCCTGTGCGGCGACGCAGGCATCGGATGTGATGGCGGCCACGTAACCATCCCAGGAATTAGGTCCGGCCGCTGTTTTATTCGCCGCAGCATTGATGAAGTCCTGCAACTCCACATCATAGCTCGCGATAAAGCGATCCTTCCAGTCTGTCAGGATATCGTTCTGTAGCTTGGCGCCAAGGCGGGTCTGGACGGACATCGGTTCCGGCAGGCTGGCTATGCCATCCTCTCCCACCACCTGGCACTGAATATCATAGCCATAATGGCAATTGACGAAAATTTCGACGTCGATGACCGTGCCCCTGGCGGTCTCCAGAATGACGATCTGCGGATCCTTCAGCCGCGCATGGCTTCTGGCCGCCGAGCGGGGAAAGAGGACCCGCGCCGAAACATAGTCATCGTCGAGCAGCCAGCGCAGCACGTCGATCTCGTGGATCATCGTGTCGTGGATGGCCATAGCAGTCACATATTGCTCCGGAACCGCCGGATTGCGATGGGCGGCGTGCACCATGATCGGCGCGCCGATCTTGGTGTCGACGGCCTGTTTCAACGCCACATAACCGGCGTCATAACGGCGCATAAAGCCCACCTGAACCAGCCGCTTGCCCTGCGCCACCTCGGCGTCAACGATGCGTTTTGCCCCTTCCGCCGTTGTCGCCAGCGGCTTTTCGCAAAAGCAGGGCTTGCCGGCGGCAATGGCCGCCAGCACATATTGCTCATGCGTTGCACCCCAGGAGGTCACCAGAACGGCGTCCACATCCGGCGATGCAATCAGTTCCTCGCCGGTGGCGAAGATGACGGCGTCCGGAGCAATGTCGTTCCTCACCGCTTCGGCGGATGCGGGGTTGACGTCACTCAGCGCCACGACCTTTGCGCCTCCGAGTACCTTGTTTATGCGGCGGGCATGGTCACGGCCAATCGCGCCGGTGCCGATGACACCAATTCTCACAGTCATGGGAAAAACCTCACTTGCGGTATTTTTCGATATAGTTGTTGATCTCGGCGCACATGAACCTGCCCGATTCATCGGCCCTGTCCTCCCAGGCGAAGACGCAGGAGGTCATGATGCCGTCGAAGCCGATTTCGGAAAGCGTGCCGAAGAAGTCGTCCCACGGCACCTCACCCTGGCCGATGTTCAAGTGCTGGTGCACGCGCGCCTGCGTGCCGGGCGGGTTGAGAATGTAGCGCAGCCCGGAGCTGGCCTTGTGGTTGAACGTGTCGCCCACATGCACATGGGCGAGCACATCCTTCGCCTCGCGCAGCATCGCCTTGGTGTCGTCACCGAAATAGAAGGTGTGCGGCGCGCAATAGAGAAACTTCACATTCTTCGAATTGACGGTGCGGATGATGTCGAGCGCCGGCTGAAGCGTCTCGCACCAGTCTTCCGGGTGCGGCTCCACATGCAGATTGATGTTTTCGCGCTCGAAGATCGGCACCAGTTCCTCCATGGAGCGCCACCAGGCATCCTCGCAGGCCTCGATCATCGAGCCGGTATGGCAGCAATAACATGACCCCTTGTCAGGATGCGGGCCACGGCCGAATTCGGAGTTCATCGTATCGACCTCCAGCTCGATGGCGATCTCGATGGCGCGTTTCCAGTGTTTCACCGCCGCCTGGCGTTCGGTCTCGTCATTGGAGGCCCAGCGATACATCGGCAGCAGCGAGGCGATCTTGACGTTTTCAGCCGCCAGCGCCTTCTTGAACGAGCGGATCCTTTCGGGAAATACGCGCGGCGCCTTGAACCATTCGAGGAAATCGGCACGCGGGCTGAGTTCGATCCAGTCGTAGCCGAGTTCGCGCACCTTGGCGGGAAGAGCTCCGAGGCTGAGATGGCGGTGCATGAACGGGTCGATGGCGATGCGCATATACGCTTCCTTGTCGTCGGTATCTGTTGAGGTCGTTGCGGACAGGTTGGGCCGCGGTCCGGGAGAAGAGACCGCGGCCTTGGGCCGGCTTTTTCATGGGTGGCCCTGATTTATTGCCGGCATTCCCAGTGAATGCCGGCCTCAGTTCTTCGCCTGGTAATCCTTGAGGTTGGCGGGTGTGACGAGTTCGAAGGGCACGAAGACCTTCTTGTCGATCGTCTCGCCCTTGGCGAGTTTCAGCGCAGCATCCACCGCACCCTTGCCCTGACCGGCGGCATTCTGGAAAACGCTGACATCCAGATCGCCCGCTGCCATCGCGGCAAGTGCGTCCTGCGTCGCGTCGATACCCGCGATGATGACGCCGTCCATCGGCCGGCCGGCCGCCTTCAGCGACTGGATCGCGCCGATCGCCATCTCGTCATTGTTGGAAATCACCGCATCGAACTCAACGCCGGCCGAGAGCCAGTTGGTCATCAGGTCCGACCCCTGCGTGCGCGACCAGTTGGCGGATTGTTCCTCGACAAGCTTGATGAAGCTGCAATCCGGGGTGGCGACGACTTCCTTGATGTCCTCAGTGCGCATACGGGCCGCCTGGTTGGAAAGCTCGCCCATCATCACCACAGCCCTGGCTTCCTTTTTGCCCGCCGCCTTCAGAAGCCGGCAGACTTCCTGCGTCTGCAAGGTTCCCGACTGTTTTTCATCGGAAGCGACGAAGGCCTGCTTGTCCGGCAGGCTGTCGAGATTGACCGGCTGGCGGTTGACGTAAACGAGCGGAATGCCGGCCTTGGCGGCGGCCTGCGAGAGCGCCACCGTCGCATCCGTATCGACGGGATTGACGATGATGGCATTGACGCCGGCGGCAATGAAGTTCTGCACCTGGCTCAATTGTTTGCCGACATCGTTCTGGGCGTCCTCGATCTGCAGCGAGACACCGTTCATGCCCTTCGAATAGTCGATCATGCCGTTGCGCAGCACGGTCAGGAAATTGTCGTCGAACAGGGCCATCGAAACGCCAATGGTCTGAGCCGAAGCCGTGGTCGCCAGCATGGTGGCCAGAGCCGCAATCGCAAAATGTCTTTTCATGTCGTCCTCCTCCGAAACTCTTGAAAAGCACCGGCCAAAAGGCTCTGCGCACCTCGCGCCACAGCCGATCGCCGGCAAAGGGATACCGGTCGCCGAAGATGGAAATCTGCGGCGTTTGGCAACCTGAAACATCGTTATTGTCGTGGATCAGCCTCCTGCCCGCTCCACATGCCGGCAACATGGTCCTAGTCCGGGGCCGGCGTCAACGCGTCTTCGGTGGGCAAAACCATCATGACTGATAGAAAGAGACGCTGCATTTATGATGGAATCTATCAAACCATCAAAGGCTCTCAGGAACCCACAGATGGGCGGGCACAAATCTTTGCCCCGGCGTTTCCGCCATGCCGTGTTCGATGGTGTGAACCATGGTGGCAACGAGGTCGGCACATAGTTCGCGAAGCGGCGTCTGGAACACGCCGGTAATACGCCGCTCAAGCAGCGCCTGACGGGATTCCGGCGTCAACTCGTTGACGAGGCAGACGATGGTTTCCTGGCGGTTCTCCTGCTGCAGGGCCTCGATCACGCCTTCCATGCCGCCGCCGATGCAATAGATGCCGACGAGATCCTGGTGTTTGGCGATGGTGTCCATGACAAGCTCATAGGTCAGCCGTCGCGTTTCCAGCGTGATCAGCGCGTCCATCACCTCGAATTCCGGCGCATATTCCCTGATATAGCTGCGAAAACCGGTTTCCCGCAGCGAATGGCCGTGAAACCGGTGGCCACCAAGCAAAAGAAGCACCTTGCCCTTGCTGCGCGCCAGCCGCGAGATCATCCACGCCGCCGTGCGCCCGACCTTCATGTTATTTGCGCCAAGGTAAGCCTCCCGCACGCCCTGCGCGAAATCGGAAAGCAGCGAAAAGGTGGGAATACCCTTCGCCTTCAAAGCCTCGACGGCCGCCGTAACGTCATGATGGTCAGGCCCGGTGGCTGCCACGGCCTGCACCCTACCTTTCATGCCGGACAGAAGGCCCGCAAGCTCGCTCGGCTCGCCCGACTGCGCAAATTCGATGCGCAGGTTCAGATGGCGATCCCTCACGTTGCGTGCCGCAAGCTCCAGCTCATCGGCAAATGTCTGGTAAAAGGAGTGCCGTTCTTTCCGCAGAATGATGCCGAGATTATAGGACGGCAGATCGGCCAGCATGCGCTGGCGGATGATGTTGGTGGCATGGAAACCGATCTTTTCCGCCGCCTCGAACACCCGCCGCGAGGTTTCCTCCCGCACCGGCAGGCGACCATTCAATACCCTGTCGACAGTCGCAACGCTGACGCCGGCGGCGTTTGCGACATCTGTGATGGTCGGACGTTTCATGGGGGACCCCGTAGACGGAAAGATTTCTGTCATATCTCGCAAAACATGTCACGGATGATGATGGAATCCAACGCATGCCGGAGGATTTCGTCAGGGACGACTATGGACGTAAATGTTGGGCGGGCGCAGCCTTTGCAAGATCGGCTTTCCTAAGAAACACTCTCTGCATTGGGGATGGGATCAAGCTG
>JWIT01000033.1 GCA_000949895.1 Agrobacterium arsenijevicii | reverse complement strand
GGACGAGATCGTCGGCGCCGTCTCCTCCATGCGCGCGCGCATGCTGCCCGTTTCGGCTCCCGCCAATGCCATCGACATCGTCGGAACCGGCGGTGATGGCATCGGCACCTATAATATCTCGACGCTGGCCTCGATCATCGTCGCCGGCACGGGCCTGCCGGTTGCCAAGCATGGTAACCGGGCTCTGAGTTCCAAATCCGGCACGGCGGATGCGCTGTCCGCACTTGGCGTGAAACTCGATATCGGTCCTGATCTCATCGCCCGCTGCATCGCAGAGGCGGGTCTCGGCTTCATGTTCGCGCAGCTGCACCATTCGGCCATGCGCCATGTCGGCCCGAGCCGCGTCGAACTCGGCACACGGACGATCTTCAACCTGCTCGGCCCGCTGTCCAACCCGGCGGGCGCAAAACGGCAGTTGCTCGGTGTATTCTCGCCGCGCTGGCTGGTGCCGCTTGCCGAGGTGCTGCGCGATCTCGGCTCGGAAAGCATCTGGGTCGTGCATGGCGACGGCATGGATGAAGTCACCACGACAGGCATCACTCACGTGGCGGCACTGGAAGATGGCAATATCCGCACCTTCGACCTGACGCCGAAGGATTTCGGCGTCGAACCCGTTTCCATGGAAGACCTGAAGGGCGGAGACGGTATTGCCAATGCGGCAGCACTTCGCGAGGTTCTGTCCGGCAAACGCAACGCCTATCGTGACGTATCGCTGTGCAATGCGGCAGCAGCGCTTGTCATTGCCGGCAAGACCGAAACGATTGGCGAAGCGATGACAATCGTCAGCGAAGCGCTCGACAGCGGTGCGGCCGCGGCAGCGCTTGACCGTCTGGTCGCCGTCTCCAACGAAGCAGACTCCGAGCGGGCCGACCATTAAAAGGAATGAGAGCGAAACCATGAGCGACATTCTGAAAAAGATCGAGATCTACAAGCGTGAAGAAATCGCCGCCGCCAAGGCCAGGGTTTCGCTTGCCGATCTCAAGGCGATGGCCGCCGGCCAGACTGCCCCACGCGGGTTTTATAAAGCGCTGCGGACGAAGCAGGCCGAAGGCAAATTCGGGCTGATCGCCGAAATCAAGAAAGCCAGCCCCTCCAAGGGTCTGATCCGCCCGGATTTCGATCCGCCGGCACTGGCCGCCGCTTATGAAGCCGGCGGTGCCGCATGCCTTTCGGTGCTGACGGACACGCCGAGCTTTCAGGGTGCGCCGGAATTCCTGACCGCTGCCCGCAATGCCTGTGCGTTGCCGGCGCTGCGCAAGGATTTCATGTTCGACACCTACCAGGTGCATGAAGCCCGCGCCTGGGGCGCGGACTGCATCCTGCTCATCATGGCATCGCTCTCCGACGACGAGGCGAAGCGCCTTGAGGACGAGGCTTTCGCACTCGGCATGGACGTTCTGGTCGAGGTGCATGACGCTGAGGAAACCGAGCGGGCGCTGAAGCTCGCCTCGCCGCTTCTCGGCATCAACAATCGTAACCTGCGCACCTTCGAAGTCAGCCTCGAAACCAGCGAGAAGCTGGCGGGCCTCGTGCCGGCCGACAGGCTGTTGGTCGGCGAAAGCGGCATCTTCACCTATGAGGATTGCCAGCGCCTCGAAAAGAGCGGCATCGGCACCTTCCTCGTCGGCGAAAGCCTGATGCGCAAAGACGACGTGACGGCGGCCACCAAGGCCCTGCTGACCGGCAAGACCGGCGTTCTGGCTGCGGAATAAGCCTCCGATGAGCGATGAGGCGAAGCTCACCCACATAGACGCTGCCGGTGAGGCGCATATGGTCGATGTCGGCGACAAGGCCGAGACCGTTCGTGTCGCCGTTGCCGAAGGTTTCGTGAAGATGAAACCGGAAACCCTGGCGCTCATCCGTGACGGCAACGCCAAGAAGGGCGATGTCATCGGCACGGCACGGCTGGCCGGCATCATGGCGGCCAAACAGACCGCCAGCCTCATTCCGCTCTGCCATCCGTTGATGCTGACCAAGGTTTCGGTGGACATTACCGAAGACCCCGCCCTGCCCGGCTTGCGCGTCGAGGCCATGGTGAAACTGTCAGGCAAGACCGGCGTGGAGATGGAGGCTTTGACCGCCGTATCCATCGCTTGTCTTACGATCTACGACATGGCCAAAGCCGCCGACAAGGCGATGGAAATCGTCAACATCCGCCTCCTCGAAAAGAGCGGCGGCAAATCCGGCGATTTCCGGCGACAGGAGACCTGAATGAAGCCGCTGCTGCCCGTGGATGAGGCCATAACGCGCCTTCTGGAGGCGGCGGTTCCGGTGGCCGACAGTGAGGCCCTGCCGCTTGCCGAATGCGACGGCCGCGTTCTGGCGGCTGATCTCGCAGCGCGTCTGACCCAGCCGCCCTTCGACGCCTCGGCCATGGACGGTTATGCGCTGCGCAGCGCCGATGCGCCTGAAATCGGCTCTGTCTTCACCGTCATAGGCCAGGCTGCCGCAGGCCATGCATTCCCCGACACGGTGGGGCAAGGCGAGGCCGTACGCATCTTCACCGGTGCGCCGGTGCCGGCAGGCGCGGATACCGTTCTCATTCAGGAAGATGCTGAAGTGCTGGAGGCCGGAAAAATCCGCACGGCATTCGAAGTCGCCACCGGGAGACATATTCGCCCGCGCGGGCAGGATTTTGCCGAGGGTGAAACGGTTCTGAAGTCCGGGCGTGAACTCGGCTTTACCGACCTCACCGTCGCGGCAGCGATGAACCACGCCACGCTTACCGTTTACCGCAGGCCACTCATTGCCATTCTCGCCACCGGCGATGAATTGCTGCCGCCGGGAAGTACGCCCCTGCCCGCCCAGATCATCGCCTCGAACACCTTCGGTATCGCCGCCCTTGCGCGAACAGCCGGCGCTGACATTCTCGATCTCGGCATCATTCCAGACAATGACGCCTTGATCCGCGCTGCCATCGGCAAGGCCGTCGCAGCAAAGGCGGATGTGCTGGTGACGCTTGGCGGCGCGTCGGTCGGCGACCACGATCTCGTGCAGGCGGCATTGAAGGCCGAAGGCATGCAGCTCGATTTCTGGCGAATCGCCATGCGCCCGGGAAAACCGCTGATGGTCGGCGCCATCGATACCATGCAGGTTCTGGGCCTGCCCGGAAACCCGGTCGCAAGCCTCGTCTGCGGCCTGCTGTTCCTCCAGCCGCTGATCCATAGAATCGCACGCCGCACGCCGCTGCAACGCGCTGCCACCGCCCGGACCGCCACGCCGCTGAAGGCGAACGACCACCGGCAGGATTATCTTCGCGCCCGTTTCCGCACCGACGAAAACGGTGCTCTGGTGGCGGAAGCCTATGCCAAACAGGATTCATCCATGATGAATATACTGGCCCATTCCGACTGTCTGATCGTGCGGCCGCCGCATGCGCCGGCAATGGAGGCCGGGACGGAATGCCCGGTGATACGGCTCAGAGCCTGACGCGGGAAACGCCACAACGGCTATAAAACAACGTATAGTTTCAAATACTTGCAACATATCCACCCCAGGTAGTCGCAAAATTGAGACAGACCGCATTCCACTGCGTTGAGCCGGCGTAATAAAAACTGTAACGTTACTGTATCTTGGCTTGCGCGAAGAATTTCGTCGCAAATAGGCGATGTCTTTGCAAATGGAAAACGCCCCTCCCTGCCAATTCCCCAACTATCACCATACGTTGTTGTGCCAAAATAAATCACCCGAATCTCTTTATCGGGATTGACAGAATAAATGTGATACTGGCACCAAGACGAACAGTAGAGATCAAAAAAATCCGGAACTCCTCAAAAATGAGAATTACTTATAATTATCAACTAAATAAGATAAAAATCACAGAAAATGAGATTTCCGGGAACAAAAATTAGTTTCCTATAAATTAAGCTTTCCAAAACGGGCCACATAATAATAATCATAGTCGATAAGCAGACTCACTGGAGTTTCTTGATGAACACGGCATCCACGCCCAAAACCACGGGACCCGACATTGCCGGGCAGATTGCCTACGCCATGCGGAGCATGGGTGTTTCGCCGATCCCGCGCAATTACAGCCTGTTCTATGAGGCCTATATCGGCTCGAACCCGGCATTGACGAAGGATCTCGCGGCGCTGGGAAACCGGGTCACGCAGGAGGATCTGGACGAACTGTCCGTGCGCCACGGCGAAGGCAGCCCCACCGCATCGATCGACGACGCGCATGAGAAGCTGCGCCGTGAACTGGAAGCCCTCCTCGGAACGCTGAGGCGCGAACAGTCCTCCATCGAGAACTACAACAGGATTCTCGGCGAAACACGCCAGCGCATCGACGACAAGACCGCCTCGAGCACCAATATACTGAGAAATGCGGTCGCGTTGCTGGCCGAGGCCACCGGCTCGAAGATCATCGATGGCGAAAGGGCGTTCAACGACGTCAACCGCCATGCCGAAGAAATGCATCAGGTGCGTCTGGAGCTGGACGAATACAAGCGTATCGCCAATACCGATTCACTGACCCGTCTTTCCAACCGGCGCGCTTTCGATGACAGGCTGGCTTCCGTCTACAACAGCTCCATCGGCCTGCAATATACGACGCTCGTGCTGCTCGATATCGACCATTTCAAGCGCATCAACGATACCTTTGGACACCCCGTTGGCGACAAGATACTCGCCACCGTCGCCTCCGTCATCCGCGCCAATGTCCGCAAGGACGGCTTCGTCGCCAGAAGCGGCGGCGAGGAATTCGCCATCATTCTGGACGGTAACACGCCGGAAGAAGTCATGGTGACGTGCGAGCGCATCCGCCTGTCGCTGGAAAGTACGCCGTTCCGCAATTCACGATCCGGTGCCGATTACGGCACGGTAACGATCTCGATCGGTTTTGCCTCCGCTTCGCAGGCGAACAATCCGGGCGAACTTTACGGCCATGCCGATATGGCGCTCTACCACGCCAAGGAAACCGGCCGGAACCGCTCCGTCTTTTACGAGGACGGCATGCAGAAGAACTATATCGGCAAGAACTGGTTGATTTATCGTACCTAAAGCGTCGGGCGTCCTTATCGGGGGCTCAGTTAACGGACGCTATCTTCTTCCCTCATTCCTGTGCTCGTCACAGGAATCTAGCCAGCCCAAGTCTTTGGGCTGAAATGAGCCTCTCTCGCCGCGCAGACGCGCGTCGGCTGGATTCCTGTGACAAGCACAGGAATGAGGGCGGAGGGAAGCAACGGCCTACGGGCAAATGCGCTGGAAGCGCCTCACCACGAGCCGCATCACATCACCCCTCACCACATCGTCTTCGCCGCCCGTCCCGCCCATTCCCGATCATAGGTTTCCTGATCGAACTCCGCCTTTGCGGCTTTCAGCAGGCTACCGGGTGTAGGCAGCGACGCGGGTTCGACGAAATTGTCGGGGTTCCACAGTTCCGAGCGCATCAGCGCCCTGGCGCACTGGAAATAGACCTCGTCAATCTCGACCACGATAACGGTACGCGGATGTTTGCCGTCCATTTCGAAGCTTTGCAGCAGATCGGCGGCAACCGAAACAACTGCGCGGCCATTGACGCGCATCGTCGTATTCGAGCCGGGGATCAGGAACATCAGCGCCACGCGCGGGTCACGCACGATGTTCAGAAGCGAATCGACGCGGTTGTTGCCGCGCCAGTCGGGCAGCAACACGGTCTTGTCGTCGGCCACCCTCACCACGCCGCCCTTGTCGCCGCGCGGTGAGCAGTCCATGCCCTCCGGCCCAACCGTCGCCAGCGCCAGAAACGGCGAAGCCTCGATCATCAGCCTGTATTCAGCCGTCAGCGTGGCTGTCACCTTGGCCATCGACGCTTCGCTGGTGCCGTCATAGATGGCCTTCAATTCCTCAACCGTGCGAATGATTGTCATGTCCGCTCCTATCCCTTGAACTCACCGTGGCCGCGCCGAAAAATAGCGCGCCCTATTCCTCCACCGCTTCCGCCTTTTCCCGCTCGGCCCGTTCGCGCGCGGTTCGCGCGGCAACAAGGTCGGCCGGCTGGGCATTGCCGCGGATGAGCGACCGGCCCGCATAGATGCCGCCGACGACTTCCATGGCAAAACGTTCCTCGTCGCGGTCGCGGAATTCCTCCACCAGACGGGCAGCGTCTTCCCGCTCCTCGCCCATGGCGCTCAGCACTTCCTCGCTGAAATTGAGGGCCGATTCCAGCGTCTCGCGAATCTGGTAATCCACGCCTGCCTTGAGAAGATCGATGGCATGGCCGCGATCGAAAGCACGGGCGAGAACCGGAACCAGCGGGAACTCGTGCTTGACGATCTCCGCGATCCGCACGGCGGCCTGTTTGTCGTCCACGCAGATCAGCACCGCGCGCGCCGTGCTGGCACCGGCGGCATGCAGGATTTCCGCCCGCGAGCCGTCACCGTAATAGACCTTGAAGCCGAACTCTGCCGCATCGCGCACGAATTCCGCATCCTTGTCGATGAGGGACAACGTGTAGCCGCGCGCCAGAAGCGGCTGGCTGACGATCTGGCCGAAACGCCCGAAGCCGATCAGCAAAATGCTGCCTTCGACATTTTCCGGCACGTCGAGATCGTCGGTATTGGGAACCGCCGCCGGCACCAGCCGGTCGTGCAGAATGACCATCAGCGGCGTCAGCACCATGGAGATGATGATCGTCGCGGTCAGGATGGCATTGGCTTCGCGATCCAGAATGCCGGCGCTGACGGCGGCCGAATAAAGCACGAAGGCGAATTCGCCGCCCTGTGCCATCAGCACCGCCCGTTCCAGGCTCTCGCGCCGCGTGGTGCCAAGCGCCCGCGCAACACCGTAGATCAGGAAGGCTTTGAGCAGCATGTAGCCCGCAACGCTGACGACCACGAGCTGCCAGTTGGAAGCGATGACGGCAAGATCGATTGCCATACCGACGCCAAGGAAGAACAGGCCGAGCAGAATGCCGCGGAACGGCTCGATATCCGCTTCGAGCTGATGGCGGAAAGACGATTCGGACAGAAGCACACCGGCGAGAAACGCGCCCATGGCCATGGAAAGGCCGCTGACCTGCATCAGAAGCGCCGAGCCGAGCACCACGAGCAGTGCCGCCGCCGTCATCACCTCGCGCGCGCCCGAGGCCGCCAGCAGCCGGAAGAAGGGGTTGAGAAGATAACGTCCGGCCAGAATGAGCGCGCCGACGGCAGCAAGCGCGATACCGACGGAAACCCAGCGCTGCGAGGACGTTACGTGTTCACCGCCCGCACCAAGGAAGGCGACGAGCGCCAGAAGTGGCACGATGGCCAGGTCCTCAAACAGCAGGATAGCGATGATGCGCTGGCCCTTGAGGCTGGACATGCTGTTGCGTTCCTGCAGCATCTGCATGACGATCGCAGTCGAGGTCAGCACGAAGCCGGTGCCGGCGACGAAGGACGGAATGAGCGGAAAGCCCATGCTCACGCCCACCATGGTCAGGCCCGCCATGCAGACCATCACCTGAAGCGCACCAAGCCCGAAAATATCCTGTCGCATCGACCACAGCCGCGACGGCTGCATTTCAAGGCCGATGATGAACAGGAACATCACCACGCCCAGTTCGGCGATATGGATAATGGCCTGCGGATCGGAGAAGAAACCGAAGCCATACGGCCCGATCACAAGGCCGGCGGCAAGATAACCCAGCACCGAACCGAGGCCGATGCGCTTGAAGATCGGCGCAGCCACCACGCCGGCCGCCAAAAGCACGACCACCTGGGCCAGATCATTTCCGTTCGCTTCGACAGCCACGCGCCACCCCGTTGAAATTGATTAGGACGAGGGTGTTCCCTCGCCAGATTGCCGGAAAACCCGCCCCCGCATACCACGTCATCCTCGGGTTTGAGCCGAGGATCCACAGCCACAGAACGATGGATCCTCGGGTCAAGCCCGAGGATGACTGCGGAGAGGTTTCAACGCCCTTGTCGTCATTCTCAAGAGGGTGTTTCCCTCCATGTTTTTCTACCGGGATAGCGGCTCCCTGCTCAAGCCCTTTTCGGCGAGCTGCCATTCATAATCGGCAAACAGTGCGTCGCCGGTCTCGCCCAGTTCCCGCAGATATTTCCAGGTAAAGATACCGCTGTCATGGCCGTCATCGAAGACAATGCGCACAGCATAATTGCCGGTCGTCACCATGGAGCGGATCGTAACGTTGCGCTTGCCGGGAACGGTGACCTTCTGGCCCGGCCCATGGCCCTGCACTTCCGCCGAGGGCGAAAGCACGCGCAGCATCTCGGCTGGAAGCCGGAAAGCGCTTCCGTCATCGAAGGAAACGGTCAGTTGCCGCCGGTCTTTCGACACAAGCAGTTCAGTCGGCCACGCATCACTCATTTTTCACTTCCGCAAGCTCGTCATATGCGTCAGAATTACGGACTTGCCTCACGATAGGCAAGCCACTACATCACCAGGAAAGCACATGCCCGGCATGTTTGCCCGGCGCATCGCGCAGTGAGGACGGAGACGTGAACAGTTTCCCCGGATCGCTCGAAAGAGCGCAGTCCCTGACGGAAAACAAGGCACCGATGGTGGACCCCTTCGGCCGGTCCATCACCTATCTGCGTGTTTCCGTCACCGACCGCTGCGACTTCCGCTGTACCTACTGCATGTCCGAGCACATGACCTTCCTGCCGAAGAAGGATCTTCTGACGTTGGAAGAACTCGACCGGCTCTGTTCCGTCTTCATTCAAAGGGGCGTGCGCAAGCTGCGGCTGACCGGCGGCGAGCCGCTGGTGCGCAAGAACATCATGATGCTGGTGAGGAACCTCGGCCGCCACATTGAAACCGGCGCGCTCACCGAGCTGACGCTGACCACCAACGGTTCGCAGCTTGCCAAATTCGCCGCCGAACTTGCCGATTGCGGCGTGCGGCGCATCAACGTCTCGCTCGACACGCTGGACCCGCAGAAATTCCGCGAGATCACCCGCTGGGGCGATATCGACCGTGTCATGGAAGGGCTGGATGCCGCGCAGGCCGCCGGCATCAAGGTCAAGCTCAACGCCGTGGCGCTGAAGGATTTTAACGAGGCGGAAATCCCTGAGCTCATGCGTTTCGCCCATGGCCGCGGCATGGACCTGACGGTGATTGAAACCATGCCGATGGGCGAGATCGAGGAAGACCGGACGGACCGGTACCTGCCGCTTTCCAAGCTGCGCGCCGATCTGGAACAAAACTTCACGCTCATCGACAGCGATTACCAGACGGGCGGCCCCGCCCGTTACGTGACGGTGAAGGAAACAGGCGGCAGGCTCGGTTTCATCACGCCGATGACCCATAATTTCTGCGAAAGCTGCAACCGGGTCCGCCTCACCTGCACCGGCACGCTCTATATGTGTCTCGGCCAGGACGATGCGGCCGATCTGCGCACGGCGCTGCGCGCTTCCGACAGTGACGCCTATCTCTCGGGCGCCATAGACGAGGCCATTCTGCGCAAGCCGAAAGGGCATGACTTCATCATCGACCGCGCCCACAAGCGCCCCGCCGTCGCCCGCCATATGAGCGTGACCGGCGGCTGAGCCTGTTTCTCGTTCACCCACCCATATAAACGGTTGAAATGCCGGCTTGGCCGTGTCAGGTCTCTTGGCATGGAGGAATGCGCGGTCCCGCCCGGCGGGCGCCCCCGGGAGGTAATCGGGGTTAGGCTGCGCATGGTCTGGGACAGTATGGAATGGCATTGACGGACAATACGCGCGGCGCCCTGTTGATGGCGCTCGCCATGGCAAGCTTCACGGCCAACGACGCCCTGACGAAATCCGTCACCCCCTACATCAATACCGGCCAGATCATGTTCGTACGCGGCATCATGACGGTGGTGCTGATCTATATCGCCGCACGGCATTTCGGCGCGCTCCGGCCGCTGAAAACCCTGATGCGGCCCATCATCATCCTGCGCTGTCTCTGTGAAGTGACAGCGGCCGTTCTCTATCTGACGGCGCTCGGCCTCATCGAGTTTTCCAACGCATCGGCCATATTGCAGTCCCTGCCGCTGATCGTGACGCTGGGGGCGGCACTCTTCCTGCGCGAGCCCGTCGGATGGCGGCGCTGGGCGGCGATCATCACCGGTTTCATCGGCGTGCTCGTCATCATCAGGCCCGGCCCGGAAGGCTTCACGTCAGGCGCGCTTCTGGTCGTCGCCTCGCTGGCGGTCACCGCCGCGCGCGATCTTCTGACCCGCAAGATGTATGCGGATGTTCCCTCGCTTGCCGTCACCGTCGTCACCGCCTCCGTCAACATGGCGGTGGGTGGCCTGCTGATCCAGCCTTTCGGCGGCTGGCAGCCGATGAACTTCATGATCCTGTCGCATCTGGCCGGTTCGGCCGTTCTGGTGCTGGTGGGTTATCAGGCGATCATTCTGGCGATGCGAACCGGCGAAATCTCTTTCGTAGCACCTTTCCGCTACACCAGCCTGCTCTGGGGTTTCATGATCGGCGCGTTCTTCTTCAATGAAAAGATCGACAGCTTCACCATCGTTGGCGCCATGATCGTCATCGGTTCGGGCCTCTACACCTTCTACCGCGAAAGCCTGCGCAGGCGCTCGCAGATGGCCCAACGCTCGGCCGCGACACCGACAGCTGCAACCACGGTGCGGCCGGCTTCCCTTACGAAAACTGCCGTTACGGAAGATGCAGGGGAATGACATGAACAGCGCCCGTTTTCTCGACCGGACCACCCCGCCCCACATCATCACGCTCGTCGTCATCGCCGGCGTCGCAGCGCTCTGCATGAACCTGTTCCTGCCCTCGCTCACGGCCATGGCGCTCTATTTCGAGACCGATTACGCCGTGATGCAATTTGCCGTTTCGGGTTACCTCGCCGCCACCGCCTGCCTGCAGCTGCTCATCGGTCCCCTATCCGATCTTTTCGGACGTCGGCCCGTCATGCTCGCCAGTATCGCGATCATGATCGTTGCCACCCTCGTTTGCATGCTTGCGCCCGATATCACCGTCTTCATGATCGGGCGCGTGGCGCAGGCGGCCGTCGTTTCCGGCTTCGTGCTGGCGCGCGCCATCGTGCGCGACATGGTGCCGATGGAACAGGCCGCTTCGATGATCGGTTACGTGACCATGGGCATGTCGGTGGTGCCGATGGTCGGCCCGACGGTCGGCGGGTTGCTCAACGATGTCTCCGGCTGGCAGTCGAGCTTTGCGCTTCTCGCCCTCCTCGGCGTCGGCATTCTGGTGCTGGCCTGGTTCGATCTCGGCGAGACCAATCACAACAGATCGGCAAGTTTTTCGCAGCAGTTCCACGCCTGGCCGGAGCTTCTGCGCTCACCGCTCTTCTGGGGATATGCGCTGACCTCGACCTTCTCGTCGGGCATGTTCTTTTCGTTTCTCGGCGGCGCGCCTTTCGTCGGCAGCGTGCTTTATGGCCTTGCCCCGGCCATGCTCGGCCTGCAATTCTTCTTCATGGCCAGCGGCTACATGCTCGGCAACTTCGTCTCCGGCCGTTATGCCAGCCAGATCGGCATCACCCGCATGATGTTGTCGGGCAATGTCATCGCCATTGCCGGCATCGTGATTGCCATCGCGCTGATCTCCATGGGAGCGGAAAGCCCCTACGCGTTTTTCGTGCCGCTTGCCCTCATCGGCGTTGGAAACGGTGTTACCCTGCCAAGCGCCAATGCCGGCATGGTCAGCGTCCAGCCGCATCTGGCAGGCTCCGCCTCCGGTCTCGGCGGCGCGATGACCATCGGCGGCGGCGCTGCACTTTCGGTGCTTGCCTCCTCGGTGCTGTCCAAAGAGGACGGAACCTGGCCGCTCCTCATCGTGATGCTGGCGACCGGCCTTGTCGCCTTCCTCACCACCTATATCGTAAGGCTGCAGGAAAAGCGGCAATGACGGCCTCTTTTGAAATACCCAGTCTGGTCCTCGCAGGCGGTCTGTCACGGCGCATGGGCACCAACAAGGCGATGGTGATGCTGGGCGACGAACCGCTGCTTTCCCATGTCGTCCGCCGCATCACGCCGCAGGTATCGGATGTCAGCATAAACGCCGCGAACGGCTGGGCCGAAAGCTTCGGCCTGCCGTTACTTCCTGACACTGTGAACGGCCATGCAGGGCCGCTCGCCGGCGTTCTCGCCGGCATGCGGCATTTCCAGCATCGCGAGGCCATGGGCAGCCATTTCCTGACGGTGCCCGCCGACAGTCCATTTTTCCCCGACAACCTCGTCGCCCGGCTTTGCGAACACATATCCGACGATGCGATCGTCATCGCCGCCTCCAGCGGCCAGCTTCACCCGGTTTTCGCGCTGTGGCCGGTGGCGCTCGCCGACGATCTGGAAGAATGGCTGAAGAACGATGCAAACCGACGCATCCGCGCCTATCTTGCCCGCCACGTCACGGTCGGCATCGCCTTCCCACCGCTGGAAACGGCAAAGGGCAGCCTCGATCCGTTCTTCAACATCAACACACCGGACGAACTGACGCTGGCCCGCAGCTATCTGGAGAGCATGGAACCATGACGGGGCAAAAGGTCTTCGGCATTGCCGGCTGGAAAAACTCGGGCAAAACAGGCCTTGCGGTCCGCATCGTCACCGAGCTGACGGCACGGGGCTATCGTGTCTCGACCATCAAGCATGCCCATCATGATTTCGATATCGACAAAGTCGGCGCCGACAGCTGGCGTCACCGGCAGGCTGGCGCACATGAGGTCACCATCGTCTCCGGCACCCGTTTCGCCATCATGCATGAATTGCGCGGTGAGCCGGAACCGTCCTTCGAGGAAATCCTCGCCCGCCTCGCCCCCTGCGATCTCGTGCTGATCGAGGGTTACAAATACGAGCCGGTGCCGAAGATCGAGGCACGGCGGCTGGAAGCGGCGAAAACCGAGCCGCTTGCGCCCACCGATCCGCATATCATCGCGATTGCTGCTGACCACGAGGTAACGGACACCGCCCTTCCCGTCTTCGATCTCGACGATACCGCCACCATTGCGGACTTCATCGAGAAGACGGTTGGGCTGGTAAAGCCGTAACTTTTGTTTCGGCCATAATCCCCACCACCGTCATCCTCGGGCTTGACCCGAGGACCCACAAACCGACCGCACCATGGATCCTCGGGTCAAGCCCGAGGATGACGTCGAATGTGTGAGGACGTTTGGCCTACCCCAAAAATGAAAAAGCCGGGCGTTCGGCCCGGCTTCATCATTCCTTGAGACGCAATACCTATTCAAGGAAACCGGATGGGTTCACCGGCGTCGCATCCTTGCGAACTTCGAAGTGAACCTGAGGACGTTTGGCGCTGCCGGTCATGCCTGACGTGGCGATGGTCTGGCCGCGCTGAACCTTCTGGCCACGCTGCACGTCAAGATTGGCGGCGTTGCCGTAAACGGTGACCTTGCCGTCGTCATGGCGGACCAGCACCGTGTTGCCGAGCTGCTTCAGGCCGTTGCCCGCATAGATGACCACACCGTTTTCGGCGGCCTTGATCGGCGTACCTTCCGGAACGGAGATGTTGATGCCATCGTTGCGGCTGCCTTCGACGTTGTCGCCGAAATTGTTAATGACCGCACCGCGAACCGGCCAGCGATATTTGCCGATGCCCGTGGATTCCGGAGCAAGGGAGGCCATGTCGGACTTCTTCTCGATATCGCCGACGCTTGCCGTGGCTGCCGGAGCGGACGGTACCGTGGCAGCTGCCGACGGAGCCTTGTAGGGTTCCGGCTTGGCCGATGCGGTTTCGACTGCCTTCGCCGCTTCCTTGGCGGGTACGGAAGCCGTCTTGATGGCGTCGGTAGAAGCGCCCGGCATGGTGAGCGTCTGGCCGACACGAATGCTGCCGTTGGAAATGCCGTTCGCGGCCTTGAGAGCTGCAACCGACACACCGTTTTCACGGGCGATCTTTGCCAGGCTGTCGCCCGGCTGAACCTTGTAACCACCGGTTGGCGGCAAAGGCTTGCCACCGGGCGGCGTGAGCTTGCCGGTCTCGGCCGAAACCTTGTCACGGGCAGCACCCTGCGAGGGCAGCACGGCCACCTTCTGGTCGGGACCGCGCAGCGGGTTCGGCTCGTCACCGGTGCGATTGAGCGCAATGTCACCGGCCGCAGCCTTGGCGGCATTGCGGACCTGACCGAATTTCGGAATGAGGATCGACTGACCAGCCTGCGCGGAAGCCGCGGTCTTCAGACCGTTAACCCGCAGCAGTTCCTTTTCGGGAACGCCATAGCGGTTGGAGATCGTCGCAAGGCTTTCACCCGGACGCAGCGTTACCGAAGAAGCGCCATCCGTATGCCAGCCGTTCTTGTCGGAGCGGACGGTTGCGGTGGTGAGATTGTCGGCGACGGGAGCGGCGGCCTGCTGCGCAGGGGCTGCGAGAGACGGAGCGGCCTGTCGTTGTGCGGACGGGAAAGGCTGAGCCATGGCTTCGTTGCGGGTCGCCGGGTCGCGGCTTGCCACCGCTGTCGGGGCCGACAGTTCAGAGCGCTGCACCGGAGAGGCCGAAGCCGAGCGGGCCGTGGAAGGCTGGACGCCACCACCGTAACCGCCGGAAGACGGATAGGAATTGCCGGCCATGTTCTGGTTGGCGTAACCGCCCTGCGGTGCCGCAGAGGCATAGCCACCGTTCATGTCGCCCTGCGGGACCGGGGCCTGCGCATAAGCACCGCCGCCCTGACGGGCTGGAATTGACGCCGTGGTCATTCGATCCGGTCCACTGGAAAAGAGGCCGCTGAACCGCGTTGCATCCGAGCTACAGCCCGTTGCGACGCTTGCCAGCAATGCCGCTGCGAACATTTTTGCGACTGATTTTCCGATTTTAGACGAATGTCTCATACGCATAACTCGATCTACACTGACGCCAACCCGCCGCATCGAGGTCGATCCGGCACAAATTTCATTTCTTGCAAGGCCCTTTTCCCGATCGGGAAAAACCATGCGTCGATGTTTATGATTAAAGCGCGTTAGTGTTACCACGCCGTTAAAACGTTAAGCCGCCCGGCGCTTTTTTGACACTTCGATAACCATGACGAAAACGGAATGCGTCATGATGGAACAATATTACGATGGAAAATCAGTTGGTTGTGATAATTTAGAATATCCTAAGACGAAAATTAATCGCCTTCGAAATTTTCATTTTGTCACAAATGACGCGCAATATGGCTACCAAGCGGCAGATAGGGCGTCTCGAACAGCTCTTCCTTCTCGAAGCGGCTGCCGGTCTTGGAGAAGCGGGTCATCACGCAACGGCCATCCTCAAGGATGATCGGCGCGATCATCATGCCGCCGGAGACGATCTGCTCGGCAAAAAAGCGGGGCATGGTGGTAAAGGCGGCGGTGGAAACGATGCGGTCGAAGGTACCCTCGCCCACAAGTCCGTTGCTGCCATCCGCCTGGCGGATGACGACATTGCGGATGGAAAGATCGTCCAGACAGTTCTGCGCCTGCTGCACCAGCGTCTTGTATCGCTCCAGCGAAAAGACGCGCTCCACACGGCGCGCGATGATCGCCGTCATGAAACCGCTGCCCGTGCCGATTTCCAGCACGCGCTGGCCGGGTTTCAACTGCAGGCGGGCAAGGATTTTCACCGCCATGTCAGCGCCTTCCATGAAGGCGCCGCAGTCGATCGGGATCGTGCGGCTGGAATAGGCGTCGGCGGCGAATTGCGGCGGCACGAATTTGGAGCGCGGCGTCTGTTCGACCGCCGTCAAAAGGTCGAGGTCGGAAATCCCCTCGCCCCGCAAGCGGAGAACGAGAGCGGCAAAACCTTCCTTTTCAACCATGGCGGATTTCAATCGGCGACTCCGAATCCAAGTGCTTGCGCAACCCGATCCTTGACCGTGTAGTCCGTCAGGTCAAGCTTTAGCGGCGTGACCGAAATCTTGCCATGCTTCAAGGCGTGGATATCCGTGCCCTCGCGGAAGGTGCCGAGGCGTTCGCCAAAGCGCAGCCAATAGTAGGGAAGACCGCGACCATCCTGGCGTTCTTCCACCGTCAGGCCGAAATCGAGCTTGCCCTGTCCGGTGACGGATACGCCCTGCACATCCTTCGGCGCGCAATTGGGGAAATTGAGATTGAGGAAGGTGCCATCAGGCAGATCCACATTCATCAGCTTGCGCAGAAGATCCGGCGCATAGGTCTCGGCAACCTCCCACGGCACGACGCGGCCTTCGCCATGGCTGAACGCCTGGCTGAGCGCGAAGGAACGCACGCCTTGCAGCGTGCCTTCGATGGCGCCGGCAATCGTGCCGGAATAGGTGACGTCGTCAGCCATATTGGCGCCGGCATTGACGCCTGACAGCACGAGATCCGGCTTTTCCGGCAAAACTTCGCGAATGCCCATGATGACGCAATCGGTCGGCGTGCCGCGCAGCGCGAAATGTTTGTCGGAAACCTTGCGCAGCCGCAGCGGTTCGGAGAGCGTCAGGGAATGGGCAAGCCCGCTCTGGTCGGTCTCCGGCGCGACAATCCAGACATCATCGGACAGCGTGCGAGCGATACGCTCCAGCACCGCCAGCCCTTCGGCGTGGATACCGTCGTCATTGGTCAGCAAAATCCGCATGTCTCTCTCTCCGCTTTTCATATCTTCCGGGACGGAGCATCCTCCCCACCGGCAGTGAGGTGTGCAGTTCTCTCAACGTCATCCTCGGGCCTGTCCCGAGGATCTAATCACGTCTAAATCAATCGATAGGTTGCAGATCCTCGGGACAGGCCCGAGGATGACGTCGGCGTAATTGGAAGACTCTCCTTCCAATAGCACGACGCTGCGCTCCCTCAGGCCGCCTTCTCGATCCGTGTCAGCCCGCCCATATAGGGCAGCAGTACCTCGGGAATTGTGATTGAGCCGTCCTCGTTCAGATAATTTTCCATAACGGCGATCAGGCAGCGGCCGACAGCCGTGCCGGATCCGTTCAGCGTGTGCACGAACTTCGTGGCCTTGTCGTCCTTGCCGCGATAACGCGCATTCATGCGCCGCCCCTGGAAATCGCCGCAGACGGAGCAGGACGAGATTTCGCGATAGGTGTTCTGTCCCGGCAGCCACACTTCCAGATCGTAGGTCTTGCGCGCGCCAAAGCCCATATCGCCTGTGCACAGCGTCAAGGTGCGGAAATGCAGGCCAAGACGCTTGAGGACTTCTTCGGCGCAGGCCGTCATGCGCTCATGTTCGGCAACAGCGCTTTCCGCATCGGTGATGGAGACAAGCTCGCATTTCCAGAACTGGTGCTGGCGCAGCATGCCGCGCGTATCGCGGCCGGCAGAGCCCGCTTCCGAACGGAAGGACGGGGTGAGCGCAGTGAAGCGCAGCGGCAGCTTCTCCTGATCGAGAATTTCGCCCGACACGAGGTTGGTCAGCGTCACTTCCGCCGTCGGGATCAACCAGCGACCATCGGTGGTCTTGAACAGATCTTCGGAAAACTTCGGCAGCTGGCCGGTACCGAACATCGCCTCGTCACGCACCATCAGCGGCGAGGATACTTCCGTATAGCCATGCTCGCTGGTGTGCAGGTCGATCATGAACTGGCCGAGCGCCCGCTCCAGACGCGCCAGCTGGCTGGTCAGCACGGTAAAGCGCGAGCCGGAAAGCTTGGCCGCCCGCTCGAAATCCATGTAACCGAGGGCTTCGCCGATCTCGAAATGCTCCTTGGCCTCATGGTTCCAGCCGGGCTTCTGGCCAACCACGCGAGCGACCACATTGTCGTGTTCGTCCTTACCGTCAGGCACATCGTCGAAGGGCATGTTCGGCAGGCGCGACAGGGCGTCGTTCAGCTCGGCGGTGACCTGACGATCCTCCTCCTCGGCGCGCGGCATGTTTTCTTTGATGTCGGCGACTTCGGCCTTGAGCTTTTCCGCAAGCTCCATGTTCTTCTGCGCCATGGCGGCGCCGATTTCCTTGGAAGCGGCATTGCGGCGCGACTGCATGTCCTGCAGGGACTGGATGACGGAACGGCGCTTTTCATCGAGAGCGATCAGGCCGCCGGCGGTAGGCTCAACGCCGCGTCTTGCAAGAGCCGCATCAAAGGCTTCGGGGTTTTCGCGTATCCATTTAATGTCGTGCATCGTCGTTCCAGACTGTTGTTGGTCGCTGGCGTTTTATCAGCAAAACGCCGGGCGAAAGCCCGGCGCGAGGAGATTTTATGAGCGGGAAGACCGTGGCGAAGCGTCAGGTCTCTTCCAGCTCCGTGCTTTTGGATTCCGCCGCACGTTTCCTCTCCACGAGTCGAGCCATGTAGATGGAAATCTCGTAGAGAATGATCGCAGGCAGCGCAAGACCGATCTGGGACATGGGGTCTGGCGGCGTCAGCACGGCCGCGACCACGAAAGCCATGACGATGGCGAACTTGCGCTTTTCACGCAGCCAGTCGCTAGTCAGAATCCCGACCCGCGCCAGAAGCGTGGTGACGACAGGCAGCTGGAATACAAGACCAAAGGACAGAACCAGCGTCATGATGAGGCTGAGATATTCCGACACCTTCGGCATCAGGGAAATTGCCACCTCTCCGTCCACCGGCAATTGCTGCATGGCGAGGAAGAACCACATGACCATGGGCGTGAAGAAGAAATAGACGAGTGCCGCACCGATGAGGAAAAGGATCGGCGAAGCGATCAGGAACGGCAGGAAGGCTGCGCGCTCATTCTTGTAGAGACCGGGCGCCACGAATTTATAGAGCTGCGAGGCGATCACCGGGAAGGAGATCACCATGGCGCCGAACATCGCAACCTTGATCTGCGTGAAGAAGAATTCCTGCGGCGCAGTGTAGATCAGCGACGATTTCGCGACATCCAGACCGGCCCATATCACCGCCCACTTATAGGGGATCACGAGCAGGTTGAAGAGATGCTTGGCAACGGCGAAACAGGCGATGAAGGCGACAAAGAACGCGCCGAGCGACCACATCAGCCGCGTGCGCAACTCCATGAGGTGCTCGATAAGCGGCTGCGGCTTATCCTCGATGTCCCCGCTCATGCTTCATCCTTTTTAGGCTTCACAGCCTTTGTTTTTGCCGTTTTGGCCGGCTTGGCATCCGCCACCGCGACAGCCTTGTCCGCTGCCGTTTTCTTGATAGCGGGCTTTCTGGCGGCAGCCTTTACGGGCGGCTGCGAAACGGCGGGTGCGCTGATTTCGGGAGAGGCCGCGGCTTCCGGCGTCGCGGCAGCCTTGGCGCGGCTGGCGCGTTTCGGCTTGGCGGCAACCGCCTCGGCCTCAACCGCGGGAACATCGTGGGACGCAACGGATTTAGCCGGGGCTTTTGCCGTTGATTTTGCAGGGACCTCTACAGATGCCTGATCCCCGGCCACCTTTTTAGCCCGCACGCGCTTCGGCTTTTCAACAGCCGCAACGTTAGAGGCGACGGCAGGCGCCGTATCCGGAAGCTTCATCTCCGGCTCCGGCACGCTGACCAGCGGCGCAACAGGCTCGCTTGTTGCGGGCGCGGCGGTGGACGACATGGCATCGGGAGCCGCTGTCGCCTTCTGCAGATCGGACTTGATCTCGTTGCCGAGCTGGCGAAGCGGGTTCATCGCATCGCGCAGCGAGTTGGTCGGGTTGAGATTGCGGACATCGGAGATCGTCTGCCGCACATCGTCCATGTCGGCCTCTTTCAAGGCCTCATCGAACTGGGTGCGGAAGTCCCCCGCCATCTTGCGAAGGCCGGCCATCGTTTTACCGAAGGCGCGGATCATGGGCGGCAAGTCCTTTGGCCCAACGACCACGATCAACACGACCGCGATCACCAGAAGCTCGCTCCAACCGATATCAAACATCAAAACGCTCCCGAGACCCTAGCGCCAGTCTCAAAACAAGCAGGTTCAAGCCGCTTACTTGATCTCGTCAGCCTTGTGGTCGACAGTCTTTGCGTTGACATCGGCCGGCGGCGGCGTTGTCTGGTCTTCGTCAGACATGCCCTTCTTGAAGCTCTTGATGCCCTTGGCGACATCGCCCATCAGTTCCGGAATCTTTCCGCGTCCAAAGAGAACGAGAACGATCACCAGCACGATCAGCCAATGCCACACACTAAAAGAACCCATAACTGAAACTCCTGAATTTCGCTTTCAGACGATGTAAGACGTTTGAAAGGCTTTTTCAAACAACAAATTGCCGGTTCGACAGGGTGTACGCATAAAGTTTTCGTGCCCTGCCGCCCGCGTGATGGCGATATCAATCGTCGCCATCGCCGCCGCCCGGCGCAAGCAGGCCCAGCTCTTCCAGATCAAGCTGCGTGATCGGGTCTTCGTCCTCGCGCAACTCGTCGCTCATCATCGGCAAAGGCACGCCGAAATTGGACGGAATACGGCCCGAAAGCAGGCCTGCACCCTTCAGTTCCTCAAGGCCCGGCAAATCCCGCAGCTCCTCAAGGCCGAAATGATCGAGAAATTCTACCGTGGTGCCGATCGTCACCGGCCTGCCGGGCGTACGCCTGCGGCCCCTGAAACGCACCCAGCCCGCTTCCATCAGCACATCGAGTGTACCGCGCGAGGTTTGCACGCCACGGATTTCCTCGATTTCGGCGCGTGTCACCGGTTGATGATAGGCTATAATCGCCAGAACTTCCAGCGCCGCGCGCGAAAGCTTCTTCGGCTCTTTTTCCTCCGAGCGGATGACAAAGGAAAGATCGCCCGCCGTGCGGAACGCCCATTGCCCGCCCACCTGCACCAGATTGACGCCGCGCTCGCCATAAGCGGCCTTCAGCCTCATCAGGATGGCAACGACATCCATGCCGCGCGGCAGGCGCTCGGCAATGAAACCCACAGAAACCGGCTCGGCGGAGGCAAAAACCAGCGCCTCGGCGATCCGCTCGGCTTCCTTCAGCTGACGCTCGGAAAATACCGTGGGTTCGGCCCCCACCACATCCGCTGCCCCATCTGCCACAAGGGTCGCCTCGCCGGTCTCGTCGTCATGCGTCATCATTGGTCCTTTCGGCTTCCGACGTGCGGTCGTCTCGCTCGCTCCTGCGCATATAGATGGGCTGGAAGGCACCCTCCTGGCGGATTTGCAGCGATCCGTCACGCACCAGCTCCAGCGAAGCTGCAAAGGCACTGGCAATCGCCGTCACCCGCATGGCCGGATCGGGCACATATTGCAGCAGGTAATGGTCGAGAACGGTCCATTCGCCGACATCGCCGAGCAGACTGATCAGAAGCTCCCGCGCCTCCACCAGCGACCAGACCTGCCGTTTTTCAATCGTGACCTGGGTGATGGCCTGCCTTTGCCGCAGATTGGCATAGGCGCTCAGGAGATCGTAGAGGTTCGCTTCATAGGCGGAGCGGTTGATATGCGGAATATGCTCCGGCGCACCGCGGGCAAAAACATCACGGCCGAGCTGGGCGCGGTTGACGAGCCTTTCGGCCGCCTCGCGCATCGCTTCCAGTCGCTTCAGCCGGAAGGCCAGCGTCGCAGCCATTTCCTCGCCGGACGGGCCGTCATCCTTCGCCTGCTGCGGAATGAGCAGTTTGGATTTGAGGAAGGCGAGCCAGGCCGCCATGACAAGATAATCGGCCGCAAGCTCGATACGCACGCGCCGCGCGCTTTCCACGAATTGCAGATATTGCTCGGCCAGCGCCAGCACCGAAATACGCGATAGATCGACCTTCTGGGTACGGGCAAGGTGCAGCAGAAGATCGAGCGGGCCTTCGAAACCCGCGACATCGATGACCAGCCCGGCCTCGCCCGTCAGCCGCTCCGGCGTCACATCCTGCCAGAGCTTGTCCATCGGTGTTGAATTGCGGGGCTTGTCTGCGGCCATTGTTCCATCCGCCGGGCGTCCGGCCTGTCGTCCCGAGTACCGGGCCGCCGCCCGATTGTCAGGAAACGGCCCACATGGCGTTGAATTCGGCTCTCAGTTCCGCCTCGTCGGAGGCGTCAGCTACGGGGAAACCCGCTTCCACGGCCCGCACCCGCTCCAGCGAACGGCCGGAAAGAACGGGAACCTCCTTCACGACCTCACGCATTTCACCCATCACGCCGTTGCAATGCAAGACTATATCGCAGCCACCAGCAACAATATTCGCCGCACGCTCGCCAAGCGTGCCCTTCAGCGCATTCATGGAACTGTCGTCGGACATCAGCAAGCCGTCAAAGCCGATCCGGCCGCGAATGATCTCCTCGATCACCTTCGGTGAAGTGGTCGCCGGCCTCTCCCGATCAACGGCGTTGAAGACCAGATGCGCGCTCATCGCCATCAATTCGCGATTGAGCGCACGGAACGGCACGAAATCATGGGCGTCGAGTTCGTCGAGCGGCACGTCGACAACCGGCAGCTCATGGTGCGAATCCACCATGCCGCGACCGTGACCGGGCATGTGTTTCATGACAGGCAACATGCCGCCTGCCTTCAGGCCATCGGCCGCCGCCTGCCCCATCTCGGCCACCATGGTCGGCGTGTAGCCATAGGCACGGTTGCCGATAACGTTGCTTGCGCCTTCCACCGGCACATCGAGCACCGGCAGGCAATCGACATTGATGCCGAGTTTCATCAGGTCGAAGGCATGCAGGCGCGACATCAGCCATGCGGCACGCAAGCCCGCGCTCCGATCACGCTCGTAGATTTCGCCGAGAATGCGGGCATTCGGATAGGCTTGCAGGATCGGCGGCTTGATGCGCTGCACGCGCCCGCCCTCCTGATCGATCAGAACCGGGGCCTCGGGCCGCCCGACGGCGTCGCGCATGGAGGCGACGAGATCGGTAATCTGCTGCGCATCGCCGATATTGCGCCCGAACAGGATGAAACCCCAGGGGCGCTCGTCGCGGTAAAGGGCAATCTCGTCAGCGGAAAGCGTCAAGCCACCGCATCCGAGGATCATAGCTTTGCAATCGGTCATGATGTCACGCTCACAGGGAAGATAAGGGGTAAGGGTAAGGAGACTGCGCCATCGGGACTGCGAAAATCGTCCGATAACCTCTCCGCGTCATCCTCGGGCCTGACCCGAGGATCCATCGCTCCGGATTGTGGACCCTCGGGTCAGGCCCGAGGATGACGGCGGAGTGTGATGGAAGGTCCGAATACTTCAAGGGCTGCCTTCGCGGCAGCCCCGTTTTCTATACCAGATCAGCCGCTATCAGCGTGCCACCAGGCAGCTGCCGCCAGCTGCGCGGAACTTTTCGCACAGCGCCACGGCTTCGTTCTTGTCGCCTGCCGGGATGCGGACGCGGTAGAACGTGCCCTTGCCGGCGATTTCGGCGGCCTTGATATCGACGCCCCGACCAGAAATGACCGAACCGAACTTGGCGGTCATGCTCTGATAGGACTTCTGGGCCTCCGCCTGGCTCGGCAGGGACGCGATCTGGATGTAATAACCACCCGAGGAAGGCGCGCTCGTTGCAGCCGGTGTCGCGGCAGCCGTCTGCTGCTGTGCCGCCTGTGGCTGGGCCGGAGTTGCTGCGGCAGGACGGACATTGCCCTGATTGGTGACCGTTGCCACAACATTGGAAGGCTGCGAGGACGGACGCGCCGAAGGAAGCGGTGCCGCCGTCTGCGAGGCTGGCTTGGACGCGGCAGCAGGCGTGTTTACCTGCGGCTGTGCGGCCTGCTCCGGCGCGACCGGAACACGCGAAGCGGCGATGACGGCGGGAGCGCCCTCACCCGGCTTGGCGGTCTGGGGTGCTGCAAGCTCCGCAACCTTGCCGGCCTTCGGTGGCTGGGCAGCCGGTGCGTCGACTTCCTGCGCAACCAGAGTACCGTCAGGTTTGACGATCATGGTGCGGACCTTGCGCGGCGAAACGCCAGTTGCACCGGCACCTTCGTTCTGCGCGGCCTTTTCTTCCGGCGAAAGCAGGCGCGGATCTTCGGTCTCGCCAACCGGCGTGCCGGTGGCTTCCATATCCGCGTCGTTTTCACCTTCCAGCGGCAGCTGTTCGGGGATCAGCGTGCGCTGAACCACATCGACCGGCTTTTCGTTGCTGGAGATCAGCGCCGGCTGCTTCGGATCGGCAGCACTGCCACCGGCCACGCGGTCATAAACCGCCTTGTCCTGATTGGGCACGACGCGGCCGCCCGGATTTTCCGGAACGACCTTCATCGGATCGTTATCGGCGGAGATGATGACCGGCGCACCGTTGGAACCCGTGCCGGACGAACCGCCCGAGATCAGCGCGTAAACGCCACTACCGACAAGCACCAGACCGATTGCAGCGGCAACCGGCATGATCCAGCGGCGACCGCTGCGCTCATCCTCGTCGCGATAGGCGGACTGATGATCGACATAGGTATTCTCGGCATCGCGCGGCGCATTGCCACGCGAAGCTGCAGCCTCCTGCATGGAGCGGCGGAAATCCTCTTCCAGCGCCCGCTCGAACTCGTCGGCTTCCTCCGGCCCCTGGGCTTGAGGACGCGGCTGCGGGGCAGCTGCCCGGTTTTCCGCGTGTTTGTGACGATCCAGACCACCGGCAACCGCAGGCGCAAACAGCGTCGCAAGTTCGGTGTCGATATCGAGATCTTCTTCGTGACGGCGGGCAACAGGCTTGGGTTCGAAAACGCCAACCGGCAATTCCGGCACGTCCATCTCGATGATGGTTTCCGGATGCTCTTCCGTCTCGCCGATCTGCGAAGGATCGAAAGGCAGGCTTTCCAGCGTTTGCGGCACGACCGGCTGCGGCGCGGCAACCGCCGGGCGCGGCTGAACCGGAGCGGCAGCAACAGAAACGGGCGCCGGGCGCGGTTGAGGCGCAGGCTGTTCCCGCACCGGCTGGGGTGCGACGGCAGCAACGACCGCCGGGGCAGCCGGCTGCTGGCGAACGGGCTGCGGCACAGGTGCCGGTGTTACCTCGGCTGCGGCGATTTCGGAGAGGTCCAGATCAAGATCGAGATCGTCAAGCGCAAGCTCGAAATCATCGTCGTTGAAGCCCGCGAAATCGCCAAAGTCCGGCTCCTGGGCGGGCGGTGCCGTTACAACAGGCGCTGCCTTGACAGGTGTTGCGGCAATCGGCGCCGCAGCAACCAATGGCGGCTCCACTCTTGCGGCCTGTACGGCAGGTGCATCCTGAACGACCGGCTCTTCGCCGCGTACGGGAATGGAATATTTCGCAACGCCGTAGATCAGCTCGTCCATCGGCGAGAGATTTGTCGCAGCTGGCGTCTCAGCAACCGAAGGCGTGAAAGTCTCGGCAACATAAGGTGCAAAGGTCGGCGCGGTCTCTTCCGCCTGAACGAAGACAGGTTCAGGAGCAGGTTCGATCTGCGGCTCGATACGGGCTGCGGGGGGCAACGCTTCGGAGCGTGGCTCGATCCGCTTCGGATCACCCGCCGCAACATCACGGCGCGCGCCAAAATTGGCAAGCGGCAGACGCAGGCTGGAAAACTCCAGCGAGGAACGGCCACCCTGCGAAGGCGGACGCACGGAAACCGGTGCTAGCGCTTCCTCGGCAACCGCAATCTCTACCTCATCGGCGAGATCGAAAGTCTGCGGTTCTGTCGCATAGCTGTGATCTGAATGCGCAACATTGCTCGAAATATCGGCCGGAAGCTCGGGCATGGCGTGCCATTCGGGCTGGGCCGGCTCTGCGGCCTGCGGCGCTTCCCATGCGGTCTGCTGGTAAACCACCGGCTCGGCAGGGCGCGACTGGCGCGAATGCACATCGAAAACCTCGGCAACCGCACCGGCATCGTCGCGGAAATCCGCGCGAATGTCCGGCGTCGACGTCTCGACGTAATTGTGAATATAGGCGCGGTCGATCTCCGGAAGTGGCTCTTCCCTCACCTCTGGTGCGAGCGCTGGCTCGGCCACCGGCGCAAGCTCCGGCTCGCGGCGGGCGAAAACCGATTCGACGCGCTGCATGAAATCGCTGGGGTGGATGCCCGCACGGACATCGTTTGCCGGGTCAAGAACGACCGGATCGGCGTGCGGCGCATCGTAAACCTCGAACTCCCGAAGCAACTCGTCTTCGAGGTTGAATTCGGGTTCGCGGCGGGTTGCCGGAGAGGCAGCGCGTGGCGCAGCTTCGGAACCCGCATGCGAAGGACGATCTTCGAAGCCGACGATACGCGCCAGTTCTGCCAGAGGATCGTTGTCAGCGAACTCTTCAGACCGGGCACCCCGGTTATACGCGACATTTTTTTCGACCATTACGTGTTCCACCATCTACGCATTGCAGCTCTTGCCAGCGTATTGTGAGCAAATAATGGTGATATGTTATCGCATCTCGTCAGGCGCGTCCGCTCCTAAAAGCGTGAGGCCGGACTTCAAAACATTCGCGACAGCATTCACCAGCCCGAGTCTGGCAATGCTCAATTCTCGGTTTTTATCGTTAATAAAACGTAATTCCGGCTGGTCTTTACCTTTGTTCCAGTGTCCATGGAAGGAACTGGCCAGATCGTAGAGGTAAAAAGCAAGCCGGTGCGGCTCGTGCGAAAGAGCTGCGGATTCGATCAGACGAGGGTACTCGGCAAGCTTTGCAACCAGCTGCAACTCGTTGATATCGCTAATCAAAGCAACGGAGGACGACATATCGCCCTGCGATAGAGCAAGTCCCGGAAACGCCTCCTGCGCCTGCCGGAAGATCGACATGCAACGGGCATGCGCATATTGCACGTAAAAGACCGGATTATCTTTCGATTGTTCGGTCACTTTGGCAAAATCGAAGTCCAGCGGCTCGGAATTCTTCCGGTAGAGCATCATGAATCGCACGGGATCACGACCTACTTCGTCCACGACATCGCGCAGCGTGACGAAGTCGCCGGAACGTTTCGACATCTTCACCGGCTCGCCATCGCGGTAAAGCTTGACCAGCTGGCACAGAAGTACCGTCAGCTTCGACTTGCCTTCCGAGACGGCACGCGCGACAGCTTCCAGCCGCTTCACGTAACCGCCATGGTCAGCACCAAGCACATAGATCATCTCGGAAAAACCGCGATCGAACTTGTTCTTGAAGTAAGCGACGTCGGCGGCGAAATAGGTGTAGGAACCGTCCGATTTCATCAACGCACGGTCCATATCATCGCCGACTTCGGTCGAACGGAACAGCGTCTGCTCGCGGTCTTCCCAGTCCTCCGGCAACTCGCCCTTCGGCGGCGGCAGGGTGCCCTTGTAGACGTGGCCCTTGAAGGTGAGATCATTGATGGCCGAGAGAATGGGGCCGCCATTGCCTTCGTGCAGCGTGCGCTCCGAGAAGAACACGTCATGCTTGACGTTGAGCGTCTCCAGATCCTCACGGATCATCACCATCATCGCGGCAATCGCCTTGTCCTTGACGATAGGCAGCCACTTTTCCTCGGGCATGGCGCGCAGCTTGATGCCGTATTCATCCGCCAGCGCCTGGCCGACCGGAACGAGATAGTCGCCGGGATAGAAGCCCGACGGAATGGCGCCGATATCTTCTCCGAGCGCTTCGCGATAACGCAGGAAGACAGAACGCGCCAAGACGTCGATCTGCGAGCCGGCATCGTTGATGTAATATTCCTTGGTCACGCCATAACCGGCAAAGGCGAGCAGGTTCGCCAGCGTGTCACCTACCACCGCACCACGGCAATGACCGACATGCATCGGGCCGGTGGGATTGGCGGAGACATATTCGACGTTGATCTTCTGGCCCGTACCGATCTTCGAGCGACCGAAATCAATGCCCTGCCCGATCATGTCGGCAAGAAGACGCTGCCAGTAACCGACCGAGACCTTGAGGTTGATGAAGCCGGGACCGGCGACATTGACGCTGTCGACATCGCCATCCGCCTGAAGTGCGGGCACGATGAGTTCGGCCAGCGCCCGCGGATTGGTGCCAAGCGGCTTGGCCAACACCATCGCCGCATTGGTGGCGACATCGCCATGGCTCAGATCGCGCGGGGATTCGACGGTAATTCGACTGAAATCGACCTTCTCGCGGTTCTCTTTCACGAGATCGAGGGTCTCGAGCGCGTTTTTGATCCTGGTATCGAAATCAGCAAAAATGTTCATCGTTCCAACCTGCGCGAAGGGCTTCTGTTCATGTCCGGCCATCATAACCGGGTCGGCTTCGCGATTGCCCGCTGCCCTATCGCAAATCGGGGGTGTGGTCAAACAGCCGCTGGTGGGCGCGCAGTGCATAACTGTCGGTCATACCCGCCAGATAATCGCCCACATGGCGGGCTTTTGCGGCCTCACTCATGCCGGAAATGCTGTCCACCCAGTAGTGGCTCTGCATCTCTGCCGGCACTTCCATATAACGGTGGAAAAGGTCGGTAACGATCTGCGTGGCGCCGGCGCGGATGCGCATGATTTCCGGATGCCGGTAGATATGACCGAACAGGAGCTTCTTGATCTGCCTGTCCGTTTCAGCCATTTCCGGCGAGAAAGTCGCGACGGTAAAATCGGCGGCGCGAATATCGGCCGCACTCTTCGGCTTCAGACGAGCAAGATTGTGCTGCGCGACGCCGATCACATCCTCGACCATATGGGTGATCTGGCGGCGCATGATTTCATTGGCGAAACGCTCCTTGTCGAGCACGGGATATTTCGCCCGTACCTCTGCCATCAGCTTGCTGAGGAACGGCACCTCCTCCAGCATGTCGAAGGTAAGATAACCGGCGCGCAACCCGTCATCTATATCGTGAGTATTATAGGCGATGTCGTCGGCAATCGCCGCCATCTGCGCCTCGAGGCTGGCATAGCTGCCGATTTCCAGATCCTGCAACTCGCAATATTCGAGGATGGGCAGCGGAACCGGCCCCTTGATCCCCTCGCCCCTGGCATTGACCAGCGGGCCATTGTGCTTGACCAGCCCCTCCAGCGTCTCCCATGTCAGGTTGATGCCATCATATTCGGCGTAACGGCGCTCCAGCTTGGTGACGATACGCAATGACTGGGCATTATGATCGAAGCCGCCATAGGGCAACAGCACCGCATCCAGCGCATCCTCGCCGGTGTGCCCGAATGGCGTGTGGCCGAAATCATGCACCAGCGCCACGCCCTCTGCCAGATCCTCGTCGAGCTTCAGCGCCCGTGCCAGCGCACGAGCGATCTGCGCCACCTCGATCGTGTGGGTAAGGCGGGTACGGTAATGATCTCCGTCAGGGCTGATGAAAACCTGCGTCTTGTGTTTCAGGCGGCGAAACGCCGTGGTGTGGACGATGCGGTCCCGGTCGCGCTGGAACTCCGAACGGGTCAGGCTTCCCTCTTCGGCAAAAAGACGCCCGCGCGTGGTCCATGGATCCGAGGCGAAAACCGCCCTCTCGCCACTACCGAAACCCAATGCGCGCTGGTCTATAATCATGCATTCACCTGTACTGTTGGCCGGGACTTCCTTTAGCCTTGGCCATTGACCTTTTCATCCACCCTTCATACCTATCGCAAAGGTCGGCGCAAAGCATCATCGCGGCAAAGGCCGTTGCGGACATCGCTATAGACCGTTTATTTGACTGGTTTATAATGGCGACGACAAATCTATTGCTCTCCGGTTCTTGACCCCGGCACGAGGAACGACATGGAAAACAGCGACATTACACTTTCGGAAGCCGCAGCAAAGCGAATCGCCCAGATCGTCGCAGCGGATGCAGGCAAGCAGGCGCTACGCGTTTCGGTAGAAGGCGGCGGCTGCTCGGGCTTCTCCTACAAGTTCGATCTGGCGAACGACGCTGCCGATGACGACATCGTGATTGCACGCGGCGACGCCAAGGTGCTGATCGACAGCATGTCGGTCATCTATATGGCAGGCTCCGAAATCGACTTTGTCGACAACCTGCTCGGCCAGTCCTTCCAGATCAAGAACCCGAATGCGGTGGCAAGCTGCGGCTGCGGCACCAGCTTTTCGGTCTGACATCATTCTTTCCACCACATCCTCACCAGCCGTTTCCAAAAACGGTGGCAATCGCTTTTGCATCGGGTAAAAGTACCCTCACAAAAGGGAAACTCCGATGAAGATTGCCACCTGGAACATCAACGGCGTCAAGGCGCGTATCGAAAACCTCTGCCAGTGGCTGAAGGATTCGTCGCCTGACATCGTCTGCCTTCAGGAAATAAAGTCGGTCGACGAGGGGTTTCCCCGGCTTGAGCTGGAAGCGCTCGGCTATCATGTCGAGACCCACGGCCAGAAGGGTTTCAACGGCGTCGCCCTGCTCTCGAAGATGAAGCCGGACGAGATCAATCGTGGCCTGCCGGGTGACGATACCGATGAACAGGCGCGTTTCATCGAGGGCGTATTTTCCTTCGATGGCGGCGCGATCCGGGTCTGCTCGCTTTACCTGCCGAACGGCAATCCGCCCGACGATCCGGTCAAATACCCCTACAAGCTCGCCTGGATGGAACGGCTGCGCCGCTTTGCCGAGGATCGACTCGCGCTTGAGGAGCCGCTTATTCTGGCGGGTGACTACAACGTCATCCCCGAACCCTTCGATTGCCACGACCCACGCGTGTGGGAAGGTGACGCTTTGTTCCTGCCAAAGACGCGCTCGGCGTTCCGCAAGCTGGAGAATCTCGGCTTTACCGATGCCGCACGCGCGACGACGGATGAAGCCGGACTTTATTCCTTCTGGGATTATCAGGCCGGCGCTTGGCCGAAGAACAACGGCATCCGCATCGATCACCTGATGCTGTCGGCGGAAGCGGCCGACCGGCTGAAATCGGTCAGCATCGAAAAACATGTGCGGGCATGGGAAAAACCGTCCGACCACGTACCGGTCTGCGGTTATTTCGATTTCACGCCGGTTGGCTGACCGGCTCTCGCCGGGTGACTTAGAGCATTTCCAGTAAAAGTGCGTAGCGGTTTTACGTCCGGAAAATGCTTGGAAATAAAGAGTTAGAGCACGTCAAACGATTCCGTTTAAACAGGACGTGCTCCAAGTCGCCTCGGCCACAACAGACATTATTGTCAGTTCGGATCGTCGATCTGCATGTTCTGCGCCATCGCGATGGCCGCGCGGCGGTCGTTTTCGCCCGAGAGCGAAAAAGCCTGTTCCTGAAGGGTCTGGATCCAGGTGCAATCCACCGCCGTGCATTTGTCGAGCGCGGCCGTCATGAAGGCGAGTCCCTGCGTCGTCTGGCCTTCCTGGAAAAGCAGATTGCCGAAAATCGACATGGCGCCGGCATGGCCGTGCTTGCGCGCCTGATTGAGCCACTTCTTGGCCTGCTGCACATCCGCGCGGCCACCCTCGCCCGCAAGGATCATTTCCGCCAGCCGGAACTGCGCTTCAGCCACGCCAAAGGTGGAAGCCACCTGAAAATAAAGCTGCCGGGCCTGCGAGAGGTCCATCTTCACCGGGCTGCCCGGAATGCCATGACGGTAATAGTCGGCGAGCGAAAGAAGCGCGTTGACGAAGAAGCCGGTATCCTCGGAACCCGGCTCGACACCCTGACTGGCGATTTCGCTGTAAATCTTGAAGGCTTCGAAGTCGTTCTTGGCAACACCGTCGCCGAAGGCATACATGTTGGCAAGCGCCCAGCGCGAGCCCGTGTGGCCCTTTTCGGCCGCATAACGATAGGCCTCGACAGCTTCGCCCTTATTGCCGTTCTTGTAGGCCTTGAAGCCGAACTTGAACAGATCGAAGGGGCCGGATTCCTTGGTAACGCCTGCGTTGATGTCAAAAGCCAGCACTGGCATTGCGAGCGACGCAAGCAACAGGCTCATGAAGAGCGGCTTTAGGACATGGGCTTCACATTTCAGCATTTAGGCGAACTTCTCTCACTCTTCCCGGCATATAGCCAATACTTGCGGAATACTGCAAAGCTGAACCCCGCCGGGTCGCGATTTTTCGAACACACTGCGTCTTTCCGGCAGCACTTTCCAGCGCACTGCCGGTGGTCTCTTGCGGTCATTGCCCAAGTTTTTCGGTGAAACAGATATAGGCATAATTTCCGGCAATATAACGGCGTTTCACCGCCTGCCGGTCAGCGTCAAACAAGAAAGTCGGATCAAATTCCCGTATTACTTGCTTAAACCCTGAATCCAAACCCGTTTTCACTTTTCACAACCCCGCAGGCCCACATCAAACGCCTGCATGTTCTTCCATCCCCGCGTCCATAAACATCAGCCAAGCACCTTGTTTGTGGCGGGAAATGGACAGATCTGCCTACATTCCAACGCGGCCTCACGCTTGCAGAAAAGTGTTGCCAAATCGTCACAAAACTCTCGGTCTAGAAAATTTTATCGAGCAAGAATCATAGTAGCGAATAAAAAAAGGCCCGGTTGGTAAACCGGACCTTTCTTGACTTAGCTAATATTGAGAATGGCCTCAGAACTTGACCTTGACGCCCGTGGAGATCGCAGCCACGAGATCGTTGCCGAAACGGTAGCCCGCCTCGTCGCCGCAGGTTGCCGTGCCAACGGAGCTGCAACGGCCGCCGTTGATCGAAGATTCACCCGAGGTGAGCAAGCCGAGCGCGCCGGCAATCTTGAACTCGATATTTTGATTGGGCGAATAGACGATCTGGGTGCCAAGCATCCAGGTATCGGTCTGCGTGCCGATAACCGTCGATGTACCACGATCCCATGTCAGGCTGACAGCGCCGCTCCACTGATCGTTGAACTTGTGGCCAACACCGCCGGAAATCGTCCAGCCGTCACGATAATAAAGATCGAGTGTCGTGAGCGAAGTTACACCCGCAATACAGGTGGGAACACCGACCTGGCAGAAAGGCACAACCTGAATCTGGCTCCAGTCCGTCCATTTCACGGAACCGAAGGCAAGCCAGTTCGGAGCGATACCAGACTGCACTTTAAGTTCCACGCTGTCCGGCATGGAAACCGAACCGTAAACGGGCGTGACTTTACCACCGTAAGCGACGAGAGCCGGGCTGCCGGCGGCAGGAAGGCTTCTGAGATCGACCGTGCCGTTCAGATCGTGATCGACGGCACTGTTATATACGAGGCTCGTGCGGAAAGCGATTTCCGGGATCTCGTAAGCGACACCCGCACGCCAGCCCCAGCCGTCGCCTTCCATTTCCAGCCTGCCAACACCGGAATAAAGGGAAGGATAAGCGGGACCGAGCGCTGTCGGGGAAACGACCTGACGGTTTTTGTAACCGCTAAGCTCCTGATAGAAACCGCCGCCGATAATCGAGAAATCGCCCTTGCCGAGATCGAACTTCACCCGGCAGGTGGTCGCATAGTTGTGCGACTTGACCTTGGTTTCGATATTGTAGCTCGATCCCTGCCAGATGCCGGGATTAAGATCCGCACCCCATGGCTGCGAATAATCGAACATGCAGTCGCCGAAATCGCCGATGGCCGCTTTGGCGCCAACACGTGTCGACCAATAGCTTTCCGAATCGTCAGCGGTGGTTGACCAGGACGCCGGCAACGGGCCACCGCTTTTTATCGGATTGTCCCGCGCATTATCAACCTTGCGCTGCGGCGCAACGAATGTAGCGGAACTATCGAGAACATAGTCAGATGGATCGAACAGCAGGTCGATGTTGTAACCGCCGCGCTCAAGGCCGCCCGCCAGTGAAGGCGTGACCGCCGCAATGCTGGCTACGAAACATACCGCGCCGCGAAAAAATGCAGTTTTTGCCATCTCTCTCCCCAATCAAGGCAATTTGATCATTGATAGAGTGAAATGCTTTGCGGCAAATGACAATCTGTCGCAGCACGACGCGCTTGCCACCAGATGGCCATTTTTTTACGTAAGTTTTTTGTGTTTGCCTTCTTACATAATCATTTTAGGCTATTATTCTAATCCAAACGGAAAAACCGATAAAAAACGAAACAAACTCCCAACTCGAACCGGAAATGTCGCCAAATAACCACAGCTGGACGTTTCCGAAGAAAACCGCTTATCAGGCCGTTTTTATTGGTTTTTTTCGTCTCCCTCGGCGGATCTGTCCGGTTCATCACTGAAATAATCCCGCTGTCATGCAGCGCATGATTCGCCGTTGCAACGCAGCAATAAACAGCGACAGACCTGACAAAACGCAAAACGCCCCGTTTCTCACGGGGCGTTCTGATCTCACATGGAACCGGGAAACTTATCCCGCTTCGCTGACCCGCTGCAGGGCGGTTCGGAGGCTTGCCAGCTGAACCTCCAGTTCCGCCTTGCGCTCGCGCTCGGCGGCCACAACCTCAGGATCGGCATTGGCCACGAATTTTTCGTTCGACAGCTTCTTGTCGATGCGCTCCATTTCCGCATCCACCTTGCCGATCGCCTTTTCGAGGCGGGCATTTTCGGCCGAAAGATCGATGAGCTTGCCGAGCGGCAGGCAGACGGTCGCCTCACCGACGATGATCTGTGCGGAGCCCTTCGGCGCCACGTCGGCGGCACGGATTTCGTCGGCGCGCGCCAGACGCTGGATGGCAGCGGCATGGCGGTCGAGCCGCGCTTCGGTGGAGGTGTTGGCACCAACGACCACCAGCGAGGCGATGGCACCCGGCGGCACGTTCATCTCGGCGCGCGTCGAGCGGATGCCGGTGACGAGATCGATCAGCCAGTTGATTTCCGCAGCCGACGCATCGTCGCGGAATTCCGGCGTCGGCCAGTCGGTGTGGCACAGCAGATCGTCACGCTCCACGCCCTCACCGGCCGTATGCGCCCACAGCTCCTCCGTCATGAACGGCATGAAGGGATGCAGGAGCTTGTAGATCTCGTCCAGAACATAGGCCGCGCAGGCCTGCGATTCCGTCTTCGCCGCCTCATCCTCGCCGCTGAAGACGGGCTTGAGCAGCTCCAGATACCAGTCGCAGAACTGGTTCCAGACGAAACGGTAGAGCGTGCCCGCCGCATCGTTGAAACGGAAGTTCTCGACAGCCGCCGTCGCATCCCGCGTCGTGTTGGCAAGTTCGGTCAGGATCCAGCGGTTGATCGTCAGCGACGCGGTTTCCGGCAGGAAATGCGGATCGCGCTTCACACCGTTCATTTCGGCAAAACGCGTGGCATTCCAGAGCTTCGTGCCGAAGTTGCGATAACCGGCGATACGCGCCGGATCGAGCTTCACGTCACGGCCCTGCGCCGCCATGATGGCGAGCGTGAAGCGCAGCGCATCCGCACCATATTCGTCGATCAGCTCCAGCGGATCGATGACGTTGCCCTTGGACTTCGACATCTTCTGGCCGTTCTTGTCACGAACCAGAGCGTGGATGTAGACAGTGCTGAACGGCTCGACCGGATTGCCAGCGTCGTCCTTCATGAAATGCAGACCCATCTGCATCATGCGAACAACCCAGAACGGGATGATGTCGAAACCGGTGACGAGGACGTTGGTCGGATAATACCGCGCCAGTTCCGGCGTCTTTTCCGGCCAGCCAAGCGTCGAGAACGGCCAGAGCGCCGACGAGAACCATGTGTCGAGAACGTCTTCGTCGCGCGTCAGGATTTCGCCCGGCTTGAAGTTCTCAAGCTTCTCCTCGACCCAGGCCTTCCATGGACCTTCATGGGCGATATAGTGCTGGATGGCAGCCTGAAGCGCCTCTTCCTCGGTCTTTTCAACGAAGACCTGCCCATCCGGGCCGTACCATGCCGGAATCTGGTGTCCCCACCACAATTGCCGCGAGATACACCAGGGTTGGATGTTTTCCATCCACTGGAAGTAGGTGTTTTCCCAGTTCTTCGGCACAAAATTGGTGCGGCCTTCGCGAACCGAGGCAATTGCCGGCTGGGCCAGCGTCTTGTTGTCCACCCACCATTGATCGGTGAGCCGCGGTTCGATCGGCACGCCGCCACGGTCGCCATGCGGCACGACGTGCTTGTGCGGCTCGATCTTGTCGAGCAGGCCGGCTTCCTCGAAGATTTCGACGATGACCTTGCGGGCGAAGAAACGATCCTGCCCTTCCAGACGATCCCATGCGCCATGCAGCGCCGCCGGGTGATTGAGGCCCTCGAGGAAATCCTCGTTCTCCTTGATGGAGATCGTGCCATCGATATTCATGACGTTGATGGCGCGCAGGCCGCAACGCTTGCCGACTTCGAAATCGTTGAAGTCATGCGCGGGCGTGATCTTGACCGCACCCGTTCCGGCCGTCGGATCGGCGTAGTCGTCGGCAACGATCGGGATCTTGCGGCCAACGATCGGCAGGATGACATGCTTGCCGATGATGCCCTTGTAGCGCTCGTCTTCCGGGTTCACCGCAACGCCGGTATCGCCGAGCATGGTTTCAGGCCGTGTCGTGGCGACGACGATATAATCGCGCGTTTCGAATTCGGTGGGCTTGCCCTCCTCGTCAAAAGCGACGGGGTACTGATAGGTCACGCCCTTTTCCAGCGGATAACGGAAGTGCCAGAGGTTGCCCTTCACTTCCAGCTGTTCGACTTCCATGTCGGAAATCGCAGTCTGCAGCTTCGGGTCCCAATTGACGAGGCGTTTGGCCTTGTAGATCAGGTTCTGCTTGTAAAGGGTGACGAAGACCTCGAGAACGGCCTCGGACAGCCCTTCATCCATGGTGAAGCGCTCACGCGACCAGTCACAGGACGCGCCAAGACGTTTCAGCTGGTTGAAGATCAGACCGCCGGATTCGGCTTTCCATTCCCAGACCTTCTCCACGAAAGCCTCACGGCCCATCTCGCGACGGCCCGGAAGCTGCTGTTCCATCAGCTTGCGCTCCACGACCATCTGCGTGGCGATGCCCGCATGGTCCATGCCCGGCTGCCACAGCACGTCCTTGCCGCGCATGCGCTCAAAGCGAACCAATATGTCCTGAAGCGTGTTGTTGAGCGCGTGGCCCATATGCAGGGAGCCCGTCACATTCGGCGGCGGGATGACGATGGTGAAGCTTTCCGCGCCCGGCTTGGCGTTGGCGCCGGCACGAAAAGCGTTCGCCTCGTCCCAGGCTTTGGCGATCTTCGGTTCGACGGATGCGGAATCGTAGGTCTTTTCGAGCATTTCCTGACCTGAATTTTAGAGTTCTTGTGTGGATTTTTTTAAATAAGGATGGATGGTCGAGAGTCAACAGAAACCGACCCTTCAGCGACTATGACCCCATAGCGCCTTCATCTTCAACAAAAAAGCCGCCCCGGTGCCGGAGCGGCCTCTGTTTCATCGCATCCGGCACAACGCAGGATGCAGCCAGACCAAGACCTAGCGGCGCGAGCCGCGCGCCACGCGTTCAATTTCCTCGCGCACGAGACGTTCCACCAGGGTCGGCAAATTGTCTTCCAGCCAGTCCTGCAGCATTGGACGCAGCATTTCGGCGGCCATATCCTCGACCGAACGCCGCTCGACACCGTCGAAGATTTCAGCAAGTTCGCTAAAGGAACGGGCGATCTGCGCACCGGCGGCAGCGGAAATAAGATTGAGCGACAAACCGCCCTCCTCTTCCGCCTTCGGCTCGGCCAGATCGAATTTGGGTGCCTCGAAGACAGGTTCCTGCACTGCGATTTCGTAGCGTTCCTCGGCAACCGGCGTTTCGATGGCACCGCGCAGCGTAAGCTGATCGAAGCGGCTGTCCGCAAAGGACGCGCTTTCAACGGCAGCGGCAGCGGCAGCGGCTCGGTCCTCGGCAACGAAAGGTGCCGGCTGTTCTACGACACTTGCGGCGGCAGCAGCCAGCAGCGGCCGCACATCCGTCGGGCGCTGCGGCGCGGCGCGTTCAACCTGCTGTGTGGTCGAAGGCTGCGCTACACTTGGGAAATGAGCGGCGGGGGCTGCTTGCGTGGGCTCACGCTGAGCCTGCGCGGCGAATGCCTGCGGCCCCATGGCGGCGTTGCGGTCGGCAG
>JWIT01000032.1 GCA_000949895.1 Agrobacterium arsenijevicii | reverse complement strand
ATTGCGAAACGAGTGGAAAGTGCTGGATACGAAGATTGCAGCACTGAACGCTGAGTTCGTGTCGCTCGCGCGGCATAATCTTGCGATCCGTCGTTTAACGACTATCCCCGGTATCGGTGTACTTAACAGCCACGGCCCTGGTTGCCGCTATCGGCGACGCCAGCAGCTTCAAACATGCGCGAGATCTCGGCGCGTGGCCAGGGCTCGTTCCACGACAGCTCACGACAGGAGGCAAGCCACGGCTTCTCGGAATAACGAAACGCGTCAATAACTACCTCCAAACTTTGCTTGTGCACGGCGCCCGAGCGGCGATGCCCGTACTCAGTCAAACCGATACGCCTGTCGGCCAGTGGCTTCGAGCGCTGGTTTCCCGCGGTATTCACCGTAATGTTGCGATCGTGGCCCTTGCAAACAAGCTTGCGTGTATCGCCTGGGCGATTTTACGTAAGGAGCGACCGTATGAGAGAACCTTCGGCGTAGCTCCAGCATAACAGGGTTGGCTGCGCTTACACGCAGACCAGGATGTTTGCGAGAAGGAATATAGATGGTCTGACAGTCAATCGGCGTTCAGAAAGCCCAGGCGTGGAAATGGTTTATTGAAACCGTGTTGGTTATCGTGGCTCTGGACGTGCGGATATCCATCTTGGCTACGGCGTGACCGTAAGACCGAATACGTTGAAGCAGACTGCACAGGGAGTCTAAAAAACTCCTTGCAAACAGGGCGGGCCATACGTTTCCACGCGGAACTGAGCCGGATACTCCCGAATTCACAATACAAATTGATACATAAACGCATGACGGCGGCACAACTGTGCGACACATGTTCAATATCCTTCCCCTAAATTGCGCTCGTGAAGAGCGACGTCTAAAGCGCTGGTCTTGATAGGCGCCGAAACGACAGTGTCCACAACATGTCGGAGAGCTTACTTGCCCAATTCGCATCACAGTGAACGATCCAAACCCAAAGGCTCTCTAACTGCATTTGACGCGGTCGTCATTATGGTTGGGTTGGTTATGGGCATCGGCATTTTCAGAACACCTTCCATTGTCGCTGCCAACGTCGGCAGTGAACTGGAATATGTGCTCGTGTGGATCGCCGGCGGCCTTGCGACACTCATCGGTGCGTTGTGCTACGCTGAACTTGCTGCTGCACATCCTGACACAGGTGGCGAGTATCATTTTCTCTCAAAGGCATACGGCAGATCCGTTGCAGTATTGTTCGGATGGGCCCGTGCCTCGGTCATGCAAACCGGAGCCATTGCAGCGGTGGCGTTTGTTTTGGGCGACTATCTTGCGCAACTCTTTCTGGTCGGGCCGTACAGCTCGGCGATCTTTGCCGCAGTTTCGATTGCCATATTTACAGCTGTCAACATCGTCGGCACACGTCAGAGCAAACGATTGCAGATCGCAGTAACATTCCTGGAAATTTGCGCTGTTGCAGCGATCATCATCGCGGGCTTTGTGTTTTCGGTTGAGACAGGGCCGATGCCCGTCAGTGATCCATCATCGGAAGCCGCTCTTGGAATAGCGATGATTTTCGTTCTTCTGACCTATGGAGGCTGGACCGAGGTTGCGTATCTAACCGGCGAGATCAAGGACGCTCCCCGCAAGATTGCCGGCGTGCTGATCCTGGGTACCATCGTTCTGACATCACTCTACGTAGCCGCAAGTCTCGCTATGCTTGCAGTGCTGGGCCTGGAGGGATTGCGCACCTCCGAGGCAGTGGCAAGCGATATGATGCGCACAGCCGTAGGGCCATCGGGTGGTTTGGTCGTCACCCTTGCAGTCATCGTGGCAGCTGTCTCGACCTTGAATGCGACGATCTTCACTGGTGGGCGGGTGTATTACGCCATGGCCCGCGATCTCACGCTGCTTCCAAGGGTCGGCGAATGGAACCAGAGAGGCGAGACACCCGCAAACGGGCTGATCATGCAGGCTTGTGTCGCGCTTGCCCTCGTCGGTATAGGGGCCGGAACCCGCGATGGCTTCCAGGCAATGGTAGATTACACAGCGCCGGTCTTTTGGGCTTTCCTAATACTGATCGGGGTCTCTCTTTTTGTATTGCGTTGGCGAGAGCCAGATCGCCAACGGCCGTTTTCTGTGCCCCTATATCCTTTGACGCCAATCATCTTCTGCCTCATCTGCGCCTACATGCTTCACGGTAGCCTGGCATACACAGGTATCGCGTCCCTCATTGGCCTCGCCGTGCTGGCAGCTGGAGCGCCGCTTCTTTTATGTCAAAGGCGAGATCGCGGCAGTGCCCCCTCGCCGCAACCACTTCGGTTACAACGTTCCCTCCCCCAATCCGACAGACAAGGAGATCCGCCATGTTGATGCTACGTAATATCGCTCTTGCTTGCACGTTCACCATGATTCCGCTTGGAAACGCCTTGGCACAGACAACTGCCCCCCAAACCTCAAGTCCAACCTATACACCTGACGTGGGTCAACACGGAAAAGATGTCATTTGGGTACCAACCCCTCAGGCCTTGGTTGATCGCATGCTTGAAATGGCGGGAATTACGGAGAACGATTATGTCATCGACTTGGGGTCCGGAGACGGACGCACGGTCGTCAGTGTCGCCAAACTAGGTGCTCGCGCACATGGCATTGAGTACAATCCCGACATGGTCGCGCTTTCCCGGCGTAACGCTCAGGAAGCTGGCGTTGCGGATCGCGCAACGTTTGCCGAGGAGGATATCTTTCAGTCAGATTTCTCCGATGCGTCGGTGATTACACTTTTCCTTTTGCCCGAGCTGAATGTTCGTCTGCGCCCCACTCTGCTGGACATGAAGCCCGGGACACGCGTCGTTTCAAACAGCTTCAATATGGGTGACTGGCAACCGGATGACCGGGTCGAGGCCGGAGAGAAATGTGAGAACTATTGCCGGGCTTTCAAATGGGTTGTCCCTGCGAAGGTGGCTGGCGACTGGCGTCACGGGGAAGGTAAGCTCTCGCTGACGCAGAACTATCAGATGCTCTCAGGGACGCTTACCAATAATGGAACGGCGCACGCCATTTCAGAGGCGAAGATCGACGGCACCCGCATCAGCTTTACAGCTGGCGGCATGCGCTACACGGGGTCCGTGAGTGGTGAATCCATGACCGTCGGCACCCAAGGCGGTGTCAACTGGACTGCAACACGCTCACAAGACTGAGGTCTCCAACAGAAAATCAAAGTGCGTAGAAAATTCAATTCACGCTTCCACAAGCGACCCATAGTCGCTTCATGGTGCAGCGCAAAATCGAGGTTTAAATGAAGTGGGTAAACGGAGCTTTAGTGGCCTTGGTTGCGGCCGCAGGCGGCGCTGCGAGCACGCATTGGAAGTTGATTGACCCTATGGCGGTCTTTCCAGCAACCGCCGTGACTCTGACAAGAGCAAGTGCGCAACAAGCCTTATCTGTTGAGGTTTCACCAACAACCGAGGTGCCAGTCACCACAGACATCAGCGCCATCGGCACTCTACAATCCGATGAAAGCGTGCAGCTTGCACCGGAGGTATCTGGCCGCGTCGCCGTGATTCAAATGACGGAGGGACAGGCCGTCAGGGCGGGCGACGCCCTTTTGAGTTTTGACAATACCTTGGCCAAGGCCAGCGAGGAGGAAGCCAAGGTTCGTCTCGACCTCGCCACTGTGAACTACGCGCGGACTGAGCGGCTAGCAAAGACCGGCGTTGGCACGACCCAAGACTTAGACATGGCGCGTGCCGAGCGTAACACGGCGAACGCGCTCCTCAACTCACAGAGGGTACAGCTTTCGAAACTTAATGTCGTAGCGCCCTTCGACGGAGTCGTTGGATTTCGCAGCGTCTCCGTCGGTAGCTATGTCGGCGTCGGCTCCGCACTCGTCAATCTCGAAAAAATCGACGTTCTTAAGGTCGCCTTCAAGATTCCCGAGGCGAACCTTCAGAAGGTCGCCATTGGCCAGACGATCGAGATTTCGGTAGACGCGATTCCCGACAAGATGTTCGAGGCAACCGTTTATGCCATCGATCCAATGCTGGATGTCAACGGCCGTTCTCTCAGCATACTGGCAAGGCTCATCAATCCCGGTCTCGTCCTGCGCCCCGGCCTATTCGCCCGGATCATGCTGAAGGGCCAGGACGAGCGGCAGGCCGTCACAGTGCCGGAGGCTGCGATCGTAGCGCGCGGGCAGGACCACTTCGTCTGGACGGTGACCGAAGGAAAAGTTCGCGAAACCAAAGTGACCGTCAGCAGACGTATGTTGGGAGCGGCGCAAGTCGATGGCCTTTCGCCAGGATCTGTCGTCGTCACCGCGGGGCAAGCCCGCCTACGCAACGGCGCAAGCGTCAATGTTGTCTTCAGCGAACAGACTCAGGCAGGGAGCTAAGCGACATGGGACTTTCCGAACTCTGCATTCGACGGCCGGTGTTTGCGACCGTGCTAAGCCTTTTGATGCTGCTGGTCGGCATCGTCTCCTATGAACGGCTGACCGTACGCGAATATCCGAGCATCGACGAGCCCGTGGTCTCAGTGGTGACGCAATACCCCGGGGCTTCCGCGAGCATCATCGAGAGCCAGGTCACGCAAGTGCTAGAGGGGTCGATTGCAGGCATCGAAGGCATCGATGTGCTAGAATCGACCAGCCGCGCCGAGTCCAGTCGCATCACCGTCCGCTTCCGCCTGGAAGTGGATCCGAACGTGGCGGCAAGTGATGTTCGCGACCGCGTGAGCCGCGTGCGGCAGCGCTTGCCCGGTGAAATTTCCGAACCGGTGATCTCTAAGGTGGAGGCCGACGCCCAGCCCGTCGTCTTCGTTGTCTTTCGCAGCGAACGCGTCTCCGCACTTGCATTGACGGACTACGTCGACCGTAATATCGTTGACCGTTTCAAGAACGTTAACGGCGTGGCCGACGTCCAGATTCTCGGCGAACGACGTTACGCGATGCGAATCTGGATCGAGCGCGAACGTCTCGCATCGCTCGGCCTCACCGTGCAGGACGTGGAGGATTCGCTCGAAAGCCAGAACGTCGAAATTCCAGCCGGACGGATCGAAAGCAACGACCGAGAGTTCACTGTTCTGTCGAAAACCTCGATCAATTCAGCGGATGAGTTCGAGAAGCTCATTGTCAAGAGGGCAAATGGTGCCTTGGTGCGTCTTGGCGAAGTCGCCCGTGTGGAACTGGGCGCGGTGGACGAGCGCAGGGCAAGCCGTTTCAATGGCGAGAGTGCCATCGTAGTCGGCATCATCAAGCAGGCTGTCGCCAATCCACTGGACGTTTCGAAGGGCGTGCACGCGCTCCTTCCCGACATAAATGCCGACCTTCCCGATGGTATGATTGGTGCAGTCGGCAACGATAACTCGATCTTCATTGAGCAGGCGATTGGTGCAGTCTACACGACAATCATCGAGGCTATCGTTCTTGTGCTGATTGTCATCGTGATCTTCTTGCGCTCTGCGCGCGCCTCGATCATCCCGATCGTCACCATTCCTATCTCACTTTTGACCACCTGCGCCATAATGTACATGCTCGGCTTTTCGGTGAACACGTTGACGCTACTCGCTTTGGTGCTGGCGATCGGCCTAGTGGTCGATGACGCGATTGTGGTGCTGGAAAACATATTTCGGCACATCGAGAACGGCATGAAGCCCTTTGAGGCAGCGATCAAGGGTACACGCGAGATCGGCTTCGCAGTCATTGCGATGACGCTGACGCTGGCGGCCGTCTATGCGCCAGTGGCTTTCGCCGCAGGGCGAACCGGCAAGCTTTTCCTCGAATTCTCGCTGACCCTCGCCGGTGCCGTGATAATCTCGGGGCTTGTGGCTTTAACGTTAACGCCTATGATGTGTTCGAAGCTTCTGAAACATCAGGAAAAACAAGGACGCATCTCCGCCTTCATCGAGCGACGGCTGATGGGTATGGAATCCGGCTATAGACGGCTATTAACCGCCTCCTTGAGAATTCGGCCGATTATAGCTTGCGTTGCCGTAATAGTCGCCGCGGGAAGTGTGTTCTTCTACCTCGAGCTGCCGCAGGAACTTGCGCCTGTTGAGGATCGCGGGGTCATCCGCGTGCTAGGCACGGCCCCGGAGGGCGCCACGCTGGCCTATACCGAGCGTTATTCCCGTCAGGTGGAGGACATACTAAAACCTTACTCGGAGGTCGGCAGCATTCAAGCGATCAACGGTATGCCGGAAGTCAATCGCTTTATCATTATGGGTCGGCTGAAGGACTGGGACGAGCGGGGCAGATCGCAGCAGGAGCTTGTTGCCGAGCTCATGCCGAAGCTACGTAGGATCGCTGGCGTCAACGCCTTTGCCAACAATCCACCATCACTTGGCACTTCCAACAATGCGCGCCCGATCGAGTTTGTGCTCCAGAGCTCTGCGAGCTACGTCGAACTCGACCAACTTACTAAGCGATTTCTCGACCGGTTGTCGGACTACCCGGCGGTGACCAATGTCGATACCGACCTGAAGCTTAACAAACCGGAGATGAGCATCGAGATCGATCGCGCAAAGGCCTCCGACCTCGGAATCGATATTGCTGTCATCGGCCGGACGCTCGAAACTCTACTGGGCAGCCGCCAAGTGACCCGCTTCGAGATGGACGGCGAGCAATACGATGTATTCGTGCAACTCGCCGCCGCCGACCGTCAATCGCCAGAAACTCTGCAATCAATCTTCCTGCGCTCTATCAGCGGCGACATGGTCCAGCTGTCCAATCTGGTCAGGGTGACCGAGACTGTCGCCCCGCAGGAGCTAAAGCGTTTCAACCAGATGCGGTCGGTGACAGTCTCGGCCAACCTCGCTCCGGGTTATTCGACCGGCGAGGTCCTGGCATACATGGAGATGCTTAAACGCGAGATTTTGCCGGAGAACGTGATGACAGATGTTTCGGGCCCTAGCCGCGAATTCCGGACGTCGGGGCAGAGCCTGGCAGTGGTGTTCGTTCTAGCGCTCGGCTTCATCTATCTCGTGCTTGCAGCACAATTCGAAAGCTTCCGAGATCCATTGATCATCATGATCTCCGTGCCGCTCTCGATGACAGGCGCGCTGGCGGCACTCTATATCACTGGCGGTTCACTGAACGTCTACTCGCAGATCGGTCTCGTTACGCTCGTCGGTCTCATCACAAAGCACGGCATCCTGATCGTCGAATTTGCCAACCAGCAGCAGGACGCGGGTCGTGACGAACTGTCGTCCGTCATTGATGCTGCCTCGCAGCGACTGAGGCCGATACTAATGACGACAGGCGCCATGGTGCTGGGCGCAATGCCTCTCGCTCTTGCCACGGGCGCTGGCGCAGAAAGTCGGCAGCAGATCGGTTGGGTGATCGTCGGCGGCATGTCTGTCGGCACACTCCTTACTTTATTCGTCGTGCCGATGGTCTATACAGCTCTCAATCGAAAAAGACTGTCCCACTACAGCCCGCAGCCTATCAGTTGTCCTCCCGCTGCGGAGTAAAAGCCACCGCTCGGCGTTTGAATTATGCTGGGCCGGGGATTTAATGCATTTAACGTGGCCAAGTTTGCTTAGGCAGAGAGTGATTTCAATGCTCGATTGGTTCAAGCTTCGGTTTTCCGCAGCTCTGCTGAGTGGATCGTCCTCCGACAAACATTCTCGCCTTTACGATGCAGAGATCGCAGGTCTGGTGGTAGCGTTTCGTGTCCGATTGTGTGCTGTTGCCGTCATAGCTATATGGCTGCTCGTCAGCACCGTCTGGCCGCGAAATTTGTATTATCTCACCGTGAGCCTTGTATTTCTGGCGCTCAGTTACATTCCGTATGCAACACGACGTCATCGTGCCGCTTGGCCAATCAAGATCGCCTGTACTATTCTCGACGTTGCCCTAATCACCTCGGCTATACTTCTTCCGCCGCTTGGCGACTTTGCACCCGACTGGCCGGTACAGACGCGGACTCGCGGCCCGGAATATCTTTACGTGCTTCTGCTGCTCGCCGAGTCGGCTTTGACCTATTCGCCTATCCTCGTCCTGTGGACAGGGGGGGTCATTGTTGCGATCTGGTCAGCCGGGATCAGTAGCATTTATAATCGTCCGGACACGGTAAGGTCCGGCGATGCAGACGGAATCTCAGGAATGCAGGCATTGGAAAGGTTCCTCACCCCCAACTTCGTCGGCCTCACCCAGATGTGGGTACAGGTGGTCACGACGGTCCTATTCACTCTGTGTCTTGCGATTGCCGTTCTGAGAAGCCGCAATACACTGATCGCCCAGATCAACGACAATGCCGTGCGGGAATCGCTTGCTCTTTATGTTTCTCCGGACGTGGCCCACGCGATGCGGGATGACGTATCGGACTTTGGTGCTCCCTCCAAACGCAAGGTCGCAGTCATGTTTGTTGATATTGTCGGCTTCACGCGAATGGCAGAAAACCAGTCTCCAGAACGGGCTCTGGCGCTCCTGAGCAGCTTCCAGGAACGCGGATGTTCCGTAATCTTCAATTGCGGCGGTACCCTCGACAAGTTCCTGGGCGACGGGATTATGGCGACCTTCGGCGGCGTTGAGCAACAGCCAGATGCAGCAGGACGCGCACTTGCCTGTGCGTTCGATCTGCTAAATATATACTCGGTCTGGAACGCAAAGCGCGCGACCCGTGGCGCTGAGCTTGTTCGCGTTTCCATCGGATTGCACTTCGGTGAGGTGATCGTTGGCAACGTCGGCACGAGCGAACGAAGGGAATTCACCGTCATCGGTGACGTCGTCAACGTGGCGAGCCGTCTCGAACGGGCGACGCGGGAGTTACGAGGAAGTCTTTTGGTCTCTGATGCGTGTCTTCAGGCAGCCGGTAGCATCCCGCCGGGTTGCAGCTTTACCTCTGCGACCACCATTGACTTAGAGGGTAGAGACGGCTCAATCTATGCACACATTGCTTGATCGGTATCCATCCCAGCAGCGCCGTGGGGTTTTGCGTGCCGGCGCTATAATGTTGGTTGATTGACCTCGATGAGGACAAGATGGCAATGCAGTTTTGGTGCATGTTGGTCATGATCTGGCTCCTCTTCCTTCAATGGCGAGACATCATACTCTATGTTCTCGGAAGGGCGGGCCATCCCATAACCAACAGGCGAGATTGTCAATTATGCCCCCGCCCCGTATAGAAGACCTGTCGATTCTCCCGATTCCCCTCGCCCACCCGCAACGCCATTTCGAGCATACGATTTGCGAAGCCCCACTCATTGTCGTACCAACCGAAAATTCTCAGCAATCCGCCAGCGGCGGACATCGAAAGCTCTGGCCCGCTCACAATCAGCGACTCTGGACGTCCGCGCAAATCCACAGAAACCAGCGGTTTCTCGATCCAACCAAGTACAGATGATCTCTCGCAAAGGTCCTGGAGAGTATCTCTTACGTTCCCGATATCCGTTTGCGCCCGTAAAGCAACAGTGAGGTCGATTGCCGAAACACTTGCCGTGGGCACGCGAAGGGCGCGCGCTTCTATGAGCCCGGCAAGCTGAGGAAGAACTTCACCTAACAGAAGATGAGCACTGGTCGTTGTCGGCACCATGGACAAGGCTGCCGCTCTGCTACGCGCCGGATCGCCCCTTGGCTGATCTACAGTAGGCTGACTTCCGGTATAACAATGGACCGTCGTCAGGTGTCCACCAACCACACCAAACTGCTCATCAACGATCCGAAGCAGAGGAGCAATCGCGTTCGTCGTACACGAACCATTCGAGACAATGTGCTCGCCGCGATAGGTCTCGTCATTTGCGCCCATCACGAGGGTAACATCGGCCCCTTTCGCCGGCCCCGATATGACGACGCGGCGCGCGCCTGCTGCCAATGAAGAGCGCGAGAACGCCAGCGCGTCGCGGTGCCCTGTACATTCGAGAACGACATCCACCCCTGACAAATCCACGGCGCCGAAGTCTTGGTGGTGATGAAATGGAATGGCGCGACCGTCGATTACGAGGCAATTTCCCTCTATTTCCACACGCCCAGCCCAAGGTCCGAATACACTGTCAAACTCGAAAAGATACGCCAAGGTTTCGAGTGAAGCGACATCGTTGATCAATGCAATGTCGAAATCATCGCATCTTACAGCCAGACGCAAAATTGACCGTCCGATGCGGCCAAAACCGTTTATCGCGACTCTCATGTGAACAGACCTTGCATCGTGGGTTTTAAGATAGAAATTGCAGCACGGTAGTGCCAACTTCCGAAGTTCTGTGGCCTCCGATCAACCTGAATAGACCTATGCACATCGCTATTTTTCCCGGCTGACAGGTACTCTGGTAACTAAAAATCCACGACGACGGCAACACCTTTTTGAACAGCCAGATCGACCGCCTTCGATGCTACCGCCAGGTCCTGAAGCCCGACGCCGGTTCCATCGAACACTGTAATCTCATCGGCATTTGAACGACCCGGATGAGCGCCGTTGATAACCGCCCCGATCTCGATGATCCTGTTGGGAGAGATCAATCCCTTGGCGACCGGATGCTGCGCTTCTCCGATCGTAACCGATTGCGCGATCTCATCGCTGAAGATGGTAGCCGCCGCCAGCAGTTCGGCCTCTACTTCCTGTTTCCCCTTGGTATCCGTACCCATGCAGGCAAGATGAGTTCCCGGGCGAATTTGCGCCGCCTTCAGGATCGGCGCGAAAGACGAAGTGATCGTGATAATGACGTCGGCTTCCGCGCCCAGTCGATCAAGGTCGACCGCCTCAAACGGAACGTCATGTTCGGCGGCGACCTTAGCGAGACGGTCAAGCGCTTCGGGAAAGAGATTCCATCCGATGACCTTTTCAAAGGGGCGTTGTTGGAGCGCCGCCCGAAGCTGGAAGGAAGACTGATGGCCCGCCCCGACCATGCCGAGCACTTTGGCGTCAGGCCGCGCCAGATATTTGATCGACACTGCGGAGGCAGCTGCCGTGCGCAACGCTGTCAGCAGGTTGCCGCCAACAACGGCCCGGCATTTGCCGGTATCGGCATCGAATAGAAATATGGTCGACTGATGGTTCGTCAGCCCTTTTTCCATGTTGTTGGGCCAGAAGCCGCCGGACTTCAGGCCAAGTGCTAGACTTTCCCGATCAAAACCCGATTTGAAGCCGTACAGCGCGTCGGCATGCCCGATGGCTTCGCGGATCACCGAGAAGTTGTACGCGGATTTCTGCGCCATCGATGCGAAGACCCGCTCCACCGCAGTAAAGCAATCCGACGCAGAAACGAGGCCTTCGATCTCGTGTTCGGGGACAATGATCATGAAAATTACTCCTGCCTGGACAGCGCGCCGGGGACAGCAGATGGCCCCGGCGGTGAATTCTATCCGTTGCTATCGCCTGTTCTAGTAAGCCTTACCGCGCGCCGAGACCGGCCACAGGGTCTCGACCTTGCCATTGCGCACCCCGACATACCAGTCGTGTACATTGCAGGTCGGATCGCAGTGACCGGGTACGAGACGCAGTTTCTCATTGATCTTGAGAACCCCGTTCGTGTCCTCCACCACGCCATGCTCGTCGGAGCATTTGACGTATTTGACATCGTCGCGACCATAGACAAAAGGAAGACCGCTATCGACAGATTGCACCTTGAGGCCGGCATCAACAACGGCGATATGCGGCTTTGCGTGGCTCATCACCGAGGTCAGTATAAACAGGGCGTTTTCCCACTCTCCCTGGTCGATCCGCTTGCCGTCCTTGTCGTGAATGCGGCCATAGTCTGCATCCATGAAGGCGTATGAGCCGCATTGAAGCTCGTTGTAAACACCGGAGTTTGACTCGAAATAATACGAGCCAGTGCCGCCGCCCGAGACCAGTTCCGGGACAAGCCCCTCGGCCTTGAGGGCCTGGACAGCCTCCGTCACCTGGGAAATCGCCGCATCGAGCTTGGCCTTGCGGTCTTCAAAGCTGTTCATATGCTGCATCGCGCCCTGATAGGCTTGGATGCCCGTGAATTTCAAGCCCGCTGCTGCGTCGATCGCCTTGGCTATCTCCACCACCTCGGAGGACGCCTTTACGCCGCAGCGCCCGGCGCCGCAGTCGATTTCGACGAGGCATTCGAGGGTCGCGCCGTGCTTTTGCGCCGCAGTCGACAGATCATCGACATTGGCGAGATCATCGACGCAGACGATAATCCGGCTGCCGAACTTAGGCAACCGCGCCAGACGGTCGATCTTGGCCGCGTCGCGGATCTGGTTCGATACGAGGACGTCCTTGATACCGCCACGCACGAAGACCTCGGCCTCCGAGACCTTCTGGCAGCACACGCCAATTGCGCCGCCGAGCTTTTCCTGAAGCTTCAGAACGTCGACGGACTTGTGCATTTTGCCATGGGCGCGGTGGCGCATGCCGTAGGCCTTGGCATAGTCGCCCATCTTTTTGATGTTGCGTTCCAAGGCGTCGAGATCGAGGATCAGGCAGGGTGTCTGAATGTCCTTCTCATCCATGCCCGGAAAGGCAGGAACATCGTATCCGACTTCAAGGCCGGCGAATTCTGTATGGCCATTCATGGTTCTCTCCTCAGTTCCAGGGCAGTTTGTCGAGATCGACGTTACCGCCGGTGATGATGACGCCGACACGCTTGCCAGCAAATGCTTCGCGATTCTTCAGGATGGTTGCCAAGGGCACGGCGCTGGACGGTTCCAGCACCACGCGCAGGTGCTTCCAGGCGAGCTTCATCGCATCGATGATCTCCTGATCTGAAGCGGTATAGATCTCGGAGACGTGGTTCGACACGAAATGCCAGGTGAGATCTTTCAGCGGCACAAGCAGCCCATCCGCGATGGTCTTCGGCGCATCGTCGGCGATGATGTAACCCGCCTTGAAGCTGCGATAGGCGTCGTCGGCCTGTTCAGGTTCGGCCGCAATCACCTTCGTCTCTGGCGCCAGCGTCGACAGAGTAAGGCAGGTCCCCGAAATCATGCCACCGCCGCCGATCGGCGCTACGACTATCTCAAGCCCATCGGCCTGTTCCACGAATTCTTTCGAGCAGGTTCCCTGACCGGCAATCACGCGCGGATCGTTATAGGGATGGACGAAATCCCCTCCGGTTTCGGCTTGGACCTTCGCGAAAGTCTCTTCCCGTGAGGAGGTGGAAGGCTCGCACTCGGTGATCCTGCCGCTGTAACGGCGCACGGTGTCCTTTTTGGCCTGAGGAGCCGTGCGGGGCATGACCACATTACACGGGATACCACGCAGCATCGCCGCATAGGACAGGCACGAGGCATGATTGCCTGAGGAATGCGTGGCCACACCATTGGCTGCCCGTGCTTCGTCCAGCCCGAATACGGCATTGACGGCGCCGCGCACCTTGAAGGCGCCCGGCTCCTGAAAGTTTTCGCATTTGAAGAACAACTGCGCGCCGCTGAGATCGTTGAGATAATCCGACTGTCGGATTGGTGTAAGCCGGATATGAGGCCTGATCCGCTCATGGGCGGCGAGCATGTCGTCATAGCTGGGAATATACATCTCGGTATCGCTCATCACGCGGCTTTCCTCTGGGCGATGCCTGCGCTCTGACGGTAGGACTGCTGAGCCGCAGCGACACCGGAACCGAGATTGACCGGCAACCCGAGGTCCGCCATCACCATCTCGGCGGTGGCGATACCGGACAGCGCCATGACGTCGGTCAGGCTGCCCAGGTGACCGATGCGGAACACTTTCCCCGCGACATCGCCAAGGCCCGTTCCGAAAGCAACGCCATACGTGTTGAGCGCATGAGCGACGATCTTGTTGGCGTCGAACCCTTCCGGCGTGCGGATGGCGCTGACGCTGTTCGAATAGAGGTCTGAACGGGCGGCGCAGAGCTTCAGCCCCCAGGCGGAAACAGCGCAGCGTACACCTTCAGCGATCCGATGATGCCGGGCAAAGACGTTTTCTAATCCTTCATCCAGCAGCATGTCGGTCGCCACCTTCAACCCGTTCAGCAAGCCGACGGGAGGTGTATAGGGATATCCATTTGCAGCATAACCCTTGGCCATGTCACGGACATCGAAGAAGGTTCGCGGCAGCCTGGCGGAACCGGTCGCTGCCAGAGCCTTTTGGGAGAAACCAACGATTGCGAGGCCCGGTGGAAGCATGAAGCCTTTCTGGGATCCAGTGACGGCGACATCGACACCCCATTCGTCCATCCGAAAGTCGTAGCAGGCGATCGAGCTCACACCGTCGACGAAGAGCAGGGCTGGATGTTTTGCATTGTCGAGCGCACGGCGCACGGCGGCAATATCAGAACGAACGCCCGTTGCCGTTTCGTTATGCGTGGCAAGCACAACCTTGATTTCGTGACCTTTGTCCGCCGTCAAAATTTCTTCAAAAGTGTCTGCGGGGACGCCTTCGCCCCATTCTTGCATCACGACCTGAACGTCTAGACCGTGGCGTTGGCACATGTCGATCCAGCGGTGGCTGAACATGCCGTTACGCGTCGCCAGGACCTTATCCCCTGCCGACAGGGTATTCGTAATCGCGGTCTCCCAACCACCGGTACCGGTGGAAGGAAACACGAAAACTTCAGCCTTGGAGGTCTTGAGGATCGCTTTGACGCCTTCAAGCGCAGGATGAAGGATATTGCCGAAAAGCGGACTACGGTGATCAATGGTCGGCATATCGACGGCTTTACGGAGCACCTCGGGGATGTTCGTCGGGCCGGGAATGAAAATAGGATTCTGGGTGCTCATGGCTACTCCTCCTTGTTCAGCAAGAAAGTTACCACGCACGTCTCATTTAGTAAATTTTTTTGAAATGATTTTTCATTTTCGTTAGAAAATAGAAATAGCTATTTAAAAACATAGCATTGTATTTTTTCATTATTCCTAAGTTGATTTTATTATTATTTTTTCTACCCTAAAGCCATGCAGCAAACAGTCAGAAAACGAGGACGCCCAAAGGGTGCCAAGCCAACTCAGCCAGCGGCAAGCATTCAGGCTCTCGCCCGGGCGCTCGATGTGCTCGAGGCACTGGCGTCCCACGATGGCGTTACTCTCACGGAATTGTCCAATTACCTCGATCAGTCCCCGGCAACTCTTCACCGCATACTCGCAACGCTTGAAAATCGGAGATACGTTGAAAGTAACACGGAACGGCAAGAGTGGTTTGTCGGACCGGAAGCCTTTCGCCTGGGCTCCGCTTTCTTGCGCAGAACGAATATCGTCGAACGAAGTCGGCCAGTGATGCGCGATCTTATGGCCCGGACAGGAGAGACCTCCAATCTTGGCATCGAACGAGATGGCGACGTATTGTTTATAAGTCAGGTGGAAACGCACGACACAATCCGCGCATTTTTCCCCCCCGGCACCCGCTCCCCCCTGCATGCGTCAGGAATAGGAAAAGCGCTTCTCGGCGCTTTCGACGACGATAGGCTGGAAGCGTTCCTTAAAACCGCGACGTTCATCCGCTTCACTGATAAGACTATCGCGAACATCAAAGAATTGCGCGAATCAATTCAGCAAACGCGCCGTCTTGGCTATTCCTTCGACGACGAAGAGAGGACCATAGGCATGCGCTGCGTTGCAGCTTCTATTGTGAACAGTTATGGCGAGGCCGTGGCAGGAATTTCCGTTTCCGGCCCGACAATACGTATGCCGGACAAAAGGGTCCGAGAGATCGGCCAACTGGTTTCGGATGCTGCGAATGAAATATCGCGGCAACTCGGATCTCCGCTGCTTAGCCTTCCTCGCCACAGAGACTGATGGGAGCAAACCGCCCTATCCTTCAACCCCAACGCCGGTTCGGCACAAAAGGGTCGACGGGCTGTGTCTAAGCAAGCCCGGTATCCGCTGAAGCTTTGACTACGAATAGAAAGGTCCGACACCGTCGATGCCGGAGCGCAAATGGGTGATCCGCCTCCCGGCCTTTACCGTCGGGCGGCGCAATAGAAATTACAGGGTGAGGTGGTAAACATGAATGGGAACGCACCAAGCAGACCAGAAAGAGCGGCGGACACCGTGGCGAGGCATATTGAGACCCTTATTCTCGAAGGCTCTTTACGCCCTGGCGTGCCGCTGCTCCCAGAGCGAGAACTGGCGCTGAAACTTAACGTTTCGCGGCCAACACTTCGTGACGCGTTAAAATCTCTCGAAGAGCGAGGCTTCCTGACAAGCAAGGAAGGAAAAGGCGTGAAGGTGGGCCAGATCGGCGCAACAACTATTACGGATCCATTGATAGCGATGCTCTCTGAGCGCAGCGAAGTCGCGGACGATTACCTCGAGTTCCGGGACGTGGTGGAAAGCTCAGCTGCCGCGATGGCGGCACAACGAGCAAACGAACCAGAGATTCAACGTATTAGAGAATGCGTGCTGAAGATCGAAGCGGCGCACAAAGCCAACAACCCAATCGAGGAGGCGGATGCCGACGCGGAGATGCACATCGCAATCTACGAAGCTAGTCACAATCTGGTAATTCTCCAGATCATGCGTGCACTCTCCGAAAACCTCCGAACCGACGTTCTGCATAATAGACGGCGCCTTTTCGCGATCCCCTATGTCCGGGACCTCCTGCGCGATCAACATATCGCCATTGCGCAAGCAATTATCGACAGAAAGCCTCAGGCCGCGCAATCCGCTGCACATGAACACCTCAGCTACCTAAGGCAGGCATCCAGAGAAATTCGAGAAGCGGAAGAAAAACTCGAGATTTCCCTTCGTCGTCTTGAAAGTGGTGGCCTCAGCACTTCGAAAAGCTGAGGCTGTCGGAGGCGATTTCATCGAATTTCGTTCGCGGATGGGATTGGCTGGTTGTTGCAGGTTGCTCTCTATCCGCTCTAAAGAAGAGAACTCAAAACTCGAAATAATGACTACCGGAAACGAAGATGCCCGGAGTTGAGTTGATCGAGTTTCGTTAATCCCATCAACTTCATGTCGCGCTCAATCTCAGCTTTTAGATTTGAAAGTGTTTTTTCCACACCGAGCTGACCACCCGCGGCCAGCGCGTAGAGATAGAGATGACCACCCGAGCAGGCAGTAGCACCGGCAGCCATGGCCTTAAGTACGTGTGTTCCCCGACGGATCCCTCCGTCACAAATAATTTCAATTTGCCCGCCGACAGCATCGGCGATCTCCGAGATTTGGTCAAAGGGGGCACGGGACCCGTCGAGTTGGCGACCGGCATGATTTGAAATCATAATGGCCGTCGCACCTATGTCCACGGCACGTTTGGCGTCTTCGACACTCATCACACCTTTCAGGCAAAAATGACCACCCCAACGCTCCCTCACCTGTTCAGCGTCTTTCCAGCTCATCGATTGGTCGAGCATCGTTGAAAAATACTCCCCCACCGAAATGGCAATGTTGGTGCCTTGGCTAACGTGACCGTCAAGCTGGGGCAGGCTGAATTTTTCCTTCGTCAGATGGTTCCATGTCCACCTGGGTTTCATCGCAAAGCTTGCGAGGCTGGAAAGCGTCAGTTTTGGAGGGGATGTAAATCCTGTGCGCAAATCGCGCTCACGGTTTCCTCCGGTGATGGTATCGACGGTCAAAGCAATAGCATCGAATTTTGCCTCACGGCACCGTTCTACCATGCTCCAGGTCAGTTCACGATCCTTATGAAAATAAAGCTGGAACATCTTTGGAGTCTGAATTGTCTTTCCGATCTCCTCGACACTCACTGTGCCAAGTGACGAAACACCGAAGAAGGTGCTAAATTTTTCTGCCGCTCGGGCCACCGCCCGCTCGCCGTCGTGATGAAACAGGCGCTGGAGCGCTGTCGGTGAAAGAAACAGCGGCAAATCCAGCTTTTTGCCCATGACCGTGACGGACATGTCTACGGTCTCCACTCCAGCCAACACGTTTGGTACCAAATCGCAGGTCGCAAACGCCTCGGTGTTGCGGCGGTATGTAATCTCATCGTCGGCCGCGCCGTCGATATAGTGAAAAATCGGAGCGGGAAGGCGTCTTTTTGCAAGCAAACGAAAATCGTCGACATTTCTGCAACGGGCAATGGCTCTGGACACTGAATTTCCTATCTTTCGGACAACGACAAATGCTCCGGCAATCACCCCGACAACACAGCGCCTAAACCTCAGCCGTCCCCTTAAAGATCAGCCCGTGGCCTATAGCACCGATATTTGGTAAATTAATTTTACCACACATGTCAATTGGTAAAATATACGTTCATATAAGGTTGACAAGTAGAACCGACAGCTGAGCCTCAGCGAAAAAACGCAAAGACACTGTGCTTCTGTGCTGGCGGCAGACCTGCAGCAAACGATCTTTTCAAGGAAGTTTGCCGGGCTAATCGACGAACTGCCGTCAACCCTGTGCATGAAGTGAACCGAAGGTGATATCTGGATTTCCTCCATAGTCACCCCGGAATTAATTAGGATACGAAGCAGATTGGAAATCTTGCCGCCCGGCAAGTTAATCCACCTCTGCTATAGCCTCAATTTCAACCGCCATCCCCGAAGGAAGGGCATTGGTTCCGAATGAGATGCGAGCATGTTTGCCGGCATGCCCAAGGACTTCACAAATTAGGTCTGAGGCCGCGTTCAGTACGCGGGCCTGCTCCTCAAAATCATCGGCGCACCGGACAAGACCACCAACACGAACCATTCTGACAATTCTGCCTAGGTCCCCTTCACACGCATGTTTGAGTTGTCCCAAAACATTGAGTGCGCAGAGACGTGCTGCAGCTTGACCGTCCTCGACGGACAGATTGTGTCCAACGGTGCCCTTATAGAGCAATTGGCCGTTCTGCCGGGGCCCCTGCCCCGCGACGAAGACGAGCGAGCCAGTTCGAACGTAGGACAGGTAATTGCCTTGAGGATGGTTGACCTCGGGAATTTCGATTCCGAGGTCTGACAACCGGTCGTCAATTGTGCACATTCGACCCCTCATTTCAGCTGCCGCCAGTCCCCGCTATCCCCTTTCCACCCTGTCACCCTGCCTGCAAGTCTATCCAGGGTATTACGAAGCGTATCGACAAGCCCTTCCCACTCCTGCGCGGAAATGCCGTCGACGGCCGGTTCCGGCCCCATGAACATGCCGTCAACTCCGCCGAATGAGACACATTGTTCGATACAACGGCGTTCAAGTCCGCCGTCATGAAACACCGAGGACTTTTCGAGCAGCGCAGAAAGTGCAGCTACAAGGCCAGTCGCTCCCCAGTTCGAGACATTGGAAACGATCAGATGATCTGCGGCGGTAGCCGCAGCGACGCCCCCCCTTCCCGGGTGACCACTGTCCCTTGCCTTCGGCGAGAACTCCTTCAGCTCCTCCGCGATGACCCCCATGCCCAGTTCGTTGCCACCATCGCCAATACCAATGAATGGCACGCCTTGTTCCTTTGCACGCAGGAAGAACTGGTCGAGATCGGCTACGAGTTTATCAAGCGGCCGACCGCCAAGGCCGTGATAGAGTCCACGGTCATTGCGACCTGGACGTTCGATGGAGATCACAAGTGAGGGTTTTGTAATGTCGAGGAGTTCATCCGTTATGGCCTTACAGCCGGCATCGTCTTTCGGGACGCTGCGAATGTAGACAGGGCGAATAAAGTCGATCGGCTTGATCTTGCCGTCTTGAGGGAAGGGCAGCGGCGCAAGACCAGCACCGCGGCATGTTCCTTCCATCATGCCAACCCAATCGTTGTCGGTAAGGATTACGCTTTCGACACCGAGACCGAGAAATAATGCTCTGGCGATGAATGCCGCTCCAACTGGGCCGTCTGTTTCGGGCACACCCGCTCCTTCAGGAAACCCCGTCGCGATTATCACTGGTCCGCCATGGTCACGCACCCGCTCAACGATAAGCTTCGCGGCCGACATACAGGCGAAACCAGGTTGCCGCTTCTGCAGAGCTTCGTAAATCTTTCCGATGAGACCCACACCCGTCAGGTCAAGTGTCATGAAGTGTTCAATGGTTTGAGCAATATTCTTGCCCTTAGCGCTTTCCAGATCGAGCATTATCGTTGTCCCGGACAGGTGTTACAGAATGTATGAAGCAAATTTTTCGGCGTCGACGTTTCCACCGCTAAGAAGGATCGCGACCTTCTTTTTCTTGACATCGAGCTTGCCAGCGATGATGGCTGCCAAGGCTACTGCGCCGCCAGGTTCAACGACGAGCTTTAGCTCCCGATATGCAAATCGGATCGCTTCAATGACCTCGTCGTTCGATACCGACAAGCCACCCGCCAGATGAGATCTGCATATGGGATAGGTCAAATCGCCTGGAACAGGCACTAAAAGAGCATCACAGACAGAATTCCCGGTCGCTGGCGCTTTCTGGCGGGTCCCGCTTGCGAGCGAAAGGGCCATCCCATCGAAATTGTCAGGCTCCACACTGAAAATAGACGCTTGCGGCATGATTGTGTGGACGCCACAGGCGGCACCGGCGACAAGCCCACCGCCCGAACACGGGAACAGTGCAAGATCCAATTCGCAGTCTCGATCTTGAATCTGCTCTGCTATCTCCTGCCCCAACGTCGCCTGTCCGGTGATGACATAAGGGTCGTCATAGGGGGGCACGATCACAGCGCCGGTTTCTATAGCAATCTTCGCCCCGATTTCTTCTCGTACTTCCTTCGTTTTATCGTAGAGACGTACGGTTGCACCGTTAGCCCGGACACCATCAATTTTCGTTCTCGGGGCCTCCTGCGGCATAAGCACAGTCGCCTTTATGCCGAGTGCTTTCGCCACATAGGAAATGGCAAGCCCATGATTGCCCGACGACCAGGCGACGATACCACCTTCGCGCTCTGCCGGGCTGAGCTGCAAAGCCCTGTTGAGCGCACCCCGAAGCTTGAAGGATCCCGACCGTTGCAGGTTTTCCGGCTTAATAAAGACCTTGGCGTCTGCCAGTCGGTTTAGAACTTCACTCTCGAGTATTGGCGTGCGAACCGCATATTCTGCAATTCGCGCTCGCGCTTCTGCGATTTCGGTGGCGGTTGGTCTAAAGTCTTTGGGGGGCGAGGTATTCAGCAAATCAATCTCCCAAGGCGTTATGGGAGGATTAAATCGCGGGAGCATATTGAAGTGAAATTATATTATTCGATCAATTTTCATTAGAGAATTGAATACACAATCGGTTCACAACTCCGTTGCCGATGCAACATCCAAAGCGATACCAGCGAGTTGTTCGAATACCTCCCCACGCACACCGTTCTGAAAATAGGCATAGAAGCTCAGTGGCTGCAATTCGATGTCGCTTTGTAAAACTTTCATTTTAGCCAGCCCCTGATCGCTCAATGCCCCCTCCGCGACAAGGGCGACGCCCAAACCATCCAGCGCCATTTTCTCGATCGTGGAAATTGACGAGTTCGTAAAAATGCGCGGGATGCGGCCGATTTCCCTGAAGATGATTTCTCTCAGATAGGTATAGGGATATGTGTTTCGTGGATACGTGATAATCGGTGTCATCGGCATTGAATTGACCGAGAAAACGTCCGTCGATACCAGATCAGGGATTGCATAGAACTTGAGCGCGTAGTCGCGTAGCTTTAGACAACTGAAGCCCTCCACGATCGTTGGTCCCAGCATCAACGCCATATCAATTTCACCACTGCGAAGAGCATTTAACATTGAAGGTGTCACGTCCACCGTCATGTCTATATCAAGCCGAGGAAAATGGCGCGCGGCTTGTTCAAGGAATGTCGCGAGCCAGGTTTGCACTATCGTTTCCGATACCCCAAGCCTCACAGTACCTTCGAAACGATCACTTAGTTCGAGATCACGCTCCATAGCTTCAACGTGCCGCAGTAATAATTCCGAATGCCGAAAAAGAATACGCCCAACAGCAGTAAGCGCTATCGGTTTTGCGGAGCGATCAAAAAGTGCTGCCCCTATCAAGCCTTCCATCGCCGCAATTCGCTGGGAGATCGTTGGTTGCGTCGTGTGAAGCTTATCTGCAGCGCGGGAAAAACTCCGCAGATGCGCGGTCCAGTAAAAGACTTCGAGACTTCGAAAGCTGAACATGTCTAGCGCCACCTTGTCTGATCACAGATCGTATGCGAATGCTATTCCAATAAGATCGTACATTACTTTTCGTCCTAGGTTCGTCATCAAAAACACCTACCCTAGGCGTCTGCCGGTGCTTCCAAAATCAAACCCGGGACCAGAGAGGATGACGATGATCAAAGACTGAAGACGTTCTTGCATCTAAAGTGGCAACTTTGATGCGCTCCCGTGGAAAGTTTGGCTGAGTGAACGGCGTTGAGAAATGTCGTAAAGAGCCGGGACAGGTTGCTGCCCTCACCAAACTCATGTGATTTCCTCGAACATAAGATCAACGACGTCCACGACTTTAATCTGGTCAGCCAAGCCAAGATTATTGACCGCCGCGGTATACATGACCTTGTCTTTCGGACAAGAAACAACGAAACGCTGAATCTCGCCGAGAGCAATCGCCTCCTTGATACGGTTTTCACTCGGTCGTTCCGTAAAATCGCTGTCATCCATCCAAAAGCGGCCGCCGCCGGCACCGCAACAAAAGCTGTTCTCGCGATTTCGCGGCATCTCCAGAAGATCATACCCCGCAGCAGTAATGAGAGCGCGAGGAGCATCGTAATCACCGTTGTAGCGGCCGAGATAACATGGATCATGATAGGTTACCTTGGTTCTATCGGCATTTTTTGGAGGAGCAAGGCGCCCGTCCTTTACCGCCGCCAAAAGGACCGACGCATGGTGATGAACCTCGAAATTTCCACCGAGGGACGGGTATTCGTTCCTGAGCGCATTCAAACTGTGCGGGTCCGAAGTAACGATTCTGTTGAATTGCGCCTCCGACAAGGCGGCGATGTTGTTGGATGCCAAAGCACGAAACGTGCCCTCTTCTCCGGCGCGTCTCACGTCATTTCCCGAGTTACTCTCTGCATCATAAAGAATGCCATAATTCAGTCCGGCGCGATGAAACAGCTCGGCCAAACGGCGCGTCGTCTCTGAGGCGCGGGGATCAAACGCAGCAACGTCTCCGACAAACCAGAGCCAGTCGACCGGTTGATCCCGGGCGTCGGATATTCGAAAGGCAAGATCTTTAGTCCACTTTGCCCGGCTCTTGCCGGGTTTACCAAAGGAATTGCCGGTCTTTTGAAGATTGGTAAATGCCGCAGCCAACTTGGGTTCAACCGTAGCGTTCTCCACAAGCATTCGCCGCAGATCGACGATCTTGGGAAGATGCTCAATGTGGATGGGACATTCATCCACGCAGGCGCGACAGGTCGTACAGGCCCAAAGTGCGCTTTCCGAAATTCCCGCCTCGTATCGGACTTCTCCTTCCCCTAAACTCTGATCGCGCAATGTCATGATCAAAAGCTTTGGGCTGAGGTCCGAACCACTGGCCGCAGCGGGACAGACGGCCTGACATCGACCGCATTCGGTGCACGCCAGAACGTCAAGCTTATCTTTCCACGACAAGTCAATCTTGTCTTCCGCGTCATCCTTTAGAATGCGCTGGTTCGGCTCTGGCAACCAGCCCTTCGGCTCAAGGCTTCGGTAGAATATGTTCGGACCAGCGAGAAGGATATGCCGATGCTTTGAGCCGGGAATATAAACGAGAAAACTCAGAATCGCGAAGATGTGCAACCATCGCGCCGCTTCAAGTACGATTTGATCGTATGTTGAGGATAAAGGGAAAAGCAGCGATAGAAGCGAGGATATGGGATGGGAAATAGAAAATGGTAGACCGTGGAACATACGCAGAGCGGCGAACTCCGCCATCATCGACAGAATTATAGCCAAAACAAAGCCATATATGAGCAGTGCGTCGCGTCCATTTGACCCGCGAAAACGACGAGGCTTCATCACGTATCTGTGCCAGGCCGCCAATCCGACCCCTGCCAAGACGGAGATGGCGGCGAATTCCTGCAACGCACCGAACCAGCTGAGCGAAACGCTCGAGACTGCTTCGTCAAAAACGGGAAACAGCGCGCCGAATATGGACTGGAACGCGGCGGTAATGAGAAAGAGGAATCCGAAAAAGATGAGCCCGTGCAGCAGGCCGGAAAGTGTGAAGCGCCGCAATCGCTGGTGCAGGAAGATATCCTGCACCATTCCCAGGAGCCGCTCCCTACGGCGATCATTGCGCAAGGGTCCGCCCGGCACCACTACAGCCTTATAGAGCCGGAAGTACCTGGCAAACATCATGGCTGCAAATGCGGCAGTGGCGATCCAACCAGCGACCAGAAGCATAGAACTATCCGTTCCGCTTGCGAAGAGCTTCACCGAACGCATCCGCGAAGTCAAAAATGTCGCATGTTATTCCCAGGTCGGCCCGGCGGAATATAGGAGCTTTTTCGTCCGTATTGACCGCCACCACATATTCTGCGCCGACAATGCCCTCTAGATGCTCCACCGCACCGGAAATGCCTATCGACAGATACAGCTCCGGCCGCACGGATTGTCCCGATTTGCCGACCTGGCGATCCTTCGAAAGCCAGCCATTGTCGATAACCGGCCGGCTACCTGCAATTTCAGCACCCAGGAGGCTTGCCAACTCGTGGAAGGCGCCCAGTTTTTCCTGGCTGCCTATACCTCGTCCAACACTAACGATACCCCGGGCATTGGCGAGATCAAAAACCTTGAGGTCCGCCGGAACGGGCGTCGCCAACATAGGAACGATCATGGATTGGTCTGGGTCGGAGAGGACGGTTATTGCGGCGCGACTATCGAGCGGCTCGGCGGGTGGGTAGGCGCCGACGAGAATGATAAGCGACGCAGGGAGCGAACCTGTCGCTTTGCCCACGAGTTTGCCATCATACAGCAACATGTCGCAATTTATGCCGCCGCTGGCGATATCTGCATGCTGGACTCCGCTAATGCAGCATCCATCGCAGGCTGCTGCAGACACCGGCCCCAGTTCCACACCGGCAAGCGAATAGGACATCAGGACAAGATCGGGCGACAGCTGACGAATGGCATTACGCACGGAAGCGGCCGCCAGAACCGGATTATAGTCCGAAGAAATGGACTGTGGTCGAACGACGGAAGCGTAAGATGCCATCTTCTCCAACGCTGTGTCGCTGCCGTAGAGAGGCAATATGGTAATTTCGGCCGCGGAGGCCAACGATCTCGCCAGCGAAATCAGCTCAAGCGTTCCACGCGCTACCGCATCGCCAGTTGTCTCGCCGATAATTAGAACCTGCGTCATCACTTTCACCTCAGATGTAGTTGCGCTCTTCAAGAATGGCCATCAGGCGGGCCGCCGCTTCTGTAGGGTCAGCGATCAACTCAATGCCCTCGATTGACTGGGGGAACTCCAGCTTCAAGCTGGGAACATTCGTGCGAAGCCGATCATTGGGTACCGAAACCTTTTTATAGGAAGGACTAGCCATCGCCTCACGTAGCTTGGAACCCGAAATGTAGCGGATGGGGCGGCTCGCCGCCTGCACACCGACGACTGCCTTTCCGGAAAACTCAATCCATGCCGAGTTGCCGCCACCGTATTCCTGAAGTATCCTCAGTCGTGAATTATCCGGGACATTAACTTGTATTGCGCCTGCGATGACAGGAAGTTCCAAGGCTGCCGACAAATGCGCGGCAAGGCCTCCGAAGGGATCATCCACCTTCTGATTTCCAACCAGGATCACGTCAAATTGCTGGTCGCTTAGCCAATCGGCAATAATCTGGGAGGTTGCGGCCGACGAAAGAGCCTGAGCGAGTTCAATGCCGAGATCCAGTTCAACCGCGTCGTCGGCACCCTTGGCCAGCGCTGACCGCAGAAGGCGTTCTACCCCTTCGTCCGACAGTGCGACCGCGGAGACTGCGGCACCAGTCGCCTCCTTGACGACGAGGGCCTCTTCGAGGGCCTGCTCATCCGTCTCGTTGGCCTGGGTGTCGGTCCACTCCCGATCAACATCGGTTCCGTCCTCGTTAAGATCCACACCCTCACTGAGATTCGGTACCAAACGCATCAATACGGCGATTTTCATTGCTTTAAACCTTCTTGCAACTCGTCATGGAGTGAGACGACAGATGGTGCCGCGAGCGATAACGCCAGCCAGCATTTCCCGTGTCGGTATCTCGGTTGGGTCGTTCTGCTCACGCTCTACCCTTTCCTGGCCCGGATAGCCGATTGCATTGCGAATATCGGGGGTCATCAGGTAGGCGGCAGAGAGCACAAGTCCGATTGCGCGCATCGCGGCCGGATTCTGGTTGTACAAGTGCTTCACGGCTTGGAGCGGCGCCAAATCTGTCGAGGCGGCGAGCCCTTTTCGAAGGTCGTCCAGCAGGTCCGGCCGGTAATTCACGACCCGTTGAATGGTATTTTCAATGACCGGCGTGTCTTCCAGTCTCGGCAAACTGTCGTAGGCCGGGATCAGAATATTACCAATTTGTACCAGTCGTGATATTTCACCGGCGCTCAGAGGACCGGGATCGGAAGGATTGCTCATCGGTTCTCCAACTCTCTGCGCGTTTCAATGATTTTTCCCGCCTGGCGGTGGGCGACGGCCATGATCGTCGCCGTCGGATTTACCGCCGCTGACGTGGGAAAAGTGCTTGCATCGAGAATGTAGAGGTTGGGGATATCGTGCGTAGCGCCCCACTGGTCGGTGACCGAGGTTTCCGGGTCATCCCCCATTCGTGCGGTTCCCAAAAGGTGCCAGCCGGTTTCACGAACCTGCGGAATGACGTGCGTTTCGATGGCGCCTGAAGCCTCAGCCGCTTCAACACAGCGTGCAACGTTAAATTCGAGCAACTTTCGCGAGTTTTCGGATACACGGTAAATGACTTTTGGCGCCGGTATTCCATCACTGTCCGTCAGGTGTTCATCGAGAACGACCCGGTTATTCTCCTCCGGAAGATCCTCGCCCTGGATGCCATAGAGAATGCCCCTTCCGAAACGACGCAGGATCGTTTCGGGAAATGCCTTGCCCCACCTGTCGAAGGGGTCCGAGTGGGACTCGCCCAGTACGTCGCTGCCGAACATACCCGTAACGCCAAGCGGTCCACCGGTCGGCATGATATTCCACTTTGCGCCGCGCTTGAACCCACGGGCGGCGTCAGTCTCGTAGAACTCGTAGGATTCCAGCGACAACCCAAACGGACCACGCCAGCTCTCGAGATTCTCATCGAATATCCCAAGCACGGCGGCATAGGGATGCATCATGAGGTTGCGTCCCAGCTGGTCGGATCTATTGGCCAGTCCATTCGGGTGCTTTCCCGTCGCTGACGCCAGCATCAGCCGGGGCGTACCAACCGCATTGGCGCACAGGATGACCACATCAGCTTCCTGCCGCCGCCTGCGGCCGCGGCTATCAATGTAGACGACCCCTTTTGCCAACCCGGCATCGTTAAGTTCGATTTCAGCGACCCGACAGTTTGTAAGGAGCTGGGCGCCGGCCCTTATGGCGCTGGGCCAGTGCGTTATGTCGGTGGTCGATTTCGCACCTTCCGTACATCCCGTCATGCACGTGCCGCGACGAACGCAAGGGTTAAGCCCGTTGTAAGGGCGAGAAGCGATGGCATGAATGCCGGGCCACCAGTGCCAGCCCAGCTTGTTCATTCCCTCAGCGGCCATTTTACCGACCTTGCCGATCGGAAGGGGCGGCATCAGATGAGAGTCGTCCCTTTCCGGATATGCTGTATTGCCGGGCAGCCCCGAAATTCCGACATCTTGCTCAACTGCGATCAGATCGGGCAGGACGTCCTCATAGGTGAAAGGCCAGTCAAACCCCACATCGTCTAGGGTCTTCGTCCGAAAGTCTGATGGTAGGAACGGCGCCCAATGCCCCCCATACAGGATGGCGCTTCCGCCAACCCCCGCATACATGAGGGGCGCGATCGATGATTCCGAGGTTTCAATCGGATAGTCGGCCACACGATCACGTATATTGGGATCAGGATGCCATTGCTTCTGATTGACAAGTTCCCATTCGTCCCGGACCCCTGGAAAATCCGCAGCATCCGGCATCACGCCCTGCTCAAGACAGACAACTGACATGCCTGCTTCGGCGAGACGCTTCGCTGCAACTGATCCGGAGGGACCAGCGCCAACGATCAACACATCAACCTTTTCACCACGAAACGATTTGTTTGTTGAGTTCACAATTGTTCTCCCATCGACAAGTGCGTCGCACCTAACCTTCAGATAAAGTCGAGAACGTCACTTCGCTGGCTGCGAGGCGGCTTGTTCCTTTGAAATTTGAACAGCGAAATCTCTTTTCCATTGCTCAATCCAAGTGGTCGTACCACCAACATCACAGCCATGAGGACGCCAAGTCCAAGCTCCTGACTTCCCGTCGGAAGTGCAATAAACCCATCACCCCGCTCAAGAGCGCGCAATGACTCCGTAACAAGGGTCACGAAAATCACCCCCGAAACAGCACCTGTCAGGCTCGACATACCGCCGACAACGAGCATGGCGATCGTCAGGAAACACAGCTGCAGGTAGAATGGATCAACCGTCAGAATGCCCAGGAAATAGGCGTATAATCCACCGCCAGCTCCAACGACTGCAGCACTCAGCACAAAGGCCAATAGTCGCACGCCGACAAGACTGACACCTGACGCGACTGCTGCGACCGGATCATCTCGGGTCGCCTTCAACATGATGCCAATTCGCGATGTCTGGAAAGCGAATGCGATACAAATAGCAATTCCCGCAAAGACCAAGGCGATCCAGGGTTCGACCACGGTGGGAATTCCGGTGATGGAGCTGACGCCGGCCGTAACCGACTCCCAGTTCGAATAGAGGCTATTCACAATCATCAGGAACGCAAAAGTCGCAATTGATGAGCCCACGCCGGAAATACGCATAATCGCAATGCCGAGAACGAGCGCGACGCATGTCGACAAAAACACCGCCAGTGCAACTCCGACCATAAAGGGATATTGATGCAGCCTGACAATGTCCGGCAGGCCGGAAAGCATGACATCCTTGAAAAGGGGATCGGCGCCCACCCAGGCAGCCGCATAGGCTCCAATACACATGAACCCGATGTGACCAAAGGACACAATGCCGGAATTTCCGATGAAGATGTAGATACCGACGACAACGACAATTCTGATCATCATCTCAACAATCGTTGTCGATATAACGCTGGAATCAAAGAATGAAGCCAGAAAGACGATGAGAGCAATACAGAAGACAAGAATTGCAGGCGCTTGCCAGTCAAATATCGCCTTGCGCCAAGTATAACGGCTTTCCGTAATCACGATATAATCTCCTAGACTCGTTCGATTGTATTTCGTCCCGGGATCAGACCTGAGGGACGTACCAGGAGAATCAAGATGACCAGCGCAAAGGCAAAACAATCGCGGAACCCTCTCAAATCTGGAGGGAGATATGCCTGGAGCATCGTAACAAGAAAGCCGATCAAATAACCGCCGATGACCGAGCCGGCGAGATTTCCCATGCCGCCGACGACAACGGCGACAAACGCAAAAAGTGCCAAGGGAACACCCATCGTATAGCTGACGGTGGCTGTTTGGGTCGTGTAAAGCAGGGATACTGCCGTCGCCAGAACACCGCTGATGACAAAGGCGAGACCAATGACCAGATTGCCTCGGATACCCAGATACTGCGACATACGGAAATCTTCGGAAGCAGCCCGCATTTGCTTCCCGTACTTGGTCCATTTCAGGAACAGGATCAGGCCCAGCATGAGCGCTATGGTCGCGATCATGGTCACAAGCTGAAGGATCGGAATCCGCAACTCGCCCAGCGCGAACTGCTGGTTAAGATTGTTCCACAAGTTTACGCTTTTGGCTCGACCGCCGTAGATTGTCAGAATACCGTTCTGAATAATGTAGCTTACTGCAAAAGACGCGATCAGCAGCGTCGGCGATGCGGCGCGCCGCAACGGTCGAAAAACTGCAATATCCGTAAGCAATGCCGCAACGACGACAATAAGGCAGATGAGCGGAATCATCAGGTAGATGTCGAAGGACCCGATGAACATCTCGGCCGCCACGTTGGAGGACGGAACGATCAGAGCATAGGCACCTATCGTTATGAGATCCCCATGGGCGAAATTGATGAGCCGCAATATTCCGAAAAGAAGACCGATACCAAGTGCGGTCAAAGCGTAGATGCTGCCTAAACTTAACGCATCGATGCTGTATTGCAGAAATTCAACCATGACCGTTTCCCTCAAAGCCGAAATATGCCCGCCGAATGCGCTCACCGTCCTTCAGATCATCCGCACGCCCATGCAGTTGAATCTGGCCGGAGCGAAGAACGTAGATTCGATCTGCGTGCTTCAGGATACGGTTGGATGACTGTTCGTTTATCAGAAGGGTCAACCCGTCGCGGTCCCGTAACTCTGTGACGATGCTGTAGATCTGCTCGACAATCTTCGGCGCCAGACCCAGTGAAGGCTCGTCGATCAGCAAGAGCTTCGGCTTCGTCATGATCGCTCTGGCTATGGCGAGCATTTGCTGTTCACCTCCGGAAAGGCGGCCTGCGGGATAATTCAACCGCTCGACCAGCCGGGGAAACAAGCCCAATAGCCTATCTCGATCTGCTCGAACCGCCTTCTTGTCCGTGCGCCGATGGCTCCCGATCATCAAATTCTCGTCAACAGAAAGGGATGAAAATATATGTCTTCCCTCCGGAACAAGCGAGACGCCCATGTCGGCCAGCTTTTCAGGGCCAAAGGCCGCCGTATTCGTGCCGGCCAAATGAATGGAGCCTTTGGTTGCTTTGACACCACCCGCGATGGAAGCCAGCGTTGTGGACTTACCGGCGCCATTCGGACCGATAATGCACACGATCTCATTCATGTTGACCTCAAGGGAAATACCCCTCAGAGCGATCATTCCATTGTAATGGACATGGAGATCATCAATTGCGAGCAAGGGCGCCAATTATTCCTCCATCCCGAGATAAGCATTGATGACGGCCTCATGGCGCTTGATCTCTTCAGGCGCACCCTCGGCTAGGGTCTTTCCTCCATCGAGCACATGAACCCGACCGCATATGCTCATCACCAGATGCATGTTATGTTCGATCAGCATTACGCTACAGTCGAACATCTTCGGCATTTCGCCGATAATTCCCATAAGTTCCTCGGTCTCAGTATCGGACATGCCGGCGGCCGGCTCATCCAGCAACACAAATCTCGGCGAAACCATCAGCGCCCTCGCAATGCCCAGACGACGCTGGTCGGTGTAGGCGAGGCTAGACGCCAAATGATCGTATCTGTCCTTTAACCCGGTCCAATCCAACAGTGCTCGGGCTTGCACCCTCGCCTCCCGACTGCCCATGCCAAGGGCAACACCGGTGACCAGCGCGTTCTCAAGGACGGTCATATCTTTGAAAAGGCGTCCGGCTTGAAAGGTACGCGCGACGCCTCTTCGCCTGAAGGTTTTCGCGGTCCATCTGGTGGTGTCATGGCCATTAAAAAGAATTTGACCCTCGGTGGGTTTTTGAAAGCCTGTAAGACAGTTCACGAGGGTCGTCTTGCCTGCGCCGTTCGGACCGATCAGGCCGACAATCTCGTTACCCCCGATCGACAACGTCACATTCGAGATCGCGGAGAGTCCTTGAAAGCGCACCGTGAGATTGTTTACGGTCAACTCACGGCGAGCGCCGTCGGCTCCGAAGGCATCCTTTGGAAAAAGCTTCGATAACAACATGTATTACACTCGATTGAGCGTCAATTTGGCGCGGCGACTGGCAACGCCAAATTGATGCTTAGTTAGTTGTATCGGTTCACTTTTTGGTTCTGTAGAGAACGTCGGCCGGGATGTCTGTCGGGATACGCCATTCCTCCACAAACGCTTGTTTCCCATCCGCATAACGCGTTATTAAAAGAGGTGATCGCGTCTGGATGTGAAGCTTCGGGCTGAAGCTCCGGAGGCCAAGTACTGTGGGAACATCCGAATAGGTTTCCAGTTCGCCGATGACAGCTTTCGTGTCGGTAGTTCCGGTTGCTTCGACGGCTTTTCTCCAGAGGTCGAGCCAAGCATAGATCGGATAAGGATACTGTGTGCTGGGCACAGAACCGTACTTCGCTTTGAACGCTTCGGTAATTTTGTTGACTTCCGCGCGGCTATCGCCCTGAGGAAGCGCAGACGTCGGAAGATAGAAATCCTTCAAATCCGGAACGGAATTGACCCAATAGGTTCCGTCCATTGAAGTGCCTGACATGATGGGAATAGTGATGCCCGCGGCGCGAATCTGCCTGATAACGCTTGCTGCTGGCGTACCGCTAAAGCACACCATCACGTTATCAACCCCGTCGTTTTTGACGGCTTCAGCAAGTCGCGTCACCTGGGCGTTGACAGCAGCGTCGGTGAGCTTGAACGAATCGCTACCAACCACCTTCGCTTTAGAGCCGAATGCCCATTTGTATCCCGCACAGACTGATTTCGAGTATTCGTTGATGTCATCGATGAGTTCATAACCTTTTTTGAACCCTTTCTTCTCAATGCCCCAGTCGGCCATCGTAGCCCCCTCCAACTGAGCAGCAACGGCGGAGGTGAAGACCAGTGGGCCAATGCCGACAACGCCCATTTTGGGGTCGCCTGCGCCAAGGGAGACAGAGACAACACCCGCCTTCTGACCTTGTAGGGCGGTCGGAGAACCGTAGTCATAATCCGCAGATACGATAAGGAGATCAACTCCTTCGGATACGAGCCGTTGGCCTGCTTTCGCGGCTTCTACCCGATCTGTCTTCGTATCGGCCGTCAGAAGCTTGATCTTTTTGCCGCCAATTCCACCCGATGCATTAACCCGCTCAATCCAGAGTTCGGCCATTTTGGCACCATCGCCGTCGTAAGCCTCCATCCAGCCCGTTTTCGCGTAGGCCATGCCGATGACAATTTCCCCGTCCTTTGCGACGACCGGGTTCGAAAGCATCAGCGTCGAGGCCGAAAAAAATGTTCCTGTAACAATCGCCGAAATTTTCATAGTTCCCCCTTTTTTTGAACTATACAATTCTCGCTACATGTTTTTCTTCGAGCTATATTCGAACAAGCCACATATTGTTTTTTCAACTTTTCAATGCGGCCAAATTACTTCACAACCGAAGATTTTTTTATTCTGTATATATTCGGTATTTAATCCTCCGTAGGTGAGTTTCATTGATTGAATGGCACGAAGATCATTTTGGAAAATTATTTTATCTAATGTCGAACTATAGGTTTTCCTTATATCGGGACGGCTTAACGCATTTAGACGCGGCTAGTACGTTTGTTAGGAAGGTCGTTGGCGCGCGGTCTTGAGGCGCGCAAAGTCTTCACCGGCATGGTGGGAAGAACGGGTCAACGGGCTGGAGGCGACCATCAGGAAGCCCTTGGTATAGGCGACCGTCTCGTAGGACTTGAATTCCTCCGGCGTCACGAAGGCCTCGACCTTGTGGTGCTTGCGGGTCGGCTGCAGATACTGGCCGATAGTCAGGAAGTCCACGTCAGCACTGCGCAGATCGTCCATCAGCTGCAGCACTTCGTTACGCTCTTCACCGAGGCCAACCATGATGCCCGACTTGGTGAACATGGTGGGGTCCAGTTCCTTGACGCGCTGCAACAGGCGCACGGAATGAAAATAACGCGCACCTGGGCGAACCGTGAGGTAATTGCCCGGAACGGTTTCCATATTGTGGTTGAAGACATCGGGCTTCGCCGCGACGACACGCTCCAGCGCGCCGGGCTTCTTCAGGAAGTCCGGGGTCAGAATTTCGATGGTGGTGTTGGGAGACGCAGCGCGGATCGCCCAGATCACCTTTTCGAAGTGCTCCGCGCCGCCATCGGCGAGATCGTCGCGGTCGACCGAGGTAATGACGACGTGGCTGAGGCCCATCTGCTTGACGGCCTTGGCGACGTTTTCCGGCTCGTCCATGTCAAGCGCATTGGGCTTGCCGGTCGCGACGTTGCAGAAGGCGCAGGCGCGGGTGCAGATCTCACCCATGATCATGAAGGTCGCGTGTTTCTTGTCCCAGCATTCGCCGATATTTGGACAGCCGGCTTCCTCGCACACCGTCACCAGCTTGTGACTGCGCACCAGTTCGCGCGTCTCGTGGTAGCCCTTGGATGTCGGCGCCTTGACGCGGATCCATTCCGGCTTGCGCATGACCTCGGTATCAGGCTTATGAGCCTTTTCCGGGTGGCGGATACGCTTTTCGTCGGACGACGTCCTGTCGAGAATAGTGACCATAGCCCGCCGCCACTACTCGATTGTTGCAAGGTGAGCGCTGAGGCCTACTGTTTTCCCAAGCTCCGCCGAGGCCAGAATTCGAATACGGCCAGACTTCGGGGCCAGAACACGGGTTTCCATCTTCATTGCCTCGATAAGCGCGACGGCCTCGCCTCGCGCGACTTCCGCCCCGTCCTCAACCAGCCATTGCTGGAGCGTGCCGGGAATGGGAGCTGTCACCGCGCTCTCGGCCAAGGAAACTCCCGACGCAGCTTGCGGACTTTGAGGCGCCGCAGCAAGGTCGGAGAAGAGTGCCGTTGGCAGGCCGAGCGTGTGGCGTTTTCCGTCAATCTCAATAAAGCTGCGCAGAATACCGCGTTCGACCGCATCCACACGAACGGCGGGCTCAATGCCGCGGAATTCTGTTTCGATCCAGTTGGTGAAGACCCCAAAGCCATCCTCGCCGATGAATGCAGGTTCATCAAGCACGGCGCGGTGGAAGGGCAGCACCGAAGCAACACCTTCAATCTTGAACTCGGCGAGCGCCCGGCGGGCGCGTATCAGCGCCTCCTCGCGTGTCGCCCCGGTCACGATGAGTTTCGCCATCATGGAATCGTAGAGACCGGGGATTTCCGAGCCCGTTTCCACCCCCGCATCGAGCCGGATTCCCGGCCCGGATGGGGCGCGAAAGAGAGTGATGAGGCCCGGCGTCGGCAGGAAGCCGCGACCGGGATCTTCGGCATTGATGCGGAACTCAAATGCGTGACCGCGCGGCGGCGGCGTCTCCGTCACTGAAAGCGGCAAGCCGTCGGCGATGCGCAACTGCTCGATGACGATATCGATACCGGTCGTTTCCTCCGTCACCGGATGCTCGACCTGGAGGCGTGTGTTAACCTCGAGGAACGAGATCACGCCATCCTGCGACAGCAGGAATTCCACCGTGCCCGCACCGGTATAACCGGCCGCCGCACATATGGCGTGTGCAGCGTCGTGAATACGGGAACGCTGTTCCTCAGTGATGAAAGGAGCGGGAGCTTCCTCCACCAGCTTCTGGTTGCGACGCTGCAGCGAACAGTCGCGCGTGCCGAGAACGACGGTATTGCCGTGGCTATCGGCAACGATTTGCGCCTCGATATGACGTGGCTTGTCGAGGAACTGCTCGGCGTAACATTCACCCCGGCCGAAGGCTTCCTTGGCCTCGCGCACGGCGGAATCGAAGAGTTCGCCGACTTCCTCCAGTTTGCGCGCCACCTTCATACCACGTCCGCCGCCACCGAACGCGGCTTTGATGGCAAGCGGCAAGCCGGCTTCCGTGGCGAACGCGACAGCCTCCGCCGCCGATGCCAGCGGGCCCGGCGACCCCTTGACGAGCGGTGCGCCGACCTTTTCGGCAATGCGACGGGCCTCCACCTTGTCGCCGAGCGCTGTGATGACCGCGGGTCTCGGACCGACCCAAATGAGGCCTGCGTCGATCACGGCCTGAGCGAACTCCGCCCGTTCCGACAGGAAGCCATAGCCCGGATGAACAGCGTCCGCGCCCGCACGCCGCGCGATCTCCACGATCTTCCCGATGTCCAGATAAGTGTCGGCCGGACGGCCGGGACCGAGGCCATAGGCCTCGTCGGCAAGCTCAACATAAAGCGAGCTGGCGTCGGCATCCGAGTAGATAGCGACTGAGGCGACACCGTAGTCGCGGGCGGCGCGGGCGATGCGGATGGCGATTTCGCCGCGATTGGCGATGAGCAGCTTTTTCATCGGTCGGTTTCCTGTGTTAGAGGATCGAAGGTGGCGATGGAATTGAAGCGGATATTCGCGCCGATGGGAATCTGGCCGGCGAGATCGAGATGATGGCGCGCGACGACGCCGATCACCGGATAGCCGCCAGTCAGCGGATGGTCAGCGAGGAAAAGTACAGGCTGGCCGTTATGTGGCACCTGGATCGCACCGAGGGCCGTAGCCTCCGAAGGAAGCTCGGCCGCATCGCGCCTCTCCAGCGGATCGGCGCCGGAAAGCCGCACACCAACGCGGCTCGATTCCGCCGTCACCTGCCATTCCTGTGAGAGCAGTGTTTCCACGCCCTTTTCCGTGAACCAGTCGGTGCGAGGCCCGAGAACGACATCGAGCGTAACCGTCTCGCCCGCACGCGGCAGGCGTTGTGGCTGCGGCCGGTCGGCATCGACGGCTGCAGCGCAAGCATTCGCCACACAGAGTATGTCGCCTGCGATAACGGGCGGGGGGCCAACTTTCGCCAACGTGTCGGTGGATGCCGAACCAAGAATCGACTCGACGGCAAAGCCGCCCCGCAATGCCAGATAACTACGCGTACCTTCAGGTGGAAAACCGAGTGTCAGCTCGTCCCCCGCATCAAGCGAGAAAGGGCGAGCGAATGGAGCCGATATTTCGCGCCCGGCCGCCGTGCGGATGGTAAGCGGGCTGGGCGCGCCGGTCACGGCGAGCGTCACCGGCCGGTCCGCCTTGAGCGCGAAGCCGCCAAAGGCGATCTCAATGGCCGCCGCGCCGCGGGTATTGCCCACGCAGAGATTGGCTTCGGCGAGACTTGCACGGTCGAGCGCGCCGGCCTCCGAAACGCCCTGATCGGCCCTGCCAGGGCGGCCGAAATCCTGATAGAGCGCGGGGCGATCGGTGCGGGTAATCTTGAGACCTTCGGAAGGGCGTGTATCTTCCCCCCGCCGAGCCGAAGCAGTGGATACCGGCATGGTCGCGACCTTCGCCATGCCGTGGAAGCGTACACGGTCGCCAGGCGCGAGAAGAGCGGCGCGCGGGCGATTGGTGTCCCACATCGCGAGCGGAGTTCTGCCGAGAAGCTGCCAGCCGCCGGGGCTGTCGGACGGGTAGATTCCCCCGAACGTGCCCGCTATGGCGACGGAGCCGGCGGGAATGCGCACGCGCGGGCTTTTCCGGCGCGGCACGTCGAAACCGGGATCGTCGCACGTCATGTAGGCAAAGCCCGGCGCGAAGCCCGTGAAGGCAACGGTAAAGGTCGCTTGGGTGTGGCGACGAATGACCTCCTCCACCGTCCAACCAAGGTTTTCCGCCACGTCGCCGAGATCCTCGCCGTCATAAATGACGGGGATTTCGAAGACTTCGCCCCGCCGCGTGCTGCGAACGGACAGGTCAATTGCGGAGATCGCTGCCGCAAGGCGAGCACGATCGGTGAATAATGGGTCGAAGTGAACCATTACCGTGCGTGCAGCCGGCACCAGTTCCGTCACGCCTTCCAGCCGGGCGGCGAGCAGACCGTCGAGCAACGTCAGCGTTGTTTCCAGATTCTCAAGCTCGACGAGGAGAGCGTTGCCGCCTGCTGGAAGAAAGCGAAGACGATCACGCATGGACAATAATCCCTTCGGCGAAGGGCTTCAGGTCGACACCGCGGGTGACGAGCGTCTCACGCAGGTTGCGCGCGATCCCTACGGCGGCCGGCGTATCGCCGTGAATGCAGATCGATTGAGTTTCGAGCCGCACATCAGATCCATCTATGGCGGTGATACGGCCCTCGGTCACGAGGCGCAAAATACGGTCCGCGACATCTGCCGGATCATGGATGACGGAGCCGGGAAGGCGTCGACTGACGAGACTTCCGTCGGCATTGTAGGCGCGATCGGCGAAAGCCTCGCAGATAACCGTGAGGCCAGCTGCGCGAGCCTGTTCCACGATCGGCGCGCCGGCAAGAACCATGAGCATAAGTGACGGATCGACCGCCTTGACGGCGTCTATCACGTCGGCGGCCTGACGGGCGTCATGGGCGATCGTGTTGTAGAGCGCACCGTGAGGCTTGACGTAGCGCACCGTAGTTCCGGCGGCCTTGGTAAGTCCCATCAGCGCGCCGATCTGATAGACAGTATCGCCGAAGAGTTCGGCGCTGGAAGGGTCCATGTTTCGGCGGCCGAAGCCGACGAGATCGCGATAACCGACATGTGCGCCCACGGAAACGCCACGCCTGGCGGCCTCCGCCAGCACGCTCAGTATGCCCGCCGGGTCGCCGGCATGAAAACCGCAGGCGACGTTCGCGCTGGTGACGAGCGACAACATCGACACGTCATCGCCCATCGGCCAAGGACCGAAGCTCTCACCAAGGTCACTGTTTAAATCGATACTTGCCACTTTCGCTATCCATTGCATTTGCGTTCTTCATCAGAAGCCGACTTCATGAGCGGCGTCCGCCAACCTTGTGCGCTTTTGCACCAAGTCTCGTTTAAGACAGCGCGCTCTAGGCCCTTATTTTCCTGGATCGTCTGTACTGGTCG
>JWIT01000031.1 GCA_000949895.1 Agrobacterium arsenijevicii | reverse complement strand
TTCTACCGCACACAGGCGGACCAAAGCCCGTGACCGTTTTTTAAAAGATCGGAAACCTCAAGCGGAAAGCTTCGCCAGAATCTCTTCGGAAACTTCGAAGTTGGAATAGACGCTCTGCACGTCGTCATCGTCTTCGAGATTGTCGATGAGCTTCATCAGCGACTGCGCCTTTTCCTCATCCACCGGCACCGTGTTCTGCGGCTTCCAGATGGCCTTGACGCTTTCGGCTTCGCCGAGCACGCCTTCCAACGCCTTGGAAACATCGTTCATCGCTTCGAAACCGCAAATGATGGTGTGACCATCTTCGGTGGTTTCGACATCGTCGGCGCCTGCCTCGATCGCCGCTTCCATGACCTTGTCGGCATCGCCGACTTCAACCTTGTAAGTGATCTCACCAACACGGTCGAAGGAGAAGGACACAGAACCGGTTTCGCCAAGTGCGCCGCCAGCCTTGGTGAAGATGGAGCGAACGTTGGAGGCGGTGCGGTTGCGGTTGTCGGTCAGGGCCTCGACGACGACGGCGACGCCACCCGGGCCGTAACCCTCGTAACGGACTTCATCGTAGTTTTCGCTGTCTGCACCCGAAGCTTTCTTGATCGCGCGCTCGATATTGTCCTTCGGCATGGACTGGGCCTTGGCGTTCTGGATTGCCAGACGCAGGCGCGCGTTCATGTTCGGGTCGGGCATGCCCGCCTTTGCCGCAACGGTGATTTCACGCGCAAGCTTGGAAAACATTTTGGACCGTACGGAGTCCTGCTTGCCCTTGCGGTGCATGATGTTCTTGAACTGTGAATGACCAGCCATGGAAAACCTGATTGTCTTAATTTGGAGATTGCGGGCCTTATAAGTGTGATAGGCCCGCCGTTCAAGCCCGCAAGCACGTTCTCTTGCCGCAAGAATATAAGGAACTGATTTATCCGCTTTTCGTTTTGACAATGAACGCGGAAGAGCCGGACATTTTTACCCTCCCGGTCGCCGCAGCAAACCCGAAGGAGGAAACACATGGTCAGCCTGACTGAAGCAAGAGAAACCCCTGCCCGCCAGCTGTGGGACGAGGTCAATTCGGTCCATGCCGGCATGCTTGGCCTCGAGGGTCTGCATAATCATATGCAGCCAATGGCACCGCACGCCGACCCCAAGACAAACACGATCTGGTTTTTCTCCAAGAAAGACACCGATCTGGTCAAAACGTTGAAGCCGGGTTCGCGAGCGCATTTCTGCCTCGTCGGCAAGGACCATGATTATCATGCCTGCCTTTCGGGCGTGCTCGATGTTCGCGACGACAAGGCGAAGATCGAGGAATACTGGAACTCCGTCACCGCCGCCTGGTACGAGCACGGCAAGAGCGATCCGCAACTGACGATGCTGGCGCTTCACGTCGATGACGCGGAAATCTGGGCCTCGACCGACAGCACGTTGAAATTCGGCTGGGAAATCGCCAAGGCCAATATGTCGGACGACAAGACGCCGGATGTGGGCGTCCGCCAGCACCTCGCCTTCGCCTGACAAAAGGTCCCCCCGGCCTTCCTCGCCGGTCGCTATACTACATGCCTTTCGGCACCAGTATCTGCGGCTGGCGGGGAAGGTTTCTCATCGAGACCCGGATGATCGGGTCGTTCGCATAGGCAATCCGGAAGCTTTCGCCAAACATCGTCAGAAACTGCTCCAGTGGCGGACCGGTGCGGTGCATCGGCAAGATCAGCGCGGAACGCAGACGCTTGACCACGCGGCTCATGCTGTCGGCACCCATCGTCAGGCCACCATCCACCGGCACCATCAGCACATCCAAACGGCCGATCTCGGCATAATGCTTATCCGTCAGCTCATGGTGCAGATGGCCGAGATGGCCGATGCACAGCCCCGCAACCTCGAAGATGAAGATGGAATTGCCGTTTTCCTGAAAGGATTCGTAATCGCCCCAGCGGTTGCGGATGTCGGTCGCGACATTGCGGATATAGACATCACCCACCAGAAGCTTGTGTTCGGCCTTTTCTCCCGGCGTATCGCTCCAGCCGTGCAGCACATGTTGAATGGCGGGATCGGGGCTGAGTGTGAAATGCGTCGTATGCGCCCGGTTCATCGTCACCACCGTCGGGGTGACGGGCGGGCGATAGACGCCGTTATAATCGGTGGCGATGGTCACGCCGCCGGGGCTTTCGATGAGATAGGTGGAATGGCCGATGAAGCTGATCTTCACCTCTTCCTTCACCGTAGCCTGTGCAAGCTGGACATCTGCCGGATTGAAGCTGGCGAACATGACGCCGGGAATATTGCGGGCGATCGCCTGGCACTGGCTGACGGGAGGGCGGCTTTCCGTTTGGGCAAAGACCGCTCCCGCACAGGTGACCAGTCCAGCCATTGCAAGCATTAGCACGCGCAGCATCATGCCACTCCCTCGAACTTGCGAAGAAGGGAGGATGGGACAGGTTTGGCCGGGCGTCCAGTTTCAAGAGCGACAGAACGCTCACAATCTCGTCATTGTGAACGTCTCATCAGAAGGCGAAAAGCCTATGCCCAGAAGGACGGGAGGGTTTCGGCAAGCCGTGGCCCAAGGCGCAGCGGCGCGATCTTTTCCGCAAGCCCTGTGCGGTCGGAAATCTCCACACCGACGCCGCAGATCGTCGCAGGGCCGCTGGCGGCCTCGAAACGACCCTTCGGCATCTTGGAAATGAAGCGGTTGATCGGCTCTTCCTTCTCCATACCGAGCGAGCTGTCGTAGTCGCCGCACATGCCGGCATCCGACATATAGGCTGTTCCGCCGTTCAATATCTGGGCATCGGCGGTCGGGACATGCGTGTGGGTGCCGACGACGAAGCTTGCACGCCCATCAACGAAATGACCGAAGCACTGTTTTTCGCTGGTCGCTTCCGCGTGAAAATCGAAGATGATGGCGTCGGCCTGCTCTTTCAGCGGGCAGGCGGCGAGAATGTTCTCGGCCGACTTGAAGGGATCGTCCAGTTCCGGATGCATGAACACCCGGCCCATGATGTTGGCAACCAGCACGCGCGCACCGTTGCGGGCGTAAAAAATGCCAGAACCCTTGCCGGGCGTGCCGTCGGGATAATTGGCAGGCCGCAGGAACTGGTCATGCCGCTCGCAGAAGGAGACCGCTTCTTTCTGATCCCAGACGTGATTGCCGGTCGTCACCACATCGGCACCGGCATTGATGGTCTCAAGATAGATATCCTCGGTGATGCCGAAACCGCCGGCAGCGTTTTCACCATTGACGATGACGAAGTCGAGCTTCAGGTCGGAAACCAGCCCCGGCAATCTGTCCCAGACAGCCGTGCGTCCGGTCTTGCCAACCATATCTCCGAGAAAAAGAAGCCTCATTCACCCGCCCCGATCTTGCGCATGTTCCTAGATTTGCGTCCCCTCTAACGGGTAATCCATCTTTTAAAAAGTGCTAAAGCGCCTTTTTCACATCGGGCATCAACGGTTGCGCGGAAAACCAGCGCAGGCCGCTCTCCGTCAGAATGGCATGCAGCGGCACGTCATGCGCCTCCGCCGGCACCGATGGCACTTCCTGACAATCGAATGCGATACCGATGAGAACGGGTGTTCGGTCTTTGCCGTGCAGTCTCGCGATCGCCCGGTCATAGTGGCCGGCGCCATAACCGATACGCTGACCCTGCCCATCAAAGACGGAAAGCGGAACGAGCAGAATATCCGGATCGAGAACATCCGCGTCCTCGCCCGGACCGGTCGTGCCAAAGCCGGTTTTGACCAATGGCGTTTCCGCCTCGAAGGCGCGGAAAACGATGGTTTCGCGGTTCAGTACGACGGGAAGGACAATGCGCCCGCCCCTTGTCCGCAACGCTTCCATCAGCGGCCGGATATCGGCCTCGGAACGGATCGGCATGAAACCGGAAATGACAGCACCCGGCGAGAACGGAATGGCAGATGCACCATATGCCGCCATCGCCACGCTTTTTTGCTGCCGTTCGGCTTGCGTCAGCGCATCACGCGCGGCAAGCCTTTCGCCGCGCAGCCTTGCTTTTTCGGCAATGTCGCCTGGCATCAGGCAGCCCGGCTCACAAGTACCTTGTCGATACGGTGTCCATCGAGATCGATGACTTCGAAACGCCAGCCATTACGGGTGATGTGCTCACCCAGTTCCGGCAGGCGGCGGAACTCGTCCAGAACAAGACCGGCAACGGTCTCGAACTCGGCGTCCTCATCGATCTGGAACCCCATGCGGTCGGCAAATTCGTCGGCGGGCATCCAGCCGGCAACCAGGAACGAACCATCCTCACGCTCGACCATGGCCGGCTCCTCGTCATTGTCTTCCTGGAAAGCGCCGGTAATGGCCTCCAGAACGTCGCCGGAGCTGACGATACCTTCGAAATGGCCGTATTCGTCATAGACCAGCACCATATGCACGGTGGAACGGCGCAGCGACTGGATAACATCCACCGCACTCGTCAGATCCGAAACGACGGGAACTTCGCGCAGAAGCTCGCGGACATTCAGCTCATTGCCGGATGCCAGCGCATCGAAAGCGTCTTTGGCGAAAAGCACGCCCAGAATTTCATCAGATGCACCGTTGCGCACGGGCAGGCGCGAACGCTGCGTTTCGCGCAGCTGCACACGGATTTCTTCCGCGGTGTCTTCGATATCGACCACTTCCACATCGCGGCGCGGCGTCATCAGGCCGCGTGCATTGCGGTCTGCAAGGCGCATGACGCTGGTGATCATCGCCGATTCCTCGGTCTCGATCACGCCGGCGCTATGGGCTTCCGCCAGAACTGTGCGGATTTCGTCGTCCGTGACAGATGCGTTGGATGTACCGCTATGGCCGAGAAGCGCTAGAATGGCCTTGCCGGATTTATCGAGGAACCACACCAGCGGTGCACCGACCCTGGAGAGCATCACCATGGTGGGCGCGACGCGCGCAGCGATCTTTTCCGGATCGCGCAGCGCAATCTGCTTTGGCACCAGTTCGCCGACGATCAGCGACAGGTAGGTGATGGCGACGACCACGGAGCCGACACCCAGCGCATCGGCAACCCGGTCGGGAACACCCTGCTCCAAAAGCCATGCCGTGAATCTGGCGCCGAGGGTGGCGCCGGAAAACGCACCGGAAAGAACGCCGACCAGCGTGATGCCGATCTGAACCGTGGAAAGAAACCGTCCGGGATTTTCGGAAAGGCCAAGCGCCAGCGGAGCGCCTTTGCTGCCTTGCGCGGCAAGCACCTTGAGCCTCGCCGGTCTGGAAGAGACAACGGCAAGCTCGGACATGGCAAGCACACCGTTCAATACGGTGAGCAGGACCACGATCATAATTTCAGTAAACAAGTTTAGCTCATTGGGCTGTTGAACGGCACGTCGCGGTTTTGGCCGCAGCGCCCTTTTTGTAAAAGGGCATGACAGACATACCAATTGGGATAATAGGGCATTGTTCCGCCATTGCAATGACGGCAGTATAAAAAAGCCGTATCCGGCAGCAACGAAAAATAACTGTCGACAAAATAACTGCCAGAAGAAGAACCGGGGAGTGACCCGAAACTTCAAGCGCGATCCACGGCGACCGATGGAGATTTACGATCCTGGGTGCCTACAAATGTAGGTGGGCGCCATATGTCCAGTCCCACGGGACTGGCCAGGGACAGCTCCCTTTGGATCGAGTATGGCCCCAGGGATTGTGGTTCCTGTCGGGAAGCGCAGAACGCTTCCTAGATATAGGACGTATCGAACCAAACCACCAGAGGGTTACGAGCGAATTTTACGGCTGAAGAGCTTTGCCGGCGATCAATGTGCCGCAGGCTTTGGCCGCGCCAGCAGCTTTTCGGTAATTCCGTTCAGGCGGTCGGCCAGATCACCGATGGCGACGGCGACCATCTCGTCCGATTTCGCCTTGTGCTCAGCCATGCCGTCACGATTGCGGGAAAGGGAAGCAACCTCCCCCTCCAGCTTCTCGATTTTGCGGTTAAGCTCGGAAAGCTCGTCCATCACCATGATACCAGACATGACGGTCAGGCGCAGATCGCCGATTTCGCCGAACTGGCTCTTGAGATGCCCGACGTAACGGTCGAAACGGGTGGCAAGGTCGGTCAGATGCTCTTCCTGCCCCGCCTCGCAGGCCATGCGGTAGGCCTTGCCGTCGATCATAACAGTAACTTGCGCCATGAACCCGCTCCCTATCGATCCAGCACCGCGCGGATCGTCTCCATCGCCGTCACCAGACGACGGGAAACCTCGCGGTTGACTTCCTCGAGACGGTTGGCGCGAAACTCGGCCTGATCAAGCTCGTGCGCGAGCCTTGCGCGGTCGACATGGACCCGCTTGACCTCGTTATCGATCTCGCCCGTCTCCCTTTGCCGTTCGATACGCATATCGATGGCATTTTCGAGATTTGTGATGGCAGCGCTCAGCTCCGTCACCGCAGATTGTACGGTCTTCTCAGCCGACATCGTTTTTTCCAACTCGCAAGTAACCGGCCGAATCGTCCGGTTTCAGGCCTTTTCAACATCCAAGAGGTTATTACCCGATTTATCATCCCGTCAATCAAACCAGTGCATTGAAGCGTTTTGCTCTGTGGATGAACGAGGAGGCGCCGACACATATCGCACGAATTTTCTTTGGGCGCGCGATTTTCTAAACGATTTTTATCCTTGAGAGAACCGCAATTGCCCGTGGATTTATTGACTTGCCTGCCTCACCTGCTATGGATCAACCCGCTTTTTGGATAGTTGCGTAAAACTATCTCCTTTCACCCGGAAACAGACGGAAAAGCCATGATTTCTCGCGACAAACACGACCGGATGGCCAATGCGATCCGCTTTCTTGCCATGGATGCAGTGGAGAAGGCCAATTCCGGCCACCCCGGTCTGCCGATGGGCGCAGCTGATGTCGCCACCGTTCTTTTTACCCGCTTTCTGAAGTTCGATCCCAAAAGCTCGCTGTGGCCGGATCGTGACCGCTTCGTGCTGTCTGCGGGCCACGGTTCGATGCTGCTTTACTCGCTGCTCTATTTGACGGGCTACGAGGACATGACGATCGACGAGATCAAGCGTTTCCGTCAGTTCGGCTCCAAGACCGCCGGCCATCCCGAATATGGCCACGCGACCGGCATCGAAACGACCACCGGCCCGCTCGGCCAGGGCATCGCCAATGCCGTCGGCATGGCTATTGCCGAACGCAAGCTGGAAGAGGAATTCGGCTCCGACCTGCAGAGCCACTTTACCTATGTGCTTTGCGGCGACGGCTGCCTCATGGAAGGCATCAGCCACGAAGCCATCGCGCTTGCCGGCCACCTGAAGCTCAACAAGCTCGTTCTGTTCTGGGACGACAACAACATCACCATCGACGGTGAAGTTGGTCTTTCCGACAGCACCGACCAGATCGCCCGCTTCAACGCCGTTCACTGGAACACCATCCGTGTTGACGGCCATGATCCGGATGCGATTGCAGCTGCCATCGAGGCCGCGCAGAAATCCGACCGCCCGACCTTCATCGCCTGCAAGACCGTGATCGGTTTCGGCGCGCCCAACAAGCAGGGCACCCACAAGGTGCACGGCAACCCGCTCGGCGCCGAAGAAATCGCAGCAGCCCGCAAGAGCCTCAACTGGGAAGCCGAAGCTTTCGTCATTCCGGAAGACGTGCTCGATGCATGGCGTCTCGCAGGCCTGCGCTCCACCAAGACCCGCCAGGACTGGGAAGCCCGTCTCGAAGCGACCGAAGCTGGCAAGAAGGCCGAGTTCAAGCGCCGCTTCGCCGGCGATCTGCCCGGTAACTTCGACAGCTCGATCGATGCCTTCAAGAAGAAGATCATCGAGAACAACCCGACCGTCGCCACCCGCAAGGCTTCTGAAGACTCGCTCGAAGTCATCAACGGCATCCTGCCGGAAATGGTCGGCGGCTCGGCCGACCTGACGCCGTCCAACAACACCAAGACCAGCCAGATGAAGTCCATCACGCCGACGGACTTCTCCGGCCGTTACCTGCATTACGGCATCCGCGAGCACGGTATGGCGGCGGCGATGAACGGCATCGCGCTCCATGGCGGTCTCATCCCCTATGCCGGCGGCTTCCTGATCTTCTCGGACTATTGCCGTCCGTCGATCCGTCTTGCCGCCTTGATGGGCATCCGCGTCGTCCACGTTCTGACGCATGATTCCATCGGCGTCGGCGAAGACGGCCCGACCCATCAGCCGGTCGAGCAGATTGCAGCACTTCGCGCCATTCCGAACCTTCTCGTCTTCCGCCCGGCGGATGAAACCGAAACGGCGGAATGCTGGCAGCTGGCGCTTGAGCAGAAGCATCGTCCGTCTGCCCTGGCCCTTACCCGCCAGAACCTTGCACCCTCGCGCAAGGAATATGAAGAGAAGAACCTTTCCGCTTACGGCGCTTACGAACTCGTATCCGCAAGCGATGCCAAGGTTTCGATCTTCGCATCCGGTTCGGAAGTCGAAGTGGCGCTCAAGGCCGCCGCAACGCTGAAGGACAACGGCGTTTCCGTCCGCGTCGTTTCCGTTCCCTGCTTCGAGCTCTTCAAGGAACAGCCGGAAACCTACCGCAACGCCATCATCGGCAAGGCTCCGGTCAAGATCGCGGTGGAAGCCGCCATCCGCCAGGGCTGGGATTACTTCATCGGCTCCGACGGCGCTTTCGTCGGCATGCATTCTTTCGGTGCGTCCGCGCCGGCGAAGGATCTCTTCAAGCACTTCGGCATCACGGCAGAAGCCGTCGTCGCCGCAGTCGAGGCAAAACTTGCATGAGGGCTTCCCAAGCCCTCACTATTTAAGCAAAGACCAAGCACATATCTTGTTCGGGAGACTGTAAATGACTGTAAAAGTTGCCATTAACGGCTTTGGCCGCATCGGCCGCAATGTTCTGCGCGCCATCGTCGAATCCGGCCGCACCGATATCGAAGTCGTTGCCATTAACGACCTCGGCCCGGTTGAAACCAACGCCCATCTGCTTCGCTACGATTCGATCCACGGCAAGTTCCCTGCCGACGTAAAGGTCGAAGGCGACACGATCATCGTTGGCGGCGGCAAGCCGATCAAGGTGACAGCCGTTCGCGATCCGGCAACGCTGCCGCACAAGGAACTCGGCGTCGACATCGCGCTCGAATGCACGGGCATCTTCACCGCCCGCGACAAGGCCGCTGCACACCTGACGGCAGGCGCCAAGCGCGTCATCGTTTCGGCACCGGCTGACGGCGCAGACCTCACGGTCGTATTCGGCGTCAATGACGACCAGCTGACGAAGGACCATCTGGTCATTTCCAACGCGTCCTGCACCACCAACTGCCTCGTGCCGGTCGTGAAGGTTCTCGATGACGTCGTTGGCATCGATCATGGCTTCATGACGACGATCCACTCCTACACGGGCGACCAGCCGACGCTGGACACCATGCACAAGGATCTGTACCGCGCCCGCGCCGCTGCCCTGTCCATGATCCCGACCTCGACGGGTGCAGCCAAGGCCGTTGGCCTCGTTCTGCCGCACCTCAAGGGCAAGCTGGACGGCACGTCGATCCGCGTTCCGACCCCGAACGTTTCGGTCGTCGACTTCAAGTTCATCGCCAAGCGCGACACGACGGTTGAGGAAATCAACGAAGCGATCAAGTCTGCCGCCAATGGCAAGCTGAAGGGCATCCTCGGCTACACCGAAGAGCCGCTGGTCTCCCGCGATTTCAACCACGACAGCCACTCCTCGATCTTCGCGATCGACCAGACCAAGGTCATGGAAGGTAAGTTCGTGCGCGTTCTGTCCTGGTACGACAACGAGTGGGGCTTCTCCAACCGTATGTCGGACACGGCCGTCGCATTTGCGAAGACCATCTAAGCAAAAGCCAGAATTGGTGAATTAGAAAAACCGGCAGGAGTAATCCTGCCGGTTTTTGTTTGCCGAAAAAAATGCCGACGGGACGAGGGATCCCGCCGGCGTCGATCCAGAAGCAAGGCGGGGCGCTTCGGATCGAAAACCATCGCCCGGCAAGAGGCGCATGAGACCAAGCAGGCCAAGTCTGATGAGCCACACAACCCGTTATTTCTTGTTATTGATGATAATTTGATCCGAACTGCTACCGCTCCAGATCGTATCGAAAGTCTGTTGCCTCAAATCGCTTTGCTGCATGGAAAGCTTCATCATGCAGTCAGCAAAATCCCGCGACCCTTCAGGGTAGCCAAACACCCGGCAACGCTCGCGTTGCGCGGCCATGTTTTCAGCCGTTTGTTCCGTGCTGGAACAGCCCGAAACAATCGACCCCGCCGCCAATAATGCAATATATGTAATAGTAGATATCCGTTTCATCCGATCGCTCCGGTAATGATAAAAGCAACTCGGACGCGACAACTAACGTAGCTGCATTGTCTCTATGTTACGTGATGGCACTGGCAGTCGAATTTGTTTCGGCCAGTTATCCGCTGTTCTTCGGCAGTTGCATGATGCGTGGAACGCACCGCATTCAACGCCTCTTCCCACGCCGAGCGCGCTTTACCTCACACGCCGAAAAAATTCCCATTTCCTGCCTTTGTGTAGTCCACTTTGAGACGGACAAGAGGACAGGGATAACGGACGTGCGCAATGCACCTCGGCCCTGCCGTATCATTCGATACACCCCGCCTTGCGTCGCCTTTCAACGCCACCGACACCAGCGCTGACAGACCGCAACCCGTGGCGCATTGACTGCGGACGTGCAGAGCTTTCATTGCGGCGGCCAGCGCGGTTTGAAAGAGGCGGTGGACGTGGAATCATTTTATCTTCTGTTGCTGGTCGCAACTGTTCTGGTTCTAGTCGCAGCCTTCTCAAGCCTCATCGCCTTCCGGTTCGGCGCGCCGCTATTGCTGCTCTTCCTGATGATCGGGCTTGCGGCAGGCGTGGACGGCCTCGGCATCCAATTCACCAACAATCCGCTGGCCTATATGCTCGGCTCGCTGATACTCGCCGTCATCCTTTTCGATTCCGGTTTCGGCACGTCCCTGCAATCATTCCGGCTTTCGGCGGCACCTGCCGTCGCGCTTGCCACCGTTGGCGTCATCCTTACATCCGTCTTTTTCGCGGGCGCGGCCGCCCTGCTGCTCGGACTTTCCTGGCTGGAGGGTCTGCTGCTCGGCGCCATCGTCGCCTCCACGGATGCGGCGGCCGTGTTCTTCCTGCTCCGCATCGGCGGCATCCACATCCGCGATCAGGTGCGCTCGACGCTTGAGGTCGAATCCGGCACCAATGACCCCATGGCGATTTTCCTCACCGTTGCCCTGGTCGAGATCATCGCCAAGGGACAGGGGCTCGCCGGCATCGATACCGGCTTCCTCTTGCTGTTCATCGAGGAAATGGGCCTCGGCGTGATTTTCGGCCTGCTCGGCGGCGTCATGATCGCCTCTGTCGTCAACCGTTTCGCCGCCGACCGCGGGCTTGCCCCGATCTTCGTGCTGGCACTGGCGCTGCTGGTCTTCTCCTTCACCGGCGCGATTGGCGGCAGCGGATTTCTGGCGGTTTATGTGGCGGGCATCGTTGCCGGCAACCGCAGGATCTTCGCCAAGGAAACCATCCGCCGTTTCCATGAGGGCCTGACCTGGCTCGCCCAGATCATCATGTTCCTGATGCTGGGCCTGCTCGCCACGCCCTCGCAATTTCCGGCAATTGCCATTCCGGCCGTTCTGCTTGCGCTTTTCCTGATCTTCGTCGCCCGCCCGCTTGCGGTGTGGCTGAGCCTGATGCCTTTCAACTATACCCAGCAGGAAACGTCCTTCGTGGCGTGGGTGGGCCTGCGCGGCGCGGTTTCCATCCTGCTTGCCATCATGCCCATTCTTGGCGGGCTGGACGATGCACAGATCTATTTCAATGCCGCCTTCATCATCGTGCTGGTGTCGCTCCTGCTGCAGGGCTGGACCATCAAGCCAGTGGCCACAAGGCTGGGGCTGATCGTGCCGCCGCGCACGGGCGAGGTCGATAAGCTTGAGGTGGACCTTCCCGGCACCGCCAATCATGAATTGATTTCCTACCGTGTCGCCAAAGGTAGCGCCATCATGCAGGGTGAGCGCATTCCACGCTGGGCGATGCCCTCGCTGGTGGTGCGCGACGGTAAATCGATCCGCTATCAATATGCCGGACGCCTGCGTGAAAACGATCTCGTTTATCTGTTTATCGCACCCGGCTATATCAGGCTGATCGACCGGCTGTTTGCAAGCGCCCTGCCGGTCGCGGATGACGACGCCGATTTCTTCGGCACCTTCGCAATCTCACCCAGCCGTCCGGCAACGGAACTCGACGCTGCATACGGCCCCGGCATCATTTCGCCTGCCGAACACACCATGAGCATCGCGGAGCTCATCGAGGCGCGCCTTTCAGGCAAGGCGGATTATGCCGACCGGGTACGCCTCGGCTCCATCGTTCTCATCGTTCGGGCACTGGATGAACATGAGGCGATCACCGGCGTCGGCATTTCGCTTGAGCCGGTCGAACCGGCGATCGGCCTGCCGATCTTCATCAGCTTTTCGGAAATCCTGCGCCGTGCACGCGCGCATCTGGCGCAGCGGCGTCAGATGCGCTCCGCCGATGCCGGCGAAGGCGTTTCCGCACCTGCGAACGGGGTAAGAGAAAATGAGGTCTGACCGGCTTGCGTCGTCAATCAGGCATAGTATGGTCCGTCCCGAATTCGTAACAAAATCAGGATCGACCCATGCCCGCCTTCAAGACCATCGACGACCTTAACGACATTGCCGGAAAGCGCGTCCTCGTCCGTGTTGATCTCAACGTGCCGGTTGCGGATGGCAAAGTGACGGACAGGACCCGCATCGAGCGGGTTGCGCCCACCATTCTGGAACTCTCCAAAAAAGGCGCAAAAGTTATTCTGCTCGCCCATTTCGGCCGCCCGAAGGGTGAGCCGGTGGCCGACATGTCGCTGTCCCTGATCGTGCCTGCCGTTGCGGACGTGCTGGGTCACGCCGTTTCCTTCGCATCCGATTGCATCGGCGCACCGGCAGCCGACGCGGTCGCGAAAATGAACAATGGCGATATCCTGCTTCTGGAAAACACCCGCTTCCACAAGGGTGAGGAAAAGAACGATCCGGCATTTGTCGAGGCTCTGGCAGCCAATGGCGATATCTATGTGAACGATGCCTTCTCGGCCGCCCACCGCGCCCACGCCTCCACCGAGGGTCTGGCGCGTCATCTGCCTGCCTATGCGGGCCGCACCATGCAGGCCGAGCTTGAGGCACTGGAAAAGGGCCTCGGCCAGCCCGTTCGCCCGGTGGTCGCCATTGTCGGCGGCGCGAAAGTTTCCAGCAAGATCGACCTCCTGATGAACCTCGTCAAGAAGGTCGACGCCCTCGTCATCGGCGGCGGCATGGCCAACACCTTCCTTGCCGCGCGCGGCGCACAGGTCGGCAAATCGCTCTGCGAACACGATCTTGCTGAAACCGCAAAACAGATCATGATCGAAGCCGCGACATCCGGCTGCGCGATCGTCCTGCCGGAAGACGGCGTGGTTGCCCGCGAATTCAAGGCCGGTGCGGCTAACGAAATCGTCGATATCAACGCCATTCCCGCCGACGCCATGGTTCTCGATGTCGGGCCGAAATCGGTCGAAAGCATCAAGGCCTGGATTTCCCGCGCGGAAACGCTGGTCTGGAACGGCCCGCTCGGCGCCTTCGAAATCGAACCCTTCGATGCGGCAACCGTGGCAGCCGCAAAACATGCCGCCGAATGCACCAAGGCGGGCAAGCTCGTCTCCGTCGCCGGTGGTGGCGATACGGTCGCGGCGCTCAACCATGCCGGCGTCTCGGACGATTTCACCTATATTTCGACAGCGGGCGGCGCCTTCCTCGAATGGATGGAAGGCAAGGAATTGCCGGGCGTTGCCATCCTGACCGCCGCCAAGTAAACTTCCCCTACTTGCCTGACATGGGGCCGGACAAGCGATGCTTGTCCGGCCTTGTTTTTTGGTAAGTGCGCATGGGAGGAAAAGTTTCAAACGATTGAAACCATTTCAATCGTTTCAATGAGTTAGCGCGCCATTTCCCTGCCCTGGAACTTCTGTTATCGGGAATTTATTGTGCCTTGGGAGAATAGCAAATGACCGAACGTCTCGAAGACATTGCAATCAAAATCGTTGCCGACGGCAAGGGCCTACTGGCTGCCGACGAATCCACAGGAACGATCAAGAAGCGTTTCGACAGCATCAATCTGGAGTCCACCGAGACCGCCCGCCGCGACTATCGCGAAATGCTGTTCCGCTCCGACGACGCCATGAAGAAGTACATCTCCGGCGTCATCCTTTACGAAGAGACCCTGTTCCAGAAGGCAGCCGACGGCACGCCTTTCGTTGATATCATCAAGGCCGCCGGCAGCCTGCCGGGCATCAAGGTGGATGTCGGCGCCAAGCCGATGGCTTTCCATCCGGGTGAATTCATCACCGAAGGTCTCGACGGTCTTTACGAGCGCCTGCGCAAGTACCATGAGGCCGGTGCCCGTTTCGCCAAGTGGCGCGGTGTCATCACCATCGGCGAACAGCGTCCGAGCTGGGGTTCGATCAAGGCAAACTCGCAGTCGCTTGCCCGCTACGCCGCTCTCTGCCAGCAGGCGGATATCGTGCCGATCGTGGAGCCGGAAGTCCTTATGGACGGCGAACCCGGCACGCACGACATCGATCGCTGTGCGGAAGTCACGCAATGGGTTCTTCAGACCGTGTTCGCCGATCTGTTCGATGCCCGCGTCAACCTTGAAGGCATGATCCTCAAGCCGAACATGATCATCGACGGCAAGAAGGCCCGCAAGGCTTCCGTCGAGGAAGTGGCGGAAAAGACCGTGAAGGTTCTGAAGGCAACCGTGCCATCAGCCGTTCCGGGCATCGCCTTCCTTTCCGGCGGCCAGTCCTCCGAAGAGGCGACGGCGCATCTCTCCGCAATGAATGCCGGTTACGACCTGCCCTGGTCGCTGACCTATTCCTATGGCCGCGCCCTTCAGGATACCGCGCTAAAGACATGGGGCGGTAAGCAGGAAAATGTCGCCGCCGGCCAGCGCGCCTTCACGCATCGCGCCGCCATGAACAGCCTTGCCGCCAAGGGCAACTGGAAGCAGGAACTCGAAAAGGCAGCCTGAGGCCCCGGCAACAGACATGCAGAAAAATCAAAGCCGCCCCAACGGGCGGCTTTTTTATTTACGGACGAAGAAGCAGCGTCAACGACCAGATGACGAAGGCCGCAACCGCGATCTTCCAGCAATCGCCTCTTTTCTTCAGGCCCGGCAGGCCCAAGGGACGGATGATCTGCACGATCATCGCCAGCAGTAAAAAAAGGCCGATCGCCTTTGTCATTTATTGAGCCTTTTCTTTATTTCTGCATCGTCACAGGCTGGACATTTTTACCGTTCAACAGAAGAGTGCAACTCATTCGGGTAGCCCCCGTCTTATGGCCTGCCGACCATACGTCCGAACGCATGAGAGTGTCTTCATGAGCAGAAATCTTCTACCCGTATTCGCTCTTTTATCCAGCACTCTGTTTCTTTTTCTCGGTAACGGCCTTCAGGGTCTCGTGCTGCCCATGCGCGGCTCGGCAGAAGGCTATTCCAACGAAATTCTGGGCTTTCTCGGCACTTCCTGGGCAGCGGGCTTCGTCATCGGTTGTTTCGTCGCGCCCGCCATCGTGCGCCGTGCGGGGCATGTGCGGGCATTTGCCTCCTTCGTGGCGCTGGTCTGCCTGACGGTGCTGATGACCGGCCTCATCATCGACGACGTCTGGTGGATTGCTCTCCGCGCGCTCACCGGCTTCTGCACCGCCGGCACTTCCATGATCATCGAAAGCTGGCTGAACGAACGCGCGACCAATGAGAGCCGCGGCATGATCTTTTCCCTATACATCGCCATCACGCTGCTTGGCGTCGTGGCGGGGCAGATGATCGTGCCGATGGGCGATATCAGCAACAACTCGCTGTTCATGATCTGCGGCATCATTTACTGCATCGCGATTCTGCCAGCCACGCTTTCGAAGGCCGACAGCCCGCAGCCCTTGCAGAAGGTCAAACTGGATTTACCCGCCCTTTACCGCAACTCGCCGGTTTCCTTCATCGGTATCCTGATGATCGGCATCGCCAACGGTGCTTACGGCACGCTCGGCGCCGTTTTCGGCGCACGGGCGGGTCTTGATCCGACCATGATCGCCATCATGGTGTCCGTCACGATTTTCGTCGGCGCGCTCGCGCAATTTCCGGCCGGCCGTCTTTCGGACCGCATAGACCGCCGTTATGTGCTTGCCGGACTGGCAGGTCTTGGCGCAGTCGCGGGTCTGGCCGTTGCGGCCGTGCAGCCGCACGATGTCTATGTACTTATCCCGATGATCGCCATTTACGGCGCCGCCGCCAACGCGCTTTATCCCATCGCCGTGGCCCACGCCAACGACTACGCGGCATCCGAAGACTTCGTCAAGGTTTCGGGCGGGCTGCTGCTGCTTTACGGCATCGGCACCATCATCGGCCCGACACTCGGCGGCGCGGTCATGACCTATTCCGGTCCCTATGCGCTATTCTTCGTGACGGCCGTCGCCCATGTGCTGATAACGGCCTATGCCATCATCAGAAGCCGTCAGCGTGCCGCCCTTTCGACCGACGAGAAGGACAATTTCTCGACGATGATGCCGACAACGCCCTCGCCGCTCGTCACGCCGGAAAGCATTGCGCTTGACCCGCGCGCGCCGCAATATCCCGAGGACGATGGCGACTATGTTGAAAAAGGAGCAGGCATATGACCCTCTTTGACGATGACCGTCCGCAAAAACCCGTGGCGCACGAGATCGGCAGCGATCTCAGCCTTCTTTCGGTGGACGAGTTGAGCAACCGTATCGACCTCCTGCAGACGGAAATCACCCGGCTTGACGAGGAGAGGAAAAGGAAGTCCGCCGGCCGACTGGCGGCGGAGAACCTCTTCCGGTCCTGACCAGCGGCCCCAGCAAAACCTCCGACGAAGTCTTCCAGCGATAGACTGCGGCCACTACGGTAAACGAGACTAAAGATTCTGGCGCAGTCTTTCGTTTACCATTAACCAAAAATTAAGCTTTCTGAGAGATTACTATACATGTCCAGTTCTTCTGGACCTCAGGCATCTTCTCCATACGGCGAATTGGTCTGATTTTTCTCCCTGTTTTACCTTGAGAGCCGCTTTCGCGGCTCTTTTTTTATCGGTCCCCGGAATTCGTAAAACTGTGGGTATTAACCCTTCTTTAATAATTGCCTTGCGCATTTCGGGTAAAGATACCATCCTGAAAACACTAAAGGCCGGAACAAAATATCCGGGTTGTCGTTGCCTGACAGTGTGATGCGTGAGCAGGGATTTAAAGAAAATGTCGGAACAGGTCTTAAATACCATAAGCTTTGCGGGTCACGCGGCTGCGTCAAACCAGTTCAAGACCCTCTATACCGAAGGCATGACCCTGGTTGAGGAAACGGCCAGCTATCTCGATGGCGCCGGTCGCACAGCTTCCAAGGTTCTGCCGCGCATGGCCTCCGTCCTTTATGCGGCGGAATCGATGCGCCTCACCACCCGCCTGATGCAGATGGCGTCCTGGCTGCTTCTGCAGCGCGCCGTCAACAATGGCGAAATGACGCGGGATCAGGTTCTCAGCGAAAAGAGCAAGGTGCGGCTCGACAGCTTCAACGTCGACCGTAATGCCCCGGGCTGGAACGACCTGCCGGAGTCCTTCCGCGACCTCATCGAACGGTCGCTCCGCCTCCAGAACCGCGTCGCCCTTCTCGACCGTGAAATCTACCGTCCGTCCGAAGCCACAAAGGTGCCGGACAACGAAAATAGCGTGCAGGCGCAGCTTAACCTTCTGCGCACGGCTTTCTCGATCAACTGAGAAAAGACCACATTATCCGGACAATTTGAAAAGCAGGCTCATAGGCCTGCTTTTTTGTTTTTGGAAGGGTACAGAAATATCTAGGCATGAAATAATGAATTTCATTGTCACAATTCATATTTTAGTACACATCTACAGCACAACGATAGGAACAAAAATGCGTATCCTTAAGTATATTATGGCTACGTCCGGTTGCGCTCTACTAATTGTCGCTTTTATTATTGGCAAAGAATTCTGGGATATAAACGAAAAGATTGACCGGTGCTTTGATGATTACTCTCCGGCATACATCCATGATGACGCCGCGAGAGCCGCTGCCTGTGATTGATCAAACCAGGAGCTCGTAAAATTTAAGGTCTCTGGCCGCTATCAACAAAACTGTCGCAATCACCCTAAGGCAAATCCAGTCGAAACAGGGCAACAAAAAAGCCCGGTAAAACCGGGCTTTTTTTAAATGATCCGTCCACAAGTGGATTAGAGGCCGAGGCCGCCGAAACGCTTGTTGAACTTGGAAACGCGACCACCGCGGTCCATAAGCTGCTGGTTGCCGCCCGTCCATGCCGGATGGGACTTGGGGTCGATTTCAAGGTTCATGACTGCGCCTTCCGAACCCCAAGTGGAGCGGGTTTCGTATTCGGTGCCATCGGTCATGACGACCTTGATCGTGTGATAAGCGGGATGGATATCAGCCTTCATGACAATCTTCCTGGTTAAGTGACGTGCGGTCCATTTGCCGCAATTGCGTCAACTGAGCCATTTCAATAAATGAAGCCATAGACCAGATGGGCTATGGCTTCCCAATTCGATGCGGAGCCTATACATGAAGGTCGCCCAGATAACAAGAGCCTGCTATCCCCTTGTGAAAGGAGATGGCCGCAGGGGCTGGAATTTTACCGAACGCCGGAAATTCACCCGCAAAAGGCCCAAAAACGGCACTGAACGAGGAGCATAGAGGACGTGGCAGACATTGACGAGCAGAAAGCTGCGAAACAGAGAAGTCTGAAGCCGCTTCTTGGCCTGTTTCCCTATCTCAGGCGGTATCGTGGCCTGATGGCGGCAGCCCTTTTTGCGCTTGTGCTTTCCTCCGCCACGACACTGGCCCTGCCGCTTGCCGTTCGCCGCATCATCGATCACGGTTTCCAGACGCCGGACGGCGGCATGATCAACAGCTATTTCGCCGTACTTCTGGCAATTGCCGTCCTTCTCGCGCTTGCCAGCGCCATGCGCTATTATTACGTCATGACCATCGGTGAAAGGGTCGTTGCCGATCTGCGCCGTGATGTCTTTGCCCATCTCACCACGCTGTCGCAACAGTTTTTCGATGCCAACCGGTCCGGTGAGCTGACTTCGCGGCTGACCGCCGATACCGTACAGATCCGTTCTGCCTTCGGCTCCTCCGCCTCCGTGGCCCTGCGCAACATCATCATGTGCTGCGGGGCGGTGGCGATGATGATCTATACCAGCCCAGGCCTTTCCGGCCTTGCGCTGCTTGCCATTCCCTTCATCGTTTTTCCGCTGATTGCCTTCGGGCGCTCGGTTCGCGCCCGCTCCCGCAACACGCAGGACACATTGGCCAATTCCGCCGCCTATGCTTCGGAAACGATCGGGGCGAGCCGTACCGTGCAGTCCTTCAACGCCGAGGCGCTCGCGAATGCCCGTTACGGTGCCTCCGTTGAGGCCGCCTATCAGGGCGCGCGCGCGGCGATTGGCGCTCGTTCTATCCTCACCGCGGTGGCCATCGCGCTCGTCTTCGGCAGCGTCGTCGGCATTCTCTGGTATGGCGCGCAGAGCGTTTTGTCCGGTGGCATGACCGCGGGTACACTCGGCCAGTTCGTGCTTTATTCAGTCATCGCGGCAAGCGGCCTTGGCCAGCTCTCGGAAGTCTGGGGTGAACTGGCGCAAGCGGGCGGCGCAGCCGAACGGCTTTCCGAACTGCTGAACGAACACTCGCCCGTGGCAGAGCCGGCAGCGCCCGTTTCCATGACTAAACCGCCGCGCGGCGAGGCGGAATTCGAGGATGTCGGCTTCATCTATCCGCTCGCAACTGGAGGCCCGATCATCTCCGGCCTTTCCTTCAAGGTCAACGCCGGCGAAACCGTCGCCATCGTCGGCCCTTCCGGGGCGGGCAAGAGCACGGTCTTTTCGTTGCTGATGCGGTTTTACGATCCGCAACAGGGCCGCATCACGGTCGATGGCACCGATATCCGCACCGTAAGCCTGGCTGATCTGCGCGCGCGCCTGTCCATCGTTCCGCAGGATGTGGCGATATTTGCCTCATCCATCCACGACAATATCGCCTTCGGCCGCCCGGATGCGACACGCGAGGAAGTCCGCGCTGCCGCCACCGCGGCGCAGGCGGACAGCTTCATCGCCCGGCTGAACGATGGATATGACACGCAGGTGGGAGAACGCGGCGTCACGCTTTCCGGCGGTCAACGCCAGCGCATCGCCATTGCCCGCGCCATCCTGCGCAACGCACCGATTCTGCTTCTGGACGAAGCGACCTCCGCACTCGATGCGGAAAGCGAAACGCTGGTGCAGAAGGCGCTCGACGAGCTGATGAAAACCCGCACCACCATCGTCATCGCCCATCGCCTCGCCACCGTGCTCAAGGCAGACCGCATTCTGGTGATGGATGAAGGTCGCATCATCGAGGAAGGCACACACCAGAGCCTTATCCGCCAGAACGGCCTTTATGCGAGACTTGCCCGGCTGCAATTCCAGACCGGCCCGGACGAGTTGCGCGCTCAAGCGTGAGCGTGTGGGCCTGAGCCGCTTAAGCCAAGACGCTGCGCCCCGCAACACGGCCCGAAAACAGGCAACCACCGAGGAATGTGCCCTCCAGCGCGTTATATCCGTGCATGCCGCCACCTCCGAAACCCGCCACCTCACCGGCGGCATAAAGACCCGGCACCGGATTACCGGCGGCATCCAGTACCCGTGCCTCAAGGTCCGTGTGCAGGCCGCCCAGTGTCTTGCGCGTCAACACATGCAGGCGCACGGCAATCAGCGGCCCCTTTACCGGATCGAGCAACCGATGCGGTTTTGCGGTGCGCATCAGTCTATCGCCGAGATAACGCCGCGCGCCGTGGATCGCCGTTACCTGCGCATCCTTACTGAAACCGTTTTCGATCTCCCGGTCGCGCGCCTCTATCTGATGGCGGATGTGGTCTATATCCAGCCGGTTATCACCGCTGATCGCGTTCATCGCCGCCACAAGCTCTTCCAGCGTGTCGCAAACGGCGAAATCCTCGCCGCGCTCCATGAAAGCCCGCACCGGTCCCGGCGGTTCCTTGCCCAGCCGTTTCAACAGCAACCGTATATCCTTGCCGGTCAGGTCCGGATTCTGCTCCGAGCCAGAAAGAGCGAATTCCTTCCTGATGATCGCCTTGGTCAAAATGAACCAGCTATGGCCGCTACCACGTTCACCCAGCATTTTAAGCGTGCCGAGCGTATCGAAACCCGGCATGGCGGGTGCCGCGAGCCGGTTACCATCCGCATCACACCAGAAGGACGAGGGGCCGGGCAGAATGCGGATGCCATGGTTTGGCCAGATCGGATCGTGGTTTTTCACGCCCTCGGTATAATGCCACATGCGGTCGCGATTGATGACGGTTCCCCCCGCCGACTCAGTGATGCCAATCATCCGGCCATCTACATGCGCGGGCACACCGCAGACCATGCTCGCCGGAGGCTTGCCCAACCGTTCCACCGGCCAGTTGCGCCGCACCAGTTCCTGATTACCGCCAATGCCGCCGGAGCTGACGATGACCGCAGAGGCCGCAAGCGCAAAATCCCACTGTTCCTCCCGACTGCTCGGTTGACCACGCAACGCAGGGTCTGTTGCCAGAACAACACCGGAAATACCGGTGATCCTGCCATCGGTGATATCCAGACGGTCGACCCGGTGACGGAACCTAAGGACAAGCCGGCCGCTTGCCGCCATGGCCTTCGCCTTTTCAACGAAAGGCGCCAGCACGCCGGGACCCGTGCCCCAGGTGACATGGAAACGCGGAACGGAATTGCCGTGGCCATGGGCAAGCGCGCCGCCACGCTCGGCCCAGCCAACCACGGGAAACCAGCGCATGCCCAGCCGGTGCAGCCATTGGCGTTTCTCGCCGGCAGCGAAATTGAGATATTCCTCCGCCCAGCGGCGCGGCCAATGATCTTCGGAACGATCAAACCCGGCCGAGCCGAACCAGTCCTGCCTCGCAAGATCGAGACTGTCACGCACCCGCATCCGGCGCTGCTCGGGACTATCGATGAAAAACAGGCCGCCCAATGACCAGAAGGCCTGCCCACCGAGGTTCTGCTCGCCCTCCTGATCAACAAGGCAGACGCTGAAACCACGTTCGACGGCCTCGGTGGCCGCGACCAGGCCGGCAAGCCCCGCACCGACAACGATCACATCATATCGCTCCATCAGCCCCTCCCAGATATGACGGAATTACTTTTACGCGAACGTAAGTTTCAGACTATCGCAGAAGGGCAAAGTGCGGGAGAGGTAATCCTTAGCACAGACTAAAATTTCTTAAGCGACCAGAGCTTTGTTTCTTTGTTTTGTTCGACCACTCCCTCAGCTTCCATGATGGATAGCAAAGTGCGTGGAATATGGCCTTCGTGCTCAACGTGCCCTGTGTAGATCCCGAGCGATCGGCCAATTTCGGAGTTTTTCATTCCCTCACTCTTGGCGTCTTTCAACAAGAGATAAATAGCCGACTTCAATTGTGACATTGCAAGTTGCGCAACAGCATAAGGCTCATCTGAAAACGTCATATATTCTCCGCGGAAACTAGCGCTCGGTGAGCTTGAGTTCGATACGACGGTTCTGCTGGCGCGCTTCCGGCGTGTCGCCTTCGGCGATCGGCTGATATTCGCCAAAGCCGGCGGCCACCAGCCTGTTTGCCGGAACACCCTTGGAGATCAGGAATTTCACCACCGAGGTCGCGCGCGCCGAAGAAAGTTCCCAATTGTCACGGAAACGGCCGGCACCGGAAAGCTGGACATTGTCCGTATGGCCATCCACACGCAGGACCCAGTTGATTTCCGCCGGGATTTCCTTGGCAAGATCGATCAGCGCCGCTGCCAGCTTCTCCATCTCCGCCTGCCCTTCCGGATTGAGCTCGTTGCCACCGGAGGGAAACAGCACTTCGGACTGGAAGACGAACCGGTCACCGACGATTCGGATGTTCTCGCGGTCCGAGAGGATCTCACGCAGGCGCCCGAAGAAATCCGAGCGATAGCGGTTAAGTTCCTGAACCCGCTGCGCCAGCGCTACATTGAGACGACGGCCGAGATCGGCGATCTTGACCTGTGACGAGGTATCCTTGGCTTCCGACACCTGCAGGGCGGCTTCCACCGAGGCGATCTGCGCCCTCAGCGCCGCAATCTGCTGGTTGAGCAACTCGATCTGCGCGGAAGCGCGGGAATTGGCCTGTCTTTGGTCGTCCAGCTCACCGGTCAAACTGCCGATCCGGGCATTGGCGCTTGCATTGTTGCCCGATCCCGCATCGAGAAGCGACTGCAGGCGCGAGCGCTCGTTTTCCGATGCGGCAAGGGTAGATTGCAGGCTTGCCAGCGCGTCCTCGATATCCTGCTTGTTGCCTTTTTCCATGGCCAGAAGTTCGGTCAGCTCGGCAATCTGGCTGTTGAGGCGCGTCAGCACCTCGTCCTTGCCGGTGATTTCCCGCGACAGGACGAATTGCGCCAGCACGAAAACCGTCAGCAGAAACATGATGGCCATGAGCAGCGTCGATAGCGCATCGACGAAACCCGGCCAATAATCCACACCCCTGTCGCGGCGGCGGTTGCGCGCAAGCGCCATGGCTACTCGCTCCCGTTATCGTGCCGGGTGCGTCCGGTGGGTTTTGTCTCGCTATCGAGACGCGTCGACAACCGGTCGAGCGTGCGGCGAAGCGATTTCGATTCTTCCTGCTGCGCCTCGATCCAGTCACGCAACATCTGCTGTTCGCTGCGCATGTTCTTGACGAGGCCCTGAATGCCTTCGGCAAGGCTGGTCATCGCCGCAAGCGAGCGTTCGGTGCTAACCACGGCGCCGGGTTCCGCCTTGAATTCCCTCGGCCCATCCGTCGTCGTATCCGTCACCGAGGACAGCCAGTTTTCGAGCTGGGTGTAAAAACGGTTCTGGGCACGGCCGGCCTGAAGATCCAGGAAACCGAGGATCAGCGAGCCTGAAAGACCAAGAAGCGACGAGGAAAACGCCGTTCCCATGCCGGCAAGCGGCGCGGTGAGACCGGCCTTGAGCGAGCTTAGAATATCGTTGCTGGTGCCGGCACTGGGATCGAGCGACTGGATGACATTGCTGATGGCGCCGATGGTGCCGATCAGGCCCCAGAAGGTGCCGAGCAGACCCAGAAACACCAGAAGGCCGACGAGATAACGTGACGTATCGCGCGATTCATCAAGCCGCGTCGCGATAGAATCGAGGATTGTCCGCTGCGTGACTGCGGAAAGCCGGACTTCGCCGCGCTTGTCGATCAGCGTGCTCATCGGCGCAAGCAGTTTTGGCGCACGGCCAACCTTCTCAACGCTGCCGGCGGCGCGGAAGGCATTGAACCAGCGGACTTCCGAACGCAGGTTCATGGTCTGCGTAAACACCAGAATGATGCCGATGGCGAGAACGCCGAGAATGAAGCCGTTCAGGCCCGGGTTCGTCATGAAGGCGGTGTGCGCCTGTCGGTAAAGGATCGCCGCAAGAAAGCCCACGAGGATCAGAAACAGAACCATCGTCCACAGAAACGGTGTGGGGCTGGACAGCTTGTGGCTGTATTGCCGTGTGGTCACCGGCTTCTCCACGCCGAGATCGAGCAACTCCGAATCCGCCATAACGTTCGTATTCCCTTCGGTCACGTATCAAGCGGAAGCTATTAGAAAATTGCGACGATTTGAAGCGAAAAGCCGGTCTTTCGTCACAGGCATTTCACGAAAGTCGAATGGACCAGAGACCGAAAAAACAAAAACGCCCGGCAAAGGTTCGCCGGGCGCCTGAAACCTGGATTAAACGGCAGGTTTTCTGCCGAAATCGATCAACGGCCCGGGATGGGACGGTTGGCAACTTCCACAAGTGCCTTGTGGATATATTCATTTCCAGCCGCGACGCTGCCGGTGCCGAAGATATCCGTGCCGCCCTTAACGTCGGAGGTAAAACCGCCGGCTTCGCGAATCAGCACCAGACCGGCCGCCATATCCCACGGCGCAAGATCGGCTTCCCAGAAACCGTCGAGGCGGCCTGCGGCAACGTAAGCGAGGTCGAGCGCTGCGGCACCCATGCGGCGGATACCAGCGGCTTCACCCATGACGTGACGAAGCTCGACGAGGAATTTGCCGTGATTGCCACGGCCGAGATGCGGCACGCCGCAGCCAATGACGCAATCGGTCAGCGCTTTACGCGCAGCGACACGAATACGGCGGTCGTTGAGGAACGCGCCGCCGCCACGCTCGGCGGTGTAGAGTTCGTCGGTGGCCGGGTTGAAGATCACACCGGCAACGACTTCGCCATTACGCTCCAGCGCGATGGAAACGGCGAAATGCGGAATGCCATGCAGGAAGTTGGTCGTGCCATCGAGCGGATCGACGATCCAGCGATGCGCGCCATCAGAGCCTTTTTCCTCGCCGCCTTCCTCACCCAGAAAATCGTAGGTCGGGCGGGCCTTCATCAGCTCGTCGCGCACGATCTTTTCGGCCTTGAGGTCCGCCTGCGATACGAAATCGCTCGGTCCCTTGACCGAAACCTGAAGGTTCTGCACTTCACCGAAGTCACGCGACAAAGACTTACCCGCCTTGAGGGCGGCCTGAACCATGACATTGAGAAGGGCTGAACGGGCCATCGAATTTGTTTCCTGGAAAGCTTGCGAACCACCCGCAAGCTGGCCGGGCAGGAACGTCATTATTTTCTTGAATTGAAAGTTTGCGGTTCAAGACCACAAAACGCGCGGAAATTCAAGGCAAAAAGCCCGCACGCGAACGCCGATGCCAAACGACCGGCCTTGCGTTACATCGGACGGAAACGATTTGCCGCCTCGATTGCCTTTTTCTGCTGCTCGTCGGTGATCCCTAGATAAAAGTCTTCGAGAGATGGATCCTTCAGCCCGGCGCGGCGGGAAAGCACATACCATTTGGCCGCCTCGATCGGATCGGGCCTCGTGCCGAGCGCCTGAATATAAAGATGCGCCACCTTGTTCTGGGCCACAACATTGCCGCGCTGTGCGGCGCCGTAAAGCCAGCGGAAGCCCTCATCGAGATTGCGCTCGCCACCGAAACCGTTGACCAGCCAGATACCGAGATCGACCTGCGCGGTGTCATAACCGGCCTTCGCGGCCCGCGTCAGCCAGTCCCTTGCCTTGGCCTTCTTCTCGGCCGGCACATCCTTGACCGAGTGATAAATCTGCGAAACCGCATATTGCGCGTCAGCAATGCCCTGCTCGGCGGATTTTTCGTAATACGGCATGGCCATCAGCAATCCCTTTACGCCGGGATTTTCCGAAACCAGTATCTGGCCCCAGTTGAACTGAGCTGAAGCATTGCCGGCTTCCGCCGCACGGTGCATGTAATCGTCGGCCTTCGCCTTGTCGCGGGTGACGAATTTACCCTCCATCAAAATGAGGGCGAATTTGAACATGGCGACGGGATCACCACCCTGCGCCGCCTGCTGATACCAGAAGGCCGATGTCTTTTCGTCGCGGGCAATGCCGAGACCGCGCGACATCATTTCCGCCACCAGCGTCTGGGCGGATGCATCGCCGTTCTGCGCACGGTTCAGGGCCTTGTCGAGCGCCTGGACATATTCGCCGCGCTGGAAATGCCCGTAGGCCTCGTCCACCCGGCCCTTGAACTCCTTTTCAGGCGGTAAGGCTGGCAGGTCCGCGCCCATGCGCTGATAGACGTTGACGCCCTGCGATGGCTGCAGGTCCTTCTGCTCTTCGGATTGCACCCTGCCCTGACGGGAAGGTTGGGCCTCATCCTCCAGCTGGCGGGAAAGCGCATTGCTTTCGCTCTGCGGTCCGGATTGGGCAAAAGCGACGCCCGCCGACGTGCCGAAAGACAGCGCCAGCAGCGAAACGGAAAGGCAGAGGTGAACCGAGCGCATCAACATCGCCTGTATCAACCGTCAAACCGTGGCGCTTTTTCGTCAAGCAACGCGTTGATTTCAGAAACAGCCTGGGCAGCACCGGCGGCATTGTCGAAAACGCCACTGCGCATCGCCACGAATTCCACCCCGGCTTCGGCCACGGCAACCACGGACGAGATATCCGTGCCACCCATGACGATCGACGGGATCTCGATCATCGATGCCCACCATTCGCCGAGCGCCAGATTTTTGGGATGCGCCTCCGGCTTGATGTCGCCTTCGAGCTTTCCGAAAAACACGTAGTCGGGATTGGACTCACCCATCTCCAGAGCCTTGTGACGATCATCGGCATTGCCGCCACCGACGATCAGCTTTGGCGCGAAGTTCTCCACGGCCTCGGCAAGCGCCTCGGCGTTGCCCGCGACATGCAGGCCATCCGCCTTCACCCGGCTCGCAACGCGGCTGTCGCCGGCGATAAGGGCAGCCGCACCAGCTTCCTGGACCATCGGCACGATCAATTCGGCGCGCTTCTGGAATGTGGCGTCATCCAGATCGTATTGCGGAATGATGACCGAAGCCACATCGCCGCCCCGCAGTGCTTCTTGCAATTCTGTCGCCTGCTTTTGCGCGTCGTCCAATTGCGGGACGATCAGAACAAGGCGGCAGCGGTTTTCAACTTTGGTCATCGGTTCGTCCATTTCAGGCAGACGACACTTTCGGCGTGATCTGCACTCGTTTTGATATGATAAATCCGATAGACCGGACCGGCGAAAGGATCAACCTTCATCCATGCTGACCGATTTTCATTTTTTCCTCGTCGCCATCCCCGCAGTCGTGCTTGTCGGCCTTTCCAAGGGCGGGCTGGGCGGTGCACTGGCGCTCATGGGCGTGCCGCTGATGGCTCTTGCCATCCCGCCCGTCCAGGCAGCCGCAATCTTCCTGCCGATCCTGATCGTCATGGATCTCGTGGCGCTTTGGGCCTGGCGGCACCACAACCACCGGCAAACGCTCCTCATCATGCTGCCGGGCGCAATCGCCGGCATCACTCTTGGCTGGGCGACCTCAAGCATCATCTCCGCAGACGCCATGCGCCTTGTCGTCGCCTCAGTAACGATCCTGTTCGTGCTGCGTTATTTCCAGGAAAGCTTCAAAAGCCGCAAGGGGCAGGAGATCCCGGCCAAACCGCAAAGACCGGCGGCCGCGACGCTCTGGTCCAGCCTGTCGGGTTATGCGAGTTTCGTGGCCCATGCGGGTGGCCCGCCCTTCCAGATCTACGTCCTGCCGCTGAAGCTCGATCCCAAAACCTATACCGGCATGAGCGTGCGTTTCTTCGCCATCATGAATGCGATCAAGCTCATCCCCTATTTCGCGCTCGGCGCGCTCGACGCCACCAACCTCAAGACCTCGGCCAGCCTCTTGCCGGTGGCGATGCTGGCGACGCTTGCCGGTGCAAGGGTGGTGAAATATCTGAAACCATCCGTGTTTTACCCGCTGATGTATTCCATGGCGCTGATCGCAGCGCTGAAACTGCTGTGGGACGGGTTGCCTTTCTAGGCTCAGGCAGCCACTAAAAAGCCCTGGCAGCACGCAGGTACCGCCAGGGCCGAAAGGGAATCCGTCAGTCCTTCATCGAAGGCTGCGGAATGGCATCAATCAATGCCTTGTGGAGGCTCTAAGCCTCTGTAGTTCATCCTTCAGGCGCAGTTTACGGCGTTTGAGGTCGGCGATCTCTCTATCGTCAGAGGACGGGGAAGCAAGAATACTTTCGAGCTCCTCCTCCAGAGCACCGTGTTTCTTTTCGAGCGATGCAATATGAGCCTGAATGGTCATGCGGCACGTCCTTCCATTTTTAAGCCTACCTCCAGCTCTCCATCGCTGGAGTTTCAGGTTTGCGACGACAATGTGACACGGATCGTTGGTCTTGTCGAAGGCGAAATGAAGGCAATAAGTGGGCAATTTGGTCGCAACGGATAACTTCCCGTTACCGCGATTTGATGATAGAGGCTCGAGAACCGATGACATACGCGCCGGAGGCTCTCCGGCTGGCATAAAATGGGGATGACAAGATGCCCGATCAGGACCAGGCGGACATCAGGCTCACGCTGGCGCGGCTGCGCCAGGAGCATGAGGATTATGACGCTGCGATCAACGCGATGATCCAGACCAGCTGCGACGCGCTGAGAATACAGCGCATGAAAAAGAAGAAGCTGGCCGTCAAAGACAAGATGACCCAGATCGAAGATCAGGTCATTCCCGATATCATCGCCTGAGCTGGAGAGAAGCGAAGTGACAGCAGAAACGCCCCCCGTCGCCATCATCATGGGCAGCCAGTCCGACTGGGAGACCATGAAGAACGCCGCCGATACGCTGGATGCGCTGGACGTTGAATACGAGGCCCGCATCATTTCCGCCCACCGCACGCCGGACCGCCTTTACGACTTTGCCAATGGCGCAAAGGACGAAGGCTTCAAGGTCATCATCGCGGGTGCAGGCGGCGCCGCCCATCTGCCGGGCATGACCGCTGCCATGACCCCGCTTCCGGTCTTCGGTGTCCCGGTCCAGTCCAAGACGATGTCCGGGCAGGACAGTCTCTATTCCATCGTCCAGATGCCCGCAGGCATTCCCGTCGGAACACTTGCCATCGGCAAGGCAGGCGCGATCAATGCAGCACTGCTGGCCGCCGCAGTTCTGGCGCTCGGTGACGAGGATCTTGCAGACCGGCTCGACGCATGGCGCGCGCGCCAGTCGGCGGCAGTTGCCGAATATCCCATGGACAACGCCCAGTGATGGTGAAGACGAATAATCTGACTATCGGCATCATCGGCGGCGGACAGCTTGGCCGTATGCTCGCAATGGCAGCGGCACGCCTCAATCACCGCACCATCGTCCTGGAACCTCAGACCGATTGTCCAGCCGCACAGGTCTGCAACAGCCAGATCGTCGCGGATTACGACGACGAGGCCGCGCTTGCGGAACTCGCCCGCCTTTGTGATGTCGTAACCTACGAATTCGAGAACGTGCCTGTCGCAGCAGCCGAAACGCTCAGCGCCTCCGTTCCCGTCTACCCACCGCCACAGGCGCTTAGCGCCTCGCAGGACCGGCTGACGGAGAAGCGTTTCCTCAACGGTTGCGGTATTCCCACCGCCGATTTCCGCGCCGTGGACAATCAGGAAGAACTGGAAGCGGCATTGGCCGCCTTTGGTGGCAAGGGTGTGCTAAAAACCCGCCGCATGGGTTATGACGGCAAGGGCCAACGGCTTTTCCGGGGCGGTGAGGACATCACGGGCGCCTTTACGGCGCTCGGTGGCGTGCCGCTCATCCTCGAAAGCTTCGTCGCCTTCGAGCGGGAAATCTCGATCATCGCCGCCCGCTTCAGGGACGGAACGGTTACCTGTTACGATCCGGCGGAAAACATTCACCTGAACGGCATTCTGCACACCTCGACGGTGCCGGCAGTGCTCTCCGATGCGGCAAAGACAGTTGCGGTGCAATCGGCCGAAAAGCTTCTGGCGGCGCTCGATTATGTGGGCGTGATCGGCATCGAGTTCTTCGTCCTGCCCGACGGTTCGCTCGTTGCCAATGAAATGGCGCCGCGTGTGCACAATACTGGCCACTGGACGGAAGCCGCCTGTGTGGTCTCGCAATTTGAACAGCACATACGTGCGGTCTCGGGTCTTGCTCCCGGCAGCGCGGCCCGCCATTCGGATTGCGTCATGACCAACCTCATCGGCGATGACATCAACGATGTGCCGGCATGGCTTTCGAAAAAAGACTGTCTCGTGCATCTCTACGGCAAGACCGAAGCGCGGCCCGGCCGCAAGATGGGCCATGTGACCGAGCTTTTGCACACAGGAAAAGCCTCAGTCTTTTAAGGCAAAGACACCGGCAAGTGTTGACAGGCAGGGGTCAAACGGGTATTTGCCTGCCAACCGAAAAGAGCGCGCCCCGTTGCGCGCTTTTGATTGTTTGAATAAGCACGGCAGAAACCGTGCAAAACTGCGGACCAGTAAAATGAAAATCAAGAATTCGCTTAAAGCGCTTAAGGCCCGTCATCGCGATAACCGCCTGGTTCGCCGCAAGGGCCGCGTCTACATCATCAACAAGCAGAACCCGCGCTTCAAGGCTCGTCAGGGCTGATTGACTGCGACTGCGGTTCGCGACCCAGATCGCGGATCACTTTGTTGATAGAGCAGAACTTTGCATTTGATATTGGGCGCAGTCGGGTTAAGCTTTAACCCATGCGCCCAAATCGTTTTTGCACGGCTTTCATCGTCGCTCAGGGTTTCCTGTTTTCGGGCCTCCTGTTTCCAGGAATGGTCACCATTGGTCATGCGGCGGATGGACAGCCTCCAGCAGCGGTGGAGGCGGCGCCTTCACCCGCCAAGACCATCGACAGCCTTTTCGCGTCGCTGAAAAAAGAGCGGAACGCGGTCAAGGCGCGCAGCATCGCCAACCAGATCGCTTCCGAATGGAACGATTCCGGCAGCGCGACAATCAATCTTCTGATGCAGTGGGCGGGCGAAGCCTCCGACGAGAAGCGCAATGCCGCCGCCTACGATTTTCTCGACCAGGCCATTTTGCTCGATCCCGACTACGTACAGGCGCCCTATCGCCGCGCCATGGTGCATTTTGCCGATGGCGACACCCGCAAGGCGATGGCGGACATCAACCTGACGCTGGAGAAGGAGCCGCGCTATTTTCCGGCGCTGGCAAGCCTCGCCAACATCCTCGAAACCTCGGGCCGTGACGATCTTGCTCTGAAGGCCTGGGAGCGCTATCTGGCGCTCTATCCCGCCGACAAGGACGTCCGCAAACAGGCCGCCGATCTTTCCGAAAAGCTGGCCGGCACACGCGGTTGATATCGATAACCACTGATTTTATTTATTGGTTTTAGCAGGGCTGTATTTTGGCAGAGCAGAATGAATTTAAAGCGGCCGAAAGTCTTTTAAACTCCATTGGAGACAATCCGAGCTTCGATATCGGTGAATTCATAGATCGAATTTCCGTGACTGAGGATTGGGGGAAACTCATAGTCGCCCATATCTATCTGGATCACATCGTCACTGAAGTTTTGAACACGCATCTCGATCATCCTGCCTCATATTTCAACGGCTACAGATCATTCGCTGAAAAACTCAGCCTATGTCAGGCGCTGGGTTACTTTCGCGATGAATTCGGCAACGTTCTAAAAGCCGTAAATAACTTGCGGAACAGGTTTGCGCACAAGCTGGTATTCCATGTGTCGGATGAAGAAAAGCGTAATTTGTTTCGTACTCTCACGACCGAGCGCCCCATATCCGAAGTGACACGTCCCGGCGGTTTCGAGGAGTTTCTGTTTACAGTTGTTATGTTTGCAGAGATTTCGCGATCAGCTGAAGAGCGACAAGCTGAACTGTCAAAAGAGCGTGAGTTCGTGAGCGAAAAGATCCTCGAACTCCTTATCGCCAATAAAGACCTGCTGGGCGATAAAATTTAACTGTAGGGCGCATTCGTTATCGCCCTACAGCAAATAATGGCGGTAGCTATTCCATACCAAGCGCGGCCATATAGGTCTGAAGAATAGTCTCTTCCTCAATACGCTCGTTGGCGTCCTTCTTTCGCAGGCGGATGATGGTGCGGATCGCCTTGGTATCGTAACCACGGCCCTTGGCTTCGCCGATGACATCCTTGATGTCGCCCTGAATGGCGGCCTTTTCCTCTTCCAGCCGTTCAATGCGTTCAATAATCTGGCGTAGTTCGGCGGCGGCGACGGTTTCTGTGGTGTTCGTTTCGTCCATCATATCATCCTTCATTGGCAGCTCGTCTGAGCCTTGTTCATTAAATCCGGGCGAAGCTTTCGCCGGTCGCCGCCAGCCGGGCAGCAAAAATTCCGGCCTGTGACCTGCCCATTGCCGGGCCTCACGTCAAGTCGTTTCCGTCGATAAGGGGTTATTCCGTGGGCTTGTTCTGCTCAAAGGCGGCTTTCTGGCCATCGCTCGCCTCCGCCTGATATTTTTCCTTCCAGTCCTCATAGGGCATTCCATAGACGATTTCCCGGGATTGCTCCTTGCTGAGCGCGACACCGGCCTCGTCCGCCGCTTCCCGGTACCAGTTGGAAAGACAATTGCGACAAAAGCCCGCGAGATTCATCAGGTCGATGTTCTGCACATCGTGACGCTCGCGAAGGTGCTGTACGAGACGGCGGAATGCGGCCGCCTCGAATTCGATCTGCTGTTGGTCATTCGGTGTCGTCATGGGGCAACTCCAGACTCAATAGGGGCCGGTGCGAGAGGCGAACAGCTGATATTCATGCAAAACGGGATCGTCGTTCATTGCGGCGAAAATGGGAGCGAGCCGGTCTGACCATGCGGCAATCCCGTCCTCATCCGCGATCAAGTCCTGCCGGACCTCAAGAAGCGCATGCGGTATGCCCTTCATCATGCAATGGCGATACATGGTATCGCCCTTCAGCGCCCCGTCATAGGGTTCGTTATCGCCAACGAGAATATCACCGGTCGCGCGCAGATGCGCCAGAAGCGGATCGACCACACGATTATCCGTGTCCCAGAGAACCGCCGCATGCCAGGGCCGCGGCGTTTCTTTCCAGAACGGCGTATAGGAATGCAACGACAGAACAAGCGGCGCCTCCTCCGATGCCTGCGCAACGCCGGTGAGCACGCGATCGACAGCATCGTGATAGGGCCGGTGAAAAATCTCGATCCTCTTTTGCCATTCCTCATCCGAAATCGGGTGGTTGCCGGGGATGATCGCCCCGTCCGAGATCTTCATGATGAGGGTCGGATCGTCCTCGCCGCGATTGGGGTCGATCAGGAGGCGCGAAAACCGCCCGAGCACCGCCGGCACGCCAAGGCGGGTAGCCAGAGAGCGTGTCAGCCCTTCGATGCCGATATCAAATGCGATGTGGCGATGAAAAGCGGTTTGCGGAAGGCCAAGTTTGCCGTACTGTGCCGGCAGGAGGTTCATGGCATGGTCCGCCAGAAGAACCATGCCTTTGTCATAATCGCCTTCTATGATTTCATAGGGTATGAAGTCGTTCATCGATAATTTTCTGGGGCAGGATTGAGGAGAAAAGCTTGATGGCATGGCTTGAGGCCGGGCGCAAGTTTCGGCGACAGAACAGCCATCTACCTTACCGCACTCACGATCCCACGAACAATATAATCGATTAAACTCGCGTTGACTTTCTTTGGCGGCCACGCCAAGAAGTGTGTTCATTATAACCATGGAATCCGGATGGAAGCCGTGACTCAGTCATCTCTCGCTCTTCCTCGCCACTTTCGGCATCTTGCCCGTCTTTTCTCCGCAGCGGCATTGTTTCTGACCCCGTTTGTATTCGTGGAGTCCGCGCATGCGGATTTCCGTGTCTGCAACAGCACGCAAAATCTCGTGGGGGTCGCAATCGGCTACCGGGGGCAGGACGGCTGGGTCAGCGAAGGCTGGTGGCAGGTCCCCTCCTCCACCTGCGCAACGCTGATAGAGGGTGAGTTGCAGTCGCGTTATTATTATCTCTATGCCGAAGACGCCGCCCATGGCGGCCGTTGGACCGGTGACGTCAACATGTGCGTGGCGGAAAACGAGTTCAAGATCGCCGGCGTAGACGATTGTTATGCCCGCAGCTTCCAGAGAATGGGTTTCAAGGAATATGACACGGGCAGACAAGGCAGCTGGATGGTCCAGCTTTCCGATACGCCAGGCACACAGGGAAATCAAAACTGATGAAGCGTAACCGCAAAGTCAAAATTCTTGCAACTCTCGGCCCCGCCTCTTCGGATGAGGCGATGATCGAAAAGCTGCATCTGGCCGGCGCCGATCTTTTCCGGATCAACATGAGCCATGCCAGCCACGACGTGATGCGGACGCTGATTGCGCGTATCCGCTCGGTTGAGAGCCGCAACGGCCGTCCCATCGGCATTCTGGCCGACCTGCAGGGTCCCAAGCTGCGCGTCGGAAAGTTCGCCGAGACCAAGGTTGATCTGGTTCCCGGCCAGACCTTCACGCTGGACAACAACGACACGCCCGGCGACAACACCCGCGTTTTCCTCCCCCACCCTGAAATTCTCGAAGCGGTCAAGCCCGGCCACCGCCTGCTGATCGATGACGGCAAGCTGCACCTGCGCGCTGAAAAGAGCGACGGCAAGAGCATCGTCACCACGGTCGTTTCCGGCACCCGGATTTCCGACCGCAAGGGCATCAGCCTGCCCGACACCCTGCTCGGTGTTGGCGTTCTGACCGACAAGGACCGCGTCGACCTCGATGCTGTTCTCGAGACCAACGAAGTGGACTGGGTTGCACTTTCCTTCGTTCAGCGCCCGGAAGACCTGGCCGAAGTGCGCAAGATTTCGCGCGGCCGCGTTGGCCTGATGTCCAAGATCGAAAAGCCGCAGGCTGTCGAGCGCATCGAAGAAATCATCGAGCTTTCCGATGCATTGATGGTTGCGCGCGGCGATCTTGGCGTGGAAATGCCGCTGGAAGCCGTTCCGGGCATCCAGAAGCAGTTGACCCGCGCCTGCCGGCGCGCCGGCAAGCCGGTCGTCGTTGCCACCCAGATGCTGGAATCGATGATAACAGCTCCGGTTCCGACCCGCGCGGAAGTATCGGACGTCGCGACCGCCGTATTCGAAGGCGCCGACGCCATCATGCTTTCGGCAGAGTCCGCTTCGGGCGACTATCCGATCGAAGCCGTTTCGACCATGGCGTCCATCGCCAGCACGGTGGAACAGGATCCCTATTATTCCAACATCATCTACGCGCAGCGCCCGCAGCCGGAAGCAACCGGCGCAGACGCCATCTCGCTTGCAGCCCGCCAGATTGCCGAAACGCTGAAGCTTGCAGCAATCGTCACCTACACCTCGTCCGGCACGACGGGTCTGCGCGCGGCGCGCGAACGGCCACAGGTTCCGATCATTGCGCTTTCGCCGATCATTCAGACCGCACGCCGTCTGTCGGTCGTCTGGGGCCTGCATTGCGTTGTTACCGGTGACGCCAGCGATCTGGACGACATGGTGAACCGCGCTTGTCGCATCGTCGTTTCGGAAGGTTTCGGCAAGCCGGGCGACCGCATCATCATCTCCGCCGGCGTGCCGCTCGGCACCCCCGGCGCAACCAATATGGTGCGCATCGCCTATATCGGTTCGGACGGCCAGAGCGGCGTCTGATATCCGAATACCAAGCATAAAAAAACCCGCCGGTGACGGCGGGTTTTTTTTTGGCCTTTCGGCCGCGTTAAAAAAGCGGGGCTCAGTGCATCTTCACCGGTGTGCTGAAGCGGCTGGATTCGATCGCAGCTGCACCCGGCTTAAAGCTTGCCGACGTGGCGGAAGCCGACATGTCGTGGCTGAGCANAAGAAAAAAAAACCCCGCCGGTGACGGCGGGTTTTTTGTTGGCCTTTCGGCCGCGTTAAAAAAGCGGGGCTCAGTGCATCTTCACCGGTGTGCTGAAGCGGCTGGATTCGATCGCAGCTGCACCCGGCTTAAAGCTTGCCGACGTGGCGGAAGCCGACATGTCGTGGCTGAGCATACGATTGGCGACAACGCGTGGCGCCTTCACAGAGCGGCCGGTCGTGCCCTTGTTCTGGTTGAGCGCCCAATCCGAGATCAAATCCTGCGTCAGACGACCACCGCCGACCATGGCCTGATGGGAAACGGCGGCATCCTGCCTGCTCGGGCGCGAACCCTTGGTCGGCAAGCCGGCGGTAAGGCCACCATTGATGGAGGGCTTCAGATCGAAGGCGTCACCGAAACCTGGCTGTGGCTCAGCCTTCGCCGTTTCGGCAGGTGCGACCGTAACTTTGTGGTTGACGGCGGCCGGGAACGGCGCAGCTGTCGGCACGACAGCGGACTGGATCTGCGAACGGGCGGCCTGGCCACTTTGTTCCAGAGCAGCAACCACCGTCGGCGAAAGCGTATCCTTCCGCGCTTCGGCGAGATCTTCATCGCCTTCCGGATCGGCATTGGCCGCCGCCAGCAGGGCTTCCGCCACGGCTGGACGGTTGGCGGGAACCGGAATTGAGGCAAGTTCACCCGTCGCCACAGGCGTCGAGCCATCAGCGGATGCCGTCAGGATCGATCCTTCCGCATCGCCTTTCATGCCACGTCGCCCAAGCAGCGTCGGCACAGGCACGGATACCTCAGCCAGATCTGCAAATTGCTGGCGCTCGGCCGGAGCGGAGGTCGGCGTCGGTGTTGTCGCAGCCTGCAGAGCATCCTGCGCAGCGTTGCGAGCCGGAGAATAAAGGGCAGTCGCAAGGCCGGTATTGGCCGGAGGCTGATTGCCGAATGCAGGACGAGCGATCGGCAGCGGCGCAGCATTCACACCGGGAAGAGGCTGTGCGGACGCGACGGCGATCGGCTGTTCTGGCTCAGGCGCTGCGGGCGGCGGAGTTGCCGGCCGCGCGACAGCCGGACGCTCAGCCGGTGCCGGCGTTGCGATGCTATCGGGATCTTCATCCTCATCGCCTCCACCAAAGAGCGCCTGCAACAGCGTCTTGCGTTTGCCGCCGCCACCGGAAGAGGCGGGGCCGGCACCGGCGCTGGAAGCAACCTGAACGGAAGAGGAGTTGACGCGTTTCTTGTAATCGGCCAGCGCCTGCTCATAACCGGGAAGCGGGTTGCCGTCGGAAGGAACATGCAGCGTATTGCCCTTCGGGAAGATACGAACGAGTTCCTGGCGGCTCATGCGCGGCCAGGCGCGAACGCCGCCGACATCCATGTGCACGAAGGGAGAACCGGAGGTAGGGTAGAACCCGACGCCGCCGATCTGCATCTGCATGCCGATTTCGCGCAGGGTGGCAAGCTTCACGCCCGGAATGTAAAAATCCATGGCCTTGCCGAGCATATGCTGGCTTTTTTCCGCCACACCCTTGGTGCGCGTCCGCAACAGGCCGTTGGTCTCCGGCGAGCGGAAGGCCGACACGACATTGATATAATCGGTCGCGCCACTGCGGCGATAAACTTCCCAGACAAGATCGAAAAGGCGCGGATCCATCCGCGTCGGCTGGTTGCGACGCCAGTCACGCAGGAAACGGTTCAGCTCCTGCAGGCCTTTCTGATCGTATTTTCCGTTGCGCTTAAAGGTTATGACCGCCTTCTCGCGTGTGTGGATATAATACAGTTTCAGGCTGCGCGTTTCGGCAAAGGCTTCCGTCGCCGAAACACCAGCAAAAGGCATTGCGGCGAGCATCAGGCAGGCAAAGGTGACAGCGCGTGCCGACAGCTTCGTGCAAATATCCTTGATCAAGCCGCGCGCGATCTTAGTCGACAGCGCGATATTTCGATGCAGATATGGCAATTCGATCCCCGCCTGGAAGACAATTAATGTCACATTGCCTCAAATGAACGTCAAATACGGTGACACGATGGCAAAATTGCCACACACATGCAACCTTCCTCTACATAGTGAATCAGCCACTAACAAGAGGTTTATAGACGGTAAGCGGATATCCTTGCTCAGAAGTTAACGAATCTTGCTATCTGCCGTCGAATACGCGGTTTGCGCCGTCAGGCTGCATCCCGCAGCGGATCATCCGGATCGATGCCATAATCCTTCAGCTTGCGATAAAGCGTCGAACGGCCGATGCCGAGTTTCCTTGCAACCTGGCTCATCTGCCCGCGATAGAAACGAAGGGCGAATCGGATAAGCTCCTCTTCGATCTCCGCCAGTTTCCGAATATTGCCTGAGTCGTCCATGCTGGAGATCAGGTTTCCACCCCGGTAAATCGTGGTGGAAATATCCGTCGCGTCATCCAGAACGGCGTGACTTTCGGCAAGCGGAGGCGGAGGCGAATAGGCGGCGAGTTTCAGCGACGATCCGGACGGCGACCGGATGGAATCACCCGCATCGTCCCCGCCTGCGAATTCCGGCAGTTGCAGCGCGATCTGCGGAAAATCGGAATCGGCCAGTTCCTCGCCCTGCGACAGCACGACGGCGCGGAAGACCGCGTTTTCAAGCTGACGGATGTTGCCGGGCCAATCATAGGCTGTCAGCAGCGCCAGTGCGCTGGCATCGAGGCCGACGGGATTGGGCAATTTCTGTTCCGCCGAAAAACGCTCTGCGAAAACCCGCGCCAGATGGGGAATATCCTCCTTGCGACGGCGCAGCGCCGGAATGGTGATCGGAAAAACGTTGAGGCGATAATAAAGGTCCTCGCGGAAGCGGCCTTCCTTCACCTCTTCGATCAGGTTCTTGTTGGTGGCGGAAATCAGCCGGACATTCACCTTCTGGACGCGTGACGAACCGACGGTCTCGATTTCACCCTGCTGAACGGCCCGCAGCAGCTTCACCTGTACGTCGAGCGGCAGGTCGCCGATTTCATCGAGGAACAGCGTTCCGCCATCCGCTTCCATGAACTTGCCGATGTGCTTTTCCGTCGCACCGGTGAAAGCGCCCTTCTCGTGACCGAAGAGAATGCTTTCCACGAGATTATGCGGGATAGCGCCGCAATTGACTGTTATGAACGGCTTGTTCGCCCTGTCGCCAGCCGACTGGATGGCACGGGCAACCATTTCCTTGCCCACACCCGATTCGCCTTCCAGCACCACGGGAATGCTTGACTGGGCGGCGCGCTGCGCCAGTTCTATGACCCGCAGCATGGCCGGGCTTGCGGAAACGATATCGGTAAAATTCACTGCATTGCTCCGTCCGCGCCTGCCCGTGCGGGCCTTTGCCTCTCTCCTGTCGAGCTTGAGGGCGTTGGAGATGGCCGCGCCGATCCGTTCCGGCGAAACCGGTTTGACGACAAAATCAAAGGCACCGGCGCGCATGGCCTGTACGACGGTATCGATGCCGCCCTGTCCCGTCTGGACGATAACGGGGACATCGGTGCCGAGTTCGCCAACGGCTTTCAGGAAGGCGAGGCCGTCCATTTCCGGCATCATGAGGTCGAGGACGACAACATTGATCTCGCCGCTATATTGCTTGAGCAATTCCAGCCCCGCCCTGCCGTTTTCTGCAAGCAAGGCCAGGTGCCCATAACGTTCCACCGCATTTTTGAGCAGGCGGCGCTGGACGGGATCATCGTCTATCACGAGAACATGCGCGGTCATTTTTGGCTCCGGTTTCCGGTTTATGGACCTGCATCATGCGGTCCCTTGTGACGCACTCTGACACGGGAGACTTGAACATCCAGTTTTGAGATTTGCTTGCATTTTATCCATTGGCGCGGGAAACAAAGGCTCCATGTGCTTCGCAGGCATAACCAGAAGGACACGTCCGATGACCCTCAACCGCCTCACCCACCAACCCGTGTTTTCCCTTGCCGAAACCTCCGGCCCCGTGCTTGGCGACCTGCCCGGCTGGAAACTCTCGGACCTCTATCCCTCGGGCGATTCGCCGGAATACAAGGGCGATATCGAGAAGGCAGCGGCAATGGCGGCGGCTTTCGAGGATAAATGGAAGGGCAAACTTGAGGCCGCGGCAAAGGCGACGGGAAACCAGGGTATCGGTGCCGCCCTCAGGGAATATGAAGCGCTGGACGATCTTATCGGCCGCATCGGTTCCTTTGCCGGGCTGACTTATTTTTCCGATACGTCCAACCCGGCAAACGGCAAGCTTTACGGTGACGCCCAGGCGAAACTGACTGATATCTCCGCGCATCTGCTGTTCTTCACGCTGGAACTCAACCGTATCGACGATGCGGTGATGGACGCCTGCATGGCAAACGATGCCGCAGCCGGGCACTACAGGCCCTGGCTGGTGGATTTGCGCAAGGACAAGCCGCACCAGCTCGACGACCAGCTGGAGCAGCTTTTCCTCGAAAAATCGATGACGAGTGCGGCCGCCTTCAACCGTCTGTTCGACGAGACAATGGCCGATCTGCGTTTCGACATAGACGGCGCAAGCCTTTCGCTGGAAGTAACGCTCAACATGCTGCAGGAGCCGGAGCCGGAAACCCGCAAAAAGGCGGCGCAGGCGCTCAGCGCCACCTTCAGGAACAATCTGCGGGTCTTTACCCTCATCACCAACACGCTCGCCAAGGACAAGGATATTTCCGACCGCTGGCGCAAATTCGAGGACATTGCCGACAGCCGCCATCTGGCCAACCGTGTCGAGCGCGAGGTCGTGGACGCGCTGGCTGCCGCCGTGAAAAACGCCTATCCGCGCCTTTCGCATCGTTATTACGCCATGAAGGCAAAATGGCTCGGCATGGAACAGATGGACTATTGGGATCGCAACGCGCCGCTTCCCGATACGTCGAACACGATCATTCCATGGGATGAGGCAAAGGACACCGTGCTTTCCGCCTATGGCGATTTCGCGCCTGAGATGGCTGATATCGCCCGCCGCTTCTTCGACGAAGAATGGATCGACGCCCCCGCCCGTCCCGGCAAGGCGCCGGGCGCATTCGCGCATCCAACCGTCCCTTCGGCCCATCCTTATGTGCTCGTCAATTATCTCGGCAAACCGCGCGACGTGATGACGCTTGCCCATGAGCTTGGCCACGGCGTGCACCAGGTGCTGGCCGGTGGACAGGGTGCATTGATGTGCGCCACGCCGCTGACCCTTGCCGAAACTGCCTCCGTCTTCGGTGAAATGCTGACCTTCCGCAAATTGCTTGACGACACGAAGGATGTGAGGGAGCGCAAGGCCATGCTCGCCCGCAAGGTCGAGGACATGATCAACACGGTCGTGCGCCAGATCGCTTTCTACGAATTCGAGCGCAAGCTGCACACCGCCCGCAAGCAGGGCGAACTCACCTCTGAACAGATCGGCGAATTGTGGCTTTCCATTCAGGCCGAAAGCCTCGGCCCGGCGATCCGGATTTCTGAAGGGTATGAGACCTGGTGGACCTACATCCCCCATTTCATCCATTCGCCCTTCTATGTTTATGCCTATGCCTTCGGCGACTGCCTGGTGAACTCGCTTTATGCAGTTTACCAGAAGGCTGAGACGGGCTTTCAGGAGAAATATTTCGAGCTTTTGAAAGCGGGCGGCACCAAGCACCATTCGGAGCTTCTGAAACCCTTCGGCCTTGATGCGACAGACCCTTCCTTCTGGGACAAGGGTCTTGCTATGATCGAAGGACTGATCGACGAGCTGGAAGCGCTGGATAACAAGCAGGCCTAATCGCTCCTGCCGGCGAAGACACCGACCATGAGTACAGACGACGAGCAAAGGCAATGAAACGCAAACCCGCCGATCTGACCTTGAGAGAAACTCTGCGCTGGGAGCCACAGTCGGGCTTTCAGCGCATCGACCAGCATATGCGCCGGCTATTGCGCTCCGCCGATGCGCTGGGTTTCCGCGCTCCCGTCAATGCTGTTCAGGCGCTGGAGAAGAAGGTGGGTGGCGAAAACCCGCTCTGCGTCAAACTGGTGATGAACTACAAGGGCGAGATCGACATCGAAACGGTCGACTTCCGGCCGTTGCAGGAAGACGCGATCTGGCGGGTCCGCATTGCAAAAGAGACCACGCTCGACTCCACGGATACTTTCTATCGCCACAAGTCGTCGCGCCGGGAGCCCTATGATGCTGCCCGCGCCGAATTTTCAGCTGCGGATGCGGACGAGGTTCTCCTGCTCAACGAACGCGGCGAATTGTGCGAGGGATCGTCAACCAGCATTTTCGTCGAAATGCCGGATGGGCAATTGCTGACGCCGCCGCTCGACAGCGGCATTCTGCCAGGCGTCCTGCGTGCCGATCTCATTCGTGAACGAAAGGCGCGCGGGCAGGCGCTGAAGCCACAGGATATTGCCGGCCGGCGGCTGTTCGTCGGCAATTCGCTGCATGGGTTGATTGCGGCGGAGCTGATCTAAACCGTCACGGCCAGAAGCCGGTCTCGACCTTTCTCCTTGGCCGCATAGAGGGCCTGATCGGCACGCATGAAAACATCGTCGGCGCTTTCCGCCAGCCGATAGGCCGTCATTCCGGCCGAACAGCTGTAGGAAAAATCCGGGAACTCGGAGAGAGGTCTGGAAACACGCACCCTTTGCAGCAGCCGCTCGACGATCTCCCGGCCTTCGGCAACCGAACTGCGCGGTAGTATGAGCATGAACTCCTCACCGCCGATCCTGCCGAAACAATCAACCCGCCGAATGACGGAATGGGCGATGCCGACAAAATCGCGCAGAACCGCATCTCCGCACTTGTGGCCGAAACGATCGTTGATCTGCTTGAAAAAATCGATATCGAGCGTGCAAAGGCAAAAGGGCGCTTCGAGCCCCTTGCCGACCCGCTCCACCTGCAATGCCAGTTTCGCGAAAACGAAACGCCGGTTCGCCGTTCCCGTCAATTCGTCCGTCTGCGAGGCGCGCACCGCCAGATCCCGGTCCTGCCGGAGGGTTCTGTATCCCTGACGCAGCTCGGTGACATCACTTGCGACACACAGCATCCAGCCATCCTGCTGCACCGTCTCCGTCATCCAGAACCAGCGACCGTCATACATGTCCATCTCAAAGGCACGGTACGGCAGCTTGCCGCGCCTTGACTGCGCCGACAGGAGCCATCCCTCGAAATCATTGTTTCTGACCACAACGCCTGTGCGCAGACGGTGGTTCATGCGCATGATATCCGCCCAGGTCGAAAAATCATCGGCAGCAAGCTGAAAGCTTTCCCGAAACGACGGATTGGCATGCCGCAACCGGTCATCGGAATCGTAAAGCGCAATAAGAACGGGGGTGGCACTCTGAAGCGCTGCGACACGCTCGATAAGACTGTTCAACAGGCAACACTCCTGTGATGGCGAAAAGCCCCCCTTTCGTCATCCGGCCAAAACCCCCAAGTCTCTGGACATATACACGAAAAGAAGAACTTAATTATAAACGTACTCTCTAAAATGCGAAGAGGCAGAATGCGGTCGGAAGGTCGCACCTTCAATCTCGCCAGATCTTAAGCCCGCAGAACGGGATCATCACACGCAAACCGATCGCAATTTTCACATCCCCGTCTTGTTTCACATCCCCGTCTTGCGCCACCGTCATATGTCCGTCATCCACCTGCCCTTTATTGTGGCACGCTTTTATGATCTAGCTTACTTATTGGCTTAAAAAGGAAAAATGACGAATGACGGACGCAAACCATCCGATTTACGGCGATATTGACGGCCCCATCATCATGATCGGCTTCGGCTCCATCGGGCGCGGCACTCTTCCGTTGATCGAACGTCATTTCAACTTCGACAAGACCCGGCTCGTCGTCATCGACCCGCGTGAGGATATCGCAGCGTATCTGGCCGAGCGGAACATTCGTCATATCCGCACGCATCTGACCAAGGAAAACTACAAGGAGGTGCTCAAGCCGCTCCTTAAAGGGGTCCAGGGTCAGGGCTTCTGTGTCAATCTTTCTGTCGATGCCGCATCAGTCGATCTGATGAGGCTCTGCCGCAAACATGGCATGCTCTACATCGACACCGTAGTGGAGCCATGGCCCGGCTTTTATTTCGATGCCGATGCCGACAATGCCTCAAGAACCAATTATTCGCTGCGCGAGACCCTGCTGAAAGAAAAAGCGCGCAAACCGGGCGGCGCAACGGCGGTTTCCACCTGCGGCGCAAATCCGGGCATGGTGTCCTGGTTCGTGAAGCAGGCGCTGATCAATCTCGCCAAGGATACCGGCCTCGAGATCGAGGAGCCGCAACCGCATGACCAGGAGGCATGGGCGAAACTCATGCAGCAGCTCGGCGTCAAGGGCGTGCATGTGGCCGAGCGCGATACGCAGCGGGCAAAAGACCCCAAGCCCTTCGGCGCTTTCTGGAACACATGGTCCGTCGAAGGTTTTATCGCCGAAGGTTTTCAGCCCGCCGAACTCGGCTGGGGAACGCACGAAAACTGGCTGCCGAAAAACGCAAAAAAGCAGAAAAAGGGAAGCAGGGCGGCAATCTATCTCGATCAGCCCGGCGCCAATACGCGGGTGCGGACCTGGTGTCCCGGACAGGGGCCGCAATATGGATTTCTGGTCACCCACAATGAGGCCATTTCCATTTCCGACTATTTCACCGTCCGCAATGACGATGGTGACCTGATCTACCGGCCTACCTGTCATTACGCCTATCACCCCTGCAACGACGCGGTTCTGTCCCTGCACGAACTTTTCGGCAATGGCGGCACACCACAGGCGATCCAGCATGTGCTTGGCGAAGACGAGCTTGTCGATGGCGCCGACGAGCTGGGCGTGCTTCTTTATGGTCATGACAAAAACGCCTATTGGTACGGCTCGCGGCTGACCTTGCAGGAGGCACGCTCGCTTGCCCCCAGCCAGAACGCGACCGGATTGCAGGTCAGCTCCGCCGTGCTGGCCGGAATGGTCTGGGCGCTTGAAAATCCGCAAGTGGGCATCGTCGAGGCGGATGAAATGGATTATCGCCGTTGCCTTGAGGTGCAGCGTCCCTATCTCGGACCGGTCGAGGGACATTACACGGACTGGACGCCGCTCGACGGCCGCCCGGGACTGTTTCCTGACAATATCGACACCTCGGACCCCTGGCAGTTCCGTAACATCCTCGTGCGCTGAGGGCATGGCGTCTCATATTTGTCACGCCGGTGTTTTCATACGGGATGTCAGGAACCCGGGAGAGCAAACAACGTTGCCTTGAAATAAATAACGCTTCACGGCATGGTCGAAGCATAAGGGTTTCATCGAATCGCAGGAGAACAGGCTCATGAACTTCAAGACAAGCGCTGCTTTGCTTTGTGCCGCAATCGCGGTGTCTTCATGCGTCGCGCCGGGTCCCTCCCAGCAGACGTCGATGGCCCCGTCGCTTGCCCGCGGGCCGGCCGTGGACGGCCGCTGGATCGACCGCAACGGCATCGTATCGACGTTCCAGAACGGCGCTTTCTCCACCCGTTCGACCGATACCAACACGCTTCTGGCTTCCGGCACCTATGTCACGATCTCGCCGACGCTCTATGAAATCAACATGACGTCGCTGGTGCGCAACACGCAATCACGCGTCAACTGCGCGCTCGTCTCCCCGTCACAATTGAACTGCACGACAGACAGCAACAGCCAGTTCTCGCTGACGCGTCAAGGCTGATAATATCACCTTTTCAATGGGATGACCTTCGGGAACGCACGCTTTACGCGTGCGTTTTTCTTTATTGCGCGCCTGTCATAATTTCGCTTGCGGCAGCTGCCGCTAAATGGAAACATCGCGCATTGAAAGACTGACATACTTTCAGATTAGAGAATGAGCACGGCCGGATGATGATCGACCAGCCGGGGCTTCCGCTTTGAACAGGAGAGAGGGACCATGAAGAAAATTTTGGGACTGGGTATGCTGAGCGTTTCGGCGATAACGCTTTCGGCCGGAGCGGCTCTGGCCGATTACGAACTCAACATTCTTCACATCAACGATTTTCACTCCCGTATCGAATCAATCAATAAATTCGACTCGACCTGCTCGGCGGAAGAGGAAGGCAAAAACGAGTGCTTCGGCGGCGCTGCGCGCCTCTTGACCGCAATCAACCAGACTCGTGACGCGCTCAAGGCTCAAGGCAAGAACGTTCTCCTGCTCAATGCCGGCGACAATTTTCAAGGATCGCTGTTTTACACCACCTACAAGGGCACTGTTGAAGCCGAAGTGCTGAACGCCATGAAGTTCGACGCCATGACCGTCGGCAACCATGAGTTCGACGACAGTGAAGACGGGCTTGCCGGCTTCCTCGACAAGGTTCAGTTTCCGGTCGTAACCGCCAATGTGGTCGCCACCGCCGCCTCAAAAATCGGCGATCGCGTCAAGCCTTCCATCGTCCTTGAAGTCGGTGGACAGAAAATCGGCATTGTCGGCGCCGTTGCCAACGACACGGCGGAACTTGCAACGCCCGGTCCCAATATCACCATTGCCGAAGACGTCGCGAAAATCACCGAACAGGTTCAGAAGCTGAAACAGGAGGGTGTCAACAAGATCATCGCCCTCACCCACGTCGGATATCCGCGCGACCTCGAATTCATTGCCAAGATTCCGGATGTGGACGTCGTGGTCGGCGGCCACTCGCATACGCTGCTCTCCAACACCGACCAGAAGGCCGAAGGGCCTTATCCGACACTCGTCGACAATCCCGGCGGCTACAAGGTTCCGGTCGTTCAGGCCGGGCAGTACAGCAAATATCTGGGCGACCTGCGCGTCGTCTTCGACGACAGCGGCGTTGTGAAGGAAAGCAAGGGCGATCCCATCCTGATCGACTCGTCGTTCAAACCCGATGAAGCTACGCTCAAGCGCATCGATGAGTTGAAGGCGCCGATCGAGGCACTGAAAACCAAGGTCGTCGGTTCTTCGGAAGGCCCTATCGAGGGCGACCGCAAGATTTGCCGTGTCAAGGAATGCTCGATGGGCAATCTGGTAGCGGATGCGACCCTTGCCCGCGTCAAGGATCAGGGCGTCACGATCGCTTTCGCAAACAGCGGTGGCCTGCGCTCTTCCATCGATAGCGGTGACGTTTCGATGGGCGAGGTTCTGACGGTTCTGCCGTTCCAGAACACCGTTGCGACCTTCCAGCTGAAGGGCGAGGATATTCGCGCCGCCCTTGAAAACGGCGTCAGCCAGATCGACGACGGTGCTGGCCGTTTCATGCAGGTTTCCGGCATGAAATATTCCTTCGACCGCTCGAAGCCGGCAGGCAGCCGCATCGTTTCGGTTGAGGTCAAAGACGGTGAAGCCTTTGTGCCGCTCGACCCGGCAAAGACCTACATCGTCGCGGCCAATAATTACGTGCGCACCGGCGGCGACGGCTTCAAGGTTTTTGCGACCAAGGCGATCAACGCCTATGACTTCGGACCCAACCTCGAAGAGGCCGTAGCCGCCTATATCGCCGCCAACAGCCCCTACAAGCCCTTCACGGACGGCCGCATCAGCGAAGTGACCCCGGCCGGTTACGTGGCTCCGGCAAAACCCGCAGCACCGGCACCTGCCGCAACTGCACCGGCACCGGCAGCAAGTGCACCCGCTCCGGCCGCTACCCCGGCTCCGGTTCCCGCAGCACCTGCGGCGACCGCACCTGCCACCACCACGCCGGCAGCAGCTGCTGCTGCCGCCAGCAAATATGTCGTCGAAAAGGGCGATTCTCTCTGGAAGATCGCGGCGGAAAAGTATGGTGACGGTGCACTTTGGACGAGAATCGCCAAGGCGAACACGCTGAAGCATCCGAACCATATCGAGATCGGTGAGGAGCTGGAGGTTCCGGCTCAATAAGCCGGGAGCGGACAGACAGGGCAATTTGCCGCAGACAGGAAGCCGGTCCTCGAACAGGGGGCCGGCTTCTTATTTATCCATTGAATACAGTTCGTTACAGGCAGAATGTCGTCAAAAAACATCGTACCCAGCCGCCAATCTCGGAAATCACCCGCGCTGGTGGTTCAATCCTGAAAAATTTCGTCTAGAACACGTGAACCAATTGACGGCACGAGCGTATAGCTTGAGCATTTCCGGCAAAACCGCGCCACGGCTTGGCGTCCGGCCATGCATAAAAACAAAAGATGGAGCGTTTCCGCCCTTTATCCGAAACGGAAACGCTCTCACGCAACCAGTCCGAGTTTCAGGTGTCATTGATGACGACAGAACTATCCGCGCTTCCCGCAAACCATCCCCGCACAAGTTTTGGCAAGGTCGGCGTACTGCTCGTCAATCTTGGAACGCCTGATGGTACCGACTATTGGCCGATGCGCCGTTATCTGGCGGAATTCCTGAGCGACAAACGCGTGATCGAATGGTCGCGCCTCTATTGGTATCCGATCCTTTACGGCATCGTCCTCAACAAGCGCCCGCAGAAGGTCGGCAAGGCCTACGAGGCAATCTGGAACCAGGAGCGCAACGAAAGCTATCTGCGCACCTATACCCGCAGCCAGGGCGAACTGATGGCGCAGGCGCTGAAGGATTTGCCCAATGTCGTCGTCGACTGGGCCATGCGTTATGGCCAGCCTTCCATCGCCTCGAAAATCGACGCGCTGAAGGAACAGGGATGCGAGAAAATCCTGCTTTTCCCGCTTTACCCGCAATATGCCGCATCAACCACCGCAACGGTAAACGACAAGGCTTTCGAACACCTGATGAAGCTGCGCTGGCAGCCTGCACTGCGCACCGTGCCGCCCTATCACGACGATCCGGCCTATATCGAGGCGCTCGCCACCTCCGTTAAGAACCATCTGGCGACGCTGGACTGGGAGCCGGAGATGCTGATCACCTCCTTCCACGGCATTCCGCAATCCTATTTCAAAAAGGGTGATCCCTATTATTGTCATTGCCAGAAAACCGCCCGCCTGTTGCGGGAGGCGTTGGGACGGACAGACAAGAACTTCATGATCACCTTCCAGTCGCGTTTTGGACCGGAAGAATGGCTGCAGCCCTATACTGACAAGACCGTGGAAAAGCTGGCATCCGAGGGTATCAAACGCATCGCCGTCATGAATCCCGGTTTTGTATCGGATTGTCTTGAGACGCTGGAGGAAATAGCCGGTGAAGCCGGTGAGATTTTCCTGCATAATGGTGGCGAGAAATTTACCCATATCCCGTGCCTGAACGACAGCGTCGAAGGTATAAATGTTCTCGAAAAGGTTGTACGACGGGAGTTACAAGGCTGGGTGTAATCTTGCCATGACGATGCTGGGGTAAAATCCCGGACGGTTCTTACCCTGGAGGAAAAGTGATGATTGCATTGGGCGGTTTTGATATTGTCGTTCTGGTGGCGGTGGTTCTGGTCATTCTGGTGCTATTTGCCGGTATCAAGACCGTACCGCAAGGCAACCGCTATACGGTGGAGCGGTTCGGACGCTACGTCCGTACCCTGGAGCCGGGCCTCAACCTCATCGTGCCGTTCTTCGAACGTACCGGCGCACGCATGAATGTCATGGAGCAGGTGCTGACTATTCCGACCCAGGAAGTCATCACCCGGGACAACGCCAGCGTTTCGGCCGATGCCATCGCCTTCTACCAGGTGCTGAACGCCGCCCAGGCCGCCTACCAGATTTCCAACCTGGAGGGCGCCATCCAGAACCTGACCATGACCAATATCCGCTCGGTCATGGGTTCCATGGATCTCGACGAGTTGCTGTCAAACCGCGACACCATCAACGAGCGGTTGCTGCGCGTGGTGGACGAGGCTGTGGGGCCGTGGGGCATCAAGGTCACCCGCATCGAGATCAAGGACATCGCGCCGCCGAAGGATCTGGTCAACGCCATGGCGCGCCAGATGAAGGCCGAGCGCGAAAAGCGCGCCCAGGTGCTGGAAGCGGAAGGCGCACGCAACGCGCAGATCCTGCGCGCCGAAGGCACGAAGCAGTCGGCCATTCTGGAAGCCGAAGGCCAGCGCGAGGCCGCCTTTCGCAATGCCGAGGCCCGCGAACGCCTTGCCGAGGCTGAAGCACAGGCGACGCGCATGGTTTCTGAAGCCATCGCCGCTGGCAATGTCCATGCCATCAACTACTTCGTCGCCCAGAAATATACCGAAGCACTCTCCAATATCGGCACAGCCAAAAATTCAAAAATCGTGTTGATGCCGATGGAGGCTTCCGCGTTGATCGGTTCGCTCGGCGGCATAGGGGCAATCGCCCGCGACGTCTTTGGCGACAAGGGCGATACGCCATCCACTCCGGCGCCACCCTCATCGCCCCGCTCGGTGCCGACGACGCGCCCCTCAGGCCAGCCCATCAAAGTGGCGGCTCCCGGTAATCCCTTCGGCTCTTCATCGGAGGAATGACGATGCTGCAACGGCTTGCCTCAGAACTCGGGCCATGGAGCTGGTGGATTGTCGGCTTCGTTCTGCTGGCCGCCGAGCTTGTCGCTCCGGGCGTGTTCCTGATCTGGATCGGCCTTGCCGCGCTGGTGATCGGCGCAGCCTCCCTGCTGTTGTGGGACACGGCATTCTGGGTATGGCAGTTGCAACTCGTCTTGTTTGCCGCCCTCTCCATCGCCTTCGCCCTGCTTGGCCGGAGGTATTTCGCACGGAATGGCGAGGCTAGCGACGAACCCTTCCTCAATCAGCGGGAAGCAAGCCTTGTCGGCCGCACCGCGACCCTGCAGGAGCCGATCGTCGAAGGACGCGGCCGGATAAGGCTTGATGATACCTGGTGGTCCGTCAACGGCGAGGATATGCCGGCAGGAACGCGCGTCAGGATCGCGGCAGCGCGTGGCCGTACCCTGACGATAGAGCCGCTCGACCGGTCATAACAATTAGGCGACGCCAATCCTCAGAAGATCGTGGAAGTGCACCAGCCCGATCGGTCGGTTATCGTCATCGACCACGATCAGTGCGCCAATGTGGAATTTTTCAAGCGTCGCCAGAGCGCCGGTCGCCAGCACCGATTTTTTGACCGTTTTCGGATTGCGGGTCATGATGTCGTCCACCGTCAATTCGGCGAGATTACGCGACAGGTTTCGCGCCATATCGCCCTCGGTGATAATGCCGCAGAGACGGCCATCCTCATCCAGAATGCCAACGCAGCCGAAATGCTTGCGAGAGAGAACACCGACCGCTTCCGGCATGGCCGTTCCCTTGGCGACAAGCGGCACCCGATCGCCGGTATGCATGATATCGCTGACCAGCGTGAGGCCGGCGCCCAGTTTGCCACCGGGGTGAAACACCTTGAAATCGCCCGCAGTGAAATTGCGTGCCTCCAGAAGCGCAACGGCAAGGGCATCGCCAAGTGCCAGCTGCATCAGGGTGGAGGTGGTGGGCGCAAGACCGAGCGGGCAGGCTTCCTGTTCATTGGGAACCAGAAGCACGATATCGGAAGCTTTCGCCAGCGATGAATTCTCAGAACAGGTAAGCGCGATCAGCGGAATGGAGAAGCGGCGCGAATAGTTGATGATGCTGCGCAGCTCAGCACTTTCGCCGCCTTTGGAGATCGCCAACACCACATCATCGCCGCCGATCATGCCCAGATCGCCGTGGTTGGCCTCTGCCGCATGAACAAAGAACGCAGGCGTTCCAGTGGAGGCGAAAGTCGCCGCGAGCTTGGCGCCTATGTGGCCGCTTTTGCCGACACCGGTAATGATGAGGCGGCCATTCGACTGGCCAATCGTCTCGATCGCCTTGCAGAAAGGCTCGGAAAGACCGCTCCTGAGAGCCTCTTCAAGAGCGGCAAGGCCAGCCCGCTCCATCGAAATCGTCCGCACGGCGGATTCGATGGCATTGTCTTCGACGAGTTTGACGGCGCGCGTAATCATGGCCGACTGTTACTATTTCAACCGGAATAAGTCCACTCTTCAGCCGGAAGAGTGCCGTGTTTTAGTGGCGACGGTCCGGCGGAGAAATTTCCTCCATCGTTCCCAACCGCTTGAAAGGGATGTTTTCTTCGTCAACCAGATATCGCCCGACTGTCCTTACCCATGAGATCGAGCCGTCATTACGGCGCACGGCATATTCCTGGCTGTAGAAGCTTGCAGCCTTCAGGGTGATCAATGCTGTCTCGATCACGCGATTTCGATGATCCAGATCCACTTTTTCGAGCATCTGGAAAATGCTGATACCCTGCATCGCCTGCCTCAGCGGAATGCCGAAGAGTTCAGCGCATACTTCGTCTAGATAGAATCGGTCATTGGTAATATCCCAGCAATAAAAACCGACATGCTTGATGTTCAAAACGGGATTCATGAAACGACGCTGTGACACAATATAAGAAATTAATGGATTGCTAAAGCAACTGGATCAGTTGCGCCCAATTATAGGACAATTCCGTGCCAAATTGAAACGTTTAAATCTGATCATATTAGAAATATTTTGCATTTCGGCATATTTTCTCCAGTACTCCAGCAGAAGAAATGCGACTGACCGACTGGACAATAAGGGTTGCTGATTTCTTCAGCCGTCACCGGCGCGCTGAAATTTCGGCAGTCTTTATCAACTGTTAACCATAAAAATCCTATTGTTAAAGCGATGTTAAAACTTGCGTCGCGTGTCTGGTCCCCCAGTTTGTCCACGTCATTTCGTCGGTCCGCCGCTCATTCGGCCCCAAGGAAATGCTTAGACGGACTTTCGATCCGGCATCGGCCAAATGCGCCGGGTGAAGAGGAATGATTGTGAAGGGCACCGCCACACGTCTGCCGACGTCGCGGAAAGCAGCAACCCTGCTGCTGCTCGCCTGCACGCTTCTTTACACCCCCGGGACCGCTTTCGCACAGACTGCGGCCACGCGATTGCCGGTCGCGGTTCCATCCAGCGACGCGACATCGCCAAACAACCCGGCGACGGAAACCGAGGCAGGTGCGGTGCGAGCGGCACCCGCCCCGGAACTGTGGCGCCCCTCGAACAATCCCGGCGACGCGATTTCCGAACAGCAGGAAGACGCGGGCCAGCCCTATGCCGACGCCGACAACCCCTATGAGCCGACGGTAGACGGCGGTGAAAATCCGCGAATAGCGACCGAACCCGGCCAAACACCCGGTATCAGGATCGGCACATTCCTGCTGCGACCGTCGATCAGCCAGACGATCAATACGGAAAAGCAGACGAACACCGGCGGCCCGTCCAGACGCAACTATCTGACGACGGGCATCCGTGGCACGTTGACCAGTGACTGGTCCCGCCACGCGCTGACGGTGACAGGCGACGGCGCCTGGGAGAAAAATTTCGGCAGCAAGAATGGCGAAGAGCCGAGGGCGAGGATAGAGGCCGATCTGCGCCTCGATCTCGGCGAAGAAACGAGAGCCAATCTCAAGGCCGGTTACGAATTCAGCCGTGAAGGCACGACGGACCCCAACGCTTTGACCGGGGCTTCCGTGCAGGGCGGAGAACACCGTTTCACGACAGGCGCGTCGATCCAACGGGATTTCGGCAAGCTGCGCGGGCTGGCAGCACTCGATCTCTCGCGCACGGTCTACACGGATGCAAAGGGCGTAAACGGCCAGCCGATCAGCCTCAGCGATCGTGACCAGAATGGCGCAAACCTGCGCGGCCGCATCGGCTACGAATTGTCGCCGGCCCTGATCCCGTTCCTCGAACTGAACGCGGGAACGACCAAATATGACAGGCGCCTGGACAATACCGGTTACGCCCGGTCTTCGAATTCCTATGGCGCGAAGATCGGAGCCGAGGTCGATCTTGGCGAGAAGACCCGTGGCGAGGCCGCCATCGGTTATCTGCGCAAGCAGTATGACGACGACCGCATCGCTTCCATCGGCGCGCTGACACTGGACGGCGAACTGAACTGGTCGCCCCAGCGCGGCACCAACGTTAATCTCGGCCTGCGTACGATGATAGAGGATTTCGCCGGCGGACCACAGGGTGGCTGGGTTTCCTATCGGCTGGATGCCGGGCTGACCCACGAATTGCGCAGCAATCTGGTCGCGCGACTGACGGGGCAGATCGTGCACCGGACATTCCCCTCCTCCGACGCCGAGAATGCCGTGGAATATACCGCGGGCGCCGGCCTGACATGGGGGCTGAACCGCTATCTCGATCTGACGGCTGATGTCAGTTATCAGTGGACGCCGGTTTATGACAGTAACGAACTGCGCGTCGGCGCGGGGCTTGTTCTGAAACGATAACGTTGCTCCAAACAGAAATCCCGGCACGAAGGCCGGGATCCCGTCGTATATTTTGGCGAATTACTTCAGCCCGTCGATCAGAGCCTTGATCGGCTCCTCGATCGCGGGACGGATATCGGCGCGTTCGAGAGCGAAGGCGACGTTGGCAAGAATGAAACCATCCTTGGCGCCGCAATCGAATGTCTGGCCACGGAAATGATAGCCGGCGAATTCCTGCGACTTGGCAAGCGTCAGCATGCCGTCCGTCAGCTGGATTTCGTTGCCAGCGCCCCGTTCCTGATTTTCGAGAATATCGAAAATCTCGGGCTGAAGGATGTAGCGACCGTTGATGTAGAAATTCGACGGTGCCGTACCCTTGGCAGGCTTCTCGACCATTTCGGTGATCTTGAAACCTTCGCCTACAGCGTTACCCACGCCGACGATGCCGTATTTATGCGTCTGATCAGGGGCGCATTCCTGCACCGCGATGACGTTGCCGGCGGTCTGGTCGTAAAGTTCGACCATGCCCTTGAGGCAGCTTTTCTGCGAGTGCATGATCATGTCAGGCAACAGCACGGCGAAAGGCTCGTCGCCGACGATATCACGCGCGCACCAGACCGCATGGCCAAGACCAAGCGGCACCTGCTGGCGCGTGAAGCTTGCCGTACCCGCCTTGGGCAGAAGGCCGGCCAGCAATGTCAGCTCGGCATTCTTGTTGCGCTCGCGCAGCATTTGTTCGAGTTCAAATTGAATATCAAAATAATCTTCGATCACCGCCTTGCCGCGGCCGGTGACAAATACAAAATGCTCGATGCCCGCTTCCGCCGCCTCGTTGACGACGTATTGAATGACCGGCTTGTCAACGACAGTGAGCATTTCTTTCGGAACCGCCTTGGTTGCAGGCAGGAAACGTGTACCGAGACCTGCGACCGGAAATACGGCCTTCCGAATTTTCTTCTGTTCTACCACATATCCCTCCTGAGAGATAAAACTTGATCACAATCCCCGCACGACGTTGTTATTTCAAAAATAACAACGTTTTGTAAAGGGTGACGCTACCATCTATTAATGGTAAAGAATTTGTTGACATTCTTTTGTTATCCATGACGACGCCCGATGCGTTTTCGCAATCGAAATGATATTCGAGAGAACGAAAGACTGACGATGACAAAGACGATCCTTTCAAATGTCCGCAAATTCGGCTGCATGATGGTTGCAGGTCTGGCGATCTCGCTGGCCCCCGTCTCGGCCCGGGCCGATGCAGGGTTCAAGCAGTGGATCAACCAGTTCTACGCAACAGCCGCCAAAGAAGGCATTAGCAAGGCGACCTACCAGAAAGCCTTTGCCGGCGTCAGCGAACCGGATCCGGACGCGCTGCGCAAGGCGACCTTCCAGCCGGAATTCACCACCCAGATCTGGGATTATCTCGATTCCCGCGTCAACCCGTACACGGTGCGCATCGGCCGGGAAATGAAGATGAAACACGCGACGACGCTCAACTGGATCGAGCGCAACTTCAACGTCGACAAACATATTATTCTCGCCATCTGGTCGATGGAATCGAATTACGGCGCGGTTCTCGAAAAGCCGGAGCGCCTGCACAATATTCCGCAGGCACTCGCCACGCTCGCCTATTCCGATCCCAAGCGCGCCAAGTTCGCGCGCACGCAATTGATCGCCGCACTCAAAATCCTTCAGGCGGGCGATGTCACGCCAAAGCAGCTGACGGGTTCCTGGGCAGGCGCGATGGGCCACACCCAGTTCATTCCGACCAGCTACCTGCTTTATGCTGTGGATGCGGATGGCAACGGCAAGCGCGACATCTGGCACTCGGTTCCGGACGCACTGGCGACGGCCGCCAATCTTCTCGCGAAAAACGGTTGGGAGCCCGGCCGGACCTGGGGTTACGAAACAGCTGTGCCGCGTGGCGGCGCCCGTTACGAGGGGCAGACGAAGTCCATTGCGGAATGGACGAAGCTCGGTTTCGCCCGCCCGAATGGCAAGAATTTCACGCGCGGTTCCGATCGCGCCATGCTGAAACTGCAGGGTGGAGCAAACGGTCCCGGTTTCCTGATGATGAAAAACTTCTTCACCATCAAGAAATACAATGCGTCCGACAGCTATGCGCTGGCCGTCGGTCTACTTGCGGATGAGATTGCCGGTTATGGCGGCATGCAGCAGAAATGGCCGCGTCCGGATGGCACGCTGGATATTCGTGAAAAATTCGAACTCCAGACCCGCATGAAGGAATTAGGCTATTATGACGGCGAGGTCGACGGCAATTTCGGCTCCGGTTCAAAGGCTGCCATCAGCGCCATCCAGTCGCGCATGGGCCTGGAAACCGACGGCCAACCGTCGCAGAGATTGCTGAGAGCCCTGCGCAATTGATAATGTGCCGGCGAATTCGGTGACGGTCATCAACGCCGCCGAACCATCCGGAAAGGTCGATATCATGAGTGGGAAACCTGCGGTAAAAAGCGGAAAGACGGGCTGGCGTGTCTGCGTCATCCTTCTTTGTGCTGCCTTGTGCACGCCGCTCGTTCCTTCGCAAACCTTTGCCCAGGAACGGCGCACCCTGTTCGAAATGCTGTTCGGCAGGCCCGTAGGCCGGGAGGATGCGCCCAGTCGCGACTATCAGCCTCGCAGCCGCCGGGATTTCCCGGCTGCCCCGCGCGAAAGATCGATCACCCGCCCGCAGCCCACGAGAAAAGCCCCTTCGGTGGTTCAGATGCGAACCATAAAACCGGAGCCGACCGCCAAGCTTGAAAACGCAAGGCGCGTTCTGGTCATCGGTGATTTTCTGGCCGGCGGCATGGGGGAAGAGCTGGTCAACGCCTTTGCCGGTTCGCCGGCCATTACCGTCGATGTGCGCGCAAACGGTTCCTCCGGCCTCGTTCGCACGGATTATTACGACTGGTTCGCCAACCTGCCGCAATTCATCACCGAGACCAATCCTGCCACCATCGTCATCATGATGGGATCGAACGATCGCCAGCAGATGCAGATCGGTGATATCAGGGAAAAATTCGGCACCGATGTCTGGTTCAAGGAATATGAGCGGCGGATCGATGAACTTCTGACCCTTGCCGGCCGGCCTAAGGTGCCGCTGCTGTGGGTTGGCCTGCCCGCCTTCCAGTCGCCCTCTCTCACGACCGATCTCGTCGGTTTCAACCGGCTTTATCGCAACCATGTCGAAAAATACGGCGGCGAATTCGTGGATGTCTGGGACGGTTTCGTCGACGAGGTGGGAAAATTCGTCATCACCGGTTACGACATGAACGGCCAGCAGGCCCGCCTGCGCGAGGCGGATGGCGTCGGCATGACGCAGGCCGGCAAACGCAAGCTGGCTTTTTACGTCGAGAAATTCGTGCGCAGGCACCTCGACAGCGCTGGACCGGACCTCGTGAAACTGGACGGTAGCAATTTGCCCGCGCTCACCTCCCTACCCGCACTCGGCATCGATGCGGGGCTGGTGCGCACGCAGCCGATCAGCCTGACCGATCCGGCGCTTGATGGCGGCGACAAGCTGCTTGGCGATGTTCCTCCGACCGCCGGACCGTCTCGCGTGTCGGTGGTGGAATCGCCACGCGAACGTTTGACCAAACGGGGCGAGATGGCTGACGCCCCGGCGGGTCGTATTGATGACTACCGCGTAGTCCCGGATACGGCACAGGCCCGGCAATAGGAGCCCTTCTCTGCGCATAACGTCCCGACGGGCGTAATGTTTAGGCAATCCGGCAATGGCAGGATAAGCACATCTTGCAGGAATGCGGGGGCGGCCACTTGCCTTCTCCTGCCCGACTTTTCCTGCGGTGATATTTATCTGACGCCCCGCGTCCCTTCCGGCCCGGAAGGTCCACGCCAGACATTGCCGAGACGAATTCATGCGCTTGCTGCTTGTTGAAGACGAACGCGAAATGGCAGCAGCCCTTTCCGCCGCCCTGCACCGGTTCGATATCATCGTGGATAATGTCGGCACACTCGACCTTGCCCGTCATGCGATCATGGACAGCGTTCACGATCTCGTCGTGCTTGACCGGCAATTGCCGGATGGCGACGGCATCCAGCTTATCGAAGACCTGCGTTTGTTGCCCGTTACCCCGCCCGTTATCGTGTTGACGGCACAGGGCACGCTTGCGGATCGGGTGAACGGCCTGAACCTCGGCGCGGACGATTATCTGGCCAAGCCGTTTGCCGTCGAGGAGCTTCTTGCCCGCATCCGCGCCCTGATGCGACGGCCGGCCGGCTCCGTGACGATGACGGCGAAACTGGGCAAGCTGGAGTTTTGCTTCGAAACCCGCGAAGTGCGCATCAAGGGCGAATTTCTTCCCCTGACCAGACGCGAATTGCTCATTCTCGAAGCCCTGTTGCGGCGGCAAGGCAGGACAGTGTTGCGATCGGTGCTGGAAGAGGCCGTCTATAATTTCGACGACGAAATCCAGTCCAATGCGCTCGATTCCCATATTTCCCGTCTGCGCCGCAAATTGCAGACTGCGGATGCGGGCCTTGAGGTCCACGGCATTCGTGGCGTTGGGTATCTTCTGAGGGCGGCCGCATGAAGTTGGCCAGGAGGAAATCGCTCAAGCGCCGCCTCACCATTCAATTACTGCTGTTCCAGATCGGTAGCCTCTTCATCGTCACCGCAGCCATCATCACCTATATGTCGAGTGGCGGTGCGGGCAGCGCGCTGCTCAGTCCCGAGGCAGCCCAGATAACCGCCAACGCAATCGTGCGTGATGAAGATAATCGGCTGGTTCTCAAAGAAACACCTGAGTTCATCAACCTGCGCAGCAGCACCTCCGATTTCTGGTTCGTCGCGGTCAGCGAAAAAGGCGAGATCGTGCAGGGCGGGCAGGTGCCTGAAGCATTCAGCAACATGGATCAGCAACTTAGCGACGTCAGGGTCTCCGACGTGCGCGACGCGGCGCTTTCCTATTCCTATCTTGCCGTGGTGCGCATCGCCGTCGTTCGCCGTGCTTCCGGGCCAGCCGGAGAATTCGTCATGGTCGGCAAAGGTGGCCCGTTCAGCATGACCTTCCCCGTTCTGCTGTTCTCCAACATATTGATCATGCCGGTCCTCATTCTCATGTCCATAGTCACGATCGTGACCATTCCGTGGATCATCCGCAGGGAGTTTCTCGCCCTTTCCTCCATTGCGCGGACGGCTGAAAGCATCGACATCGACAGACGCGGATATCGGCTGCCGGATGACGACATTCCAAGAGAAGTGCAACCGCTCGTACATGCCGTCAACGGCGCGCTGAAACGGCTGGACGATGGTTACGAGCGGCACAAGCGCTTCATTCTCGACGCCGCCCATGAATTGCGAACCCCGGTCGCCATTCTCCAGACCCGCGTTGAAACGCTGCTGGACGGCCCGGCTCGGAGCAGGATATTGGCGGATGCCAGCCGTATCGCCGTGCTGGCCGAACAATTGCTCGATCTGCAACGTCTCGGCGGACAAAAGGCGCCGCTCATTCCGCTTGATCTTGTAAACCTGTGCAGGTCCGTCGTTGCGGATATGGCGCCGCTTGCCATTTCTCAAGGCTACGAGATTTCGTTCGAACCGGAAGAGGAACCGATCCTTGCCCTTGCGGACGAAGCCTCACTGCAACGCGCCCTTATGAACATCGTGCAAAATGCCATCGAACATGGCGGCAATCGCGGAACAATCACCATAAAAGTCGCGGTGAACCGCGTGATCGACATATGCGACGAAGGCAACGGAATTGCCGAAGCGGACAGGGAGCTTGTATTCGACGCTTTCCACAGACTGAAGCCGAAGGATCGCGGCACCGGGCTTGGTCTCAACCTCGTTCAGGAAATCGTCCGCTACCACGGCGGCGAGATTTCCATCAGCGATTCCACCACCGGCGGCGCCTGCTTCCGCATCAGCCTCCCCTATTGCTGAAACAGAACCTTCGCAGTTTTTGCTGCGGTTTCCAGTCAAACAAAAGGCCTGTTGTGTCCGTTACAACAGGCCTTTCTCTTTTGGTCATGGCGGCTTGCGCCGCCTCAACTCCCTCAGCGCGGCAGGACGGTTGCGCCCATCAGCTCTTCGTCGATCGCACGCGCCGCCTGACGGCCTTCGCGGATCGCCCAGACCACCAGCGACTGGCCACGGCGAACGTCACCCGCCGCCCACAGCTTATCGACCGAGGTCTTGTAGTCCGTTTCGTTGGCGATCACGTTGGTGGAACCACGACGATCGGTATTGAGCGACAGCTTGCCGTCCATTTCCTTCAGCACGCTATCCGTGAAAGGACCGGAGAAGCCAATGGCGATGAAGGCGAGATCGGCCTTGATGATGAATTCCGTCCCGGCGATGGGCTTGCGACGATCATCCACCTGACAGCACTTTACGCCAGTCAGAACACCATCTTCGCCAACGAATTCAAGCGTGGCGACCTGGAACTCGCGAACGGCACCTTCGGCCTGCGAGGACGAGGTGCGCATCTTGGTTGCCCAGAAGGGCCAGACCGCAAGCTTGTCTTCCTTTTCCGGCGGCATCGGGCGGATGTCGAGCTGCGTGACTTTCACTGCACCCTGACGGAAAGCCGTGCCGACACAGTCAGAGGCCGTATCACCACCACCAACGACGACGACATGCTTGCCGCCGGCGAGGATCGGATCGGCCGGCCAGCCGATGCTGTCGATGTTTTCACGGCCGACGCGGCGGTTCTGCTGCACGAGATAAGGCATGGCGTCATAAACGCCATTGAAATCGGCACCGCCGATACCGGCCGGGCGCGGGGTTTCCGAACCGCCGCAATAAAGAACCGCATCGTGGTCGGCCAGAAGCGCCTCAACCGTCACATCCACGCCGACATTAACGCCGCAATGGAAGGTAACACCTTCACCCTTGATCTGCTCGACACGGCGGTCGATGAAGTTCTTCTCCATCTTGAAATCGGGGATGCCGTAACGCAGCAATCCGCCGGGCTTCGTCTCGCGCTCATAGACATGAACCTCGTGACCGGCGCGGCCAAGCTGCTGCGCAGCCGCCATGCCGGACGGGCCGGAGCCGATGATGGCAACCTTCTTGCCGGTGTGGATCGTCGCCGGCTTCGGAACGATAAAGCCGAGTTCGTAAGCCTTGTCGGCGATCGCCTGCTCGACGGTCTTGATGGCGACCGGCGCATCCTCGAGGTTCAGCGTGCAGGCTTCCTCGCAGGGTGCGGGACAGACGCGGCCGGTGAATTCCGGGAAGTTGTTGGTGGAGTGGAGGTTGCGGATCGCCTCTTCCCAGTTGTTGTTATAGACCAGATCGTTCCAGTCGGGGATCTGGTTGTGCACGGGACAGCCCGTCGGGCCGTGACAGTATGGAATGCCGCAATCCATGCAGCGTGCCGCCTGCTTCTGCACCTCGGCATCCGACATCGGAATGGTGAATTCGCGGAAATGGCGGATACGATCCGATGCGGGCTGATACTTGCCCACCTGCCGGTCGATTTCCAGAAAACCTGTTACCTTGCCCACGTATATGTCCTCACATCAAAGCGGAGCGCCTGTCGGGCCCCAGTACCAGGTGGCGAAACCAATAACCGCCCCCAATACGATGAACTCAAATCCGGTCTCGCCGCTTGTCCAATAGATCGCCGCGGGAACGGCGACCGCGATCATCAGCGAGACCAGTTGGTGTAGTGTCCTTACGCGGCGGATTACTCCGCCGCCACGCCCATGCGCATGCGCTCCATTTCCTCAAGCGCACGACGGTATTCGACCGGCATGACCTTGCGGAACTTCGGACGGAACTCGCTCCAGCGGTCGAGTATATCCTTGGCACGCGACGAATTCGTGTAGTGGAAGTGGTTGGAGATGAGCTGATAAAGACGCTCCTCATCGTGGCGCGTCATGTCCTCGGAGACGTCAACACGTCCCTTGTGCATGAGGTCGCCGCCGTGATGGTGCAGCTTCTCCAGCATGTCGTCCTCTTCCGGAACCGGCTCGAGCTCGACCATGGCCATGTTGCAACGGGTGGCGAAATCGCCCTTCTCGTCGAGAACGTAAGCCACGCCACCGGACATGCCGGCCGCGAAGTTGCGACCCGTTTCACCGAGAACGACCACGATGCCGCCCGTCATGTATTCGCAACCGTGATCGCCGACACCTTCGACAACCGCGACGGCGCCGGAGTTGCGCACCGCAAAGCGCTCACCCGCGACACCGCGGAAATAGCACTCGCCGGTGATTGCGCCGTAGAGAACGGTGTTGCCGACGATGATCGAGTTTTCCGCGACGATGCGGGTGTTTTCCGGCGGGCGCACGATGATGCGGCCACCCGAAAGCCCCTTGCCGACATAGTCGTTGCCGTCACCCACCAGATCGAAGGTGATGCCACGGGCCAGGAACGCGCCGAAGGATTGACCCGCCGTACCGCGCAGCGTCACGTGGATCGTATCGTCCTTCAGCCCCTTGTGACCCCAGCGCTTGGCAAGCGCGCCTGATAGCATGGCGCCGGCGGAGCGGTCGACGTTCCTGATCGGCACTTCGAACACCACGGGTTCGCGGTTTTCCAGCGACGGCAGGGACTTCTCGATCAGCTTGCGATCGAGAATGTCGTCGATCGGGTGCTTCTGGCGCTCGGTCCAGAACGTCGCTTCTTTCGGAGCCTCGACCTTGTGGAAGATGCGGCTGAAATCCAGCCCCTTGGCCTTCCAGTGCGCCAGCATCTCATCCTTTTCGAGCAGTTCAGAAGCGCCGATGATTTCGTCCAGCTTGGTAACGCCAAGCGAGGCAAGAATTTCGCGCACTTCTTCGGCAACGAAGAAGAAGTAGTTGATGACGTGTTCCGGCGTGCCCTTGAAGCGCTTGCGCAGAACCGGGTCCTGCGTGGCGACACCCACCGGGCAGGTGTTGAGGTGACACTTGCGCATCATGATGCAGCCGGCCGCAATCAGCGGCGCGGTGGCAAAGCCGAATTCATCCGCACCGAGCAGCGCACCGATGATAACGTCGCGGCCGGTCTTCAGACCGCCATCCACCTGCAGCGCAACGCGCGAGCGAAGGCCGTTCAGCACCAGTGTCTGCTGGGTTTCGGCAAGGCCGATTTCCCACGGCGAACCCGCATGCTTGAGCGAGGTGAGCGGCGACGCGCCCGTACCGCCATCGAAACCGGAAACGGTGATATGGTCGGCGCGTGCCTTGGCCACACCGGCAGCAACCGTACCGACGCCCACTTCCGACACCAGCTTCACCGAAACATCGGCTTCCGGGTTAACGTTCTTCAGATCGTAGATCAGCTGTGCCAGATCTTCGATGGAGTAGATATCGTGATGCGGCGGCGGCGAGATGAGGCCAACGCCCGGCGTCGAATGCCGGGTCTTGGCGACAGTCGCATCCACCTTGTGGCCGGGCAACTGTCCGCCCTCACCGGGCTTGGCACCCTGTGCCACCTTGATCTGCAACATGTCGGCATTGACCAGATATTCGGTCGTCACGCCAAAGCGGCCGGATGCGATCTGCTTGATGGCCGAGCGTTCCGGGTTCGGCTTGCCGTTCAGCAGCGGCAGGTAGCGGTCGGATTCTTCGCCGCCCTCACCGGTGTTGGACTTGCCGCCGATGCGATTCATGGCGATAGCGAGCGTCGTATGCGCCTCACGGCTGATGGAGCCGAAGGACATGGCGCCGGTGGAGAACCGCTTGACGATGTCCGTCGCCGACTCGACCTCATCGATGGAGATCGGCTTGCGGCCGAACGCTTCCGCCGACTTCACCTTGAACAGGCCACGAATGGTGTTCATGCGCAGCGCCGTCTCGTTCACCATGACGGCAAATTCGCGGTAGCGATCCTGGCTGTTGCCACGCACGGCGTGCTGCAGCGAAGCAACGGCATCCGGCGTCCAGGCGTGGCTTTCGCCGCGTATGCGATAGGCATACTCGCCGCCGATATCGAGCGTGGTCGCTAGGATCGGGTCCTTACCGAAGGCCGCTGTGTGGCGCGTTACCGTTTCTTCGGCGATTTCCGTCAGGCCGACGCCCTCGATGGAGGTGGCGGTGCCGAAGAAATACTTCTCTACGAATTCCGAAGACAGGCCGATGGCGTCGAAAATCTGCGCGCCGCAATAGGACTGGTAGGTGGAAATGCCCATCTTGGACATGACCTTGAGAATGCCCTTACCAACCGCCTTGATGTAGCGATAAACGACTTCGTCGTCGGACACTTCCTTCGGGAACGCACCGTGCTTGTGCATGTCGAGAAGCGTATCGAAGGCGAGATAGGGGTTAATCGCCTCCGCGCCATAACCGGCGAGCAGACAGAAATGGTGGATTTCGCGCGGTTCACCGGTTTCGACCACGAGACCGACCGAAGTGCGCAGACCCTTGCGGATCAGGTGATGGTGCACGGCGGCCGTCGCCAGAAGCGCCGGGATCGCGATGCGGTCCGGGCCGAGCTGGCGGTCGGAAAGAACAATGATGTTGTAGCCACCGCGAACGGCGGATTCGGCCCGCTCGCACAGGCGGTCGAGCATGTCAGGCATGCCTTCCGCACCGCGCTCCACATCATAGGTGAAGTCGAGCGTCTTGGTGTCGAAACGATCTTCCGTGTGGCCGATGGAGCGGATCTTTTCCAGATCGCCATTGGTCAGGATCGGCTGGCGCACTTCCAGACGCTTGGCGCGGGCAGCACCCTCGTGATCGAGAAGGTTCGGGCGCGGGCCGATGAACGAGACGAGGCTCATCACCAGCTCTTCGCGGATCGGGTCGATCGGCGGATTGGTGACCTGCGCGAAGTTCTGCTTGAAATAGGTGTAAAGCAGCTTCGACTTGTCCGACATCGCCGAAATCGGCGTATCGGTGCCCATCGAGCCGATGCCTTCCTGGCCCGTCGTCGCCATCGGCGACATCAAGAGCTTCGTATCTTCGCTGGTGTAACCGAAGGCCTGCTGGCGGTCGAGCAGCGACACGTCGCGGCGCAGCGCGCGCGGCTCCACCGGCTTCAGATCCTCAAGAATGAGCTGCGTGCGGTCGAGCCAGGTGCGGTAAGGATGCTTGGCGGCAAGCTCGTGCTTCACATCCTCATCGGAAATGATCGAGCCCTTTTCCATGTCGATCAGCAGCATCTTGCCCGGCTGCAAACGCCACTTCTTGATGATGCGCTCCTCCGGCACCGGCAGCGTGCCGGCTTCGGATGCCATGATGACGCGATCGTCGTCGGTGACGAGATAACGCGCCGGGCGCAGGCCGTTACGGTCAAGCGTTGCGCCGATCTGCTTGCCATCGGTGAAGGCAACGGCGGCGGGGCCGTCCCACGGCTCCATCAGCGCAGCATGATATTCGTAAAACGCCTTGCGTTCCGCCGACATGGACAGGTTGCCAGACCATGCCTCAGGGATCAGCATCATCACCGCATGAGCCATGGAATAGCCGCCGCGCACCAGGAATTCCAATGCGTTGTCGAAACAGGCGGTGTCCGACTGGCCTTCATAGGAGATCGGCCAGAGCTTGGAGATATCGTCGCCAAACAGCGCCGACGAAACGGATGCCTGACGCGCCGCCATCCAGTTGACGTTGCCGCGCAGCGTGTTGATTTCACCGTTATGGGCGACCATACGATAGGGATGCGCCAGCTTCCACGAGGGGAAGGTGTTGGTGGAAAAACGCTGGTGCACCAGCGCAACCGCGGATTCGAAACGCGGGTCTGCCAGATCCTTGTAATAGGCGCCAACCTGATAGGCGAGGAACATGCCCTTGTAGACGATGGTGGAGGAAGACAGCGACACGGGATAGAAATCCTGCGTTTCCTTGCCGCCGCCCTCGTCATAGATGCGGTTGGAGAGAACCTTGCGGATCAGGAACAGCTTGCGCTCGAAGTCATGATTGGTCGCTGCATCGCGGCCGGCGCCGATGAAGACCTGAACGTGGTGCGGCTCGGTCCCAGCAATGTCAGGCGCCCTGGAAAGCGAAGAATTGTCGACCGGCACGTCGCGGAAGCCGAGGAACTGCTGCCCCTCCTCGCCGATGACGTCGATGATGACCTTCTTATAGTGTTCGATGCGGACCGGATCGCGCGGCATGAAGATGTGGCCGACAGCGTATTCGCCAGCCTTCGGCAGCGTCACGCCCTGCGCCGCCATTTCCTCACGGAAGAAGCGGTCGGGGATCTGCACGAGAATGCCAGCACCATCGCCCATCAACGGGTCGGCGCCGACAGCACCACGATGCGTCAGGTTTTCGAGGATGAACAGGCCGTCCTTGACGATCTGGTGCGACTTGACGCCCTTCATATGGGCAACGAAGCCGACGCCGCAGGCATCATGTTCATTGGCCGGATCGTAAAGACCCTGCTTTTCCGGCAAACCGCCCGCGAAACGCCCCTTCGCAGAAACGGGTGCGGCCGCAGCCGCGGTGGGACAGTCAGTGGTCAGGGCGGCGGCTGCAATCTCTGCCTGCGGCTTGTTCATCATTTTTGTCCCTCCTGCAAAATTACTTGCATGGTTTCATGCGAAGATCCGGCTCGACACGAATTTTCGCTTCCCGCAAAATCCGCACTCAATCCGGCTTGGTCAAATTTAGGACAGCAAAGCTGTCTCAATTCAGTAGGATTTTGGCAGAAACGGGCGGATTTAGCAAGGGTGCGAATCCAATTAGTCGATAGGCCCTTTTGCAGCGAAGTTTCGATACTGACCTATTGCGCGAAACTTTCTTGTCGCAAATCGTGCCGACCCGTTGCTTTCATTGCCGGATTTGCCAATCGCAATGTTAGGTCATAGAACTTTGCCGAACATCGTCCCATGCATTTTCAAAACCAGAACCCCAGCCATCGGAAAGCCTACAGAGATGTTTTTTGCTTCAGACAATTGGGCTGGCGCCCACCCTGCCATCAACGAACGGCTTTCGCGGGAATCCACCCGATTTGCGGCCGCCTATGGTACCAGCGCCCTCGACCTTTCCATAGAAAAGCGCTTCAACGAAATATTCGAACGCGAAGTGGCGGTGTTCTTCGTCGCCACCGGCACTGCGGCCAACTCGCTTTCGCTGGCGAGCATCGCCCGCCCCGGCGGCCTGACCTTCTGTCATTCCGAAGCCCATGTGATCGAGGACGAGTGCGGCGCACCGGATTTCTTCTCCGGCATGCGCATGGTCGCCGTCGAAGGGCCTGATGGCAAGATGTTGCCGGAAAACCTGATTGAACGTATCGCGCGCTATCCGCAGGACGCCGTTCACCATGGGCGCGCCGCAGCGATTACGATGACGCAGGCAACAGAGGCCGGCACAGTCTATACACTCGATGAAATCGACGCGATCGCCAAAATCGCCAAGGAGAACGGCCTGCCGCTGCACATGGACGGCGCGCGTTTTGCCAATGCGCTTGCCGCGCTCGGCACCACGCCTGCGGAAATGACCTGGAAGCGCGGCGTCGACGTCCTGTCTTTTGGCGGTACGAAAAACGGCTGCTGGTGCGCGGAAGCCATCGTGTTTTTCGATCCGGCGCTTGCCAAAGACTTCGCCTTCCTGCGCAAGCGCACCGCACAGCTTTTTTCGAAGTCGCGCTTCATCGCCGCGCAGTTCGAAGCTTACCTGCAGGACGACCTGTGGCTGGGTCTCGCAAGCCATGCCAATGCCATGGCCAACCGGCTGCGCGCCGGTTTCGCCTCGCTCAACAGCGCCCGTTTGGCATGGCCAACCACGGTGAACGAGGTTTTCGCCATTTTGCCAAAGGCTGCCGCCGAGGCCGCCACGGAAAAGGGTGCCAAGTTCTACGACTGGCTGGTGCCGCGCGACATGCCTGAAAAGGTCGGAAAGGACGAAGTACTGATCCGCATGGTCACCAGCTTCGCGACAACCGAGGCGGACGTGGACGAATTCCTGTCGATCTGCGCCGCCGTCTGACAAAATTCCTGCGGGCGTCGTATCCTGACGGCGCCCTCAGACCTCCTGAAGCCGGTAACCGACGCCGGTTTCCGTCAGGATGTAGCGCGGCTGATCCGGAGTTTTTTCGATCTTCTGGCGGAGCTGGCGCACGTAGACCCGCAGATATTGCACGTCGGTCAGTTCATCCCATGCATGTTCCAGCAGAAAACGATGCGTCAGCACCTTGCCCGCATGCTGGACCAGAACCCTGAGGATGTCATATTCCTTGGGCGAGAGTTTCACCTCCCGGTCCTCCACCTTGACGATGCGCCTGACGAGATCGACCGACAGGTCTCCGGTCTGAAACACCGGCCTTTCCCCTTGAGTCTGCAGGCGGTGGCGCAAGGCGACGCGAATGCGGGCGACAAGCTCGTTCATGCCGAAAGGCTTGGTGATGTAATCATCCGCCCCCAGTTCCAGCGCCTTGACGATACCCGCCTCGTCCGTTCGGCTGGAAAGGATGATGACGGGCAGGGCCAGCCCCTCGCCCCGCCATTTTGCCAGGAGATCATGGCCCGACATATCCGGCAGGCCGAGATCGAGAACCACGAGATCGGGCTTGTCCTCATTCACCAGTTCCATCGCCACACGGGCATTCATCGCTTCGCTGACCGCATAGTCCTGCGTCGAGAGGCCCACCCGCAACAGCTTGCGGATCGGCGGCTCGTCATCGACGATCAGAATGCGGACGGCGGAATTGGTCATTCCCGATCTCCTTTAGCGGCACGGCGAAGCAGGTGAGTGATTCTCCCCTGAAATCGCGCCCTAATCATGATCTAGCACAGGTGCCTCGTTGGGAACCGGCAAGCTGATGGTAAACTGCGCACCTGAACGGCCCGATCTGTTTTCCGCGCGGATCGACCCACCCATGGCCTCGATGAACCCTTTGCAGATGGAGAGCCCGAGACCCGTTCCGGCCTGCACATGGTCTGCCTTGCGCACCCGGTAGAAACTGTCGAACACCCGCTCCGTATCATCAGGGGGAATCCCCCGCCCTTCATCCGCAACGGACAGGAAGACATGTCTGCCCAGCCGCCAGCCACGAATCTCGATTGCGGTTTGTTCGGGCGCGTATTTGGCCGCATTATCGATGAGGTTGAACAGAACCTGCTCGAAGAGCACAGGATCGACCTTCAGCATCGGCAGGTCGGAGGGAATATCCAGAACGATCTCGTGCCTGACAACGATTTTCGCCGCGCGGGAAAGTGCTGTCCCGACCATGTCGCCGATGAAATGCAGCCCGTAATTCGGCTCCATAGCGCCCGAACCGATCCGCGTCATGTCGAGCAGGTTGGAGATGAAGCGGTTCAGCCGTTCGGATTCCTCGACGATGGTTGAAAGCAGTTCGGTGCGTGCGTCGGGCGGAATGTCGTCGGCAAAATCCTTCAGCGTTCCGGCCGACCCCAGAATGGCGGCGAGCGGCGTCTTGAGGTCATGCGAGATGGAGGTAAGAAGCGCGGTGCGCAGCCGGTCGGTTTCCGCCGCAAGCCTTGCCCGGTCGACATCCGAGACAAGCTGGATGCGCTCGATAGCGAGTGCCGCCTGATCGGACAGTGCATCGAACATGCGCTGCTGCTCCGGTGTCAGAAGCGGGCCGAGCCGGTCGTCGTCCAGTCCCACCACGCCGACAGCGCCGCTGCCGGTGCGCAGCGGCAGATAAAGGCGTTTCGCACCGGGCAACGTATCCGCGCCCCTGCCAGCGGCCTTGTTGTGTTCCCACGCCCATTGGGCCGCCGCAATATCCGCATCCACCAGCGTATCGTCAGGGGGATAACCCGCCTTGACGACTATCGTATTGTTTTCCGGCAGAAGCAGAACGACCCGGACGTTCAGCATTGATGCCATCTGGAAGGCGGTTGCCCACAACACGTCGTCCAGCGTGCCGGTGCCCGCCAGCTTTTTGGAAAACAGATAAAGGTCTTCGGTGGTTCGCGCCCTTGCCCGCGCAGACGCCGCCTGCCGCTGCACAGCGACCGTCAGGTTGGAACCGATAAGCGCCACGCCAAAATAAAACAGCAGGGCAACGACACTATCAGGTGCGCTGACCGTCAGCGTGTAACGCGGCTCCAGAAAGAAGAAGTTGAAGGCGACGGCACCGAGCACCGATGCATAAAGCGCCGGTCCCAACCCGCCGCGCACGGCAGCGGCCAGAACCGCCATCAGGAAGACGAGCGCGAGATTCTGGACGTCGAGCGTCTGATCCAGCACGATGCCGGCCACGATCGCGAGCCCGACGAACAGTGTGCTGTTGAGATAGGCCCGCAGCGACTGGCGCGATGGCGGCGACGCAAGCTTCGCGCTTTGCGCCGGCTTTTCCTCTTTTTTATCGCCGGAAATGACATGCACGCTGATATCACCGGCATGGTCGATCAGATCATGTGTCAGCGATCGCTGCAGAATTCTCTGCCACCAGGATTTTCTGGGACGGCCGATGATGATGTGGGTGAAATTATTGGCGTTGGCGTAGGAGATGATCTCTCGCGTCAGATCGAGCGCCGGCAAGGTCACCGTCTCGCCGCCGAGCTGCTGGGCGAGCCGCATGGTGCCCGCCAGCCGGTCCTTGTCCACTTCCGATAATTGCTGCGAGCGGGGCGTATCGAGATGCAGCGCCGTCCACGGCGCACGCAGACGATCCGCCTGCCGGCGGGCATATCGCACCAGACCCGGACCGTTGCCGCCATGATCGAGGCAGACCAGAACCCTGTCACCTGCCGCCCATGGGCCGGAAATGGCGTGCGACTGCATGTGGTTTAGCAATTGCTCGTCGACCCGCTGGGCGGTGCGCCGCAGCGCAAGCTCACGCAAAGCCGTCAGATTGCCGCGTGAAAAATAGTTTTCGATGGCGCGCCGCGCGGTGCGGGGCATGTAGACCTTGCCGTCCTGCAGGCGCTTTATCAGATCGTCGGGAGTGATATCGATGATTTCGACATCGTCGGCACGGTCGATGATACTGTCCGGCACCGTTTCACGCACGCGAATGCGGGTGATCTGTGCCACGACATCGTTCAGGCTTTCGACATGCTGGATGTTGAGCGTCGTATAAACGTCGATGCCCTGCGCCAGAATTTCCTGAACATCCATATAACGCTTGGGGTGGCGGCTGCCGGCGGCATTGGTATGGGCCAGCTCATCGACCAGAACCAGAGAGGGACGACGGGCGAGGATGGCGTCGATATCCATCTCTTCCAGTACCTGACCGCGATAATCGATGCGCCTGCGCGCAATGATCTCGAAGCCCTGCACCAGCGTTTCAGTTTCCTTGCGGCCATGCGTTTCCACGACACCGATGATGGTGTCGACACCATCCGCAAGCTTTGCCCGGCCGGACATCAGCATTTCATAGGTCTTGCCGACACCGGGCGCTGCGCCGAGAAAAATCTTCAGCCGGCCCCGCGCCTCGCGCCGGGCGTTTTCCAGCAACGCATCCGGCGACGGTCTGCTCGGCATATCGCGATTATCATCAGGCATTTAACCCACCAGTGGTCGAGGCTATGGCTTCCAAAGAAGCCATAGCCATTTCAGGTCATGAGCCGGCTGCGTCAAGAGCCATGTTGAGAGCCAGAACATTTACGACGGGTTCGCCCATGAAACCGAGTTCCGGCCCTTCGACGTGGCGTTCGACGATGGCGCGCAACGATGCCTCATCCATGCCCCTTGCCTTGGCGACACGGGAAACCTGAAAATAGGCGGCCTGCGGTGATACATGCGGGTCGAGACCGCTGCCGGACGCCGTCACCAGATCGGCCGGAACCTCGGCTGCGGGATTTTCGGCCTTTGCGGCCTCATAATCATGCTTCACCCGGTCGATCAGCTTGGCGCTCGTCGGTCCGAGATTGGAGCCGGAAGACGAAGCGGCATTGTAGCCGTCCCCCGCAGCGGACGGCCTGCCGTGGAAATACTTCTCGCCGGTGAAGGCCTGCCCGATCAATTGCGAACCCACCACCGTGCCGCCCTTCTCGACAAGACTGCCATTCGCCTGGAAGGGAAAGATTGCCTGCGCGAGGCCCGTCATCCCCAAGGGATAGGCAAGGCCGGTTATAGCGGTGGTGGCGAGGATCAAGACCAGTGCGGGACGTAGCTGTTTCAACATTTTCTTTACTCCTCAGACGAGACCGAGTGCCGTAATGGCAAGATCGATGGCCTTGATGCCGATGAAGGGCACGACGATGCCGCCGAAACCATAGATGACCAGATTGCGCGAGAGCAGCGCGCCGGCACCGATCGGGCGGTATTTGACGCCCTTCAGCGAGAGCGGAATGAGCGCGATGATGATGAGCGCGTTGAAGATGATCGCCGACAGGATCGCGCTTTGCGGCGTCGAAAGCCCCATGACATTCAGCACGCCGAGCTGCGGATAAAAGGCCAGAAACATCGCCGGTATGATGGCGAAATATTTGGCGATATCGTTGGCAATGGAGAATGTGGTCAGCGCACCGCGCGTCATCAGCAATTGCTTGCCGATTTCGACGATCTCGATGAGCTTGGTCGGGTCGCTGTCGAGATCGACCATATTGCCGGCCTCGCGTGCCGCAACCGTGCCGGTGTTCATGGCAACGCCGACATCCGCCTGCGCCAGCGCCGGGGCATCGTTCGTGCCATCACCACACATGGCGACAAGCTTGCCCTTGGCCTGTTCCTCGCGGATGAGGTCCAGCTTGTTTTCCGGCGTCGCCTGGGCAAGGAAATCATCCACACCGGCCTCGGCCGCGATGGCCGCAGCCGTCATCGGATTGTCGCCGGTGATCATCACCGTGCGGATGCCCATGCGGCGAAGTTCGGCGAAACGTTCGCGAATGCCACCCTTGACGATATCCTTCAACTGCACGACGCCGAGCAATTTTCCATCACGTACTACGGCGAGCGGTGTGCCGCCGGTCTTGGCGATTTCTTCCGCGATCGCACGAATGTCGCGCGTGGCATCTGTTTCGTTTTTAACGGCCAGCGCCACGTTGCCCTGTTGCGGAACACCGCCATCGATATAGGAAAGAACGGCATCGACCGCCCCCTTGCGGATGGAGGAGCCTTCGAAATCAACACCGCTCATGCGGGTCTGGGCAGTAAACGGCACGAAGGTGGCGTGCAGCTTCTGCATGTCGCGGGCGCGGATACCGTATTTCTCCTTGGCAAGAACCACGATGGAGCGACCCTCCGGCGTCTCGTCGGCAAGCGACGCAAGCTGTGCCGCATCGGCCAGATCCTGTGCGGAAACACCGGTGACGGGGCGGAATTCGGTGGCCTGCCGGTTGCCGAGCGTAATAGTGCCGGTCTTGTCGAGCAGCAGCGTATCGACGTCGCCGGCAGCTTCGACAGCGCGGCCGGACATGGCAAGCACATTGAAGCGTACCAGCCTGTCCATGCCGGCAATGCCGATGGCCGACAGAAGGGCGCCGATCGTCGTCGGGATGAGCGTCACGAACAGAGCCACCAGCACGATGATCGGGATCGAACCACCGGCATAGGCAGCAAAGCTCGGGATTGTCGCCGTGGCCAGAACGAAGATCAGCGTCATGCCCGCAAGCAGAATGTTGAGCGCGATTTCGTTCGGCGTCTTCTGGCGCTCAGCGCCTTCAACGAGCGAAATCATCCGGTCGAGGAAAGTGGAACCGGCAGCGGCGGTGATACGAACCCTTATCCAGTCCGACAGGACCTGCGTGCCGCCCGTGACGGCCGAGCGGTCGCCGCCGGATTCGCGAATGACGGGGGCGGATTCGCCTGTTATCGCCGCCTCGTTGACGGAGGCTACACCTTCGATGACTTCACCATCAGAAGGGATGATATCGCCTGCCTCGACGAGGACGACATCGTTTACCTTCAGGCTGGTACCCGCCACCATCTTATACTGGCTGCGATCATCGCCGGTCAAAAGTTTCGCCTGGGTTTCCGTGCGGGCTTTGCGCAGCGAATCCGCCTGCGCCTTGCCGCGCCCTTCAGCAACTGCCTCGGCGAAATTGGCGAAGAGCACGGTGAACCAGAGCCAGAGATTGATCTGGAAGGAAAAGCCGAGATTTGCGTTGCCGACGATGAGATCGCGAATGAACAGCACGGTCGTCAACACGGACACGGTCGCCACGACGAACATGACCGGATTGCGCGCAAGCGTGCGCGGATTGAGCTTTTTAAATGCATCGGCAAGGGCCGGGACGAGGATGCGAGAATCGAGGATGCTCGCTTGTTTGGAATGGCTCATGAAGAGACTCCAGCGTTTGAAACAGGGCGACCGATGAGGGTCGATCAGCCCGTGAGAACTTCGAGAGCGCAGACGACGGCGAACAGGGCCGCCATCATCGCAAGAATGAGATTGGATGCGCACCAGCCGCCGGGACCGGCGCTCCTGTTGACAGGAGCACCAGTGCGGGCCGGAAGGGTGCGGTTATGTCGGGATGGGTCCTTCGTCATATCGCCACCTCAAAAGACCTGACCGGCTGCCATCACCAGATGCTCCACGACCGGACCGAGCGCCAGGGCCGGCAGGAAGGTAAGGCCACCGACGATAAGGATCGTGCCGACGAGCAGACCAACGAACAGCGGACCATCCGTGGGAAAGGTGCCCGCCGATGCCGGAACGGTCTTCTTGGCAACCAGCGAACCGGCAATTGCCAGCGCGGGGATGATCACCAGAAAGCGCCCCATCAACATGCCGAAACCAAGCGTGATGTTGTACCAGGTCGTGTTGCCCGTGAGGCCGCCGAAGGCAGAACCGTTATTGGCGGCAGCCGACGTATAGGCATAGAGAATCTCGGAGAACCCGTGCGGGCCCGCCGTGCCGATCGACGCGACAGCCGAGGGCAGGATGGTGGCTGTGGCGGG
>JWIT01000030.1 GCA_000949895.1 Agrobacterium arsenijevicii | reverse complement strand
ATCGCCTTGTGGGAGGCGACCATCGTTCAACATATATTTGAGGGCATGGCATGAGTTTCGTTCAAATCAGCAACGTCAAAAAGTCCTTCGGTCATTATGCGGCTGTGAAGGGGATCAGTCTCGATGTGGCCGACGGCGAGTTTCTTGTTTTGCTAGGCCCATCGGGTTGCGGCAAATCGACATTGATGCGGATGATTGCCGGCATCGAAACCGTAACGTCGGGAGCCATCCGGATTGACAACAGGGATGTCACCGATCTGTCACCGAAGGACAGAAATGTCGCAATGGTTTTCCAAACCTACGCACTTTACCCGCATCTCTCCGTTCGTGCCAACATAGAGTTTCCGTTGCGAAAAATGAAGCTCGATCGCAAGCGAATTGAGGAGCGCGCACTTTGGGCTGCTCGCATGTTCAGGATCGAGCAGCATCTTGACCGCAAACCGAAGCAACTGTCGGGAGGCGAGCGTCAACGCGTTGCCTTGGCGCGAGCTCTGGTGCGTAGTCCGTCCGTGTTCATGATGGATGAACCGTTGTCCAACCTCGATGCGAAGTTGCGGGCAACGGCTCGGCAGGAGATTCAGCAATTCCAGGCGGAAACCAAGGCGACGACGATCTACGTGACACACGACCAGGTCGAAGCCATGTCGCTTGGGCATCGGATTGCGGTGCTCTCCGACGGAGTTGTTCGCCAAGTTGGAACACCTGACGAAATCTATAATCGTCCAGCCGATACATTCGTCGCAACATTTGTGGGCTCCCCCGCTATGAATATCGTTCAGCGCGGCAATGTCCTTGAAGGGTTTCGTCCTGAACAGCTTCTTCCCGCCGGCCTAGTTGGCGAACAGAGCGTGACAAGGGAAGTGAATCTCATTGTGCGACGGGTAGAGAAACTCGGCTCCACTCAGCTCGTGTACGGCACGCTGGAAAATGCCGACGACACGCAGATTGTTGCCGACGTGCCCGCCATGGCTGGCGGCAATTTCACAATCGGAGAGCGTCAGACATTCCGGGTGCCGCTCCGGGAAATTCACTTGTTTGACAAGTTGACCGGAAAACGCCTGGAGTCGGGTGCTGCAGCTGCAGCCTGACCAAACAGGGAGCGGTCTTCAGGAACGGTAACTCAATCGCGCAACTGGGGCGCGGCCTATGGTGGTGTTGGACGCGCATTCGGTCCCCGTAAACAACATCGCATCTGAAAAGCAAAAGACGGACCGATCAATCAGAATCGAAAAACGACAGGGGAATAATTATGACAAATACACCTCGTTTCACAGTTCCGCATATATCGCGTCGTTTCCTTCTGCAGTCGAGCGCTCTCGCTCTCGGTGCCGCCGCGCTGCCATCAGGCTTGCTTGCGCAGGGCAAGACGGTCGTTACCCATTCGAACTGGCGTTCGACCGAGATGCCGGATATTTTCCTGAAGGTTTTCGAAGATTATCGCAAAGCCAATCCAAATGTCGATCTTCAGGTCGAGGAGATCGGCTTTATTGAGTACATCAAGAAAATGGAGCTTTCAGGCCAGGCTGGTGCATTGCCTGACACATTTGAACTCTGGGTACCGACACAGCTCGCTCGCTTTGTCGAAGAAGGCTGGATCGCTCCGCTCGACGAACTGGTCGATGCCGACAAAGCCGCCGGCAACGATATCCTTGGCTCCTACGAGCCGTGGGCAGACAAGGGCTACAAGGGTTCGACCTACGTCCTTCCCTCGCTCGGTCTGACCAACGTTCTCCTCTGGAACAGGACGGCATTCAAGGAGGCCGGTCTTCCAGACCGCGCTCCCGAGACCATCGACGAGATGCTTGAATTCGCAATGAAACTCAACAAGCCGCCGGAAATGTATGGCCTCGGTCTCGATGGTAACGGACCTGAGCTTTGGCTTGCTCTCGCCTGGATGTTCTACGCGAATGAAACTCGCATTGGTCGTGTTGGTGGAGACTTCCAGATCAACAAGCCCAGAGCAGTCGAAACTGTTCAGTTTATCGTCGATCTCGTGAACAAACACGGTGTCGTGCCATCATTCACGACAACTGACTTCGAGAAACTGCGGAGTTCGTTTGCAGCCGGCCGTGTCGCCATGATGCCGGACTGGAATGGCGTCCCGGCAGTGATCGAGGGATTGAAGCCGACTTTCGAATGGGCAATCTCGCCGTTGCCGAAGGGCAAGACTACCGGAGCGATGCTGATGGGCGGTGACAGCACTTACGCTATTAGCGCCCACTCGAAAAACAAGAAAGCCGCCTGGGAGTTCATCAAGGTCCTCGCTGGCCATGACACCCAGCAGGCGATCGCTGACAAGTGGCCCTTCCTTATCACCCGGAAGGAAATCTGGGATGAGGTCCAGAAGGGCACCGTGGGCACATCCGACTCGCTGAAGATCGCCTTGGAGCAGTCACGGCGCCCGAATGCCTACGATACCTACAGCGAGATGCCTCCTCAGTTGCTGCAGGCAGTAGACATTTTCCGAACCGAACTCCATGGCGTCGTTGCGAACCAGCAGACCGCTCAGGCGGGAATGGACAAAGTGGCCGCGCAATGGGCCGACCTTTACCAGCAATGGGACGACAGTTATGGCGACCTCGGAGACCGCTACACCCGCTAGGTAAGTGCGAAGGTAGTGTGCGGCCAATGCGCCGCGCACCAATTTGAAAGGAGTGCGCCGTGACCTTCGACAGACTTGCACCGCGGGAAAGGACTTCCGCCGTCCGCCGCCTGATACGTGGCAACTATCACACCTACATCATGCTGGGGCTTTTGCTCGGCGTGATGCTTCTTCCTATTGCTTACATGATCATCATTGCGATCACGCCGGCAGATTTGCTGTTCAAACAGATTATTCCCGAACGAGTGACCTTTCAAAACCTCCTGAAGGTCTTCTCGACAGAGGAACTGGTATTGCCGTTCCGCAATTCTGTCGGGATCTCTGCTCTCACGGCGTTTTTCACGATCGCTTTGGCGGCGCCCGCGGCATATGGCATGTCACGCTACAGAGTGGGTCTGTCCGGAACCCTTATCGTACTGCTGCTATTCACCCAGGTCATTCCGGTCGAAATTCTGGTCCTGAGTTACTTCCCGTTCCTAAAGTCCAGCGGTCTGATTGATACCTGGACCGGGTTGATCTTCCTGGACACCACGCTAACGGTGCCGTTCTGCACCCTTATCCTGAAGTCGATGTTCGACGGGGTGCCCGAAGACATCGAGCAAGCAGCCCGAATCGACGGATGCACGTCTCTAGAGTGCTTTTTCCGAATTACACTTCCACTAAGCTGGGGCGGCATTCTGGCGGCTTTCATCTTCGCCTTCTTGATGGCTTGGCAGGAATTCCTATACGGGCTGACTTTCACCGCATCCCTTGAGGCGCGCCCGATTACCGTCGCGCTGAACCTTCTCATTGGTCACTACACGATCAGTTGGGAAGTGCTGATGGCTGCAAGTTTTTTGTCGGCTTTTCCCCTGCTTGTCGTTTTTGCGCTGTTCCAAGGTGTCTTCATCAAAGGAATGGTTGCGGGAGGCGTGAAATGATCATCGAACAATTGTCTCAAGCACCTCTGGTTACCGTCAAAGCAAACCGTGTGAAGCTCGCAAGGACCTACCGGCGGGAGTGGGCCTTCTTTGTCGGTCCGACATTTTTGTTTCTGATCATCACAGGCATATTTCCCCTGATAGCAAGCATCTACACCGGTTTCTTTCAAACGCGACGTGGAGAGCAGCATTTCGTCGGCATTACCCATTACAAATGGGCGCTACACGATGACCTCTTCTGGACCTCGACGCTGAACAGTTTCATCTTCACCGGTGGCACAGTCATAGGGCACTTGCTGATCGGCTTGACCTTTGCGCTTCTGTTGAATTCGGCAAAAAGCATGCAGTCCTTTTGGCGAGGACTGCAGTTCGTTCCCTGGCTATTCCCGCCGGCGGCGGTGTCTATCCTTTGGATTTTGATTTATCAGGGACAGTTCGGGCTTTTGAACTCCCTTCTTCGCGACATCGGTCTCGGCAGCTGGGCGGTGGACTGGCTTGGGCAGCCGTCTTCCGCGTTGGCGGCTGTAACGATCGCCAGCATCTGGAACTGGTATCCCTTCCTGACGCTGGTCTTGTTGGCTGCCCTTCAGAACGTACCCGATGATCTTTATGAGGCGATGGATGTCGATGGAGGTAGCGCCTGGGACAAGTTCCGGCTCGTCACGCTTCCCCATCTCGCTCCGGTGATGCTGACTTCCTGCTTGCTCGATTTCTTCTGGACGTTCAGATTCTTCGACATGACGTGGATCATGACAAAGGGTGGTCCTGGCCGGTCTTCGGAAGTGCTCGCGACTTATCTCTACAAGCTGGCATTCCAGGAATATCGCTTCGACCGAGCTGCGGCAGTGGGTGGTCTCATTCTCCTGATGATGGCTGTTCTCACCGGACTTTACCTGGTCGCCTACCGATACGTTGAGAATCTCTCGGGGCGTGAAAGATCCGCGCCGCACCCGAATTAGGCAAATGCCTCTCTCGCTCGCAGTACATTCTAAATTGTGGAAGGGAACTAAATGCGCATGAAAACAATGCTGATCGTTTTTTCCGGCAAGGGAGAACAGATAGGTCATGCACAGGGGTTTGTATCGTCAGCCGCCGACGGCGTTATCGCAACGCCCGACCTCGCAAGCGTGGGTCAGGACGGCCAGCTCTCGAATCCATGCGGGACGGCCCACTTCACGACCGTCGTGATGGCAAGAAATGGGCGAACCGTAGAGGCTGGTCGGGTCCTTTTCCCCGAGATCGACAGCTACCTCGACGTATTCACTCCAGAAACAGGCATAGTGCTCCCGGCGGACGAGGGAAAGGAAATCGGCTCGATCACCTGGCACATCAAGGAAGGCGGCGGCGAGTTCGAGGGCGCGACCGGCGTCGTAACCGGCAACTTTGTGGGCTACCCAGACGGCACGTTCGTCGACCACCAAGTCTACCGTGTACTTCTGCCCTGAAAATGGAAGAACCGCGCTTGCCTGGATCAAAGCGCGTGCGCGGCAGTGACCAAAAAATGGATGAACCTGATCGGCTTGAGTGCCTTTATGGAAGGAACCGCTTAATATGAACACCGGATCCACAACTAGGGTGAAGACGGACGCCATTGTGATTGGAGCGGGTCACAATGGTCTCGTTTGCGCGAACTATCTGGCAAGGGAAGGCCTTCGCGTTCTTGTTCTTGAGGCGAGGGACGTAATCGGCGGTGCCTGTGTCAGCGAGAATCTCGTTCCGGGCGGGACATTTTCTTCTTGCTCCTACATCCAAATGATGCTGCGACGTGAAGTCGTTGAAGACTTGGAACTGGAGAAATTCGGTTTGGTCTCGGTCGCGCCCGATATGCTGGAGATGGGCCTATGGGAAGACGGCGACCATGTTATGCTTTGGCGCGATATTGATCGCACGCTGAAGTCGATAGAGAAGCACAACGCTCGTGACGGCGCCAATTTCATGCGTTTTGGAACGAGACTCAGGCGTTTTGGTGAGTTGACCGGCGCGCTTTTGATGAGTGACCCGCCTTCTGTCGACGAGCTCCGCGAGGTTTTCGAGCAGGCCGGCGAAGCCGAGCTATTCAAGGAGTTCGTTCTAATCTCCGCAGAGGACCTGCTTTCCCGATATTTTGAAAGCGACCGTCTTCGGGGCTTTATGATGTTCATGGGGATGGTCTCGACCTGGGGTGGCCCCCGGACACCGGGGACCGCCTATGTCTACGGCTACCACGCCCAAGGGGAATTTGAAGGCAACTATGGTCAATACGGCCTTCCGCAAGGAGGGATGGGCATGATCTCCGTTGCACTCGCCAAGGGACTCGAAGCCTATGGTGGTTCCATCAGAACCGGCTCTCCCGTCCGTAAGGTTATCGTTCGAGACGGCAAGGCCGCAGGTGTGGAACTGATGTCGGGCGAAGTGATCGAGGCAGATCTGGTCATTTCTAACGCCGACCCCAAACGTTCGCTGGAAGGATTTCTTGATGCTGGCGTCCTGTCTCCGGCGACTGAGAAGAAGATATCAGAGATCGATGTCCGTGGTTCGATGGCCCGTATTCATCTCCTCGTCGACACCCTGCCCGATTATGTGGGCTTTGCCCCAGGGAAGGTGGGGCCGCAACATCAGGGCCTAGTCATCATGGGAGCAAACCCGGTCCTTTACGAAAAAGCCTGGGAGGCACAGAAAAAGGGCAACTTCCCCGATGATTTCGTGATTGAAGCGCTGATACCTTCCGTTACTCATCCCGGTTTAGCCGAGATGCCGGGACACCACACGATATCACTTGGTGTTCAGCAATTGCCGTTCGATCTCGCGGAAGGCGACTGGGACAGCCGGAAGGACGAATGGGCCGACAAGGTTCTCGAAGCCTACTTCCGCTACGCTCCCAACCTCCGTGGCAGAATTCTCGGACGTCACATTATCACGCCGCGCGATCTTGAGCGCATCTACAACATTACTGGCGGCAATATCTTCCATTCGTCGATGGTAGGCACGGAGAACAACTTCGACAACCGTCCTATCGCTGAGGCTGCACATTATCGCACCCCTGTACACGGATACTATCTGTGCGGTTCAGGAAGCCATCCTGGTGGGGGGGTATCCGGCGCACCGGGTCACAACTCGGCCAAACGCATCATCGCTGACCGTCAGGGGCGCCAACACGAGCGTCTTATCCGAGAAGATGCCGTTATGCGCAGTTCGTCCCTGGCAAATTTGCTGATGAGCACAAGCGTGGGCCGCAAGCTGGGTTATTCGGTCGCCAGAAGTTCTATGTTTCGAAAGCTAACAAAGCGCATAAATAAAACGAAGTAAGCAATGATGGCGTCGACTATGTGCTGGTCGCAATGGAAGAGACCCGCTTCGCCGCCACCAGCACTTCTCGACCCACAGGGACGACGATCTGGACGTCCTCGATTGCAAATTTCCCGCTGAGGGAATTTGGTGCAGCTGCTTTCATGATATTCCTCGACAAGTGACAGTTATATGCAGTTTGATTGTTAGCCTCGCTCGAATTCGGCACTTACCAAACGGGATCTAGCGCATGGATCGCCGAGATGAGTTGCTCGGGTATCGATCAGCACGGAACACCGACCCCTTTTTTTGAAGTGATGATGTGGACGCCTCCGCCCGAGAGAACGGCTCTCGTGGTATCCGTTTTTCGGTCGGATAGAGAAACAAGGAGCATCCACATGGAAATCACCACGATCGGCCTTGATCTGGCTAACAGCATTTTTCAAGTCCATAGCATTGATGGCGAAGGGAAAGCTGTCGTGCGGCGTAGCCTGGTCCTGAGGTACTTCAGCAAGCTTGAGCCCTATCTGGTAGGCATTGGAGCCTGTGCAACGGGCACACCATTTGGCGCGGGAGATTCGGCTCCTTCGCCACACGGTCCGACTGATGCCATGTCGAGCCCTATGTGAAGCGGAACAAGAATGACATGGCCGATGCCGAGGCTAACTGACGCGCCGGCGCACCCGCTCGAGCGTCGGAACCACGTCTTCACCCCGCTAGCTGAAGCGTGAGAAGGTGTCGACGACTGCCAACACCCTGATCTTGCGGCCCCTGGCCAACTGTCGATTGCCCACACATGGTCAGAATGGGTTGCTTTCGTGCGGTCGGCCCACAACCAATCGTTCAACTGAAAGCGTGTGATCTCATGGCGACTTGCTATTGCCGTGACCTGACGCGGGGCGGAATGGCCTCCGCAACGATTGCAAGTTTGGCCGCGTCGCTGAAACGGCGACGCCGCCCGCTATCGACAATCTCCATGCGGCTAACTTGCGGCCGCTTCTCTATCGTTAAATCTACGGGTCTCACACTGTCTATATTGACGTCCATATAGACAGAACATCCGGTTCGCCTCACTTCTCAGCAAGGCGGCCCTCCTCTGATGCGTACGATGATCTCCCGCGGAAAGCTGGTTCTTTAGCTAATCGTCGACGAGTTCATCTCAGCCGAATTATCCTCCAAGCGTTAAGCCGCAGAAAACGTGACATCGGCATAGAACGGGCTATCAGCGTTGCTGATTGGACAACGCTGACATGCGAAAACTTATATCGCCACGCGCGCGAGCACCGAACGATCTGACATGCAGTCGACTCACCGAATCAACAGTGCAAGATCATTTTCGGATTTCCCGATTGCCTCGTGATGTTTCTTGACGTTTTCCAACTTCGTAAAGACATCCTCATAGCCCAACGCGTTACCAATGGTGTCGACATATGTGTAGCCGCCAGTAACGTGGAACAGCGTAATCATTTCCTCGACTTCGGCCGGGACCACAAGTGTATGGGTCTCGCCTGGCGGCTCGAATGCATAGTCACCCTCGCGTGCAACCCACTCATGTTCAAGATAATGCCATGCACCCCTGAGTGTCCAAGCGTGTACAGGGCCAGAATGGCGATGGCGAGAAAGCACGCCGGATTTCCGAACGCGCAGCAAATTCACATAGAAACCTTGGCTGACGGAAAGCAGCAGCGGTTTGAACCAGACGTTCTCGTCCTGTGGTATCCATGTATCATCCATTTCACCGACCGCAGGCAGCTTCAGCATGCCGCCATGATAAACGTCTTCGACCATGCCGAACGGTTGGGGCTTTTGATACGCGACGGCACTTCGATCTCTGTTGTCCACGAGAGTGTCCTATTCCGGGTGATTGCCTGATTACCAAATGTTGACTGGCAATCGCATATGCTTCAATCCACTGAAAGCAGTGTGGTTAATTTACTAGACAGTGCATCAAATTGTTGGAGAGACCATGCCCAAGATCGGCCAGAAACTTAAAGTGCTGCGTGACAGACGAGCAATCAGCGTTCGCCAGTTAGCCGTGCGGTCAGGTGTGTCCCATTCCACGATCTCGCTGATCGAACGTGATAGTCTTAGCCCCTCACTGAATACAATGGCCGCGATCCTGGATGCGCTGGGTGCAACGCTAAGTGACTTCTTTTCGGAGCAGACTTCTCCGCTTCCATATTCGCCCTTTTACGTCGGCGAAGACTTGTCTGAGGTTGGAAAATCCTCTCGCATTTCGTATAAGGTGATTGGGCTAAACCATCCAAATCGAAGCATAATGTTTATGAAAGAGCGTTTCGCCGCTGGGGCGGACACCGGGGAACCTTACTCACATAACGCTCAGGAGTGCGGGGTTGTGATCGCCGGAGCGATTGAGCTTACGGTTGCGGACCAGACAACGGTTCTCCAGGCCGGCGATGGATATTATTTCGACAGCGCACTCCCACATCACTTTAAAAACGTGTGCGATGGAGAGACTGAAATTATCAGTGCCTGTAACCCTCCGACGTATTGAGAGGCGTCGGTTTCCTCATATCGCGTTCCCATCGTCCCCAAGGTTAAATGGACGATAAATTAAACAGGTGTCCCCGCGCCTATATTAGTGTGCCACATGTTGTGGAATTCTCCTGCCCACAAAGCAGCTCATTCATGACATGCGGGAAGCCCACAGATGACGATCCAGCCTAACTCGCGCGAGGCGCGAGACATTGCTTACCACTTGCACAGCTCCACCAATGCACGGACTCACGAGACGCGCGGCCCGACCATCATTGAGAAGGGTGAGGGGGTATTCGTCTTCGATAGCGATGGGCGACGATACATTGAAGCGATGTCCGGTTTGTGGAGCGTTGGCGTAGGTTTCGGCGAAAAGCGGCTTATTGATGCTGCAGCGAAGCAACTGGCCCTGCTACCGTATTATCATACTTTTCAGCATCGCTCGAACGGTCCGGTTATCGACCTGGCAGAAAAGCTGATATCGATCGCCCCAGCTCCAATGTCGAAGGTATATTTCACTAATTCTGGGTCTGAAGCGAACGATAGCATCATTAAATTTGTTCGATATCGGTCGAATGCGCTTGGATTGCCGAGCAAGAAGAAGATTATCGCTCGTGAACGAGGTTTTCACGGTGTCACGGTTGGCGCAGCGAGCCTTACTGGTCTCTCAGTAAATCACCGCGGTTTCGATCTTCCGATAGGTGGAATACTTCATACCACTTGCCCAGACTATCTAAATCTTCACCACGAAGGAGAAACGCCTAAACAATTTGCTACCAGATGTGCCGATGAACTTGAGACCCTGATCATCAGAGAAGGACCAGAGACGATCGCAGCTTTCATCGGTGAGCCGCTCATGGGGGCGGGCGGCTTAATACTTCCGCCGCCGACCTATTGGGAGAAAGTCCAAAAGGTTCTACGGAAGTACGATGTGCTGTTGGCGGTTGACGAAGTCATCTGCGGCTTCGGAAGAACGGGAAAAATGTTCGCATGCGAAACCTATGACATCACGCCTGACATCATCACGGTATCGAAGCAATTATCGTCTTCCTACTATCCCATCGGGGCTCTTCTGTTGAACGAAAAAGTTTACGCTCCGATTGCTGACCAAGCCAGCGAAATCGGTGTCCTGGGGCACGGGTATACGACATCCGGGCATCCAGTGGCCTGTGCAGTGGCACTCGAAAACCTCAGGATCATTGAGGGAGATGGCTTGATCATGAATGCCCGGCTTATGGGTGATCTGTTGCTGGAAGGGTTGTCAAAGCTTGTCGATTTTGATTTTGTCGCGGATGTTCGGGGGGTCGGCTTACTTGCAGGGGTCGAATTCCGCCCATCTCGAGGGCGCAACGCACAAGAGATAGCGGTGATGACGTTCGAGACAATGCTAGCGAATGGCGTGATCAGCCGCGCTGTAGGGTCGACAATCGCCTTCTGCCCGCCCTTAATCGTTAATCCTTCTGAGATTGCGATGATAATCAAAGGCGCAGCTGATGCCGTCTCAGATGTAGGTCGCATCCTAGCGGCTTGATCTCAGATCCGAAGAACAAAATGAAGAGGGTGCGGTCTAGTCGACGGCGCCCTTTTTCGCTTTGAAATTGCGTGCTTTTAAGGAGAAGTTGTCACTGGCGACCGAGCAGCCAAATCGTTTGCGTCAAGAATCCTCACCGCAAACTTAACTATGCTCTGGGTGAAAAACACCAACAATAAGCATGCGAATAAGTTGTCTGGCCCATCTCGATGTTTTTGCTGTGGATTATTGGGTGGACATCGTCAGTTTGCCCTTCTGACCCGCACTGGCAAACATCCCGCTTTCATCTGATGGAAAGTATATGAACCGGACGGCAATGCCGTACTTGCTGATATTTTCAGCATCTGAGATTGTTGCCTACAAGACGCCCATCAAAATCAAAAAGCGTCAATAACTGGGTTTTTAGCGTGGACATTGTCCCTTTAAATTAAGGCAGGTAAATGTCGTACAGAATCTCTGTTGATGTCGGGGGAACCTTCACCGATGTTATCGTCGTCACCGCAGCGGGTGAGCGAATAATCGGCAAGTCGCTGACAACACCCGATCGGGCATTTGACGGCATATCCAGTGCAATCTCTCACGCGGCCGAACAGCTGAACACCGATTTTAAGGCGCTTTTGGCTGCCACTGAGATGTTCGTCTACGGCACGACCAGAGCCACAAATGCGATCGTTACACGGCGTGTTGCGAAAACCGCGTTCGTAACGACCGCTGGCTTCCCTGACACGCTTGTCTTCAAGGAAGGCGGAAAGCTCAACGCTCACGACTTTTCACAGGATTACCCGAAGCCATACATCGCGCGTCGTCATACCTTTGAAGTGCCCGAACGCATCCTGTCTGATGGTACTGTCTATGAAAGCTTCAATGAGGCAGCTGCCCGCGACGTTTTGACGGAGATCAAGCAAGCACAGTTTCAAGCTGTCGCAGTCACTTTCCTGTGGTCGATTTCCAACCCAGACCACGAACTTGCGATGGGGCGGCTGATCGAAGAAACGCTGCCTGGCGTACCCTATACGCTCTCTCATAAGATCAATCCGGTTCTGAGAGAATACAGACGGGCGTCCTCCAGCTCGATTGACGCTTCATTGAAGCCGCTGATGCAAGCCCATCTTCGCCAGCTTGAAACGGATCTTCGTGACGGCGGCTACAGGGGCGAGATACTGGTGTCGACCTCCATCGGGGGATCGATGCTCATCAGCGAGGTCACCGATCGACCCATCCATATGGCCAAGTCTGGCCCGTCCAACGCGCCGATCTCCGCAAAAGTGTTTTCGCAGCTGGAAACAGGCTCTCGTGATGCGATCGTTTGCGACACCGGAGGAACGACGTTCGACGTCGGCTTGGTTCGCAATGGTGAGTTGGTTTATTCCCGTGATAGCTGGCTCGGTGGCCAATGGGTCGGTGACCTGCTGGGAATTTCCTCTGTCGATATCCGGTCGGTCGGCGCGGGTGGCGGATCAATCGTCTGGATAGACAATGGCGGCCTATTGCGGATTGGCCCCCAATCGGCGGGATCCCGTCCAGGTCCTGCCTGTTATGGCCTTGGCGGAACAGCACCGACGGTCTCGGATGCAGCGTGCGTTCTCGGTTACTTCAACCCGAAGTTCTTTTTGGGCGGCCGAATGACGCTTCATACCGACGCAGCACGAGCGGCGATGATGCCGATAGCAGAAGTCATCGGAAAGTCGGTGGAGGAAACGGCGTATGATGTCCTTCATCTGGCGTCAGAGTTGATGATCAAGGCAATCCATGACATCACCATTTCGGAAGGGTTTAACCCCGCCGATGCCGTCCTAGTCGCAGGCGGCGGTGCAGCTGGCATCAATATCATGCTGATAGCCAAGGAGCTTGGCTGCCAGGCAGTTGTCTTTCCCCGTGAAGCGTCCGCACTGTCAGCGCTCGGGATGCAATTCGCAGACATTCTGCGCGAGGAATCGGCAAGTTGCTTCACAACGTCCGCAAAATTCAACGTGGGCTCCGTCAACACTACGCTCGCAGCGCTTTTGGGAGACATTGACGACTTTGCACGTCGGCTGTCCCCAATCAACACTGCAGGAAAGAAGTTCTCGATCACCATTGGTGTCGAGGCACGGTACGCCAGCCAAGTTTGGGACCTCGAGGTTCCGGTCGTAAAGGGTGTCTTTGTCGATGACAGCGACATCCAGACTCTGACTGAAGCCTTCCACGCAGCTCACGAGCGGGTGTTTGGGCTTCGTGACGAGGAAAGTGCAGTAGAATTCATTACCTGGCGCGTCCGGTTGAGCGTTGGTGTGGGCCTTCAGCTGCCACAAGCACCGGTCGCTCCAAAAGCGGTTGCCGGTTATACTGAAGAACGGCGGCCTTGCTTCTTTGGGGAAGCTGTCCCGGTCGATACACCCATCTATAAGGGGACCGAGATTACCCCCGGCATGGTCCTTACCGGCCCTTGTATCGTCGAGCAGCCGACGACGACCCTTGTCGTGTTTCCTGGAATGTCTGCCGAGCAGAGCGCTTCGGACAATTTTCTACTGAAATTCAACTGAGGACGGCTAACCATGACAAACGAAAAGGGTATTGAGATTGACCCTGTCCTTCTCGCCGTGCTCGCAAACCGGTTCGATGGTATCATCAGAGAGATGACCAATACGATGCTGCGCTCCGCCCGGTCCGCAGTCATCAACTCAGCTCGGGACTTCTCCTGCGCTATCTGTACGGGTGACGGTGAATTATTTGCCGTAGCTGAAGGATTACCAATCCACATTTTCGGCTCTGACGTTCAGTGCCGGGTCATGAAAGAATACCACAGCGATCTGGCAGAAGGTGACTGCTACCTTCATAACGATCCATATACAGGGAACACGCATCCGGCCGACCATACCTTCCTTGTTCCCGTCTTCTTTGAAGGCGAGCACCTGTTTACGGCAGTCGCAAAGGCCCATCAAGCTGATATCGGCAACTCTATCCCCTCAACGTACGCAGCCGGGGCCCGCGACATCTACGAAGAAGGAGCACTGATTTTTCCGGCAGTTCGGATTCAGCGCGGGTACGAGATGAACGCCGATTTCGTGCGGATGGCTCAAAAGCGAATTCGTATCCCTTCCCAGTGGTACGGTGACTTCCTTGCTGGCATCAGCTCGGCTCGTGTCGCAGAAAAGCGCATCAAGGAATTGGCCCAGAAATATGGAGCCCAAGTCCTCAAGGCGTTCGTGAAGGAGTGGCTGGCCTATTCCGAGCGTCGTATGATTGCGGCTATTCGTGAGCTTCCAGCTGCTTCGACTTCGAATGAGGGACGTCACGACTCCGTTCTTCCGGTAGCTCCGGACGGCATTCCCGTCCGCGTAAGCCTGACAATTCGTCCTGTGGACGCAATGATCGACGCCGACCTTACCGAAAACGTCGATAACCTGCCTTGCGGATTGAATCTCAGCGAAGCGACTTCCACGTCTGGGGTCCTGGCAGGTATATTCAACTGCCTTCCTGATGATATCCCGCGAAACGCTGGATCGTTCAGACGCGTCAACGTCAAGCTTCGTGACGGCGCGATCATTGGCAAGCCGAAATTTCCACATTCATGCTCGGTTGCCACAACAAATCTTGCCGACCGCCTGATTAACACAACAGGTTCGGCATTCTCGAAACTCGGTGAGGGACAAGGTTTGGCGGAAGGGGCCCTTGGACTGGGCATCGGCATGGCGGTGATCTCCGGCCATGATCACCGGTTCGACATTGGTTATGTGAATCAGCTGCACATTGGAACGAATGGTGGACCGGCGTCACCGAGCGCAGATGGTTGGATCACCTATGGCCTGCCAGTAATTTCGGGACTGATGTACCGAGACTCGGTTGAAATCGACGAACTGAAGCATCCGGTTGTCTTCAAGCGGCTTGGACTTTTGGAAGGGACCGGCGGTGCAGGTAAATTCCGTGGGTCACCAGGGTCCGTCGTGGAATACGGCCCCCTCGAAAGCGACATGACAGTTATTTTCCCTGGTGACGGGCAGGAGTACGCGCCGCGCGGGGTCCGAGGTGGGCATGACGGCGCAAAGGCCGGTCGCTGGCTCTTGAAGGCCGATGGGTCTGAAATCAAGCTCGCTAATGCCTGCACGGTATTGGTCTCGAAGGGCGAGTTCGTCAGAGGGGCGGACTGCTCCGGTGGGGGCTACGGCAATGCGTTTGAGCGTGATCCTGCGCGTGTCGTTGAGGATGTTGCAGAGGGATACGAGACGGCTGAAAGGGCTGCCTCGATTTACGGTGTCGTGCTGAGCGCTGATACCGATCAAGGCTTTGATGCAGAAGCGACGCAGAAGCGACGCTCGCTGGCGTCATAGAGAACATCAAAAAGGCGGCGTTGCCGTCTGGGGAACTAAAAAAGGAGAGAGGAATGCGCATGAAACTTGCCACGGCTATTGCTGCCCTATCGATGGGAGCCGCCTCAACAACCGCCTGGGCCGAAGACAAGACAATCACCATCGGGATGGCGTTTGCCCAGACGGGGTGGATGGAAGCATATGATGGGGAAGGGGCCAATATGGCCCAACTGTGGATCGACCAGACCAATGCTGCCGGTGGGGTACTTGGATCGAAGCTGAAGCTGGAGACGGCAGACACCAAAACCGACCGTGTAGAAGGTGCAAAGGCGGCTCAGCGTCTTCTCTCGGATGGCGCCAAGCTGCTGATCGTTTCGGCAGACTACGATTATGGCTCTCCTGCAGCCCTCCAAGCGCAGAAGGCAGGCGTCGTATCGGTATCGTTGGGTGCTGGCGACCCGAAGATGGGTGTCATCGGCATCGGTCCATACGCTTTCACATCGGCAGTCGCCGCCCAGCTCGAGGGCGCAACCATGGCTGACTGGGGTATCGCCAAAAAGGGTTTCAAGAAAGGCTACGAGCTGATCGATGAAAACGAGTATTCGAAGTCCGTTTGCGCTGGTTACAAATGGGCTTTCAGTGTGAAAGGCGAGGTTGTCGGCGAGGACACCTTCAAGATTTCCGACGCAGCCGTCAACACACAGATCACGCGTCTGAGCGACGCAATCAAAAACTCCAAGGTCGACAACGTGATGGTTTGCTTTAGCGGCACCCCGGCTGCAAGCGTCATCCGCCAGATTCGCGCAGCCGGTATTACTGTCCCAATCATGTCGGGTACGTCCATGGACGGTACCTACTGGGTGAACTCGGCGCCCGGTTTGAAGGACTTCTACGTTCCGACGTCGGCTCTTCCGCAAGGCGACAAGCGGGAAGAAGTAAACAAGATTACCGAAGCCTATAAGGCAAAATTCGGTTCGATTCCGGCTACGCAGTATCCTTATCCGATCTACGCATGGCTCGACCTATGGAAGAAGGCCGTGGAGGCCGCAGGTACAACGGATGCGAAGCCAGTCGTCGCCGAGCTCGAAAAGAACAAGGACACACCGACTGTCATTGGCCTGAGGACGTTCACGCCGAAGATGCATATCCAGACGCAAGCACCCCTCATGATTACGAGCTATGCGGATGGAAAGCAGACCTATCTGGAAGACTGGCGCATTTCGTCTGACATCCCTACGACTGTACTCTACCGCAGCAAGAAGTAACCTTGTCAGTAGCTGGCCGATCGTGAAACCTCGGCCAGCGTTGCTTGCTGATAAATTGGGCTCCGTGATGAACACAAAAGACACCGACGCCTTTCACTATCGGACCGGCCCTGGAACAAATTCCGCTGCAAAGCTCGCGGTTGATGGGCTGACCGTTCGCTTCCAGGGTCTGGCCGCTATTTCCAATGTTAGCTTCATGATGGAACGACATGAGATATTCGGTCTGATTGGCCCAAACGGCGCAGGAAAAACGACACTCGTGAACTGTCTCACCGGATTTCAGAAGCCAACCGAGGGTCGGGTGTTGCTGGGAAGGCAAGATACCAGCGGATGGCGACCGACCATATTCCGTCGGAATGGCGTCGCGCGGACCTTCCAAGCTGGGCGCCTGTTCAAGGATATGAGCGTTCTGGATAATGTCCGCGTGACTGCTGTTGCGCTCGGTGCAAGTAACCGGCTGGCTCTCCAGCAGTCGATGGAGGTTTTAAGCTGGATCGGCTTGGCAAATAAAGCAACCGACGGTGCTGGCAGCCTGGCATACACCGATCAGCGCCGCTTGAGCATCGCGCGAGCAATGGTACTCAATCCAGCCTTTGTTCTCCTGGACGAGCCCGCCGCAGGGATGTCTGATGCGGAAACAGAAGAGTTGATGGCACTGATCGCGGCCATCCCATCTGATTTCAAAACCGGCGTGCTTCTGATTGAGCACAACATGCACATGGTGATGAGCATATGCAATCGCGTCCATGTTCTGGACGGTGGAAAGACACTTGCAGTTGGCACTCCGGACGAGATCAAGCGTCATCAAGATGTCATCAAGGCTTATCTCGGCGGGGAAGAGTAATGTCCAAGCTGCTTGTTATTGAAGACATACATGTCCGCTATGGAGACATGATTGCGCTCAGAGGCGTCTCGCTCCACGTCGAAACGAACGAGATCGTCTGCATCATTGGTCCAAATGGTGCCGGCAAGTCGACCACATTGGCTGCGGTTGCTGGCGGTGTCGCGCCTTTTATAGGGTCAGTCTTACTGGCTCAGAGTCCGATTTCGGGGCTGGGACCGGAGAACATCTCAAAATTGGGTGTGTCCTTGGTTCCGGAAGGTCGGCATATTTTCGGTTCATTGACGGTCGATGAAAATCTTATGATTGGCTCCCACAGCCGAAGTGACCGAAAAGCAGTCGCGGAAGACCGCGCTAACCTGCTTGATCTCTTCCCGCGTCTCGGAGAACGGCTGAAATATCCTGCTGGACGACTTTCTGGGGGTGAACAGCAGATGTTGGCGATTGCCCGAGCGATCATGACCAAGCCGAAGCTGCTGCTGGTTGATGAGCCTTCCCTTGGTCTGGCTCCAAAGATCGTTGATCAAATATACGAGATTCTACAAGGCTTGCGGAAGCGTGAGGGCCTCACATTATTGATCAATGAACAGTCATCCAACCGAATTCTAAAGCATGCAGACAGGATTTATGTCCTAAGGGCAGGTCAGATTCAGCTCGAAGGCAAGGCTAGCGACTTCGCTGGTGATGAGCAGATCAGGCAGGCGTATTTCGGTTTCGACGACACCAAAGGCGACTACAGCATAGCGGAGATATCGAGATGACTGAGTTTCTACAGTATCTGGTCGATGCCTTAAGCCTGGGTAGCATCTATGCGTTGACGGCCCTCGGGATTGGACTGCTGTTCGGCATTCTCCGGTTGATCAATTTTGCTCATGGCGACTTCATAACTCTGGGAGCATACGCCCTGATTGTACCATCGTCGCAAGTCGCCGCGCAGATGTTCATCGGTGATTTCAATCCTTTGATGATGATACCGCTCATTTGCCTGGTTGTTGTGGTTGCGGCCTTGTTGACAGACGTATGTGTATTCCGACCTCTGCGCCGCGCCTCCTCGCCAACCTTGCTGATTTCGTCCTTCGCAGTGAGTTATATCATTCAGAATGGCATCCTGACGATCTACGGTGCCAGGTCGAAGAGCGTAAATCTCTGGAGCGGGCTCAACCAACAGCTCGCGCTCGGTGACTTACGGATATCACTCCTTCAGTTGGTCACCATGGGGATCACGGTAGTCCTCATGGTTGCGTTGGTCATGTTCCTTCGCCATTCGAAGTACGGCGTGCAGATGCGAGCGGCATCGGAAGACTTCAAGATGGCTCAGTATCTCGGCGTTCGTGGAAACTTTGTAATCGGGCTTGCGTTCGTGATTAGCGGAATTCTCGCTACAGCTGTATCTTTGCTTTATACAACTCAGACAGCATCGCTGAGCAACACGATGGGCGTTCCATTGGCGCTGTTCGCCTTTGTCGCGGTTGTCGTTGGTGGGATGGGTAACCTCGTGGGCTCCGTTCTTGGGGGCTATCTAATCGGGTTCGTCATCACCATGCTACAAGCGTATCTGCCATCCGACCTGAGATCGTTCCGAGACGCTTTCGCATTCGCGTTGGTCATTGTGATCCTGTTGTTCCGCCCCGGCGGGCTGATACCCGCCAAAAATACCATTGAACGAGTTTGAGGACACAGAGCACATGCTTCCCAACACAATTCCTTTTAGACCGAGCCTCCTCAAAACGTGGCAGACACCGCTAATCCTCAGTGCAGGATTGCTCTTGATCGCGTTGGTCGCGCAACTGGCAGGCTCTGATACGCTCGGAACCACAATAACGGAAATGATGATCCGGGTGGTCATCGTCATCGGCCTCTACATTTTTGTGGGAAACTCCGGGGTAATGTCTTTTGGGCATATCGGCTTCATGTGCATCGGGGCCTATGCTGCGGCTTGGCTGACAGCCGACCCAGTCTTTAAGCAGGTGATGCTTTCGGGCCTGCCCACGACTCTGCGAGACAACCAATATCCATTTGCCGTTGCAATGATCGCCGCGATGGTCCTGCCTGCAGGTGTGGCGGTCTGCCTTGGCGCTGCAATTATGCGGTTAACTGGCATTGCTTGCTCAATTGCAACATTCGCATTCTTGATAATCGTCAACAGTGTCTATTCGAACTGGGATTCGGTCACCGGTGGGGTCAGCTCGATAACCGGTATCCCGTCGGTGGTCGGACCTTGGGTGAGCGTCGCGGTTTCCGTTCTCGCCGTGTTCGTGGCTTTTGGTTTCCAGGTATCCAGGGTCGGACTGATGCTCAAGGCGACTAGGGACGACCCGGTGGCTGCAGCGGCCTCCGGTGTCAGCCTCGTCAGAGTTCGCTTGATTGCGTTTGTTCTCAGCGGAGCTGTTGTCGGAGCTGGTGGTGGCCTTTACGCGCACTTCCTTGGTGTTCTGACAGTTGATCCATTTTATTTGGACCTAAGCTTTATCGCGATAGCCATGTTGGTCGTTGGCGGGATATCGAGCTTGTCGGGCGCGGTAACCGGTGTCGTATCAGTTACAATAATCATCGAGTTGCTCAGAGCTCTTGAGCGCGGAAATGGGCCGTTCACCCTGCCTGCGGGCAGCCAGGAGGTCGGTCTTGGCATAGTTATGGCCCTTGTTTTGGTCATTCGACCCATGGGGATCAGCAATGGTCGCGAGTTCATACTCGGTTTGAGGAAGCCTAAGCCTCATCAGCAGCTTCAAGAGATTACTGCTCCCACCAGGTAAGGTCATGGCTTCTTTTCGGTGGAAGGTCACCTTCGAAACTTAAGAGGGTGCCGGCTGGGAACGCCGATCCGAATGTTCACGGAAACCATCGGCGTGGATGATCTTAGCCTGCACATTTATCAGGACGTAATCGACGTGGCGCGCGATCTCGCACTCGCAACGGATGAACATATGATGATTCATGTGCATACGGACAGACGCCATGCCGTTCCCGTAGACGAATATATGAGGGCCTGCCTGCAGAGCGCATTGGAGAAATGGCCGCCTCTCCAGATGCCAAAAGGACTGCACGCGTCCATCACTGCGGCAAAGCAGCAGCGGACCCGCTCGACAGGTCCGAGTAGGTGCATGTCATGAGTTCATGCGCCCGTGATATTGCGTAGGCGGGCGAGCCCGTCATCTAGTGTTTTAGGCCATGCCGCGACGCGATTCATCCTTACGTGTTGTTTAAGCGTAGAACTTCGCCCCCGTTCGACGTCGAACGTCGACGCCCTCCTGCTAAAAGGGCGGTAGAAGAAGAGTTTGTTGGGACCGGATAAGCGTACCGCAACTATGCCAACCCGCGAGCGAACGCATCCAATCCCAAGATTGAGTCGCGAACCAGCGCGATGCTGAGTTCAACGGGTGTCCGGTAGATCAGGCTTCCGGGAACAGCCATCGCAGCTTCCGCAACCTTGGTGACTTTAGCCTCTACGTTTTCCACGATCATAAGGTCGGCGAGTGTAGACGGAAGTCCAATTGACCTGCAAAATTTGATCGCGCTTTCTATTTCGCTACGGTCGCGGCCTTCCAGCACGAGCAAGCAAAGCGTGCCAAAAGCCACCTTTTCTCCGTGGAGAAAAGCACGGCTTTCTTCGAGTTTAGTCAAGCCGTCGTGAATTCCGTGGGCGCTAGAGCATCCGCAGTTTTCGAATCCTAGTCCGGACAACAGGGTGTTGACTTCGATAATGTTTTCAACTGCTGGCGTACACAAGCCCTTTTCAGCGGCCGCTTTTGCGGGTAGGGCATCGCGCATCAATATCTCGTGACATAATTTCGCGATAGCGATTCCGGCGAGTGCACGAGGATACCCGCCTGCGACCAAGTTATTGGTGCGGGAATCCATATTTGATCGCGCCTCGTACCAAGTTGAAAGCGCATCTCCCATGCCGGACACGAGGTAGCGTACCGGAGCGGCGACAATGACCTCCGGGTCGACCACCACGACGTCGGGATTTCGCGGTAGCATTACGGCTTCTTCCATGACGCCTCGCTCCGTATAGATGACGGCAACAGCGCTGCATGGTGCATCGGTCGACGCGATCGTAGGCACTATCACCATACGCGCGCCAGTATTTACCGCTGCCGCCTTGCCTGCGTCTATCGTCTTGCCGCCGCCCACTGCCACCAAAACGTCTGCTGACGCACTTCTTACGGCTCGCGTTACGCGTTCTATTTCGGCTCGGGTGCATTCCCCACCGAAGCTGAGGAAAACGGTCGCCCTTTCGTCGAGGCTTTCCATCAATAGTGGCTTTAATCGGTCGAACATCACACCGTCAATTAGCACCAGTGCGCGGTGCCCGAGCGGCTCCACATGGATCCCGATACGGCGCAGTTCTCCCCTCTTTTGAATGTATTTTCCTGGACTACCAAAAGCGCGGCTCATATCAGTACCCCTTAAATTCCTTCGAAGCTGGAGGCAGAAGCATCGGTATCAAGTTACACAACCCCTCTGCCTCCAGATCACGACCCCTGAATGCGAACGCTGGCTATCAGACCGAGCCAAAGGTCCCAGTTTCGAAATCCACCGAACTGGCCATACGCCGGGGCAGGGCCAACTTTGGTCGGCCTCGAGGCATGACTGCATCCAGAAGCGATTTTGTATAGGAGTGTTGCGGTGCACTCAGAACGTCTTTGCAGGTACCTTGCTCAACGAACCTGCCTCTTTGCATGACTGCGATGCGATCAGAGATGAGGCGTACGACATCGAGATCATGCGTCACGAAAAGATAACTCATCTTCAGCTCGTGGCGCAGAGTATCCAAGAGTTGCATGATGGCGGCTTGAACCGAAACATCCAGCGCGGCTGTCGGCTCATCCAGGATAAGCAGCTTGGGTGAGGTCGCGATTGCGCGGGCGATGTTCACTCTTGCCTTTTGCCCGCCAGAAAGTTGATGCGGTAGACGCTCTATCAACTCTCGATCAAGGCCGACAAGGGCCATAACCTCAGCGACACGCTGCGCGCGATCGCCGCTAGACAGGTTCTTGTTAAGCCTTAGCAATGGATCGGCGACGCAACGGCCGACGCTGAATGACGGATTCAATGATGCGTCCGGATCCTGAAAGACAATCTGCACCTCAGACCGCAATCGATCGCTGGAAAGACTTCTAGGTGTAAAATCTGTCAGCATCGCAGTGCCAAGCTTCACCGTTCCGACGTCTGGAACTAACAGCCCCGCCACAATTCGAGAAATGGTAGACTTTCCCGAACCTGACTCGCCGATCAGACCAAGGCATTCACCTTCCCTGATATGGAAACTGACACTGTCAACCGCAGGAAAATATACCTTCTTATGGCCTTCACGGCGCCAGTATCTCAACGATAGATTTTCAGCTTCCAAGAGCATTACATTGGTCTCCGACAAAGCACGGAATGATCTTCGGCCACTTCCTCATAGAAAATTGGCGGGGGGGCCTCACATATGGGCATCCTTTGCCCGCATCTATGAATAAAACGGCATGCGGGTTGTGGCAGATATAGATCTGGTAGTGTTCCGCGGATGGGCCGCAGTTCCGAGAGGTGCTCGATGGCATTCGGAGTGGAACGGATTAGGGCTCTCGTGTAGGGATGGCTTGGATTTACTAACAGCTCTTTCACGGGACACTTTTCAACGACATGGCCCGCATGCATGACCACGACAGAGTCGCAATACTCCTGTGCAACTGCAAGGTCATGAGTAATCAGTAGCAGCGACATTCCGCGCTGGCTTGAAATGGACTGTATCAGTTCCATCACTTCCCGTTGCAGTGACACGTCTAGCCCCGTTGTTGGCTCGTCGGCGATCAGCAGCGAAGGGTTGCAGGCCAGCGCCACGGAGATAAGCGCGCGTTGAGCCATGCCGCCTGAAAGTTCGAAGGGGTAGGCGTGATAGATGCGCTCCGGATCTGGAAGACGAACCGAGGCTAACGCTGCGATTGCGGCCGGCTTAATCTCCCGCCTGGACAGCCGCGTATGCTGGCGAAGCACGTCCTCGATCTGCAACCCGATCTTTCGGATCGGGTTGAGGCTGGATTTCGGGTTCTGGAAGATCATGGCGATCTCCTTGCCGCGAACCGAGCGCGATACCCGCTTGCCGTTGCGAAGAATTGGGAGGTCGCCGAAGCTCATCTCCCCGGAACGCACGCTGGCGTTCGCTGGCAGTAGGCCCAAGATCGTCTTTGCGACGACGGTCTTGCCCGAACCGCTTTCGCCAACGAGTGCGACCTTCTTACCGGCAGGAATCTCCAGCCCCGCATTCTCGATGACGCAGGCCACGCCTTTGGGCCCTTGGAACGAAATGGTTAAGTCGCTGACACTAAGGTCCCCTTTCATCGTGCGCTCCTTGGGTCCATGCGAAGCCTTAGGCTCTCACCAAGAAGATCAAAGCACGCGATCGCCAACATCAACGCGGCGCCGGGAAACACGAAAGTCCACCACTCCCCGGAGATGATGTTTGAAGCGCCCTCGAATACCATAATGCCCCACTCAGGAAGCGGCGGTCGGACACCCAGCCCGACGAACGAAAGCGAAGCGGCATTCATTATGGCCCAGCCCATATTCAGGCTTATCTGCACCATCATCGCAGGCATGATGTTGGGAACAATATGCAGAGCGATGATCTGGAAGTCGTTGTTTCCGGAAGCCCTTGCCGCTTCGACGTAGGCAATGTTACGTCTGGCGTTCACCTCGCCGCGCGCGAAGCGGATATAGAAGGGCAGGTTGATGATTATCGTGGCATAGACAACATTCTCTATGCTATTTCCAAGCGCCGCTACGATGCCCATCGCGAGCACGAACAGTGGAAACGCCATGATGGTATCCACGAGCCTGCCAATGACGCGGTCCGTCCAACCGCCGTAGTACCCGGCAAGAGCGCCAAAAGTTGTGCCGATCAGAAATGCGACCGAGACGGCGCTGGCGGCAATACCGAGGTCGAGACGCGTCGAAACCAACACCCGACTGAAAATGTCGCGGCCCACGCTGTCCGTGCCGAACCAGTGCTCGACAGAGGGCGGCTGAAGAACGTTGGCCGAAGTGGCCAAGGCGTCGTAGGGCGCAAGAGGCGGAGCTACAACGGCCACAGCCGCGATAATGCCAACAAGGATGAAAGCAGGCGATGCGATGATTGCTATCGCAGCACGGCGGCCCGTGATGCTGACTTGCTCATGCGACAGAACGGCCGAGACAGCTGGGATGGAGTTGTCAGTTTCGCTCATGCCATGCTCCTAACGCGCGGATCTACGATAATAGCAAGGATATCGATCAGAAGATTTACAATGATGTAGAGGGTGGCCACAGCGAAGACGAAGCCTTGAACTGCTGCGTAGTCTGAAGAAAGTACCGCTTGCACAGCGTAGCTTCCAATTCCTGGCCAACCGTAGATCCTTTCAACCAGCACCGTTGCACCGACGAGAAAGGAGAAGATCATGCCAAGGATGTTCAGAAGCGACATTAGAATATTCTGAAGGGCGTAACCGAACATAACTTTGAACGGCGAGAGACCATGTGCGCGGGCTGCGATAATGAAGTCGCTGCTAAGCGTGTCAATCATAAGACTTCGGGTGAGCCGTGCGAGCGGCGCAACAGCGGAAAGCGCGAGTGAAATGGCCGGTAGCGCGAGTTGTGAGAGGGCGGCGTAAAAGGTTGTGAGCTTGCCGGCGATCAAGCTGTCGATCAATAGAAAGCCCGTATAGGCCTTTGGCGTCGAGGCGAAGATCGGCAGTCGTCCGGTCGGAGCGGGCACCCAAGCAAGAACATTGTAAAAGACATAGAGCAGCACCAAACCCACAAAGAACGTAGGCAGCGCTGCCGTAGCGCTAGTCACATAGCAGAAGATTCGATCGTACCAAGACCCAGCGGCATTCGCCGCGAGAATTCCCAGGGGAATTGCAACTACAACGGCGATGACAAGGGCCGCCATTGCCAGCTCAAGCGAAGCAGGGAGGCGCTGCAGAATATCAGTCAGCACCGCGTTGCCGGTCACGAAGGATCGCCCGAAATCGCCGTGTGCGAGATTACCTACGTAGATCAACATCTGCTCAGGAATCGGCTTGTCGAGATTCATCTCCCCGCGCATACGTTCGATCGTCGCCGTATCAGCCGTTGGTCCGGCAAAAAAGGCAGCTGGATCCCCCGGCAAAAGGCGGGCCATGATGAAAGTAACAATTACAACGCCGATAATGTTCGGAATGGCAAGCGCTATTCTTTTCAGAAGCAATGTTGACATGCTTTCCCCAAAACCCAAAGTTAAGATTGCGCATTTGCGGAAAGGGCCGCATCGAAAACGACACAACGCGACCCTGAAACCCTTCTATTGCGCAGCGGTCTTGGAGAACTTTGCCAACTCCGGCAACAGATGGAACCAATAGACATACCCGTGCACATTCTTTCGTGTGGCAACGTCCACAAACATCGGCGTGACCGGAATGCGGGGCAAGTCCTCCTGCACCACCTTGACCATTTTGCTCACGATCTGATTGTACTTCGCAGTGTCTGATTCTGCGTATGCAGCATCGATTAATTTGTCCAGCTCAGGGTTCTTGTAGTTGGAGGAGTTGTGGATCGAATACTCTTTCCCGTCAAAGTTCCAGAGAAAGAAATACTCTGGGTAGTTCAACCAAGACTGGAAGTTCTTGATAACCATTGACATCTTGTGCTTACCGAGCTCATCGAAGAAAGATGATCCCGGAATATTCACGATTTCTACCTCTACACCGATCTTGCGGAGCGAGTCTTGGATGAGCAAGCTCATGGGTTGCGCGAAACTGACGTAATCCTGATTGAAATATAGCTTAGTCTTGAACCCGTCCTTGAAGCCCGCCTCTGCCAATAGCTGTTTGGCCTTACCCAAATCATAACTGTAGGCACCGGGCACCGGGTAATCGGATGGGTATGGCTCACCTTCCTTATGACCGATCAGCGGGACGCCGCGTCCGTAGAATGCCGTCTTAACGATCTCTTCGTACGGTATCGCATAGGCAATGGCTTCGCGCACCTTCCGGTTATCGAACGGGGCCTCCTGGGTATTCATATCGACTGACCAAGTGGACGAGACTGCTGCCGTGCCGTAGATGTTGATGGACTTGCTTTTCGTAAGGTCGGAAACATCTTTTCGGCTCAGGGAAAGAGCTACATCGGCGTCGCCGCTTTCGATCAGTGACCGTCTTGTCGAATCCGATTCAATACGGCGATAGATAACCCTTTCAAGCGCGGGGAGGGGACCAGCACTCCACTTGTCGAAGCGCTTAAATTCAATCTGTTCCAGCGGCTCGAAAGATTCAATTGTGTAAGGGCCGCTGCCCGCACAGTTCTTGGCGAGATAATCCTTCGCCCATGGATCATTTTCAGTCGCGTTTTCCTTCGCCTCTTTCGAATCGATGATGCCGGCAACAGGCGTTCCCAGGGCGGGTATGGCGATTCTGCGCGGGAACGGAAGATCGATCCTCACGGTAAGAGGATCAACAACAGTGATCTGGTCCGTTTTGGTAATCGCCCCCGCTGCCAAGAGAACCTTGGTCCAGCTGTCGACGGTGAGAACTCGGTCGAGTGTCCACTTCACATCTTCGGCGGTCACGGGATTGCCACTGTGAAAAACTGCACCGGGCCGTAGGTGGAAGGTAATCGACTTCCCATCGCTTGAGGTTTCCCACTTCTCCGCAAGCTGTGGAGCGATGTTATCACTGTCGAACGAATCTACGCCTGTATCCGATTTCTTAGTGCCCCAAGTGATGAGCCGATCGTAACAGTTTGTGATGACCAAAGGCACCGCATCATTCGCACCAGCGCCGTTGATATCAAGCATGTTCGGCGCCTGAGCATCGATCACGATCAGCGTATCGTCAGGAGTCTTAGCGTTCGCGGCCGACGCCAAGACAGCCAGCAAAGTAGCCATCGCGCTTAAAATTAGCACAAAAAGATGCCTATTCATTTAGTTCCCCATAATTTTTGTTGGTTTGCCTATTCCAGCCCATTTTGTCGAATATCAAACTAGTGCGTGGCACGGTCGAGATCCCTGTAAACTGCTGAAATGACCGCTACTACTTCGATCGGCGTGATTCATCCGCCTATGGGTGCTCTCTTTGCGCGCCCAAATCTCATTTGTCTCAATTGATCCTGCTTGTGCATTGCAGGATCATATGGATTACGGGCGTTGTCAACAGCCTCGCGAAACAAAGTAGCAACGAAGCAAGAGAATAGAGAAGGCATCGTACCGCGGTCGGTTTTACTAGTGATGTGGCCCAGTGTACGATGATCGGCCAGTAGATGCTTGCCGTTGCGGCTCTTCGTCTTCTCGTGCGCCGGGCTCGGCGTAGTCGCGCGCCATAGAGAGTACTCGTCGGTGCTTTTTTGACTGTCAAGCTGGCACGCCCGATGAGAAGTCTGGTCTCTGATATCCGCCTGCGGGCAATGCTGGAGATAACGCGTTCGGCAGCGATAGGCCGAACACTAAAACGACATCCTTTTCGAGAACAGGACGAAGTTGGATTCGTCCTCAGCCGCGCCTACGGCAGAATGAATTTGCTTCCGGCCATTTTGTCCAATGCAAGCAGTGTCATACCGTCGAACATCCTCGAATAAAAACCGCGCTGACATGCGCACTTTCACTCATCGCTGCAACGGTGATCGGATTTGCCGTTGTAGCCATCATGAGTATGGGAGCTCTCAATGAAAGCACCCATGCACTTTCCTCCAGATGGCTCCCGAAAGTTGCGTTGTCGGACATGAGCATCGAACTTTCGAGTGCCAGGCGTGGGTACCTCAATCACATCATGGCTTTGGACGAGGCTGCCTCGAAATCGGCTGAAAAGAACATTTCGGCTGCAAATTCTCGGCTTTTTGGATGCCGTCGCAGAATTTCACCAGGATGTGCCGCGGGTTTCCATCTAGCTTTGGCCCACTCAAACACACGTAACGCGCTGCATGGAACGAATTTTTCAACTCGTCGCGGTCGAGACGAAATGAAAGACTGGGTCCATCTCACCCGATAATCGAAACTCTAGAAAAGATGAGCAACGACGGAACGATCCCGGCCCCGGATGTCGATGGTCAGCGTGCGGGTGAAGCTGCGACTGAAGGGAATGTCTCCTGCGGCCCGCAGACAGGCGTCGGACACCACGAGGCGCCCCTCAAGATCCCGTGTTGCGCGCTCCAATCTGCTTGCGACGTTAACGACGTCGCCGATGGCGGTGAATTCGCACCGTTCGCTGGTGCCCACATTACCGACAATCACCTCGCCAAAGTGCAGGCCGATCGCGACCCGGATGGGCTCGGCTCCGCGCAGCGTTCGCTTGGCGTTCCATGCCGCATAGGTGTCCAGGAGATCGAAGGCGCAGGAAAGCGCGCGTTGGGCCACATCGGCCTGCGGCTCCACGCCGCCGAAGGTCGCCATGAAACCATCGCCTAGAAACTTGTCGAGCGTGCCGCCGCGACGAAAGAGCACGGCGCACCCCCGCTCCTGAAAACTGCGCAGAAGTGCCAGCGCCTGCTCGGGTGAGCGCTTTTCCGCCATGCGCGTAAAGCCGACGATATCCACGAACATCACGGCGACCTCGCGCTTGGAGGGCGCGCCGAAGCTCGGAACGCCGTCTCCCATGGCATGCGCGACATCGGGCGACACGTAGCGCGCCAGTGATTGCCGGACGGCGTTATCCTTGATCTGGGCGATGAGCGTGTTGCGGCTGCGCAGCACGGCGATGGCGAGGAACAGCGTGAACAGGCCGGTCGTCACCACCTGCACCCACATTTGGGCAAGGCCGACGAAATAGGGATTGAGAAACCGCTCCAGCGCCTGCATCCCCGACAAGTCGCCAGCATCACTGAACCTGACCGTATCCGCCCTGTCATAGATGCTGTTGATGCCGAAGGTCCAGACCGCAATGATGATGCCACCCGTCCACACAACAAGGATCGGCGAATAGGTCAGCGCGGATTCCGCAAGGAGCAGGAGTACATAGAGGAATTCCGGCCCTCGCGTACGCGTCTGGATCGGCCAGTCGGGTGCAAGGTCGCCGAGCGGCGGCAGAAGGATAGTAGACGTGATGAGGGCGACGTCGAGAATAGTGCAAACGAGCTTGATCATCCAGGCGGCCGGGTGGCGCCGAGTTGCGTAAGGGATGTAGCTGAGCGCGAGGAAGGCGAGACTAACGGAAAGATAGTACATGTTTCGCGGCCAGGCGGTGCTGACAAGCAGCCACAGCGCAATCACCGCCACCGCGCAGAGCCGCACGCGGAAGGCAGTCGCCAGCCCTGCCAGTTCCGCATCGTGTAGCCGCTGGGACTGCTCGTCGGAGGTCGAGCGCCGCGTCAGAGCGGCGGACAGTTGAAGCTGAAGCCATTCGATCATCTGATGAGGTCACTCCCCGCTGCCACTATGTACAATATACCACGTATAATTTCGCTGGCTTCAGATCACAAATCCATCTCGTGCGTATGCATGTAGACCATCGTTTGCTTTTTTTACTGAGACCTCAGATGTAGGCGAATATTATTAGTTAACCGTTCTCACATGTTACTTTCATTCAGCGTGACTCAGGTTGAGTATTCTGCTTTCATCAAGCTATAATTAAAGGAGACCAAATTTTAGAGGCTTGGCCCATGCTATGGGAAGCCACTCTCAAAAGTTAAACGAGCATTCAATCCAGGGGCTCAGTAGTAGTGGCGCATTCGCAAAATGTTTGCGAAAGCGCTATTTTTTAACACCGGATCTCGTCAATCAGGCCAATCATGCGTTGTGCCACCGTCTACTCCGCAGCACGAAGATGGTTGGTAGGCTGCGGCAGTGCACCGGCATTGGTTCGGCCTTGCCGACTGATAGCGGTATAAACCATCGGCACGACGAAGAGCGTTAGCAGCGTACCGACAGACATGCCACCAACGATCACCCAGCCGATCTGCTGCCGGCTTTCCGCACCTGCACCCGTGGCGAATGCGAGAGGCATTGCACCGAGAACCATGGCGCCGGTGGTCATCAGAATAGGCCTAAGGCGCTGCGAGGCGGCGTCAATGACCGCCGTCAGCACATCTCGACCCTCTTCCCGCTGCTGGTTGGCGAACTCAACGATCAGTATGCCATGCTTGGTGATGAGGCCGACTAGTGTCACTAGACCGATCTGCGAGTAGACGTTGAGCGAACCGCCCGAGAGATAAAGCGCCGCCAATGCGCCGGTCATCGATAGCGGAACCGAGATCATGATGATCAATGGATCTCGAAAACTTTCAAACTGCGCGGCGAGTACGAGATAGATGAAGCCGAGTGCCAGGACGAATACCACCGCCAGGCTCTGCCCCGACGCCAGAAACTCGCGGCTGGGGCCCGAAGCATCCGTCAGGACGTTCTCTGGCAGTACCTCGCGTTTCAGAGTTTCCATATAGGCCAGAACGTCGCCGGTCGAGTAACCCGGAGCAAGGTTGGCCGAGATGGTTACAGAGCGCATCTGGTTGAAACGCTTGAGTTCCTGTGGCGCAACCGTCTCGGTCACCTTCACGAGATTGGACAGTTCAACCATTTCGCCGTTGATGGTGCGCAGGAAGATAGACTGGAGGGCTGACGGCGATTGACGATCTTCGGCAGCAAGTTGCACGTAGACATCGTATTGCTCGCCATTCATTTCGAAACGGGTCACCTGCCGGCTGCCAAGAAGCGTTTCCAGCGTCCGGCCGATCACCGCGATATCGATGCCGAGGTCAGCGGCTTTTTGACGATCGATCTCCACGGTCATCTCGGGCTTGTTGAGCTTCAGGTCCGTGTCGACGTTGGTCACCGCCGGATAGTCGGATAACCGCTCGAGATAACGCTTCGTCAGTTCGTCGAGTTCGGCGTAGCTTGCCGAACTTTGTAGCACGAACTCTATCGGGCGCGCGTTGTTGGAGGTGCCGAGCGAAGGTGGGTTATTGGCAAAGGCGTTGACGCCCGCAACAGCGCGTAGTTTCGGCAAAAGCTCGGCTACGATCTCCTGCTGCGAACGGCCCCGTTCGTCCCAGGCCTTCAGCCTGCCCAGGATGAGAAATCGATTGACTTCTGGCATGCCGTTGATCGCCTGAATGCTGCCAATCTCAGAATAGGGCCGCAATATATCCTCTACCTGGCGGGAATAACGCTCGGTATAGGCCAGCGTCGAGCCCTCCGGAGCCGTGCCCAGGACGCGAATGACGCCGCGATCCTCAACAGGCGCAAGTTCCTGCGGCAACTGAACGTAGAAGAACACACTTCCCGCAGCAACGATGACCGCGATAATGGCGATCACCGGTCGTATCCTCAAGGAAGCCGTCAGCAGCCGTCGATAGCCTGATTCGAGTCCCGTTAGCTGTCGCTCGATGAAGGCGGAGATGCGTCCGGGCTTTTCCTGATGTCTCAGAAGTCTGGAACACATCATCGGTGTCAGCGTCAGAGCCACGAACCCCGAGATGACCACGGCACCTGCGAGAGTTAGTGCGAATTCCAGGAAGAGCTTTCCGGTGCGTCCCGCTGCGAAAGCTACGGGCGCATAAACGGCCGCCAGCGTCACCGTCATCGCGATCACGGCGAAGCCGATCTCTCGCGTGCCCTTGATCGCCGCCTCGAAGGGCTTCATGCCATTTTCGATGTGCCGGAAGATGTTCTCCAGCACAACGATCGCATCGTCGACAACGAGACCGATTGCCAGCACGAGGGCAAGAAGTGTCAGCGTGTTCATCGAGAAGCCGAGCAAGTACATGATGGCGCAGGTCGTCACGAGCGAGACAGGGATTGTGACGATCGGGATGATCGAAGCCCGCGCCGAGCGCAGGAAGATGACGATAACGAACAGCACAAGAACAATGGCCTCGACGATCGTCATGTAGACCGCACCGATCGCCTGCTCGATGAAGACGGAGTTGTCGTTGCCGACCGCAGCAGTAATCCCGTTGGGAAGATCGGCATTGATACCGGGCAGAAGCGCACGCACGCCCTGCGAGACGTCTAGCGGATTGGCGACGGCCTGCTTGATGATGCCGATGACGACGGCACTCTCGCCATTGAAGCGGCTGGCCCGGCGTTCGTCGGCGGCGCCGAGTTCAACGCGTGCGACTTCGCCAAGGCGCACCAGAGCGCCACTTGCTCTCTTGACGATGAGGTTTTCGAACGCTTCGACCGAAGCGATGGAGGTTTTCGACAGAATAGTGAATTCGCGGTCGCCGCTTTCGATCCGCCCGGCCGGAATCTCGACATTCTGTTTGGCAAGCGTGTCCTCGATATCCTGCACGCTGAGGCCCAGGGAGGCGAGACGTTCACGGTCTATCCAGATTCGCATGGCATAGCGTCGTTCGCCAAGGATCTGGACGTCGGCAACGCCGGTAACGTTCTTGAAGCGGTCGATGACATTACGATCGATATAGTCTGTCAGGGCGAGTGCTGAGACATTGTCGCTGCGGAAGACGACGAAGACGACGGGCTGGGCATCGGCCTCGACCTTCGAGATTACGGGTTCGGTGATCTCATCGGGCAGGCGCTGGCGCACGCGGCTTACGCGGTCCCGAACGTCGCTTGCCGCGACGTTCGGGTCCACTTCGAGTCGAAAGCGGACGGTGATACGGCTGGACTCGGCGCGGCTGGTCGATTCCAGCACGTCGATACCTTCAATGCCAGCGATCGACCCCTCCAGCACCTGGGTGACCTGGCTCTCCATGATGCTTGCCGAAGCACCGGGATACTGCGTGACCACCGAGACGACTGGCTCGTCGATGTTCGGATACTCGCGTACCGTCAGCCGTTGATAGGACACGAAGCCCACAAGGAGTAGCAAAAGGCTGAGCACGGTCGCGAACACCGGCCGTCGGATGCAGATTTCTGACAGTCCCATGGTCGGTTAGCTCCCTGCTTGTGGCTGCGCGCTGCCAACGACGTTAACGCCTGCACCGTTGCGTAGGCGTGCATGTCCGGCGGTAACCACGACAGATCCCGGAGGAAGACCGTCGATCTGCGCCGTACCCAGTGTACGCCCGATGACAGTCACTTTCGTTTCGCTCACTTTTCCGTCTGTCACCATCCAGACGAATCGATCCTGCCCGCGTGCCACGATCGCGGCTTCGGGTACTGTGACGACTTGCCGCTCGCTCTGTCCCTTCACCGTGATCCGGGCGAACAGGCCAGGCCGCAGCGCGAGACCGGGATTGACAAGTCGTGCCCGGACGCTGAGGGACCGACCGTTGACGTCCAGCATCGGATCGATGGCGTAAACGGTCCCTTCGAACGTTTTGCCAGGAATGGCATCTACCGCAATCTCAATGGGCTGTCCGATGGCGACCTTCTGAAGATCCGTCTCGGGCACCTTGAAAGCGACCTTCAGAGCATCGATCTTTTCGAGATTGACGATGATGGCGCCCACGCCGACATAGCTGCCGACCGAAACATTGCGAAATCCGACGACCCCGTCGACAGGTGCCACGATGTCGAGTTTTGAAAGTTGCACGCGCTGTGAGTTCAGGAGGGCGTTCGCCGTGTTGCGTTCGGCCCTCGCTGTGTCCAGGTCCTGTGCCGTGCCGATTCCGGTCTTGGCAAGGCGATCCGTCCGTTCGTAGTTGACAATAGCAAGGTCTAGTCGGACCTTGGCTTCTTCCTCACTGGCTTTGGCCAAGGCATTGTCGAAACTGAGAAGAAGGTCACCCGCCTTGACCGCCTGCCCCTCCTTCATCCGGATCGTGGCAATGCGTCCTGGTACTTCCGGTGCAAGATGCACGGTCTCATCGGACATAAGCGTGCCGATCGCGCTGAGGTCGTTCGTGACCGGGACTTGTGTTGTGGTCGAAACCTCGACAGACGCGATCTGAGGCGAACCTGCTCTCGAAGGCGTCGCGGCTGTTGCTGGAAAGAGCGCCGCGGGATCTATCAGCTTCCAGTGAACGCTCGCAGCACCACATCCGGCGGCGACCACGGCCACCAAAACACCTTTAATCCAGTTCATGAACGCCCCCATATTGCGCTGCACCATGGAACCATCATGCTGGACGGATTAAGAGATCTTGAATTAACTTCCTGTAATGTTCATCACATATCCGTCATGCTTTCGTGAAGGGTGGCGGTACGCACTCTCCAAACTGGGGCCAGGGGCAAACGCGAAAGAAATGCAGACGGGAAATGTAACGAGGCCCTTTGGGCGGCGGCCGATGACGTTTGCTCTGGTCAAACGGCAGATCGCCGTGACCGCGATCAGTCTGCCGACCAGGAATATTCCGAATTCATTGCAGCCGACGAATATGCCGAAACCAACATCGCGATCGCAAGCCAACAATTGGTATCCATCACTTACGACCCTTCTCAGGTGTGTGAACCACAGTTTGATATGAATATTCAGCCCGGAGGGTCATTTGGGTTTGGCTACCCCGGAAACGCAGCCCAATAGAGATTGCACCGTGTTCTCGTAGATCAGCTGGATCATTGTCTTTCTTCAACGATCAGAACTCCTCGAACAAGGCCCTCCAGGCGCATCCCCAGCTGTTCACACAGACGCTGTGATCCTCTTATGCCGACGCCACGCAGGCTCGACCGATCCCGCAAAACGGAACTGCGCGAGGTTTTGAACGCACTGCTTTATATCGCGTCGACACGATGCCAATCGCGTTGGCGGGAACGGATGCTACCGGTCGAAGCGGTAATGTTTGCTTGGGCCGAACGGGTGCGTCGCGAGACGCTTGCGCGGGTGGTCGGCCAAGTCTGCAGCATCCATTTGCCGGTCGATGATCGCATCGAGGGATTGCGTGACCGACCCTAAGAGCAGGTCTCGATCGCCAGCGTCACCCAACACCCAACCCAAGTGAAGTTTGCCGGCACCAGTCGCGCGTGGTCGGCGCCGACGCGGGGAGGGCGGCGGCACTATCGGCTGTTGATGGCGGTGGGACAACGTCAGCGACGCGCGGGGATCTTAGCAAGATGCCTAGCAAGGAGGTATGCCGGGACGTGACCGTAGCAGTCCGTAGCTCAAGGATCCTTTCGTCGCGACGGTGCGCCCTTTGTCATCGCTCTAAGAGATGAAGATCCGCAACATGCTCAAGAACCCAACCCACGAAATTTTGAGAGACGCGTGAACTTTGTTGCATTGCAGCAAAACAGAGCATCTTCCACATTAGATCCTTCAAATGAGAGGCCAACGTCATGATGAATAGTTTACGAGACGATCGGACCGCCTACGGTTCTGTTAGTAGAGTGTTGCACTGGGCGATGGCTTTGCTATTTGCTTGGCAGTTCACTGGAGCGGCGCTTCACCTACTCGCAGAGGATACCGCTGCGGCCAAGTTTTTCTGGTTTTTCCACCGTGATATCGGTTTTCTACTTTTCCTGATGGTCGTCGTGCGCGGTGCATGGGGCCTATTCAACCTCTCATCTCGTCCAAAGCAGTCCGGAGTACTGGGTAGGGCAGCAAGGTTTGGACACACCATCCTATACATCGTGATGATAGCCGTGCCAGGTTTGGCTTTGATCCGTCAAATCGGCTCGGGGCGTACCTTCGCCCCTTTCGGGTTGAAGCTTATCGAAGGCGGCGGTGATCGAGTTCGTTGGATGACCGAGATTGGTGGCCTCTTCCATTCGCCATTGGCTTGGCTGTTGCTCGCACTCGTAGCGGGACATGTAGCGATGGTCGGTGTCCACCAGCTTCTTTGGAGAGACGGAACGCTTGATCGGATGGCTGGCAGCCGAGACGGAAAAGATCGTAGCGCGGAAGTTTGACCCCGTTCCGGCGCGGCACACTGATCCTCAGCAAAGTTAGCTTAAGTTGTTGAGAAATGGTGTAATTTGTAGAGCCACCAGCGTTTACTCTTGGAAGCCCGTGGTTGGGTCAATTGCCACGCTGAGACACAGGCGATCTTGAGAGCGTGAAGAATCTTGGAAGTGGCTGTCAGCTTTTCGGCATGCCTTCCGGCCTGAGTTGCCTTTTGAGGGCGGCAAAGATGGCGTTGTCAGCTCCGTATCCAGCATCTCGCCGTTGGACGATCTCGAAGAAAAAGCCTTCGCCATAGCTGGGGGAATAGAGCTGGAAATACTCGCTGTGCTCGTCACGGTCGTAGAGGATGTTTTCCACCCGAAGCCGATTGCTGAGATCCGCTTTCAGGCCGAAGCGAGCCTCCACATCGTCCTAATAATTCGGCGAGATGGAAAGGAGCTTGAAACCGTTTCTGCGCAAGGTAGCGGCAGCAGCGAAAATGTCCTCCGTCCGAAAGGCGAGGTGTTGAACGCCGGCGCCGAGCGTCTCGGCGACGAAATGCCCCGCGAGCGTGCAGCGGTTCTCCGCGCCATTGAGGGTGATCCGCAGGCTTCCCGAACTGTTCTCGAACATCTGGCTGCGCACCACGCCCGCTGGATCGGCGATATCCACTATAGGCGTTTCGCCGGTCTCGAAGATCACGTTGTAAAAAAAGGTGTCCAGGTCGGCATGTCCGCATAAGCGACTGTCCGAGCGATGTGATCTACCTGCAAAAGGCCCGCATCGGCCAGCTTGATCTCCTCCTCTCTCACTAGCAAATCTGCGACTTACCGCGCTCCATTTCATTCCGGCCCAATCGCCACCCCGGCGCGCAAGCGCGATGGGACCCCTGGCTGGGTGCGGTCCGATCGTCGCCGGTCTTTGCGACAGCCATCGAAGCCGCTACTACGCTCCTCTACGTTGCTCGGTCACAGTGCGTACGCAAATGTCACTGCGATCGAAGGCTTCATGGATGAACTCGCCGCTGTCACCGAAATCGATCCGGTTAACCTCCCCGGGTAAACTTCAACTGGGCAAGCCACTCGCCCTCGGGCGCCTCACCGATCCACCACAGAGCCCAGTAGAAGGGCAGTTTCTGCGGGTCCTTGTCGCAAACGGCTAGACCTTTGGCCCGCTCTATTGCAACAGGATCATACCATCGTTTTGCATTCCACCCCGTCCAAAGGCGGGCCACTTCACTGAGATCAGCATGCCGGCCTCGACGCTTCTCCGGGTAGCTTCCTTGTTCAGATATTTGCCAGCACTCTTGCTGCGGCGCAGCAAAGTAGAAATAGAATTTTAATTGAAATGGTACAAAATTTTGAAATCACCCATCCTCCCCCGCGGCGTCGCTTTTGGAGCAACAACGATGTTATCTATACGAAATGTCCTCATCAGCGCCTTCCTATTGATCAGCATTGTGCTTTGCGCAGTTGTGACCGATGAGCTTTTGAGCTCTTATCGTCGTTACATAGCCTATGGCAGCGTCGCGGAGCATGCCCAGCTCGACAAGACCGTTTTTCAAGCTCTTCTAAACTTCAGAAGCGAACGCGGCGACAGCGCGACAGCGCTAACGCTTGAAAAGGCTCAGGCGGCAGGGGCCATGGAAAGCGTCGCACAAAAGCGCCTGGCAGTCGACGCAGCAATGGTTGAGGTACTCAAGATCAGCGAGCGGCTGCAATCGCAATCGCTCCAGCCTGTAATCGACGCTCTTGAGCAACAATATCGGATTGTGCTCGACCTGCGCAAATCCGTCGATTCCAATCTTGAACGCGAATTGGCGCAGCGTGACGCCAAGCTTTCAGACAAGGTGCTGGCAGTCGGGGCGGATTTTCTGGCGCAGCTGGAAAAAACCTCCAATGCCACCGAGGTCGAAATCCGCACGCTTGACAATACGTTGATGGACATCGTGCAGATGCGGGCATTCGCCTGGGCCACCCGCGCCTCCGGGGGCGTGGCAGCCATCATCCTGAACGGCCCAATCGCCGAAGGCCGGCCGATGAACGCGGAGGAAATCCGGAAGCTGCAGGCCAGCGACGTCAGCACCAACTTTGCCTGGTCAGCCGTCCGCACACTCGTCGACCATCCCCACACACCTGAAGCTCTCAAAAGCGCTTTCGCAACGGCTGACAGCAACTATTTCAGCGGCAAGTTCGCCGATATGAGAGCCCAGCTTGTCGAGGCCATGTCCACTGGCAAAAAGCCGACGATCAGCATCGACGATTGGCGCGGCTCAGTGACCCCGGCACTGCTGACGATCGCTTCGGTGGCGTCACTGGCAATGGACGATATGACTGAACGAGCGGACGCTGCCTACAGCGACGCGTTCGAAAGTCTGATATTATATGGCGCGACTTTGCTGGGGGCTTTCTTGGCTACCGCGTTTGGGCTTGGTGTCGTCCTGTGGCGTGTGACCGGTCCAGTCGGACAACTGACGGCGACGATGCACACACTTGCGGAAGGCAAATCCGACATCGTTGTGCCAGGAGTCGCCCGCCGCGACGAAATCGGCCACATGGCGCGCTCCGTCGAGGTTTTCCGGCTCGCGGCCATCCGAAATGCGGAACTGGAAGCGCAAGCGGAGGCAAACCGGCGGCGCAACGAAGAAGAGCGGATCGAATTGCAGCGGCGAGCGGAAGCAGAAGCGGACGAGCGTCTGAACAGGGCGACCGCCACACTGGCAACCGGCCTTCGCCGGCTCGCTTCTGGCGACATGCTTTGCGAGATCAATGAGCAATTTGCCCCGCAGTTCGAGGCGCTGCGAGACGATTTCAATACATCTGTCCGGCAATTGTGCCAAACCTTACAAAGGGTTGATCAGTCAGTTTCGGTGGTCAGCGGTGGAGCCACGGAAATTTCCGAAGCGTCCGATAACCTTTCGCGGCGGACCGAGCAGCAAGCAGCATCGCTGGAAGAGACGGCTGCGGCACTGGAAGAGATTACGGCAAACGTTGCCGCGACGTCGAAACGCTCTGCGGAAGCCCGCGATGTTGTGCGCGATGCGCGCAAGCGCGCGGGAGAGTCGGGCGCGGTGGTGCGAAACGCCGTCGCAGCCATGGAGCGGATTGAAACCTCCTCGAAACAGATTGGCCAGATTATCGGCGTGATCGATGAGATTGCCTTCCAAACGAATCTGCTCGCACTCAATGCCGGCGTCGAAGCCGCAAGAGCCGGCGACGCCGGCAAAGGTTTTGCCGTGGTGGCACAAGAAGTCCGTGAACTTGCACAGCGGTCCGCTAGTGCTGCAAAAGAGATCAAAGGACTTATTCAAACTTCAGCAGTAGCCGTTGGCGAAGGGGTTAAGCTTGTAAGCGACACCGGCGAAGGGTTAGCCTCGATCGAAGAATTCGTTCAGGCAATCAATGTTCACATGGATGCTATTGCAATTGCCGCCCAAGAGCAATCAGCCGGGCTTTCCGAGGTCAATACTGCCGTCAACCATATGGATCAGGCAACCCAGCAAAACGCCGCCATGGTCGAGGAGATGAGTGCGGCCGGTGTTGGCCTTGCCGAAGAAAGCACCGGCTTGAAACGGCTGTTGACCCAGTTCGAACTTGGGAGTCAAACCGAAAGCCTGCGCAAAATAGCATCGCAGATGCGGGAGACTGCAAGGCCTGTCCACGAGCCAGATCTCAAGCGTCCAGCTGCAATTGGACGGATGGTGACGGTCAATTCCGGAAGGGCCGTGTCGGCTCAGAGCTGGGAAGAGTTCTGAGCGAAGCGAATGCCGAACCCTGTTTGGGTTCGGTCATCAGCACGGGTTGCATCGACTTGCGATGGGCGCGTCGTGCTGTATCGGATTCATGTGACGTGCTTTGAGACTTTAATTTGTGCGTGTCGTGATCCCAAATACGCTGCGCACTTTTGGGCGACAGCCGCGCGGCGGCCGATGAAATCAGTGACACGAAGACGCGCGGCCCAGTAATTGCACAATTCGGGCGCGATACTGTCGTGCCTCTCGCCCGCGACCTGCTGCAG
>JWIT01000003.1 GCA_000949895.1 Agrobacterium arsenijevicii | reverse complement strand
CCGGAACCGATCGTCGCACCCGCCCATATGCCCCACCCGCAAGCCCAGATCGTCGGCCCGCGCCCCGTCAGCGACAACGCCGTGAGCCAGAGACGCGACACCGGCACCTATCCAAGCTTTTCAGCGCCGATGACGGCTGCCGGCAGCCAGATGGGCGACGACGAGGCGTCCAAGATGGAAACGAACCTGTCGCGCCTCGGCGCTGCACGCCGCAACGGCCAGATTTCGGAAGCCGAATACAAGCGCCGCGTCGCGGAACTGCGGGCGCTCGCCGAAAACCAGAAGCCGGTCGCGACACCCGCACCGCAGTAAGTTCCTACCGTTCGTCATCCTCGGGCCTGTCCCGAGGATCTGCAACGTCTTGGTTTTGTCGTCGTGTTTAGATTCTTGGGACAAGCCCAGGGATGACGGCCATCCTTGGGCTTCGTTGTGTTCCCAACCGCTCTCATAACCCCTTCTTTACCCTGCCTCTGAACCATCCGCTTACCCAAGATCTTAAGCGGATGGACGAAGTTTGCCGCTTATGATGCGGGCATAACAAACAGGCCGCTGAAAAAGCGGGAGACAGGGTGAAATATCATGAAATGCATCGCCGCTCTGCTGGTTCTTGCCGGTTTTGCGCTCGTGCCCGCCGAGGCGAGGGCGCCGCATATCTATTCTGGTAAATCCGCGCTGCAGGGACAATGAAGGCAGCGCGAAAGCGGTCGGTCAGTCGTTGCCGGCGGCTTCGTTGAGCATATCGAGGTCCGGCACCGTGATATGGCGGTTGTTCTCGATGCGGATGGTGCCTTCCTTGCGTAGCTTGGTCATTTGCCGGCTAACTGTTTCGATGGTGAGACCGAGGAAATCGGCAATATCGGCGCGTGACAGCGGCAGGTCGAAGGACGATTTGTCGTCTTTTGCCGGGTCGATATGGGTGGCGATCATATAAAGGAAGCTGGCAACCTTTTCCTGTGCCGATTTGCGGCCGAGCGTCAGCATCCAGTCGCGCGCTTCATCCAGCTCCTTCAGCGACTGACTGTGCAGCTTGCGCTCCATGTCAGGCACTTCGGAAACCATGCGGTCGACAATGCGACGCGGGAAAAGGCAGATTTCCACATCGGTTGCGGCTTCCGCCGTCATCTTGCTTTCCGCCATGAACGGGCGGCCGAGAAAATCCGGTGCGAATTGCAGGCCGACGATCTGCTGGCGGCCATCCGACATCATCTTCGAGAGTTTCACCACGCCGTTGAGAATGTTGCCGTAGGAGCTGACAAGCTCCCCCTGGGCAAGCAGCTCATTGCCTGCTTCCAGTTTTTTACGGCTGGAATGACGGTTGAGGTCGCAGAGTTGCTGCGGCGTCAACGTGCTGCAAAGACCGCCGTGACGCGCCTCGCAGGAGCGGCATACGACGGGATATTCCGAATTGTGGATGGTCTTCTGCAGCGTGTCCATAAGCCTTTTCCAATGCTGGCTTTAAGGGACGAATGCGACCGGAGGTGTAAAATCCGGTATCTTCGAAGGCTTGCGCCGCGTAGTCGTCGCCCCCGCGTCTACTTTAGCAAGAACTTAAGGTGCGATTTGATTGAAGTCAAAGTTGCAAACTGTCGCAGCCGTTACTGAAAGAGAGGAAATCGACATTTTCTTGATAAAAGGCAAATCCGGTGATGAATACCGAACTTCTTCGCAAATATTCGGGCGCCGTGCCGCGTTACACGAGCTATCCTACCGCGCCGCACTTTCACGAAGGAATCGATAATGGCACCTATCGCCGCTGGCTCGGCGATCTCGGCCACCGGAACCGGATATCGCTTTACCTGCATATTCCCTATTGCGACCGGCTGTGCTGGTTCTGTGCCTGCCACACCAAACACACGCTGAAATACGAGCCGATTGCCGTTTATCTTGAAGCACTTAAACGGGAAATTGCGGCTGTTGGCGCACTCGTTTCACCGGATGCCGTGGTGAGTGCCGTACATTTCGGCGGTGGTTCTCCCACCATGCTGAAGCCTGAGGACATGGTCAGCCTGATGGACTGTCTGAAGGGCCATTTCACCTTCGGGCTGGCACCTGAAATCAGCGTGGAAATGGACCCGAACGATCTCGATGACAGCCGTTATGATGCGCTTGCCGCCATCGGCATGACGCGGGCAAGCCTCGGCGTGCAGGACTTTGATGACAAAGTGCAAAAAACCATCAACCGGATACAGACCTTCGCGCAGACGCAATCGGTGGTGGACGCCGTGCGGGCGAGGGGTGTTCACTCGGTCAATTGCGACATTCTCTACGGCCTGCCGTTCCAGACCTGCGAGACATTGGAAAAGACGGTCGACCAGATCATCTCGCTTGATCCGGACCGGGTGGCACTTTTCGGTTATGCGCATGTCCCGTGGATGAAAAAACACCAGTCGCTGATCCCTGAACAGGCTTTGCCTGATATTGCCGAGCGCTACCGCCAGATGACGATGGCGGCTGATTTGTTGGGCAAGGCGGGTTACAGGGCGATCGGCATCGATCATTTCGCCAAGCCCGTCGACACTTTGTGCCGGGCGGCCGAGGCCGGGGAGCTGCGGCGGAATTTTCAGGGTTATACCACTGATACGGCCGATGCCCTGATCGGGCTTGGCGCATCCTCCATCGGCCGGCTACCGCAGGGCTATGTGCAGAACATGGTGGCGACGGGGGAGTATCAGCGGATGGTGGACGAGGGCGGTCTCGCCGTCGTCAAGGGGATAGAACTGTCCGAGGACGATCATCTCCGCTCGCATGTCATCGAGCGGCTGATGTGCGATTTTTCGCTCGATCTGCGCGAGTTGAAGCAGCGCTTTGGCAGGGCCAGCCATTCGGTCAGTGTGCAGGCGCAGCTTTTCGCAGGGGGCGACAGGGACGGTGTGGTGCGGTTGGATGGCGATGTTTTTGCCGTGACGGAGGCGGGCAAACCCTTTGTCCGTCATATTGCGGCAACCTTCGATGCCTATCTCGGCAGTGGGCGTGGCCGCCATTCGGTTGCTGTTTAGGCAACAGTTTTAAGGCAAATTTCAAACTCTCGTCACGAAACCATTGGCTTTTTTGTGCGACTTGCCTATGTGGTGCGTCAGACAAGATATTTAATACGAACGACAATAAGGATTATGGGCGTGACAGCTACATTCGACAAGGTTGCCGACATTATCGCCGAAACCAGCGAAATCGACCGCGAAACCATTACGCCGGAAAGCCACACGATCGATGATCTGGGCATCGACAGCCTCGACTTTCTGGATATCGTTTTCGCCATCGACAAGGAATTCGGCATCAAGATTCCGCTCGAGCAGTGGACGCAGGAAGTCAACGAAGGCAAGGTTACCACCGAAGAATATTTCGTGCTGAAGAACCTCTGCGCCAAGATCGACGAATTGCGCGCAGCCAAGGGCTGAGGCGATAATGCCCGCTTCGAGCGGGCATTTCTTTTTCTGGACCTGACCTTCAAGGCGGGTCGTAACCGACCAGAGACGGGCCGGACGGATGCTGCTTGAATATTTTCAGATGATCGACAAGGTCGAGGCCGTGGACATGACGACGCGCACGTTGAAGGCGCAGTCCATCGTTCCCGACAAGAGCCCGGTTTTCGAGGGACATTTCCCCGGCATGCCGCTGGTTCCGGGCGTGCTTCTGATCGAGACCATGGCGCAGGCTTCCGGCATGCTGGTTCTGGCGTTCAGCGATTTTTCGTCCATGCCTTTCCTGATGTCGGTCGATGGCGCCAAGATGCGCACCTTCGTGGAACCGGGTGCGGTTCTCGATATCGAGGCCGTGCTGGAGCATGACGGTTCCGGTTTTGCCGTCACCAAGGCGAAGATCACTTGCGAAGGCAAGAAGGTCTGTGACGCGCAGCTGAAGCTCAGGACGATGCCCTTCAGCGAAATTCCCCTCGCACCTATCGTCAAGAAGCGGGCCGAGGAAGTCGGCCTGATGGCGGCGATTGCCGCGGATGCGCAGAAATAAGCGTTTCCGCTGATGCCGCGAGAGGGCATTTTTCCCCTCGACCCGGTTTTGATGCACGAAAATCGTGGGCTTGTGCCGGCGGATCGGGCCTTCACCATTGCCAATCCGCATCGCGCGCTTTATTCCGCAACGCATGGAGTGGTCGTTTGCGACCGCTGTTGGATAGCCGTGACCGCTTGAATGGTCCGGCTGCAAAGGATGACAGACGATGAAATCTGACAATGATGTGGTGATAACAGGGGTCGGCATCGTGACCTGTCACGGCGTCGGCAGCCAGGCGCATCTTGCGCTTCTTTCGGGAACTGCGGCGCCGGAAACGGTGGTCGAGACCGAAAAGTTCAAACCCTATCCGGTCCATCCCATGCCGGAGATCGACTGGTCCACGCAGATCGCCAAGCGCGGCGACCAGCGCCAGATGGAAAACTGGCAGCGTCTCGGCGTTTTTGCCGCCGGTCTCGCGCTCGACGATGCGGGGCTGAAGGAGAACGCTGAAGCCTGTGCCACCATGGACATGATCGTCGCTGCTGGCGGCGGTGAGCGCGACATCAATGTCGATACGCTGATTGTTGACGAGGCGCTGAAGCGCAACGACCGTGAAGTGCTGCTCAACGAGAAGCTGACCACGGAACTGCGTCCGACCCTGTTTCTCGCGCAGCTTTCCAATCTGATGGCTGGTAATATCTCCATCGTGCACAAGGTCACCGGTTCCTCCCGCACCTTCATGGGCGAAGAAGCGGCCGGTATTTCCGCCGTTGAAACCGCTTTCCATCGCATCCGTTCCGGCGAATCCAGCCATGCGCTGGTGGGCGGCGCCTTCTCGGCCGAGCGTCCCGACATGATCCTGTTGTTCGAAGCCATCGGCGCGCATGCGCAGGGCGACTGGCAGCCGTTGTGGTCGCGTGGCGGCCAGGATGGTGGCGGCATGATTTCCGGTTCTCTGGGCGCCTTCCTCGTGCTGGAATCGCGCAAGCACGCCAGCGAACGCGGCGCGCGCATCTATGCCCGCATCGACGCCATCGAGGGCGATCGCGGCAGCCGCGACGAGGGCAAGATGGAAAAGCGCATGGAGCGCCTGCTTGCCCCCGCAAAGGACAGTGCGGCGACCGTCGTGTTTTCCGGTGCGAGCGGTTATGACGACGTCACACGGCGCGAAAAGAATATTCTCGAAAAAACCCTGCCGCAGGCCGCCATCCGTGGTTTCGGCGGTATCACCGGCCATGGACTTGAAGCGCAGTTTCCGCTTGGCCTCGCGCTTGCGGCTCTGACGCTTGAAAGCGGCGCGAAGGTGCCTACTTTCGATGCGGCTCAGGAAAAGCCAATGGACGAGGCGGCCAGCGAAGCTGTTGTCACCACCGTCGGCCATGTGCGCGGCGAAGGTGTTGCCGTTCTGTCCCGTGACGTGTGAGGAGAAAAGACCATGACTTCCAATTTCAAGGATCATCTCGGTCGTCCGATCGTCGCCGTCACCGGTATGGGCATCATCACTTCGCTGGGCCAGGGGCTTGCCGATAACTGGGCGGCTCTGACGGCTGGCAAGTCGGGCATCCACAAGATCACCCGTTTCCCGACGGAGGGGCTTTCCACCCGCATCAGCGGCACGGTTGATTTCATCGACATCCCGGTTCCGAATTCCGTCGAGCGCTCCTATGCATTTGCGCGCGAGACGACCATCGAGGCGCTGGCGCAGGCCGGCATCTCTGGTGATTTCGACGGCCCGCTGTTTCTGGCCGCGCCACCGATCGAGCCTGAATGGAGCGCCCGTTTCGAGCTTGCCGACCGGTCTCCGCCGGCCGCCCAGCCGGGTGACGCCTATGAGCGGTTCCTGACGGCTTTCCGTCAGCGTCCCGATCCGGCGTTTCAGGAAGCGGCACTTTTCGGCGCGATTTCCGAGCGTCTGTCCGACCGTTTTGGCACGCGCGGTTTGCCGGTCACGCTCTCGACCGCCTGTGCTTCGGGTGCAACGGCAATCCAGCTCGGCGTCGAGGCGATCCGCCAGGGCCGCACCGAGCGGGCACTGACGGTTGCCACCGACGGTTCGGTCAGCGCCGAGGCGCTGATCCGCTTTTCGCTGCTGTCGGCGCTTTCGACGCAGAACGACCCGCCGGAAAAGGCTTCCAAGCCGTTCAGCAAGGATCGCGACGGTTTCGTGATCGCCGAAGGTGCCGCAACGCTGGTGCTGGAATCGCTGGAATCGGCGATTGCGCGCGGCGCAAAGGTTCTCGGCATCATCAAGGGCGCCGGTGAAAAGGCCGATAGCTTCCACCGCACGCGTTCCTCGCCGGATGGTGGCCCGGCGATTGCGACGATCCGCGCGGCGCTTGCCGATGCAGGCGTGGCTGAAAGCGATATCGGCTACATCAACGCCCACGGCACCTCGACGCCCGAAAATGACAAGATGGAATATGGCTCAATGCTCGCTGTCTTCGGCGAAGGTCTGAAAGATATTCCGCTGTCATCCAACAAGTCGATGATCGGCCATACGCTGACGGCGGCCGGCGCGGTGGAAGCCGTTTTCTCGCTGCAGACCATGCTGACCGGCACCCTGCCGCCGACAATCAACTACAACAACCCCGACCCGACCATCACGCTCGACGTGGTGCCGAATGTGAAGCGGGACGCGACGGTGAACGCCGTGCTCTCCAACTCCTTCGGGTTCGGCGGGCAGAATGCAAGCCTTGTCATGACGCGGGAACCGGCCTAGTCGGTTCCGCCAGAAAACAGAGGCGTTTCCGGCCTGAACGAAGCTCCGGAAACGCTCTCGCTTGTTTGATTACACATTCCGACCGTAAAACCGTTACAGAGTTTTGCTGGAATTACTTTTGAGACAAACGCCTCCGGGCGAAGGACTAAAAATATGCGCGCTCTTCAACTCGTCGACGACCGGAAGCTCGAAAAAGTGGACCTGCCCGAACCGGATGCACCGGGACCGGGCGAGGTGACGCTGCGCGTCAAGGCCGTGGCGCTGAACCACATCGACGTGTGGGGCTGGCGCGGCATGGCTTTTGCCAAGCGCAAGATGCCGCTCACCATCGGTGCTGAGGCTTCCGGCGTGGTGGAGGCCATCGGTCCCGGCGTTTCCAACGTGCTGCCGGGCCAGCTCGTTGCGATCTATGGCGCGCGCACCTGCGGTATTTGCAAGCCCTGTCGTGAAGGCCGTGACAATCTGTGCGAACATGTTCAGGGCGTGCACGGTTTCCATCTCGACGGCTTTGCGCAGGAAAAAATCAATATTCCCGCTCGCCAGCTCGTTCCGGCACCGCACGGCGTCGATGCCATCGGCGCGGCGCTTGCTCCGGTGACCTTCGGCACGGTCGAGCACATGCTGTTCGACAATGCGAAGCTCGAGCCCGGCGAAACGATCCTCGTGCATGCGGGCGGTTCCGGCATCGGCACGGCGGCGATCCAGCTTGCCAAGAAGATGGGCTGCACCGTCATCACCACCGTCGGTTCGGACGACAAGATCGAACGGGCAAAGGCTCTCGGCGCCGATCACGTCATCAACTACCGGACCGACCGTTTCGAAGGTGTCGTGCGCAAGCTGACGAAAAAGAAGGGTGTCGACGTGGTATTCGAACATGTCGGCAAGGACACCTTCGCGGCCTCGATGTTCTCGCTGAAGCGTGGCGGCCGTCTCGTCACCTGCGGTTCCACGTCAGGCGTGTCCACCGATATCAACCTGATGATGCTTTTCCAGCAGCAGTTGAAGCTGCTCGGCTCGTTCGGTTGCCGCATGGAAAACATGGCCAACGCCATGCAGAAGATGGCGCGCGGCATCGTTCATCCCGTTATCGACACCGAAGTCACCTTCGAGGATATCGACCGGGCGCTGGAGCGCATGGAAACCCGCCAGGTGTTCGGCAAAATCGTTCTGCGGATGGATTGACGCTTTGAAACTGTTCATTACGCGGATCGTCCTGAAGCTGGACCATTTCCGGCAATGGCTGATCGCGACGTTTGCTTTCGGCCTTCTCAACCTGCTGAAGATATTTCCCGCTGATGCGGGAATTCGCGCCGCCGACAGGCTGGCGCGCTTCGTGGGGCCGAAAACCGGCCGCCACCGGCTGATGCTGTACAATCTGGCGCGCGCCTTTCCGGAGAAATCCGAGGAGGAGCGCCTCGCCATCGCAATGGACAGCTGGGGCAATATGGGGCGGCTTGCGGCGGAATATGTCTTTCTCGACCGGCTGTTCGATTTCGATCCGGAAAATAGCGAGCCGGGCCGTATTCGCGTCGAGGGTATTCCGACCTTTCTCGAACTGCGCGACAATCCGCGGCCCTTCATCGTTTTTACCGCCCATAGCGGCAATTTCGAATTGCTGCCGGTGGCCAGTTCCGCCTTCGGTCTTGACGTGACGGTGCTGTTCCGGCCACCGAACAATCCTTTCGTGGCCGATAAGGTGTTCAAGTTCCGCAAGGAGCGCATGGGCAACCTCGTGCCTTCACATGCCGGCTCGTCCTTTGCGCTTGCGCGGCAGCTGGAAAGGGGCGGCGGTGTCGGCGTGCTAGTCGACCAGAAGTTCAGCAAGGGCCTGACGACGAAGTTCTTCGGCCTTGAGGTTCGAACCAACCCGCTGCTTGCCAAGCTGGTGCGTCAGTTCAACTGCGATGTCTATCCTGCCCGCTGCGTGCGCCTGCCGGACAACCGCTACCGGCTGGAGATTGAGGCGAAGGTCGAGATCCCGCGCGATGAAAAAGGCAATGTCGATATTCAGGCAACGGCGCAGCTTTTGAACGACAAGGTGGAAAGCTGGGTCCGCGAATATCCCGAACAATGGCTGTGGTATCACGACCGCTGGGACGTGAAACACCAGATCTGAGGCATTTGCCGCACGGCCGGATTTCTCGTGACTATTTACAAAAATCGACCGTGAATTTGTGTATTTCGGTATTTTTCCATATTAGTGGAACCTCATTTTTCGTTCATGGATTATCGAAATTGAAAAAATAGCGGCAGCTATGATATTTTAGAGAGTAATCCCTGCGGCGGTCCTGCGTGTCGTTACGTCATTTTTAAATGCACAGACGCTATAATCAGGGGATAAGTGTCTATCCATTCGGATTGGGAGCGGGCTGTTTGCCCGTTCAGGGAGAGTTGGGTTGAAAGATTTGATTGAGCTGTTCTGGCTGCGTTATACGGAACTGCAATCAGCCGTTGGCAAGAACGAGGCCGACAAGATCGCAGTGCTGGAGCGTGAACTGGAGCTGCTGCTTGAGCGGGTTATCGGGCGTCAGACCGGCAGTTCCGAGGACATTCGCGAGCAGTTTCGTTTCGCCATCGATCTCCTCAACCACGAGGCGGAAGATCTCGGCTGCGTACAGCGCAATTCCGAGCTTCTGAGAACACTTGTCGACCGTTATGTCGGCATGCCGCTAAAGGCAAAGGTCATCGGCGACGAGGACGAGGACATTCTCGAGTGGCATCACCGCCATCTCATCCTCGATGAGGATATGCTGAACGACCTCGACGAGCCTGTGGTCGTCGTTTCTCCCGGCTACCGGGTGTCCTTCGCCAATGGGATCGAGGCGTTTCCACGCAATTCGCCGGAGGGGCTTTTAGGGTGCCATATCGCCGAGCTTGTCGGGGTTCACCGTTTTCAGAACGATCTGCGGGAACGGCTCGACAATTGCTTCAAGGGCGGTACGTCGAAATATACCTATGCCGAAGATCATGACGGCCATACGATCGTGAAGTCTCTCGAAATGTCGCCCTGCTACTCCTCCAACTACAAGCTGGTTGGCGCAATGGTGGTCATCAGGGAAATCGCCGATCGCCGACGCCGCCGCGCCACGGCGTAAGATCCACGGCTCGAACGCCAGGCGCCGAGCCGTTTCATTTTTCCGTCATTTAGGGAAGATGGTTTCCCAGATCGTGGCGATGGACCAGGCGGATGATGCATCCGCAAGCAGCTTCGTCGCCATTGCCAGACAGGAAAGAACCAGAAGCGGGCGGATGATCTTCGCGCCGTTTTTCATCGCGAAGCGCGATCCGATCTGCGCACCGACGAACTGGCCGACGCCCATGGCGAGGCCGAGCTTCCAGAGAACCGCGCCTCCAGCCGCAAAAATGACGAAACCGCCGAAGTTCGAACCGAGGTTCAGGAGCTTGGTGTGAGCGGTTGCCTTCAGCATGCCGAAACCGGCAAGCGCCACGAAGGACAGCATGTAGAAGGAACCCGCGCCGGGACCGAAAACGCCGTCATAAAAGCCCACCAGCGGCGCGGCGGTGAGGCCGAACACGAACGGCGTGATGCGGCGATGGCTGTCGGTATCGCTGAGCTGCGGCTTGAAGGCGAAATAGAGGGCTATGGCGATCAGCAGGAAAGGCATGATGGTGCGCAGGAGATCGGACGGCACGAAGGCGGCTGTAACCGCGCCCAACATGCCGCCGAGCATGGCCATGATGGCCATCGGCAATTGTTCCCTGAGATTGACGTGGCCGCGCCGGGCATAGGCGATGGTGGCTGAAGCCGAGCCGAACTGCGATTGCAGCTTGTTGGTGCCGAGCGTGTCGAGTGGTGGAATTCCCATGATCAGCATCGCCGGAATGGTGATAAGACCACCGCCGCCTGCGATGGAATCGATAAATCCGGCAAAGATGGCGACGCAGAAGAGAACGAGAAAAACGTTGAGGGCGATGTCTTGCACTTGGCATGTCCGAGCAGGCGGTGGGGAGAGGGCCTCTTCTTTCACCGAAAAGATCGCCGCGCAATATTTTTCTCTCCGATCTGCGGCGGGAAGGGGGATTGCGGTGTTGCCGCTTATGGGTATGTTTCCGTGGCGCGTCGCCAGGAGAGGCGATGTCGAGACATCAGGATGAGGGCATTATGCATAAAGTGATATTCGATACGGACCCCGGTGTAGATGATGCCATGGCGCTTCTGTTCCTGCATCGCCACCCCGATATCGATCTGATCGGCGTCACTACCGTCTTCGGCAACGCGCCCATCGATATCACCACCCGCAACGCTCTTTTCCTCAAGCGCGAATGGCAGATGACGGCACCGGTTGCGCAAGGCGCCGGCGTGACCTTCGATCCTGCCCGCAAGGAAGGCCATTGGCCGACATTCATTCACGGCGAAAACGGTCTCGGCGATATCGATATCCCCGAGACCATCGACCTGCCGCTCGATCCGCGTCCGGCGCATCGCTTCATCATCGAGACGGTCAAGGCTCACCCCGGTGAGGTAACGCTGATCGCGGTTGGCCGCATGACCAATCTGGCGCTGGCGCTGCGCGAAGAGCCGGATTTTGCGGCACTGGTGAAGCAGGTGATCGTCATGGGCGGCGCCTTCGACATCAACGGCAACGTATCGCCGGCGGCCGAGGCCAATATTCACGGCGATCCGGAAGCGGCTGATCTCGTCTTCACCGCGCCATGGCGCGTGGTCGTCGTCGGCCTCGACGTGACGACGAAAACGGTGATGACCAGCGCCTTCATGGCAGAGATGGCAGAAGCCGGCGGCAAGCCGGTGCAGCTGCTCTCTGACCTGTCACAATTCTACATCGATTTCTACAAGACCCGTACCGGCGACGGCATGGTGGTGCATGACAGCTGCGCCTGCGTCTATCTCGTCGCACCTGATTTGTTCGAGACCCGCAGCGGGCCGATACGCGTCGTCTGCGGCGGTCTTGCCGATGGCCAGACCATTCAGAAGCCGGATGGACGCGCCTTTCCGCCGGGCGACTGGGACGGGCATCCGAGCCAGCTGATCTGCACGGATATCAAGCCGGAGCGGGTGCTTTCGGTCATCCGCGCGGCAATTGTGAAGGGCGAGCGCGGCTGAACGGCCGGAATGGCCGTTCTTGAGCATGGTCTGCCTTGCATTTTCCAAGAATCTGGCGTTATGCAAGTTTCCTGAACATATTGCGCGATCCGCCCTGCCGGGTGGCTGAAAAGGCCTTGCCGGAAGCACAGGGCGGATGATCGCGATGCCGCACAGACCGAGAAAACCCCTGTAGGTTTTCCAGTGCTTTGCGGTACAATGAATAGCGCCTGCCGGATCGGTTCGTGTCGGCGGCGTTTGAGAACAAGAACGAACTTCGTTATGGGCCGGCAGAACCGGTCCATTTCCATGAGGAAAGTGATGGAAGAGTTTCATAAGGTCCGGCGTCTGCCGCAATACGTCTTCGAACAGGTCAACCGTTTGAAAGCGAGCGCGCGAGCGGCCGGGGCCGATATCATCGATCTCGGCATGGGCAATCCCGACCTTCCGACTCCAAAGGCGATTGTCGACAAGCTTTGCGAAGTCGTTCAGGACCCTCGTACCCATCGTTATTCCTCGTCCAAGGGCATTCCCGGCCTTCGCCGCGCGCAGGCCGCCTATTATGCCCGCCGTTTCGGTGTGAAGCTCAATCCCGATACGCAGGTCGTTGCGACCCTCGGCTCCAAGGAAGGTTTCGCCAATATGGCGCAGGCCATCACCGCGCCGGGCGATGTGATCCTGTGTCCGAACCCGACCTATCCGATCCATGCCTTCGGCTTCCTGATGGCGGGCGGTGTCATCCGCTCGATGAATGTGGAGCCGGATGACAGCTTCTTCGGACCGCTGGAGCGCGCCGTGCGCCACTCCATCCCGAAGCCGCTGGCGCTGATCATCAACTACCCGTCGAACCCGACGGCGCATGTGGCTTCGCTCGATTTCTACAAGGACGTGATCGCATTTGCGAAGAAGCACGAGCTCATCGTGCTGTCCGACCTTGCCTATTCGGAAATCTATTTCGACGACAACAACCCGCCGCCTTCGGTTCTCGAAGTTCCCGGTGCAATCGACGTTGCGGTGGAGTTCACTTCCATGTCGAAGACCTTCTCCATGCCTGGCTGGCGCATGGGCTTTGCCGTCGGCAACGAGCGGCTGATCGCGGCGCTGACCCGCGTGAAGTCCTATCTCGATTACGGCGCCTTCACGCCGATCCAGGTTGCGGCAACGCACGCCCTGAACGGTGATGGCTCCGACATCGCCGAAGTGCGCAATGTCTACCGCCGCCGTCGCGACGTCATGGTCGATACCTTCGGCAAGGCGGGTTTCGAAGTTCCGCCGCCGGCTGCGACGATGTTCGCCTGGGCGAAAATCCCGGAAAAATTCCGCCATCTCGGCAGCCTGGAGTTCTCCAAGCTTCTGGTCGAGAAGGCCGATATCGCCGTTGCTCCCGGCATCGGCTTCGGCGAGATGGGCGATGACTACGTCCGCCTCGCGCTCGTTGAAAACGAGCATCGAATTCGTCAGGCAGCGCGCAATCTGAAGCGTTTCCTGTCGAGCGCTGACGAAACGATGCACAATGTCGTTTCGCTCAATGCCCACAGATAAGGGCAACCGAAGACGGCCGGGTCCCGGCCGTCACCATCACCAGCAAATCAGGAACATACCCATGGCAGATTCATTGAGAATCGGCATAGCGGGGCTCGGCACTGTCGGCGCTTCGCTCGTGCGCATCCTCCAGCAGAGAAGCAACGAACTTGCAAACACCTGCGGACGTGCGATTGAGATTATTGCAGTCAGCGCGCGCGACCGTTCGCGCGACCGTGGCATCGATCTCAAGGGTATTGCCTGGTTCGATACGCCGGAGCAGCTTGCGAACGAAGCCGATATCGACGTGTTGGTCGAACTGGTCGGCGGTGCTTCCGGGCAGGCGGAAAAGGCCGTGCGTGCAGCACTCTCCCGTGGTCTCCATGTGGTGACAGCCAACAAGGCGCTGCTTGCCAAGCACGGCGTCGAACTGGCGACGATTGCCGAAGACAAGGGCGCGCTGCTCAATTTCGAAGCGGCTGTGGCCGGCGGTATCCCCGTTATCAAGGCGCTGCGTGAATCTCTCACCGGCAACAATGTGTCGCGCATCTACGGCATCATGAACGGCACCTGCAACTACATCCTGACCAAGATGGAGAAGGAAGGGCTGTCATTCGAGGCCTGTCTCAAGGAAGCGCAGCGGCTTGGTTATGCCGAAGCCGATCCGGCCTTCGATATCGAGGGCAACGACACCGCCCACAAGCTCGCCATTCTGACCACGCTTGCCTTCGGCAACAAGATTTCGGCCGACGATATCTATCTCGAAGGCATCACCAATATCTCCAGCGAGGACATTCAGGCGGCTGCCGATCTCGGTTATCGCATCAAGCTTCTCGGTGTGGCGCAGGTGACCGAATCCGGCATCGAGCAGCGGGTGCATCCGACCATGGTGCCGCTCGATTCCGTCATCGCGCAGGTGGACGGCGTGACCAATGCGGTGGCGATCGAATCCGATATTCTCGGCGAGTTGCTGATGGTCGGTCCGGGTGCAGGCGGTAACGCCACTGCTTCTGCCGTGCTCGGCGACATCGCCGATATCGCCAAGAGCCGTCCCGGCGCCCAGCAGGTTCCGGTGCTCGGCCGTCCGGCGAAATCGCTTGCCGATTATCGCCGCGCCAAGATGAAGAGCCATGAGGGCGGTTATTTCATCCGTCTGACGGTGAAGGATCAGGCGGGGGTCTTCGCCTCCATCGCCAGCCGCATGGCTGACAATAACATCTCGCTGGAATCCATCGTGCAGCGCCAGCGCGTGCATGTGGAAGGCGCGCCGCAGACGATCATCCTCGTCACCCATGCGACGATGGAAGATGCGATCCGCAAGGCCGTCAAGGCGATCAAGAACGAGAAATATCTGGTCAGCGAACCGCAGGTCATCCGCATCGAGCGGACCTGAGACGTTTCAGACCTTTTTTGAACCCGAAGACCGCGTTTTCACATGGAAGCGCGGTCTTTTTTTGTCTGAAAACCCCGTTTCGGCGCTCGTCACATGGCCGCCATAAAATTTGAGGGCAAGTTCGCAGAACCGCTGGAAAACAACGCGATTCGGCTCTATGGTTAATCATGTTCACCAAGCGAGGGAGGCGTGGCCGTGACATCGATTATTCTTTTCAAGGACAGCAAGCGCGAACGCGTTCTGGCCGCCCATCATCGGGCTCGACCGCACAATGCCAACGACAATATTCGAAGCATGGAATTCGATATTGCCGAATATGAGCGCAACTGGTGTTCACTCGCGGTGTTTTCCCTGTTGCTGCTGGTCGGCGCCGTTTCTATCGTCAGCCCGTTTTTCTCGATTTTTTCGGTGTGAAAGCCCATACGGGCGTTTTTGCTTGAAAAAGGCGCCATCGCCATTTAGCCCGTTGTCATGACAAGGCGCGGATGCGCACTCGTATGACAGGACGATGGACAGGATGGCAATGATGGAGCCGGCCGATACCGTGGCCCGCGCGTTTTTGAGCGTGGAGCGGTCGGCGACAGAGCAACGCTGGGTTTCGCGGCTGGATCAGGCCGCACAGAACCGTGCGCTGGCCATGTCCCAGATCCACGCCATTCCCGAACTGATTGCACGGGTGCTGGCCGGGCGAGGGGTGGGCGTGGATGAGGCTCTGGCCTTCCTCGATCCGACCATCCGCTCGCTGATGCCTGACCCGCACATGCTGACCGATTGCGAGAAGGCGGCCGAAAGGCTGGTCCGCGCTATCGAAACGGGAGAGAAAGTCGCGATCTTCGGCGATTATGACGTCGACGGGGCTGCCTCTTCCGCTTTGATGTATCGTTTTCTCGCGCATTTCGGGCTGACGCCGGAAATCTATATTCCAGATCGTATTTTCGAGGGTTACGGGCCGAACCCGGCGGCGATGCAGCAGCTTGCCGCCAATGGCGCGACCCTGATCGTGACCGTCGATTGCGGCTCGACCAGCCATGAATCGCTGAATGCCGCCAGGGATGCGGGAACCGATGTAGTGGTGATCGATCACCATCAGGTCGGCTCGGAACTGCCGCCGGCGGTGGCGCTGGTCAATCCCAACCGGGAAGACGATCTTTCGGGGCAGGGGCATCTCTGTGCCGCTGGTGTGGTGTTTCTGGTGCTGGTCGCCACCCTGCGGCTCCTCAAGGACAGGCGCAACAGGCAGGCCTTCACGCTCGATCTGCTGTCGCTTCTCGATATCGTCGCGCTTGCCACGGTTTGCGATGTGGTGCCGCTGAAGGGATTGAACCGCGCCTATGTGGTGAAGGGGCTGATTGCCGCGCGCCACATGAACAATGCGGGGCTTGCCGCGCTGTTCAAGAAGGCGGGGCTGGGCGGGCCTGTGACGCCCTATCATTTCGGTTTCCTGATCGGGCCGCGCATCAATGCCGGCGGCCGTATCGGCGATGCGGCACTCGGCAGCCGTCTGCTCACCATTGACGATTCCTCACAGGCGGACGTGATTGCCGAAAAGCTGGATGAGCTGAACCGCGAGCGCCAGGCGATGGAAGCCGTGATGTTGGCGGAAGCCGAAGCCGAGGCGCTGTACGAATATGGTGACGGGTCTGGCGCCGGCGTCATCGTCACCGCCCGGGAAAACTGGCATCCGGGTATCGTTGGTCTCCTCGCCTCACGGCTTAAGGATCGCTTTCGTCGCCCGGCCTTTGCGATTGCCTTCGATCCCTCCGGCAAGGGTACCGGCTCCGGCCGCTCCATCAACGGTTTCGATATGGGCCGGATGGTGCGCGCAGCCGTGGATGCGGGATTGCTGGTCAAGGGGGGCGGTCACGCCATGGCCGCCGGCCTGACGGTGGAACGTGCCAATCTCGGCAAACTCCGGACGTTCTTCGAAGAAGCCGCCGTAAAGACGGTGAGCGAGCTGGTGGAAAGCAGCGTGCTGAAGATCGACGGCGCGATCGGTGCGTCCGGTGCGACCTTGCAGCTTGTCGACCAGCTGGAACAGGCCGGTCCCTACGGATCGGGCCATTCGCAGCCGATCTTCGCCGTGCCTGCCCACCGACTGCGCGATGTGCGTCTCGTTGGTACGGCCCACGTCAAGATCACGCTTGAGGCCATGGATGGCTCACGGCTGGACGGCATCGCATTCCGCGCTGCAGAGGCGCCTCTGGGGCAGATGCTGCTGAATGCCCGTGGCAGGTCCATCCACGTCGCCGGCACCGTGGGCGCCGATCTGTGGCAGGGCCAGAGGCGTGTGCAGCTGCGCGTTCTGGACGCGGCTTTCGCGCCCTGACGGGGCGCGGATCAAGCTTGTATTTTACTGGGAAAGCTTACGGACGGCCGGAAACGGCGTGCGTCTTCATTCTCACGCATCGCGTGAAGATTTTAATGCAGAGTACTGATTTTCAAGGAGAAGCAAGTGGCACGCCCTAGGGGAGTCGAACCCCTCTTTTCAGAATGAAAATCTGACGTCCTAACCGATAGACGAAGGGCGCGTGCGCTTGTGGTGTGGCGCCCTTATAGTCAGGCTCCCCGTGGTCCGCAAGCGGAAAAATCGATTTTTCTTGCTTCCCGACGAGTTTTTTTAAGCAAGGCCTGAGGGCTGTGGAAAACCGTGATGGAAGCGCCAAGACTTTGAAATAACGGCCCTATCATCCACCGAAAAAGTGGGGCTTTTACCGTGCCTAACGGATGTCTGTGGTTTGCGAAGCCTTAGCCGGCGTCAGCAAGCCACGGAGATGATGGTTCGGGATGCGACAGGGAAGTCGGTTCCGGGCAATCCATCGCCGTAACGGCAAGAGCGATGACTCAAACGGAAAACGATGAGTGCTTTTCAAGCTGCATGGATAGTTTGGGGAAGAGTACACGAAAGCAAGTGGCACGCCCTAGGGGAGTCGAACCCCTCTTTTCAGAATGAAAATCTGACGTCCTAACCGATAGACGAAGGGCGCGTGCGCTTGTGGTGTGGCGCCCTTATAGTCAGGCTCCCGTTGGTCCGCAAGCGGAAAAATGCATGATTTGACAAAAAAATGACATTGGCTGCCAGAACCCTTGGAAAACAAGGATTCTTGTTTCGTAACAAATGGTTAAACCGTGGTCGGCTTGGCCGTTTCAGTGCTTCTTGCGGATGAAGAACGATGTGAAACAACGATTTGGAGGGGGCTGTGATTCATTCAACGGGGCTCCTGGTACGAACGAAGTAGGGTGTCATCAAATGAATGGCGAACCTTGCCAGACATTCCGGCGTCATCCTCGGGCTTGTCCCGAGGATCTGTAACCGCTCGATTCTGCTGACGTGTTTAGATCCTTGGGACAAGCCCAAGGATGACGTCGAGCGTGGCGAAGGCTCGTCGTCAAATGAAAACGGGGCCGAAATGGCCCCGTTCCATGATGCTAGCGATTGCAGCGTCTCAGTGCAGAATCTGGCTGAGGAACAGCCTGGTGCGCTCGTGCTGCGGATTGTCGAAGAATTCGGCAGGCGAGTTCTGTTCGACGATCTGGCCCTGGTCCATGAAGATGACGCGGTTGGCGACCTGACGGGCGAAGCCCATTTCGTGGGTTACGCACAGCATCGTCATGCCGTCTTCGGCAAGGCTAACCATGGTGTCGAGCACTTCCTTGACCATTTCCGGGTCGAGCGCCGAGGTCGGCTCGTCGAACAGCATGATCTTCGGCTTCATGCACAGCGAGCGGGCAATCGCCACACGCTGCTGCTGGCCGCCGGAAAGCTGGCCGGGGTACTTGTTTGCCTGCTCGGGGATCTTGACGCGCTTCAGATAGTGCATCGCCACTTCTTCGGCTTCCTTCTTGGGCATCTTGCGAACCCAGATCGGTGCCAGTGTACAGTTTTCGAGGATCGTCAGGTGCGGGAAGAGGTTGAAGTGCTGGAACACCATACCGACTTCACGACGCACTTCGTCGATCTTCTTCAGGTCGTTGGTAAGCTCGATGCCATCGACGTTGATCAGACCGGACTGGTGTTCTTCCAGCCGGTTGATGCAGCGGATCATGGTCGATTTGCCCGACCCCGAAGGGCCGGCGATGACGATACGTTCGCCTTTCATGACCTTCAGGTTGATGTCGCGCAGGACGTGGAAGTCGCCATACCACTTGTTCATGCCGACGAGTTCGATCGCCACGTCCGTTGTCGAAACGGCCAGTTTTTTTGTTTGGGTTTCTGCCATTTTGAGCGTCCCTTATCGTTTATGCCCGGTGTCGAGGTGCCGTTCCATGAACAGCGAATAACGCGACATGCCGAAGCAGAATATCCAGAATATGAACCCGGCGAAAATATAGCCTGTCATTGCGGTGACGGGTGTCGCCCAGTTCGCATCCGATTGGTTGAGTGTGACAATACCGAGCAGATCGAACATGCCGATGATCGAGACCAGCGACGTGTCCTTGAAAAGCCCGATGAAGGTGTTGACGATACCCGGAATGACGAGCTTCAGCGCCTGCGGCAATACGATCAGTCGGGTTTTTTGCCAATAGTTCAGGCCGAGCGAATCCGCCCCTTCATATTGACCCTTCGGGATGGCCTGCAGGCCGCCACGGATCACCTCTGCCATATAGGCCGAGGAGAAGAGCGACACGCCGACCAGAGCGCGCAGGAACTTGTCGAAGGTCCATCCATCAGGAAGGAACAGCGGCAACATGATGCTTGCGAAGAACAGCACGGTGATCAGGGGAATGCCTCTGATAACTTCGATGAAAAGCACGCACAGCATCTTGATGACAGGCAGGTTCGACCGGCGGCCAAGCGCCAGAAGAATGCCGAAGGGCAGGGACACCGCTATTCCGAAGAACGACAGGATCAGGGTGACCATCAGGCCGCCCCAGAGCTGTGTTTCCACCACCGGCAAGCCGAACACGCCGCCGATGAGCAGGAAAAACGCGATGACCGGCAGGATGATGAAAAGCGCCAGCGTGTTGATCCGCTTGAATGGCGCTTTCGGGATGAGCATCGGTATCAACAGGATGGCGAACATCACCATCACGAGGATAGGCCGCCAGCGCTCATCGATCGGGTAACGGCCAAACATGATCTGGCCGAACTTCGCCGAGACGAAGGCCCAGCAGGCCCCAGACTGGCCATCGGGAAGCGCGCCGCCCTGGGAGGCGGTCAGGCAGGCGATGCGATCCGTGCCGGTCCATGCCGCGTCTACGAACAGCCATTTGAAGATTGGTGGCAGAAGATAGGCGAGGAACGCGATGGCAAGAACCGTGAGGATGGTGTCCTTCGGCGTGGCGAAAAGTTTGGTGCGCAGCCAATGGCCGATGCCTACCGCGCTTGAAGGCGCGGGTTTGGCTTCTTCAATGGTGTGGCGCACGAAAGCGTGATTGCTTGTTGTCATCTATTATCTCTCCACCAGGGCCATTTTCGCGTTCAACCAGTTCATGACCAAGGCCGTGAGAATGGACAGCGAGAGATAGAGAACGAGCCAGATAGCGACAACTTCGACCGCCTGACCCGTCTGGTTCAGGATCGTGCCGCCGACGGAGACGATGTCGGCGAAACCGACAGCGACCGCAAGCGAGGAGTTCTTGGTCAGGTTGAGATACTGGCTTGTCAGCGGCGGGATAATGATGCGCATCGCCTGCGGAACGACGATGAGACGTGTCGTCGTGCTGGCGCGAAGACCCAACGCCTCCGCTGCCTCGGTCTGTCCCTTTGCCACGGCCTTGATGCCGCCGCGAACGATCTCGGCGATGAAGGAGGCGGTGTAGAAGGAAAGCGCCAGAAACAGCGACATGAATTCAGGTGCAACGACCGCGCCGCCCGCAAGGTTGAACCGTCCGGCAATCGGGTAATCGAAGGTCAGCGGCGAGCCAAGCGCGAGAAATGTCGCGGCGGGAAGGCCGATGAGGAGAAGTGTGGCCGTGATCCCGGTGCGGAACTGCTGGCCGGTCTTTTCCTGTCTTGCCTTTGCCCAGCGGTAAATGAAGAAGCTGATGACGGCGGCGACCAGAAAGGCGAGCGGTATCAGCCACGTACCGTCTCCCCAAAGCGGCTTGGGAAAGAAGAAACCGCGATTGTTGAGGTAACTTCCGAGCGGAAGCACCAGTGAATCGCGTGCCTGCGGCAGAACCGAGATGACGCCCTTGTACCAGAAGAAGATGACGAGCAGGGGCGGGATGTTGCGGAAGATTTCCACATAGGCCTGCGCCAGCTTGGAGATCAGCCAGTTGTTGGACAGCCGGGCGATACCGACGATGAAACCGATGATCGAGGCGGCGATGATGCCGAAAAATGCGACCTGGATCGTGTTGAGAATACCAACGAGCAATGCCCGGCCATAGGTCGCGTCGCTGGTATAAGCGATCAGCGACTGGCCGATATCGAAACCGGCTCTTCCGTTGAGGAAGCCGAAGCCGGACGAAATGTTTGACCGTTGAAGATTGGTGATCGTATTCGTCACTATGACCCAGACGAAGGCGGCCAGGATGACGACTGTCAGAACCTGATAGAAAATTCCGCGTATACGTGGATCGTTGATAAATGACGACGCGCTTTGCGCGCGCGATCGTTGCGAACTGACCGCGTTGCCTGCCATAGGCACCTTTCCCTTTTATATGCTCTTTGCGAGCTTATTGTATAATTTCAAGTGGAGGCCGGGCATTGCCCAGCCTCCCTTCAGTCTTTAGCCAACGATGGGGCCGATCAACGAACCGGCGGTGCGTATTGCAGGCCGCCCTTGGTCCACAGCGCGTTCTGGCCACGCTCGATCTTCAGCGGCGAGCCGGCGCCAACGTTACGGTCGAAGACTTCGCCGTAGTTGCCGACCTTCTTGACGATGTTGTAGGCCCAGTCGTTCGTTACGCCGAGATCGGTACCGATCTTGGTGCCTTCTTCAGTGCCGAGCAGACGCTTGATATCGGGGTTGGCGCTGTTCTTCTGCTCGTCGACGTTCTTGGAGGTGATGCCCAGTTCTTCGGCATTGACCATCGCGTAGTGAACCCAGCTGACGATGTCGAACCACTGGTCGTCGCCCTGGCGAACAGCCGGTCCAAGCGGCTCCTTGGAGATGACTTCAGGCAGAACGACGTTGTCGTCCGGGTTCTTCAGCTTGAGACGGATGGCGTAAAGACCGGACTGGTCGGTGGTGTAAACGTCGCAACGACCGGAGTCATAAGCAGACGTCGCGTCGGATTCCTTTTCGAAAACGACCGGGTTGTACTGCAGATTGTTGGTCTTGAAATAGTCGGCAAGATTGAGCTCGGTGGTTGTGCCGGTCTGAACGCAGACGGCGGCGCCGGAAAGCTCGAGAGCGGACTTCACGTTGAGGCCCTTCTTGGCGATGAAACCCTGGCCGTCATAATAGTTGACGGTGCGGAAGTTGAAGCCGAGCGAGGTGTCGCGGCTGATCGTCCAGGTGGTGTTACGGGTCAGAACGTCGACCTCGCCAGACTGGAGCGCCGGAAAACGGTCCTTGCTCGAAAGAGCGACGAATTTAGCCTTGGTAGGATCGCCGAAAACCGCAGTGGCAATACCACGGCAATAGTCCACGTCGATGCCGGACCATTCGCCCTTGTCATCGGGATTGGAAAATCCCGGAATGCCGGCGCTCACACCGCAGGTGACGAAACCTTTCGACTTCACGTCCTGAAGCGTCGCAGCCGAAGCGACCGAGGCTCCTCCCAAAACTGCTGCGCCGATAACGGCCGACAGAATTGCCTTTTTCATTTTTCCCAACCTTTGTTTGTTATCGTCAATCGGAAGAGGACCGGCATATTGTTTTTGCCCCAGCTCCCCCCTTCAGCAAGATCTTTTCGATCCGCTTTTTCTATCACAATCGTAATTGGCAGCGGGGTCAAGACGTGCTGGCAATAATTGTGCCTATAAAACGGAATTTTCCAATTTTTGGTCGGGAAGTGTGCAAAGGGTGAAAATATAAGCATATTTTTGCGAAAAATTGCACTTGCACGATTTTTGTATACTTCTTGTATGCTGTTACGAAGTGGATCAATTGCTGGTTTGGCGGATGGTTCTCGGGACTTGACCTTGCCTTCGGCTCTCCGCATTGTCGCTCGCGTCAATATCCCTTCGAAAGCTGATCTGAAATGACCAAGACAAATGACCTGCTTTCCGCCGCAGGTGTGAATACGCGCCTGACCCATGGCGGCAACGATCCCGCGGACTGTTTCGGTTTCGTCAATCCCCCGATCGTGCGCGGCTCCACCGTGCTTTTCCCCGACGCCGAGACGCTTTCGACCGAAAATCAGAAATACACATACGGCACCCACGGTACGCCGACGACCGACGCGCTGTGCAATCTCGTCAACGAGTTGGAAGGGTCCACCGGAACGATCCTCGTGCCGTCGGGCCTTGCGGCGATCACCGTGCCGTTTCTGGCCTATCTCGGCGCCGGCGATCATGCGCTGATCGTTGATTCGGTCTATTTTCCGACGCGCCGCTTCTGCAATACGATGCTGAAGAAGCTCGGTGTGGAGGTGGAGTATTATGATCCTGCGATTGGCGCCGGCATAGAGGCTCTCATCCGGCCGAATACCAAGCTCGTGCATCTGGAAGCGCCGGGTTCCAACACCTTCGAGATTCAGGATGTCCGGCTGATCACCGACATCGCCCACAGGCACGATTGCGTCGTGACGATGGACAATACCTGGGCGACGCCGCTTTATTTCAAGCCGCTCGATTTCGGCGTCGACGTCTCCATTCACGCCGCGACCAAATACCCCTCCGGGCATTCCGATGTGCTGATGGGGTTTGTCTCGGCCAATGAAAAGCACTGGAAGGCGCTTTATCAGGCCAACACCAATCTCGGCATCTGCGTGACGCCGGATGATGCCTATCAGATCCTGCGCGGCATGCGCTCCATGGGTATCAGGCTGGCGCATCATCAGGAAAGCGCCCTCGATATCGCCAACTGGCTGGAAAGCCGCGACGATGTTGTCAGCGTTCTGCATCCGGCACTGCCGAGCTTTGCCGGTCATGAGCTCTGGAAGCGCGACTTCAAGGGTGCGAGCGGCGTGTTTTCCTTTGTGCTGAAGGCTGAGGAAGGCAAATACAAGCAGGCGGCGGCAGCTTTTCTGAATGCGCTGACCTTCTTCGGGCTCGGTTATTCCTGGGGCGGATACGAATCGCTTGCCGTGTCGGTATCGCTTGTCGACAGGACCATCGCCAAGGGCCCGTCGCAGGGGCCGGTGATCCGCCTGCAGGTCGGGCTTGAAGATATCGCCGACCTCAAGAAGGATCTTGAGGCCGGATTTGCCGCCGCGGCTGAGATTTAACCTCAGCCTTTGGCGCGGTAGCCGTAAAGCCAGTCGAAGTCTTTCAGGAAGGCTTCCGTCGGACGTGTCGAAAAGACGAAGTTCCGGGCCAGACGGGCAGGGCCTGTGGCATGATAGGCAAAACGATTGAGAGAGGCCCGCTTGCGGGCCTTTTCTATGCGCGGAAGGCGCAGGGCCTCGAAGGCGGCAAGGGCTTGCGGCACGGGCAGGGCTGTTCCGGCTAACTTGCCCGCTAGTTCGAATGCGTCCTCAATGGCCATGGCCGCCCCCTGTGCGGCAAACGGCATCATCGCATGGGCGGCGTCGCCGATCAGCACCGTATCCCGGCCATTGTGCCAGCGTCCGGGCCCGGCCTGATAAAGCGGCCAGAAGGTCGGATTTTCCGATGACGCCAGCAGCCGGACGATATCCGAGCTCCAGCCACGAAACTGTTCCAGCAGCATGGCCTTCTGCCGACCACTCGATTCGGCTCGCCATGTCGCGCCGGGATCGGCGCCAAGCGCGATGGCGACGATGTTGAAGCCGCCGACTTCCTTCAGCGGATAAGCGACGATATGGCCGCCCGAACCGAGATAGGCCGTGACTGCGCTTTTGTTGATGGCTGAAGGCACATCTTTTGCGGCAACGGTGAAGCGCCAGGCGACATTACCGGAGAAAGTGGCGACGGGAGCGGAGGGGACGGCAAAACGGGCGACCGACCAGACGCCATCAGCACCGACGATCAGGTCATGATCGCGGAACGTGGTAGCGGCAATAATATCCGCTGTGGCGTTTTCGATGCGTTTGCCGAGATGCAGGCGGCAGAGCGGATTGCGCGTCACCGCATCGAGAAGCGCGCTTTGCAGCGTCGAGCGGTGAAGGACGCCATAGGGAGCACCCCAACGGGCGCGTGCCGCAGCGCCCACTGGCAGGGACAATAGCGTGGCAAGCGATTTTCCATCGGCGAGATCAACGCTGACTGGCTCGGTCCAGCGCGCCTCGATCTCGGGCAGCACGCCGAGTTCTGCGAGGATGCGGGCGGCATTGGGCGACACCTGCAGGCCCGCACCGACTTCCGCCAGTTCGCCAGCCTGTTCGATGATGTCGCAGCCGACGCCGTGCCGGGCAAAAGAAAGGGCAGCGGTGAGACCGGCGATGCCGGCACCGACAATGGCTACGGATTTGATGGGCATGGTGCGCCCCGATCAGAAAAGATGGAAGGTCAGGCGGCCTTCACATGGAAGACGCAGCCCGGAGGATTGGTCTGCTCGGCCTTCAGCGACGGATTGTAGCGGAAAAGGGTGGAGCAGTAGGAACAGACCTTTTCGTTGTCGTCGCCCATGTCGATGAAGATGTGGGGATGATCGAAAGGCACCGAAGCACCGGTGCACATGAATTCCTTGACGCCGATCTCGATTACGCTGTGTCCGCCATCGTTCTGGAAGTGGGGAATGGAATGCCCGGCCATGCTTGTCTCCAAATGCAATATCGTGGTTAAGCCGCAGATCGTCATCGAGCATGGGCTCATTGCTGCGGATATGTAGCCTCAAACGCATTGCATCTCCATAAAAATCGTCAGGAAAACATGTTCAAAATTGCGATTTCCTGCCATATGGTCCGGCAAAAAGGATGTCCTTGATGAATCTCAACACGCCGCAATTTTCCGATTTTTCCCATGACGGCCTTCGCCTTGCCTATTTTGACGAGGGCGATCCCGCGGGTGATCCGGTGCTGTTGATTCATGGATTCGCCTCCAGCGCCAACGTCAACTGGGTGCATCCCGGCTGGCTGAAAACGCTGGGTGATGCGGGTTACCGGGTGATCGCCATCGACAATCGCGGCCATGGCGCAAGCGACAAGCCGCATGATCCGGAAGCCTATTATCCGCCCGTCATGGCCGGTGATGCGGTGGCGCTGCTCAATCATCTCGGCATCGCGGAGACCCATGTAATGGGTTATTCCATGGGCGCGCGTATTTCGGCCTTTCTGGCGATGGCCCATCCGGAGCGCGTCCGCTCGCTGGTGTTCGGCGGGCTCGGCATCGGCATGGTGGAAGGTGTGGGCGATTGGGATCCTATTGCCGAGGCGCTTCTGGCGCCCTCGCTCGATGTTGTCACGCATGAGCGCGGCCGCATGTTCCGTGCCTTTGCCGACCAGACGAAAAGCGACCGGCTGGCGCTTGCCGCCTGTATCGAGACCTCGCGGGTTCTCGTCACCCGCGAACAGGCGGAAAAGATCGATGCGCCGACGCTGATTGCGGTGGGAACCAATGACGATATCGCCGGGTCCGGTGCAGAACTTGCGGCGATCATGCCGCATGCGCGGGCGATCGACATTCCCGGCCGTGACCACATGCTCGCCGTTGGCGACCGGGTGTTCAAGGCGGCGGTTCTGGAGTTTTACCACTCGCTTTGAGCGGGCGCGGCAAGAAACAGTTTTTCATGCTGCATGAAGAAAAACTGAAGCCTTGCCGCCTTTAAAGTCGCCATTCGAATCCCATTTCTTATGCACGTCTTTTTCTGTATAAAGAACGACCACTGCAAACGAGGAGACCATTCATGGTCGCACGTACCGAGGCCCGTCAGCCCGAACAGCTGGCGATCGTCGATCCAATCTGGGGCAGCCTGCTGCATGAGGCGCGAAGCGCCGTGGCGCAGGACCCGCTGCTTTCCGCTTTCCTTTATTCGACGATCCTCAATCACCGGTCTCTTGAAGAATGTGTGATCTATCGCATCTGCGAACTCCTCGATCATCCCGATATGCAGGCCGTTCTCCTGCGCCAGACCTTCCAGGACATGCTGGATGACTGGCCGGAATGGGGCAGCGTGCTGCGCGTCGATATTCAGGCCGTTTACGACCGCGACCCGGCCTGCACCCGCTTCATGGAGCCGCTCCTCTATTTCAAGGGGTTCCAGGCCATTCAGACCCATCGCCTTGCCCATTGGCTGCTGCAAAAGGGCCGCAGGGATCTGGCGCTTTATCTGCAAAGCCGCTCGTCGAGCATTTTCCAGACGGATATCAATCCGGCGGCACGCATCGGCAAGGGCATCTTCCTTGACCATGCCACCGGGCTTGTGGTCGGCGAAACGGCAATTATCGGCGACAACGTCTCCATTCTGCACGGCGTGACGCTTGGCGGCACCGGCAAGGAGGGGGCGGACCGCCACCCGAAGATCGGCAATGGCGTGATGATCGGGGCAGGCGCGAAAATCCTCGGCAATATCGAGATCGGCACATGCTCGCGCATCGCCGCCGGTTCGGTGGTGCTGAAGGCGGTCCCGCCGAAGACCACCGTTGCTGGCGTGCCCGCGCGCGTGGTGGGAGAAGCAGGGTGTTCGGAACCCTCGCGTCTGATGGATCAGGTCATCGGAGCCGATATCTGACAGGTGGTGAATATTGCGCTCGTCCGTGTGGAAGACACGGATGATGCGCCGCTTTCACTTTACTTTGGCCTTTGTCCCATGCCAAAAGCGGCCCAACCCGAACCGCACAGGAGAATAGTGGTGAAAGCCGACGAAATCAAAAAACTCGACGCCTATTTCAAGCGCACCTTCAACGAGAAGATGATTGTCAAGGCGCGTCCGCGCAAAGACGATTCCGCCGAAGTGTATCTTGGCGAAGAGTTCCTCGGCGTTGTCTACATCGATGACGAGGACGGCGACCGCTCGTACAACTTCTCCATGGCGATCCTCGACGTCGACCTGTGATCGTCACCATCAGGTGACGACTGAGTTTTCAGAAGTATTAATCGCCCGCGATGGTTCACGTCGCGGGCGATTTGTTTTTTCGGTTGGTGACCCGCATCATCAGACGGTTCTGCGGCCGTAACGTCACTTTCATGAGCGGCTCCGCAAGTGTTGTGGATCTGTTTTCGAGGTGAACGTTCTGCAGCAGCACCGCAAGGATAGCGACGGCTTCCATCATCGCGAATGCGTTGCCGATGCAGACGCGTGGACCGGCGCCGAAGGGCATATAGGCGTAACGATGACGCGCCTTGGTTTTTTCCGGATCGAAACGTGAAGGGTCGAAGCGTTCCGGTTCGTCCCATAGTGCCGTGTGCCGGTGGACGGCATAGATCGGCACATAAAGAACGGTTCCAGCCGGAATGTCATGGTCGCCGAGCTTGAAGGCCTGCAATGCCGTGCGGGTGACGACCGGGGCAGGCGGGTAAAGCCGCATCGCCTCGGAAAACACCTGTCTGGTATAGGTCAGCTGGGCGATGTGCTCTGCCGCGACGGGATTCCCACCGGTGATGGTCCCGATTTCCTCGATGACCTTGCTTTCCACATCGCTGTTTTGCGACAGCAGGTGGAATGTCCACGCAAGACCGAGCGCGGTCGTTTCGTGACCGGCGGTGATGAAGGTGAGCAGATTGTCGATGATTTCCTTATCGCTCATCATGCGTCCGGTTTCCGGATCCTTTGCCTCGAGCAGCATGGAAACCAGATCGTTCCTGTCGACGGGGTTTTGTCGCCGGCCCGCGATCACCGTCGACAGGCTGGAGCGCAGATAATCGACAGCAGCCCGGGCCTTGCGCCGGCCGGGATGGGGAAGCCATTCCGGTGCTCCCAGCATGGCGAGTGCGAAGGTCCAGCCGGTCGGTTTCAGATAGTCGGTAATGCTTTGCTCGACGTGGCCGATATCGATCCCGTGGCCGCCGGACATCATGGTTTCGACGATGATGTCGAAGGTAGTCCGCATCATTTCATGGCCGATATCGATGTCGCCGAAAGGTGACGAGCGCCAGCGCAACTCCGTTCGCTGCGCCGCCTCGACCATGAGGGGTAACAATTCCAGCAGTTTTTCGTGCCGGAAGGCGGCGGCAACGGATTGCCGTTGCCATTTCCAGTGATCGCCGTCGGCGGTCAGGAGGCCTTGCCCGAGTGCGGGGCCGAGCGCCCGGCGCACATCCTCGCCCTTGCCAAGCAGGTGGGCGTTCTTGACCAGAGCCTCATGGATAAGCATGGGATCGGCAAGATGTACCCGCATCCCGCCGCCGAGACGGAGAAAGACCGCCGGTTCGCTGAAAATCGCCGGTGGCAATGCCTTGAGCGGATTGCGGATGAGCGAGAGGGCGAGCCGCGCCGTGCCAAATCTGGAGACGGATACCGCGCCGGACGTATCCGGGGGCGGAGTGCGAAGGTCGGTGCCGGACATATGCAGGTCCTTATATTCGCGTTGAACAGTCAAACTTCTCTGTTAAGGTGTGTACCTTATTCTAGTCATTTAAGGTGCATGCCTTAGGTTTCAATAGTGGGTCGAGGATCAATGAAGAAAAGTGAAACCGGGCGGCCTTCTCCCACACGGCAAAGAATTCTCACCGCTGCTCTCGAACTGTTTAACGAGCGAGGGCCTGATCATGTGACGACGGCCGAGATCGCAAGAGCGGTGAATATCAATGAAGGTAATCTCTATTACCATTTTCGCACCAAAGAGGCGCTGGTGCTGGCTCTGTTTGCCCTGTTTGAGACCGATGCGCTGGCGGTTGTCGCCAGGATCGACGAGGAGGATGAAGGTGCCGCGTCGACATATGCCGACTTCCTGCGGTTCTGGTTTTCGCTGGTGTGGAACTACCGCTTCCTGTTCCGCGATCTTGTCGGTCTTGTTTCCTCCGCCCCGGCGCTGGTGGAGCCGGTGCGCAACATAAGTGCGGCCATGCGCCTTGCCGTCGCTGAAATTGTCAGCCGGATGGAGAAGGCGGGGCTTGCAGAGATTCCGGAAAACGAGCGGGCGGCGCTTCTTACAAATCTATGGATCGTCTCGACCTATTGGGCGGCTTACCTCAACCTGCAGGAAGGCGTTACTGAGTTCGGGCCGCAGCAACTGGACTGGGGGCTTCGGCAGGTATCCAGCCTGTTCCGGCCCTATCTCTCATCGCTGGCAATCGCCGAACTGGAGGCGATGCCTGTGATCGACCCATGATTTTCACCTGATGGTGACAATGCGAATGCAGGCAAAAAAACGCCCGCGACAAATGTTGTCGCGGGCGTTTCCAATAGCGCAGATCTTGAACCGCCGTTATCAGGCCGACTTCAGGAGATCGCCATGCGGATCGAGGACGAACTTGGTTGCAGCACCCTGATCGAAGCTCTCATATCCCTGCACGGCATCATCGAGTGCGATGATCTTGGCGTTGACGATGTCGGCGATGGGCAGGCGGTCATGCAGGATCGCCTGCATGAGCTGGCGGTTGTACTTCAGCACCGGCGTCTGGCCGGTATGGAAGGACTGGGCCTTGGCCCAGCCGAGGCCGAAGCGTAGCGACAGGCTGCCCTGCTTTGCCGCGGCATCGACCGCGCCGGGATCTTCGGTGACGTAAAGGCCCGGAATGCCGATAGAGCCGGCAGCGCGGGTGATTTCCATCATCTGGTTGAGAACGATGGCTGGCTGTTCGCCGCCCGCATGGCCGCGTGCTTCGAAACCGACGGCGTCGATGGCGCTGTCCACCTCGTTGGTGCCGACGACCTCGGCAATCATGTCGCCCAGACGGTCGCCCTTGGAAAGATCGACGGGCTCGAAGCCGACTTTGGCGGCGTGTGCAAGGCGATCCTTGTTGAAATCACCGACCATGACGACGGCCGCACCCAAAATACGGGCGGAGGCGGCAGCCGCGAGACCAACCGGGCCGGCGCCCGCAACATAGACCGTGGAGCCGACGCCGACGCCTGCCTTGACCGCACCGTGGAAGCCGGTCGGCAGGATGTCGGAGAGCATGGTGAGATCGCGGATCTTGGACATTGCCCGATCGCGGTCGGGGAATTTCAGAAGGTTGAAGTCGGCATAGGGGATGGTGACGTATCTGGCCTGTCCGCCGATCCAGCCGCCCATATCGACATAACCGTAAGCGCCGCCGGCACGCGCGGGGTTCACCGTCAGGCAGACGCCGGTATCCTGCGACTTGCAGCAGCGGCAGCGCCCGCAGGCGACGTTGAACGGCACCGACACGATATCGCCGATTTCAAGCATCTCGACGTCGACGCCTTTTTCGATGACTTCGCCGGTGATTTCATGACCGAGGACGAGGCCGGGCATCGCCGAGGTGCGGCCGCGCACCATATGTTGGTCGGAACCGCAGATATTCGTGGAAATAACCTTGAGAATGACACCGTGCTCGATACGGCGGCCATCCGGCGCCTCCAGCTTCGGGTCGTCGATGTCGCGGACCTCGACCTGACCGGGTCGCAAATAGACGACGCCTCTGTTCTTGCTCATATCCATCTCCTCCTTGGGTTTGAACACCAACCACCTGTCCGCTCCTCCGCGGACAGGATGACTCCAGATGTTTGCAGCAAACCATTTGGCGGGCGATGTGGCGGTCGGGAATACGACAACGCCTATAGCCGCAACGACACCGGCTCTCGCCCGATGTCACGGTGGCGTTATCTGTCGATCGATTTTCTGAGGCGGCCGGCGGCATCCTGAATATATTGCCAGGCAACGCGGCCCGAGCGGCCGCCGCGTGTGGTCGCCCATTCCAGCGCTTCGTGATGCAGGGTGTCGCGATCGAGGCCGAGATCGAAATGCGCCGCATAGCTGTCGATCATCGTCAGATAGTCTTCCTGGCTGCATTTGTGGAAGCCGAGCCACAGGCCGAAGCGATCCGACAGCGAGACCTTTTCTTCCACCGCTTCCGAAGGGTTGATGGCGGTCGATTGCTCGTTTTCCATCATGTGGCGGGGAAGAAGATGACGGCGGTTGGAGGTTGCGTAGAACAGCACATTGTCCGGCCGCCCCTCGATGCCGCCATCGAGCGCTGCCTTCAGCGACTTGTAGGCCGTGTCGTCGTGATCGAAGGAGAGGTCATCGCAGAAAACGATGACGCGCTCACCCGAGGCTTTCAATATATCGAGCAAAGCGGGCAGGGTGTGGATATCCTCGCGATGCACCTCGACCAGCTTCAGGGGAACACCGCTTGCGGCGCGCACATCTTCGTGAACGGCCTTTACCAGCGAGGATTTGCCCATGCCGCGTGCGCCCCAGAGGAGCACGTTGTTGGCGGGAAAACCATCGGCAAAACGCAGCGTGTTTTCGTGCAGGATGTCGCGCACATGATCGACGCCGCGAATGAGTTTCAGCGCGATACGGTTCGGGCGGGAAACCGGCTGCAAAAAGGAATTGACCGGCACCCAGACGAAGCAATCCGCTGCATTCCAGTCGTTTATGGCGGGTGCCGGGCCGGCGAGCCGTTCCACGGCAACGTTCAGTCTACGCAGTTCGGCAAGAAGCAGGGTGGCCGTCTCTTCTCGAATCATGGTGTTTCTTCCGCTTATCTGGTGTTCAAAACGATGTTTTCGGCCCGGCCTAGCATGGCGTTTCCAGCCCATAAAGGTTAAGAGGTCCGGAATCGGTACGGCGGGGGGCCTGCATCTGTTGCAATCCCGGCGTTCCCCACTATATTCCGGCGGCTTGAAAGCTGGGGCGGCATACGAGGTCGTGCTGTAATCGTTGAGGAGTTTTATATGTTCATTAGTCAAGCTTTTGCCCAGGACGCGACGGGCAGCGCATCGGCCTTCGGGTCCGGCCTTGAAATGCTTTTCCTGTTTGCGCCGCTTATGGTGGTCTGGTACTTTTTCCTTATCCGCCCGCAGCGCGCGCAGATGAAGAAGCGCCAGGAAACGCTGACCAATATTCGCCGTGGCGATCAGGTCGTTCTCGGCGGCGGCATCGTCGGCAAGGTGATCAAGGTCATCGATGACAACGAACTCGAAGTCGAAATCGCCGAAGGCGTGAAAATCCGTGCCGCTCGTGCATACATTGCCGAAGTGCGCGTGAAGGGCGAAGTGGTCAAGACGGAAGCCGCTTCCTGATCCTGCCGGATATCCGAACGCCCGCTTCCGAAGTTTGACGGGTTGCGCCAATCGCGCAACCCCAACCCTGACCGAGATCGAAATGCTTCATTTTTCCCGTTGGAAAACAGTCTTCATCTGGCTGCTTGTGCTGGCAAGCGTCGTCATCGCCTCTCCAAACCTGTTTTCGGACAAACAGCTGGAGAGCATGCCTGCCTGGTACAAGAACAACAAGGTAACGCTCGGTCTCGACCTTCAGGGCGGTTCGCACATCATGCTCAAGATCGAGCGTTCCGACATCGTCAAGGAACGTCTCGAAACCATCGTGGGTGATGTGCGCACGCAGCTTCGCGATGCCAACATCCGCTATTCGGGCCTGACCGGCAACGGCCAGCAGATTCAGGTTCGCATCAGCGATCCCGCTCAATACGAAGCGGCCAAAACCGCACTTCGCGATCTGACGCTGCCGGTGTCCGCCGGAACGCTGGTCGGCGGCTCCATCACCGAAGTGACGATGAGCGACGGCGGCGACAATCTGCTGCGGCTCAACCTGACGGATGAAGGCGTCGATTACCGCCTGTCCTCGGCCGTGTCGCAATCGATCGAAGTCGTGCGCCGCCGCGTTGACGAAGTCGGCACCACCGAACCGCTCATCCAGCGTCAAGGTTCCGACCGCATCATCGTGCAGGTGCCGGGCCTTCAGGACCCGCAGCGCCTGAAATCGCTTCTCAACCAGACCGCAAAGCTGTCCTTCCGCATGGTCGACACGACGATGCCGGTGCAGGAAGCGATGAACGGCCGCCCGCCCGCAACGTCCGAGGTTCTCTATTCGCAGGACGACCCGCCGGTTCCCTATCTGGTGGAACGCCGCGCACTCGTTTCCGGCGACAATCTCGTCGACGCGCAGGCAAGCTTCAACCAGCAGACCAACGAACCCGTTGTCACCTTCCGCTTCGACAGCCGCGGCGCGCAGCGCTTTGCGCAGGCGACGCAGCAGAATGTCGGCAAGCCTTTCGCCATCGTGCTCGACAACCAGGTCATCTCCGCCCCTGTTATCCGCGAGCCGATCATCGGCGGTTCGGGACAGATCTCCGGCAGCTTCTCGGTTCAGGGCGCCAACGACCTCGCAGTGCTGTTGCGCGCAGGTGCGCTACCGGCCACGCTGACCGTGGTCGAGGAACGTACCGTCGGCCCAAGCCTCGGTAACGACTCCATCACCGCCGGCCTGACGGCAAGCGTCATCGGCGCTGTCGGCGTCCTCATCTTCATGTTCGTCTTCTATGGTTTCTTCGGCCTGCTTGCGAACATTGCGCTCATCGTCAACGTCGTCATGCTGCTCGCTGTCCTCAGTGTGATAGGGTCAACGCTGACCTTGCCAGGTATTGCCGGTATCGTTCTGACGATCGGTATGGCGGTGGATTCCAACGTTCTGATCTATGAGCGAATCCGCGAGGAGGTGAAGAGCGGCAAACCGCTGATCCAGTCGCTGGATAACGGCTTCACGCGAGCGTTTGCGACCATTATCGACGCCAACCTGACGACGCTGATCGTGGCGAGCGTGCTGTTTTACATGGGCACCGGTCCCGTCAAGGGCTTCGCCGTCACGCTTGCGGTCGGTATCATCACCACCGTCTTCACGGCCTATACGCTGACGGCATGGATGTTCGGCTACTGGGTTCGCCGCAGCCGTCCGAAACATCTGCCGAAGGGTGTCCGCACCGCCATGTTCGATGGCCGCGACATTCCGTTCATGCGCTACCGTCGCGTGGTGTTCATGATCACCGGCGTCATCATGCTCGCCTGTGTCGGCGGATTCATCGGCAAGGGCCTGAACCTCGGCATCGACTTCCAGGGCGGCTCTGTCATTGAAGTGCGCGCCAAGCAGGGTGAAGCCGATCTCGCAGACATCCGCGAACGTCTGAACCAGCTGAACCTCGGTGAAATCCAGGCGCAGAATTTCGGTACGCCGCAGGACGTTCTCATCCGCATTCAGGCGCAGGACGGCGGCGAAAATGCCGAGCAGTCTGCCATCACCCTGGTGCGCGGCGAACTGCAGGACAAGTACGATTTCCGTCGTGTGGAAGTGGTTGGCCCAGCCGTATCGGGTGACCTGACCGTCACGTCTACTATCGGCGTTCTGCTCGCCATGGCGGCGATCATGGTCTACATCTGGGTTCGCTTCGAGTGGCAGTTTGCACTCGGCGCGGTCATCTCGATGGTACACGACGTGGTCTTCACCATCGGCCTGTTCGTCTTCCTCGGGATAGAGTTCAACCTGACCAGTATCGCGGCGATCCTGACGATCATCGGCTATTCGCTGAACGATACCGTGGTCATCTACGACCGTATCCGCGAAAACCTCAGGCGTTATAAAAAGATGCCGCTGTCGATGATCATCGACGTGTCGCTGAACCAGACGCTGTCGCGTACGATCCTTACCGGTCTGACCGTGCTTCTGGCGCTTCTGTCGCTGTACCTCTTCGGTGGCGAAGTCATCCGCTCCTTCACCTTCGCCATGCTGTTCGGCGTCGGTATCGGTGTGTTCTCGTCGCTCTACATCGCCGCTCCGGTGCTGATCGCCTTCAAGCTGCGTCCCGATAACAAAGATGCGGAAGACGAGAAGGACGACAAGACTAATGCCATCGGCGGCAAGCCTGCCGTCTGATGGCCGGCGGGATCGAAATACGCCCGGCCCATTTTCCCGGCCGGGCGCCCATCGATGCCTATGGCAATGGCGGTTTCCGCTTTGCCGACATGTCGCATCGCGGTTCGCTTCTGTGCCTGCCTTCCGGCATTCACGGCTGGAGCCCCGTCGATGTGAAGGAATTTACGCTTGCGCATTTCGACAAGGTTCTGGCCGATGCGCAGGATATCGAAGTGCTTTTGATCGGCACGGGCGATGGCATGCGGGTCTTGCCGAAGGAATTGCGCGAGGCCTTCAGGGCAGCGGGCATTTCGGTTGATCCGATGAGTACGGGTGCTGCCGTGCGCACCTATAACATCATGCTTTCGGAATCGCGCGCCGTGGCTGCTGCGCTGATTGCGGTCGAAGGCTGACAGGACGTTTCGAGCGGGGAACCATGGCACCCACAGAAAATCTCGACGTCTGCCTCGCGACGCTGCGCGACACTGATCGCGACCGCTATCTCGCCTGCCTTCTGTCGCCGGCCGACAGGCGCGCCGCACTCGCAGCACTTTATGCGTTCAACGCCGAAATCGCCCGTATCCGCGATTCCGTGCGCGAGGCGCTGCCCGGTGAAGTGCGCATGCAATGGTGGCGTGACCTTCTGGAAGGTAATGCGCACGGCGACAGCCAGTCCCACCCGGTTGCCACGGCACTTTTGACCACGATCGAGCAATATCGCCTGCCGCGAACGGTGCTCTCCAATATGATCGAGGCGCGTATCTTCGATCTCTATGACGATCTGTTCGAGGATCGCAACGCGCTCGAAGGTTATGCCGGCGAGACCGCTTCGGCGCTGATTCAGCTTGCGAGCCTTGTGCTTTCACCGGAAGACGCGTCGGCCAGCGCGGAAGCCGCGGGACATGCGGGTGTGGCGCAGGCCATGGCCGGTATTCTGCTGCTGATGCCGCTGCACCGGCGTCGCGGGCAGGTCTATATCCCCGCTGATATGCTGGCGGCTGCCGGGCTCGATCGCGAGACGTTTCTCGAAGGTGACGACAAGCAGCGCATCGGCATCGCCATCGAGATTTTCGCGACACATGCGCTGGATCATATCGAGAAGGCGAGACGCGCGAAGATTTCCAGGAATATCTTTGCGGCCTATCTTCCTGTCGCCTTGTCCGGTCCGGTCATCGCCGCCGCCAGAAAGGCGGGGGCGGGCGTGTTCGAAGGCGAAGTGCAACTGTCGCAGCTTCGCCGGCAATGGCTGCTGGCAAGAGCGTCTTTCCTCAAGCGTTTCTGATTCCCACGCACGGTGTGGATGAATCTATGCCATTTTCAGGAAGCCACACTTCACGCAAGCCTCGGCCTTTATGACCCTGATCCGGGTTCGCATCGTTTCGATTCGCGAATCGTGATGTTTCGGTGCTGAGGGAGCGTCCCGGATGAGTATTGCGATCTGGATTATCGTTTTCGTGCTGCTTGCGGTTTTCGCTGTTTATGCTTGGCGCATGACGCGGGCGACGGATGAGGATAACAGCCATGATGTGGGGCAGGCGATCATGGATTTCGCCCGCGCTTTTCCCAATGAGGCGATCAGAAGCCTGCATATGACGGTGGATGGTGGTGCTGCCTTCGTGCGGCTGCACGACAACAAGGCCGGCTTCATGCGCAATATGGGATCCCATTATGTGTGCCTGATGATCGATCCCGAGCGGATAAGGGTCGAAAGCCTGGAAAGCGGTGACGGTTTTGTCGTTACCTTTTTCGATGCGCCGAAATATAGCGGCTCATACCGCTTCAAATCCGCCGGAGAGGCCGCCGAGGTTTCGCTGTGGCTGCTCGGCAGCCTTGTGGAGGCGCAGGACCATCACGACGAAGGGCCGCAGCCCTCGGGCGCCTGAAAGCGTTCTGGGCGTCATTGCCCGTCGAGCGGCGGGTTCGTTTGGGCCTGCACGCGTTCGCGCCAGATGATGAAGAGGCCGGATGCGACGATGATGAGGATGCCGAGCCATTTCGACGGCGTCGGGAAATCCGAAAACAACGCGTAACCGAGCACCGTCGCCGAAATGATCTCGAAATACTGGAACGGCGCCAGCAGCGACAGCGGCGCCATCCTGAATGCCCTGACGATCAGCAGGTGCATGTAGCCGGATATCGATCCCAGCAGGATGAGCAGAAAAAGGGTAAAGCCGGATTGCGGAAGCGAGACGGCGAAATCCTTGTCGCCAAGCGCGTGACCGGCCAGCAGTGCCACGCCCATGAACACCGTGCCGGCAATGCCGGACATGGTCTGCATGACGAGCGGGCTGTCGGCATCGCCGATGGCGCGGTTCAGGAACAGATAGAGCGTATACAGAAATGCGCAGGCGACCGGCAGAAGCGATGTCCAGCCGAAGATTTCGAAACTCGGTTGAATGACGATCAGCGCACCGCCGAAACCCACCACAATCGCCATCCAGCGCTTCCAGCCGACTTTCTCCCCGAGGAAGAGGGCAGACATCATCGTCAGCATGAAGGGCTCGACGAAATAGATCGCAAAGACGTCGGCAAGCGGCATGTATTTGACGGCGGCGAAGAACATCAGGCTGGCGGCTGCGTGCAGCACGCCACGCAGGCAGTTCATCCACGGCCGTTTGGCGCTGAACAGCGCTTTCGGTGACATCAGAAGCAGCAGGGGCAGGGTGCACAGAAGCTGGAAAAAGAAGCGGTAAAAGGTCACCTGCGCCGGCGACATGCCCCCGCTTACTGCCATGTATTTGGCAATGGCATCCATGATTGGCAGCACGAACATGCAGCCGGCCATGATGGTCATGCCCTTGGCGACATCGTTGAAACCGGTCTGGCTGGTCATGGATCGGGCTGCGCTTTCAACCAAAAGGTCCAACGAGGGAAAAGGGCGCCAGAAAGCGCCCCTCCTCGAAAGGTCAGGCGGCCTTCTGGCGCGGCAAGCTCTTCATATCAATGACAAAGCGATAACGCACATCGCTTTTTATCATGCGTTCATAAGCGTCATTGATCTGATCGATATTGATCATCTCTATTTCGGCGGCGATGCCCTTTTCGGCGCAGAAATCCAGCATCTCCTGCGTTTCCGGAATACCGCCGATCATCGAACCTGCAAAGGTCTTGCGGCCTGGGATGAGGCTGAAGGCGTGCACCGATAGCGGCTTTTCAGGCGCTCCGACCTGCACCAGCGCGCCATCCCGCTTCAGCAGCGCAAGATAGGCGTTGATGTCGTGGTCGGCGGCAACCGCATCGATGATGAGATCGAGGCTGGAAGCCGCATTTTTCATCTGGTTGGCATCGCGAGAGACGATCACCTCATGGGCGCCGAGCTTTTTCGCATCTTCCGCCTTGCCGGGTGACGTCGTGATCATCACCACGGTTGCACCCATGGCATTGGCGATCTTGACTGCCATATGGCCGAGGCCGCCAAGACCGACGACACCGACACGTTTGCCGGGACCGGCGTTCCAGTGCCGCAGCGGCGAATAGGTGGTTATGCCGGCGCAGAGCAGGGGTGCGGCAGCGGCAGGATCAAGCCCTTCGGGAATGTTAAGCACGTAACGGTCATCCACCACCACATGGGCGGAATAACCGCCAAGCGTGTGCGCGCCGCCGCCCATCGCCTTGTCCGGCGAGTTATAGGTGCCGGTCATGCCGTTTTCGCAATATTGCTCCAGCCCTTCGGCACAGCTTGCGCATTCACGGCAACTGTCGACGATACAGCCGACGCCGACGCGGTCACCCGTCTTGAACTTGGTAACCTGCGCGCCCACCCGACCAACGCGGCCGATGATTTCATGGCCGGGGACGCAGGGGTAGAGGGAACCCGGCCATTCGCTGCGGGCCGTATGAATATCGGAGTGGCAGACGCCACAGAATTCAATCTCGATTTCGACATCGCGCGGGCCAGGATCGCGACGCTTGATGGTCGCGAGCTTCATCGGCGAAGAACCGTCGTCGCAGGCATAGGCTGACGTTGTGAACATGGTCGTTCCTCCTCTTATGGTGATCGATGTTGGAAACACCGGCGTGCGGCAAAGGTTGCGGCGGGTTCAGCCGCCGGAACCGGCTTCGGGCACTGCCGGGCCGAAAACCTCCTCGAAGGCCTCACGCAGCAGAACGTCGACGTCGCCGATCATAACCGGCAATCCGAGATCGACAAGGCTGGTGACGCCATAGGCGCTGATGCCGCAGGGAACGATGCCGGAAAAATGCGTGAGGTCTGGATCGACATTGATCGACAGCCCGTGGAAGCTCACCCATTTGCGCAGCCGGATGCCGAGTGCCGCAATCTTGTCCTCGGCCATGCCGCCGCCGGGAAGCAGCGGCTTTTCCGGACGCCTGACCCAGACGCCGACCCGGTCCTCGCGCCGCTCGCCACGGACATTCATCTTGTCGAGCGTGCGGATGATGACATTTTCCAGCGCCGCCACATAGGCGCGGACATCCTGCCGCCGCCGTTTCAGGTCGAGCATGACGTAAACGACGCGCTGTCCCGGCCCGTGATAGGTATATTCGCCGCCGCGACCCGTGGCGAAGACCGGGAAACGATCCGGCTCTATGAGGTCAACAGCATCGGCGCTGGTGCCTGCGGTATAGAGGGGCGGGTGTTCCAGAAGCCAGACGAGTTCATCGGCCTCACCGTTGGCGATGGCGGCAACTTCGCGTTCCATCTCCTCTATCGCCTGTTCGTAAGGCACGAGACCTTCCGAGATTCGCCAGCGAACGGGCGGCGAGCCGGCGACCGGCAACATATTTGTCTCGATATCCGTGCGTGTGAGCATGAAAAAGTCCTTTCCACAGCCTTCTCGCAAAATGACGACAAGGCCGCAACCCCAGCATTTCCGGGCTTCCTGCATATAGGGTGGGCCGGGGCGATTTTTAATTTCAAAAAACTGTCACGACGCTCTTGTGCACCGAAAATCCTTTTGCTACATGCACCCCCGTCGGCGCAAGTCGACGCCTACCACGATGCGGTCGTGGCGGAATTGGTAGACGCGCAGCGTTGAGGTCGCTGTGGGGCAACCCGTGGAAGTTCGAGTCTTCTCGACCGCACCAAAAGAAACCCGCTTCGGCGGGTTTTTTCTTTTTCTGCCAATAGTTTGGCTTTGCTCTTTCCCAAAAAAGAAGAAACCTTTGACGCCGGTGAAATCCGTCATTCGTTTTTGACGACCTGAAGCGCGTCCGGTTCAAACGGAACCGTTGGACGCGCTCCCCATCTTTAGTTTCACGCATTTTCAGGACGTGAAACCTTCGCGCACTTTTACTGGAATTGCCCTAGCGGCGAATAATATTCGAAGCCGTGCCGTTTTCCTGATGATTGCCGTCACCGACCCGATAGGGGTCGCCATCCATGACCTGGTCCATCCGCCATCCGTTCCCGCGATAGGGGCTTTCCCACGTCTGGCACCCGGCGAGTAAGACAGTTGCCGATAGCAATCCAAAAGTAAGAGCGGTTCGCAGCATATTAGCCTCCTTCGAAATTTCCTTACAAAGTCATGTAGGTGCAAGCGGTTGGCTTTGCGACGGCTTCCTGGAATTTATCGTGCTTTCGAGACCGGTATCCGGATCGGGCGTCAATAAATTTCGGTGGATATCGATGCACGTTGTAGTAGCCGGTTAAATACCCCCTTAAAACAAGGGGTGGAATATTAGAGGTCTGATGTTAGCGTTTGTCAGGAAAAATTGTCTGGAGGTTTTCGTGATGGGGGAGAAAACGGATTCAGACAATGCGCTCGGCTATTATATGTGGAGCATTTCCGACAACAGGCTGATCATGGATGCCATCACCGCGGAATGTCATGGATTTTCCGAAGCGGTCGCATCGCGCGGTGTGACGATCGAGGATATTCTCGAAAGAATTGATGTTGAAATGCGCGACCAGGTGGCGCAGGCGATTTTTGAAAGCATCACCACTGGCGTGTTCTTCGACCAGCGCTACAAGGTCAATCTGCCTGATGGTTCGAGCCGCTGGATCGTGGCGAAGGGCAGGGCGATCTTCGATGCCGACAATACGCCGTTTCTCGGTCTCGGCAGTGTTCGGGATATTACCCTTAAAAAAACCTACCAGTTCGAACCGCACCAGTAATCTTCGGGGCTTTGAAAACTGCGCACAAAAAGAGGCGGCTTTCGCCGCCTTTTTTTGTGCGCGCATTGCCGGGACATCAGAAAACGGCGAGATATTTCAGCAGCGAAATAATGCCGATGATGATGACGATGATCTGCGCGATCTGTTTCGCGCCGCCGCCCACGGGCAGTCGTGCGATGAGCCACAAGACGAGCACGATCACCAGGAAGGTGATCAGAATGCTGACGAGCGTAGATGTAACCATATGTCCCAGCTCCCTTTTCAATCAATTCTCAACGGTCGTTCACCGTTGCGTGAGTAAAAGCGCGAGGCTAGTTTTGGTTCCATGCGGTGAAATAGAGAGATGGGACAGGACTTGAAACAGCTCAGGATTAAAAAGCGGCCCACTGGAGCCGTCGTTACGCTTGGGCGTCTCGGACGTCCGGATGTCGTCACCGCGACCGGCGGCGCGCTGACGGTGGTGACAGGGGCCTCGGAGCCGGGTTTCAATCCCGTCGACCTTCTTTATTCGTCGCTTGCCGCCTGTCTGGCGCTCAGCGCCCGGATTGCGGCGAGCCGTATGGGTCTGCTCGACTGGTTCGAAAAGGTCACGGTGGATGTCTCCGGCGAAAAGGCGGATGAAGAGCCGTCACGGATCGTTCGTTTTGATATACGGATCGAGATAGAAGGGGATTTCGACGAGGCGACCCGCACGGCGATTGCGCATATGGCCGAGGATATCTGCACCGTCAGCAACACGCTGAAGGGTGATGCGGAATTCGTGTTGTCGATTACCGACTGATCATCACGGCTTGCGGGATTTCTCCCATTTCTTCACCAGCCGGTCGCGTTTCAGCTTCGAGAGGCGCTTCAGCCAGAAGACACCGTCCAGCTGATCGATCTCGTGCTGGATGCAGATGGCGTGAAATCCCTCGGCGCTCTGCCGATGTTCCGTGCCTGAGACGTCCTGAAACCTGACTTCGACCCCGGACGGCCTTTCCACCTCCTCGGTGAAGCCCGGCATCGAGACGCTGCCTTCGACATGCCGCATGGTTTGCGCGGATTGGCCGAGAATTTTGGGATTGATGTAGGTGAGCACGGTTCCCGGCGTCAGCTCAAGCACGAAAACGCGCTGTTTTACGCCGATATGGGCTGCGGTGATGCCGACGCCGGGGGCGGCGCGCATCGTGTCGATCAAATCCGTGACCAGCGTTTGCAGGTGGTCGTCAAAATCGGTCACCGGCGCGCAGATATCGGAGAGACCGGCATGGGGGTAGGGCAGGATCGGCCTGATTGCCAAGGAAATGCTCCGTTCGTTTCAAATCAGGGCGGAGGATGTGGCAAGTGCTTGCCCTTCCGCCGTCGCCTCCAGAAAGCTGCGCTGGGTGCGGGCATCACGTTTCGTCACCCGCACGAAACGCGGCGACAGGGCAGTGATTTCGCGCAGGACGAGCGCGTGCGCAAGCCCCAGCCGGTTCGCGATGCTGCGGCTGTCGGTAGCGATATCCAGCTGGATCGCCAGCAGGATAGCCGCACCCGTGGCGTTAAGCGCCTGCGAGGACCCTTGCACGATTTGCTCCACTGCCGCCATGAAGGAGGCTGCGGATTGCTCCTCATCCATCAAGGCGCATCCGTGCGCAGACGGAAGGAGACGAGCACCGATTTCGATGTCGGCGTGAAGCTGTCTTCGCCGTAACTCGTCAGCGGTACCAGCACGTTCAGTTCCGGATAATAGCCGCCAACGCTGCCACGCGGAATATTGTAGGGGACCAGCCGGAAGTTCTCGGCAATGCGCTCCACACCGTCACCAAATTCGCCGATGACATCTACGCGCTGGCGGGAATGGGCGCCGAGCGCCTCCATATCCCCAGGGTTCATGAAGATGACCTGACGCTCGCCATAGACGCCGCGATAACGGTCGTCCATGCCGTAGATCGTGGTGTTGTACTGATCGTGGCTGCGGAATGTCTGCAGTACAAAAAGGTTGTTGCGGCTCAGCGCCTGCTGGTGCTCGGTCTGCTCGGGCAGCGGGCCGCTATAGAAGGTGGCCTTTTTCGCCGGCGTGTTCCACTCCAGTTCGGCCGCGGCATTACGCAGGTGAAAACCGCGCGGCACACGGACGCGCTCGTTGAAATTGTCGAAACCGGGGATGACCCACTCGATCATGTCGCGGATGAGATCGTAATCATCGGCAAGCGCCTTCCAGTCGACAAGGGCATTGCCGAGCGTCGCTTCGGCGATGCCGGCAACGATTGCGACTTCAGAGCGCAGTTCGTCCGAGGCAGGCGGGTTGATGCCGCCGGAACCATGCACCATGCTCATGGAATCCTCGACCGTGACGATCTGTGGCTTTCCCGCCGAATTGCGGTCGATTTCCGTGCGTCCCAGGCAGGGCAGCACGAAGGAGGTTTCGCCCGGCACCAGATGCGAATGGTTGAGCTTGGTGGCGATATTGACCGTCAGTTTCTGCTTTTCGAAAGCCTTGATGATCAGCGGGCTGTCGGGAGTCGCCCGCAGGAAGTTGCCGCCGAGCGCAATGAAAGTCTGCGCCTTGCCATCCAGCATGGCGGCAACGGCCTCGACAGTGTTGTGGCCTGGCTTGCGCGGCATGGCAACGCCGAGTTCCTTTTCCAGCGCATCGAGAAGGGCAGGCGGTGCTTTCTCGTCGATACCGACGGTGCGGTCACCCTGCACGTTGGAATGGCCGCGCACCGGGCAAAGGCCGGCACCGGGACGGCCGATATTGCCACGCAGCAGCATGAAATTGGTGATCTCGCGGACGATGACGACCGAGTGGCGGTGCTGCGTGACGCCCATGGCCCATGTGGTGATGACCGAGCCGGCATTCATGTAGATAAGGGCGGCCTCTTCGATTTCCGCGCGGGTCAGGCCGGACTGGTCGAGGATGGTTTCCCACGTCGTTGCCTCGACGGCGGCGCGGTAGGCTTCGAACTCCACCGCATGTTCGGCGATGAAATCGTAATCGATGATGGCGGGTTCTCCCACCGTCCTTGCTGCATCGTCAGCGGCGAAGATCGCCTTGCTCATGCCGCGAACCGCAGCCATGTCGCCGCCCTGTCGCGGCTGGTAATAATTGGTGGCGATCTTGGTGTTGCCGCCGGTAATCATCCCGATCTTGTCCTGCGGGTCGGCGAAGCGCTCCAGACCCTTTTCACGGATCGGATTGAAGACGGCAATCTTCGCGCCACGAAGGGCGGCCCGGCGCAGGTCGCCCAGCATGCGCGGGTGGTTGGTGCCGGGGTTCTGGCCGATTACGAAAATCGCGTCTGCCTGTTCAAAATCCTCGAGCAGCACCGTGCCCTTGCCGACGCCGATAGACGCTTTGAGGCCGACGCCGCTCGCCTCGTGGCACATGTTGGAGCAATCGGGGAAATTGTTTGTACCGTAAAGCCGCACCATCAATTGATAGATGAAAGCCGCCTCGTTGGAGGCGCGGCCGGATGTATAGAATTCCGCCCTATCCGGGCTGTCGAGGCTTTTGAGGACCCCACCGATTTCGGCAAAGGCATCATCCCAGGACACCGGCAGATATTTGTCGGTTGCCCGGTCGTATCGCATCGGGTGGGTGAGGCGGCCCTGTTTTTCCAGATCGTAGTCAGACCAGCCGCGCAGTTCCGAGACGGTGCGGGTAGCGAAAAAATCGGGTGGTACCCGGGCTTCCGTCGCTTCCCACGCAACCGCCTTGACGCCGTTTTCGCAAAATTCGAACGAGGAGCCATGTTCGGGATCGCCCCATGCGCAACCCGGGCAATCGAATCCATCCGGCTGGTTTGCCTTCAAGAGCGCGCGTGCGCCGGAAATCGGTGCGCCTGACTCCATCAGCCGTTTGCCGACGCTTTTAAGCGCGCCCCAGCCACCTGCGGCGGCGGATGCCTTGCCGATGAAATCCGTCTTGCTCATTGTCGTGATTTTCCTGAAATTTTTCTGATCGACCGCAGGGTGGATACCGTTTTGCGGTGGCCGACCATATATAAAAAAAGCTCTTTCAGAATCGTCTATGGGCGACAGATGTCAATCTCTATCTTCCCGGTCCTTACGGAACGGCAACGGCTTCATGGACGTTGTGTGAATTGAGGCACCGTGCGCGCTGACACATGATCATGGAGTGCTGCACTCTTCAGTCATGGTCTCGCAAAGGGGCGGTTCATGACATTTCCGTCGCAGTTCCGGAGCCTGTTGTTTTTCGCCTATCCGGTTGTTGACAATATACTTTTTAACGCCATTCTGCCTGCAAATTCGTGCACTGCGGCATTTAGAGAAGGGGACGCCAGATGACAGACCGTGACGACGATCTTCTCGCGCCCGAAGAGATGAAACCGACAGAGGCACCCTCCGATATCTATGCCGAGGACGGCTCCGTCCGTTCGGATTTTCTGGCGATGGTTGGGGCGGCGATTGCCGACCGCGATCTGCTTTTCCTGCGCAAGAATGTGGCGCGGCTGCATGAGTCGGAACTCGGCGACGTGCTCGAATCCATCATGCCGGAACAACGCCATGCGCTCGTGCGGCTGTTGGGTTCCGATTTCGACATGACGGCGCTGACCGAGGTGGATGAGGGCATCCGTCTCGATATCGTTGACCAGATGTCGAACGAGCAGATCGCCGCGGGTATCGGCGAGCTGGATTCGGACGACGCGGTCTATATTCTCGAAGACCTCGACGACGAGGATCGCGAGGACATCCTCTCGCAATTGCCGTTCACCGAACGGGTGCGGCTGATGCGGGCGCTGGATTATCCGGAAAGCTCCGCCGGTCGCCGCATGCAGACGGAATTCGTCGCCGTGCCGCCGTTCTGGACCGTGGGGCAGACCATCGATTATCTGCGCGAAGAAGAGGAATTGCCTGACTCCTTCACGCAGATCTTCGTCATTGACCCCACCTTCAAGCTGGTCGGGGCGCTTGATCTCGACAGGGTGCTGCGCGCCAAGCGTCAGGTGAAGATCGAAACGATCATGCACGAGACCAACCACTCGATTCCGGCCGAAATGGACCAGGAAGAGGCGGCGCAGCTTTTCGAGCAATATGACCTTCTGTCCGCCGCTGTGGTCGACAATAACGGCCGGCTGGTCGGCGTGCTCACCATTGATGACGTGGTCGACGTCATTCAGGAAGAAGCCGAAGAGGATTTGCTGCGCCTTGGCGGTGTGGGTGACGAAGAATTGTCTGATAGCATCGCCAGTACTTCGCGCTCGCGCGTGCCCTGGCTTGCCGTCAACCTCCTTACTGCCTTTCTGTCCGCCTCCGTCATCAGCCTGTTCGATGCGACGATCCAGCAGATCATTGCGCTGGCGATCCTGATGCCGACGGTTGCCGGCATGGGCGGCAATGCCGGATCGCAGACCATGACGGTCTCCGTTCGGGCGCTGGCCACCAAAAGCCTCGATATTCACAACGCCGCCCGCATTATCAGGCGCGAAGCGGGTGTCGGCATCCTGAACGGTCTGCTATTCGGCTGTGCCATCGGCATTGTCGCCGGCGTGTGGTTTCAGGATATCCATATTGGCGGCATCATCGCGACAGCCATGTGTCTCAACATGCTGGCGGCGGCGCTGGCAGGCATTCTCATTCCGCTGGTTCTCGACAGGTTCGGGGCGGACCCCGCCGTCTCCTCTGCCGTCTTTGTGACGGCGGTGACAGATATTGTCGGCTTTTTTGCCTTTCTGGGCATCGCCACCTGGTGGTACGGTATTTCCGGATAGGCCGAAGAGGCGAAAATGATGGGCAAAAATTGACTTTTACGTGAAGGTCAAATAATAATTGTCCGGTTATGAATCGGATAGGCCCTTGGACAAGTATTATAGCATAACCGAACTGACACGCGAATTCGGTGTTTCCACCCGCACCTTGCGATTTTACGAGGATGAGGGCCTCATTCACCCTGAGCGACGCGGACGCACGAGGCTTTTCAGGTCTGCGGACCGGCGTCTCATTCAGGAAATCTTGCGCGGCCGCCGTATCGGTTTCACGATCGCCGAAATTCGCGAGATTATTCACGTCTACAAGGAGCCGCCGGGCGAATCGGGCCAGCTTGTGCTTCTGATGAAGAAGGTTGATGAAAAGCGCGCCGATCTCAGGCAAAAGCGCAAGGACATCGAAGAGACGCTGGCCGAACTCGACAATGTCGAAGAAGCTTGCCTCACGCGGCTTGCCGAAATCGGCGTGGGGACCTGATCGAGGGTTCCCGCCATTGCGCTTGACGTGACGGCTTTCAGATTGCCTGCGGAAGGTGAAACCTTTCCATCCGTCATCCTTGGGCTTGTCCCGAGGATCTGCAACCGATTGATTTTACGCAACGTGGATGGATCCTCGGGTCAGGCCCGAGGATGACGCTGAGTGTGGGGCGGTAACGCTCCATTTACGTCGGCCAGTCTAACAGACCAAAAGCGCTTACTGCGCCTCAACCGTGCACTGCTGCGCCACATCGCTTACCTTCGTCTGCTGCTCGGCATTGAGCTTGCCTTCCATCATTATGTCGAACAGGCTTTCCGCCTGCAGCTTTTCCAGCGTGCAGCCGCAGAAGCGCTGGCATAATTCCACTCCGTTCGCCTGTTCGACGCAGCTTTTTTCGCAGCTCGATTTGTAAAGCTCGACCTGATCGACAGGCGGAGGCGGCGCCACGAGCGAAACGGCGTAAACGAGGCCAATCAGGGCCGGCTGATGGATGAGGTAAAAGGCAAGGCTGTGACGGCCCGCACTTGCTATCAGGTTGCGGGGTGAGCTTGGGCTTCGAAAACGGTCCAGCCAGTTGCGCGGCGTAACGAATTGCGAAACCGCAAGTCCGGCTAGGAATGGCGCAAGCCAGGGCAGGAGCGGCACATAATCGTTCGAGCGTGGCGGCATGGTGGAAAATCCAACCCAGGCCAGCCACTTGCTGTTGAACAGATCGGACTGGACATAGTGCGGCAGCGCAAAGGCAAGTGCTGCGAAAAGCAGCGTCACCAGCGCAGGTGCGCGCAGGAACAGCAGTCCGACGAGGCTTGCGGCGGCGATATTGTGCAGGATGCCGAAAAAGATGAAGCTGTCCGGAAAGGCGAAATAGGTGGCGACGGTAATGAGCAGCGCCGAACCCGCCACCATTGCAAAACGCTTGCCGAAGGACGGCCAGTTTATGGCTTTGCCATGGGCGAGAAACAGGCTGAAACCGGCCAGGAACAGGAAGGAGCTTGCAATGGCGCGCGCATAGAGTTTCCACAGGCCAGTGGTCGCCGTACCGGGATCGAGATAGCCGAAATATTCCAGATTCCACGTGAAGTGGTAGGACGCCATGGCGATGAGGGCGAGCCCGCGCAGTGTATCGAGACCGCCTATGCGGCCTTTGCGGCGGGTATCGGTTGCGGTTGTGATTGTTTCCATAATTCCCGCTATTTCAGCTGTCTGGAGCCGTTGTCCGTTCAGGGCTTGGCCCGTGAAGTGCGGCTATTTCAAGGCCCGGTCCTATCCATGATGGCGCGGCGGGCCTCGGAAAAGAACTGGCGGCGCAACAGTGCCACGATGATGATGACGGTGCTGGCGATGAAGACATAGGGGCTGATGAACCAGCCGAGATAGCCGATCGACAGAAAGATCGTCCGCAGGCCGTCGTTGAAGTTCTTAGCAGCGATGATGTTCATCTTTATGACGTTTTCGGCGGCGCGCTCGGCGGCTTCGCGATCCGCATTGACGTCGTGGACCATGGGGATGGCGCCGAACAGGATCGTGCAATAGTTGAACAGCCGGTAGGACCAGCCGAACTTGAAGAACGAATAACCGAAAAGGCAGGTGAGCCCCATGACCTTCAGTTCGAAGGCCGTGCGTCCGGCATAATGCACGAAGGGCAGGTCGCGAAAGACCGATTCTACCCGATCGGTTGCTCCCAGCAGCGCAAAACAACCGCCGATGGCGAAGATCGAGGTGGATGCGAAAAAGGCCGTACCGTTCTGTAAGCCCGCCATGATCTGGGTGTCGATCATCTTCAGGTCGCGTTTGAGCGAATTGTAAATCCAGTCGCGACGGCGCTCCGCCATGGCCTGATTGAGGCTGGTTCTCGAAAACAGCGTCGTTCCCGTGGTGAGATGCGTATAGGTAGCCCACAACACGATAAAAACGACGATCGATACGTAGTCCATGACGGTCATCATGGGCAGGTCACCTTGCTGTTTGCGAATCTTCGAAAGCATATTGATTTGAAGGCCATGGCAAGGCAATGGCGGCGGCGGCCATGGGCACATATTCTCCCGCCGCGTTGCAGCTTCGCCATTCGGTATTTCTGCTAACCTTCCGGTAACCAAGTGGCTTTATCAATTCCGGCGCGGACGAAGGTCCGCCGGTTCCGGGTTCAGGTTTTGCGTACCGGTTCCGCTTTGATTTCCCGTCGATATCACCGGTCGATTGACAGAATGGCCGTTCGCACCTAGCCTTTTGTCAGGACCGGTGTTTCCGGCATCCGGGGTTGCCAAGGCTGTTATGTGTCCTGCATCGTGCGGACAGGTCTTGTTGTCTCCGGCCCGGTATCATCGGCAGTCCGGCATGAACAACCGGGGGACGCCTTTTCTACGAATCGTTCCCTTCATGACCAGCTGCTTCTGGCTTGCGATATCGCAATGATGCCGGTCCGTTTATCCTTTTCTTTCAGGTTCCTCATGACAGATAAAAACCGCTCCGTTTTCATTCTTGGCGGTGCGCGCTCCGGCAAGTCCCGTTTTGCCGAGGAACTTGCGGGCAATGCCGGCGGGCGTCTGCATTATCTGGCAACCGGCAGGGCATGGGACGATGAGATGCGCGATCGCATCGACCATCATCAGGCGCGGCGCGGCGAGGAATGGACCACCCACGAGGCACCGGTCGATATCGCCGCCGTGCTCGCGCGGCTCGACGGGCCGGAAAATGTCATCCTCATCGATTGCCTGACCTTGTGGCTCACCAATCTCATGATGGAAGAGGCGGATATCGAGACGGCGTTCGCCACACTCGAGGCAGCGATCGCTTCCACGAAGGCGAAGCTGATCGTCGTCTCAAACGAGGTCGGTCTCGGTATCGTGCCGGAAAACCGCATGGCGCGTGAATTTCGCGACCATGCTGGCCGCCTGCACCAGCGTGTTGCCGCTGTGGCCGATGAGGTCTATTTCGTTGCGGCGGGATTGCCCCTGAAGATGAAGGGTTGAAGCACCCGTTCTTTTTTTGCTCCAACGCAATTGTTTTCGCTAGACCCCGGCACGGTTTTGCCGGTGCTGCGACAGCTTGGCTTTCTTGATCTGGATCAAGGTGGCTTCCCCCCGCCGGTGGCAATGCTCCAACCGACGCAAAGGCCCGTTTCCGCTTCGTAAAGCGCGCCGTGCCTTTCGTCGGTCGGCTTGCACGTTGGGGGAAACCAACAATGAATTACACGTTAGAAACCGCGATCGTCGCCCTCGGGGCCTTTCTCGCGTTGCTCGGGGCGGCTTTCGCCCATGACAGTCTTTTCGCCGCCCATATGTGGGTGCTGTTCTTTACACTGCTGGTCAGCACGGTGCTTCTGCTGCGCCGTGTCTCCTTCGCGCCTGTCGATTCGGCCGCGCGTGCCCGCCTCAAGTCGGAATATTTCGACGAGGTGGTGAAATACGGCGTCGTCGCCACCGTGTTCTGGGGTGTGGTCGGTTTTCTGGTCGGGGTCGTGGTGGCGCTTCAGCTCGCCTTTCCCGATCTCAATATCGCACCCTATTTCAACTTCGGCCGTATGCGGCCGCTGCACACCTCTGCGGTGATCTTCGCTTTCGGGGGAAATGCGCTGATCGCGACGTCATTTTATGTCGTGCAGAGAACCTGTCGCGCGCGCCTGTTCGGCGGCAATCTCGGCTGGTTCGTGTTCTGGGGTTATAACCTCTTCATCGTCATGGCCGCTACCGGCTATCTGCTCGGCATCACGCAGGGCCGCGAATATGCCGAGCCGGAATGGTATGTCGATATCTGGCTGACCATTGTCTGGGTCGCCTATCTCGTCACCTTCCTCGGTACGATCCTGATGCGCAAGGAGCCGCATATCTATGTGGCGAACTGGTTCTACCTCAGCTTCATCGTTACGATTGCCATGCTGCACATCGTCAATAATCTGGCGGTGCCCGTGTCCTTCCTCGGGGTCAAAAGCTACTCGGCTTTCTCGGGCGTGCAGGATGCGCTGACGCAATGGTGGTACGGCCATAACGCCGTCGGGTTCTTCCTCACCGCCGGCTTCCTCGGCATGATGTATTATTTCATTCCGAAGCAGGTGAACCGCCCGGTCTATTCCTACCGGCTGTCGATCATCCACTTCTGGGCGCTGATCTTCATGTATATCTGGGCCGGCCCGCACCACCTGCACTATACGGCGCTGCCTGACTGGGCGCAGACACTCGGCATGGTGTTCTCGATCATGCTGTGGATGCCGTCCTGGGGTGGAATGATCAACGGCCTGATGACGCTTTCGGGCGCATGGGACAAGATCCGCACCGATCCCATCGTGCGCATGATGGTGATGGCGGTGGCCTTCTATGGCATGGCGACCTTCGAGGGGCCGATGATGTCGATCAAGGCCGTCAATTCGCTCAGCCACTATACCGACTGGACCATCGGCCACGTACATTCGGGCGCACTCGGCTGGAACGGCATGATCACCTTCGGCGCGATCTATTACCTGACGCCGAAACTCTGGGGCAGGGACCGTCTCTACAGCCTGCAACTGGTCAACTGGCACTTCTGGCTCGCCACGCTCGGCATCGTCATCTACGCCGCCGTCATGTGGGTTGCCGGTATCCAGCAGGCGCTGATGTGGCGCGAATACGATAGCCAGGGCTTCCTCGTCTATTCCTTCGCGGAATCTGTCGCAGCACTATTCCCCTATTACGTGATGCGTGCGCTGGGCGGTCTGATGTTCCTCAGCGGGGCACTGATCATGGCCTACAACGTCACGATGACCATCCTCGGTCATCAACGCGAGGAGGGCGTCCGCAACGACGCCGCACCTTCGCTGCAGCCTGCTGAATAAGGAGGGGCCGATGTCCATACTCGACAAACACGGCGTCATCGAACGCAACGCCACGCTGCTTCTGGTCGGCTCCCTGCTGGTCGTCTCCATCGGCGGTATCGTGGAAATCGCACCGCTCTTCTATCTCGAAAACACCATCGAGAAGGTGGAAGGCATGCGGCCCTATACTCCGCTGGAACTGGCCGGGCGCAACATCTACATCCGCGAAGGATGTTACGTTTGCCACAGCCAGATGATCCGGCCGTTCCGCGATGAAGTGGAGCGTTACGGGCACTACAGCCTGGCGGCGGAATCCATGTACGACCATCCGTTCCAGTGGGGTTCCAAGCGCACGGGCCCCGATCTTGCCCGCGTCGGTGATCGCTATTCGAACGAATGGCATGTGCAGCATCTGGCCGATCCGCGCTCCGTGGTGCCGGAATCGATCATGCCGTCCTACGCGTTCCTCAAGACAACGCCGCTGAAGATTACGGATATCTCGATGGAGCTGAAGGCGAACCGCGCTGTCGGTGTGCCTTACAGCGATGAGATGATCGAGAAGTCCGCAGTCGATCTTGCCGCCCAGGCCGATCCGAACGCGGATACGACCGAGCTTCTGGCGCGCTATCCCAAGGCCAAGGTCGGTGATTTCGATGGTGATCCGGCCAAGCTCACAGAAATGGATGCGCTGGTTGCCTATCTGCAGATGCTCGGCACGCTGGTCGATTTCTCGACCTATGACGATGCCGCCGGATACCGGTGAGGAGGCGAAACGATGGAAACCTATACGGCCATGCGCCACTTCGCCGACAGCTGGGGTCTGCTTGCCATGACCCTGTTCTTCGCCGGTGTCGTCGTTTTTACCCTTCGTCCCGGATCGAAAAAAGCCGCGGACGATGCCGCCAGCATTCCGCTTAAGGAGGACTAGAATATGTCCGAAAAACACATCGATGATATCAGCGGCGTCGAAACCACCGGCCACGAATGGGACGGTATTCGCGAGCTGAACAATCCCATGCCGCGCTGGTGGGTCTGGACCTTTTATTTCACGATCCTCTGGGCAATCGGTTACACCATTGCCTATCCGGCTTACCCGCTGATCAGTGGTGCGACGCAGGGGCTGCTCGGCTGGAGCAGCCGTGGCGAGATCGCCGCCGATATGGCTGACGCGAAGCAGGCGCAGAGTGTCTATGCCGACAGGATCGCCAGCTCCTCGCTTGCCGAGATCGAGGCCGATCCGACGCTGAGGCAATTTGCGCTTTCAGGCGGCGCGGCGGCCTTCAAGGTCAATTGCATCCAGTGTCACGGTTCGGGCGCCGAGGGCGGGCAGGGTTACCCCAACCTCAACGACGACGACTGGATGTGGGGTGGCAGTGTCGAGGACATCTATACGACGGTGAAGCACGGCATTCGTTTTGCCGACGACCCCGATACGCGTCTGTCGGAAATGCCGGCCTTCGGCGACATCCTCAAATCTGACGAAATCCGCGAAGTCGCCGCCTATGTGGTCAGCCTGACGGGCAAGCCCTCCAATCCCGCACTGGTGGAACCCGGCAAGCAGGTCTTCGCCGATAATTGCGCCTCGTGCCATGGCGAGGACGCCAAGGGCAACCGCGAGTTCGGTGCGCCCAACCTTGCCGATGCCATCTGGCTGAAGGCTAGTGGCGAGCAGGGGATCGTCGCGCAGATACGTTCGCCCAAGCACGGGGTCATGCCCGCCTGGGGTGAGCGTCTCGGTGATACGACCGTCAAGCAACTTGCAATCTTCGTGCATTCGCTTGGTGGGGGCGAATGAGGCAAGCATAATGTAAAGAAGGGGCGCCAGGGAGGCGCCCTTTTTTATTGTTTAGATCAGGCATTTTCCGCCTGTCCATCCGGATATTCGGCCGGTCCTTTCAACTCGATCTTGTTGCCGAAAGGATCACGCAAATAGAACGAATGTCCCATTCCTCTCGCACCCCCGTGAAAGGCTTCCTGTTCTATCGTGACGTTAAATTTCGCCAGATGTGCGCGAAGCGCGTCATGGTTCAGAGGACCAGTCGCTATGCAGATGTGATCGACATTACGTCCTCCGGCGACCGGCGGAGCAGCTTTTGTGCCACCGGGGTGTGTGACATCCCACAGTACGATCAAGGCATTTCCGCACCAGACTTGTTCCATCCCGAGAGCAGGGTAGGAGTAACCATCCCTGCACCCAAGCACGTTCCGGTAAAAATCGAGTGCCCGCATCATGTCGTCGACGATGAAGACGACATGATCGATACCGACCAACGAAAAAGGCGGCGTAGTCAAAGTCATGGGGGGGCTCCTGCCGATCAGCTTTTCGACCAGACGGCCAGTTCATAGCCGTCCGGATCAGTGAAGTGAAAGCGCCGTCCGCCCGGAAATTCGAAAATTGGCATGCTGATCTGTCCGCCGGCTGCCTCGACGCGCCGTTGCATATCCTCGATATCGGCGGCGTAGAGAATGACAAGCGGCCCGCCCTTGGCCGAGACCGGTGCGGTGGTGGTGAAACCGCCGGTCAGCCGGCCGTCGGAAAATTCGCAATATTGTGGACCATAATCCTTGAAGGACCAGCCGAAGGCGCCACCGTAAAATTCCTTGCTGCGCTCGATATCGGTCACATTGAATTCGACGTAATCGATCCGCCGGTCGTTCGTATTCGTGGTCATCGTTTTCTCCATCATTCCGCTTCGAGCAGCGACTTCAATGTTTCGAGGTCTGCCCGGACCATTTGCGCATCCCGTTCGAAATCTTCGTCCGTCATGCCCGGAAGGCGAAGCAGCGTGAAGCTTACTTCAGCGCCGCTGCCATTCGGCGTCACCCGCAGCGCGTTATAGACCTTCAGGCCATCGGGCAATGTGACGACATGGTCTACCACGCCGAATTCGTTTGTCGGCGCGAAATTGACGCGCACTTCACCGAGCGGACCGCCATCGGCGATCCAGTCTTCGCCGTCCGCTTTGAGGCCACCCGCAAGCCCGGCGGCCCAACGCGGCATGGTCTGCGGATCGGATGTGAAATCATAGACATGGCTCCACGGTTTTTCGACCGACAGATGAATGATTCTCGACTGCATGACAGGCATTTCATCCTCCCCGTTCAAGTGCAGGCCCCCGCTCCAGTGTAAGGCCCTTGCTGCGCCACTTTGTCTTCACTTGATGTAAGTCAAGGATGTTTTGCCGGTGAGATGGGAGAAAGCAAGGAGATAAAAACGGACTCCTTGACATGCACATCTATCCCGCCGGACAGGACCGCCCGCAACAGCCCGTCGAAAGGCTGGAAGCGGAGGCCGTCAATTCCGCAAAGACGCGCAAGCCGCTTTATGAAGCGCGCAAGAAGATTTTTCCCAAGCGCGCCGAGGGCCGGTTCCGGCGGTTCAAGTGGCTGGTAATGCTCGTCACGCTCGGGATTTATTATCTGACCCCGTTCCTGCGCTGGGATAGGGGACCTTATGCGCCCGATCAGGCGGTGCTGATCGATATTGCCAACCGACGCTTTTATTTCTTCTTCATCGAGATATGGCCGCAGGAGTTCTTTTTCGTCGCGGGATTGCTGGTCATGGCGGGGCTGGGGCTGTTTCTCGTCACCTCTGCCGTCGGGCGTGCATGGTGCGGCTACACCTGTCCGCAGACCGTCTGGGTGGACCTGTTTCTGGTCGTCGAGCGGGCGATCGAGGGCGACCGGAATGCCCGTATGAAGCTGGATGCCGCGCCCTTCACATTCGAAAAGCTGCGCAAACGCGTTCTCAAACATGCGATCTGGCTGGTGATCGGCGCTCTGACCGGCGGCGCCTGGATCTTTTATTTTGCCGACGCGCCGACGCTGGCGATGGAGTTCATGACGGGGCAGGCGCCGATGATCGCTTATTCCACCGTCGCCATCCTCACCGCCACGACCTACGTTTTCGGCGGGCTGATGCGAGAGCAGGTCTGCACCTATATGTGTCCCTGGCCGCGTATTCAGGCGGCGATGCTGGATGAGAATTCGCTGGTTGTCACCTATAATGACTGGCGCGGGGAGCCACGTTCGAGGCACGCAAAAAAAGCGGCCGCGGCGGGCGAGAGCATCGGCGACTGCGTCGATTGCAACGCCTGTGTCGCAGTCTGTCCCATGGGCATAGACATCAGGGACGGACAGCAGCTGGAATGTATCACCTGCGCGCTCTGCATCGATGCCTGTGACGGGGTGATGGACAAGATCGGCAAGCCGCGCGGGCTGATCGCCTACGCGACGCTGTCCGAATACCAGTCCAATATGTCGCTCGTGACCGGCAACGGCCGGCACGCGATCTGTCCCGCCAATGTGCGCGAGGAGGACGGCAGTTTCAAAAACAGCATTCGCCATTTCGACTGGCGCATCGTCTTTCGCCCGCGCACGCTTCTTTACACGGCGATCTGGGCTGCCGTCGGCATCGGCCTGCTGCTGGCGCTGGTGACGCGCGAGCGGCTGGCGCTCAATGTGCTGCATGACCGCAATCCGCAATATGTGCTGGAATCGAACGGGTCGATCCGCAACGGTTATACCGTGCGCATCCTCAATATGGTGCCGCAACCGCGTACGATAAACCTGACGATTGAGGGCATTCCGAATGCGGTGATGAAGATCAACGGCGTGCCGGATGCAGCCTCGCGCAGCTTCGAGGTGATGGTGGAGCCTGACGAAGCGACGACGCTGAAGGTCTTCGTCACCCTGCCGGGCGGGGATGTGGCGCGGGCTGCGGAAAATTTCGAATTCATCGTCAGCGATACGGGCGGCCATGAGACGGCCCGTTACGATGCCGTCTTCAACGCTCCGGGAGTGAAAAAATGACAACGACCAATCGCCGGACGTCCGGCTTTGTTTTCACTGGCTGGCATATGCTGGGCGTGATGGTGCTGTTCTTCGGAACCATCATTACCGTCAACATGGTGATGGCGTGGAATGCCGTTACCAGCTGGAGCGGGTTGGTGGTGCCCAATACCTACGTCGCCAGCCAGCAGTTCAACGCCAAGGCCGAGGCCGCCAAGGCGAGGGCCGCGACCGGCATCAAGGGCAAACTCGTGGTGGATGAAAACACCGTGCGCTACGAGGTGTTTCATCCCGATACCGGTCCTGTGGATACGGACACGGTAACGGCGCATTTCCGCCGGCCGGTGGGTGAACACCAGAATTTCGACATGGAACTGAAGCCGGTTTCCACTGGTGTCTTCACTGGCCCGCACGACATGCTGCCGGGTCAGTGGATCGTCGAGGTCACCGCCGTCAAGGACGGTAAAATCATTGTGCATGAGGGCACGCGGATCGCCGTCATCAGGGGGCGCAAATGAGTTGCTGCGCACCCGGAACGGAAGGATCGCTTCAACTTGGCGAGCCGGTGAACCCACCATCATCAGAGGAGCTGATGCTGGCAAGCCGCGATCTGGGGCAGGGGTTGCGCCAGACCGATCTCAGCGTGCCCGGCGTTTATTGCGGCGCCTGCATCACCACCATCGAAACCGCGCTGCGCCGTCTCCGCCAAGTGGAGCAGGCGCGCGTGAACCTGTCCTCCAAACGGGTGGCGATTGTCTGGAGGGAGGAGATCGACGGCATCAGGACTAACCCCGCCGACCTTGCCCGTGCGATCCTTGAAGCGGGCTACCGCACGCATCTTTTCGCGAGTGGGCAGGATGCTTCCGACGCGTTCCGCTCGCAGCTGATCCGGGCGGTGGCACTCTGCGGCTTTGCTTCCGCCAATATCATGCTGCTGTCCGTGTCCGTCTGGTCCGGGGCCGATGCGGCGACGCGCGACATGTTTCACTGGGTTTCGGCGCTGATCGCCGCGCCGGCGCTGATCTATGGCGGCCGGTTCTTCTATCAGTCGGCCTGGAATGCGCTGAAGCATGGCCGCACCAATATGGATGTGCCGATAGCGCTCGCCATCACGCTTTCCTATGCCGTGTCGCTTTGGGAAACCATTCATCATGGCGAACATGCGTGGTTCGACGCGACCGTATCGCTGCTGTTCTTCCTGCTGATCGGCCGCACGCTTGACCATATCATGCGTGACAGGGCGCGCTCGGCCATTGCGGGCTTGGCCCGGCTTTCACCACGCGGCGCAACCATTATCGGTGAGGACGGAGCGCGGGAATATTGCCCGCTTGGCGATGTGCTACCCGGCATGACGATTGCGATTGCTGCCGGTGACCGCGTGGCGGTGGATGCGATGGTCATCAGCGGAAGCAGCGATCTCGACATGTCCATCGTCAACGGCGAAAGCGCGCCGCGCCGGGTGGACGTGGGCGATCTGCTTCAGGCAGGTACGCTCAATCTCACTGGTTCGCTGACCGCACGGGTAACTGCATCGGCAAAGGATTCCTTTCTCTCCGAGGTGATCGGGCTGATGGAAGCGGCGGAAGGGGGGCGGGCGCGTTACCGGCGCATCGCCGACCGCGCCGCGAGCTATTATTCGCCCGTCGTGCATCTTCTTGCTTTCGTGACCTTCCTCGGCTGGGGCATTTTCGGTGGCGACTGGAAACAGGCGATGCTGATCGCGATTGCGGTTCTCATCATCACCTGCCCGTGTGCGCTTGGTCTCGCCGTCCCTGTGGTGCAGGTGGTGGCGGCAGGAAGGCTCTTCCGGCATGGCATCATGGTCAAGGAAGGCTCGGCGATGGAGCGACTGGCCGAAATCGACACCGTGCTGTTCGACAAAACGGGCACCCTGACGGTTGGAAAACCCCGGCTGGTGGAAACCGGCGATGTGAAGTCAGCCACGATGGCGATTACGGCTGGCCTCGCCGCCCATTCGCGCCACCCACTGTCCAAAGCCCTGTATGCCGCCTATGCCGGAATTTTACTGGTCTGCGACGCGGTGCAAGAAATTCCCGGCTCCGGCGTCGAGGCCTTGACGGCGGCGGGAACTTACCGGCTGGGCAATCGCCGGTTTGCCTGCCCGCAAGATACACAGCCGGAAAATGGCGATGCGCGGTCGGAAGTGGTGCTCTCCCTCGATGGTCGGCATCTGGCGACGTTCGGTTTCGAAGACAATCCGCGACCCGGAGCAGTGCAGGCACTGCGCGACCTTTCTGCGCGGGGATTGGTGCAGGAAATCGTGTCCGGCGACCGTGCAGCCGCGGTCAAAGCCATGGCGCAGCGTCTGGGGATAACCAAATGGAACGCGGACCTGTCGCCGAAAGACAAGGCGGGGCGTTGTGCGGCGCTGGCGAGTGAGGCACGCAAGGTGCTGATGGTGGGCGACGGCATCAATGATGCGCCGGCGCTTGCTGCTGCCCACGTTTCTATGGCACCGGCCACCGCCGCCGATATCGGCCGGCAGGCCGCCGACTTCGTGTTCGTGCACGATGATCTCGACGCCGTTCCGTTTGCGATAGAGACGTCGTGTCGGGCCGGGCGGCTCATCCGGCAGAACTTCGCCCTTGCCATCGGCTACAACATCATCGCCGTGCCGATTGCGATTGCGGGTTATGCGACGCCGATGATCGCTGCCATCGCCATGTCGACATCGTCGCTGATCGTCGTTGCCAATGCCCTGCGCCTTGCGGGAGCGGCTGACACCGTTTCAAAGAACGAAACAGTGATGACGGGATTCGTGGGCGAGGGGGCGCAAGCAGCATGAACATGCTGATCTATCTCATTCCCGTCGCCCTGTTTCTCGGCGCGCTCGGGCTTTTCGCCTTCTTGTGGTCGGTGCGATCGGGGCAATATGAGGATATGGATGGGGCCGCCTGGCGGGCGCTGGACGATGGCGATGACAGGCCCCGGCCTTCATAAGACAAAAAGGGTCCGGTTTCCGTTTCGAGCCTGCTTCGACCTGATACAAATATGCAAAGCTGATTTGCGTCATCAAAATTTAATCGTTTCAGTCGCCCTCAGCCTTGCCGTTTGGTGATTACAGTGCCACAACACGACCACCTAAAAGCAAGATGGAGGCACATCCGTGGAACAGGCAGAAATCGGTTTGATCGGTCTCGGCGTCATGGGCTCGAACCTGGCGTTGAACATCGCGGAAAAGGGCAACAAGATTGCCGTATTCAACCGAACCCCTGAAGCGACGAAAAAATTCTACGCCGAAGCTGGGGAATTGCAGGGTCAGTTGATCCCTTGCGAAACCATCGAGGAATTCGTCGCCGCCATTCGCCCTCCGCGCCCGATCATCATTATGATCAAGGCCGGCGATCCGGTAGACCAGCAGATGGAAATCCTTAAACCCCATCTGGCAAACGGCGACATCATGATCGACGCCGGTAACGCCAACTTCCGTGATACGATCCGCCGTTTCGACAATCTGAAGAACAGCGGCCTGACCTTTATCGGCATGGGCGTATCCGGCGGCGAAGAAGGTGCGCGTCACGGACCGTCGATCATGGTCGGCGGTACCGAAGATAGCTGGAAGCGCGTCGAAAAGGTGCTGACCTCCATTTCCGCCAAGTATAATGACGATCCGTGCGTGGCATGGCTCGGCAATGACGGCGCTGGCCATTTCGTCAAGACCATCCATAACGGCATCGAATATGCCGACATGCAGATGATCGCCGAAATCTACGGCATCCTGCGTGACGGCCTGAAGATGAGCGCAGTCGAAATCGCCGATGTGTTCGCCGAATGGAACAAGGGCCGCCTGAACTCCTACCTGATCGAAATCACCGAGAAGGTTCTGCGCGCCGCCGATCCGATCACCGGCAAGCCGATGGTCGATCTGATCCTCGACAAGGCCGGCCAGAAGGGCACCGGCAAGTGGTCGGTCATCGAGGCGCAGAACATGGGCGTCGCCGCAACCGCTATCGAAGCGGCCGTAGCTGCCCGTATTCTCTCCTCGCAGAAGGACGAGCGCGAAGCTGCCGAGAAGATCTTCGGCCTGCCGACCGTCGCAGCAACGCCCGCTGACAAAAAGGCCTTCATAGCCGATCTCGAGAGCGCACTTCTGGCCGCCAAGGTCGGTGCTTACGCACAGGGCTTCGCGATCATGTCTGCCGCATCGAAGGAGTTCAACTGGAACCTGCCGATGCCGACGATCGCCCGTATCTGGCGCGCGGGTTGCATCATCCGCTCGGAATTCCTTGATGAGATCACCTCGGCCTTCACCAAGGATCCGCATGTGGCCAACCTCATCGTGACGCCTGCCTTCTCCGGCATCGTCAAGGACACCGACGCTGCTCTGCGCCGTGTGGTTTCCTACGCGGTTCTGTCGGGTCTGCCGGTTTCGGCACTCGCTTCGGCGCTTGGTTACTTTGACGCCTATCGCCGCGCCCGCGGCAGCGCCAACCTCATCCAGGCGCAGCGCGACTTCTTTGGCGCGCATGGTTTCGAACGCACCGACGGCGTCGACAAGCCGCACGGCCCATGGGGCAGCGGCGCCGACATTTTCTGATCGGCTGAAACGATAAATGACAAAAGGCCCGCGCAAGCGGGCCTTTTCATTTCATCCGATGACTTCACTCAGCGAGTGGCAGCGAGGCCGACGATCAGGCCGCTGACGGCGTTGATGAGCAGGAACTGGTTGTCGACGCGCACCCAGCGCTGGTCGCGGCGCGGCTCGGCAAGACGGTAGCGGCGATAGTCGCGGCGGTCGACAAAATGACGACGCTCTGCCGGCGAAAGGCGCTGGCCGCGATCCCAGCGGTGCTTCTTGACGATGACCTTTTTCGTATGCATCTGACGATCGATGGTGACGCCGCGATGGCGATCGTCGTAACGGCTTTGTGCCTGAGCCAACGGAGCTGCGAGAACGGTGGCGGCCAGAAGAATGGTGACGAACTTTTTCATGGAAGTCTCCTCTCGTGTTTCGATGAGAAGAACTTACGAATAAACGAATGAACGGAAACTGAATTTAAAATTACATTTATGTAATGGTTATTAACGGTTAGGCGTGGACGTTAATCTTTCAGTTGGAGATTTTGTCCGTATTTTGATGTGGTCAGACCGCCCGGCGAAAACCGGGCGGCCTGTTTCAAACATCAAACGCGCTCAGCAGATTTTGCCCAGAGGTTGATATCCGCGTCCTTGGCATAACGGTCGATTTCAGCCAGTTCCTCGGCAGAGAAATCGGCATTGTCGAGCGCCTTCACGCAATCTTCCACCTGTTCGACACGGCTTGCGCCGATGAGCGCCGAGGTGATGCGACCGCCGCGCAGCACCCAGGCAATTGCCATCTGCGCCAGCGTCTGGCCGCGCCGCTCGGCAATCCGGTTGAGCGCGCGAATGTTTTCAACGTTGCGCTCGTTGAGGAAGGCCGGGTTGAGGGATTTGCTCTGCGACGCGCGGCTGCCATCCGGCACGCCGCCGAGATATTTCGTGGTGAGCATGCCCTGTGCCAGCGGCGAAAACACGATGGAGCCGATGCCCAGCTCTTCCAGCGTATCAACCAGACCGTCTTCCTCGATCCAGCGGTTGATCATCGAGTAGCTCGGCTGGTGGATGATGCAGGGCGTGCCGAGATCTTTCAGGATGGCGGCGGCCTCGCGGGTGCGTTTCGAGTTGTAGGACGAAATGCCGACGTAGAGCGCCTTGCCGGAGCGCACGATCTGGTCCAGCGCACCGCAGGTTTCTTCAAGTGGCGTATTGGGGTCGAAACGGTGGGAATAGAAGATATCGACGTAATCCAGCCCCATGCGCTTCAAGCTCTGGTCGCAGGACGAGATCAGATATTTGCGGCTGCCCCATTCGCCGTAAGGACCCGGCCACATGTTGTAACCGGCCTTGGAGGAGATGATCATTTCGTCGCGGTATCCGGCAAAATCCGTCTTCAGGATTTCACCGAAGGCGGTTTCCGCGCTGCCGGGCGGCGGGCCGTAATTGTTGGCGAGATCGAAATGGGTAATGCCGAGATCAAAGGCGCGGCGGCAGATGGCCTGTTTCGTCTGGTGCGGTGTGTCGTTGCCGAAATTGTGCCAGAGTCCCAGCGAGATCGCCGGCAGCTTCAGGCCGGTCTTTCCGCAATGATTGTATTTCATGGATGTGTATCGGTTTTCGGCCGGTTGCCAAACCATGGGTCTTCCTCCACTTGCTGATGAATGGTTGCCGGAGAACCCGGCAAACTTTTGAAAAGATGAGGGCAGGCGCAACGTCGCCTGCCGTTTCAAGAAGGATGGTTAAGCCTTTCGCCGCATGGTTTCAATGCGAGGATTGGCAGGTATGAAGATCGAAGATGCGGAACTGCGGCTGTCCGCTGCCCGTCTTCGGGGTGAAAATAATGCGGCGCGTTTCGCCGGCGGCGAGATCGAACAGGTTGTCGGAATAACGTCCGGGCTGATCGGCCTCCAGCATGACAAAGAGGGCAAGACCGGCGGCCGTGACATCGATTTCGAACTGGCCGTTTTTCAACGACTTGACGGTGAATGTCAGTCCGGCGGGCTGAAGTTCCAGCGCCTTGTAGGTATCGCGTACATGATGGCCTTCGCCTGTCATGCCGTTGGAGGCGATGAAGTTCCACGCAAGCACGGAGCCTTCCGGCAGGGTGTCCATGTCGATTTCGGTCAACGTCGCAGCCTTGTCCGTTACGCATGTGCCATTGGCGGATTTCAGCGGGACGCGGTTGCCCTCCATGGTGAGCGCGACGATGTTCATGTCGATCTCGACATCTTCCGCCGTGTCATTGACCATGGAGAAGCTCAACCGGCGTCCGTCTTCCGAGGGAATGGCGGAAACCGAGACCGGCTGGAAGAAACGGCGGGCGGCATAATGCAGCGCCTTCCAGCCGCCGCCATAATCGAGGCTCGACCATGAGGCGACCGGCCATGTATCGTTGAGCTGCCAATAGAGCGTGCCCATGCAATGGGGTTTCAGCGAGCGCCAGTAATCGACAGCCGTGCGGATGGCCAGCGCCTGCTGAACCTGGCTGAGATAGACGAAATTGGCGAAATCCTTCGGGAAGCGGAAATAGCGGAACATGGTTCCGGCGATCCGCTCGTTGCCGCCGACATTCTTCTGGTGCAGTTCGATCACCGGGGAGGCGATATTCATGTCCTTGTCTTCCGCATAGGTGCGGATGACCGGCATGGAGGTATAGGACTGGAAACCGAATTCGGAGCAGAAGCGTGGCTTCACCGAACGGTAATTATCGAACGATTTGTTCTCGTGCCAGACGGACCAATAGTGCATGTCGCCGGAGCCATCCGCATGCCAGGCATCACTATAATCGAGGTAGCCCGAAGCCGGGCTGGAGGGCCACCAGAGCGCTTCGGGGGCGGCTTTTTTCAGCGCCTTTTCGATGGTGCGGTTGAGGCGGTCGTAAGCCACGAGATAACGGTCGCGGTTGTTGCGGGGTTCCTCGAACCAGGTGAGTGCGCCCACCAGCTCGTTATCGCCGCACCAGAGCGCAATCGAGGGATGGGAGGACAGGCGTTTTACCTGATAGTCGACCTCGTGTTCGACATTATCGAGGAAGTCCTCGCTGCAGGGGTAAAGGTTGCAGGCGAACATGAAATCCTGCCAGACCAGAAGGCCGAGACGGTCGCAGAGATCGTAGAACCAGTCTTCCTCATAAAAACCGCCACCCCAGACGCGGATCATGTTCATGTTGGCCTCGACCGCCGAACATAAGAGGTCTTCGGTCTTTTCCCGGCTCGTCAGCGAATAGAGCGCATCAGCGGGAATCCAGTTGGCGCCACGGCAGAAGATTTCCCGGCCGTTGATGCGGAAGGCAAAGCGGCTGCCAGCCTCATCCTTGTCCGTCAGAAGCTCGATGGTCCTGAAGCCGATCTTGCGGATGACGCTTTCATCCGGCAGTTCCACTGTCAGCGTGTAGAGCGTCTGTTCGCCGCTGCCCGCCGGCCACCAGAGTGCGGGATTTTCCACGAAGAAGACATGACGCACCACCGTCTCACCGGCGCCAACGCCGCAATCGAGCCGCAGCCTGTCATCGTTGAGGGAAAGGTAGAGCGGCAGGCTTGCCGGGCCTTCGGCAAACAGCGTGACGGCCACATGCAACTCGACGCCACCCTCGACATGGTGCTGCGAGGTGACGACATGTTCGACGCGGGCGGTATCGAGGCGTTTCAGCAGGATTTTGCCGTACAGGCCGAGCGGCGCAATCGCGATATTCCAGTCCCAGCCGAAATGGCATTGCGGCTTGCGCAGCATGTTGCCATTGGCAATCGGCGAATTTCCTTCGTGGTAGGGAATGTAAAACGGCTGACGCGCCTGCCGTTCCGCACCGGCGGTGATGTTGGAATGGAAATGGATGCGAATGGTGTTTTCACCGGGCCGCACGGCGCGCGAAATATCGGGGCGGTAACGGCGGAAGCAATTGTCGGAGCTTAGGACCGGCACATCGTTGACGAAGACGATGGCGACGGTATCGAGATAGTCGATATCGAGATACCAGCTGGCATCGGCGTCATCGAGAATGAATGTCCGCTCAATGATCCAGTCCCGCTGCGCGACCCATTGCACCGCGTTTTCATTGGCGCCGTGATAGGGATCGGGGATGATGCCCGCATTTTTGAGTGCACTGTGGATGTCACCCGGAACGGGCATGTCGGTCGCATGGTCTCCTTCCATCGACGCCAGGCGCCAGAGCCCGGCCAGATCGATGACGGTTTCGGGCGTGGAAGAAGAAATCATGATCGGACCCTGCATATACGAATTCACTGGATGAGCCGGCATTATGATGCAGGCTTGTGTCAGAATCTGGGGAAGACGGATGCCCGCAAACCGGCCTCGGCCCGGTTCACTCGGCTTTTCTGTCTCCTCCCTCCGGCAACGTTACCGTAAAACAATCGTTCCGTCATGCCTTCGGGATGAAACTTCCAGCCCAAAAAGTGAAAGCAGGTATGATCCAAGATCTGTAGAGTCGATCAACCTCAAAAAGTTTTTATTTTTTAAAATAATATCAATTATTTGTAACTTTTTTCTAATCTAATAAATAAGAATTACCGCAGCTCCAAATCAGACATTTTGCAGGGTCGATTGATCTGGCGCGCGACCCAACCGCAGACGATATTATTTCGGACCTATATCGTTATAGCGAAAATGACCGAACACCGGGTCCGGCTCAGCGGCCACCGGTGACGTTTGCCTTTGCAAGAGGGTAAAAGCTATCTATGATTATCGTTCGGTAAAGCGTGGCGAAATGACATGAACGATACTGGGAAATCCGGCAGGGGCGAAGCACCCGCAACGATGGGCGAGCGCCCGACCTTGAAGACCATCGCCTATATGACGGGTCTTGGCATCACCACCGTGTCGCGAGCGCTGAAGGATGCACCTGACATCGGCGCCGAAACCAAGGAGCGCGTGCGGCTGATCGCCCAACAGATCGGTTACCAGCCGAACCGGGCGGGTGTGCGCCTTCGTACCGGCAAGACCAATGTGATTGCACTGGTGCTGAGTGTCGACGAGGAGCTGATGGGTTTCACCAGCCAGATGGTGTTCGGCATCACCGAGGTCCTGTCGGCAACGCAATATCACCTCGTCGTCACCCCTCACACCCATGTCAAAGATTCCATGGTGCCGATCCGCTACATTCTGGAGACCGGCTCGGCGGACGGCGTCATCATCTCGAAGATCGAGCCGAACGATGCGCGCGTCCGTCTGATGACGGAGCGCAACATGCCGTTCGTCACCCATGGGCGGTCGGACATGGGCATCGAACATGCCTATCATGATTTCGACAACGAGACTTATGCCTACGAGGCTGTGCAGCGGCTGGCGCAATTAGGGCGAAAGAGGATCGCAATCATCGTGCCGCCATCGCGGTTTTCGTTCCACGACCACGCCCGCAGGGGGTTCAATCGGGGGATAAGGGATTTCGGCGTTTCCGAATTCCCGCTGGATACCATCACCATCGAGACGCCGCTCGACCAGATCCGTGATTTCGGTCAGCGCATGATGCAATCGGACGACCGCCCTGATGGCATTGTCTCGATCAGCGGCAGCAGCACGATTGCGCTTGTCGCTGGTTTCGAGGCCGCAGGCGTCAGGATCGGCGAAGATATCGACATCGTGTCGAAACAGTCCGCCGAGTTCCTGAACTGGATCCAGCCGCAAATCCATACCGTCAACGAGGACATCAAGCTTGCGGGCAGGGAGCTTGCCAAGGCTTTGCTGGCCCGCATCAACGGTGCGCCGCCGGAAACGCTGCAAAGCATCAACCGTCCGGTCTGGTCCCCAATGGCGCCGAAGCCGTAAACGGCGTATCGCTTCCGCGGATCAGGACAGGCACTTCTTCAGCGAACCGGCAATGCCGCGCATCAGCTGAAAATAGAGATCGGGCCCAGGCGTCAGCGTTGCCGCTTCCGGATCGAGCGTCGCCGATTTCGCCGCCGTACCTTCGGTGATGACCGAGACCAGCTTCGGCTCGAATTGCGGTTCGGCGAAAACGCAGGTCGCGCCAAGCTGGCGAACCTTTTCCTGCATCTGTTTGACGCGATCCGCACCGGGCAGGGTTTCGGGGCTGACGGTGATCGATCCCGCCGTCTTCACGCCGTAACGATGCTCGAAATATTGATAGGCGTCGTGGAAGACGATGAAGGGCTTGTCCTTTACCGGCTTCACCGTTTCCGCCAACTCGGTGTCGAGCGCATCGAGATCGTCGATCAGTTTTTTCGTGTTGGCCTGATAGGTCTCGGCATTGCCGGCATCGGCAGCAATCAGTGCGGTTTCGATCGTCTGGGCCATGGCCTTGGCATTGGCCGGATCGAGCCAAAGATGGGTGTCGTATGCGCCGTGTTCGTGGTCGCCGTCATCATGCGCATGATCGTGAGCGCCTTCGCCGTCCGTGTGGCCGGCATGTTCCCCATGGCTTTCTTCGCCATGGTCATGCGCCTCGAAAGGGCCACCTTCACGGAAGGGGAGCTTTTCCAGCCCCTTGGCGTCTTCCAGTTCCACCACAGTTGCCTTGCTGGTCAGCGCCTCCAGCGGCTTCTGCAGGAACGCCTCCAGCCCCGGGCCGACCCAGAAGACCAGATCGGCTTTTTCCAGCGTGCGCGCATTGGAGGGCCGCAGATTATAGGTATGTGGGGAGGCGGCACCATCCACGATGAGTTGCGGTTCGCCGACGCCCCGCATGATCGCTGCGACCAGGGAATGGACAGGCTTGATCGAGACCACGACATTGGGCGCGGCTGTGGCGCCGGAGGCGGCTGCCGCTATTGCGACCGAGGCCATGAGCGGGATCACGAACGATCTCATGAAATGCACTCCACTTGCAGAAGTATAGTTATGTTATTACATTTATTGCGTAACTCTATAACGTATGCGATAGCGGTAATCAACATCGCCGATCGGACAATCCCATGCTTCATTCCGCCCACAAGGGCAACGAAATACTGGTTTCACTTGCCAATGCCGGCGTGCAGCGCAATGGCCGCTGGCTTGTGCGCGGCGTGGAGTTTTCCGTCAGCAAAGGCGAGATCGTCACGCTGATCGGGCCGAACGGTTCGGGCAAATCCACCAGCGCAAAAATGGCGATCGGCGTCTTGAAGCCGAACGAAGGCGAGGTATCGCGCATTGCCGGTCTAAGGGTCGGTTACGTGCCACAGAAGCTTTCTGTCGACTGGACCATGCCGCTTTCGGTACGCCGCCTGATGACGCTGACCGGGCCGCTGCCCGCGCGCGAAATCGACGCGGCGCTGAACGCCACGGGCATCGCGCATCTGGCCAATGCGGAAGTACAGCATCTTTCCGGCGGCGAATTCCAGCGTGCGCTTCTCGCCCGCGCCATTGCGCGCAAGCCGGACCTGTTGGTTCTCGACGAGCCCGTGCAGGGCGTTGATTTTTCCGGCGAGATCGCGCTTTATGAATTGATAAAAAACATCAGGAATTCAAGTAATTGCGGAATTTTGTTAATCTCACATGATCTGCATGTGGTGATGGCTGAGACAGACACCGTGATATGCCTGAACGGCCATGTCTGCTGCCGGGGAACACCGCAGATGGTGAGCCAGAGCCCCGAATATATGCGGCTGTTCGGTGGCGCTGCGGCCAAGGGCCTTGCCGTTTACAGCCACAATCACGATCACACCCATTTGCCAGATGGCCGGGTGCAGCATGCGGACGGTTCAGTAACCGAACATTGCCACCCCGATGACGGTCACCATCACGCACATGATCATGGTCACGAGCATGACCACGGCAATGACGGACATGCCACTTCAAACCAACAGCAGGGAGAGCGGCATGTTTGACGATTTCTTCGTTCGCGCCATGGTCGCTGGCATTGGTGTCGCGCTCACCGCCGGGCCTCTCGGTTGTTTTGTCGTCTGGCGGCGCATGGCCTATTTCGGTGATACGATGGCCCATTCGGCGCTGCTTGGCGTCGCTTTGTCGCTGCTTTTGCAGCTCAACCTCATTGTCAGCGTCTTTCTGGTGGCGTCGGCCGTTTCGATCCTGCTGATTTTTCTGCAACGACGGCAGGCGCTTTCTTCCGATGCGCTGCTCGGCATACTCTCCCATTCGGCGCTGGCGATCGGTCTCGTCATCGTCGCCTTCATGAGTTGGGTGCGCATCGATCTCGTATCGTTCCTGTTCGGCGATATTCTGGCGGTTACCCGCAGCGATATCGCGCTGATCTGGGGCGGCGGGCTTGTGGTGCTGGTTTCCATGGTCTTCCTGTGGCGCTCGCTCTTGGCCTCCACCATCAATACCGAGCTGGCCGAGGCGGAGGGGCTGAACCCGGAACGCTCCAGGCTCATCTTCACGCTGTTGATGGCGCTGGTGATCGCCATTGCGATGAAGGTGGTCGGCATCATGCTGATCACATCGCTGCTCATCATACCGGCGGCGACCGCCAGACGTTTTTCCGCCACGCCCGAGGTGATGGCGGTGGTCGCCTCGCTGATCGGCGCGGTTGCCGTCGTCGGTGGCCTGTTCGGATCGCTGACCTACGACACGCCGTCCGGCCCGTCCATCGTGGTTGCCGCCGTGATCCTGTTCGTTATAAGCCTGTTGCCGGCGCCGGGTTTTTCCCGCGCCGCGGATGAAGGAGGCAAGTCATGAATGCGCAGAACCTTACGAAAAACCAGTCGCTGGTCATGAATGCCCTGTCGAATGCGCATGCGCCGCTCAGCGCCTATGTGATCCTCGACAAGCTGCGTGACGATGGTTTTCGCGCGCCGCTACAGGTTTACCGGGCTCTGGAAAAGCTGGTGGAATACGGTCTCGTGCACCGGCTTGAGAGCCTCAACGCCTTTGTTGCCTGCACCCATACGCAGGCTGAATGCTGCTCGCACCATCACGGAACGGTGGCCTTTGCCATTTGCGAATCCTGCGGGCAGGTGACCGAGTTCCACGATCACGAGATCGACCATCGCCTTGAGCGCTGGGTGAAGGACAGCAAGTTCAAGGCGGAAAAGACCACCATCGAAATTCGCGGGCTTTGCGCCGCCTGCGCGGCGTAGCGCCGTTTGTAGCGGGCGGGCATCGGTGCCCGCCATCCGTCATTTTTCGATGATCGCCAGATCTTTCGAAAAACGCTTCCAGTTCTCGATGTATTTTTCCGCCGAGCGGCGAAGGCCGGCGACAGCTTCGTCGTCCAGCGTTCTGATGGCTCTTGCCGGCGATCCGACGATCAGCGAGTTGTCCGGAAATTCCTTGCCTTCCGTCACCAGCGCATTGGCGCCGACAAGGCAGTTACGGCCGATCTTCGCGCCGTTCAGAATCGTCGCGCCCATGCCAACAAGCGAATTGTCACCGATGCTGCAGCCGTGCACGATGGCGTGGTGGCCGATGGTGCACATTTCGCCGATGACAGCTGCAAAACCGGGATCGCTATGCACCATCGCACCTTCCTGAATGTTCGTGCCGCGCCCGACGCGGATCGGTTCGTTATCTCCGCGCAGCGTCGCGCCGAACCAGATGCCGACATCCTCACCGAGCGTCACCGAACCGATGACATTCGCATCCGGTGCTACCCAGTAGCGATCCGGCGCTGGGGTTTGCGGCACCCGGTCAGCAAGACGATAAAGCGGCATGGCGGGTTCCTCCCTCTGGATTATTCGCTGATGGCGATCAGGCGACGGTGACGGACAGGGTGCCGACACCCTCGACGCCACATTCGATCTTGTCACCGCGCACGATTGGGCCGACGCCAGCCGGCGTGCCGGTCATGATGACATCGCCGGCGGCAAGCGTGAACAATTTGGAAAGCTCGGCAATCACCTCCGGCACCTTCCAGATCATCTGGGCGAGATCGCCCGTCTGCTTGCGTTCGCCATTGACATCGAGCCAGATCGCGCCCGTGGCAGGGTGGCCGATCTTTTCCGCCGGAACGATGGCGGAGACCGGCGCGGAATATTCAAACGCCTTGGCGCCTTCCCAGGAACGGCCCATCTTCTTCAGGCCGTCCTGCAGGTCGCGACGCGTCATGTCGATGCCGACGGCGTAACCCCAGACGTGGCTCAGCGCTTCGCTTGCCGGAATATCTGCGCCGCCGCTTTTAAGAACCACGACACATTCGACTTCGTAATGCACATTCGACGACAGCGGCGGGTAGGGGAAATCTTGACCCGCTGGCAACAGATTGTCCGGGTTCTTCTGGAAGTAGAAGGGCGGTTCGCGTGAGGGATCATGGCCCATTTCGATGGCGTGATCGGCATAATTGCGGCCGACGCAATAGACCCGCCGCACGGGGAACATATCGCTTGTGCCCCCCACGGGCAGAAGAACGGCTTTCGGAGCGGGGATGACGGTGGCGGCCATGGGATTTCCTGTCGTCTATTGTTCTGGAGGTGCAAGTCTTGTCCCGCGATTCCGGGGCGATTTCCAGTTCAAAATGGCTTCGATTGCAAAACTGGCTTTTTGCGGTCCTTTGCTGTAGAAGCCGGCGCAAAGAGGTTAATCCATGTACAGACAAGCGCTTGCAAACGGCGAAAAAATCTTCGCCGTGGCCCCGATGATCGATTGGACCGATACGAGGTGTAGATTTCTGCATCGGCAATTGTCGAAGCGTGCGCTGCTGTATACCGAAATGATCGTCGCCGACGCCATTATTCATGGTCAACGTGACAGGCTTCTCGGTTATCACGATCAGGAACATCCGGTGGCGCTGCAACTCGGCGGATCGGACCCCGTCAAGCTTTCGGAGGCGGTGCGGATCGCCGGCGATTACGGTTATGACGAGATCAACCTCAATGTCGGCTGCCCTTCGGACCGGGTGCAATCCGGCACCTTTGGTGCTTGCCTGATGCGCGAGCCAGAAGTGGTCGCGCAATGCGTGGCGGCGATGAAGGCAGTGGCTAAGGTGCCGGTCACAGTTAAATGCCGTATCGGGGTTGATGATCAGGAGCCGGAAGCCGTGCTGCCGGATTTTCTGGCGCGGGTTGTCGCGGCGGGTGCCGACGCAGTCTGGATCCATGCGCGCAAGGCCTGGCTGCAGGGGCTTTCGCCGAAAGAAAACCGCGAAGTGCCGCCGCTCGACTACGAGCTCGTCTATCGCATGAAACGGGAAAACCCTGACGTCTTCATCGGCATCAATGGCGGCATTGCCGATCTCGATCAGGCGTGTGACCATCTGCAGCATATGGATGGCGTGATGCTTGGCCGCGCCGCCTATCACAACACATCCATCCTCGCCGATGTCGACCATCGCATTTATGGCGAAGAGGCCCGGCAGCCTGACTGGATGGGGTTGCGTGACGCGATGATGGCCTATGCCGCCGACTACATCGCTGCAGGCGGGCGTCTCAACCACGTTACCCGTCACATGGTCGGCCTGTTTCAGGGCATGCCCGGCGCGCGTCGTTTCCGGCAGATTCTTTCCAGCGACGCCACCCGGCCGGGTGCTGGAACCGAGGTGATCGAGGCGGCGTTCGCGGCTATCGATTTCAATCCGACGAAAGAAATGGTTGGCTGAGGCTGGCAACGGCCTTGGTTTGATTTTTCGTGCTGACAAAGTTGTGTCGGGCAGCGTTCCCGCGGGCGATGGAAAGCCTCTCAGGGAACGACCCAGACCAGCCCGTGCCATTCCCTGTCGATATGACCGGGAGCCGAAAAATCCAGCGAAGGTTCGCGTATCAGGCCAAGGCGCGACATAACGGCCTGGGACCGGATATTGTCGGGACTTGTATAAGCGAATATCCGGGCGAGACACGCGCCATCAGCTGCATGCGCCAGCGCAGCCCTCGCGCTTTCGGTCGCGTAGCCGTTTCCCCAGGCCTGCCGCGTAAACCGCCAGCCGATCTCGTGGTGTCTGCCGAGCGGATGGTCTTCGAACAGGCGCGGCATGACGCCGGCATATCCGAGAAAGACGCCATCAGGACTTTCCACCGCCCAGCGGGCAATGCCGTGCTCACGCTCCACCTTGCGATAACGCTCGAATTTCTCTCTGCTCTTATCGCGGCTCACCGGCCCGCCCTGATCGGCCATCACATCCGGGTCGGTCTGTATTGCAGCGAAGGCTTCGAAATGATCGTCCCGCCAGTGGTGCAGCCGCAGACGTTCCGTTTCTATCACAGTCATTTCCGGCCAATCCTTTGAAGACGATAGAGGTCTTGAGATGTTAGCCGGCATTCTAGCCGCTACGACATCACGGTAATAAGACGTGACCATCGGGAGCAGCGGTCAGAGCCGCTCAGACCGCCTTTTGCAGCACCTGCGCACCGTTCGGCGCATTGACCTTGCCGCCGGTGATGAAGAAGGCGAAGACGTCGCGCGGGGTCTTTTCGACTTGTCTGTCAGGCGCGATCAGTGGCAGATCGTCGGGTACACCGCCTGCCGCATAGGTCTTGACCCGTTTCGCCCAATGGTCGATCCCGGCTTTAGGGTAGCAGGTCTCGATATCGTCCTCGCCTTTTTGCAGGCGGCAATAGACGAAATCGGCGGTTACATCAGGCAACATCGGATAGTCGTGATGGTCGGCGCAGACGACTGCGACCTTGTGTTTTGCAAGAAGATCGATGAATTCCGGTACCTGGAACGTTGGATTTCTCACCTCGACGACGTGACGCAGGCTGATGCCGTCCTGTTTGTCGGGAAGTAGCGCGAGAAACGCACCGAAATCATCCGCGTCGAATTTTTTCGTGGGTGCGAATTGCCAGAGGATCGGGCCGAGATGGGACCCGAGTTCCGTCAGGCCCTGCGTCAGGAATTTCGTCATCGATTCACCCGCTTCGGCCAGAACCTTGCGATTGGTGACGAAGCGGCTTGCCTTCAGGGAAAAGATGAAATCCTCCGGCACGTCCGCCGCCCACTTGGCGAAGGTTTCGGGTTTCTGGCTGCTATAATAGGTGCCGTTCACTTCGATTGCCGTCAACTGCCGGCTGGCATGTTCGAGCTGGCGTTTCTTTGGCAGCTTTTCCGGATAAAACGTGCCTTCCCATGGCTCAAAGGTCCAGCCGCCAATACCGGTGCGGATCGTGCCTGATGTCGACATATGCTATTCCTCCTCCGGCTCTCGGCCTTACTTACTTCGAAAGACTGCGGATTACTCCGCAGCTCGTCTGCTTAAAAACCATCCGCTACACGCGACGTCATCCTCGGGCTCGTCCCGAGGATCCAATCACCTATCGCCAAATCAATCGGTTATAGATACTCGGGACAGGCCCGAGCATGACGGAGGAGAGGTTTGCGGACTCTGCCATCGACCTCGCTGCGGATTACTCCGCAGCCTCGCGTTTTCCGGCTGGCCGGCGTTCCAGAAGTTCCTTCAGGAAGTGACCCGTATAGGAGCGTTCGACCTTGACGATGTCTTCCGGCGTGCCGGTTGCCACCACTTCGCCGCCACCCGTACCGCCCTCAGGGCCGATATCGATGATCCAGTCGGCCGTCTTGATGACCTCGAGATTGTGTTCGATCACCACGACGGAATTGCCCTGATCCACCAGAGCCTGCAGCATTTCCAGGAGCTTGTTGACGTCGTGGAAATGCAGGCCCGTGGTCGGCTCATCGAGGATGTAGAGTGTGCGACCGGTGGAGCGTTTCGACAGTTCCTTGGCGAGCTTGACGCGCTGGGCCTCACCGCCGGAGAGCGTGTTGGCCTGCTGACCGACCTTGATGTAACCAAGGCCGACATCGAACAGTGCCTGCAACTTGTCGCGCACCGCCGGAACGGCGGCGAAGAATTCGACGCCTTCTTCCACCGTCATATCTAGCACGTCAGCGATGGACTTGCCCTTGAAGGCGACATCCAGCGTCTCGCGATTGTAGCGTTTGCCGTGACAGACGTCACAGGTGACATAGACATCCGGCAGGAAGTGCATCTCGATCTTGATGACGCCGTCGCCCTGGCAGGCCTCGCAGCGGCCGCCCTTGACGTTGAAGGAGAAACGGCCCGGTGCGTAACCGCGCGCTTTCGCCTCCGGCAGGCCGGCGAACCAGTCGCGGATCGGCGTGAATGCCCCGGTATAGGTGGCAGGGTTGGAGCGCGGTGTGCGGCCGATGGGCGACTGGTCGATGTCGATCACCTTGTCGATGAATTCGAAACCGTCGATTCGGTCGTGTTCGGCCGGGATTTCGCGCGCACCCATCACCCGTCGGGCCGCCGACTTATAGAGCGTCTCGATCAGGAAGGTGGATTTGCCACCGCCCGAAACGCCGGTAACGGCGGTGAAGACACCAAGCGGCACGGCCGCAGTAACATTCTTCAGATTGTTGCCACGCGCACCAAAAACCTTGATCTCGCGACCCTTCTTGGGCTTGCGGCGCTCGGCCGGCACGGCAACGCCGAGTTCGCCGGAGAGATATTTTCCGGTCAGCGATTTCGGATTGGCCATCACCTCCTGCGGCGTGCCTTCGGCGATCACCTGACCGCCATGGATGCCGGCGGCTGGGCCGATATCGACGACGTAATCCGCCGTCAGAATGGCATCCTCGTCGTGCTCGACGACGATCACGGTGTTACCGATATCGCGCAGGTGCTTCAGCGTATCGAGCAGGCGTGCATTGTCGCGCTGGTGCAGGCCGATCGACGGCTCGTCCAGAACGTAAAGCACGCCGGTAAGGCCGGAGCCGATCTGCGACGCGAGACGGATGCGCTGGCTTTCGCCGCCGGAAAGCGTACCGGAATTGCGCGACAGGCTGAGATAATCCAGCCCGACATCATTGAGGAAGCGCAGGCGTTCGCGGATTTCCTTGAGGATGCGAACCGCAATCTCGTTCTGCTTTGCGGTCAGATTTTCCGGCAGCGTTTCGAACCAGTCGCGCGCCATGCGGATCGACATCTGGGTGACTTCGCCGATCTGCAATTTGTTGATCTTGACGGCGAGCGCTTCCGGCTTGAGGCGATAACCGGCGCAGGCCGGGCAGGGGGCGGCCGACATGTAGCGCTCGATTTCTTCGCGTGCCCAGGCGCTGTCGGTCTCTTTCCAGCGACGTTCCAGATTGGGAACGATGCCTTCGAAATTCTTGACCGTCTTGTAGGAGCGTGCACCGTCCTGATAGTTGAACTCGATCTTGTCGTCGGTGCCCTGAAGAATGGCGTGCTGCGCCTCTTTCGAAAGGTCCGTCCACTTGCTCGACAGTTTGAAATCGAAGGCCTTGCCCAGTGCTTCCAGCGTCTGGTTGTAATAGGGCGAGGACGACTTGGCCCAGGGGGCGATGGCGCCGTCGCGCAGGGTGCGCGCCGGTTCCGGAACGATGAGGTTTTCATCGACCTTCTGCTGCGAGCCGAGGCCATCACAGCTGGGGCAGGCGCCGAAGGGATTGTTGAAGGAGAAAAGCCGCGGCTCGATTTCCGGAATGGTGAAACCGGAGACCGGGCAGGCGAATTTTTCCGAAAACAGCACGCGCTCATGGGTTTCATTGAGCGACTTGTTGGCGGAGCCGCCGGCGGCGGTCTCCTCCGGCGGGAGGGGCTTGTCGGCAAATTCCGCTACTGCCAGCCCGTCGGCCAGCTTGAGGCAGGTCTCGATACTGTCGGCAAGGCGTGCTGCCATATCCGGGCGGACGACGGCGCGGTCCACCACCACGTCGATATCGTGTTTGTATTTCTTGTCGAGGGCGGGAACGTCGGCGATCTCGTAGAACTGGCCGTCCACCTTGACGCGCTGGAAGCCCTTCTTCATCAGCTCGGCGAGTTCCTTTTTATATTCGCCTTTGCGGCCGCGCACGATCGGCGCGAGAATATAAAGGCGCGTGCCTTCCTCGAAGCCAAGGATACGATCAACCATCTGGCTGACCGTCTGGCTTTCGATCGGCAGGCCCGTGGCCGGCGAATAGGGTACACCCACACGCGCAAACAGCAGGCGCATATAGTCGTAGATTTCCGTGACCGTGCCGACCGTGGAACGCGGATTCTTCGAGGTGGTTTTCTGCTCGATGGAAATCGCCGGGGACAGACCCTCGATACGGTCGACATCCGGCTTCTGCATCATTTCGAGGAACTGGCGCGCATAGGCCGAGAGGCTCTCGACATAACGGCGCTGGCCCTCGGCATAGATCGTGTCGAAGGCAAGCGAAGACTTGCCCGAGCCGGAGAGCCCGGTCATGACGATCAGCTTGTTGCGCGGCAGATCCAGATCAATGCCCTTGAGGTTATGCTCACGGGCACCACGGATGGAAATCGTCTTCAATTCACTCATGATAAAGCTCGGACAAAAATAACAGGCCTGATGGCGGCGCGTCCTTATGTAGTGACGCAACCGGACGTGTCGAGGTTTATTCCCTATCGGTCGATGGCTTTTCGGCTCACTTGACTCGAATTTCACGATTCAATAGAACAAAAAAGGAACAAATTGCAAGTGCGAATATACGCTGTTTGAATGTCGGGATTATTCGCTGTGGATTGTTCCCGGTTGCGGTGCCCTTTACGGGCGGCGATGGTTATTGTGTGCGGAATTTTTTGAAATGCAATTGCCGGTCATGATCGCCGGCGGACAGGATGACGAGATGGCTGGTAGCGTAAACAAGGTAATTCTGATTGGGAACGTTGGCGCCGATCCCGAAATTCGCCGGACGCAGGACGGCCGTCCGATCGCCAACCTGCGCATCGCTACTTCGGAGACCTGGCGTGACCGCAACAGCGGCGAGCGCAAGGAAAAGACCGAATGGCACACCGTCGTGGTTTTCAACGAAGGCCTGTGCAAGGTTGTCGAACAATATGTGAAAAAGGGCGCCAAGCTCTATATCGAAGGCCAGTTGCAGACGCGCAAGTGGCAGGACCAGACCGGTAACGACCGTTACTCCACCGAAGTTGTGCTGCAGGGCTTCAACTCGACGCTGACCATGCTTGACGGTCGCGGCGAAGGCGGCGGCGGTGGTCGCAGCGGTGGAGACATCGGCGGTGGCGATTATGGCAGCGGCGGCGGCAACTACGGTGGCGGTTACGACCAGCAGCCTGCGGCCCGTGGCGGCTCCTCTTCCCGTGGCGGCAGCCAGCCTTCCGGCGGCTTCTCCAACGACATGGACGACGATATCCCGTTCTGATCGGATGAGAAATGATGCGTGAAGCGACAGGAGACGGGCATGAGTGACGAAACGGTACCCAAACAGCCTGCCTCCTGGCGCATTATACTGGCATTTTTCCTCGATTTCTGGACGGCGTTTTTCGCCGCCGGATTCATCGTCGCATCGGTTGCGGGCGGGCGAACGCCAAACGGCTTTCAGTTGAATGGCATGCCTGCCCTTTTCGCCTTCGCACTGATCATCGCCTATTTCGTCGTGCTTGGACGGTTTTTCGGCGGCACGCTGTGGTAGCGCCTTTTGAAGGCCAAACGATAGTCAGCGGGTTTGAACAAGCGCACCGAGAGCGTTTTATTTTAAGGTTGCGGCAGCTTATGCCGCGGCCTTGTCCGCCAGCATCGCGACCATGACGTCGGATTGCGACAGAATACCCACCATCTTGCCGTTGGCGTCGATCACCGGCAGGTAATGCAGCCCTTCCTCCGCAAAGCGGATGATCGCTTCCTCTATCGCCGTTTCCGGCCGTACGGTTCTGACCGGCGATGTCATGATATCCTTGACGGTATCGTTAGGTGCGCTTGCGCCGGAGAAAATGAGGCGCAGCCGCTGCAGGAAACCGATGGAGGGGCGGCCGTTTCTCCAGCTCGCCTTTTCCAGAAAATCCGTCTGGGTGACGATGCCGACGATTTCGGCCCTGTCATTGGTGACGGGTAGCGCCTTGAAATGATGGTTATGCATCAGTGCATGGGCGTGGCGCAGGCTATCATCAGGTGCGACGCCGACCACATCGCGTGACATGACGCTGGCGCAATCGAGATGAAGGGCGCGGCGGCGCCAGGAGCGCAGTTCGGTCCTGCGCAAAATGGTCTCCAACTGGTCGCGATCAATATCCAGAACCTCGTCATATTCCTTCAGCACCTCGTCCAGATCGGCGGAAGAAAAGCCGATTTTCTGGATTGGCGTCGGGTCTGCCGTGCCGTGGCTCGCTTTCCCCAACCGCAGACCATGCGGATAGGTACGGCCGGTGGCGTTGTTGTAGGCGAGCGCCACGGCAAGCAGGATCAGCGAATTGCCTGCGACGGGCCAAAGCAGAAAACCATAACCGAGGCTATGTACGGCGGGGCCACCGAGAACGGCCGTCAGCGCCACCGCGCCGCTTGGCGGGTGCAGGCAGCGCAGCGCCATCATGGCGGCAATGGCAAGGCTGATCGCGAGCGCGCTGGCAAGGAAGATATCCGGAACAAGAAGCGCCACCGTCACGCCCACGAAAGCCGAAACGAGGTTGCCACAAAGGATCGACCAGGGCTGCGCCAGCGGGCTGGACGGCACGGCGAATAAAAGCACCGCCGAGGCGCCCATCGGCGCGATCATGGCGGGCAGGGTAGGGTCGAAGCGGAAAGCAAGGCTGCCCAACAGTCCGGTCAGCAAAATACCGACGAAGGCGCCGGTAGCCGTGCGCAGCCTTTCCCTGTGACTGACGGGGGCGGCATCCGGGATGAGGCGGCGCAGCGTGGATCGCATGGAGCAAGCTTTCTGGTACGGAAAAGATGCGCATCTTTTAACCGAGGCGGGGGCCGGATTTAAAGGGCGGATTTTTCGCTATATCGGCTGGTCGCGGCATTTTGTTGCGCGGATGTGACCGTCAGAATGCGAAGGCCGATTTTATGCCGTCCACCACGAATTGCACGGAAAGGGCGGCGAGCAGAACGCCGAGCAGCCTCGTCAGGATCGCGCGGCCGGTATTGCCGAGAAAGCGGTCCATGCGTTCCGAAACGATCAAAGCGGCGTAGACGAGGGCCATGGCGAAGGCGAGGATGAGAATAAGCACGACCATTTCGAGCGTGGTCTTCATCGTCCCCGCCAGAAGCACGGTGGCGGAAATGGCGCCCGGTCCGGCGATCAGCGGCAGGGCGAGCGGAAAGACCGCCAGATTGTGCAGATGGTCCTTGGTGATGGCGATCTCTGAGGTCTTTTCCTTACGCTCCTGGCGTTTTTCGAAAATCATCTCGAAGGAAATCCAGAACAGCAACAGACCGCCGGCGATGCGGAAGGCGCCGAGCGAAATACCGAGAAGGTTGAGGATTGCAAGACCGAACAGGGCGAAGACGGCGAGAATGCCAAACGCGATGATAGAGCCGCGCAGCGCGACCTGGGCGCGCTGGTTACGCGTCATTCCAACCGTGAGTGCGAGGAATACGGGCGCAAGTCCGGGCGGGTCGAGCGTGACCAGAAGTGTGGTAAGCGCGTTGATGAGCGTTTCGCTGCTGGCCATTATTTCCCCACCTATTCTCTTTTTAGGCCGGAGCCTACGCAAGTCGTACACGCTTTAAAAGGGAGCGGTGGCGCTTTTGCCGACCTAAATGGCGAAAAGCGGTGTATGTCTTGCAAATGACGCAAAAGACTGTTCAAAACTCGCCGGGAAATTGGCTTAACGTGGCTGTTTCCGCTATAAAAATCCATCCGATTCTTAACAGAGAATGTGATCCGTTTTGACTGACCAGAGCCCCCCCGGCGGCGGAAAACTTCCGCCAGGCATTGAACCGATTTCCATCATTGAGGAAATGCAGCGGTCCTACCTCGATTACGCCATGAGCGTTATCGTCTCCCGCGCACTTCCCGATGTCCGTGACGGTCTGAAGCCGGTTCATCGCCGTATTCTTTACGGCATGTCCGAACTTGGCATCGACTGGAACAAGAAATACGTCAAATGCGCCCGCGTCACCGGTGACGTGATGGGTAAATTCCATCCGCACGGCAATGCGGCGATTTACGATGCTTTGGCGCGCATGGCGCAGGACTGGTCGCTTCGCCTGCCGTTGATCGACGGGCAGGGCAACTTCGGCTCCATCGACGGCGATCCGCCGGCGGCTGAACGTTACACCGAATGCCGTCTCGAAAAGGCAGCCCATTCGCTTCTCGACGATCTCGACAAGGAAACTGTCGATTTCCGCGACAACTACGACGGCACCCTGCACGAGCCGACGGTCATTCCCGCGAAGTTCCCGAACCTTCTGGTCAACGGGGCAGGCGGCATCGCCGTCGGCATGGCAACGAATATTCCGCCGCACAATCTTTCGGAAGTCATCGACGGCTGTATTGCCCTCATCGACAATCCGGCGATCGAGCTGCTCGAACTGATGCAGATCATTCCCGGTCCGGATTTTCCGACCGGCGCGCTGATCATGGGTCGTTCCGGCATCCGCTCTGCCTATGAGACGGGTCGCGGATCGGTCATCATGCGCGGCCGTGCGACCATCGAGCCGATGCGCGGCGACCGCGAGCAGATCATCATCACCGAGGTTCCCTATCAGGTGAACAAGGCGACGATGATCGAGAAGATGGCCGAGCTGGTGAAGGAAAAGCGCATCGAGGGCATTTCCGACCTGCGCGACGAATCCGACCGTCAAGGTTATCGCGTCGTCGTCGAGCTGAAGCGCGACGCCAATGCCGAAGTCATCCTGAACCAGATTTATCGCTACACGCCGCTGCAGACCTCGTTCGGCTGCAACATGGTGGCGCTGAACGGCGGCAAGCCGGAACAGATGACGCTGCTGGACATGCTGCGCGCCTTCGTCTCGTTCCGTGAGGAAGTCGTCAGCCGCCGCACCAAATACCTGCTGCGCAAGGCGCGCGACCGCGCGCATGTGTTGGTTGGTCTGGCGATTTCCGTCGCCAATATCGATGAAGTCATCCGCGTTATCCGTCACGCTCCCGATCCGGCTACGGCCCGCGAGGAACTGATGACGCGGCGCTGGCCGGCGAAGGATGTGGAAAGCCTGATCCTTCTCATCGATGATCCGCGCCACCGCATCAATGAAGACGGCACCTACAATCTCTCCGAAGAGCAGGCGCGCGCCATTCTTGAGTTGCGCCTTGCCCGCCTGACGGCGCTTGGCCGCGATGAAATCGGCGACGAGCTGAACAAGATCGGCGCGGAAATCAGCGAATATCTCGACATCCTGTCTTCGCGCCTGCGCATCATGCAGATCGTCAAGGACGAGCTTACTGCCGTTCGCGACGAGTTCGGCACACCACGCCGGTCCGAGATCGTCGAGGGTGGCCCCGACATGGACGATGAAGACCTCATCGCCCGTGAGGATATGGTCGTCACCGTTTCGCATCTCGGCTACATCAAGCGCGTGCCGCTGACCACCTACCGGGCGCAGCGTCGCGGCGGCAAGGGTCGTTCCGGCATGGCGACGCGCGACGAGGATTTCGTCAACCGTCTCTTCGTTGCCAATACCCATACGCCGGTGCTGTTCTTCTCCTCGCGCGGCATCGTGTACAAGGAAAAGGTCTGGCGCCTGCCGATCGGCACACCGCAGTCGAAGGGCAAGGCCCTTATCAACATGCTGCCGCTGGAACCCGGCGAGCGCATCACCACCATCATGCCGTTGCCCGAGGACGAAACGACCTGGGAAACGCTGGATGTGATGTTCTCGACGACGCGCGGTACGGTTCGCCGTAACAAGCTCGGCGATTTCGTGCAGGTCAACCGCAACGGCAAGATCGCCATGAAGCTTGACGAGGAGGGCGATGAAATCCTCTCCGTCGAGACCTGTACTGAACATGACGACGTCTTGCTGACGACCGCACTCGGCCAGTGCATCCGCTTCCCCGTGGACGATGTGCGCGTCTTTGCCGGTCGTAACTCCGTCGGCGTGCGCGGCATTAATATGGCCGATGGCGACCGCATCATCTCCATGACCATCGTGGGTCATGTGGATGCCGAACCATGGGAGCGTGCCGCTTACCTCAAGCGTTCGGCTGCCGAGCGGCGTGCCGCAGGCGTCGATGAGGAAGATATCGCACTGGTTGGCGAAGAAGTGACGGAAGAGGGCGAACTGAGCGAAGAGCGTTATCAGGAACTGAAGGCGCGCGAAGAATTCGTGCTGACGGTTTCCGTGAAGGGCTTCGGCAAGCGCTCGTCCTCCTACGACTTCCGTACCTCGGGCCGTGGCGGCAAGGGCATCCGCGCCACCGACACCTCGAAGACGACGGAAATCGGCGAACTCGTTGCTGCCTTCCCCGTGGACGAAGGCGACCAGATCATGCTGGTTTCCGATGGTGGCCAGCTCATCCGCGTGCCTGTCAACGGCATCCGCATTGCCAGCCGCGCGACCAAGGGTGTTACGATCTTCTCCACCGCCAAGGATGAAAAGGTTGTCTCCGTGGAACGCATTAACGAGCCGGAAGGCGACGATGAGGCGGAAAACGGCAACGGTGAAGATGTGGCTGACAATCTGCCGGAAACACCTGAAACACCGGAGAGCGAGGCGTAAGCCGCCTCGTTTCCCCATCGCCAATCAACAGAAAACCCCGCGGCGCACAGGCTCCGCGGGGTTTTTCTTTGTCTCGTTCGGATATGTCTTCAGCGGATTCGGATATGGACCGGCGCGCGCCCGGAGCGGCGGCCGACGTGAAGGTGGATGTTGGCTTCCGGCTGATTGGCGCGCCAGGCGCGGGCGCCATGCGACAGAAGCAGGCTGACGAGATCGCGCGTCTTTGCCTTGGAACGGTTGAGACCGAGATCGGCAATACGCATTGCCGCCTCGTGAATGGGATGCAGAACCGACAGACTGCTTTGCCCGTTGCCAGACGCAATGTCCGAATAATTCTCGTTAACTGCCATCTTGGAAAGCCTCGCTACACATTACACAATTCGAGGAGACAGGCGATGTTTCAACCGTGAGCCACCGCCTGCGCGAACGTCGATTACTGGAGTGACGCCCAGCAGCTGACGCCTTTCTTTTTCAATGCATTGCATGCATTTACCGCGGCGTTCTGGCCGTCGAATCCGCCGAAACGGGCGCGGTAGACCTGGGAGCCATCTCTATTGAAGGCGACCGTGAAGGGTTTTGCGGAACGAAGGGCAGCGCCACCTTTTTCCTGTGCGTTCTGCAACAGGCCGCGCGCGGAATTTTCGTCCGGCGATGCGCCGATCTGGATCACCCAACCGCCCTGCGGAGCCTCGGCCTTTGCCGAAACAGAAGCGGTGGAGGGGGCAGATGCCGGCGTGGATGCGGTGGTGATGTTGTCCAACTTGGTCGAGTTGGTAATCAACTTACGGTCCGGCGCGACGGGCACCTGAGGAATGGGATCCTTGCCCTTCTGCCATGTGGCGGCTTCCATGGCCTTTACGGCCGGATTGGAAGAGGAACCTGCAAAGGCGGTAACCGGCGCGTCCTCGTAACGGGTCTGCGGTACAGGCCCAGCATGCGGCAGGCCGGAATCGGTTGCAGCGACTGCTACGGAGGGAACAGTTGCAGCCACGGCTACCGCGACGGGCTCTTCAACCGGCATCGACCGCGTCTGCGCGATCAGGTTGCTGCTGCCGCCACGCGAGGCCTGCGGCAGGTAGGTCGCTACAAGCTTGCGCATGGTGGCGTCGCGGGCGGCGCTGGAGCGACCGCCGAGAACGACGGCAACGATAGAGCGGCCATCGATCTGCGCCGATGTTGCGAGATTGCTGCCGGCGGCGCGGGTATAACCGGTCTTGATGCCGTCGACGCCGCGCACGGTTCCCACGAGACGATTGTGGTTGCCGATGACCTGCTTGCCGAAGTTGAAAGTACGGGTGGAGAAATAGCCGTAATATTGCGGGAAATGCTGGCGAAGGGCGATGCCGAGGCGGGCCTGGTCGCGCGCCGTCGTCATCTGCGCCGTGTTGGGCAGGCCGTTGGCGTTGCGGTAGGTCGTGCGGGTCATGCCAAGCGCGCGGGCCTTGGCGGTCATCATCCGGGCAAAGCGGTCTTCGGAACCACCGACATATTCACCGAGCGCGGTGGCCATATCGTTAGCAGACCGGGTGACGAGTGCAAGAATGGCCTGTTCGACAGTGACGCTGCCACCGGCGCGCACGCCGAGCTTGGAAGGCGGCTCCTTGGCGGCATTGGCCGAGACCGGCACCTTGGAATCGAGCGAGATGCGCCCAGAATTCAGCGCTTCGAACGTCAGATAAAGCGTCATCATCTTCGTCAGCGATGCGGGATAACGCAGGCCGTCCGGATCCTCGCCGTAGAGAACCTTGCCGGTCTTGGCGTCGATGACGATGCCCGCATATTTCGGGTCCGCCTGCGCGGTCCCAACCGATGTTGCGGTTATGAACGCTGCAGCAAGGGTCAACGCAACAAACCTTACCAAAGACGTCGCACCCGCTTTACGCGAATGTGCCCCAAATAGACTTTTCAACACTGCTGAACTCTTCAATCGCATATTTCTATTCCGCTCGGACGCGCCCCGCCCGAGTGCTCCGGGGAGAAACTTTATCGGGATGGCGTTACCAAGTGGTTTATGAAAGGTATCCACGCTCCATAAAATGCGACTTTTCAGGCGCAATCTGGCACGCGCCTTTTCACGGATTTCAGTCTTTTACGAGGCGCTGCTCGATGTAGCGTTTCACATCCGCATCAAGCTTTTGCCATTGCGGCAGCAGGCTGGCGGAAAAGCGGTAGAACAGGCTGAGGTCCTGACCGGCGTGGATGTCCCTCTGGCAGTCGCTGCCTGTTGCCTCCTGCGGCGTCTGCGGCAGAAGGCATCGCACCACATAGTCGCTTTCGCCCTCGCGCTTTCCGGTCAGTATGACTTCCTTGCCATAGCCCGAATCGGCGCGCAGACGGTGCAGCACGAGGCCGTGTTTCAGCGGCACCGGCTCTCCTTCCGTCAGCCGGGCATAGATCGGCGCGAAACGGCCGGACATGTCCTCGGACATGGTGCTTTGCGAAAGCTGGATGAAGATCAGCCCTGCCGCCTGTGCCGGATCGTCGAAAACCGCACGATTGGCATCCTCATATCCTCTGAGATCCGGCCAGGTCAGATAAAGATCGGCACGCTCGCGTTCGCCGTCATGACGCTCTGAGGGGACTCGCAAGGTGTTTTTCGCAAGCTTCAGCCGGTCATTGCCGATTGTGATCTCCACCGCGTCGGTCGCCGTCGTATGGCCCGCCTGAAGGATCCGCTCGCCGTACCATTTGACGCCGACATTGAGGGCCGCGACAAAACCGAGAATAATGACGGCGAAGATGGCGGCGCGCCGTATCAGAGACGATGAAAGCAGGGGTCTTTCGTTCTGCATGAGCTTCCAAATTCGTTCTTGCCGCCGGACGCGTTTTCCACACTGGAAATAGACAGGCAAAGCTTTAACCTGCGGCGATCGCCATTGAAATGATGTTTTGCCGCTGCTACCTGATAAGGTGCAAGCAAAGGACGGCATATGGCAGCGCGCGACAGATATTCCCGGAAACTCGAATGTTCCAAATGTGGCCATCAGGGTTTTGCGGAGGTGTCGGAATCGGATGAAAAGGGCCGTCACGACCTCGATTTTCGCGTCGATGAAATGCCGCGCGGTTTTCGCACCGAGCGCGCCTCGGTCGATCCGGCGCAATTCATGATTCGCTGCGGCCAGTGCGGCAACATATTCCGCTTCCTGCAAAAAACCGCCTATGCGCCGGGAGGCGAACCGCGCGTGAAGGCCTGAACGGAAGGTGCCGGGTTGACTGTGCCGCAACAACCGAACGGAGCGCCGCCGAGGCGCAAATCGATCTGGCCGTGGATCGTGCTGCTGGTACTCACACTCAGCGCCATCTATTCCTATAATCGCGCCAACGAAATCATCGCTGAGCTGTCCGACACCTTGCCGCCGGCATTGCTGAACCTTTTCGAAGATATTCTTCGGGGCGGCGGTCGGCATGGCGATGGCGGGCCGAGTATCGGGGTCTGAACGATCAAGCCGGTAAACGGGCGCGGGTTTTCACGCATCAGCCTTTATCCGGCGGTCGTATTTTTTCGGCGGTATAAAAGAAAAAAGCCCCGCAAACGGGCGGGGCAAGGTTGATCGCTCGGGGAAAGTTGGGCAATGCCCGGGAGCGATGTGGCTATATAAATGACAATATTGCTGACGCGATAGGCCACTTCCGTCCCAAACAGTACGCCGACGCATAAATTTTGCTCAGGCGAGGCGGTTTTAGGAAGATGAACTGGCGAAATCTGTCAGGCAACTTGACAGGATACCGCTCTATTCTTTCTATTGCCTCGAATTGCACATATTCAACCCTAACATAACCGGACATGAGCAGACGCATGGATAAATCCGGAATCTTCTTCGTAGCGCTTTTGCTGGTGCTTGTTGCAATCGTTCTGAGCTTGGCCTTCATCGACTCGCCCCAGCCAATCCCGGCACTTCCTTCGGGCGAGGGGTCTTTGTTGCCACCGGTAACACCACCCGGACAATGACCTGCAAACCGGGAACGCGAGGTTGCGCCCGCTTGCCACGGCGGGATTGACGGCCATTTTCAAACCGCTATAAAGCCTCACCACCGAAGGATGGGTGTCCGAGTGGTTTAAGGAACCGGTCTTGAAAACCGGCGTGCGTGAGAGCGTACCGTGGGTTCGAATCCCACCCCATCTGCCAATCAATTCAAAAAAGAATTTGAAAACGCCGGAGCAGGTGACTGTCTTCGTCGCGTCGCTGTTTCTGCTTGAGGAAATTCCAATGTCGCCTCAACTGAGAAACCCGCCTTTCGGCGGGCTCCAAAGTGTTGCTTCAATCAGAGTTCGGGACAACCGCGTTCGTTCGCGAATGTGATGCGCTCCGGTCCACGGCGGGTGAAGCCCTGGACGACGACGCGGCCGGGGGTGATGCGCACGACTTCGGGGTCGCGCAGGCCAGCTTCGCGGGCGGCGGCTCGGGCATCGCGTTCGCTGCAGCCGCGCATGCGGGGTGGGCCTCGGCGGTCCATCTCTCGATCACGGTCGATGTCTCGGTCGCGGATGACCGGGCGAATGCCGTCTCGGCCTATCCTCAACTCCATGTCCTGCGCGCCTGCCGGGATCGGTGCGGCAATGGACACCAACGCGATGCCAAGTGCCAGACCGGCGGTTTTTATTGACTTGATCATGTTCCCTCCCTCAGCCGAAAGCCGGCGGAAGCTCGTGTGTTTGCGGGAAGAGAACGCGGCTGCGCTTCATTTGTTCCTTGAGGACGAAAGCCAGGAGAGGGGGTCGAACAGGGGCAAATTGAGCCCTCCACATCTCGGAAAAGACATAAATCATTAACCACGTTCGTTACAATTTTATCGAATTTGTAGAAGTCGTTCGCATTTTCGCCACGTTATGCACAAGATTAAGCGACTGTTAGGTGCTTCGATGGCAGGGGCAAGCATCGAGGCAAATGAGGGTGCGGTTCTTCGAGCCTGCAAGCAGCGTGGGGCAGACGATTTGAAATCTACGGTCAAGAAACTCGGCATCAACGCCAGATCAGGCGTGAAGTGGCTTGCAATTTCCGTGCTTTGCGCCGCGACAGCCTCGTGTTCCACCACCTCTGAGACCAAGCCGAAGCAGAAGCGCAGCAAGGAATATTTCTCCGAATCGGAATATGGCGTGAAAGCCAGCCCGCGTGTTGCCGATGGCCAGAACATCCCCAAAGGCGGCGGACGCGAGCTTCTCGGCAATGCCTATACCGTCAAGGGTCGCCGTTATTTTCCGAAAGAAGAGCCGGGTTACAACAAGACCGGTCTCGCTTCCTGGTATGGTTCCGCCTTCCATGGCCGCCTGACGGCGAATGGCGAAGTCTACGACAAGGAACATCTGTCCGCTGCGCATCCGACATTTCCCCTGCCGAGCTATGCGCGCATCACCAACGTGGAAAACGGCGCTTCGGTTCTGGTGCGCGTCAACGATCGCGGTCCCTTCCATGAAGGCCGCCTGATCGACGTTTCCAGCAAGACGGCCGATCTTCTCGACATGAAGGCAACCGGAACGGCGAATGTGCGGGTGCAATATGCCGGCCGTGCACCGCTTGACGGTCACGATATGCCCTATCTGATGGCGTCCTATATTCCCAAGGGGTCGCGCTCTCCGGGCGTTGCGCCGGAAGGACAGATCGCCACCGGTGTGATGGTGGCTTCGGCTTCGCCGAAATTCGTTCCGGCTCCAGCTTCCGGCGGGAACTATGGCGCCTCCACCCAGACGGCTCTCGTAGGTTCCAAGAGGAATGCGGCGCTTCAGGCAATGCCGCTGGTCAATGGTCCTGCGCCTTCGTTCGAGCAATTTGCGGTTCTGCCGGAAATCGGCCCGTTCCTGGCCGAGCGTCCGGAAGGCAATTTCATGCGTGAACCGGCAGCGCCCGGCGGCAACTATCTGCGCGTGCCGACGCCGACCTCCAAATATGCCGCGGCCTATTCCGAAGAATCTGCTACGGTATCTAAGACCTCGCGCGCCTTCGACAGCGTTCTCGTCGATCGTGGAGCGCTGAACGAGCAGTCCATACTGGCCCATGTCAAGCGTCAGCAGGCTGTGCGCTGACGGGTTGAAGGATTACGGTCGCGTCGCGCTCTCGGTGCGAGTGGCTGGTTGCGGCAGGGCAAAGTTGGGCGGTTTCATGCGCAAGACCATTCATCGCTCTTTTTGTTCGGTTGCTGTGGCGGCAGCCCTAGCGGTTTTCGGCAACGGTCCGGCGTATTCACAAACAGCACCATTCATCGCCAAGGCCGAGCAGGCCTATATGATCGATGCCGAGACCGGCACGGTGCTTCTTTCCCAAAATGAAAACCAGTCCTTTCCGCCAGCCTCGCTCGCCAAGCTGATGACGGTGGAAGTGATACTGGATGCGCTGGTCAAAGGGCAGGTGACGCCCGAGACCTCTTATCCCGTCTCGGAATATGCCTGGCGCCTGGGTGGCGCGCCATCACGAACCTCTACCATGTTCGCAGCACTGAAATCCTCCGTCAGCATCAATGATCTCCTGACCGGAATAATCGTGCAGAATGCCAATGATGGCTGCATCATCATCGCCGAAGGCATGGCGGGTTCCGACGTCGCCTTTGCCAAGCGTATGACGACGCGGGCCGGCGAACTCGGCATGAATCGCAGCATCTTCGCCAATTCGACGGGTCTTCCCGATCCGGGCAACCAGACGACCGCGAAGGATATGGTGCTTCTTGCCCAGCATCTGCGCGATACCTATCCCGATCGCTACGGGCTTTTCACCAAGCCGGATTTCGAATGGAACCGGATTTTCCAACGCAACAAGAATACGCTGCTGGGTAGCGGCATAGACGGTCTGGGGCTTGGTTTTGCGGAAGGCAGCGGTTTCGCAGCCGTCGTTTCGGCCGAGCGCGAAGGCCGCCGGGTCTATCTGGCGCTTGGCGGCATCGTTGATGACAAGACGCGGCAGGAAGAGGCCCGCCGGGTGGTGGACTGGGGGCTGACGGCGTTCGAGAAACGTCACCTTTTCGCCAAGGATGAAGCCGTCGGTTCCGTCGGCGTTTATGGCGGAGATGTATCGCATATCGATCTTTCGCCGAGGGAAGACATCAGCGTGCTGGTGCCGGTCAACAATCCGGAACGAATTTCTGGGCGGATCGTCTATCGCTGGCCACTGAATGCGCCGCTCGATAACGGTGCGAATGTTGGAACGCTCAAGATTTTTTCGGGCGAACGGCTGTTGCGGGAGGTGCCGCTTTATACCAGGGCAGCAGTCGGCAAGGGCACGCTTACCCAGAATGCCGCGGGTGCACTCAAGGAATTGCTGCTGTTCTGGCTCTGACGGGCTGTCCCGACAAACCACGGCTTTTCCTATGCTTTTGTTCAGGCACCGGATTTTCTGAAAAGCGCTTCACACTTTTCGGTTCCATGCTGTAAACAGGCATTTCCGAATTTTGAGAAATCCCGCGCAGGAAGTGACATTGGCCGAAAAGACCGGATTGTTCATCAGCTTCGAAGGCGGCGAGGGTGCCGGCAAGTCGACGCAGATTCGCACGCTTGCCGAGGTGCTTCGCAGCCGTGGTTTCGATGTGGTTGTAACGCGCGAACCGGGTGGCTCGCCGGGGGCGGAGGCCGTGCGCCACGTTCTGCTTTCTGGTGCTGCAGAATCCTTCGGCGTGCGCATGGAGGCGATCCTGTTTGCGGCGGCGCGCAATGATCATGTCGAGGAGGTCATTCGCCCGGCTCTGGAGAAGGGCGCGATCGTGCTTTGCGACCGGTTTCTCGATTCCTCTCGTGTCTATCAGGGCACGACCGGCAATCTGGAACCGGACTTCATCGAGACGCTGCAACGGGTCGCGATCGATGGCGTCGTGCCGGAACTGACGTTGATCTTCGACATCGCCGCCGAAAAAGGTCTTGCCCGCGCCAGAAAGCGTGCGGATGAGGGGGCAACACCGGATCGGTTCGAAAAAGAGGAAATCGAGACCCACGAAAAGCGGCGCGAAGCCTATCTGGATATCGCGCTTGCCGAGCCGCGTCGCTGCCGGATCGTCAATGCCGACCAGCCGGAAGAAAAGGTCGCCGAAGACGTCATGTCGTTCGTGGAGCCAATGCTTGAGCGGCTTGAGACTGCGGCGAGTGCTAGGCATGAGTGAGGTTCAGGGCGTTCTCGACGGCGCAATCGCGCCGCAGCAGAACACGAAGCTTTTCGGTCACGGCGAAGCGGAGGCGTTTCTGGCGCAGTCCTATCGCTCCGGCAAGGGCCACCACGCCATTCTGATCGAGGGGCCGGAGGGCATCGGCAAGGCGACGCTCGCCTTCCGTTTCGCCAACCATGTGCTCGCCCATCCCGATCCTGCTTCAGCACCGGATTTCCTGGCCGATCCCGATCCGGAATCACTGGTCAGCCGGCAGATCACCTCTGGTGCGTCGCATAATCTCTTGCATCTGACCCGTCCGGTGGATGAAAAGACCGGCCGCGTCAAATCCGCCATCACGGTGGATGAGGTGCGGCGGGCAGGGCATTTCTTCTCGCAGACTTCTGGCACCGGCAACTGGCGCATCGTCATCATTGATCCGGCTGACGATCTCAATCGCAATGCCGCAAACGCCATCCTGAAGATACTGGAAGAGCCGCCCAAGCGGGCGATGTTCCTCGTCCTGTCGCATGCGCCGGGAAAGTTGTTGCCGACCATTCGCTCGCGCTGCATGCCGCTCCGGCTGCTGCCGCTTTCGGATGCGGATATGGTGCAGTCCCTCGAACATCTCGGCATCAGTGCCAGCGGTGAAAAACGCGATGCCCTGCTTGCCGACTCCAAGGGCAGCGTCGCGCAGGCGCTTAAGCTGATGATGAATTATGGCGGCTCCGACATCGTCGAGGCGCTCGCCTCGGTCATGGCGGCTGACGGGCCGGGTGCGCGCAAGCAGATGCACAAGCTCGCGGAGGTTCTGGCGCAGAAGGATGGCGACATCGTTCTCGGCTTCTTCATGGAACATGTGACGGAAGAGCTGATGGCCCGAGCACGGGCGGCGGCAATGGCGGGCGATATCGCGATGGCGGAAAAACACGCACGCCTTTCTTCGACGCTTTCGGAACGAATCACCGTGGCGCAGGCCTATAATCTCGACAAGAAGCAGATGGTGCTTTCGATTCTGGAAGATATTCGCGGCGTGTGAGGCCCAAGAGATCGGACAGAACGTACGCTTTTGCTTTCGCTGTTGCGAACAATCGTTTAAGAGCGGTCTATCCAAAAAAACAGCCTGTAAAGTCGATAGACAGTCATGACAGACAAGACACCTTTCTACATCACCACCGCGATCTCCTATCCTAACGGCAAGCCGCATATCGGCCATGCCTATGAGCTGATTGCGACGGACGCCATGGCACGCTTTCAGCGCCTGGATGGAATGGATGTCTTCTTCCTGACCGGCACCGACGAACACGGCCAGAAGATGCAGCAGACGGCGCGGGCGGAAGGCATTTCGCCGGAAGAGCTGGCGCAGCGCAACTCCGACCAGTTCCGCGAGATGGGTAAGCTGTTCAACGCCTCGAACGACGATTTCATCCGCACCACGGAAGAGCGTCACCACGAGACTTCGCGCAATATCTGGAACTTGATGGCCGAGAACGGTGACATCTACAAGGACAGCTATGCCGGCTGGTATTCCGTGCGCGACGAGGCCTATTACGCCGAGGACGAGACGGAAGTGCGCACTGACGGCGTTCGCTACGGGCCGCAGGGCACGCCGGTCGAGTGGGTGGAAGAGGAAAGCTACTTCTTCAAGCTCTCCGAATATCAGGACAAGCTGCTGAAGCTCTACGAGGAGAATCCGGACTTCATTGGTCCGGCCGAGCGTCGCAACGAAATCATCTCGTTCGTGAAGTCCGGTCTCAAGGACCTGTCGATTTCCCGCACCACCTTCGACTGGGGCATCAAGGTTCCAAACGATCCGAAGCACGTCATGTATGTCTGGGTCGATGCGCTGACCAACTACATCACCGCCACGGGTTATATCGAAGACAAGAACGGCCCGCGGGCGAAATACTGGCCTGCCGACGTGCATATCATCGGCAAGGACATCATCCGCTTCCACGCGGTCTATTGGCCCGCTTTCCTGATGAGCGCGAAGCTGCCGCTGCCCAAGCGGGTCTACGCGCACGGCTTTGTGCTGAACAAGGGCGAGAAGATGTCGAAGTCGCTCGGCAATGTCGTCGATCCGGCCAATCTTGTCAGCCATTTCGGTCTCGATCAGGTCCGCTATTTCTTCATGCGCGAAGTCTCCTTCGGCCAGGACGGCAGCTACAGCGAAGAAGGCATCGCCACCCGCATCAATGCCGATCTCGCCAATGGTATCGGCAATCTGGCCAGCCGCTCGCTGTCGATGATCGTCAAGAATTGCGACGGCCAGATCCCGGCGCCCGGCGCATTCACCGATGAAGACAAGGCGATGCTCGCCTCCGCCGATGGGCTGCTTGCGGTCTGCCGTGAGGAGATGGGCAAGCAGCTCATTCATCGCGCGCTGGCGGCCATCATCGCCGTCGTCTCGGAAACCGACCGCTATTTTGCGTCTCAGGAGCCGTGGGCTCTGAAAAAGACCGATCCCGAGCGCATGGGCACCGTGCTTTACGTGACGGCAGAAGTGGTTCGCCAGATCGGCATCCTGTTGCAGCCCTTCATGCCTGGCTCTTGCGAAAAGCTGCTGGACCTCGTTGCGGCTGCCACCGACAAGCGTGACTTCGCGGCACTCGGTGAGGCCGGCCGTCTGGTTCCGGGCACGCCGCTTGAGGCACCGAAGCCGGTCTTCCCGCGTTACGTCGCACCGGAAGCGTGAAGGCGACACCCATGCTGATCGATACGCATTGCCATCTGGATTTTCCCGATTTCGAAGCGGAGCGCGACGATATCATCGCCCGCGCCCATGCTTCCGGCGTTGCCCAGATGGTGACGATCTCGACGCGGGTGCGCCGCCTACCTGAGCTTTTGAAGATTGTGGAAAAATACCCTTCGGTCTTCTGCTCGGTCGGCACGCACCCCAATAATGCCGACGAAGAACTCGACATTTCGGCCGACGACCTCGTGCGGCTGGCGGAAAGCCATGACAAGATCGTGGCGATCGGCGAGGCGGGTCTGGATTATTTCTACGATACGCAGAAGCCGGAAGACCAGAAGACCGGTCTCATTCGCCATATCGAGGCGGCAAGGAGGACCAAGCTTCCGCTCGTCATCCACAGCCGCAGCGCCGATGACGACATGGCCGCGATTTTGCGCACGGAGAGTGAGAAGGGGGCATTTCCCTTCATCCTGCACTGCTTTTCCGCAGGCCCCGATCTGGCGAAAACCGGCGTCGAACTTGGCGGTTACGTGTCCTTTTCCGGCATCCTGACCTTCCCGAAGTCGCAGGATATCCGCGATATCGCCGCCACCGTGCCGCTGGACAGGCTGCTCGTTGAAACCGATGCGCCCTATCTTGCGCCGAAGCGTTGGCGCGGCAAGCGCAACGAGCCTTCCTATGTCGTCAACACGGCGGAAGTTCTGGCCGAGGTACACGGCATCTCGTTCGAGCGCATGGCGGAAATCACCACCGAGAACGCCTTCCGCTGCTTTTCGAAGATGACAAGGGTATAGGTGTGGCAATCTACCGTCGCCGCTTTACGGTTCTCGGATGCGCTTCGTCTCCCGGCGTGCCGCGCATCAACGGCGACTGGGGTGCCTGCGACCCTGATAACCCCAGGAATCGGCGCACGCGCACCGCCTTCATGGTGGAGCAGATTGGACCCGATGGTGGCAAGACCACCGTCGTCATCGACACTGGCCCGGATTTTCGCGAGCAGATGATTGCCGCGAAGGTGGATGCGGTTGATGCGGTTCTTTATACCCACGCCCATGCTGACCATCTGCACGGCATAGACGACCTGCGCATCTATTTCGCGATCCAGAAGAGCCGCATTCCGATTTATGCCGACCCCATCACCATGGCGCGCATATGGGATGGTTTTGCCTATTGCCTGGAAACGCCTTCAGGCAGCAGCTATCCGCCCATCGTCGAACCGAGGGTCATCGCCGATATCGACGCGACACTGATCGTTGACGGGGCAGGCGGCCCGATACCTTTTGGCGTGCATATGCAGCAGCACGGCGACGTGCACTCGCTCGGCTTTCGCATCGGCGATGTCGCCTATTGTACCGATGTCAGCGATTTTCCGGCCGACAGCCTGCCCAAGCTTGCCGGCCTTGATGTTCTCGTCATCGATGCGTTGCAACACCGTTATCACCCCAGCCATCTCTCGCTGGAACAGGCACTTGGCTGGATCGAAAGATTCGCACCCAAAAGGGCGATCTTGACCCATATGCACATTCCGCTCGATTATGACACGGTGATGCGTGAAACGCCCGATCATGTCGAACCGGGTTACGACCAGATGCGTTTCGAAGTCGAAATCGAGATTGAAGCGCCCTAATCCCGCCTAAAAAGGAACAGCATGTCGACCAGGCCTTTCCGTGCACCCAGTATGGCGAGCTTCTTCGACAATCTGCGCGCCAGCCGCCTGCGGGCGATGTTCCGGCGCGGCGAACTGGGGCTGGTGGCCCTCGCCGTTGTCATCGGCATTGCCGCGGGCCTTCTGGTGGCGCTGATCGGTGCGTTGAGCACGGCGCTGCATGTGCTGGTCTTCGGTGTCGAGCGGCTGAGTAGCAGCGATCTGTCCGGCTGGGTCGTGCTTTCCGGGCCGATCATCGGCGGCATCGTGCTCGGCCTGATCCTCTTCATTCTTTCGAGGACCCGCAAAAAGCCGATGGTCGACCCGATCGAGGCGAATGCGTTGCATGGTGGCCGTCTGTCGCTGGCGGACAGCATCATCGTCTGCGTACAGAACATCGTCTCCAACGGTTTCGGCGCGTCGGTGGGGCTTGAAGCGGGTTATACGCAGATTGCCAGCGGTGTGGCCTCCAAGATCGGCATCAAGCTGAAACTGAGGCGAGGGGACATGCGCATCCTCGTCGGCTGCGGTGCTGCCGGCGCTATCGCTGCGGCCTTCAACGCGCCTTTGACCGGGGCGTTCTACGCCATAGAACTCATCATCGGCACCTATACCGTCGTAACGCTCGCGCCGCTCATCGTGTCGGCGCTGGTGGCGAGCATCGTGGCGGGGCTTATCGGCGGGCACGGCCTGTCGATCGATATCTATGATGCCAGCCGTGTTACGCCGCCGGATTATGTACCGGCCATCTTTCTCGGCGTGGTCTGTGCGGTGATCGGCATCGTGCTGATGCAGACGGTATCGCTTATCGAGGAAACGGCCCGTAAAAGCTCAATCCCCGGTTGGCTGCGTCCAACAATCGGCGGCGTGGCGGTGGGTGGCCTTGCGCTGATTTCACCGCAGGTCCTGTCAAGCGGCCATGGTGCGTTGCATCTCAACATCGATGCCGACCTGACGATATACGGGCTGGCCGGGTTATTCCTGTTGAAGGCGGCGGCCAGCGCCATTTCCATCGGCTCGAATTTCCGCGGCGGCCTGTTCTTCGCCTCGCTGTTCATGGGTTCGCTGATCGGCAAGATTTTCGCGCTCTGCGCCCCCTATATTGGTTACGGTTCGACATCACCGATTGTTTACGCCGTGGTCGGCATGAGCGCCTTTGCCGCCGCCATTATCGGCGGTCCGCTGACGATGACGTTTCTGGCGCTGGAACTGACGGGGGACTTCCAGATCACGGCTCTGGTACTCGCCGCCGTGATCACGACGTCATTGGTGGTGCGCACGACCTTCGGTTACTCCTTCGCAACCTGGCGTTTTCACCTCAGGGGCGAAAGCATTCGCAGCGCCCACGATATCGGCTGGATACGCGACCTGACGGTGGGCAAGATGATGCGCGCCGATATTCGCAAGGCCAATGTCAGCATGGGTCTTCCGGCCTTCAAGGAGAAGTTTCCGCTCGGTTCGACGCAACGGGTGATCATGACCCATGATGACGGGCGTTATGCCGGCATCGTCCTCGTACCGGAAATCTACGCCGACCCGATGGATCGCGATCCCTCAACGATCAGCCTTGAAACCTATCTGCACTACAAGAACGACATATTGCTGCCGGCAATGAATGCGCGTCAGGCAGCGGCAGCCTTCGATGCAGCGGAGAGCGAAGCACTTGTTGTCGTCAACGACAAGATCGAGAACCGCCCGGTTGGCCTGCTCACCGAGAGCCATACGCTGAGACGCTACAGTGAAGAACTTGAACAGAGACGCCGGGAGGCGTCCGGCGAACTATAAATCACATTAGAAAATTCTATTTATATATTGATATAAAATAACTTTATTACGAATAATATTCCTTTGTGGGCCTGACCTCTGCGTTGGGGAAGACAGTGCGTGAACCGACTTGGCGTCACATCGTAAAGCTGAGGCTTGACTGGCGATGTGCGCTATGTATACGTTACTTTATAACGTAACAATCACGCAAACGAAGAGGTCTTTCATATCGAAGTTGAACTACCTGTGCAGGCGGTTGACAGCGACCGGCGGCAGTGTAGGTTCGCTCCGTCACGGTTCTTCCGCCACCCGGTGGAAGCTAAGAGGGAATCCGGTGAAAACCCGGAGCTGTCCCGCAACTGTAAGCGGTGAGCCGATCGCCCACAATGTCACTGGCAGCGATGCCGGGAAGACGGGCGAGGTGGCTTTGACCCGCAAGCCAGGAGACCTGCCTGACAAATTGTAATTCCGTGGTCGGGGGGTGCCATGGGGATGATGGCTGTTCCGGCATTGCGTCGGAGGCCCGTCATTTTCGTTGCCGCCTCGTGAATGAGGCATTGTGACAACCGAGACCCAACCAACCAACCGAAAGCCATCCGCGCCCGACGCCGTGCTGCTTGTCGCCAAATCGGCGTTTGCGGCAGCACCGCATCAGGACATGCAGCGTCTGGCAGCGCTCGCCGGCCAGCTGCGCGGAGCGAAAACCGTTCGTTTCGCGTTCACCGAGCAAGGCACGCCGTCTTTGCGTGAAGCGCTGTTCGAGCTTATCGATGAGGATGTCGGCAATGTCCTCCTCGTGCCGCTGATGCTGCCCTTGGAACCGAGCTTTCACAACTGGCTGACCAAGACCCTGAAACGATGGCGGGCGGCGGATCCGCGCCCGTGGCCATCGCTTTCAATCGCGGCCAACCCCACCTCCAGCGACCTGATGGCGCGTCTTCTCGAAGACCTCGTCGAAACGGCCCAGGAGCTTGATCTTTCACCCTCACTGCGCCCGGCGACGGAGGGGTCGCTGGTGCCTGCGCAGAAGCGCCGCGTTCTCGTCTGTCAGGGCGGTCCGTGTAATTCGGCGGGCGCGGACGTGATCTGGGGCCACCTGCGTAACCAGCAGGAACGGCAGAAGCTCAGGGTAACCGGCGAGGGCACCATGACGGCCAAATCGACCTGTCTCGGGCCCTGCAACCTTGCACCAGTCATGCAGGTCTTTCCCGAAGGCACCTATTACGGTGGCGTCACCGAGGAAGCTGTCGATCGCATCGTTGCCGAACACCTGCTCGGCGGGTGTGTTGTCGACGATTTCGCCTATCACCCGACCGGTCGCAAACAGCGGCTGCGCAATCTATCCGAATAGCATGAGAGGAAACATAATGTCGGCAAAGAGCTTTTCGCGTCTGGCGGCAGCCGGGCTTGCGGCTTTCATTACGGGAACGGCAGCCAATGCCCTCGCAACCGAACCGTTGCGCGTCGGCGCCACCTACATCACAAGCGGCCTCGATCCGGCAAAGGGCTCGAACGGCTGGGCTCTCGTCAGTCACGGCGTGGGTGAAAACCTCTTTACCGTAGACAAGGATGGCCGGCTTGTGCCTGGGCTTGCCGAGAAAGCCGAACGTATCAGCGACTTGACCTGGACTGTGATGCTGAAACCGGACCGCGCCTTTTCCGATGGTTCTCCGGTAACGGCAGCAGCGCTCGCTGCCGGTTTCGAGCATACTTTCGCAACCAACAAGGCGGCGCTCGCGACGGGTGGAAAGCTGGGTTTTAAAGCGGCCGACGCGCTGACGCTCAACATCACCACGGAGAAACCCGTTTCCTTCCTGCAGGCGCTGTTTGCGGAGTGGCCACTGGTTGCCTATACGCCTGCCGCCGATGGCAAGGCTCTTTTCACCGGGCCGTATCAGATCGCGGATTTCAAGGCGGATACGTCGCTTAAACTGGCGCCGAATACGCATTTTACCGATGCAGGTTCCCGGTCTCCTGTCGATTTCCGCAGGTTCGGCGACGCGCAAAGCATGACCCTTGCGCTGGAATCGGGCGAGCTGGACCTCGCCTTCGGACTACCTTCGGAGGTCGTGAAGCGGCTGGAAGGCAATCCGGACCTGACGATCAAGTCGTTTCCGGTCGGTTACCAATATCTCGCCTTCCTCAATACCAAGCGACCGATTACCACCGACGTAAAAGTGCGCGAGGCACTGGACCTGACCTTTGACCGCAAGGAACTGGCTGCCGCGATCAACGGCGGTGAGCCGGCAACCGGCGCTTATGCAGCCTACTTCCCCTTTGCCGGAAAGCAGCCCCGGCCGACAGACATTAAAAAAGCCGAAGCGCTTCTTGATGAAGCGGGATGGGTCAAGGACGGGGCAGGGAACCGCGCAAAGGATGGCGTGCCGCTACGCCTGCTCGCCATCACCTATCCGCAGCGCCCCGATCTCGTGACCATGCTGCCTGTCGTGAAGGCACAGCTCGCCCGGGTCGGCATCCAGCTTGACACGAAGGTCGTTGAAAACATTCAGGATGTGGCGGCTGCCGGCGAGTTCGATATCGCGCTCTGGGCGCAACATACCGCGCCCAATGGCGATCCTGCCTTCTTCCTCAACTCGATGCTGCGCAGCGGCGCTTCGCTCAACTATGCGAAATATGTTTCTGCGGATTTCGACGCCATCCTCGACCGCTTTGCCACGGCGGGTGAGGCCAATGAGCGGGCCGCAATCGCTCTAGATGCGCAGGCAAAACTGTTCACGGACGTTCCGGCCTCCTTCCTGGTTTCGCCGGTCTGGTATGTCGGTCTTTCGAAACGGCTCCAGAATTACGAACCCTGGGGCTCGGACTATTATGTCCTGCGAGCCGACATTGGCGAGGCCAAGTAAGTTCTGATGCAATTGTTCCGGTTCGGCATACGCTCTGTGTTGGCAATGCTTGCGCTCTCGCTGGCATCCTTCACGCTTATTGCCCTGATGCCTGCCGATCCGGTGCAAATTGCCATCAGGGTCTGGAACCTGACGGCCACGAGTGAAACCGTGGCCGCGCTCCGGGAAGAATGGGGCCTCGATCAGCCCCTTCTTCTGCGCTATCTGCATTGGCTTGCGGATTTTGTGACCGGTGACTGGGGGCGGTCCTTCCGCACCGGCGAACCCGTTTTCGCGGAGTTTCGCGAGCGTCTTCCCATCTCGCTTATGCTAGGCCTTTCCGGCATGCTCATCGCCATCGCCGTCGCTGTGCCGATCGGTTTCTTTGCGGCGGCGCGACCAAGCGGAATTATTGACCGGGCCAGCCGCGCGTTTTCAGTTTTCGTCCAGGCAGTGCCCGGCTTTTGGCTCGGGCTCGTTTTGCTCTGGGTTCTCGGTGTCCAGCTACGGTGGATCCGTCCCTTCGCGACCGACGCCAACGCGATCGTGTTGCCGGTCATGCTGATAGCTTCGCATTCGGCCGCCGTCTTCGCGCGCGTCTATCGGCGAGACATGCTGGAAACGATGCGGCAGCCATATTTCCGCACCGCTCTCGCCAAGGGGCTTTCGCGGCGGCAGGCTCTCTGGCGTCACGCGCATCGTGGCGCTTTTTACGCTTTGCTTTCGGCGGTGCGCTCCGAGGCGGGCTGGGTGATCGGCTCGACGGCGACCATGGAAATTCTCTTCAATCTTCCGGGTCTCAGCCAGTTTCTCGTGCAGAGCATTGCTGTCCGCGATCAGATGGTGCTGCAGGCCTATGTCATGGTCATCGCGCTGTGGCTGCTTGTCATGAACCTCGTCGTCCAGATACTCCAACGTTTTCTCGATCCCCGGCTCACCCGATGATCCGGTATTTCGCACTTGCCGCATTGCTCCTGTTCCTGCTTGCGAGCCTCTTCTGGCAGCCATATGACCCGGATGCCGTGGATATTCTTGCCCGCCATTCGGGCATGACGGCGAGCCATCTGCTTGGAACCGACCATCTCGGCCGCGATCTTCTTTCCCGCATCATGGCGGGCGGATGGCGCACGGCGCTGGTGGTTTTCTCGGTCGGTTTCATCGCCTTTACCGGAGGAACATTGCTAGGCACCAGCGCTGCTGTGTTGGGTGGCTGGAAAGAGCGCGCTTTGTTGCGCTGCTGCGAATTTTTCATCACCGTGCCGACGTTGATCATCGCGCTGACGACAGCCGCGGTTTTCGGCCTGACGCCGATGACAGCGGGAGTAGCGCTCGGTCTTGCCGGCATAGGACCGACGGCGCTGTTTGCCCATTCACTCAGCCAGCGCGTGCTTGGACAAACCTTCGTTCATGCGGCGGAAGCGCTGGGGGTTCCACCATTCAGGATGATCATTCGCCATCTTCTGCCAAACATCCTGCCGTTGATGGTTACCCATAGCGGCAATCAGGCGGGTTTTGCGGTTACCGCCTATGCTTCGCTCGCCTTTATCGGCCTTGGTGCGGATCCGTCGAAACCGGACTGGGGTTCTATGCTGTTCGAATATCGCGTTTTCATCTTCGACCATCCAAGCCTGATGATCTGGCCCGGTGTCGCAATCGCCGTGACGGTCGCAACGCTCAACGCGTTATTCGACACTTCCGACTGACCATTTCTGCAACAATATTCAATACATAGAGGACCAACCGATGGATGGCGGCAATTTCGATCTCAAGGAGGAAATCCGCGATTATTGGTCGAAAAGATCCGAGACTTTCGATCTGGCTTTTGGACACAAGATCGCAGCTGGCCCAGAGGCAGACGCATGGCAGAAACCGATCCGGGATCTGGTGGGCACAGAGCCAAAACACATCCTTGAGCTGGCTTGTGGCACCGGCGAGGTGACGCGGCTCATTCACGATCTCGGTCACGACGTCACGGCACTCGATTTTTCGGAGGCAATGTTATCCGTCGCGCGCGCCAAGCACGCCGGGAAACCAAGGCTGCGTTTCATCATGGCGGATGCCGAAAACACCATGGAACCGGATCAATCCTATGATGCGATCATTTGCAGGCATCTGGTCTGGACGTTGACTGAGCCCGAGGCGACTTTCCGCGAGTGGTTCGGGCTGCTCCGTCCCGGCGGCCGCCTTCTGTTCTTCGATGGCGACTGGGCGACGCCAAAGCCGGCAGGACGTGTTGCAAGCCTGTTGATCCGGCTCATCGATCTCTTGGTGGGGCCGGACAGGAACTATGACGGCGCCCAGAGCAGCCACCATGCCGCAATCATGAAGGCGCTTCCGTTCGGGCAGGGGCTGCGGCCCGAGATGCTGACGCCGCTCCTGATCGCCGCCGGATTTACCGGCATTGAACTGCACTCACATGACCCAATCGCCAGAGCGCAGCGGAAAAATACCAACCTGCGCAACAGGCTGCGAACCTTCGTCTACCGACGTTTCATCCTGACCTGCCGCCGCCCTTGAAATGGAAAGCAAGGGGGAAAGGGAAAGCAAGGGAGAACGGAAAAGGTGAGGGGGCTCCATGACGCCCCACGAGGTCAACGATCCTTTACGATCGCCCCTCCCGAATATTGGTCGCGATACCAGGGCAGGAACCATATTGCGAGCGGGCCAAACACCATGCGGTAGAGCGCTTGTGTATAAGTCAGCCTTTCGCCAGTGCGCCGGACGACTTTCAACTGCATGAGTAGTTTTCCGGGAGTGGCCATCAATGCGCTGCTCTCAAAGGCCGGAAAATAACAAAACAACACCAATGCCAGCCATAAAAGTGTGACGCCCATAAGCGGCGTCGGCGGTTGTCCCGCCGGAGCATCCATATATTGCGGCAGCCATTCTGCTGCGATCAATGTCGGCGCAAACGCCACGCCGAAGAGCAGGATGAGATCGACTATGCCTGCGATGATGCGTTTGAAAATCATGATTCATCCTTGGACAGCGAAAACACCGATACAGACTACCGATGATCCCGCATTAATCAAATCGCTGAAATAGCTGTCGGCTGATCTCAAAATGTGCAGGGTGGGTTCAAAGCATGGAGATTGAAAAATGATAGCGCGCATGTCGCTCACGGGACTATTCCTGATACTGACCACGGCTCTGGCTCAAGCCGAAAAAGAGTATGATCCGGACGCCGTAAATATCGTTGATGCCATCAACTGCAAACTCGACGCGCCCCAGTATATGGGGTTTTCCGTAACCCTGAGTGACGAGGATGGCGGCTTCAAAAAAAGAGGCTGGAAGAAACAGGAATCCAACAACCTGCTCCTGTCGCAATATCGGCTTCCGTCTCCGATTGAAATTGCCGGCCATAAAACCCGTACCATCGTGTTCAGCGCCAATGCCGTGCTTGCGGTTCTCGATGTTGTCGATCCCAGCGAATTGGCGCGTCAGGAAAAAATTCCAAACAGCTTTCCAGGATTGAACAAATTTCTTGGAGAGCGCGAACTGACAAACAAGGCCGAGAAGGATCAGGAAACAGGCTGGACCATCACCACGCGTATCACACGCAATATTTCGACCGTCAGCAGCCACCCGGGCAAAACGCTGGTCGGCTGCTCCTACGATATGAATGTGAAGTTGCCCGGTGAATAGTCGCTGTGGCCAGCGGCTACGATATTGAGCTGAGATCGAGTGGCATGTTTCGTTGCGGGTGAAAGGAAGCGTTACGCTTCGATGTAGCGCGGAAACGCGATCATTCAATTGATCCATTAGTTCCAAAGAGTGCAGTTTCGATCCTGTAGCTGGGTGAGTGAGTGGACCGAATGCGTTCTGCTGCCGAGGTTCTCGACATATTCAGTTAAATTCTGCCGTTGCACAGCGGCCCTGGGTTCGTTTGTTGCTTTTCGTAAGATGTCATTCGCAACACGTAGTGTATTTGTTGCATGCGATTAGATCAGCCCCTGTTGCCTTATTCAGGCACGAAGGAAAAAAGCCACAAGCTCGCCTCTCAAGTCCGACATCCCGCTCAGCTGAGCCAAGTAGCGTACGTCAATAGGAGCGAGCGACGTGCTGTTAGAGCGCTGACGAAACGCCTCCAGCGCTGCCTTTGGATATTCATGTTTCGACCCGGCGGCCGCTATCGACGAGGGTGTCGCATCCGGGCCGTGCCATAATACTGTCCGCTTGCTGACACAGGGACTCGCAAGTGTGCAGATCGCGATGACCGTGGTGGCGCGGAAGGCGAGACCAATCAGGCACCTGTTTCGCATCCTCTGTAGATCGGAATAGTCGCGATGGATTCCGCTGCGATACGCTACATCACCACGAGACCGAGTTCGGAGAGAATGTCGCCCGCCTGGCTTTTCGAGATCGTTGAGCCCCAGAACTTGGAAGCGTCGTTGATCTTGAGACCACCGAGATCTGCACCACGTAAGTCGGCACCTTCAAAACGTGCTCCGGCGAGATGCGTGTCCCTCAGGCTGCACTTATCGAACACCGCCTCGCGGAAATCGCATCCGGAAATGTTCGCGAAGCCGAAATCGACACCGACAATGCGCGCCTTGCGGAATGATAGTCCGGGAAGCACTGCGTCGACCAGCAATGTGTCGCGGAACTCAAACTCCATGGAACGGGTTCCGGTCAGGTTCGCTCCGGTCAGTTTGCATTCGACGAAGCTGGTACCGTGCGTCTTCGTTTCCACGAAGGACGCGTTGTTGAAGTCGGATCGCAGGAAGGCAGCGGAGGACAAGACGGCGCCATGGAAATTGGCGCTGGCACCCCGGCATGACTCGAAGCGGGCCTCAGAGAGGTCACTGCCGCGGACTGTTGCACCCGACATGTTGCAGCCCTTGAACTGCCATTCCGCCATTGCCAGACCGGACATGTCGATGTCGGCGAGATCGCACTGATCGATCGCGACCGGTCCGCCCTGGCCGATCAGATCCAGAATGTCGACCCTGCCGAGGCTTCTTTGATAAACCATGATCATGGACTTCACCTCGTTCATTGCGTTTGTTGTCAGCATTCATTCATCCTCGGCTCCACCCCCGCTGGGGAGAAGGGGTGGAGCTTCGCAGTCCAGGAGGGGGCACCCCGGACTGCATTCGTGGTTACGGGTGGGAGCCGTGAACGACTGGCGTGGTCTCGGATTTCGCTCCAGCATCGTCTACCTCCGGCCGCTTCGTCCTGAACAGCTTGAGGACGAAGACGAAGAAGGCCGGAACGAAGAACACCGCAAGGATGGTTGCAGAGATCATGCCGCCCAGAACCGCAGTACCGATGGCGTTCTGGCTGGCCGCGCTGGCACCGGAGGCAATCGCCAGCGGCACGACGCCGAGCGTGAAGGCGAGTGAGGTCATGATGATCGGACGGAAGCGAAGCTTCGCTGCCTCGATCGCCGACTCCAGCAGCGGCTTGCCTTCGGCGTAGTTGTCCTTGGCGAACTCAATGATCAGGATCGCGTTCTTCGCGGATAGACCGATGATCGCGATCAGGCCCACCTTGAAGTAGATGTCGTTCGGCATTCCCGCGAGCGTGACGGCAAGGACGCATCCGATGACACCGAGCGGCACCACGAGCATGACCGAGACCGGAATTGACCAACTTTCGTACAGACCCGCGAGCAGCAGGAAGACGAAGAGAAGGCTGATACCAAACAGGAATGGGGCCTGCGAGCCGGACTTGATCTCCTCGAGCGACTGACCCGTCCACTCGAAGCCGATGCCATCAGGCATTTCGCCGGCAAACCGTTCCATCTCGGCGATCGCCGCACCCGACGAGTTGCCGGGAGCAGGTTCACCCGCAATGCGGACAGTCGGATAACCGTTGTAACCGACGATCTGCGGGGATCCCTTCTGCCACTGGGCGATCGCGAAGGACGACAGAGGAACCATGCCGCCGCTGGCGTTGCGGACGTTGAGCTTGAGCAGATCCTCGACCTGAAGACGGCTCTGGTCTTTTGCCTGCACGATGACGCGCTGCATGCGGCCCGCGTTCGGGAAGTCGTTGATGTACGACGAGCCGAGGTTGGCGGTGATCGTGTTGTTGATGTCGGCGAAGGTGACGCCGAACGTGTTCGCCTTCTCGCGGTCAATCACCAGCAGGACCTGTGCGGCATCCGGCAGACCTTCCACACGCATGCTGGTGAGCACCGGGCTCTGGCTTGCCTTCTTCATCAGTTCGGCTCCTGCTGCAGAGAGAGCGACCTGGCCGACACCATTGCGATCCTGCAGGCGGAAGGCAAAACCGCCCGTGGAGCCGAAACCTTCGATTGCCGGAGGCGACAGGGCATAGCTGGTCGCATCCTTCAGACCGAACAGGGACATGTTGACACGGTCGGCGATTTCCTGCGCAGAGTTGCCTTCGCCGCGTTCGCTCCAGTCTTTCAGGGTGACGAACATCAGGGCTGCGTTGGCGCCGCTTCCGGAGAAGCTGAAGCCCTGGATCGCAATGACATCCTTAACGCCCGGTTCCGTCTTGAAGATTTCCTCGATCTGCCGGACGGATGCCTGGGTGCGGTTGGCACTGGCTTCCGGCGGTCCCTGGATGTCAACGAGCAGGTTGCCCTGATCCTCGGCCGGTACGAAGGCCGATGGCAGGTTGATGAACAGGTAGCCGAGACCCACGACGAGGGCAAGGTATATGACCATCATCCGGCCCGCACGCTTCGCCATGCCGTTGGTAACGCTGACATAGCGGTTGGTGAGGCCGTCGAAGTTGCGGTTGAACCAGCCGGCGAGACCCTTCTTCTGGTGATGGCCCTTGGGGATCGGCTTGAGGAAGGTAGCGCAGAGCGCAGGGGTGAGCGACAGCGCCAGAAACGCCGAGAAGCCAATCGAGACGACCATCGTAAGCGAGAATTGGCGATAGATGATGCCTGTCGAACCGGGGAAAAACGCCATCGGGATGAAGACGCAGGCGAGAACCAGCGTGATTCCGAGGATCGCCCCCGTGATCTGCCCCATTGCCTTGCGTGTAGCCGCTTTCGGTGAAAGACCTTCTTCGGCCATGATGCGTTCGACGTTCTCGACCACGACGATCGCGTCGTCGACAAGGATGCCGATAGCGAGAACCATGGCGAACATGGTCAGCACGTTGATGGAGAACCCGAGGCGCAGCAGCAGCATAAAGATGAGGAGGTTCCGCCAGCGCAGCATTTCGGTCTTAATGTAAAAACCGAACGACGTATGGCCCAAACTCATTCAAAAAGCCCTTTCTTTTCAAAGAAAACGGAATGTCAAAGGCCCAAAACGGAATGTAGCGCGGCCCAATTTCGAGTGGAATCCGGGCACAAAAAAACCGGGTAGAAACCCGGTTTTTCTCAATTTGTAGCGTCAAGTTTCAGACAGGCAAGTCGGATACAAATTTTGGATATCGCTCACATACGACGTCTTCCACGAATTTTGCCAAATCCATATATCCTGGCTGGTCAAAGCGGTCGAGAAGTTCCCACGACAATCGACCAAAGAACATCGAAGCTCGAACCCGACCCCTGATTGGTTTAGGGGCAAGGAATTTCCGAAGGCTAGTTTTTACCGCACGTGGCCCCTTCTCCACGATTCCAAAACCAATATCGGCGACTTCCATCCAATCATCTGAGGTGTAGTTCTCCAAGTCAGGCTCTGAACCGTCCCTGACAACGGCACCGAGAAGTTCAGTGAAGTGTGCTGCTGCTTGCAAAGGGAAACCGTCCAACCAGATGCCCTTTGGTTTACCGGCACGGACCCGATTGATTACGTAGTCCTGAAGGCGGGCGGCCACGTTCAGCTGAAGTACATTCGCGTGCGATTCAATGTGCGCGATGATCGCCCTCAATTGTGCCGCGAAGTCTCCGGCGTTTTCCCGCCGTCCAACAAATTTGACCAAAGGTATTCTATGATCAGGGCAGATACGGACGAACCGCACCATCCACTCGGCCCGACCGTAGGCCCGATGAAATGCATATTTGGGGCCGATGTCGTTGAGTACGCATGCCGCGCAGATGCGGCACCGGTCCGTATCGATGAATTCCCGAGTGAACACACCTCCATAAGTCTCAACGGTTTTCCCAAACTGAGAGAGTTGGCCATCTTGCAACCTATCAGGCACTTTTCCGACAAGCTCTGCGAACACGCTCATGTCCGTATTCCACCCCTTTGCGAGGCGGTCGAAACGGAAGCCAAAGTGTGCCGAAAATTCGGATGCACTCTCAATCCCATTTACCGCAGCAATACGTGAGCAATAACTTGGCAGCGTCTCGCCAGGCTGCAGAGGCAGTCTCAAAGACAATTCAGCCATTTCCGGTTACCCCGCCTTCTTATGCGACCGACGGTGCTGACGATGCCGCGCAACGACCTGAGTTTCCGATGCTGTGTAGGCTTTGGTATCCTCCCAGTTTTTCACGACAAAGACGTTCTCAGCTTCGTCACGACCAGTGTTGGTTTCGTAGTAATCCGCAAAATGCTTATTCGTGATCACGCGTTCGTCCGCGTATATTGCGAGTTCGACGGCACCTCGGATCATCTGAACCATGGTTCCAAAATCCTTGTCGCAGCCATGCATCAGCCGTTTGATGAATTCCGGGTTTAAGTGCATGGATGTTTCCATTTTTGCATGTTCGAAGACGATCAGACGTGTCACCTCGACCATCGTGGCTTCGCCACTGGCACCCCGCATCTTACCGAATGGAATCTTGGTGCAACGATTTGCCAACTGCTTGTGCGAAAGGAAATCATCAAGGGGAGGAACACCTGCCAAGACAACGCGCACGGGCCAGTCTGGCATCTGCACGAGGTTCTTCAGGGCATTTCCAATTTTCGTGATTTCAGTGCTGTTAGAGGCGTCGACCGCGTGCTGAGCTTCGTCGATGACAAGCCACATCACTCCGTGTGCTTTCAACACGTCGCGAAACAGCTCCCACATCTCGTTTTCTTTGAGGCTCTGACGTACAGGATACCCCAAAGCATGCAGGCCCTTGTATGCCAGGAGCCTCGGAGTGCAAGGGCTTGGCGCAGTCATGATCAGAAGAGGCCTGATAGTGTTGCCATCGTCATTCACGTAAGGCTGCATAATCGCACACTCAGACGTGTGCGTCAGAAGGGCGGTCGTTTTACCTGCCCCGGATTCCCCGCAGAGCGCGACAATTCGGCGCTTGTCCGGTTTGGCGATGTCGGAGATGCCGATAACTGCAATGCTTGCAACCATGGCATCGAACGCTTTTTTCAGCACCGTATCACGCGCGAGTCCGATATAACGGCCATTGATCTTCGCTACACGGTCGGCCTTCGCGAGGATGTCAGGCGGCATCATTGCGCGGATACGAGCGATTTCTGCGTTCGGAAACTTGGCAAAATTCATTGTATTCTCCGTTAAAAATGACAGGAATTCTCAACTCGCAAGACAGCTTGCGGAATTTGTTCTCAGCGGTTGAAATCGGGGTTGAGGGTGTTCAGCCTGGAGGAGGGCGCGGGATGTGCAGGTGCAGGTTCCTGGAATTGTTCCGCTTTAGGGTCCTGCTTAATGCCGAACATGTCCCACTCGCTGATGACGGTGGAGATGTCGGCCTCCTCAGGAATGGCATCCTCGTTGGCCCGTGCATCCTCGACGATGTCGATGGAGTACGCGACTTTCTTCTCAAAACGCAGGATGTCACGTTCTGTCAGAATGGCACTGCCAAGTTCTGCTTCGGCTCTTGCGATCTGAGCCTGACTTTGCAACCACTCTTTCGTTCTGCTTACGATGCCCTGAGATACCTCCGCATTTTTGCGATTGGTGAGCCGCAGGCGATCATTGAAGGCAAGCCACTTCCAGATACTCATTCCGATGAGATCGTCATGGACTGCCGGAACGGTGAGCCAGCCTTCCGAATGCCGTACAGAGATCGCACCGAGGTCGAAACGGTCAATACGTACATCGACCTCCACCTCGGCTTCTCGGAACAGCTTCTGGAGCTTGCTGGAGGAATATTGAATTCCCAGCACACGCACACCTGAACGGGAAATCTTACGGCGGACTGTGATGCCAAAAATGCTACGGCGCAGCCGGGGAGAAAGCGGAGGTGCGGGCTTGTAGAATTTGTTCAGCCGCTCCCAAGCCTGTCGTGGTGTCTCCCCATTCAGCCCTTCGTGGGGTGTGTTGTGGAATACGTCAATGACGAAACGCATGAGCAGTTCTGCAGCCTGGTGGAATACAACGCTTGCTTCCCCCTCGGCATCATAGTCCCCCTTTTCGGCCGGTGACCCCCAGGTGCGTCCGGTGAAAAAGAGCAAGGCTTGCCGGTTCAGGGTGCGGAACCAGCGTTCCAAAGTTCCACGCGCCGCTGCATCACCAGATTTCGGCTGAAAAAGGATTCCGCCCAAGTCATTTACAGCGATCCGGACTTCGTTACTGGCGTTCCAACTCGCGGAGTCCAGAGAGACTTCGCCGAACACCCCATGCTGATCCCAAGGAGTTTCGCATCCAATACTCTTCGCAAGTTCAGTCTTGTCGCGCGTCACCATTTCCAGTGTAGAAACGGCACTGGCAGTGTTGGGCGATGTATGGTGGATACGCAAACCAACGATGGACCTGGTCGCCACATCTGTCGCCGCAGTGACATAGAGCCTGACACGAGCGACGAGCTTCTTTTCTTTTAAAGTGAGTTTTTCCCACTCTTCAGCTTGAATCAGAAGCGTCTGAAGATCGATCCAGCATTCATCGAGCTGAATTTGTTCGAGCGGCCGCAGGAGATCGATTCCGCCCATGATCGCGCGGTATTTGGCGTTCGTGTAATCAGCGCCTTGTTGGCCAAGCTCAATATATGACCGGGGAAGCTTGTGAATACGTGCGCGGAACGTATCAATGTCTGGCACGCGCAACATTGGCACAACGGCCGCACCCATTTCGGCATTTTTCTTTTCTCGTGCCGTGTTTTCAGCCTCGATTGAGGTTTTCAGCAGCTGATACAGCTCTTTGATCGGAAGGCGATCTTTCGTTGCGTACATCCAGACGTGTTGGTTGATATATTTCAATTCGTCCGCCGTGAAATGTTCACGGCGATATTTGGCGCTACTATCATTGCAAAGAGCGACCGGGTCGAAGTTCGACTTTTCCAAAACCTCAACCCAGCGGCGCAAAGTACGAGGTGAGGGCGGCGCGGGCAGCATTGGGGCGGTGCGATGAGTACGTCCTGCCGCTTTATGAGCTTCGTCGGATGCTTTCTGGAGCGCCTCTTGCGTGTCTTGCAGGTATTTCGCGAGTTTGGCTTCAGACCGGGTCACCCGCAGGTCCATATTATAGTCCTTGGTCTCGGCTTCCGCTTTCAGGAAGCGCATACACCAAGCGTGCTTATAGAGGACGTCTTGCTGTTCATCAGGCTTGAGATTGCTGATGAGTTCCGTGCTTCCGGAAGTGACATCGGTTCCGTGGTGGCGACGATGAGGCAAGTATCCCATGGGATCGCGCTTTTGATGAAAAGCACGGGAAACCTGTTCGAATGAGAAGAACTGGGGCGGCAAGTCGTCATCAGCGCGCTGAAACCAATATCCAGAATTCGTGGTGTTCAGCCAATTGTAAACTGCATGCTTGTATTCCACGCGATCTCCGCGATGAAAGCTGTAGAGTTTCGTTTCATGGGTATCGGAAGGCTGCAAATGAGGGTGACGGACATACATATTCATGGTCGAGTTCCTGTCGGACACAGGGGTCCATTTCCGCGTGCGGCGGATTAAAATCTTTTCAGACTGGGGAGGGGTGATTACCGGCAGCGAGCCAGCATCATATGGTTAGCGACCACCATAGCGGCGGGCGCATAAGCCCGGTGCGGAACAGGATTGAAAGGATGGAGATAACACAGCTCATGGTGTCAGTTCCTTCCAGGCAGGATTTTGACCCAGGGAGCATCGACCAGCTTTTTGCCTGGTTCAGCCAATTCGATAACGCCGTCGTATACCAGGCACCAGATCGCGTTCAGCCCGTCAGCGAACTGCTCGAATTTGCGGGCAAGCTCGTAGGCACTGACAATTCCATGGATGTCGGAGACGATAGAGCGCATCTTATCGCAGTCAGCCTCGTCACGAATTTTCAGCGCACGCAGCGTCCACTTTGCATTCCATGCCCGTTCACGCGTCAGGGTCTGATCCGTGACCAAGACTGCGGCATCTGCAAATCCGCGCAGGTTCGGTTTAGTCCGCTCGATGACATCTTCGATGCCCGACGACTTCACCAAGTCCTTTGGCTTAACCGCGAATGCGATCCGCGCTCCATTGCGCAGGGTCGCACGATAGTCGAAGGTGTGCTCGTGCTCGGTCCCATCAGACGCCTTATAACGAACGGCTGGTGGCTGATCCTCAATATCGACAACTGCTGAGTTCGTAAGCAGCATTAAAGCACAGGTCATCTCGTACGTGCTGGCAAAACTCACAGCTCGGTTCGTTCTGGTGTCGACGAGATAACCACGGCTGTGTCCCTTGGTGCGGGCAGGAGGCAACCTTGTTGCTGTCGATTTTCCAGGTGGAACCCAGAGTTCGACCTCCTCGATTACACCGTCATCATCAACCGTAGAGATTTGAATGAGCTTGCCCGCAGGAATGAACTCACTCCAGGCTTTATTGTTGTCGTTGCAAGGTGGCAGGTCGTCGACGTAATTATCGATACCGTGTTCGACCTCGGTAATGTAGCGGAGTACCCGTTGCGCTTTCACAGCACATTCCCTCTCTCAGCGCTTTGAAAAACGCTGCTAATCAATTGCTTTATTTTATGATTTCCGTTCCAACTCTAGAAACGGTGATTTTGGAGGCAAAGAGATATGGGGGAATAGAAGCTGGTCACGACGCCGCGATGGCGTTTGACCACAGAGGGCGCACGAGACTGAAATTCGGCTTTGATGGGTGAGAAGATTGGTGCCGCGCTTACCATTTTGACGCGCTCACTCGGACAACTGCGTTTGTATCCGCGTCCGATCCGGTGTCCTGGAACACCTCGATTGGCAGGCGAATGCGGTCTCCGGCACCGGAGCGCAATTCGGTCAGAATGGCACGACGCACCAAGACGTGGTGCAACACATTTTTTGATGAGCGCATAGATACCTCCTGGGCGCACATGGGTGGCAGCCCATCCGGAGGTAGAGGACGCAGTGTCCTTACTTCAGATGGAGCTGAGGAAGGTCTTTCCTAGAATGACGATGCGTATCATCGTGGGGCTCCTTGTTTAAAACTGGGACGGAAGATAGTCAGTGGCGGCACCGCGAGTCTAGCGGGGGAAATGGCCAAGTGGACTTATGGTTAACGGAATCTGCTGGATTAGTCAGCGCCTGCAGCTCAAGACAGTTTCGAATTCGGTATCCAATTAATTTGAGCGTCTGCCACTCTGCTGTTCGCCACATACATTTGAACTTTCGCCACGAAAACTGAGTAAAACAGCCTGTTTTCGTCTTTTGGTTGTGGAATTTTGTAACTTTCTAAGGTGATTGACGTTTTCCAAGCGTCTAAAGAGCGCTTTGAGGGATGACCGTTTAAGCTAGCTCACTGTATTCTGGCTGCGTCGAGGTCGGAATTTTGGCGCAAGGGTTTCAGAATTCCCGCTTAATCTCACCACCGAGAAAGAATCATGAAACCGTTGATCTGTTATAGCGCCCCGAAAATGGGAGCTTTGCATGCAAATCAAGAACACAACCCTCGCTCAACGGAATTTTGAGGAGGCAACACATCCGATTCTTGAGATACCTGCTACTGTTAGCGCGCTGACTGAAAGAGATGTTAGCGCTATCGACTGGAAGAAGCAGACCTTCTTTCCGCGTCACAAGAAGTTCTCATCTGATCTTGTTGGCTTCACGCAGGATGGCGACATTATACATATCGAGCAGGAAACGTCACCAGAGAACGATTTTTCTATCCGCATGGTCGAATACGCCACACTCATCTCGGTGGCATTCGACTTGAAAAAACAATTGTACCAGTATGCTTATTACACAGGTGACAAACCGCGTAAAACGGAGGTTATCGAACACAATATGGGCTGGTTCCGGCACAGATTTTTTTTCATGGATGCCGGTTCGGAAGAGGTTTGTCTGCGCTTGATTAAAAAACCGCTTCCAACAGCTGTGTTGTCACTGCTTGTTAGAAATTATGATCTTGCCGAGAGGTATTCCGAAGCAATAGTCGAGCGCATCGGTAAATTACCATTTGAGGAACGACAGCCCATTATTGAGCATTGCATACGCGTATCCTCTCTTAGGGGTAGGCGCAATCTTTTCGAAACAATTCTCATGTGTAAGCTTAATTACGATCCGACACTCTTTAATAATCCAGCAGCCGAAGCCGCTGTCAAGGATGCACTGAGTGGATGGTTGCCGGATGCCGTTGCGGGACTCTCATTCGCAATATCATCCAATCTCAATCATTATATTATAAACGATATGAGTGGCTGGGAGATTGCGGAGTTTCTGAAGCATGCTAGGTCTTTTAGCTCGCAAGATGATCTTATGACCACGCTCGGCCTTGAGTGGGAGGCGGACATCCTAGAGACCGACACTGAGACCGGTTATGATAACGGAATGTAAGAACGTGATGTGTTGAAGACTTTTTAGCGTTACGGTTTACCCCAGAACGCCTGATATCTTGGCCCATGAGATTCTGGCTGCTGGCCTTTCTCTGGGCGGTCAATAAGAACCGGCAGCGGAGCCGGTAATTCCGGACAAACGATAATTGCCTCTCCTTGGGCGAGAGCACAAATGCGGGTCCATGAGCAGTGATCACACTGAAGCGCATGATTGTCTGATCAGGGAAAGTAGATATTGCACTGTACGACCAGATAAAACATCTATAACGTGCATTTCGTGAAAGCTGAGGGGGCTTCTCGTGTGAGTGTGGGGGCAGACTCATGTATTCTTCGCGATACTTATTATCGTTCTTTAAACTCGTCCTGATCTCCGGTTTTTTGAACTCTTGCACCGCCGCAGGATATCAGGAATTTCAACAATATAGCAAAGCTTATGACGCCCAGTACGTTCAAGGTGATACCGTGCTGCAGGAGGTGGGGGCTGCGGAGCGCCACATCTGGTCAAAAACGGCACCACTGTTGAATGAGAATGGTACCTTCAAGCCTGACGAGGCTGCGTACTACTTAGACAATGTAGAGCCACCATATACAGCTGCCGTTCGCGCCAGCCTGAAGGTCATCAAAGGATACAATGATGCGATAGTGGCCTTGGCTAGCGGCGAAAACGCAAAGGCGCTGTCGAACCGGGTCTCAACATTAACTGTGAATGTTGCGGCGGCCGTTGGCGCTACCCGAGCCATGGGTTCGTCGACGATCACCCCGGCCGCGCTGGCGAAGACCGGCGCGGGTGACGTGGCCAGAAAACTAACGGATCAATTGGTTCTTTTACCAGTGGTGAACGAGGTGGCTTCCATCGCTAGTCGAGAAGCCTTCAGAACGCAGCTGATCAACTCGCATTCCCGCATCCACATAATGTTGATGGAACTCCGGAACAACGGCACGCCGGTCATGTACGAAATGCTGCGTGAGAAATCTGGCAAAGTCGGCAATAGCAGACGCCCGCTTCCGGACCCGGATGCGCAAGCGATGCTGGCTGGATGGGTCCTTTTACTCGACAAGACCGACATCGCGCTGATGGCCGCTGTCGCTGCAGCTAAGACCGGCTCTCAGTTTAACCTTGATACCCTTTCGCAAGCATCTGTTGAACTCACCCTTCTGGCGGAACAAGTAAGAACAGCGAAACAAAGTAAAAAATAGGGGAGCAAAAATGGCTGAAGATATACTGGACCGGATGAACCAGATCGACGATTTGTTCGCCGAAACCTGGGATACGAGGGATAACGCAAAGGCTAAGGGGGATCAGGAGGCGGTTGGAAAGCTGTCCAAGCTGCTTGATGACATCCATATTCTGCGGCTCATTGCCATCCAGCTTGCCTACAAGGAGTTTGCCGCACGGATGACTGTCCTTTCCGACGGGTTGGCTACCATTGCGCAGAAGATCAAAAACTGGCCATTCGGCGGCTTTGCGCCGCACGAGAAGCAATTCCGCGACGCAGACCTTTCGGACAACGACTTTGATGATGCAGGTCCGGACGCCCCGGCGGTCGAGCCCGCGCCGGTTTCGGCCGACAAAATTCCAGTGGTTTCTCCCGCTTGGGCCGAAAACTACCAGTCCCTCTGGAACAGCATGCAAATACGAGATGACTGGAAATCAATAGCCCAGAACGTTGCGAAAGAGATTGTCAACGGTCAGGCAAAATACGCCGCAGCAGTCGCTGATACGACGATACCTTGGTGGTTTATCGGCGTTGTTCACATGATGGAAGGCGGGCTGGATTTCGGAACTCACCTTCACAACGGCGATCCCCTCACCGGAAGAACTGTAAACCACCCGGCCGGTCACCCGGCCGTCATTCAGGGACTGCCGATTGATTGGGTCTACAGTGCCAAAGATTCCATTGTCTTCGAGAGGCTCGACAAGATAACCGATTGGTCACTCACAAGCGTCCTTTACCATTGGCACCGGTATAACGGGATCAGTAACGAGTATAAAAGACGGCACATTCCCACACCGTATCTGTGGAGTGGTACGCAACACTACATTAAAGGCCTGTACACGTCGGATCACCATTTTGAAGCTGACAGAGTTTCGAAACAGATTGGTGCAGCGGTTCTTCTTCGAGCCTTGATCGAGATAAAGGCGGTTTCTCTTGTCGCCAATCAGGGTGGGGACGCGAAGAATAAGGTAGCTGCCGCTCAAAACTTGGTCTCCAATCCTGCTGCAGCGGCACAGCATGTTGCATCCTTGGAACTGGATTTGTCGGGCGAGCCATTCCGACATCTCACGGAAGAACTCCAATATCCAGGTCCGATCAGCGTCGGTTCGAAGAACAAGATGGCGGTCAAACGCATCCAGGAATGGTTGTATCTCCAAGGCTTCGTTACTTCGATTGACAGCGATTTCGGAGCCTCGACTGCAAAGCAGCTTGGTAGGTTCGCCAGCGCCCACAGTAGAGAAGCCGTCGACGCCCTTGATGAAGAACTTTGGGTGTTGTTGACGGCCCCGTTGCGCAAGGCACTCGCCCCAATCCCGGTGACGCCGTCACTTGAGGCCGCCATCGTGAAAGTTGCCCTGCAACACATCGCGCAAAAGCCAACGGAAGTTGGTGGTAACAACTGCGGTCCATGGGTTCGGGCGTACATGCGCAGCGAGGAAGGTATGGCTCAGAAATGGTGCGCGGGCTTCGTCAGCTTCATGATCGAACAGGCAACTCGCGACCTGAAGGTTACCATTCCGTTTGAACGACAGGTGGGAGTGGATGATCTGGTGGCAGATGCGAAGAAGGCCAAGCGATTCATCAGCGAGGGTGAGGTCTCTACACCTTTGTTGCGCCAGTCAAAACTGAGCCCTGGTTACCTTTTCGTGGTGCGGGCATCGAAAACTGACTGGACCCATGTAGGGATCGTATCTTCAGTCATGTCGGGAACATTCGACACACTCGAAGGCAACACCGGGGGAGATGGTGGCACGGACGGAGACAATGCACGGGAAGGCAATCGAAGCTTTCCGAGTAAAGATTTCATCCGAATTTTGTGAGATGGCACGAGATGCATTCAGCGAATTGTTAGAGCGCTGGAAGAACTTGTTGAAGATCATCGAAGCGAAGAGCGACACCATCGTGCTCATTGGCTTTCGGGATATGTGATCTTGACAACGCAGGGGGGGCACCCCTTAACACACTTTTAAATTCATGCAATTGTGGCAAAACCATGTAATAAGGGGAATTAAAGTTGTCGCGAGAAGTTAAAAGCACCGATTCTTATTCTGATCGCCTTCTAAAATATATCCCTGCCGAGGTTTCTGCAGCCTATTTGTCAATTAATTCACTCGTGCCGACTCCGGTTGGGATGTCATCGACAATGTGGTTTTCGGTCGTCGTTCTTGCTGTCTTGTGCGCGTTATATCTTTGGAGAACTCAAGCAGTTACTAGCATAACTCAGATAGTAATTACGGTGTGCCTATTTTTCCTTTGGGCCGCGAACATATCTTCGACGCGGATAGAGGAGTTTATCGATCCAATAACTTTGGGCGTTTCTTTAATACTTGCTACAACTGCGATACCAGTTCTACCCGTGAGAGCTGAAAAGGATGGTGGGGAGTGATGTTCAACGTTCCCAGAGTGGTCGTCTTAGCGTTCGCTTGCATTTGGCCTGCCACGCACGGTTATTCCGCTGAGCATGTGGATAGATTGGAGCGGGTTAAGAGAAATTACTTTTTCGCCTCGGCCCCAGGCGAGGTAGGCATCGTAAATAAAACAGGCTGTAACAAAAAAGAGGGTTTTCAACCCGGCACCTACGTGCGGATGGTCGGGCCAAATAAAATACTCTGGGGATTTTCGCCAAAAACGCGTTGCATACGATTTGTGCTCAACCACAAATCTGAATCGTCAGTCCAGCCTCCCCAAGCAACCTACTTAGCAGCAAAAATCGTGGGGCTATATGAAGAAGATGGAAAGGATAAGATTGTCGCTCGTAGGGAGGGCATTTTCTCGCGAGATGGTAGTCAACTTCCAAGGTATCTAGACTATGTGGACGAGGACAGCGCCTCCGCGCGAGAGGCACAGAAACACTTTGAGACCGGCCATAAAAAAGGTGATCTTGCTGCGCTCGACAATCTCATTGGTAAGTGGCACGGCGTCCCAGATGAAGGGGTCGAAGACACGTGGACTGAACGCAGAAGACTGACTACCCCTCTTCCCCGTTTAGCTCAGCGCGAAGCTTGGAAGAGTCGGATTATTGATTACAGGCTATATCGATTTGTTCCATTTGACGGTGCTGCTGGGCCTAGTGGAGCAAATCCTCTAGACATTATTGTGCATCCCAACGGTGCCTCGGCCCTAGTAGTGAAATTCTACTCACCTGAGGGGGCTGAATATGGTGGAGAGTTTGTAGTCCTCTTAACCGAGGATGAAGAGGAAGCGGGTCGTATGGCTGGAGAGATTAAAGTTTCTGAAGGCAAAAATTTCTTTGATCGGCTTTTCGGGCAATAATCAAAACTCAGAAGGGTGAGGTGAGGTTGGGCACAAAAATATATCGTCCCAATGTTAATGCCGTACGAATCGTACACGGGCCACCCTCATGCGGCGTATACATGGTCGAGTGTACTGACCAGGTTTCGCAGGGTCGCGTGAAGGTCGCGATCTGCCTCGCTCGCGGAGTAGTTCCCAAGCTCTGCTAAGACCGATAACACCCTGTCAGCATCCCAAGGATCAGCGGGGTGCCGCCGTAGGTGGCAAATGGCCCGTTGGTCTCGGTTAAGAGACGATTCGCGTCCCTTGCGGCTCCGTAACATGGCGGGTCCGCCGCTGAATCAGCAACCCAGTTCGATTGCTCGATCCAATTCCTTCCTGTTGCCGCTAAACCAGCGGAGGACTGGCAAGCTCTTGCTCAGATTCTCTTCAATAGCATTCAGCACCGCCGTCGCAGCGCCACAAGAATGGATAAACAATAGTTATTGTCCCACTGATATCGCATTGTATTGATCCTGGATGATTTCCGTCCAGTCTGACGAAGATCAATGCAAGCAAAAAGCTCAGTTTAGGGTGGTGTTTAGAATAGGAACGGTGCGTCGGGTATTTGAAAACCCGTTTCCAGTTCCCAGCATTCTTGCCAATCCCCGTTTATTTCCAGATCAACACATTTTACGCTGAAAGAAGTGTCCTCAGACCACTCCATAATGGCGTAGTTTCCGGTGTTCAGATTCCTGAACTGTTGGAAATGATTACCTCGAACAAATGTTTTTGGCCGGATTAGAGTTCGTCTATCGAGCACAGAAACGTTGACGTACTGCGCGCTTCGGAAATTGGTTTCAGTGAAGCCGTGTCGATGGCCAAACAGGAAAATCGGGAGACCTTCGAAATCGACATTTGTTTTGGAAAGTCGTTCATGAGTAACGACAATTATCCGATTTTTTGGTGTGCTCAGGCCACTAATGACATTGCGGAGTGCCCGACGATTCCTGAGAAGGACCTCTTCGTAGGCAATTGATCGATCACGGCGGTATAGGCGATGTGCCTCGGAACTTTCTATTTCAGCGACTGCATTCGAAATTGCTTCAAACTTTCTACGACGCTCGGCATCTAAAGCATTGAGCTTTCTTCGAGATGGCTTCCGTCGTGAGGTTGCAAGCAGTTCTTGCAGCGAAGCGGCATACTTCGATTCGATGTCGGATTGAGCCTGTTTTGCCGTTGTCCGGGCCGCATTCATGTCGTTAATAATGGTGTAATGGGCGTCGTCTACATCTTTCTGCAGCAATTGCCACTCTGGGTTCCGTCCCCAGTGTGTCGGGCATCCGCTAAAACCAGCGAATGTAATTGGCCCTACCTTGAAAGGTGCCAGGTGCAAGTGATGACAACCACTACCAAACGAAGCAAAGTAATCGAGTTTGTAGTCCCAATTCCCATAGACATACAACACCGGGCATCCGAAGGTGGCGAAGACATCGAAAATCTCCCGGGTCCTATTGGAGCCGATGTCACCGACGATGATGAGGGCATCAAACCCGTTTGCTTCCTGCGACCGCATTTTCTGGACGGCTGCAAGGTTGTCATGAATGTCGGAAACGAGCAGAAACCTCACCATAGACCGTAACAAACACCTTCAGACTCGATATAATTCTGCGATACTCCAGAATTGGCATGTCTCTGTAGTCAAGCTTGGTTCACCAATTCTGGTGATATCGAATGGTACTGTCATATTGATTCCGATTGCCTTTTGGGTGACCGCACTTGCGATGCGGGCTCTGGCTCGGCGCTCCGGACTTCCGCCAGTGAAGCCAGATAATTCTGTGATGCCCTTGCTGATGAGCAGTTGCACAGCTTTTGTCATAGCAACGCCTTTTGAGAGGTTTTGGTCTGCCAAGGCGGCGCGGACGTCGTCGGCATGGTCTCGGACACCCCGTGCAATGGAGCGCAGATCATTACAGTTGCGAACAACGGGCTCATCCACGATACCGCCACCGAAGAGATGAATCTTGACGCCAGCGAGCTTCGAAATCCGCTTCACGAAATCTACTTCTTCCTCATTCAATGCGAAATGAACGAGAACCTCTTTTCCCCTGCCTTTGGTTATTGCCAGATCAGGATGGAAGACGCCTGCACGTTTGTCATCCTGCCACCGTAGCGCTTTCGGGAACGATCTGAACGAAACCACGTCGCCGCTGAGATCAAGAAAAGGGCTGATATCAGCAAGGAGAGATCGGAGCGGGACTGTCTTCCCCATCTTGGTCGATTGAGTGAACGCCATTCCGTCAGTTACATCACTGATCCAGTCCCGGTTAAAGTCCTCTTCAGTGAAGTCCTCGACTGATATCACCGTGACACCGTTACTTGGATAGCGGGATTGAATCGTGGGTCTTGGATATTCTTCCCGCAGATGCTGCGCCGTGATCTTGACGTTCTGGCGACGGTCCCACTCATCATGCCATGTTGCTGGAATATCAAAATCGGTGGAGAGCAGGGCCTCGTTTATCCCATCAATGTCGAGGGCATCAGGATCGAAGTTGCGGCCATATCCGCACTGTTGCAGCCAATCGAGTGTCTCAGCATCGGCTTTCCCTTTGCGTAGTGCAGTAGCAAGATCGTTCCAATGCTTGGAGCCTCCACTATTCTCCACGATGAAGCCACCGGAGCCATCTACGAGAACCGGCCGTACAGGTCGGTCAAGACGTGGAATTTTGTCGGCGACCTTTATCATGTGTTTCCAGTTATCTCCGAAGTCGTAGAGATATTGAAACTTTGGAAAGAGATCGTGGACCTGATTGAGGGCGATTAATCGTTCATCAATCGCTTGAGAGTCGGAAATCGACCCCCCACTAAGCTCTTTGATGTTCCCTATGGTAAGACCACAATGGAACTCATGGAGATGAGCCCATCGCCATCCGAATATTGTTTGGATGGTGCAATGAAGGTCCGCAAACGTTGCATTCTCCGGGATTAGTATCTCACGCCAGATCAAGGGCCGGGTCCCGGTCAACTCGATACGCAGCCTAAGCATTTCGGGAATGTGCGGATTCGAAGCCTGTTGCTTCATTTTGCCCATCACAATTTCAAAGGGGCTCTCGCCGTTCGGAAACCGTCGCTCACCAGGTTGGACATCCTGCGCGTTGACAATGTGAACTCCCCAACGATCATTGCGCTCTAGGATTATCTCAACGCCGCGTCGCGCTAGGCAGGAGACAATTGCATCCTGAACCGCTGTTGTTGATAAAACTGATCCACCTTCGGTGCCATTGATTGACCGCAAGGAAACACCAGAGAAGGTCGCCAAATCAGCCTGACTGATCCCAGCACCCGCACGTGCGACAGAGATAACGTACCCGAAGTCATTTTCAGACTGTTTGGGAAAAGTAACAAGTTGGTCGTCTTCATAGACAGTCACAGATCGCGTTGCGAGCGTTCGCTGCACCGCGATCTTACTGTCTTGATCTTTTCCTGCTTCCAATGCACGGATTATGCTAACGGGCAGCGCACACAGTCTCGCCATTTCAGCCTTATTGAGGCGAGCTGCAACACGCGCTGCGGCGTAAATTTTTCCTGAACTCATCTGAATACACCCAAACAAAAGCGCATGATCGCGTTCAATATACGCAGCATTGCGTATATTGCAATCACCGTGGTTTCAGTCTGCTCGTTGCGGAGTCGCGCGTGGGTTTCCGAAGACAATAGAGAACGCGGTCAATTCAGTTCTTCACCATTTTCACAAGTATTAAGTCATGCTGTTGTTGCTATCCCTCTCTGGTTGAATTAGCGTCCGATACAGGGCTAAGGGGTTGGTTTTGCGAATTTTATACATGGTATTAGCGTTGGCGTTCGCCAGTGCGACGCATGCGGATGTTAATACGCGCGTTGTCGATGGTGACACTCTAAAGATCGATGGGATTACCTACAGGTTGCACGGGATCGATGCGCCTGAAGCGAGCCAGTCATGTGATTTGCCAAAGGGTAAGAAGTGGGCTTGCGGTCAAAAATCGACGGAAGAACTACAACGCCTTGTCGCTGGACAAAGAGTGAAATGTGAAGGTCGAGGAAAAGATATCTACGGTCGCATGCTTGCTGTCTGCTGGGCTGGCGATCAAGAAATCAACGCGCATATGGTTAGTGTCGGTCTTGCTTGGGCATTTCGCAAATACTCCCTGGACTATGTTGAACACGAAGATGCTGCGCGCGAAGCTGCGATTGGCATTTGGCAGTTCGAAACAGAAACCGCGTGGGATTTCCGTGCTCAAAAATGGAATGTCTCCGTAACCAGCGGAGACAATGGAAGTTGCCCGATAAAAGGTAACATCAACCGGAAAAATGAGCGCATTTATCACGTCCCGTGGTCCAAAGATTACAACAAAACCAGAATTGACACCTCCAAAGGCGAAAAGTGGTTCTGCTCAGAAGCAGAAGCTATCGCTGCTGGATGGCGTGCTCCCTTGTGGGGAAGTCAGTAACGCTACAAGACCCTCCACTCCGACATTTCAACACCTACAATCGTGAAATAAATGGCAAAACGCTTCGAAGCACTAAATCGCCTGATGGAAAGTGTACGTGATTCAAATCACGACTTTCGCATCACGACTGATCCATTTCCTCCGCTTGACGCCGAGAAGGTGGAGAAAACACTCGATATCTCGCGAAAAGGCACTGAGAATGGCGTGGAAAACAAGCCTGTGCCATCTGCTAAATCTCGCGACGAAGCTGAACAGAGCATCGTTGCGCGCGTGGAGGCGGAGCGTGACGCATCCTATCAGATACTTGAAGACCAACTTCATACCTACAGCTCACGCATGCGAAATCTCGATTTCGATGGGCATTTCGGGCGCATCCGCCAGGCAAATGTTTCCTCGTTGACAGATTTCAAAGCTGACGTCGCTGGCGGAACCGACGTACTTTTCGGATTTCGCAAAAAGCTTCGTGAAGCTGACGAGGAGTTGGTGCACTTCAAGGACCGGAATGGGCTTCGCCGGGTTGCGCAGACCAAATCGCAGTTCGCGACAATCGTGAAATGGCTTGTTATCGTTGCGCTCTTGATTTTCGAGACCGTGGTGAATGGTCTGTATTTGGCTAAAGGCAGCGATGAGGGTGTGATCGGCGGCATCGCTATCGCGATGGGATTTGCTATCACCAATGTCTTGGGCACGGTAGTGATTGCCTGGACGATGATCCCAAACATCGTTCACAGGTCTTTCTTCCGTAAATTGTGGGGCTTTTTGGGAGTTCTTCTCTGGCTGGCCTTGGCTATAGGCATCAATCTAGCGATGGCTCATTATCGAGAGGCATCCACAGGTGATGACGCTCAGATAAGCGCAATTGTCATGGAGAAGCTGAAAACGGAGACCTTCAACTTCCAAGAAATTGATTCTTGGATGCTGTTCGGCGCAGGCTTCATGTTCTCCGTGATTGCGATGTTGGATGTCCTCAGCATTCGCGATATCTACCCAGGATATGGCGGTGTTTATCAGCGGTACGTGGATGCCGAAGACAACTATGCGTTCCAGAAAGAAGACTTGATCGGAGAGCTGAAACTTATCCGTGACGACCACAACGATAAAGTTGAAATGATCATCCGTGATCTCTCAATTCGGCGTCGAGAGAGTGCATCAATTATTGAAAACCGAGCCAGGATCATCCGACTTTTCAACGAACAGCAGGATCGTCTCGAAGAAGTAGCTCGGACCCTCATCGGGACCTACCGCGAAGCCAATCGGCAAGCTCGCACGAAACCCGAACCAAAATACTTCTCAAGCCAATTCAAACTTGAGCGACGTAAAGCGGTGATCTCCTCAGCAAATGAGTGGTCGGATCAGGAACTTGCTGACCGTATCAAGCATGCAGAAGCTGAACTTGCGGACCAAATGAAGCAGATCGGCAATGAATTCGAGGCTGCTGTATCCGCCTACCGTCAGTTGGATGACCTTTTCCCGGAGGCTAACAATGGCAAGGCGTAAATCGAGAAAAAAAGGACCTTCAGCAGGTGCTGTGATTGGCGCTGTTTCTCTCATTGCTTGCATACTAGGTGCTGGGGGAGGGTTGCTGTATCTATGGGGCAAATCCGGAAAGGGGGCCTTAGACGCTGATCTATGTTCCGTGGCAGATGGTCCAACTTCAGTCACGGCTGTCCTATTGGATGTTACTGACCCAATCTCAGATATCACGAAGGTCGACTTACAGCGGAATTTCCAGCGCATTGTGTCCACAGTGGAAAAAGGTGGCCTTGTTGAGGTTTACTCTCTTTCCGATGAGTTGGGCACTCTGAAACGTACCTATCGGGGATGCAATCCAGGTGACGGCGCAAGTGCCGATCAGCTCACCTCCAATCCAAAGCGAATTCAAGAGCGCTGGGAAAAGGCATTCAATGCTCCCCTGAAGGAGATTGAAGATCAAATGGGTGCTGCCGCAGAAGGTAAGCAATCTCCAATAATGGCGGGTGTCCAGCGAATTGTAATCGAGAGTTTCTCCGATCTCAGGAATGAAAATAAGCCAAAAACGCTGATTGTTGCTTCCGATATGATCGAGCACACGTCTTCGTTCTCAATATACAAAAGCGGCGTTGACTACACCGCCTTCGAAAAGAGTGACGCGAAAGAACGGTTCCGAACGCCATTGGATGGAATCAAGTTTGATGTCCTGGCGTTTGATCGTGAAAGCCCGCTGGAATTGGCGCGACTACCAGAGTTCTGGCTGCAATGGGTTCGATCAAATGGTGGCGAATGGGGCGGTTACAAACGCCTGGTAGGGACGAAGTAAATGAGCACGCGAAATTTTGTCCGGAAGAACGGGCCAATCATCTTGTTTGCCCTTATGACATTTATCGGCGCTGCGATCATTTGGTTCGGTAAGCTGTACGGAGTTGACACCGTCACGATTACGCTGATCCCGCTGGGCATGATGGCTCTCTACTTTGTGATTTCATTTTTCGCAGCTGGGCTTTCGCTTCACAATGAACAAGCAGGCGACAACCTCTATTACATGGGCTTCTTGTTCACTTTGACGAGCCTCGGCGTATCCCTGTACCAATTCTCCGGAGAGGCCTCGATTGAAGACGTGGTACGCAATTTCGGCGTTGCGATCTCTTCGACTATCGCAGGAATTTCACTTCGAATTCTCTTCAACCAGATGCGTCGTGATCCAGTAGATATCGAAAGAGCTGTTCGGCACGATCTTGCTGAAATGACAAGGCGCGTTCGTACGGAACTCGACAGTTCGGCAATGGAGTTTTCGACCTATCGTAGAACAAGTCACCAGATGCTGCTTGAAGGTTTTGATGAAATCGCAAAGCAGGCTGAGAAGAGTGGCGATGCCGTACGCGCATCTATTGAATCCATGTCGCTTCAAGCAACCAAAACCATTCAAGAAGCAGCTGACAAATTGTCGGCAACCTTGAGTACGACACATCAGCAGATCATCGAATTCGCGGCCCTAAATGCTAAATCGGTTTCAGAGATGAGTGAGAAGCTCAACGCCTCTGTTGCGACGGTACATGAGGGAACGACAAAACTTGGCCAGGCTGTCGAGGATGTTGTTGAACGCCTGAAAAACTCGAAGTCGCCCGATGAGTTGTTCGTGGAACAAGTTGCGCCCGTTGTAACGTCGCTGCGATCTATCATCGAGGAGCAGAATAAGGTCGCCCACGAAACTGCTGCTGCAAACCGTGATGTGACGAAGAAGGTCCTAACTGCGATTACACCGTTCAAACAAACGAACGCCACGCTTGCAGCTTTGGCGGCCAAACTGGAAAACGTAAACGCCTCAGCAATCGGTTCAACAGACGCAATCAAATCCATGCTGGAGCGATGGGAGACTATTTCCGCAAATACTCAGTCCGTTGCAGACGCATCAATGGCTCTCGTTTCCGATATAAAGAATTACAGCGCAGTTTCGCAGGATGCGTCCAAGGCGCAAGTGGAAGCTACCACCAAGTTGTCGGAATCTCTTACTTCCCTCGCTAACCAATCGGCATCGATTGCAACGATATCAACCAGTGTGAAAGACTTGGGAGTGGCCTCGACACGGCAGTCCGCCATGATTGAGAGTGTATTAGCGACTGTCAAACGTCCCAATGCTCCGACGGATGCAGGTGATGAGGAAACCACACGTGAGATCGGTGCCGGAAGTGGTATCAATGTTGAAGGCATTCCCCCCGTCACGACGGTGACATCGCCTGCTGAGGCCGAAAAGGTCAAGAGGGGTTGGTTTAGATGACCAATCAAGAAACGGCGACGAAGTTAGAGCACAAAGGCTACAATCGAGGGCTCATTCTCGGATTCACGATGGCGGAATCCATGTTGCTGCTCGTGTTTTGTTTGCTTCTTGTCGCCGGTGCAATCATTTCCAATGAACGTCTTAAGGCCACAACCGCCGTTGAAGAAGCAAAACGGTTGCAGGCTCAGCTAACCGAGAAGATTACCCAGGAGGAGGTGTTCAAGGCGAAGCTTGAGGCGCTCTCAAGTCAGTTGTCACTGGTCGATAAGCGAAAATTGGATGAAGACTGGCGTGAACTCGTTGAGGCGAGGACGGCCGTCAAACAATTGGCCGACACTGGAATCGAAACGACGCAAATTGAAGAAGTTGTCTCCAGTATAGAAATACTGAAAAAGTTTGGGCTTGATCCAACAAAACCAGTCGAACTTGAGGAAAAACTCACTGCCCTGACGGATGCAGGCAAATCCCTTGAGCTATTGGCTCGTTTGGAGGAAAAATTAAAGGCATCAGAAGCCTCGACTACCGACCTCGCTGCTCGGCTGGCGGATGCCGAAAAGAAACTCATTGAGAGTGGGGCGTCGAAGCCGCATGAATGGCCTCCAATCATCAGCTTAAGTGAAGCCAGCGGTTATTACTTTCGGTCAGGCAGCGCGGAGTTGACTGATACCTTTACCAGCAATCTTAATGGTCCGGTTGCGACCCAGATTGCAGATAGTCTGAAGCGGTACGGCGTAGATATCGTAGAAGTGATTGGGCACACTGATGAGCAACCATTAGGTCGTGGAGGGTCCAATATGGACAACATCTCGCTCGATGTGTTGTCCTCGAAGGCTTCAGTTAAACAGCTGGCTCCGGCTGACAACGCAGGTCTTGGGTTAGCGAGAGCGATTTCCGTTTCGAACATCTTGCGCAAAAACCCTGATCTTGCGGGCGTCAAAATCCTACCTCTTTCCGCAGCGCAGTTGGTATTGCCTGGCGACGAAATTAGCTCGGGCCAGGCAGGGAACGTCGAAACACGTAGACGAATTGAAATTAGAATTCGCCGGGGCGAAAATGCAACAATTACGCAAACTGGGGTAACTGCCGGACAGTAATGGCAACCGTCCGTGGATGATCCATCCGAGTGTGGTTTAAGCGGGGGAGGCGTCGTTCATTATGGCGAAACGAAGGCAAAATATGCCCGCAGGACGATGAGACATCATTGATACGCCTCAATCATCGATTTCGTCACATCACCAGCAAAGCATATCGGTGCATATCCACCCGGTTTTGAATATGCGCTCCTGTTGCGGCATCGGCGACCGCCGCGATCTGTGCTGTAGGGACATGCACAAGAGCTTGGATAGCTTGCCACAGACTCTGCAATTATCCTTTGAATGATGATCAAAGGCGAAATCCCGGGCGGCGACTTGACGGTTGTTTCCGCCGGTTTCACGGTGCGCTCTTTTTGAGGCTGTCGATCACTCAAGAAGCGGCCTGCGATCCACCCTTCTTTCTGTGTCAGACTGTCTCTGATCCGAGACCATTCGCCGTCCTGCCCCAGTAGACTGACCTTTTTTCCTGCATCCAATCGATCCTTGATCCCAGCCTTGGCGTTTGGCGCATCGCGTAGTGCGATCCGATTGCCACTGATGAATTTTGTCTCCTCTGTCCCTCTTGAGCGCGGATTAACCAATGGGGGCTTTGGCGTAACCTCCTTGGGAAGGGGAGCTTCAAAAGACCTGTCACCGTTAAGCGCCTTTGGTTGTGATGCAGGCGTCACGCTTGACAGATGGCTGGGCGAGGGAGCTGCCACATCGGATTTCGACGGCGTGTCTCCGAGTTTGGAAATGCCAAACAACAACAGCCCGCAAAGTAACCAGTACCTCTTTTTTCATTAAAAGCCCCCAAGCGGGGTATTGCCGAAGGCTCTCGTCATCGGCAAGTAGCACTTGCCAAATTTTCAACTTAACCGTTAAATGAGTATAAAGGCTTCAGGAGGCGAAAATGGTTAGTGGGTGGGACAAAAATCCAGGACCAGATAATCATTATGCTTCTAGTTCACCGTCGCGAGCGGGAACCATAAAGGCGATTGGTATATTGCTGATCGTTGTGGTCGGATTTGTCGCATATCAAATTTATGCGTAGCCCGATGCGGTCTAACGCTACACCGGGCGCAATGATGTTGGATGTAATTACAGCGATAGCCTCCGCTCTCAAGCGGTCCTGTCAACGATCACAGCTTTTGGCACCATTGTAGTAACAACGTCCCAAATTTTTGGCTTTACGAGGTCCTCAGATTTTTCGCGAAGATTGGAAGTGCACAGACGGCTTCCGATGTATCCGTCGTGGAGAGGATAAATTTAGGAAAGTCAGCCAAATTTTCACCTTAAGACGCTTTAAATGTCCATTTTTGGTAATTTTCACAGTTTAAGGCGCAGCCTGCGTCAAGATTTGCAACTTAAGAGTTGTTACAACAGTAAGCAACAAACTTACAAATGAGCGGGCTTGATGTTGGCAGTCGTAGGACCAGTTTCGTCACACGCTCCCCCGTCCTACGATTTTTCTTAAGCTGCTTCCCAAACCTGGTTCAGTATTTTTGCCGCAAGTGCCGCTTTGTCCTGCGGAAGGAAACGCCCGTAGTGTTGCTGCACCATCTCCGGCGTATCCTGAATAGCGTAGCTCGCCTGTTCATATGAGCCGGTAAGTTTCAGGATGTGCGTCGCCAAGACATCGCGAACATTGTGAGGGCCGTGCGGCAGCAAGCCACTGATCGCTCCGCGACCGGTGTACGGGTTGTAAATACCGTAGCGTTGGATGATGAGACGCCAGGCTTCATAGAATGTTGTCTGATTATAGGCTGCATCGGCGCTCGATAGTTTGACGGTTTTGACGAAGAACGTACCCGGATCGGTAGCGTGACCATGCAGAATCTTCCGGTGACGTTCAATGTAGGCGTTAATATAGTAATAAAGATCGAGCAGGTCAGGCAGGATCAGCCTGAAGGGCTTCGACCCAAAGAATGATGAGTTGGCGTTCTTGAATGCGACCGAGGGGATCAACACCTCCCAGCCATTCTCTCTGTCGTTCCACCGAATTTCTCCCCGGCGCATTTCTTCCAATCGCCTTTCAGAGGTCGGGAAATGACCGCGTGGGCAAAACAGCAGTTGCCGTAGGTTCTTTTGCCGTAGGCCTAGATGAAGTCCAAGCCGCAACATGAGAAATGAACGTACGGATTCTGCAGCAGCTCTTGGGTAGCGATCTTTATCGGGCATACGGAGAAGGATTTCGTCCGTGATCTTGCGATATTCTCCAAGAGGGCTCGGTGCCTCAAGCACGCACATGATCGGTTCGAACGGGTCCCTGTGAACCCGCATTACCCGCTGGATTTCTCTGATGCGGCTCCTTGCATGGGCGTGAAATGCATCGCAACAAGCGTGCCAATCACGCCGGGCAAAAGCGATCTCCTCTTTAGTAACCAGGCCCTTTACCGGTACTACGCGCTCGATGAGTTCTGGATGCTGCCTAATCCACCCGGTCTCCTCGCGAGTGAGAGACAATGAGATGCTGAGCATATCCGCTTCCCAGGCCGTGTAGAAACCGCGTCGCCGCTCACGCCACTGTAGATACCAATCCCATACGCTTGGAAATACAAGAAGCCCAAAGGTCAATGCGTTCGGCGGCACGCCTCGGCCAGCGACTTCGCCTTCAGGTGAAGCAGCGAGAGCCCCAAACATCAAGCCGAGATGTTCGAGCTTCTGAGATGCCGTCTCTTCGCCCCAAACCCCATTGCGCTTGAAGCCAACTGCCGTCAGGGTCGCGGTCTTGAACGACATCAGGTTAGCCATTTCAAGTGCCAAGTGGGCAGGGGCGTCGATTACCCTGGAAAGCATATCGGGGTCTTCCAGCTCGTCTTTACATTCCTCGACCACCTTACGGGGTGACGTCAATGGCCTGTGAGAGCCGCCGTAGGTTACACCAGGAAAGCGGATCGCATAACGTTGCTTCATAGCCTGGGCCTGGAAACGACGGTAGTCTGTTGCCCCGGTTATGATAACACGCCTAACCCATTCAAGAATTTCCACACGCTTCTCTTCCGGCAAGGAGTTGAAATCATCCGGCAGATGCCATGCCAGACGACGACGCTCTGCAGGCGAGATATCGTCACCAAGGTCGTAACCGGTCCCAGCGCGAGACTGGTGCGGAAGCTTCTCCTTGAAGTAACCTAGCGGCAATCGGTATCGGCGCTCTATTCGATTGAGAATTTCCAGGTTTGCCACACTGCGCGGTACCTTCGTTCCCTTCAACCAGCTCAGTAACGTCGTTGCCTCAAGAGCATCACCGTCCCGGAATATGGCGCGATGCAAATGGTAATAGCTCTCACCGAAACGGTCGATATGGAATTGGAGAGCTACCTGAAAAGATACTGGTTCCTCATAAGTCTCGAAGAGTGGTTCTGGGAACTCCTCAATGGGTTTGGGCTTCGGACCAGGCTTTGATTGATGACTGGTTTTGGCTGACTTTGGATTAGGCTCGCTTGAAAGACCTTTTACGCGGCTGTTTGCCTTAATTCTTTTAGAGGTGATCAAGCGTTCTGTACGGGTTTTACCGGTTTCAGCAAGCCAGCGTGAGATGGCATCGAAACCATACTGCGCAACTCTCCTGAGTTCTGCTGATGTCTGCTCAAGACCGCTAACGAGCGAAATTTCGTCCCAGTTGACTTGCCTGCCTAACATTGGAGGAGGCATCCGGTCGTCAACGAGGCCTGTCATGTATTCTGAAAGCGCGTGAAGTTGCGTTGCGGTTGTAAGCGATGCCAACTTCATCTCGCAGAAGCTGGTGATCTTACGCCGAAATACGATTGCCGATTGATCTATGCTCATTCAGGTTTCCCTTGCAGATAATAGTCCAGCCCCGGGGGCGGCTTGCTAAGGGAGCAGAGTTAAAAAAATGTAAACGGAAATAATTGGGCGGTATTATCCTACGACCGCCCTCGTAGTTGCCTGAGATCATGGTTTTAGCTCCCCGTCACCTTCCCGCCCAGCTAACCTTTACAAGTCCATTGAAGCTTGTCGCTTGATCCCTTAAACCCTGCTCGCGCACATTTTTGATGAACAAGAAGCCGGTTCCTCACCCAGGGAGCAGGTATCGGTATGCATAGAAGCCGACAAAGGAATGCAGATGTCGATCACCGTACAGAAAACAATCCCCACTGCGCGTATGCGCCAATTCCATCAGATGGTTGATCGGTGGCTTGAAGAGGGTCCCATCCGGCTCGCGACAAATGCCACTATAACCGCAATGGAAAATGCCGGTATCCCGAAAGCCGAACAGGCAGCAATCATCGAGGACCGGGACATCATCATGAAACACAATATGCGCCTCGGTGTGATTAGCGAAGTATTCGCATCGGCCATCGAGAAGTCGGTGAATTCATCTCGGTCTGGCAGGGAAGCTCAGGATGAGATCGCAAGATTGATTGTAACTGCAATCGGTATCCGCCAGGACGATGATAGTGAACTGGTTACATTCACCTTCACAAATCAAAGCGAGGCAGATGCGTTCGATAAAGCCGTCTGAGAGCGTCGCTGCATGCAGTTTTTAATTGGTTTCTGCAGGTCTGGCTTTAGCGGCAGCAGAAAGGTTTTGTGCTCCTGAACGCAGCTTCTCTCTCATCTCAGCACTCCCGAAAGCATCGTGCCGCTCTTGGCACATGCAATTTCCGCGACCTGCGTAGCCGAGGAACCACTGAAGAGAGGTCCCCACGATGGATCAGTCTTGGACTTCAACATTCCTTCTACGGTTTCACCGCTTCCAAGCGTCCTCATTTGTCCACTACCGCATTTCACTGCACGCGCGGTGTATACCCACCCGGATGCATGTGAGTAGCGCGTGTTGATCGATACCACTGACCTTTCAGGGCCCTTGCCAAGGGCGACAATCACGTACGTTGCACGCGGTTCGATAGGACGATCCACGAGGATATCTGCGGCTTTCAGCGCGCTGACCCCTGGAATCTTCAGAGTTTTGATATCGAGTTCGTTAGCAGATGCGGCTGTTACAAACGTTGCTGCGATGAAGGCAATGCATATTATAATTTTCGGATTCAAGCCCAATCCCCATGTTAAATCGTGGAGAATAAAACACAGTACGTCTGGTAAGTCGCCCCTCAGCAAAGGTCAAAACCCGTACGTTTTATCTTCTAAGCAGATGAGAGGTTGGTTAGGAGGCGAATACGCATTGCTGGGACGATTTTGGACGGCAAGAGCGTCAACTTTAACAAGTGAGGCTCCTTGTTACCCCTGAACAAGTCTTAATTGGAATCACCGGTACACGCGGCCAATTGATAAAGGATTCACAACCAGAGGGGAATCTCACCTGTATCCAACAGGCCATTTGGATAATTCAGGTTGCGCCGAGGGTAGTTTCCCCCTGCGACTTTCGCAACTCAATTAACCTTTGCCGATGCAATGTAGGGATGCAGCACAACGCTGGATTCCAAGGCTCATGAAGACGCCGCATACGTGAATATCGGCGATTTTAATGACGAGCATACTGACCAACACGAGAGCTATTGCCGCCCTTCAGACCTTGCGATCCATTTCAAGCAATCTTGCCGACACGCAAGATAGAGTGTCGTCTGGACTCCGTGTTGCTACAGCTTCTGACAACGCTGCGTACTGGTCGATCTCAACGACAATGCGGTCGGATAATGGGGCAATTTCAGCGGTTCAGGATGCTCTTGGACTTGGTGCCGCCAAGGTCGATACGGCTTATGCGGGAATGGATGCGGTTATCGACGTACTCGGCAAATTCCAAGCCAAGCTGGTATCGGCGAAGGAAGACGGATTGGATAGGTCGAAAATCCAGGCAGAGCTTGATCAACTGAAAGATCAGGTCGTCAGCATATCGACGGCGGCGAGCTTTAACTCTATCAATTGGCTGTCAACCGAGATTGGAAACATTTACGACACATCAAGCGCCTCCGCCAAGTTGACATCATCTTTTGTGCGCGATTCATCTGGAGTGGTTTCCGTCCAGTCGATGAATGTAGACCTTTCGCGAATTTCCCTTTTCAATTCGACCGGCGGCGGGCTTCTTCAGGCCGATGTTCGAAGCCCCGGGACGATTGGGGGCATTCGAAATACAATCTACAATTTTGCACCGGTTGGCGGAGGACCATGGAGCGACTATGTTTTTGATGGACCTCTGACATTTACTGACAATACAACTGCCATAAGTTTCACTTTGAACCTCGACGCCGATGATCCCGCCACGACCACCGGTGCGCAAACAGGCGTAACACAAACCTACACTATTGACCGTGATGCCATCGATGCGGTGAACGCTGCCTGGAATGGTGTTGTTTCGGCACGCTCACAATGGCGGCAGGTACTTCAATCCGTTATCGGCAATGGCGTTTTCATCGCACAGGACGCTACGAATCCCGCGCAATACTCGATACAATCCAGTGAGACTTCTGCCAGGGGCTCATCCTACAATATGACTGGAGTAACTTCCACGTTGGCTGGCGGCTTGACCGGTGGTCTTCAGGATAGCCCGTCGATCAGCTACGGCAGTCGCGCCTACACCTACAGCATTTGGGACGAGCCATTTGAACTGAAACCCACGGTGGAAGCATACATCGCGATAACAGAGAATGGAGTTGGCAAAACCCTCACGCTCACGCGCGACACGGTCATGGCAGCGTTGGGGTCAACCAACGGTGAGGTCAATTCAATTGGCGACTATGTGCAGGTTCTCAATTATGCATTTACAGATCAAGGTATGGGTATCGAGGCCAAAGACCTTGGATCAGGTCTCATCCGATACGACCTGATCGAAACAATGAATCCTACAGCTGGCCGTAAGACGTCGTTGGGCGTCACAGCAGCAACTGACAACATTGGAAGTGTACCGAATTTTGGCCTTTTAGACATCGACATAACAGGCAATCATGGTCTGGATGATTACATCAACGGTGTTCAGTCGATGCTGTCAAAGGTGATTGCCGGAGCTTCGATCCTTGGCTCCATTCAAACGAGAGTAAGCATCCAGCAAGAGTTTGTTTCAAGACTTATGGATTCGATTGAGCGTGGGGTAGGCAGATTGGTAGATGCAGACATGGACGAAGAATCGATCAGGCTGAAAGCATTGCAGTCACAGCAACAGCTTTCCGTTCAAGCACTCAGCATTGCCAATGAGAATCCGTCAATGATGATACAGCTTTTCCGATAAACGTTACTGCTCCTCGCCGAAATCATCGGGACATGGGGCGTTTTTCTGAAGATAACGTCGGACGGTTCGAGGATGAACGCTATACTGATCGGCAATACGAGCCAATGAATGCCGGTCATCACTGTAGGCTCGTGTTATCTCGCCCAGCAGTTCCGGCCCGAGACTGGGCCGTCGGCCGAGGCGTTTTCCTTTCGCCCGGGCTGCTGCAATTCCCGCCGTAGAACGCTCAGAAATCAAGCCTCTTTCAAATTCGGCCAATGCTGCGAAAATATGGAAAATCAGTGATCCTGCCGAGTTGCCGGTGTTGATTTGCTCACTCAACGATAGGAATTCGACCCCGCGCTGCCTGAGTTTCGTGATGGTACTTACAAGATGAATAAGCGAACGTCCCAGTCGGTCCAGTCGCCATACGATCAGGGTGTCGCCGCGTTTTAGGCGTCTGATTACTTGTGATAGTCCCGGGCGTTTCACTTTTATGCCTGAGATGCCGTGGTCCTTGAAGATGAGTTCGCAACCGGCGGCATTCAGCGCATCGAGTTGCAAGTCCAGGTGTTGGTCGGAGGTCGACACTCTTGCATAGCCGATTTTCATGTTTGCCCTGAGATTTACTTGGCGTCTGCACGATTGACATAAACAACCAATTTTGTCCGGTCGGATTTGTCGCAGTGAGACGAATGTGTTTGATCAAGGCTCTCAAGGATTTAAGCAAGCAACGAAATAGATATTGGCTGGATGACAAAATTGGTTCCTTTTGTCCCATCGCAATACTGAAATTACCGGCACGAGATCGTTCTTGTGCGTGGGATAAAGGCGTTTGCGAACTGCGTGCATGAGCTGATGGACGCTTGGATCACAAGCAGGGAAGGGGCTCAGGCCGCTGATATTTATCAGGCCCTCACGGGACCCACGCATCCGAATGTAGTCTTAGCCGTCGTCGATTGTCGAGATTTTGGGATAGGGGCTTTGTCGGTCGACTTCATCCACCGGTACAGTATCGCGACCGACGCATTTGATTTCCTGAAATTACAATGGCACGAACCACTCGATCTCAAAAGTTTTCCGGATCAACAATACCTGACGGACATCGCGATTCCAGCGTTGAGTGAGGTGATAGCGAGTAAACGACCATTGCTTTCAAAGGGCTGCACAGTATTCGGTGGCTGCCGAATTTTTCACGAAACGCTGATTTTGCCGCAGAAACCTAAAGCACAGCAAAGTGCGTGGTGCATTCTATTTTCGAAAATTGATCTTTTGCTCGCGAACGTGCCTCGATTCGACACTGATGGCGTTGCTCTCGGTATTCTTCAACTATTGACGGACGGCGCAGCGCAGAAGGAAATCGGTCTCAGGCTGGAATTGTCGCCCCGGACGATTGAACATCGGATTGAGCGACTTAAGGGCCGGGCAGGAGCGAAAAACCTTCAGCATCTCGTGGCTCTCTGGATATCGAGCAAATTACAATAAGTCAGTTGATTATGCACCGCGTGATAGCTTGATACCCAGCTCAGCATGATAGTTGATGAGTGTCGTGTAGCGATACTCTCTTTCAACTATTGAAAGCTTGGCATCTGAATGCGCCTTTATATATCGTTCGACGTATTTGTTGAAACGTCTTTGAATGAAAATTGATTTTTCACGCACTGCGACAAGGTCCACGGTGGGGACCTTGAACGGTTCGGTGGAGATATATTCGTCAAGCGTTAAAAGGACTGATTTTGAAAAATCCAAACCTTTATGCTGCCCGGTCTTGAAGCAGTGATTGTGTGAAATTCGCGATCTGAATGGAATTCCAAAGCGGTGGCCGCAAGACTGCGCAATTGCTATCCCATACCCTCGAACCTTTTGATCCCCTTCAGAGCAGTCGTACTTATCTAGCGCTTCATCCAGATTCATGTGGTCGACGTAAAATGCTTCCGTTAGCTTGCGGATTTCCATTCCTACTTCCCAGTCAAAGAAAAAGCCCCTCTCGGGGCTCTTTCTCAATCGCATTGAGCACTTCTATTTTTTAACGTGGCGCAACTCTACGACCACAGCATTCTGGTTGAGCACTTCTATTTTTTAACGTGGCGCAGCTCTACGACCACATCGCTCAGATACGCTATTGCCAGCTGGTCCGACTGTCAACGCGCAAAAGAGGAAAAATATCCAAATGTTTGAAAAATAAAAAAGGCGGTCACCCGCCTTTTTGTCCACCCTTAGATGGTAACATTCAGTGTGGACCCCTAGAGGTCGATGTGATCGTAACCACGAATACAAAATAGGACACGAGGCTTTGCATGTCAACAGTCTGAACTGGCAGGCTTTGTCTTTTCTTCAAGCAATGCATACGCATGTGTCTCGATTTCTGTTTCATGCTGCGCTTTTAATGCAGAAAGGATTGCCTCATGCTGAATACTCATCGCATCAACCGCGACGTTTTTTTTATGGTCGGACCTATCACGTAGAACAGTCATTCCATTCATTACTGCGTCGAGGATGGAGTTAAAGTCATCCTTAGAGACCCTCGGAACATAAAGCCCGTTCGGTCCGATGTATCGCTCAAGACGCGTTAGACGCACCGTCATTACGTGATTGCAGATAACCCACATTCTACGTCCATCAGTAGGGCTCGGGTTCTGACTGAGTTCGTGCACATAAGGGGGATAGGCTCCGCTGGAATTCTTCATAGGTTCTTCAGTGGTCGCTGGAACGAACACTACAGTCTCGACATTCTCGCGAACCGTTTTTGCACCGCTTAGAATAACCCCGGGGTGATAACCTGTGAACTCTGGCTCAAGGGAATCTTCGAATGTGCCAATAAAATAGACCTCTCGCGGTTTGGGCCCGTAATTAATCGAGAGCTTCGTTGTGTCCCAGTGAGGTTGTTTCCCGCGCAAAATTGTAGCCTTTTAAATGTCGAAGTTCCCGTGTGACTTAAATAGGTCAAGTTTAATTTTTTGCAACCTAAGGACTTGGCGCATCAAAAAGGTTGTGTAGCGGACGCAAATTGCCAAGTGTGGAAAAGTGCGTTTCGCATTGCTTGTTGACTTGCTTGTAATCTTTCCAGTGCCAGTTTTTGAGCAAAGGTCGCGATGGACCGCCTAAAAAACTTGACACCCTCGCCTTTGTTCTTTATTTGTTCACTCCATGAAAAACGCGATCCTACACGTCATACGAATATCCCGCTGATCCGCCGCCTCGCGAGAGGCTGTCGTCAATTGCGTGTATATTCGAGTTGTGTAGATGAGTATTCAGTCGCTGCCCTCCGGCAAGACGTCACGTGCGTCGCAAGCCATTCTCTCCCAACCCAAATTTAGTCGATGCGTAGGCCGTTTCATCGCCAGGGACCAACTGGCGCGTGATGTGGCGTGCTTGTTGGAATTCGAAGAAGCAGTTTCGAGCTGGAACTGCCGATCTCTGCAGCTCCGCAGTGGTTTTGATACCTATTCTCCCGATTTCGTCGCCGAACGTCAGTTTGACGTCCTGGTGATCGATACCGTGGGGCAGCGACGTCCACCCCCGTGGGTTGCCGAGGCAGTTGTCCGTGAAGGGTTCACCTACCGGACAATGTCACGCGGAGATATTGACCCCATCCGTCTGAAGAATTGCAAGGACCTGCTTCAATGCTCGGGTGGTGATGTCAGTTTGGGGGATCGGGTACAATTGCTGTCCGTTCTGGATGAACAATCATCCCTGACCCTGGCTGAGAGTCTTACCCTATTCCAGGACACAAAGCCGATACGTGGCTTGGCAAACATGGCCGTCGGGCGCTTCATCGAGATCGATCTCGATACCGCACTCATCGGACCCGAGACCGTTATTCGCCGCTATCGCGGCTAAGTCCATCCACCACACAACATTCCCTGTTCAAAGTTCGAGCCGCAAGGCGCGAGGAGGATAACTGTGCCAAAAACAAAGCACTCTCTAAAAGCCCCACAGGACGCAGCACTGTACTGCACGCTTAGACGTGCACTCAGAAAGGCCCCTGATTTTTTCGGATACGCTGACTGCGTCGTTCTGCTGAATGTTCCTTCAGGTCGATCTGGTGAGGACTACGATACCTGCGCCGAAATTCTATTGCTTCGCTTGTCTGCGGGTACAGACGACATGGCCTACATGATGATCGCTGCTACCGATAAGCCAAGGACCATCCTCAAGAGGATGGACGGGGACTTCAGCCGAAAGCGCCGCCTTCTCATTTTCAGGGAACAGGGCGCTGAACTTCCTTTTCAAGTTTCCTTGAAAGTTGACGTCGAAGTCGACATCCCGCCGATCTCGGCAATGGACTTTCGGATCGGATGCCGGATTGCCTATCAGATCGACGTAAGTCCCTCTGAAGCGAAAGCGGCGATGTCTTATCCGCTGCTGCATGTTTGGGCGGCATTGCGGCGAGGTCGTCCAATCAGGAACGCGTTGGCGCGTCTGGCCGAGGCGTCTGCCCCTGATGCCAAACCGTCGAGTGCCAAGAGCGAAAGCCTGCCGCCGTTGCAGGATATGTTCGGCTATGGCCAAGCCAAGGATTGGGGACTTGAGCTTGCCCAGGACTTGATCGACTGGCAGCGAGGCAAGATTGATTGGTCGGAAGTCGATACAGGGATCGTTCTGTCAGGACCGCCAGGAGTCGGAAAGACGCAGTTTGCTGCCGCCCTGGCCCGGCAGTGCAATGTGCCCATCATTGCGACTTCCCTGGCGCGATGGCAGGCAAGTGGACATCTTGGTGACCTCCTGAAGGCGATGAGAGGTGACTTCGAAAAGGCGAAGGAAACAGCACCCTGCATTCTATTTTGTGATGAATTGGACAGCTTCGGCGACCGCAATTCCTTCTCAGCAGATAACAGAGACTACAGCACACAGGTGGTGAACGGATTTCTCGAACACCTGGACGGGCTCGATGGGCGTCAGGGCGTCGTCGTAATCGGCGCAACCAATGCTTTGGATCGTATCGACCCTGCCATTTTGCGACCCGGGCGATTGAACAGACATGTGGCCATTCCCCTTCCAACTGCGACGGACAGGATCGCCATCCTTCAGCAACAAATTGGTCAAACGCTACCAAGGAAACAGCATCCAAGGCTGATGGCAGCCACCAATGGGTTTTCTGGAGCTGATCTCGCCAAGGTGGCCCGAGATGCAAAGCGCATTGCCCGGCGGGCCAAACGGGATGTGACCGCGACTGACATTGTGAAATCGCTGCCAGAAATGGTGGCGATCACAGGCGAATTGCGGCGGGCGCTCGCGGTTCATGAGGCGGGCCATACCGTCGCGGTCGTCGCGCTTGATCATGGCAAGTTCTACGGTGCCATGATCATCGATCATACGCGCAACGACGGTGAGACCGTGCCGGGTGGTGGGGCATACTTCGAGGTACCCAAGGTCGGATACCGAACCATCCAAACCTACAGGGATCGGATTGTGGTGCTGCTGGCGGGAATTGCCGCCGAAGAGGTGCTCCTAGGGGCTGTAAGCGACGGAGCTGGCGTAGGTCCGAACTCTGATCTCGCCCAAGCCACCCGTATCGCCACGATGTTGCAGAGTGGCATGGGCATGGGTAATCGCCTTCGTCATAGCCTGGCGAAGAGTGACCGCGACCTTGAGACTCTTCGACTTCACGACGCTGGTGTCGCGATCTGGGTGGACGATGTACTCCGGATCGAATTCGAGCGGGCAAAGCACATTATCCGCAGTCACCTGAAACTCGTGGAGGCTATTGCCGACGAGTTGGAGGCGAAGGGGAAAGTTTCTGCCGATCAGGTCGCAAAGATGGCGGCTAAGCTCGACGCCCCCGTTCGCATAGCGACCTTGGTCTGAAGTCTCGCACTTCTTTTGCGCCCAGCGATGCGTCTGCATCCAGCGCCTCCTTTTCCCTCACATCTTTGAAAGTTACAGCCATGAGAGCATGGATCATCAGTGACATGCACGTCACACATGCCGATATGAATGCAGAAATTGACATCCCTCCAGCGGACATTTGCGTCTGCGCAGGCGACGTATCAGGCTTTCTTGCATTCGGCCTCGAATTCCTGAAACGACGGATCGCCCCAACGATGCCAGTCGTCTTGGTGCTCGGCAATCACGACTATTACGGGAATAGCATCACCGGTACGCTATCGGCAGGACGCGAGGACACGGGCACACGCAACATCCATCTTCTGGAAAACGAAACGTTCGAAATCGATCACGTCAGAATCATCGGCGCGACGCTCTGGACTGACTATCAGGTCCCGTGGGGCATCAACGATGAGTTGCCGCTTCCTGATCGTGCTGAAGCCGCCGTATACCTCTGCCGAAGAAGCATGCTCGATTTCCGCGAAATCTACGGCTCGCCTCCCTTCCGTGAGGGAATGCTACGGCTCATCACGAGCCGCGAGATCATCGCGAGGCATATGGAGAGCAGGGCATTCATCTCCGGTGAAATGGCAAAGTCCTGGACTGGCAAGACCGTGGTCCTGACGCATCATGCGCCGTCTCCAAGATCATTGCTGAAACAGTACCAGGGTGATGCCACCAACGCTGCTTTCGCCAGCGATCTCACTGATGTCATCCAGACCGGGCGACCGGATATCTGGATTCACGGCCACATCCATCAGTTCCAAGACTACGTCGAAGGTCACACGCGGGTGATCTGCAACCCGCTCGGCTATCGGCATGAACGTGGCAAAAACGGGTATCGCGCTGGCTTCGTGATCGAGCTCTGAACCCGACGTATGTGACTGTACTCAAGGGAGTAAATCGAAATGTCCAGCAAGCTGGTTCTAAAGCCACTTTGGAGCAACGGCTCCTGCACCTACGTGATCACCTTCAAAAAGATGTCAGCGGAAGACAGGCGAGAGGTCGAGCAACTCGCCGACGAGGCGGGCTACATTCGCAATGACGGCATTTGGGCCCCGCCCGGGGTGGCAGGAAGGATGTCGGAGTTTTTCCGCGCCATGGCCAACGCTGGTTTCGGCCTGGAGTTTGACGATCCGAAAGATGCTCCCTTCGACCTTCAACGGTTGCATCTCTCAGCTGATAGCCTCGGAGATCGAGTGAGATTGCTCTCTGCTTTGGAGCAGCATTCTTCTCTTACGTTGGCTGAAACTCTGACTGTATTCCAGGAGATCAAACCGATACGGGGACTGGCGAATATGGTCATAGACCGACTTGTTGAGGTTGATCTCGATACCGCGCTTCTCGCGCCTGAGACCATTGTCCGCCGCTATCGCAGCTGAAAATCCGTTTCCAAAATTGAGGGAGGAATCCCCGTGTCTACGCAAACGAGGTGAAAAACTCAGACTAGTCGACCCCAATCTTCTCGGGAAGAGTTAGTATTGGGCTCGTTGCATGCCACGTGTCATTCTGGGGATTATAGATTCCAGGTAGCGGGTAGCAGGTGTGGATAAGAAGGAAGTCTCGCGTATTGAAAGTTGCAATCGGCTTTCTATTTACGAGAGCTGCTGCGGCAATATGGAGGTCCTGCCCATGTCTGATACGTTTTGCACCAGGATGAGAGACGAGAAGATTGCGCAACCTTGGATCGGCCGCTAGTGTTCCCCACGCTTCAGCGACCTCTTTTCCGGTTTCTAGGATGGGCATGCCTAGCGCCATTAGATTCTGGTACCAACGCGTCAATCGCACCGCTTTCACCGGGTCGCGGGAACAAAGCCTCGTAATGCCTTGTTGGAACTCCATGATTGCAGCAGCTGGAATAAATAGATTTGAGGCCGTTTCCATGAAGCGGATGACGTTTGGATGAGGCCTGACTCTGCTTGTTTCGCTTAGGACGCATGTGTCGAGAATGTAACTTGCAATCATGGAAGTAGGCTCGCGTGAAAACGCGGCCACGCTCCATAATTACGATTAACGCGGGGTTAATTTCGCTGTGTGCGAAATCGCCGGTCGATATTCGTTTTATTTAGGAAAGCACAATGACTGAAGACGAGCATCTTTCGCCATCGGATGGCACAAGCGGCAACATAGCCGGGCAGGGGATTACCATTCCGGCAGAGGGTGAGTTGCGGCACTTCTTTGAAGTCCTTCGACGAAAAGGCAAAGTCACGGTGAGTGACGGCGCAGATCGCTTCTCCGTGCAGATTTCTTCATTGCAGATTTCCGATGAAGCGCGAGCATTTCTGACGCGGGGAGGGCCTGTTTCCCAAGAGTGATCTTAACTGCAATGCACCCAATTCTCTCTAAGATGCCAGTTCACGTCAAATGCCCTATGCAGGCATAAGGAAGCGACAACTTTAAAGTTCCCGATCAAAGGCGTCATCGCCCCGCTGCTGCGTGGGCGAACAGCAAAGTTTGCTTTTTGCTGTAATGTACTCGGGACTTAGAGGGCATGGGCCAGAAACATGCACCGGCCGTACGCGACGAGTTCTTTGAATGCGCTCTTCTCGTCACTGATCCATGCCCGATCAGCGCGTTCAAACTGGCGCAGCGATTACAACGATCATCGACCACACTCAGGCCTCGGTTGGCTGACACCTGCCGAGTTCGCTCAGACAATCAATCGTATGCGTCCGGTGAGCCTGCCTTTGAGATTTTCGGCGAACGCCTGAAGTTACGTCACTAATTCCGTCATTAGAGACGTCATCAGGGATGAACTATGGGCCGCATGGAGATTTTGACAGGCGTCGAGCGTCGGCGTATCTGGTCCGACGACGAGAAGCTGTCGATATTGGACGAGGCTGCCGTTGCAGGTGCCAAGATTGCCGACGTCGCTCGGCGGCACGACATCAAACCTCAGCAGATTTATACGTGGCGCAAGATGTTCGCGGTCGAGCAGGGTGAGCCGAGCGTTTCGTTCTTGCCGGTTGCATTGATCTCCTCGGAATCGAGCAGTGAGACGGAGCGCCCTAGTTCGGCGGACAAGCCTGCGGCAGCGAAACGGTCGGCCCGCCCAGTACGGATCGAGATCGGCTGTAAAGGTGGACGTGTTTTGAAGGTCGAGGCCGGTATTGCATCTGAAGTGCTGAAGGCCCTGATCCGCTCGGTGGAAGAAGCATGATAGCGCCAGGCGCAAATGTGCGTGTTTATCTCGCCTGCGGCGTGACGGACATGCGTAAGGGGATCGACGGCTTGATGGCGTTGGTGCAGTCGTCACTTCGCCAGAAGCCCGCGTCCGGTTCGGTGTTCGCATTCCGAGGGCGTCGCGGTGATCGTATCAAGCTGTTGTTTTGGGATGGCCAAGGGTTTTGCCTGTACTACAAGGTCCTGGAAAAGGGTTGCTTTCCGTGGCCATCTGCAACTGACGGCACGGCCCGACTGACGGCGGCGCAATTGTCGATGCTATGGGAGGGTATCGACTGGCGACGTCCGGCCTGGACGTCTGCGCCAACGCGGGTTGCGTAGAGTAAACGCCAATCTTTACAGATACATATATGGCGATTTAGCACCAAATCAGCTATAGTTTTTGGCATGAAAGAGAGCCATTCGAACCTGCCGGATGATGTCGATGCGTTGCGAGCCATCATCGCTGCGCAAGCAGTTCAACTGGCCGAGCAGGCTCAAAAGCTTCAATCTCGTGACACTCTGATCGACAAATTGAAGGCGCAACTCGCCGTTTTCAAACGAGCGCGGTTCGGTTCGTCTTCCGAGAAGATCGACCGCGCCATCGAGCAGCTCGAACTGGCGTTGGAAGATATCGAGGCGGCCGAGGCGGAAGCTACGGCTTCGGTACTGCCATCGACTGCCGGTCCGGCAAAAGCAAAACCAAGCCGTCAGCCATTGCCAGACCATCTGCCACGCCACGATGTTTTGCATCGTGCTGTTTGCTCATGTCCGGTATGCGGCGGCTCCGACTTCATCCGTGAAGGCGAGACCATCAGCGAAGTTCTCGACTACGTCCCGGCATCGTTCCGCGTGGTGCGCAATATCCTGCCACGCTTCACCTGTAAGGGCTGCGATACGAAGGTCAGGGCCGAGATGCCATCTCTGCCCATCGAACGCGGCAAACCGGGACCAGGCCTCGTCGCCCATGTCCTGGTCGCCAAATACTGCGACCACCTCCCACTTTATCGCCAGTCGGAGATTTATGCCCGCGAGGGTGTCGACCTTTCCCGCTCGACCATGGCCGATTGGATCGGCAAGGCCAGCACATTGCTGGAGCCGCTGCTGGTTAAGCTTCGAGAGCATGTGTTCGCAGGTGATCGACTTCATGGCGACGATACACCCGTTCCCGTGCTGGAGCCTGGGAAGGGCAAGACCAAGACCGGCCGATTGTGGACCTATGTTCGCGATGGCCGTCGCCACGGTGACACGGCACCACCGGCAGCCTGCTACTTCTTCAGTCCGGATCGTAAGGGGCAACATCCCAGGCAGCATTTGGCCACCTTCTCCGGCGTGTTGCATGCCGACGGCTATGCGGGCTTCCGTGATCTCTATGCCCCATCCAAACTCGGTGAAGCGCCGGTCGTTCTGGAAGCCTCCTGCTGGGCGCATGCAAGACGCAAGTTCTTCGATTTAACGACATCCAATACAGCGCCGATTGCCGAGGAGGCCCTGCGACGGATCGGTGCACTCTACGATACCGAGAAGGCCATTCGTGGCGAGCCACCAGACTTGCGGAAAGCTGCGCGACAACAGAGCAGCAAACCCAAGGTCGAAGCTCTCCGATCATGGCTGAATGACAATCTCAAACGCTTGCCGCACAAATCCGGGACGGCTGAGGCGATCCGCTACGCGCTTTCCCGTTGGCCATCGCTTTGCCGTTTCCTTGACGATGGCAGTATCGAAATCGACAACAATGCCGCTGAACGGGCGATCCGACCCATTGCGCTTGGACGCAAGAATTGGCTGTTTGCCGGGTCAGACAAAGGTGGCGACCGGGCGGCTGCCATTCTGTCGTTGATCGAAACTGCAAAACTCAACAGTCTCGATCCGGAAGCCTACCTCCGGAATGTCCTTACCCGTATCGCCGATCACCCCATCAACCGGATCGATGAATTCCTGCCGTGGAACCTCCAAATTCCTCGGCAGATGGCCTGACCGGATGCTTACAATCAATCCGCGACGTGATGCGGCGCTGCGCAGCCGGAATGGTTCCGCACAGCAACCCAAAACCGCTGGAGCGAATTCAAACTGGATAAAACTTGGGGGGCAAGGTCACGTGCATTACCGGTATCAATATTTTCAAATGTACTTTCCGCCAAACGTCGCTTGAATGATACTGTCTCCAGCCTTCCTGGTTAATCCAGAGTGTCAGTGTCGCAGTCACCTTCGCTGATTTCCATTCGCAGCAAAATGATTAGTCATAAGTCAGCGAAAATTGCGCTTCATTTACGCTCTTTATCATTTGCACGCCGACATAGTTGTTCGTTTTAGCGAACCAGTTACGCCACGCGGTCTCTGCAGCTTCCGGTCCCAATGGGTCAGTAAGTCGTTCAAAGTTGAGAAAAGACGTCAAGGTGTGAATAGTGCTTTCTGAGAAACTCCCATGTCTAGCTGCCATCAGCGGTTCGGTGTCCGGAAAATCCGAAAATGCCGATAGTTTATCGGGCGCAAAGGTAGGGTTTCCTCGCACCACTGACCTAGCGATGAGGATGGTGCGAACGGCCCAAGCTATGCGCCTTGCCCCGAGTTTTTCGGAAAGGGCGACATGATTGTGAACCAGAAACCAGCCCACATCAGCGCCATGCGATATCTCCAGGTCATAAGAAGCCTTCGGCGTAAATAGGCTTCGAAGTGAAACCAGAATGTCGTTGGGATCAAGGACAACCTTAGCTTCACGCACAATGTGCAAGACGAAAAGGTCACCCGAAGCTGCTTTTTCCTGGAGATTCGATAGCGGGTAATAGGTCATCGAATGATGGCCATCGGTTACATGGTAGCCACGCGCTTCGTTGGTAACCATCAACAGATCATGGTCGGAACCTTCGCCCTGATCACCCCTTGCCCAACTACCATAAAGGAAGATTGCCTCGATACTCATCAAGCGCCCACATACTGCAGCTGTAGGCTCACTTTTTCACGCTCCGCTGAATGGCTTGCTCTGACAATTGGCGAAATGACTGTCTTGCCTGATCTACGTCAGTTCGATTCAACAACACGAGCTGCTGTTTCACGGGAGCTAACTTTCCAGGCTCCACGTCAAGATTGTGCTCGGACATAACGTAAAACGCCATCGACAAGCGAACCGGCAGCAGCAGCCTGTCGTCGACCATATCGAATTCTGCGGCAACACCTTTCTGCTGTATCGCCGGAAGCTCCGGATTAGGGCTGATCACAAGATCAATCGTGTGGGCCCATTCGTAGTCTAGATCGTTGCTTGGAGGTATACCTTCGACCTCTTCCACCTTGTTGATGCGATTGAGATTGTAGTCTCGAAAGTTTCGGTGATCGGCGGAGTAAGCTCGGGTGTACCAGCGACCGGAATTGAAAAAGAGTGCGTGCGGAGCGATTGTTCTCGCTGCATCGACAGTTTCTGTGAGGGAGTTGTAGGCGATTTTTATCTGAGTACGGTCGCGAATTGCATTGAGAACTTGCAAGAGAATAAGCGAACTGGTCGCACGCCTTTTTAGCGTGGTTACGTCCAGAGGCGGTAGTTCGTCAAACCAGGTCTCATCCTTGGTCATCCAACCGCGATCAATTGCCACCAGTTGCAGTAGGAAGCGCTCGGAGCTGCGCTCGATCAGCGCTGGCCGATATTCTTTCGTCCTGAGATATGTTTTCTGGGCGCGATCATAAACCATGTTCCCGGGGGCAATCCGATCATAGTGCCCGATATCTGATGAGGCCTGTTGCACCGAAATGTCGAAGGTGTCTCCAATATCACCGCGATTGACCCGCCCAGTCCAGAAAAGTCGGAAGTCGATAAACTCCAGACGCTTCCGTAAAGGCCACTTCTGGACAAGATTATCCGAGTTTTCCACAGGAACTCTCACACTTTTTGTATGGTTAATTTTTTATGCGTCGCGTTTCTTGACGTAATATCTTTGAATGCCCATTATATGTCTCAGCATGCAGGGGGGTCAATGCGTTTATGTCGCTTCACCATGAGGGAAGCGAGAGAGCGTAATCGTTGCCGACACCCGTATCGGCATAAAAATTTAATTGGTGGACTGCCTCGCCTTGTGGTGTTGCAGGCAGGTTCTTTTTGTCTCCGAAAGGCAGGTAAATTGCAATGGCATGGAATCGTACCCGCTCTATTGAGCGCATCCGCAAGGCACTTCAGACTGTTCCCGTAACCGGGGTCGGAGTTGAGAATTTCGAGGCCAGGGCGAAGCTATTTCGCGATCCTCTGCTGCGTTTGCAGCAAAACACTGCCGTTCTGGTCCACGGAGTCCACGTTTATATTCAACTGACCGCTTACAACAGCGTACTACAGGACGTTCATCGAGAAACTGTAGCGAGAAACCGACGAGCCCTTCAGTTCCTTCATACCCATTACGCAGCCTGCGACAGCATTATCCGAGACTTTGGTGCTCAGCGTGTCGATTTTCATGGTTCTCGACTGCACGCCGTCGTCGTAACACCCGCTGGGCACGAGAACGAACGTGTGCGGGTGGCTAAGGCGTTAGAGATGGCGCGAACTATCGCTCGGATGGTTGAGGTGACCGGTGAACGTGTTCACAAAGGTGAATTCAAGACAGGTACACGGATCGGCATTGACACAGGCAACGCGATAGCCGTTAACTCCGGTCGCGGGTCTGAACCCGAACCGCTCTTTCTTGGTAATCCAGCTAATTACGCAGCAAAGCTTGCTGCGGGCAGCGAGCCGGGGATTTTCCTGAGCGACAGGGCTCGTCAACTTCTTGGCCTAGAAGTTCTCGGTACCCTCGACCTCCAGAGAAACAAGGTGTTCGACCTTCGTACCAGCAGTTTCGGAGATGCTTCGTCCGGCTACAGGGTGGTTTCTGAATCTCGTATTCAAACGTTGTCCAACGAAATTAAAAATGCGACTGAGACCCATTTCCGTGACACTGACTTTGTTTTTCATCAGCATACGCCGCCGCTGCGGACCATCGACTATTCCCTGTTAATGCCGTCGAACAGCATTCACATGCCAATGGTCTCCGTGTTTGCTGATATTGACGGCTTCACTGCCTACGTCAGCCACTGCCTCGCTACTGGGCAGGTCGGCCAACTGGTATCAAACCTTCATGCTATCCGCTATGAATCTGCGGCGACGCTGAAGCATGATTTCAACGGCAGAAAAGTTCGGTTCATTGGCGATTGCCTGCACGGAATTATCGCAGATGGAACCGCATACGAAACGGACGACCAAGGCTCCGTATATAGCAGCCTCTATCTTGCTGCAGGGTTACGTTCCAGTTTCGATCTCTGCAAGGAAATGCTTCCCGGTATGGCGAACCTTGGGTTGGCCATCGGAATAGAGTTAGGATCGACGCCAGTGACGCGCCTTGGTCTTCGCGGCGATATGTCTGTCCGGTGTGTGACGAGCAAAGCCGTTTCGGACTCTGAAGATTTGCAATCCGATTGCAACGGTCGAGAGACAATGGTCGGCCAGAAAGCGCTAGCTCAGTTACCTATCAGCTTGCGCAAACAATTCACGGCAAGCGGAAAGATCGTAGACCTGAATGTTGAGCGGCTTGAAGATATTGTCAGTGGGGTGACGGCATCAAAAGCCGTGCCCGTAGTTGCAGCGTCTTCCTCAGCTTGGGCCGCCAGCGCGTCCTCTAGCGCTGCAGCGGTTCGTAATAGCGGGGGCAACCGGAATGCTTGATGTTGCTGGTAAATTCATGGAATCCTTTGATCAAGGGATTCTCGCTGATATCGAAGCGCGTCTGGCTGCGAGATGCGGTGGTGTACCGACGCGGCTAAGTGACGCCGATCTCAAGTGCTACATCGATAGACCTTTCGTCGCTGGTTGGCGCGTTCCGGTGCTGTTCGATGATAATGTTGTCAGGCGCATCGATGTACTCCTCAGCGCTTGGTTTCCCGACATTTCCGCACGAACGGCCTTGGTCGATCATCCTGGGCGATTGACTTGGCCGCATGTCGAGGACGACGGTGTATTATGTCTGCTATCTAATTCGCACGACGCGGACTTGGATGATCCGGTTAACGTCGTTGATCACCTGATGGCTCGTTCATGCAAGTTGGTCGACGATCTGCTTGATGGCGAAATAGTCGTACGCGACTTCTCTGAAGAGTTTCTGACATACTGGAATTACGATCTCAACGATCCGCGCCGTGTTTACAGCCTTGTCAATCCCGAAGGTCCCACGAGGGGCATTTTCGTGTGGCATGGTAGTAGTTTCAGCGTCGTCGGAGAGACCGAGGAACAATTGACAGGGTGGCTCAAACGTCGTTTCGAAGGTATAAGTGCCCGCGAACTTAAAACCGAAAAGGCTTGCTTCCTTTGGCTAGATAGCCCTCCGCTGCCATCTGAGTATCCGCATTCCGGTGCTGCTTTGTTAGAGCTGGCTACGAAAGCGGGTGCAGATGGCGTTCTCACGCTCCAGAGCGCCGGTAATTCAGATCATTCATCACTGACGACTTTGATCGGCTCTGAAGGGCGGGCAGGGCCGGGCTTAATTGCGGTACGCTTGGTTGGGTCGAACACGAAACCGGATCGTCGGACGCGAGAGCGTGGTTTCAGGGGAGGGAATGTTCCTGAGGATGTGGCTCTGGGTCGGCTTTTGGCTACAGCCAAAATTGCACGTAACAAGGTGATGCGTGCTGACACTCTTTGGGTTCATGGTCGAGGTAGGGACCCACGTTCCGCCCAATTGAGCGCGGCGTCGGCGGTGGTGTTCGGGTGCGGATCGGTGGGCAGTACAGTGGCTACCATGCTCCTCCGCGCAGGGGTAGGTAAAGTCACAGTTTCTGACCATGACAATCTTGAATGGGCCAACGTTTCCAGACACGAGCTGGGCGGAGCGGCTGTTGGTTCAAAAAAATCAATCGAACTGGCGCGACGACTCCAGCGAGATTTTCCGCATTCCTCTGTAACCGGTTCTGACCACACCGTGCAGAGTGCTATCCATGCAGGCGTTGATTGGCTTTCTGATGCCGACATTGTCATTTCCGCGACCGGTAGTGGACAGGCTGATAAAGCTCTGAATGTTTGGCATAAAAAAAGTGGGAGACAGATACCTGTCGTTTATGGTTGGACAGAGCCGTTCGGTGTGGCGGGTCATGCCGTTGCGATAGGTGTGTCGGGTGCCTGCCTTTCGTCGATTGTGAACAACGTCGGCCTGTCCACTTTCGAACTTACGAATTTTGACGGTGCTGATATCACTGAAGAGCCTGCCTGCGGTATGCACTACGCTCCGTATGGCGCGATAGAACTCGGGTTCATCAACAATATGATCGCTGAACTCGCTGTTGATTGTCTACTGGGTAAGGTTGTCGAGTCGACACATAGAATGTGGGCAGGCCGACAGGATATTCTCCATGAGAACGGTGGAAACTGGTCGAGAGAAGCACTTCAATTTATGTCTCGCAATCAGGAAGGTGGTGCACTGTTGTACCGTGATTTGCCCATTTGCATCTGCTGCACGAAAGACGCGCCCCTTTCTCAAACACTCAAAATTCCGGGAGTTCCGTCATGAGTAAATTGGAGGTTATTCAGCCGGAAGTGTTCGACCGATTTGTCGGCGATCCCGGGAAAATCCGAGCAATCGAGGCGCTTAAAGATCAGCGTATAGTTCGGGGAAACGCCGGTGCGGCAGAAGAGCTGCTGGCTCGGGGCGAGATGCGGACGTTTATGCCAGGCGATTTTCTCATAAATGAAAATGGCTGGGCTAACGCGCTGTTCCTCCTCATCGCTGGAACAGTGAAAGTGGTGGTCAAAGGTAACGAAATTACCGCTCGTGGCGCTAACCAGCACGTCGGTGAAATGGCAATGCTCGACCCCGGTAAACCTCGATCAGCTGACGTCATTGCAACCAGTCCGACGGTTGCTCTGGTTGTAGAGGAGCCTGATTTCACAGCGGTTGCGCAAAATCATCCCGACCTCTGGCGACAAATTGCAAAGGAACTTGGCGACAGGCTGCGCGAGCGTTCAAAGAAAATCCGTCAAGCAAACACTGTCCCCCACGTTTTTATTGCATGCGCATCCGAATCCGTCCCTGTTGCTGATGCCTTTGCCGCAAGGCTTGAGGCTGAAGGAATTAATGTAAGAAAATGGACGGAAGGTGTTTTCAAACTCAACGATCATTCAATGGAAAGTCTGGAGGTGCAACTGGACCTGATGGATTTTGCACTCGCGATTTTCAGCCCTGATGACAAGGTCAGAAGTCGCCAGAAAGAGCAGTCAGCACCACGCGACAATACAGTTTTCGAACTCGGCCTCTTTGCTGGGAAAATTGGACGAGATCGTTCATTTTTTGTCGTCCCAAAAGGAAAACTTATAAAAATTCCGTCTGATTTGGCAGGGATTACATCTGCCAGATATTTGGAGGAGGATGGCGCGCTAAACGTGGAAGAGGCTTGCAAGCAGATTATTGAGCGCGTCAAAGACAAGGGGTGCCGATAAGCGTTCTGAGCATGGCGCTGCCCCTTTTTATGGTTTACGAACCAGCCCCCATGACTATTAGCCCGATCTTTCATCATTTCAGATGCTTGTCGACCGGCTTCCGTACGAATAGGATTAATGTATTTTCAGTCTTCGAGGCCTCTAATGTAAAAGCGGGGCCGAGATTAATCACTCGCGCTGTTTAGCATCGATTTTCAGCCGTTCTGAGCTAATGGAACATGCTTGTCTCATCTTTATGCCCTCTGATTATAAGGCCGGTCGTGAACGTCAGGCACAAGTGCAGAGGGAACATTATCGACTTCATATGCCACAGCTTTAACTCGGCAAACTTCGGAATGGTCAGGAACGAAGCCGAATTTTTCGGGGTAGAACACGCAAATATTGCTGCCACTGGAAACTGAGCTGCGGTAGCGCACTCCGTCAAACCCCTTTCGCAACAGGACTTCAGCGAGTAATTGCGTCAGCAAGTAAGGGGTACGCTCGTCTGGCGTGACAGGCATGCTCATCAAACGGTCAAAAGCCTGTATCGTTTCATATAACGAAAGTCGCGCATCCGAGGTCGAGAAGATCGAAATATCGGGATTGAAGTCTGCCAGACGAATGGATTGAAGGCTTCGGAAGCCTCCAATGGAGACGTGATGGCCAGGATGTGGCCTGATTTCTGCAACAGCCGTGTACGGCTCGGACGCTAAATACATGACTGACACCCCAGCGCGATTTAGACGACCGAAACCTGCTTTGGGCGGTGGCGGTGCGCCAATATCTCGGTCTTGCCAGGGAATTCTGATAATTTTTGATTCCCAACCCGACACCGGGAAACGTCGATACGTCTCAGAAACTCCGAGTCGCGCACGATACCAGTCCTCTTCTGCGGGTATAGACATCTCGATGTCCGCGAGGAATGGGGCGATCATCATCTCTAGGTCTGATTCGACTTGGTGAAAGTTTTGCGTCAGTAGGCGTTGCTGCAATTCTACGAAGCCTCTCGGATTGGTCCGCGAGAGAGCGAAGTTCATCATGCGATCACCGTCATTAAATCCAGCGAAGACGGCAACTCCTTTGTCCCAGTCCGGATAAACGGGCCAGTTCAGCCAATCATCAAAATCATCGATATACAGGTTCGATTTCGGAGGTTCGACGATAGGGTTGGCATCGTCGTGAAACAGTGAGATAACGCTGTCGCCGCCCCAGTGCGGATTGTACTGGTGCTCGTCATAATGGAATCGAATAAGCGCTCGGATAAGCATCACGAGAGGTTCGCGATTTTCCGGATTTCGGACGTCCATGCCGTCACGAGCACAGAGCGCGCACCGACCCTTTGTGCAATCAGCGGCGACCATCTTCTTTACGCTCGGATGGCGTGCGCAATCGATGCAAAGGCTTGTTGGAGAGTCTTCGTCATCGTCGACTTCGGTGGCAGCGTCTGTCATTTTCCATTTCCTCATGCTCAAGCTACCGACTGACCTAAATCAACCATACGGCGATCTACTTACCAAAGGAATTGGATTGCCGGGAGTATCTGAAAGCCGAAAATTTTAGAGGACCTCAAACTGTCGCAGAAGATCACTTTCCGTGAGCGTCGACTCCAAGACAGTTTAGAAATTTCAAAAGAAACGCAGTGATACGTGGAGTTGGGCGACCAACACCATTCTCCGTGACCGTTGTAACGCGGCTTCTGGATGCTATCGCGGCGGACTACTAATGCACTCGCCATGGTAGGTTAGCGTATCGGAACCCTGGCCACTTACCGAAACGTTTGCGGGCATTCGCAGGGAAAATACAAACTCTTGACCTTGGGATGTTGCCGTCATCAAACTAGAGCCGACACTCAATGGAACAGGTTCATGTTGGCCAATCTGGACAGTGTTGTCGCTGCCACCCATGCCTGTCCGAAAGATCAGCAACATCAATGGTAAGTGCTCAAATTTGCAGGCAACAGGGGTGATATTGTCAGACGCTGTGGCGTTCGATGTTCCATAGAAAAAGAACGACGATCCGCACCCCAGTAAGATCGAGAGATTGTAGAGCACCTTTAACGGTGAGTTCATTTTAGTATCCATTTTGAGCGCCAGCCATAGATGCAAGCCGATAACCGATTGTCTATCAAGAAATGCTGAACATTAAAGTTGTGGGAATAACTGATTGAAATACAGAAATACTTTCTCAATTTTTTTAAATGCTTCAAAGTAAATGTACATCGGAGCGATCTCAAATGCCTAAGAACATCCTGATATTTTCTGACGGCACTGGCCAAGCAGGCGGGTTGCTTCCTGACGAGCGTCGTAGCAATGTCTACAAATTGTTTCGCGCAACCAGATGCGGACCGGACTCCGCCATTAATCCCGATAACCAGGTTGCGTTTTATGACGCGGGGCTGGGGTCGGCTTCTGACGCTGATGACATAAAGATCGGGCCACTCCGGAAAATCTACAACGTACTTTCACAAGCGACAGGTCTTGGGATTACCAAGAATATTGTCGACTGCTACACCGTCATTCTCCAGTCCTACGAGCCAGGTGATCGGATATTCCTTTTTGGGTTCAGTCGTGGCGCTTACACCGCGCGATGCGTAGGCGGTGTGCTGGGATTATGCGGTGTGCCTACAACGATGGATGATGGAACCACTCCGCTCTACCGTGACCCGAAGACTGCCCGCAAGGTCGCCAATGAAGCTGTGAAGACGGTTTATCAACACGGGGCAGCGAAGGGCGACGAGCAATTAGACGCCCAGCGGAAAGAACTTGCTGCTCACTTCCGCACAAAGTACCGCTCCGGCGATGAGAATGATCAGGCGAACGTGGTACCTTACTTCGTAGGCGTATGGGACACTGTTGGCGCACTTGGCGTCAATGCCGTTCAGCAGGTTCTAATCATCCTCTCGACCGCGATCTTAATGGCTGCGGCGGCCACAGGAATCTGGGCATTGATACCTTGGCAGGTGGGATTGTGGACATGGCTGTCCACCGTGCTTGGTCTGGCAGGGATTGGTGGCATCGTGTGGTATCTGGCTTCACACTTAAAATGGGCCCAAGGCCTGAGTGATCCGTGGTGGAAGACTATTCATTTGACCGGTTGGCGGATGAAATTTTACGATACCTATCTGAACCCGAGAGTTTCATATGCCAAACATGCGGTTTCGATAGATGAAAATCGCGCGAAGTTTGCCCGTGTACCTTGGACATATCAATCTTCAAATGCTGCGAGCAAAGAAGATGGTTGGTTCGAACAGGTTTGGTTCGCAGGCGTGCACTCTGATATCGGCGGTAGCTATCTCGAAACGGAATCTCGTCTGTCAGACATAGCGCTCTCGTGGATGGTGAATAGAGCGGCAAATGTCCCACATCCCATTGTTACCGATGAAAGATGGCTCCATCTTTATCCGTCCAGCGCGGGCGTCCAGCATGACGAGATCAAATCTGGATGGCTGCCGTGGAAGGCGTGCGTCCGCGTAGTTCCTACTGATGCACCAATACATCCGAGCGTCATTGACCGGTTTAAACTGGATGGCGTTGTCCACTACGATGAAACAAAGGCATATCGGCCCGTAGGGTTACGCGATCACGTCGCTGTGAAGCAATATTACTCAGGTGGGGTGCCGACAGAGCAGGGTGGTACCGTAGCAAAGATATGAGATCGGTTCGGAGACGCTCTCACGTCACAAGAATGCTGTATGCCCGGTTTGCCTTTGGACGGCTCGATAACGTTGGAGACTTCATATAAGTCGCAGACCCAACCAGCAGGTTTGGCCGATAGAGCATGCGATGAGTTCGTGTCACGACACTGAGGTGGACGACGAATACAGGATGAGAGGAAACTCTTACAATTCGGCTCATTGCTTAACTAAGTTGAAGAAGTTTTCACCAGTAACTGCGGGAAACTCTTTCCGCCTACATCTCAGACTTGTATGTTCTTTCCGTCTGCGCCAAAGTCCTGATGGGGGACTGGCATGCGGAAACGGTACTGGATCATTGGGGTAATTCTCATCTACGCTGTCGTCAATCAGATGGGCAGCAAGTCTAATGTGAATCAGGACGGTGTCGCCACGCGTCCTGCTGTGCCATCCCAGTCGGGCAACATAGAGCCGTTCAAACCAGTTCCCAGTTTTCGCGAGCCGCAGCCCAATGCACCAAGCGTGCGAAAATTGGAGAGGCCCTCTGAAGATTTTCCGATCCGTTTTGTTATCGGCAATCGTGTAGCCTTCCGCGCAGCCCCGTCCAAGAACGGGAACATCATTGATCGCCTGGACAGTGGGCGGAGAGTTCTTTTGATTGATCAGTTTGGTGAGTGGTCTCATGTTCGAGACGAACTCACCCGACGCGAAGGCTGGATGTCTTCAAGGCTTCTCGGTGACAAACAAAAAACGGATGAAGACAAACCTTCCGAGAAAGTATCGAAGACAAAAGAACGGGAAAAATCGATCCCCACGATTCCCGACTCTGTGATTATTCAGCGCATTATTGCTGAATCACTAGCGAGTTATCCCAGCTCATGTGCATGCCCTTACAACACAGACCGGGGAGGGCGGCGCTGTGGCAAGCGAAGCGCCTATTCGAAACCGGGTGGTTATTCGCCAGTGTGTTTTCCTCAAGACGTAACGAGCACCATGATAGAAGCGTTTCGGCGACAATAGTTTTCAGGCTATTTCCATTTGGCCGCCCACTCTCTCAGTGCAGCTTTTGCCATCTCAGGCCATTCTTTGACGGACGGGCGAACAACAATTTTCTTACCGGACGGCTTCCATGCGAGGAAAACTTGCTTTTCCTGAATCGAGGCGACGAGCAATGCTTCTTCTTCGTTGCATAAGTGCCGAGTACATGCTGAACCCACGAAGTAGTCACCGCTGAAGGAACCGGAGCCAACTCCCATAATGATGTTTGAATAGATTTCCTGTTCCGGGCCTAAAAGCCTGTTGATTTGCGCTGCAACTTCGGCGAACTCCAAAATATCTCCAGGGTGAGTAATCGTCTTCTCACGAAGCTCTGGCCAACCTTTAGATGTGTTGGCAATGAAAGCGTGCTCTTCTGGTTTTGAGAAACCGCTTATTCGTGTCCATACCCAGGTTTCACCGGGAGAATTCGGCAACGCTGTTGTGGAGAACGAGAGCTTGTCGGCCGAGACCTGTATTTTCACCGGGCGGCAACTGTCGACTGGCCCATCGACTTTTGGATTTGCGTTTGTCGGGAATGATATGACGAAAGGAGACGAGTCACAGGCGTTCCCACCAGCAGACGATGATCCAACAATCGCCGGTGTTCCTGAAATCAGCTGAATGTCTTCGATGCTGAGAATCTCGTTTTTAAGAACTTCACGACCATCGATGGTCAGAACCTGTTCAAAATCACGTTTAAGAATGGTCACGAGATGCCCGAACATTTTCATTTCGAAGGTAGCGGCTCCGGCGACGCTGATCTGGGCCGCAACTAGGAACGTGACAGTCAAAACAAACAAACGAACGAGCTTTCCCAAGCTTGCCTCCAAATAATTCCCTGTCGCTCTTTATGCAATCATCGAGTGAAGAATACAATCATCTGGAACGGCGAGTGTACCGAAGCATAAGATCGGTACAACACTGTCGAAATCTCTATTAGCGCGTAAACTCAGGCGAAACGGAAATCGTCAGCTCCGAGTTGAGCCCATGCTACGTTCTGGATCAGAATGGAATTTTCTGCATCGTAAGAAATTTTCGTGTCCGCGCCGACTTGGCTCGTCTTGGCGACAAGGTCCTGCCAGTTTGCAAACAAACCATACTCAAACTCGATGATGTCCTGGCCTTTGGTAAAGTCCTGGATCGTATCGTGACCAAAACCCAAATTGAAAATAAACGTGTCGCTACCAGCGCCGCCATTGAGCACGTCGTTCCCGTCGGACCCATTAAGGACGTCATTTCCGTCCTGCCCGCTTAGGAAGTCGTTCCCCGCACCGCCAATGAGAAAATCATTCCCCTGTCCGGCGTAAATCGTATCGTTGCCAGTACCGCCCAGCAAAATATCGTCAAGCAATCCACCGATTATGATGTCATTACCAGCACCGCCGTCGATATATCCTGCGGCATTTGGATTTCCGGTAATCGTGTCGTTCCCACTATTAGATATTAACGCCTCGAAGTTTCCAGTAGCGAGCGATATATTCACATCGCCTGTGGAAGTCACGATGCCAGTGTCATAGCCGGACCCGCCGTCGATGGCTTGGGGTAGCGATGTTCCGCCGGATTTTCCATAGCTCGCAGCGTCGAAATAAATTGTGTCGTCACCTGCGCCTCCATGAAGGATATCGCTTTCTCCTGCCCGCCCATCAATAATGTCATTACCGTTGCCTCCGATGAGGTAATCGACGGCTTGCCTCATATTCGACCCGACAAGCGAGACGGAGCGATCACCGAGTGCCGTTACCCAATTGCCAGCAACGCCGCTGCTAACGCGTTGCCCGCCATCGAAGCCAACATAGCCGTCAGTTTCAAGCATCAGGGCAGGGTAACCGCCGACGTAAGTTCGAGCATCGTTCACCGAAATCGCATCATAGGTACCCCAAGGGCCGATAGCAGGAATGGGTCCGTTCAGGAAAACATGAGTTGTAACAGTATAAACCCAGATTTCATCCCAAGTCCCGAATATCATCACCGGTATCTTGTTAGCGTCGAGATACGTCTTTTGCGTCTTATCCGCTGCGACGTAACTGAAGCTATACCTATTATCAAGGCGAACGTCTTCGTGGTGGCGTGAATCTATACTACGATTACCCGAGATGTCAGCCTGCGTCCGCAGAACACGGTTGTCGGTGCCGTTAATTGAAACCTCTGTATTCATCCCGGCGATGACGATATTAGACATGCCGTTTATCGTCGCAGAGCCACCTTTAGCGAGTAATACAGTGCTATTATTCGACCATATTTTATTCGCCTGACCACTTATTGATATAGTCGAGTTGCTAAGGCTTGGGCTTGCATAGTCGTATTGCGAACCATCTCCATTGAACAACGTAAGCGCGTGGAAAAGCTGGTTTGACAAAGCAACGGAGTTGTTGTCGCCGTCTATTTTAATTTGTATTCCATTTTCGCTACTATTTAACGTGAATTTAGATTCTCCGTTAGCGCTTAGCCAAGAAAATTCTTCAAACAGCTGAGCGATGTCCTCTCCGAATCCAAATGATTCTGTAGTGGTTGAACCGTCGGCCAAAACAGACGAAAACTCGCTGGTAAAACCGTCGGGCTTCGACTCATATCGAATAGTATTCGATGAAATAACTTCTGCTGTATTCAAGTATTTAAAATTATCTAAGCCTCTGGATTTTCCATCCTTACCCAGCGTGGTCGTTATTGAAGATAGCGGTTGATTGAATTGCATATCGACATAGTTGATTTTGCCCGTCGTAGAGCCATCAATGGAGATTATATGCGTTTCCACATTACTCAGGCCGTCTGGTGAACTATTGTTCGTCGTAATTTTTGTCACGTTCCCGTCGGCCCTCACATTTTTCTGCCAACTTTGTAGAAGGGAACCGTCACTCAGGAATGTCTGATATATTGTCTTGGAAGCGCCGCTGACGTCATGGGTGGTGGTCTCGACATGGTCAAAATATCCCAGTCCTGCAGAATCACGCTGCAAGACAGATGATCTTCCATCGGCGGACGTCGTAGTGATTGTCTTTTCCCGGACAGAACCGTCACTGTTGGTTTCTACAAGTGTCCTGACAACACTTCCATCCGCTCGGACAACTGAGACGTCGCGCTGAATGCGATCAGTAACGCCGTCTCCATTGATATCCATATAGTCGGTAATGGTTTGGCCACCCCTGCTGGTGACCGATGTTTGGCGGTCTGTTAGAATCCCCAGGTGGTTGAAATTTTCGACCGTGACGGTCTTTGTTCCATCAACCGCAATTCTGGTTTCGGCAGTCTGGCTGACCGTATTCGTCAGCAAATTATGGTGCATCACCTCCACTACGCGCCCATCGGCGCTCGTGTGCGTGATGGTCTTGAAACTCAGGTCTTCACGAATTTCCAGTTTGGAACCATCAGCGTTTTCGAGCGCGTATGTTTTTCCCTGAGCATTTGTTGTCGCGTTCGAATTAACTGTTGCGGTTGTTTTCGTAAGACCATCCGCGCTGGTAGAAACTACTGTATCAAACCAGGGGTTATCTTTGATTGTCTGAGTAATGCTGCCGTCACTGTTCAGGACAGTTACGTCAGTTGCACTCTCCTCGAATGTGCCGTCACCATCCTTGTCCCACCGCTTGGCAATAGACAGACCGTCATCGCTTTTCGACTCTTCATATCGAGCTTCAAGTGAACCGTCCGCCTTGAAGTACGAAGTCACCTGGGTGCGTGTTCCATCGGCACCAACGGTCAGTGTTTCGGTTTTGCTCTGATCGAAAATTCCGTCGCCGTTATTGTCCCAATTATACGTTGTTGTCGCGGTATCGGCGCTCGTCGTCACAACGGTCCGGTCAGCGAGTGCACCACTCGCTGTGAAATTGCTGACAGTCTGTGTCCGACTACCATTGGAATTCAGTACAGTCACATCGCTTTGTGTCTGATCGGCCGAACCGTTCCCGTCTGTATCCCACTGTTTGGTTATTGAGAGGCCGTCGTCACTTGTCGTGGTGATGAGGCGGCGCTCAAGGCCTCCGCCTGCACTGAAGTCAGACGTGGTCACCACGATGTTACCTGCTGCATCCTGAACGGATATCCGTGTCTGATCAACGTGCCCGTCGCCGTTTTTATCAGTGGTGACAGTGGTTGTCCGCTCGTCAGGGCTGACCTTTGTGACAACCCGTTCCTGCAAGGCACCGACGCTATCGAAAACAGAAACTGTCTCGGTGCTTTCGCCACTAGCACTCAAAATCGATGTTTTCGTTTGGGTGAGGTCAAAGCCACCAGTTCCGTCCGTATCCCATTGGGTTGTCTCGACCTGGGTATCCACTGAGGTCGTAACCACAACTTTCTCACGAAGGCTACCATCACCATTGAAGCTGGAGCGCGTTTCGGTCTGACTACCATCCAGATTGGAAACGACAGAGAGAGTTTCGGTCAGGTCAATAGTTCCATCACCATCTGCGTCCCGCTCAAGTGTCATTGATCGACCATCGGAACCTATGGTGCTGATAGCTTTGTCTCGCAAGGTACCGTCACTGTTGTAGTCGATCACCGTTGTTACGACATCGCCGTTGGCTGCGGTGTGGGTCACGCTCCGCTGATCTGTAATTGTATCGCCATCGAGATCGTAAACGATGGTCTCGTTGCCATTGGCGCTTGTTGTTTTTACGGTCTTTTCTTTCAAAGAGCCGTCACGATGAAACTCAGTGACCGTAGACGTTTGGCTGCCGTCAGCATTGTGAACTGTTACTTCAGTCCGAGTGTTGTCGATCCTTCCCGCTCCCGTTTTATCAACGGTGGTGGTCTGCGAGAGTTCGTTGCCATTGGTGGTCGTGACGCTCTGCTGCTTGATTGTGCCGTCGCCATTCCAGTGCGTGATCGTCTGGGTCTTGCTGCCGTCAATTTTCAAAACAGTCGTGTCGGTAATTTTTTCATCAACAACGCCATCGCCATTGCGGTCATATTCCAAGACACGAACAAGCCCGTTTCCGCTAACGGTCGTTACCAACCGGGAGCTTGTCGAACCATTCGGGTGGAACTCAGTTACGATGGTCGTCTTGCTGCCATCGCCATTCAGGACAACATTCGTGCTCTGTTTTTGATCGTAAACGCCGTCTCCGTTTACATCCCTTTGCACAACGGTATTCAGATTGTCATCTGAACGCGTGGTGATCGTACGGTCTTTCAGTGACCCGTCTGGATTATAACCAGACACAGTTTCAATGAAGCTTCCGTCGCTGGCGGTTACCCGCTCGATTTGTCGATCAAGATGGCCATCGCCGTTTGAATCAAATCGGGATGTTGAACTCAACCGGTCAGCACTAAGCGTCGAAATAACCGTTGCTCGCACGGAACCATCGGCATGATATTCGATCATAGTCTGCGTTCGACTGCCGTCAGGGTTAAGAGTGGTGGTTTCGCTCGTCGAGCGACTGATCGTCCCGGAACCCGCATTGTACCACTGGATGTTTTTCTCCAGGCCATCCGCAATGGTCGTAACGACCATCTTGTCCAGCAAAACATTAGAGGAGCTATATTGGCTCGTTGTGACCGTGGAACTCCCGTCGGAATTCGTGGCGGTCTGCCGTATTTGTGTCCGATCCGTCGTTCCGGCAGCATTGCCAGTGTAAAGAATCGTCATTGTCAGGCCATCGGCGCTTGTAATGGTCGTTGTTCTGGTTTTGAGAGAACCGTCGGAGTTGAACACGCTGGCAACGTTCTCGGATTCTCCGTTCGCCAGAATAGAAATCGATTCAACAAAGTCAGGGTTACCGTTTCCATCGGTGTCGAAAGCGTCCGATCTCGTTTTGCCGTCAGCGCTCCAGTTCGAAATCGATTTGGCCCGGAGGCTGGCGTCGGTATTCGATTCAACAATCGTTTTCGTTCGCCCACCGTCTGCGTTCACGACGGTGATGTTTTCTGTGACGAGATCGAAAACACCGTCTCCGTTGAAATCAGCTTTGACGGTCTTGCTCAAGCCGTCCGCGCTCAGAGTGGTGACAAGACCACTGCGCAACGACCCATCGCCATTGAAATTATTTTGGGTTGTTATCGAGCTTCCATCAGCTGCGACAACTATTCCAGAATTCTGCCTGCTCTCTACGACGCCATTCCCGTCCTTGTCTGTCAGTATTTCTTTCGAGCGGCCGTCAGCGCTTGTCGTCGTCACCACACGTTGGATGACGGTTCCATTACTTGATTGGGTGAGGACTTCTTCCGTCCTGCTTCCACTACCGTTGACGGTGACAGAGCGATTTTTGATGACGTCGAAAATGCCATCCCCGTTCAAATCGGATTTTACGCTCGAAGCGGTTCCGATGGCATTTGAGAAGACGGAAATGGCCTCCTTTTCGGAGCCGTTCTGGTTGAGATATTTTATCGTGGTGGTGGTGCTGTTGTCTGAACCGATAATACGTGTCTCAACCTGATCTGCGGTGCCGTTACCATCCAGATCGCGCATAATCGTTATGTTTTTCTTGTCGGCGCTTGTCGACGTAATTTCCCTACTCAGCAAGTGCCCACTTGGCGAGTAGTTGGAAATCGTTTGTGTACGATCTCCAGCGCCGTTGATCGCCGTGACCTCTGTTTGGCGGGTATCGAGAACACCATCTCCACCAATGTCATACTCCAGGGACTTAGACAGCCCATCGGCGCTCGTGGTCAGCGTCGATTTGTAAGCAACACTTCCATCAGAATGAAAGGCGGACGTCAAAATCGATGTCGAGCCGTCAGCATTAACGACCGCGTTCCTGTCGATGAGGTAGCCCTGAGCGTCATAAACAAACTGGACATCGGCAATAGTGCCGGTCGTTCCGTCCGTCCGGGTGTATCCTCCCTGACCCAGCACGACCGAGCCGTCTGCTAGAACCGTGCGATTATTGTCGGTCGACAGGTCAATCGACGCGATCCCCAGTTGGCCAAGGGTCTGGAGTTGCTGCGTGCCGTCAGGATTCGAAACAAGTATCTTGAATTCTGACCAGCGTGCGTCGCCCGCATCAAGCTTGCCGTTTCTATTCGTATCGAAGACGTTGGCCAGCGCCTCGGTGTTTGATTTTGCCGTTGGGTCCCAGGACGTAAAAATGAAGGCTTCCGGAGAATTGACGTCGCCCGAGCCCTGTTGGTCGAGCACAAGCACGCCGTTGCCGCTTCCAGCCCAAGCCGTTTTGTGCTGTAGCCCGTGTCCATCCATGTTCAGATAGGTATTCGACGATCCCAGCGAAGTTATATTGAGGCCGTCCCCTGTCAAGTCGAGAACAATCGGATCAAACCAGGATTCAACTATGTGAACCCGGCCAACATCTGGCGGCTCTCCCTTTACAATAATCGGCTCTAAAAGGGTTGAGTTTTCGTAGGGTTCTCCTTCTTGAGAAGTGGCTGGTGGTTCGGAATCCCCATTCTCATCATCCCATATCGATTCAATCGACTTGAAAAAGTCTCCAACAGAGTATCGTCCAGCGGCGCTCGTAACGGCGTTTCGCAAATCTGAGGCAAAGTTTGCCGTAAACTCGTAAAGATCATCAGAGGCGTTCGGGTAGTGCTGATTGACGGTGTCGTAGAGAGCTTCAGCCGCCGCAGAACCGACATACCCGGCCACGACAACGGCAGCGACCCCTGTGAGCGTAGGGGCTGCTATAACGCCCACAACTGCGCTGGAAAATAACCCTCCGGCGATATTCGCCGCACCACTTAGATCGCGGTCAGTGGCCCCCGTCGCAACGGAAACGACCACATCTTCAATAGCTCTGAAAGAAAGCGCCAGCTTTCCAGCCGCCGTGCTTTTAATGCCTCCCTTCAGGGCATTGTCTAGCAATCCACTGGATATTCCTACGTAGGCAGAGTAGCCACTGGCCACCGCGTCTGGGGCGCTGTGAAAGGGCTTGGTGAGATTATCGAATGTCCGTCGTGTAAAATCATCAAAAAAAGTTGCCATATCACCGCCCCCTTACTTAGAAAAAGCCATATCTGTGACGAAGAATTACAAACGCACCAAATCCTGTTATGAGGAACAGCGCTATGTTGAAGAAAAGAAAAGAAAAATACTTAAATGGTTTTTCCGTAGCTCTATACGAGCCGATCCCGGTTTTGATTTCTCCGGAAAAAGTAGATTTTATTAAGTAGGGCACGTAATAAAAGAAACAAAAATACAAACAGGCGGATAACAAGGCGTCTAAAAAAAATCTTTCGCTTAGAATATATTCCTTGAGTTTCAAAAACACTTTACCCACCCAGTGATGTATTTTCTGCGGCCGACATTACTATCATCAACAACCAGCCAAACTTCACGACCCGCTCGTCCCAGGATTGTTTCAATCAGCTGAAAACAGGGCACCGAAAAATCTTAAATCCGGTTTTCGTACAGGTTTCAATAGAAAGTTGTATTTTTTACTCATGTTTATGATGTCGGCATCGTCCGCAAATCGGTTACGGCTACATTTCAGAGGGGGCTTTGCTATTTACGGATATATGGCCCTTGTTTTCGCTTCACCCTGCTCGTGAAGATTGACCGGCTACCCCGGGAGGTTCCAAGCTCCAAAGTTGACGGCGTTGATCTGAGTATCCTCCAGCTTCTGACGATAGGTGCGACGCAGAAGGAAGTCGGTGTCAGATTGGAATTATCGCCTCGAACAATCGAGCACCGGATCGACCGACTTAAGGGCAGGGTTGGGGCGAAAAGCCTACAACACATGTCGTTCTCTGGATCGCGAGTAGGCTGTAGTATATCTGCTAAGATGAAGATGGGTCGGCTATAAGTCCCGGGAGTAACTCTTTTCAACGGTGATATCGTTGCCTTGATCATGTCACTTGTACGACATAACGATCTCATTGCGGAGATTGGGGACCTACCCCCGGCTGTTATGATCTCAACAGACCGGTCGCCAGTCTCCGCAATCCATTTTTAAATGTCTGCCGATATCTCTGCTTCCTGAAAGCAGGAGGGAATAGATGCGGCTCTACTACTTCACATCGCAGCGTTATGGCATTGAAGCCATTAAAAACACGAGATTAAAAATCTCCCGGTTCAGCCAATTGAACGATACGTCGGAACTGCGCATCAACGTCAAAAACTACTCAGATAAACAGGAGCAACAAAACCAATTCGAAGCGTTTGACCAACAGGGCGGCATCTTGTGTATGACAGCAAATTGGCCAGATACGCGAATGTGGGGTCACTACGCCGACAATCATAAAGGGATGGCGCTGATATTTGACGCTGATCCGGAATACTGGTTCCCTATTCTATATGTATCTGACCGATTGCGTACTGAAGCCTTCGGCAAAAACAGATATCGAGACCTCACGGTAAGAGATCATTTCGGTATCGGGATGACTAAGTCTGACAAATGGGAATACGAGAACGAAGTGAGGCGATATCTGCCTTTGGATGATTGCGAGCAGGTTGGCGAAATGCATTTCAGTAGTTTTGAGTTGGCGAAAGTGAGTTTTATCGGTGCTTTATTTGGAGCGCGAACGACAATGAGTTCCGATGATCTGGAGTATATGAAGAAGGAAGGGCATAAAGTTGGTTTTATGAAACAGTCGGATAACGACTTCGGAATTGTGTTGGACTCCGAAAAAACCAATGGCCACGTCAACCAGGTAACTTTCAACGATCTTTATAAAGATGTTGTCGATGAAGGTACGTCGGGCAACTTCACCCAAAGTTGGCATTAACAGCCTGATTGACTCCTCGGGTGGTAAGTTTTCTACGACAACAGATGAAAAGTGGATGTTTGATTTGTGCTTACGACGGTCTAAATCAAGCCGCTGATCAACTCCGGGACGCGGCCGCATTCATGAGGTCTCTATGTCAATCGTCACGAAGACTGAAAGACTGCATCTGCGCAAAATCGAAGATGCGGACTTCGTTTCACTGGGCAGAATTTACGCTGATCCGAAGTGTATGCAGTTCTATCCAGGCACTAAGTCACCATCAGAAATCAGCGCCTGGTTCCAGAAGCTTGCGTTCGACAGCTACGCACAACATGGATTTGGACTCTGGGCAGTCGTGGATGCAGTCTCCGGTGAGGTCATCGGCGATTGCGGGATAACTCTGCAAGCGACTCCGGCGGGCCTTGAGCCCGAAATCGGCTATCACCTATGGCGTGAATACTGGGGAATGGGCCTGGCAACCGAGGCGGCAACGGCCTGCCGTGACTACGCATTTCGCACCCTTGGTTTACGTAGAGTGGTGAGCATTACCAGCTCTGAAAACATACCCTCACAAAAGGTGGCGGAACGAGTGCACGACAGGCTGGAAATTTATCAAAAACGGAGCGGAGAAAGCGGAAACCTAGTCGGTCGTCACCTGTATATCAGCGAAAATCGGTGACAGTTTCCGACCTTCGCCGACGAATGTTTAGGTTGCTTCACGTTAATATCGGCAGTTGCGGATGGCTATATGGCGAACCGGTCCGTAGCTCTGATGAGCTGGTCCAGAATACCGGGCTCGGTAGTCGCGTGGCCTGCACCTTCCACAAGACTGAACGAAGCGTCAGGCCATGCCTTGTGCAGAAGGTAGGCGTTTTTCACAGGGCAGGGCATGTCGTAGCGGCCGTGGACAATCGCACCAGGAATTCCCTGAAGCCGATGAGCGTTGCGCAGGAGTTGCCCGTCTTCCATCCAGCAGTCGTGAATGAAGTAGTGGTTTTCAAGCCGTGCGAAGGCTAGAGCGTAATGCGCGTCACCATATTTGGATGAGAAGCTCGGTTCTGGCAGCAAGGTGATGGTCTCACCCTCCCATCGCGTCCAAGCCTTTGCTGCCTCAACTTGAACAGCAGGGTCGTCAGATGTCAGCAGCTTGCGATATGCTCCGATCATGTCGCCCCGTTCCTCTTCTGGAACAGGCGCGATGAAACGCTCCCATTTCTCAGGGAAGATTTCGGAGACCCCGAACTGATAGTACCAGTCAAGTTCGGCTCGCGTGAGGGTGTAAACTCCGCGAAGAACTAGCTCGCTGACCCGCTCGGGATGGGTTTGGGCGTAGGCCATAGCCAGCGTTGATCCCCACGATCCGCCCAGCACCAGCCACTTCTCAATACCAACAAGTTTCCGCAGACGCTCTATATCTGCGACGAGGTGCCAGGTCGTGTTCGCTTCCAGGCTTGCATAGGGTGTCGAGCGCCCGCATCCGCGCTGGTCGAACAACAGGACGTCGTATCGGTCGGGATTGAACAGCCGTCGGTAGTCGGCATTGGTTGCGCCACCTGGGCCGCCATGGAGAAACACAGCCGGTTTTTCCCCCGGCGTTCCGACCCTCTCATAATAGACGCGATGTCCGTCGCCAACATCGAGCATGCCGCTCTCGTATGGCTCGATCTCAGGATACATCGTTCGTAACGTACCAGCCGACATCACATCCCTTTCTTGTATACTCGTATACGAGATTGATATAGCGGCGAGACGCCAGCTGTGCTAGAGGCAAAATGCTGGAGATGACATGGACCCGCTTGCTTCCTTAAAACTTTTGACATTGCCCAAGCCGAGAACGGTTGCGGATGACGTTGCCGATGCCATCCGGGCTGCGATCATTGATGGCACGCTTCCTCCCGACAAAACGCTTCGTCAGGATGAGCTTGCCACGCGCTTTGGTTTCAGCCGAATGCCGATCCGTGATGCGTTGCGCCAGCTTGAGAGCGAGGGGTTGGTTTCCATCCATCCGACTAAGGGAGCGCATGTTGCTCGCCTTGACGAAACGGAACTCAAAGAAATTTATGGGCTGCGCTCCATTCTCGAAGCCGAGGCCATGCGACTGTCATGCCCAAACCTCGACGAAGCCCAGATTAGTGTGGCAGACGCAATTTTGAGACAAATGGATGCCGAGAACGACTTCGGCCAACTCGGGGCATTGAATCGAAAATTTCATCTTGCACTTTATCGGCAGTGCGGGAATGGTCGCTTAATCTCACTGATCGATACCTATCTGGCGGCGGCGGACCGCTATGTTCGTGTCCTGCTCTCCGTTGCTGACTATCAGGCCCAATCCCAATCAGACCATCGAGACATTCTTGATGCCTGCAAACAAGGCAATGCACAGAAAGCCTCGACTGCTACCCGTCGGCATATTGATGCTGGCTGTCGTGCTCTGTTCGTGGCGCTCGGAAGATACAGAGGCAGTAGGTAACCTCACCGTTATGACAGCAAGGGATCGGATGGCGTCATGACGTAAAAGCGCCAATAGCGGTCATCCTTTGCTTTAAACGGATTACCATGGCTTTCTATATTTTCACGAGGGAATCATGACGATTAAACTTCTAGCGGCTAGCGAGGCAAAGAAACCTGAACTGCGGGATATGCTTTCTGACTATCTGAGAGAGTTGAGCCAATACGGCGACGTTGACCGCGAATACCCTTTTTTTGATTGTTACTGGACCGACGATGACCGTTGGCCCTACCTAATAGTCCAGGACGAAAACACTGTCGGGTTTGCTCTGGTAAACACTTGGTCGCCCTCGGGAAAAGGCACTGACTTCGCAATCGCCGAATTTTATGTGCTGCCAGAGTTCCGCAGCGCTGGGGTTGGAAGGCAAGCATTCTCCCGCCTCCTTCACAATCGATCTGGTATCTGGGAACTCGGCGTCATGTCGCGCAACGAAGTCGGAAAGGCATTTTGGGAGAGAATCCTAACCGCCAATGATATTTCGGAGATCGAAAGGATCGACTTGAGAAACGAATTGGTCCACCGCTTCTCATACAAAACATAGTTGTTGAGGCGACCCCACGGTCGAAGCTCCATGCTCATGGTGGCACCGATGAGGCAGATGCAGAACTTGGGCAAAAAGCTTGGAGTGCGATATCCACGCTACTTTAGGCATGTCCGCAATGGATTAAAGTCGTCGCGACTGCTTCGCCCCGGTTGCGGACATTGCGATCCGCTAGGTTTTGCCTAGAATTGCTTTAGGTTGGTTTGATATCGGATCAGTGCGATGACTATTCTGGAGGGAGTACGGGTAAGATTAAGGCCTGCTTCAACTGATGATGCTGAAGCCCGCTTCGCCTTGGGCATGGATTCCAACATCATTAGGATGTTCGGGGTCAACTTGGCCGACGCAAAGCCAATGACAAAAGACGCTGCTGAGCAATGGGCTCAAGGCCAAGCAAGAAATCCCAATGCCTGGATCATTGAAGTCGAAGGGCGCTTAGTTGGAGAAATAAAGCTTCACAGCATCAACGCTCAGGATCGGCGGGCTTCTATGGCGATTGGCATTTACGACCGTACTCTTCTTGGTCTGGGGATAGGAACCGAGGCGATCCATCTGCTGTTGAGACATGCCTTCTCCGAGCTGAAACTTCATCGCATCGGTATACGGGTGCTTGCGTACAATGAACGCGCAATCCGGGCCTATTCGAAATGCGGCTTCATCGTAGAAGGACAAGAGCGGGAAACAGCTTTCGTGGACGGCAAGTGGCACGACGACCTTATGATGGGCCTGCTTTCCACCGAATATCAGAGCTGGAGCGGTTAACTGCAACGTCCGCTTCGGCCCAAATTGCAGTCGACAGACCTCGGTCGAATTGCGCCATTTGCTGTCATTCACGAGGAAGCTTCTCTGCAATTTCTTGAAACCTCGCAGCAGTAAATCCCGTCAGCGTCGGCATCTCCCAGTCAAAAAATGACTTGTTAGAGATCGCATGAAGGATCAGCAGTCGCACGCCGTGCATTTCTTCTGGCGCGAGGTCAGGATTAGGCACCACAGACCTTAGTTTCGCGGCAATTTTCTCGGCGGCCTTTCGAGGCGATGGTCCTAGAAGGATGACATCGTCGTCTTGTTCCAGCTCTTTCAGAGCACCGATGATGGCTTGAATGATCGTCGTATTATTAGGTTCGTTCACTTTGGCGGCCTGTCAGTAGTGAAATTTGGACAGAGAGTCCATAACGGCCACAGTACCTGTGACAACCAAAAGTCCGCAATGGCCGAAAGTTGTTACGGCTGGATTGCGCCAAAGGCGGTCATCTCGCTACGTGTTCATGATTGTCCGCTCATCCGAAGGAAACGCCTCTCAAGTCAGCAGCCCTACTTACTCAAGATCAATTTGAGTGAAAGTTGCCGACACATGGATATCAATCATCTCCAATGGGGCTGTCCCTGTGCTCTGATATTTGTGTGGCACGTTTGCAGGGCCGAAAACGATCTGCCCTGCGGTCACGTTAAATTCTTGTTCGCCGACCGTGAATCTGGCGTCGCCACTTCGAACGATAAATATCTCGTCGTAGGGATGTTGATGTAGCTTTGGGCCCTTACCAACTTTATCGGTGCTGAAGAACATCACCGAGGCGTTTGTGCCAAATGTCTTTCCCTCGAATTCGCCCTGCCAAGCACTTTCGTCCTCCGCCCACTCTGCGCGGTCCATCACCCGTGCGTCTTTCACGACTATCCCCTTCTCAGGCCCAGTTAGTTGCCTCTCAACTTAAAGCATAGCCTACCTGTGCCTTTCCAGCACGAATGATGTCCAGCTCAGCCCGCCGCTTGCCAAAAGCTGTCTGTCGGCAAACCACCCCATATCAGGCCTATCCAGATCAGCGCTGCGATGACCGCTTTGGGATTAAAAGTCGCCGCGATTGCCTAGCGCCAAAAGTGGACTTTGCGAGCGCTTCGAAACGATCTATTAAAATTGGGTCATGCGCTTATTCAAGATTATTGTCGCGACCCTCGCCATTGCCCTTTTTGCAACAAGGGCCTTCGCTCAATCATCTGAACAACAACGCTTCGTCGTACCGACGGGCAACGGCGAAGTTCTGATCGAAAGCTTCGGAGATTGCGCAAGTGCAATTTGCCCAGCTGTTTTGATCTTGAGTGGCAGCAAAGGGTTTGGAGCGCCTGTTTACGGTGAAATCGGGCAGACGTTCCGGACGGCGGGCTTGAACGCATATCTCGTTCATGTCCTGTCGCCGGTGGACCTCGACGCCATCGCCACGGCGGGCAGCGCACAGGCACGGGTAGCCTATTATGCGAAGCGGTTGCCGGATTGGACTTCCAGCGTTCAAAGGGTCGCTTCACATCTTGAAAGCCAATCACGCCACGGCGGCAGAGTTGGTGTTCTCGGAATCTCCCTTGGTGCGCAGATAGCTTTAGCGGCGTCGGTTGGGCGAACCGATATTGACGCTCTGGTGCTGGTTGACGGCGGTTTTCCGAATGGATACTCGCGGCCTGTCGGCTCATTACCGCCCTTGCATTTGATTTGGGGCAGTGCCGACCGAACCTTTCCTTTGTCGATTGGTCGGGAGTTGCAGCGGACGACACAACGGCTTGGCGTACCTGTCAGCCTTGATGTCTATGAGGGAGGCACACACGACTTTTTCCTGAGATCAGGAACCCTGAACGCTGATGCAGCTCACAAGAGCGCAGCCAATTTTCTGGCGTCGTATTTGTTACAATGACAACCGCCAGAGGCCAGAACCTGTTTTGGCCGGATCGCTAACAAGCGACATTGTACTGAACGAATTCCCTTCTTATAGTCGGCCATTGACGAGGGAACGACAGGGAAAATAAAGATTAGCACCATCAAACTAGCTGCGTTCGACGTGGATGGAACTATTCTGCGCGGCGAAAATATCTGCGGCTGTATCGCCAGGAACATTGGCCGCTCGGTGGAGATGGATGCTTTCGAGCGGCTTCGCTTACAGGAAGAAATCGCCGTCGGACGCGAAGCCATGTTAGAGTGGTACGCTCCCTTCGGCAGCTCCAATTTGATTGCGTACCTATCGGAATTACGTCTAGCCCCAGGCGTCAGACAAGGATTTTCCCGCCTGAAGGATGCAGGGATCAAGATCGCTCTTGTATCGATTACCTGGGAGTTCGCGGTCGGTTGGCTCGCCTCTGAATTGGGTGCAGACTACGCTGTCGGTACCGGCTGGCAGGGCGACGGGTCTATTGCTCATTTTTGGCCGGAAGATAAGGCCAACTATCTGAACGCTTTGCTCGCCGAGCTGAATCTCAAGCGAGACGCTCTGGCGGCGGTAGGGGATTCGCAAGGGGATATTCCTATGCTCAATCTCGCCTCTCGAAGTTATTTCGTAGGAGGTGATCTTCCATCTGAACTGAGCCACGCCAAACATTGGCATGATGCGAATATCGAAGAAATTGTCTTAGACATGCTTGCATGAAGATAGAGGCGGCCGGTCGCTTAGGCCCAGGGTTTGCCACTGCCTCCGGCCAATTGAAGGCCTGCTTTCGAAAGCTGCCTTTCTGCGCTCCATCCCGTTCTAGACGGGCCGAAGTCGACCCCTATTCCAGAGACACACCGCAACTATGACTCTCCATGGGTTCGGACACTTAATGACTGAGTGCAGTGATGCATGCTTCACGAATTTTCCATGCCGCGTCGGGTCCAAGTCCGTCGTGACCTGCGCTATTGAGCCAATCCGCTAGTACGCGTCGATGCACACTGGTCTTGTAGGCACCAACGTCCTCAGGCGTGATCACTTCCTCATGCAAGAATTGCCGCTTTTCACCGGCGGGCGATCCTTCAGGCATAGTCACATCAATCACACCGCGATCAGTGCGCAGATAGCAGTGTGCTTCGGGTATACCGGAGAGCCCATTTCTGGCCAGTTCACTTCCAACACCCGGTGTGTTTTCTTCTGTCATCTCGTAAACACCCAGAACCAGTTCGATGACCAGTCCGTTCTCTCGCGCAAGTGCCGCAAGGAGAGCGTGCTTGCTGCTGCACGTGCCTCTGCCTTCAGTTAGCACAAGCTGATAGTCCGGCTTGCTAGTGCGGCCATAAGGAAGTCGCTGAACATGTCGAACGGCAGCCGTAAACGTATCCATGCATCGGAGTCTCGCGGAGTGGCTCAACTCACCATCCGACGTAAAAGGTGTATTTGAACCTGGCGGAAGTGCATCGAGCATTTGTGCGTCTCCAAAGCGTGCGAACTATTCGATAGAACATCGTAGGTTTAGTTTCTACATAATTTCAGACACGTGCATATTAGTCCTGCAATGACCGCTTTAGCCAATCTTTGTCATAACAAAGAGCGCCAATAGGAGACATTGCAGCGGCGTGAAATTCGTTTAGCTTTCCTCACGTTGGCGACCGAGAGATGAATAGATGGCGTGGCTATGGGTGAAGTAAACGACTTCGCGGCGTCATTGATTCCATATGACGATGGCGCGGCGAAGCATTTGCCAGGGATGGAAATGCCGGATGTTACATTACAAGCAACCGATGGCATGACTGTTGACCTTAGAGGATTGGGGTTGTCCGTAGTATATGCCTACCCACGCACCAGCCCGCCAGGTGGCAGCGTGATTGACGGATGGGACGAAATACCCGGAGCTAGAGGCTGCACACCTCAATCTTGCGCATTTCGCGACCATTTCACTGAGCTAAGGGGATTAGGGGTCAGTCATCTTTTTGGCCTTTCGACGCAGACGACTGAATATCATGGGCCTACGGGTCGATTATGGTCGTGTTTCGACCCAATTTCGGACCCACAAAGTGGCACCCAGGCCGCTTGAAAGCTGCTCCACTGTCTGGTCACAATCAAAGGGCCACAAGGTTGGAAGGCGCGTTAAGGGATAACATGACGAAATATTGGAAGTCCGCTGTTGTGATTGCTCTGATAGTTGGAATGCCTTGGGTACCCGAGACCTTTTTGCTCAAGGTGGACCGTTCCGGCGGATTGAACAACTTCAGTGCGCGGTTTTGGGATGATCGACATGGCACGAAAGAACCAGACCCTTAGGTGAAGTGCAGTAGCGTCCAGCGTCTGGGTTAAATTTCGTTCATTTGATGGTCGAAACGGCGCACTTCACTCAAGCTTGCAGTGACTTGGCCGACAAAAAATCCATTCAGTTCATCATCGACGAAAGTTGCAGCGGCGATTTTGTCAGTTCGGTAAGACCCTACGTCGAGCGCTACGCGATTTTCAAATATCTCGGGCAGGGTGCTTCCTGTGATCGTGTGTCCGTGCACAACGATCTTCTCCAAGACTTCGGTACTGTCCAGGAAACCTTTTCTGATCCACATCAGAACATGGTTGTCCTGTTCCGACAGAGGCACAGATGGGTCCACACCAGCATGCGTGAAGTAATACCTCTGGGTTTCGAAATGAGAGCGCGCATTTCTAAAGAGCGACATGTGTCGTGGATGTGATCTATTGAACTTCTTTCCAGAATCGATCAGATCGTCGGGATCAAGACCGTAGGATTCAAGCGTCGTCTTTCCTCCTAAACACATCCAGGTGGTGGATTCGTCATGAGCAATCGACAGGCTGGACATACAGTCCATGTACATGTCGTGATTTCCACGAATGCAAACCGATCCTGGGTAATAGTCGATTACATCGCAAACAAGATCGACAGCTTGCGAGGAATTCGGACCGCGATCAATGAGGTCGCCGAGGAACACGAAGCGCGTGTTTTCCGGCTTAAATTCCATCGTCAGAGTAGAGAGAAGGAGTTCCAGTGTCTGTGCCATTCCGTGGATGTCACCAATTGCGATCAGGTTTTTCTTGATGCTCACACTGATCTCCTTTCGTCGATTCAAGGCACAACTAAACCGAATAGCTTACGAAGCTCAATGCAGCTGTTGGATTTCTGAGATTTACCATCGCGACTGAATTATTTGCATTCGATCATGGCTGTTTAATCTGAAAAGGCTCGTTTCAAAGCTTGTCACGTCGATCCAGACAATCTTGTAATTTTGTATTCTGGTGATCACAATACGTGTAAGTCTGGAGGGGGTTCGCGTGTACCTTGCATCACTATCATATGGGGCATTGTCCGTGCGATGCGCAACTCGATAAGTCGTTCGAAATCCTATCTGACAATTACCATAATCGCCGCATCGCGATAACGCCGATCTCGCGTCTGTAACGTCCGCCTTATGGTGAGTTAATCTCAGGCGAAACTGGTCAGAAAAAGATTGATCGGCACTTGAGAAACCTCCGAATGATCAAGGCGACGCAGGCTTACGGATTCCTGATGCATCTGCGGGTAGGGAGTATTAGTGATGCCACCTTTATTAAGGTGCTCAAACTTACAGAGAACTTCCTAGTTCGCAGGCATGTATGTCGCGAACGAACAAACGAGACAGAAACGCTGTTCGCCCAGGGGTTAATGGCTCATATGTTTGAACCAGGACCCGAACAGGCGGGATGCATGGCGGCGGTAGGCAGAAGCGCAAAGATGAGCCTGTTGAGATAAAGGAATTAGTTTGCGGAACAAAGTAGTTGCAAAACGAGCGGCCACGACTCAAGCTATCACTTTATTGACGGGACGAGCCACAAATGCTCCATCACACATCAGATTGGTCTTCATTGGACAAGGATGTAATCATTCTAGAGAAGCTTAGTGAGAAATCGAGACTTTCCGCTATCTGCGCTCAAACCGTTGGCTTAGGCAGACTGTACCCTTCAGGACCTGAGCTGTTGAAGCATTCCTTCTATCCTAAGGCCGAGGTACCAGAGCGTCTCGAAGCTCAGCAAGAAATCCTCGACCCGGCCGTTTAGATCAAGACTACGTAGTAGGACCTGGGGTGCGGATGAGATCAAGAAAAACCTGGCCTTAAATTCTTCCTCAGATACTCCTTCACTGTCGATTTCGGTCATCTGAGGTCTCGTCCTTAGAAGCTCGCTAAGAAAATCATCATTGGAAAGGGCAGGGTCGCGAAGGTGTTGGTTCTCAGCTACGAAGACTTCGATTTGCTTCTGTAAGTGAGTTAAGGCCTCGAACGCTACGGCGAATCTGCTGTTGTTTCCGTCGAAGTCGACTGTCTTGAAAATCATTCCGCCGCCGCTAGGTCGGTACGATAGGAAATGAAGTGATCTGATTGTCGTCGCCAAAGCGTTTTCCTTCCCATAAAGCCCACGCTGTTAGCTGGGTGCGAATTAAGGAAAAGTGAACTTGACCCGATAATTCACAGCTTTCATCCAAGCTGCTTGGCTATGACAAACTCGGTCACTGACGTGAAAAAGCGAAATCAGGCAATTTCTCAATCCGTCTCGGAGATTGATCACTGTAATGGGATCGACCAAATTTCGCGGCGTGCCCAAGGGCTGTTTTAAAGGTTGGGCTACGCTACGTTCCGTTTTGGGCCACGAAGGGCCAGTTTGGGCCATACTAGGTTCCATTTTTACACTTAAACGGGTTTCGGGAATGACCAATCAGTTCCATAATCTATCTTATGCGATTATTGTTTGTAAGGGGGTACATTCTAATTCCAAGTGCGACATGCCAATGATTTCAATGGCTTCACTTTGGAGATTATGGCATGTCTGGATCTTATCAGCAACTGACCCTCGCCGATCGTCGTCTTCTTCACCGTCTCGTTGATCAGAAAGTCGCGATCAATGAGATGGCCCGGCGGCTGGGACGTCATCGTTCAACCATCTATCGCGAAATCCGTCGCAACACCTTCCATGACCGTGAGCTTCCCCAGTACACCGGTTACTTCGGGACGATCGCTGATCAACTGACCCGCGAGCGACGAAGACGCTTGCGCAAGCTGCGACGCCATCCGGATCTGCGAGCCGACGTCATCCGTCAACTCAAGGCTCGATGGTCTCCCGAGCAGATCGCCGGGCGTCTGCTGTCGGAGGGAATAAGCCCTGTTCGCGTGTCCGCCGAAACGATCTACCGGTTCATTTACAGCAAGGAAGATTATGCGCTCGGCCTCTATCAATATCTGCCGGAAGCGCGCCGCAAGCGTCGTCCTCTCCGCTCCAGAAAACCGCGCGATGGTGCTTTTCCAGCAAGCCATCGTATCGGCCAAAGGCCTGATTTCATTGGAAACAGATCGCAGTTTGGTCATTGGGAGGGCGATCTCATCATATTCGAGCGTCCGTTTGGCCATGCCAATGTCACATCACTCGTTGAGCGCAAAAGCCGCTATACCGTTCTGATCAAGAACCCGAGCCGGCACTCGCGTCCGATCATGGACAAAATCATTCGTGCATTCTCTTCCCTGCCCGCCTTCGCGCGTCAGAGCTTCACCTTTTGATCGCGGTACGGAGTTTGCCGCATTCCGGGCTTTGGAAGATGGCATTGGCGCACGAAGCTGGTTCTGCGATCCGAGTGCGCCCTGGCAAAAAGGTGCGGTGGAAAACGCCAACAAGCGCATCCGCCGTTTCCTGCCGCCGGATACAGACCTCAGTCAAATGTCGCAGGCGACGCTTAACCAGCTCACACACATTCTCAACGACCAGCCGAGAAAGTGCCTGAACTATAGAACCCCGGCCGAAGCCTTCAAGGCCCATTTGCAAGCAAGGGACTGATCCCCTACCCTGCCAGGCAAGGCATGATGCACTTGGAGTAGCTTCGCCAAAAAAAATCAATATGTCGCCTTGCCACCCGAAAGATCAAAGACAGCGCCGGTAGAAAACGAGCATTCCTCCGATGCCAGCCAGGCGATCATTGCCGCGACCTCCTGTGGCTGGCCGAGGCGCCCGAGAGGAATGCGGCTTCTGGACGCATTTTGTGACTCTTCGCTCATCTGCGCGAAGAGAGCGGTTTCGACGGCCGCCGGAGTGATGGTGTTCACCCGGATTTCGGTTTCCAGCAGTTCCTTGGCAAGAGATTTCGTCAACGCAATCACGCCAGCCTTGGCGGCTGAATAAGCCGCTGCGAATTGTGGTCCCTCTTTTCCGGCTATGGAGGATATGTTGATAATCCGCCCGTAATTGTTGACTTGCATGAAGGGAACAATTGAGCGGCAGCACATAAAAGTGCCAGTCAGATTGATGTCGATGATCCGCCGCCAGGCGTCGACGGGATAACCCGCGACAGTGTGGCGAAAATTGCCGATGCCCGCCGAATTGACGAGGATATCGATACGGCCGAACGCTTCCGCAGTTGCGGCAGCGGCAGAGTCGACCGAATGCTCGTCATTGACATCGACCTTATAGAACGAAAAATCCGGGTTTTCCGCACATAGTTGCCGGCCATCTTTCTCGTTCAGGTCCCACAGCGCTACATGAGCGCCCGAAGCCGCAAAACGGCGTGCGGTTTCAAGACCGATTCCGCTTGCCCCGCCAGTGATAACCGCAAAACGCCCTTCGAGATCGATCCGGTTTGTCATGGTATTTTAATAACCCTTCTGCGGATCGACCTGATCGATCAACGGTTGGCCGGCCAGAAACCGGTCGAGATTGGCGAAAATTTTTGCGGTCAGCAGATCTTCGAAACGCTCGGTCTGGCCGGATGTATGGGGTGTGAGGCGAATACCGGGATGACTGTAGATGGGGTGCCCCTCCGGCAATGGTTCGGGGTCCGTCACATCCAGCGTGGCCACTCTTGATGTGTCTTTGTCCAGTGCCGCAAGAAGCGCCTGCTGGTCGACATGCGCACCACGCGACACGTTGATCAAATGCTGTCCCGGCTTGCTATGCGCCAGAAAACCGCTGTCGATTATGTGCTTCGTGTCGGGTGTCAGCGGTAATGCAACGACCAGATGGTCGCTTTCCGCCGCCAGTTGCTCCAGCGTCCGCGCCAGTTCGACACCTGCCATATCGGCTGGCTGCGCCGAGCGGCGATAGGCGAGTACGCGTGTTCCGAATGCCAAGGCGCGCTGTGCAACAGCGCTGCCGATCGCACCAAAGCCGAGAATACCAACCGTTTTACCTGCAAGGCCGCCCAGAGGGTGTTCGCGCCAGTCGGCAGGAGAGCGGGCAATCGTTTGGTCGAGACGTTTTTCGTGCAGAAGAATTGCGGTCAGCACATATTCGGCGATACCGATGGCCTGGATACCGCGCCCGTTTGACACCGGAACCCCCTCGAAAAACCACTTCGGGAAAGCATCAAGTCCAGCCGAGCCCGCCTGAATCCATTTCAGCCCATGCGGCCAGCCCGGCGGCGCAGTCCGTGGGGCCTTTGCCCAGCCGCGCATGAATGTGACCAGGAAATCCGCCTCCGGCGGCACATTCCACGGCTCGGTCGACTTCGAATATTCGATCACCACCGGCTGCGATGAATGCCTGCGCAGCCTTTCCGCCTGAATGTCGCTCATGTGAATGGCGATAATCGGCCTGCGACCGTCCGGAAAATAACTCATGGGAATATCTCCACCTGCCTGAAGAAGTTGGCGTCAGGTCGGCTCTCAGGATTGCAAAACGGATTGAAGAAACGCTTTTGCGCGAGGATGCGCATCGCCGCCAAAGAACTCGCGCGGGCTTGCAGCCTGCAACAGCTTTCCATCGGCCATGAACCACACGGCATCGGCCGCGTCCCTGGCAAAACGCATCTCATGCGTCACGCAGACGATGGTAATGCCGCTGCCTGCAAGTGACCGCAGCAGTTGCAGCACCTCGCCCGACATTTCGGCGTCGAGCGCACTTGTCGGTTCGTCGAGAAGCAGAATTTCAGGGTTCATGCAAAGTGCCCGCGCTATCGCGACGCGCTGCTGCTGTCCGCCGGAAAGTTTTGCGGGCATTCGATCGGCAAAACTTTCCAGCCCAAGGCGCGCCAAATGCTGCATTGCCTTTTCCTCGGCATCACGGCGGGAAAGCCCCTGAATACGGCGCAACAGCACCACGACATTGTCGCGTGTACTCAGATGCGGAAAAAGATTGTATTGCTGGAAAACAAAACCGATGTGCCGCCGCAGCACATCGATATCGACGGTCTTTGCGGCGACATCTTCGCCACCGACCAGAACGAGACCGGTATCGATCTCCTCCAGCCGGTTTATCGTGCGAATGAGCGTCGATTTTCCGGATCCGGACGGGCCGCAAATCGTCACCACCTCACCTCGCCCGATGGTGCCGGAAACCCCGTCCAGTGCCTTGAACTGGCCGAAGCTTTTCGTGACAGACTGAAACTCGATCATGCCGCTGCCCTCGCGACCGTCTGGCCGCCACTTCGCCTCGCAGCAATGCGGTGTTCGAGAAACCGTGCGCAGGACGACATTGCAAAACATACGATGAAGTAGATGGCCGCCAGAATGATGTAGACCTCCATTGGCCGCGTCATCAGAGTGCTGCTTACCTGCGCTGCCGAAAATGTCAGCTCGTTGAGTGCGATGACGTAACCGAGCGAGGTTTCCTTGATGATCATCGTAAACTGGCTGATGATACCTGGAATGACATTGACCAGCGCCTGCGGCAGAATGATCTTCATGAGAATGACCGGTCGCCGCAATCCCAATGCCAGACCCGCCTCGCCCTGCCCCGGATGGATCGCCTCGATCCCGGCGCGAAAAACCTCCGAGAGATAAGCCGTCTGAAAAATCACGAGAGCGACAACGATTGTCCAGAATGGGTTGAGGATATTGCCGACCACGACAGGCAGAAAGAAGTAAATCCACAGGATCAGCATAAGGAGAGGAATGCCACGCACGCCGTAAACGAAGCAGGCGGCAGCGCGCGATAGCCATTTGTTGCCGCTGGTGCGCATCAGGGCAACGCCAAGTGCAAACGGAAATGTCAGCACGAGAGTGACAGCAGCAATCAGGATTGTCAGCGCAAGGCCACCGATGATGCCGCGGCTGTAATCGCCAAGAAGCAGGAAAAGACCGTAATCAGAGAGAATATCCATCATGAGGGATCAGCGCTCCTGAAACCGGCTACTTTTGCCGAGATGACGGCCAAGCAGCATGAGCGGAATACTTCCCGCCAGATAGGCGACAGTGATCACCGTGAATGTTTCGAAAATGAGGAAGCTCTGGCTCTCGATCAGCCGGGCCTGATAGCTGAGTTCACTAACGCCGATCACGGCCGCAAGGCTAGTCGATTTGAACAGGACGAGCGACTGGTTGACCAGCGGCGGCAACGCCAGCCGCCAAGCCTGCGGCAGGATAATCCAGATCAGCGATCCGCTATAGGAAAAGCCCGCGGCGCGTGCCGCCTCGTATTGCACCTTGGGAATAGCCCTGAGGCCGCTTCGTAGGTCCTCCGAGACATAGGCGGCATTACAAAGACCGATGGCGATCAACGCATAGAAAAATTCGGCATTGTAACTGTTGATCAGCAGATTGAGCTTTGCTGGAAAAAGCTGCGGTATGGCGAAATACCAGATGAACAGCTGCACCAGCAACGGCACATTGCGGTGATATTCGACATAGGCCAGAACCAGAAAACGGGCGGATTTCAGCTGGAGATTACCGATCCACGTCAGCAGCAGCGCCACCGATATCGACAGCACCCAGCTCGACACAAACAGCATGAGCGTCAGGCGCACACCCTCCAATAGGAACTCGCCGTATTCGCCTGTCAGAATGGTCCTGAAATCCATGATGCCCGTATCGCTTTCGCCATGTGTCGATGCCCGACCCGGACAGGCCGGGCATCAGGGTTCGTTTCAGTTGGTGATCGGATCGCCAACCTTGAAACTACGGGTCAGCTTGAAGGCCGAGTCCTTGCCGATCCACTTGTCGAACAGCTTCTGCGCTTCACCGGAGGCTTCCAGTTCTGCGAGGAATGCGTTGACTTCTTTCAGGAGGCCTTCCTCGCCCTTGCGCAGGGCAAAACCCGTGCGCTGGACAAGCAACGGCTCTTCCACAAATTCGGTTGCGGCGGCAGTGTCACCTGCGCGGTTCTGAAGCGCCTTGAGTGTCGTCTCGCGGCCGGCAAGCGCCACTGCCTTGCCCTGCTGCAAGGCGAGAAAGGCAGAGGACTGGTCTTCGAACGAAATATTGGTCGCACCGGGGAAACGCTGTTTGGTGACTTTTTCCAGCAGCGAACCCTTCACATTGGCGATACGGGCCGTTTCAAGCTGGCTGAAATTCTTCACGCCCGAATCCGTGCGTACCAGATATCGGAAAGGCTCAACCAGGTAAGAGTTGCTATAGTCGATCTGCTTGGCGCGCTCTTCGCTGTAAGTAATCAGGGCAGCGAGGATATCGATGCGGCTCTGTAGCAGTTCGGGCAGCCGCGCTTCGGAAGAAGTGACCTTGGGTTCGGCCTTCACGCCCAGCTTTTCAGCCAGCTTCTTGCAGAGATCGACCTCATAGCCCTCAACCTCCTGGGTTTTGGGATTGACGTAGCCATAAGGCTCGCTGATGCCGATAACGCCGCAGACCAGCGTTCCGCGAGCCTTGATATCCGCTAGTTCGTCAGCCTGTGCAGAAAGGCCGGAAAGACCGATAATACCGGCAGCAATGAGTGAAATTTTCGAAAACGTCATGGCATTTCCTTCGGTGAATATGTTTTGTGAAAGGGTTTTATTTCAATGCGGAGAAAGCGGTGGGTTCCAGAATGGCGTTAACCACGGAGGCGACGAGCGGGCCGTTCTTTTCCGTTTCGGCACGGCGGGCCAGCCACTCGGGGTCGGCCATGAAGCTGTTCCAGATGCGTTCGCGTTCGGCCAGCGATTCCCATTGCAGCATGTAATAGAGCCGCACGTTCGACTCGCCGATCTGCACCGTCCAGAAACCCACCTGGCGAATGCCGAAGCGTTCCCATATGCCAAGCGTGATGGTCTCAAAGCGCTTGAGAAGATCGGGAAGACGACCCGGCACGGCCGTATAGGTACGCAGTTCAAAGAGCATGGCTTGTTCTTTCTTCCGGCGCTTGCGCGCGGATGTTGTTGAAAAATGTGCGGGTTTTCTCGCCGGCAATCCGGATACGTTCGGCAGGTGGCAAATGCGCGTAACGGGGATTGGGAGCCTCGACGCTGTAAGCGGTTTCGTGCGGCAACACCTTCACCAGATCGGCGAGCTGCAACGCCCCTTCCCCGGGGTAAAAACGGGCATTACGCGCCTCTTCGGCAAATTTCTCCGGCGACGGCCGTTCGGCAACGGCATCGCATAGATGGACATAACCGAGATGATCGAGAACCCGCCCTGTGATATCGCCAACGGTACTGCCGGAACGGTCGAGATGCAGCGTATCGATCAGAAGCTTTGCGTTCGGACGATTGACCGCCTCGATAGTCCGCAAGGTATGGTCCAACGTCGCCATAGGCCGAAACGGCATGAATTCCAGACCAACAGTAAGGCCGAACCCGGCGGCGGCATCGCATAGCTGACCATAATTTTCGATAAGACGAGCCTGATCCTCATCAATGCCGGCGGACAGCACAAAACTCGCTCCAAGTTCCGCTCCTGCCTCAAGCCCCGGCAAAAGTTTTGCTGCCGCGAAATCGGGCCATATCGAGAAGGTTTCTACTTCCAGAACCGCGATACCGAGGTCATCGGCAATGCGCCGTAGCGCTTTTGCCCGCTTGATATCTCCCGCAACTGGCCATTGGTCAGGGGTATGGGCTGGCGGATTGATCCGTAATCCCACGCCATCGAAACCGGCATCGGCCGCATGACGGATAAAATCTTCAGGGGACGCATCGAGTGCGGTGAGGTGCGATACCGAAATCATCGCCCTGCCCGCTCAAGATCGCCGTCGAAATCGATGGCGGCAAGTTTTGCGCCCATGAAATGGTCGGCAACCGGATCCGGCGTCTTCAGCGCCTCAGCTGCAATCGCATCTTCGCGGAAATCCTCCGCACGGAATGCAGGCCGATAACCAAGCTCCGTTGCACGACGGTTATCGTACCAGCTGGCGGCATTATCCGAGACCCCATAGACAATATCATAGTGAAGATCAGGATGGTCGAGGCCGATGCGCACCAGTTGCGCCAGATCCTCCGGTGCGATCCAGATCGACAGGCGACGCACATCTTCAGGCTTGTCCCACACCCGCCCGATGCGAATGCACAGAGACCGGATGCCGTGCTTGTCGGCATAAAGCGCTGCAAGCGATTCACCGAAAGCCTTGGTGACCCCGTAGCGGCTGCTTGGGCGCAGAACGGTGTCTGTACCAAGTCGCCGGTCACGGCGATAGAAACCAACGACCTGATTGCTTGAAGCAAAAACATAACGCTTCACACCGGCAATGCGCGCGGCCTCAAGGATATTGTAGGTACCGACAATATTGGCCTGCAGCATATCATCCCAGGCAAATTCCAGCGGCAAACCGCCGAAATGGACAATGCCATCTACACCTTCGACAGCACGGGACACCTGCTCGAAATTCGATATGTCGGCGGCAACAAAGCTTTCATTGGGCTGGAGATTATTGGGTTCCCGAATATCCGTCAGCCGAATGTGATCATAGTGCCCGCGAAGCAATTGCCTCATGCGTGTGCCCACGCCGCCGCTGGCCCCGGTTATCAGGATTGTCGTCACTGTGATGTCCTTAGCTGTGAATTACAGATCTTTCCTCCTTTCAAGCATGACAAAATTCGACAATTTCTATAGAGATTAAGTTCCATTTTTTCAGAAAATTTCGGGAAATTTTTTTCCGGTGATCGAAATACGGCGTCATCCGTACCTTCAGTGCCGTGCGGGAATGGCGTCAAATGGAGGCAAGCCCACAGGGAGACAAACAATGTCCGACACCACCATTCTGCAGCAATCTTCGGAGGGCGATTCGCCGGCTAATGAAATATTCGTTGCCGATCCCCGACTTCGGCCAGTCGTTGATGTCGTGACTGGATGGGAAACGCATCTGCCGGTGGACATTGCATCCTTCAAGCTAGACGAAAACCTCATCGAATATGAGGAAGGCGAACATGGCCGCTTGGCCGGACCTTTGCCACCGCGTGGACCGGCGACAGGCCTTGTCCTGCACTGCGGCGAGATCGCCGCATATTGGGGAACTCCGGACCGCGCCGATACGGCCTTCAGTGTGACCAAGGGTGCATTATCGACTTTGACCGGACTGGCGCTGTCTCGCGGCCTGATCGGATCACTTGACGATACAGTCGCAGCATCGGTCGATACCGTAGCTTTTTCCGAAGCACCGAACGGCACGGTAACGTGGCGCCATCTTCTGACCATGACCAGCGAGTGGCGCGGCAGGCTTTGGGGTATCCCGGATAGCATTGACTGGAACCGCGCTGTGCCCAAGCGCGCCGATGCCCCGAAGAAGGGAACACCGAGACCGACATTCGAGCCGGGTGGCTACTGGGAGTTCAATGACGTCAGGGTCAATGTTCTGGCCTTCGCACTGACATTGCTTTTCCGTGAAAATCTCGAAGACGTCTTTCGTCGGGAAATAATGGATCCGATAGGCGCATCCAGCGATTGGCGCTGGCATGGATATGACACATCCAGCATCGAGATTGATGGAAAGACGGTCGCTGTTGTCGCGGGCGGCGGCCACTGGGGCGGAGGACTGATCATATCCGCCTTCGATCTCGCCCGTCTGGCGCTGCTTCATGCCCGCAAGGGTGACTGGAATGGCAAAACCATTCTACCGCAGGCATGGTTTCAGCAGGTCGCGGTGCCCACGTTGCTCAACCCCTCATTCGGCTTGATGTGGTGGACCAATGCGGGTGGTACTATTCCCGGTCTTTCACCAGATGCGATATGGGGCTCGGGAATATCCAATCTCGTGGTCGCGGATTCGGCAAAGGATCTGGTCGTGGTTCTGCGCTGGTACGATGTCGCGCAGCGCGACGATATTCTCGCGCGTATCTCCAGCGCGCTGGAAGATGGTTGATTTTCATCCGGGAACCGGGTGTACAGGTTTGACCGACCCCTTGGAAAGGCGCGCATGAACGATACGACAGGCAGACCGGAGCGGGCAACAATTCAGGACGTGGCGAAACATGCCAATGTTTCCATTGGCACCGTTTCCCGTGTGGTTGCCGGTAGCGCCAGAGTGAGCGATGCCCTGCGCAAGCGTGTCCTCGCCTCGGTGAAAGAGCTTGATTACCAGCCCCACGGGCGTACGCCGACAAAATCACTCGAAGCGACCCGGCTGATCGGTTTCTTTGTGGGCGATTTTGTCAATCTCCTCTACGTGCATGTGGTGGCTGGCGCCGAAGCCAGGCTGGCACAGGCCGGTTATACGCTGCTGATGGCCAGCACCCGCGAAGATCCGCGACGGGAGCAGGAGCTGCTTTCACTGCTGCGTGAAAAACGCATCGATGGTGCGGTGATCTGTTTTGGCGAAGAAACCCACCCCGATCTCGCCCAATCGCTTGAGGCTCTGGATGCGCCGGTCGTTATTCTGGATCGTCAGGCGCCAGCAGAAATCGATAACGTCACGGTGGATCATCGCGGTGGCACGCATGCCGCCGCACGTTATCTTATCAGTCTCGGGCATCGTCGTATCGGTGTGCTCACCGCTGCGGGTTACCTGCGCCCGGGGCTTGAGCGGGTTGCCGGCATGCAGCAGGCCTATAGTGAAGCCGGGCTGGATTTTTCAGGCTGCCTCATTCGTCCGGAGTGTCGCACAAGCACGGAAGCTTACGCCGCAACCCTTGCCCTCCTCATGAGCCCGGAGCCGCCGACCGCCATCATGACGCCCGGTAGTCAGGCACTTTCCGGCGCATTGCGCGCCATCCGTTCCCGCGGCCTGAGCATCCCGAAAGATATATCGGTCGTCAGCTTTGGTGACACCGAAGTGGCGCAATCCCATGAGCCGCCGATTACGACAATCCGGTGGGATTTGACCGCTCTCGGACAACAATCGGTCGATTTGCTACTGCACCGTATCGATGGAAAAATTGGCGAGGATGCGCGCTCGATCATCGTGCCGACAGAAGTGATCCTGCGGCAATCCTGCGCAGAGACACCACAGAAGCCAGCGTGAGCTTTCAATCACCTTGACGGCGTCGGGCGGAGCCTTTCGCCAACATCAAACGAGACGATGCCTCGGTCAATCCGACTGCGGATACCGAAACCGCCAATGCGTCGCTGCCGTTCCGGTTCGAGCTGGACGCTCCTTGCCTCCATTGAGCGCGCCTCGGAGTAACTCCGTGCTGACAATCCGAAAAATAAGCAATTGCCTTTTCCAAATGCCCGGAATCTGGGCAATCGATCCCTCGTTTATAAAATCCATAAAATTACTATTATATCAGGTTTCGGCCCACCGGGGGATCAATCGGCGGGCGGTGAACCTGATCATCATCAGGAGCATTTTTAAATGTCATCTCAGGGATTTATCGGCGGCTTCATCAAGTCGGCCATTGCTGCTGCACTGCTTGCGAGTGCAGCATTGTCCGGGACCGCTCATGCCGGTCCGACACTCGACAAGATCAATCAGCGCGGCACGATCAAGGTCGGTGTTGGCACCACGCCGGGCTTCTTTTCACCGGACAGCAATGGCCGCTGGCAAGGTTTCTTCATCGATTATGGCCGCGCGCTGTCCATCGCCGTCTTCGGCAATCCGGACAAGGTTGAATTCACCAACTCCTCCCCCCAGCAGCGTTTGCCTGCGCTGCAGAGCGGCGAATTCGATATCCTGCTTTCCGGCGTCACGGTCACCGTTACCCGTGCCTTCAAACTGGGCTTCCACTTCGGTCCAACGATTTTCTATGACGGCCAGGGCATTCTGGTTCGTAAAGACCTCGGCGTCACCAAGGCCGCCGATCTCGATGGCGCCACCATCGGCGCTCAGAGCGGCACGACCGGCGAACTCAACGTCGCCGACTTCTTCCGCAAGACCGGCAAGAAGTTCACTCCGGTGACGATCGAGGACACCGGACAGTTTATCGCAGCGCTGGAGTCCGGCCGCGTCGACGCCATCACGCAGGATTCGTCCGATCTGGTCGGCAAGCGCACCCAGTTGAAGAAACCCGACGACTATGTCGTCCTGCCCGAGCGGCTGTCGAAAGAGCCACTGGCACCCGCCATTGCTGGCGGTGACGACCGCTGGTTCGAAATCGTGAACTGGACCGTCAACGCCACCATCCAGGCTGAAGAATGGGGCATTACCTCGAAGAATGTCGATGAGTTTCTGAAGTCTCCGGACCCGGCGATCCAGCGCTTCCTCGGTGTCGATCCTTCGCTTGCAGAGGCGATCGGCCTTGATCCAAAATGGGCCTACAACATCATCAAGACAGTCGGCAACTATGGTGAAATCTTCGACCGACATCTGAAGCCGCTCGGCTGGGATCGCGGCTACAACCGTCTGTGGACGGATGGCGGCCTGCTCTATTCACCACCCTTCCGCTGAGACGGCCGAGAGCCTTCACAGATGTCCATAATTGTAGCGCCGGGCCCTCGAAGGCCCGGCATTTATCGTCGGCTCCTCATGTGGTGGGGTCATCGCCCCATCGCTCAATTGGCAATCATCGCATCGTTCGTCGCATTGCTCGTCTATCTCGGGATTAACGTGACGACGACGATGACACGCATCGGCGTTTCACCCGGCTTTGATTTCCTCTGGCGTTCGGCGAACTTCGAAATCGGCGAAAGTCCGATCGCTTTCGCCGCCGGCGATCCCTACCTTCGCGCCATGCTCGCTGGCCTGCTCAACACGCTGAAAGTGGCGCTGTTCGGCTGCATATTCGCGACCATTCTCGGTGTGATCCTCGGCGTTGCAGGCCTGTCCGGAAACCTGCTCCTCGCCTCCCTCGTGCGATGGTATGTGGAGTTGATCCGCAATACGCCGTTCCTGCTGCAACTGTTCTTCTGGATTTCGCTCGCCAAGGCGTTTCCGGCGCCGCGCCAGGCGAGCGCATTGCTCGGATCGATCTACCTGACCAGTCGCGGCGTCTATGTGCCAACGGTCTCTATGGAGGGTCTCCCGCTCGCCGGACCGGTCGTTCTGGCCATCCTTGTCATTGCCATCGGCCTTCTGCTCTTCGCATTGTCGTGTTTGAAAAGGTTGAATGTTCGCACAATGGCCATCGGCATAGTCGCCATTCTCGCTGCGACCCTCGCCATTTTCCACGCGCTAGGCGCGAACCTCACGCTTGAAACGCCCGCGCTGGCCGGTTTCAACATTCGAGGCGGATATAATCTAACCCCGGAATTTGCAGCGCTGCTGACGGGTCTGATCGTCAAATTTTCCGCAGCAATCGCAGAGATCGTCCGGGCTGGCATCCAGTCGGTCAATCGCGGCCAGTGGGAGGCCGCCCGCGCGCTTGGTCTGCACAATGGACAGATCATGCGGCTGATCGTGCTTCCGCAAGCGCTGCGCGTCATCACACCGCTCACCACATCGAGCTATCTCGACCTGACCAAGGATTCCAGTCTCGCGGTCGCGATCGGTTACCCGGACCTCGTTAGCATCGTCAACACCACCGCCAATACAACCGGCCAGTCGCTGGAAGCGCTCATGATCCTTATCGGCACCTATCTCAGTATCAACCTGATCGTTTCCGCGCTCATGAATCAATACAACAGGCGGGTTGCGCTGAAGGGAACGACACGATGACCAAGCCCGCCGGAAACATCTCCCGACAGCCGGTTCAGGCACCACTCACCAAGTTGCGAATTGGCCTCCTTGGCACGCTTCCCAACACTATCGTTACACTTCTGACGCTGGCAGCATTGGCATGGCTTCTGCCACCTCTTGCCCGGTGGGCTCTGCTTGACGCGACATGGAGTGGAACATCAGCGGATTGCGCAATGCGTGATGGCGCCTGTTGGGCTTTCATAACCGCCAAGCTGCGCTTCATCCTGTTTGCCTTCTACCCGCCGGAACTCCAATGGCGCCCGGCCCTCGTCATCCTCATTCTTGCGGCCCTGCTCGTCACAAGCGCGCTCCCGCGTTTTTGGCGCAAGGAGTTGCTGCTGGTCTGGCCGGTTGCTGCTCTGGTTTGCTGGATGTTGCTGACAGGCGGTTTTGGTAGCCCACCTGTTCCGTCCAACCAATGGGGCGGCTTGCCGGTGACACTTTTCGTCTGGGCCATCTGCTTTGCGGCTGCGACGCCGCTCGCAATCCTTTTGGCGCTCGCCCGCCGCTCCAGACTTGGAGGGCTGCGCACCCTTTCCATCGTCTACATTGAGGTAATGCGCGGCACGCCCATGGTCGCGATCCTTTATGTCGCCATGCTGATCCTGCCGATGGCGCTGCCGGATGCGCAGTTCGACAAGATGATCCGGGCGATGATCATGATCACTCTATTCTGGGCCGCCTATGTTGCGGAAGTCGTGCGTGCCGGCCTGCAGGCGATACTATCCGGCCAACAGGAGGCGGCGACCGCGCTGGGGATCGGTTACTGGCGAACCATGCATCTCGTCGTCTTGCCCCAGGCATTGCGGATCGTCATTCCCGGCATGGTCAATCTGGCGATCGGATTTTTGCTGGCCACGTCCCTGCTCGCCGTGATCGGCGTCTTCGACCTGCTTAACGCCGCCCGCGCTGCGGCGACCGATCCGGGTTGGCTTGGATTTTACAACGAAGCCTATCTGCTTGTGGCTCTCGTTTACTTCGCCATCTGCTTTGGCGCGTCCCGGTATAGCCTGTGGCTGGAGCGCCTCCTGCGAAAGAACCCGGCTTGAAGGAACGATAATCCCCATAATGGGAATTATTGAGATAGTTGCCTACGTATGCTCCTGATTTTGGAGAAGTATAGATTTTTCTTCCATATCTCTGTCAAATCCGGTGGTTTTTCGCGTCATGTTTGTATATATTTTTTGTAGAAAATTATCACGCTAAGGGATTTCGGATATGGCCTTTGCATCCATTTCGTCTGCATCGACATCAAATCGTATCCACAACTCCGGATCGTGTTGTCGCTTTTCTCCGCCACGAATGCGGGCCCTGTCGAAAGACGGGCCGCCAGCCAACCGAGAAAACCTGACCATACGGAGAAGCGAAATGCAAAGACAAACGATCGAATATCAGGGACTGCCTGTCGGCATCGCCGTTCCGAACGACGACAAGCTGCGGTTTATCGCTGTCAAATTCCACGTCATCGATCTGGATAACCGGCATTTTTCCAGCGTGACGGAGCTGACGTCGGCGATCCGGGATCATCTGAGCGGAGGACAGGCGCTGGCCGCCTGAACGAGCCGAAGAAACAGATGGGGCCATTGTAAGCGCCGCGTGCCGGCCAAACGAGCAAACTCAAAATACCCGGAAACAGGACATGACATTACACACTGCGCCCCTCGGAAATACGACTTCGCTGCCCACTCTCGACTTTTCCCGTTTCCATTCGCCGGAGGAGCGTGCTGCCTTTGTCAGCGACCTTCGCGGCGTCCTGCATGACCATGGTTTCTTCTATCTCATTGGCCATGGTGTCGATCCACGGCTGCTTGAAGACGTTGTATCAACCTCGAAACGTTTTTTTGCCTTGCCGCTCGAGGAAAAGCTCAAGATCGAGATGGTGAAATCACCGCATTTCCGTGGCTATAACCGGGCCGGGCAGGAACACACACGCGGTGAGCGCGACTGGCGCGAACAGCTCGATATCAATACCGAAGGCGAACCGGTGAAAATCGGTCCCGACTCCCCGCCGTGGAAGCGGCTGTTCGGACCCAACCAATGGCCGGAAGCCTTGCCGGAACTCAAACCTCTGCTGCTGCAATATCAGGCGGAGGTGACGCGGATCGGCATTGATCTCCTGAAGGCGATTGCCGAGGCTCTCGGCCAGCGGGAAAATGTCTTTGCCGAGATTTACGAGCCGCAGCCGACGCAGCTTCTGAAAATCATCCGTTATCCGGGCCGAGATATCGCTGAAACCGATCAGGGTGTTGGCGCGCACAAGGACGGCGGCTTCGTCACTGTGCTTCTTCAGGACACGACGCCGGGGCTACGGGTGCAAGCCGAAACGGGCGAGTGGATCGAGGCGCCGCCGGTGCCCGGCACCTTTATCATCAATACCGGTGAATTGCTGGAACTCGCCACCAACGGCTTCGTGCGGGCCGACGTGCATGACGTCGTGGCGCCACCTGCGGGCGTGGAGCGTTTCTCCGTCGCCTTCTTCCTTGGCTCGCGCTATGACGCCACCATCCCGGTCATCCAGTTGCCGGATGAGCTGAAACGTTCGGAGCGCGGTATCACGGTTGATCCGCTGAACCCGATCTTCCGGGAAGTAGGCCAGAACCACCTGAAGAGCCGTTTACGCTCGCACCCTGATGTCGCTCGTGCCCATCACGCTGATCTTCTGCCCTCGGAGCAAAAAAACGCTTAAGTCGCGGCATCGGCTGGCGGCTCGAGATGGCGGGGATGAGGCGGATCGTCGTGGGGCTTCAGAAAGAAGCGGCGGGCGACATCGAGATAGCCGTTATAGACCAGACCACCATTGATCGCGACAAGCGCGTTTCGGTGCCGACGATAGAGCAAGGGTACCGTGCCGCCCGTACCCACCGTGCCGACAAGGATGTCTACGTCCCCTTCGGTATCCCGCCATATTTTTCCGGACCGGTCGTCTCGAAATGCACCTGCGGATTGGCGTCGTTGGGAGAGCATGGAAGGCTTGAAAGAGAGAGCCACGTCCGAATATCTATCTGAACCATGGCCGGGCCTGATCGAGTCCCGCCATTGCTTCATCCTGCTCATGCGTCTGTTTTTTCGCTCTCAGTTCGCGGCGCTATGCCAACACCTCCGTGCGGAGCCGGTGAGGTGCCGTTAACGGCGAAATCTCCCACAATGCGGTCGTGGTAGATGCGGGGATTGTGCGAGGTTATGGTGCGGGCGTTTCGCCAGTGGCGGTCCAGACCGTTGCTGCGTTTTGCCGCGGAAGCGCCAAGCGCATCGAAGAGGGCTGTGGATGCATCGAGGATAAGGTTGCTGACGACCGTGACCGATTGGCTAATTTCAAGGTCTGCGTTTCGGTTTGCCAGAGCAATGCGCTCTTCATCTCCGGATAGATTGGCGTCATAGGCCGCTTGTAAAGCTTCTGCCGCTTTTAACACGATGACGCCGGCGCTGTAGGCCGCGCCCCTCACCCGTCCCACCACCTGAAGCACTTGCGGGTCTTCGGCAAAACGCGAGGCGTTGCTACGCTGATAGACCCGTTTGCGTTCCGACACATGGCGGGCAATATCGGCGGCGGCTGCGCGGCCGATACCGGCGAGTGAAGCCAGATGGACGAGTTGAAAGAAACCGCCTGAATAGCTGAAACGAAGTGCGCTGGGCTTGATGAGCTCTTCGGAAATCGCCACGTCGGTGAAACGCGCCGTGCCGCTGGCCGTCAGCGCCTGTCCAAAACCATCCCAGTCGTTGAGAATCTCAACTCCCTTCGCCTTGGTGGGCACAAGCGCGCCAACCGGTACGCCATCGCCATCCACGGCCCCGAGCGTAATCCAGTCGGCGTAGAGCGAGCCAGTCGTGTAATATTTCTCACCGTTCAGCCGCCAACCGCTACCATCCCGGGTGAGCTGGGTGGAATATGTTCCGAGCCGGGCATCTCCGAGTTCCGAAAAGCCGCTGCCGATCGTTTCGCCATGTCCGATCCGCTCCAGCCACCCATCCCGCCATGCGGAGGGTGTCGCATTGAGCAAATCCTCCGTGAACCCCAGGTGGCTGCGGTAAGCATTGGTGAGGTTGGGATCCGCTTCCGCCAGCTCGATGATCAGGCCAAAAAGCTCCGGAAGCGTCAGACCCAGGCCGCCAAATTTTTCCGGCAGGCGCAGCCTGGAAAAACCAGCCTTTTTCAAAGCTTCATAGTCATCAAAACGAAGCTCGCGATCCAGATCGTATCGTATGGCGTCTTTGCCAATTTCGGAAAAAAGCCCCCTAAACGTCTCGGCAATCGTGTCAAAACGCTTGCTGGGCGCAGAACCCCAGGCTTGGCTGGCATCGGTCATTACAAATTCCTGTCTGTGTAGCAGTTTGGCGAATATCAGGCTGGGCTATGCGGCGGCAGCTTCGGCACCCTGTTCGAAGTCGTGCAGATGAAGCGCGATTTCAAAGCCCCGGCGTTTCAGCCAATGGGCCACCACCCTGGCGCGGGCGCCCAAGAGGTCATCCACGAGAATGACGCGTGCGCCGCGCACGGCAATGGTGCGATAGGCGACACCAAGAAGCTGCCCGCCTTCCGACGAGATCGAACCTTGCAGATGGGAGGCCGCGAACTCTTCGGGTGTTCTGACGTCAAGGAAATAGGTCGTTCGTGCCGTGTCCTTCAGCCATTTCTCGGTCGTCGGACGGTCGATGAAAAGCAGGTCATCGTGCTTGGAGAATGCTTCGAGATGCGTCTTTACAACGTCTTTCGCATTAACGCTGACAAGCGGATATGTTTGCGAAAGCCCTGTTTCCAGTTCAAACCCGTCATCCGTCCAGCCGCGCGTACCATCGTGCAGGTAGCTGACATCGTTGTCGACGCCGGCATCGATCAATGTCTGCGCACCGAGAATGGCACGCGGAAGCCCCGCGCAGGATACGACGACCCTTGTCTTTGGCGAGGGCACAAGATCGGAAAAACGCAGCAGAAGTTCTGCGCCCGGCACGCCGATGGCGCCGGGAACGTGGGCCTTTTCATATTCGGGCAATGTGCGGGTGTCGATGACGACAACATCCTCACCGGCTTCCTGCCATGCTTTCAGCTCGCGGGCAAAAACCACGGGCGTGTTCTTTTCCCCCCGCACCTTCTGAACGAAAGGAACGCCGGGAATATCGAATGTCGGCAAGCGGTCGATACCGCCTTCTATCCAGGCCGGAATGCCACCACGCAGAAAATGGATATCGCTCCAGCCTTTGGCGGCAAGACGTTCCACCGCCTGCTCCGCGCCACCTTTCCCATCATCCACCAGAACGGTGCGCACCACGGGGCGCGGAATGAAGCAATCAATTTCCACATCCAGCCTGTCAGCCGGCAGATTGGTCGCAAACAGCGGCGAAGCATATCCCACCTCTTCGGCGGGGCGAATGTCGAGAACGGCAAGTTCCCTGCTGTCTGCCAGCCATTCGATGAGACGATCTTTGGTTATGGACTGTGCGGACATTCCGTATCCTCCTGACAATTTTGGATTTTCACGTCGAATTTCAAGCGGTCGGGTCGAGCCACAGATCGCCGAAACTCCAGTTGAGACCCTGCGCGCCGGTGACGTAGTTCTTAACCCGCTTGCGCGCCACGATCTGGCTTCCCGCCGCGACAAGATCGACGGAGGCGACCTCGTCATGGATGAGATGCTGAAACCTGCTCCAGGACACCCAGCGCTTTTTCGGATCGGGCTCAATGGAGGCCGCCTCAAGCAGCGCATCCGCCTCTGGATTGGCGTAGTTGGCGGCATTGGAAAAGGGTAGGCCGATCTTGAAATTCTTGCTCCAATAAGCCCGCTGAATGCCAAGCGACGGATCGAATGTGTTGGAAAGGGATTCCACGACCAGATCAAAGGCGCGGTCCGTGTAAACAGTCTTGAGATAGGTCGGAAGGTCGTATTTGCGGATTTCGACGGCAATACCGATCTTTTCAAGCTGGCCGCGGAGGACATCCGCATAGCCGGGCGTCAGATATGAATTGTAGGTCAACCGTGCTGCAAAACGTTTGCCATCGCTCTTGCGGGGATACCCGGCGGCATCAAGTAATTTTTCCGCTTCTTTCGGGTCATAGGCGTGCGCCTTGACCGAAGCGTCATACCAATTCGGCAGGGCGGTGCTTACGGGGCTCGGTGAGATCTGCGCATAACCGAAGAGCGCCACATTAACGATTTCATCGATATTGATCGCCTTTGCAATCGCCAGGCGCACATCTTTCTTGCGGAATATCTCGTTATCGTAGTTGAAGAACAACTGTTGCTGCGGACCCGCATAAGCATAGGTTTTCGTATCCACGACGAGATCGGGGTTCTGCTTCAAGCGTTCGAGATCCGCCAACGGAACCGGATTGTCGCCGATATCGACTTCGCCCGTCTCCAGCGCCACCGCCCGCGCAGCCGGGTCGGTGATGATGCGAAGAATGATGCGATCAAGATAGGGTTTGCCCGCGTCCCAATAGTTGGGGTTTCGTTCGAAGATCAGGTGGCTGCCCGGCGTCCATTCCGTCAACTTAAAGGGGCCTGTGCCAATTGCGGTTTGCAGTGTCTGGCCATCGGCGGGCTTCAGCTTTTCAAAAATATGCTTCGGCACGATCGGAGATTCCGAACTCGATTGCGCGGCGATCAGAAACGGTGCCGGTTTGGACAGAACGACGATGGCGGTCAACGGATCCGGTGTTTTCACCTCCTTGACGTTCTGGTAGGTGATGCGGCCGCGTGGATGGGCTTCCTTCAGCCGGAGGATCGAAAAGGCGACGTCTTTCGATGTAAAATCTTCACCGTCATGCCACTTCACGTTCGGGCGGAGTTTGAACGTATAGCGCAGATGGTCGTCCGAAACGGACCATTCCGTCGCCAGCAGGGGCTGTGGATTTAGGTCGAAATCGAATGTCAGAAGACCTTCCACGATCTTCGGGCCGATCGCCTGTCCGGTACCCGATGATGTATTGATGGCGAAAAGAGCGTTGCCGGGATCTACACGATAGAGCAGCTTGAGCGTACCCCCGGATACGGGCCGGACTGTGTTGGTGTTTGCAGCAAACACCGAACCCGGCAGGGCTGTTCCCGCGGTTGCCAGAAGAAGCATTTTATTGAACTGGCGGCGTCCTATCGTCATGAAAATCCCCGTTCAGAAGCGTCGTTTCGATAGCGAAAGCATCGGGGCAAAACGGAATGTCCCTAAGAAGAAAATTCTTCTCGACCATCAAAGAAAACATTTCTTGCGGAATTTTATTTCGCTACGTATGCGGCGAGGCACCAAAAATTGTGCTGAATTATATATTCGTCCTCAATCTTCGTTGCGCATCTCCGGCCCATAACGTGATGAAAGAAAATCTCAGGATCATTCCTTTCAGAACCCAGCCGGAAATGTTGTTTCATTGAACGATGGCGAAAGAGTAGGAGATTGCTCGGCAGGTGGGCTGGCGAAGCATATCAAATGATACGCCTTTGACGGCCTTTCCGGTCCGCGTCACTGGTCCCTCCCCTCCACTCCCAACGTTAGGGAGTTTCACACGATGACCCGATCCAACCCGATCATCAGCCCTGACATTCCGCAACAGCGGGTCGAGGCCCGTTATGGGGTCCAGGCACTTTTTCGCCGCCCTTCATGAAGCTCCTACAGCAGGATCGCTCGCGAAAGTGCCTTCGTGCCATACATAAGACTATTGGCCCCGTACCTGTGAAACGACGATGCGGAAGCCGTTGCCCCGCCAGAAGCCGTCAGGCTCAAGGCTACCCCGATATGTACAGCAGGCTTTTTGCAAGCCACTTGAAAAGCAACCTCCCCGCAGCACGCGACGAATGGAAGGGCTGGCTTCCGGGACTTCCCGGCCATCGTGGCGATAGGGGTACTTGAAGCTGGGCGTTGCCATGTCCTCGCCCCAAAGCGTCGTGCACCATTCCCAGACCTGACCTGCCATATCGTAACAGCCGTAAATAGAACGGCCTTTCGGGAAAAGACCGACAGCGCAAGTGTTGTTGAACCCCGCCTCCTCCGAATTGGCGGCATCATCCTGCCAGACGCTGCCCCAGGGATAGACAATCCTGTCGCCGCCAGCATCCGGCTGATCGCCGCGCGCCGCACGTTCCCATTCCGGCTCCGTCGGAAGACGGATGATCTCGTCAGTTCCGATGGCTCCCTCATCCCGCCAGCGCAGGGTCAGCCAACCGCAATAAGCGCGCGCATCGTGCCAGGTCAGATCGGTCGCGGGCGCATTACGCCTGTCTTCGGCAAATCCGTCGGGACTACGCCAGAGCCGCCCCGTCTCCCTGATAAAGACTCCATAGGCGGCATTCGTCACGGGATAAAGCCCTATCCGGAAATCGCTCACCGCTAGTTGATGCGGCGGTGTTGAATTGGGATGAGCATGCGAGCCAAAGGTGAATATGCCACCCGGCACGGTTGCCAGAGCTTCCAGATTACGTGGATCGCCCCAGATGGAAAGCTTGCGACCCGCCTTTTCCCGCTCCCGCGCGGAAAGAGCGCCTTCATGTACAATCTCCAGAAGGTGGCTCGCAACATTTTCGCGCAACCCGCCGGGTTCGGCAACGAAATCGGCTGCGAGAAGCGCTCCTCGCAACACCTCCACCCCTTCACCGGAAACGAGCGCCTCCGCGAGAGCATGGATATTCTCCGGCCGGGAAAACCGCGCAGCAAGGCTCTTCAGCACGGGTGTCCAGATCGCGGGTTGTTCACGAAACGGCTTGACGGCCTCCTCAACCGGCCGGGAAGCCAGATGCCGGGCCGCCAGCAACTGGCGCACACGCATGACCGGCAGCACTGAAGGATCGTCGAGCGTTCCGGCAAGCGCATCGAAAGCCAGCCCGCACAAGAAATTGCCGGTCTGCTTGTCGCCTGCAATCCGGCCAAGCCATGCATCCACGATGGCCTCTGCAACATCGCCAGCATTGCCCGCGCTTATTGCAAGCGCGAATTGGGCGGGGTTCGCAGCCGCATCACCTAGGGCGATACCCGTGGCGTCCAGATCAAGCCCGGCCAGCCGTCGGGCCGCATCGCGGCGCTGGACCCTGAGCAGTGGCAGAAGATCATATTGCGCAATGGCGGATGGCAGCGCCCAGCCCTTGACGACGGAAATCTCGCCGAGCGCAAGCAGGCGGATACGGGAATGGCGCGCCTGAAAGGCCAGCGCATGATCTATGAGCGCGGGACCATCGGCACCCGCCGCTTCGATGCCATCCAGAATGAGCAGACAGGAGGTTTCGGAATCCGCATATGCCTTGTCGGACAAAAAGGCATCCGCAGCCGGGCAGGCCGCGTCCAGTAATTCAGCGAAGGTTTTGCCAGCGGTTACGGGAACATAAAGCGGCAGGATGTTTGCAAGCCCGAAGCGTTCCTCATGCATAGCGCCGAGATCGTTTCGCGGCAAGGCTGCTGCGGCCGGACCGCCCTCGGCGAGCCGCAGCGCCAGATGTTTGGCAAAACTCGTTTTGCCGCTGCCTGTTTCACCGGCCAGCAGCAGTGCGGCATTGTCCCGCACCATTTCCAGCGCCGAAAAATAGACCGGCGGTTCCGGTGCGTTCTGATCCTTAAGCTTGCGCAAGCCCTTCGCGGCCTTATCCTCGAAGCTGAAATTGACGAGCAGCGGAATATAACCGGTTTCCAAATTCACGGCCGAGCCATCCGGCAACGCAAAAAGCGCCGTCCGCCCGAATTCTCGCGCCATGGATAGAAGCCGATCGCGCAATGCCGCCAGTGCTGTGTGATCTTTGCTCGTCATCAAAACAGCTTCGCTATATCCGGATTGTGGAAACGTTGGATCTCGACCGCGTAACCGGCTGGATCCTCGAAAAAGAAGTGCTCGCAATAGGTCCCGCGCAGCAGCCCGGAAAGACCCTTTACCCCGGCATCCTGCATGCGTTTGTGCCAGCCTTCCACATCTTGCGCCACGATGGTCAAAAGCACGGCGCTTTTTTCCTGATGTTTCAGATGACCGCGATTGCCATCGACGATGCCGAAATAGCACTTGCCGGCGATGCGATAGATACGGGCGAGGCCCTGATCCAGCACCAGTTCCAGACCGAGCACGTTTTCATAAAAAGGCACAACCGCATGTATGTCGTCGTAATAAAAGAAGGTGATCGAGTAATCTTTTTCCATTGTCCTGTCCTCGGCTCAGCGGATGTTGAGTGTGCCCTTGTGATCGATCGAAAGTCCGCCGATACCCTTGCGCGCCGCAAATACATCGACTGGGTGCACGAGATATAGCCAGGGCGGAGCTTCGTGAAGCCGTATCAGGCAGCGCGCATAGGCCGCTTCCCGTTCGGCGTCGCCCACGGCGCGATTTGCCGTCTTGATCAACGCTTCCGTCTCGGCGTCGTCATAGCCCTGCCACCAGACGGCTTTGGTTTCGCTGGAAATCTTGTCATTCAGGATGCGATAGGTGCTATGTGGCGATGAATCGAAAATCGCCATGTCGCCCATGTCCTTGCGGCCGATCTGGCGGGCATATTCCGGCCTGTCCGGCTCCGTTTCGATGTCGACCGCAAGGCCCACAGCCTCCAGCGCTTCCGCCACAAAGCGGCTCATTTCCGGCGCGCGCTCGGGCATGTAAGTCGGCGTGCGCAACCTGATCCGTCCACCCGTTTCGACCCCATCAAGCAGGCGTTTCGCCTTTTCGGGATCGTAGGCGATCGGCGTTAAATCCGCTTTGGCCATGCCCAGGTGGAAAGGGCTGACAATGGACGAGGACGGCACGGCCAGACCATGAAATATCTGTTGCGCCATGGCCGCCGTATCCACCGCATGGTTGACGGCGAGGCGCGCCTTGGCCGAGCGGAAAATCCCCTCATTGCAATTCAGATAATACATGACGGACAAAGTATTCACCGCCTTGCCCCACTGGAAGGGGTCGTCAAAGGCAAGGCGTCCGTCCACCCGCTCCAGATTAAGGGCGGCATCGACGAGGCCACCCTTCAACTGGTCGTAGCGAAGATCGGCACTTTTCTCCGCCAGCACGGTGATAATAAGGGGACTGGGCTCGTCCTTCACCCGTTCCAGCACGGCGCGTTTCAACGGCTCGAATTCCATGACCCGGTATCGGCCCGTGCCGAGGATGGGACGCCCTGCGGTATCGAAACGGCAGAGATAAAATTCGGAGAAGATGTCGAGAATATCGGCAATCGGCTCAGGGTTTTCGACACGCACGACATCGTTTGCTTCGGCCGTGATCCGCGCATCCTTCAGGTAACGCGCATAGGACCATTTCATGCCGAAGGTATCCACCGCCTCAAGAATTCCGTCGATGAAGGCGAGGACGTCGTCCGCAACGCACGGCTTGCCATCATGGAAGACCGCGCCCTTGCGGATGGTGAAACGCCATTCACGACCATCTGGCGAGTGGGTCCAGCCGTCGAAGAGGGCCGGATGAACGAAACCATCTGCCCATTTGAGCAGCGGTTCAAAAACGAGGTTTTTCAATGTCAGGACGCTGGTGTCATCGGTCACCCGCGTCGGCGGCAGGAAATCCACTTTTTCGAGGCTGATGGCGAGTGTCTTCACGGATGGCCTCACTCGAGTTCGCTGCGGCGACGTGGATTGAGCCAATCCGCCAGGCTGTCGCCGATCAGGTTGAAAGAAAGCACGGCCAGCAGGATCGCCATGCCGGGCGCAAGGGCAACCCACGCCGAACTGCGGACATATTGGAGATTGGCCGAGACATCCGCCCCCCATTCCGCAAGCGGCGGCTGCGCGCCCAGCCCCAGAAAGCCCAGACTCGCAGTCTGGAGAATGGCACTGCCGAGCGCCAGCGTCGACTGGACGAGGAGCGGCCCAAGCCCGTTGACGAAGATATAGCGCAGCAGAATACGGTGGGTAGGCAACCCAAGGGAAATCGCAGCCTCGACATAGGGCTTGACGGATATGGTCAGGGCCTGGCTGCGCGCCACTCGCGCAAATTGTGGCGCAAGCGTAATCGCAACGGCCAGCATGGCGTTCTGCAGGCTTGGGCCGAAAGCGGCGGCAAGCGCAATCGCCAGCACCAGCGCCGGGAACGCGAGGATCGCATCGACGATGCGCATGATGACGCTATCGAGCCAGCCGCCGGTAAAACCCGCCAGCATTCCGAAAAACACGCCAATGACGAAGGCGATGGCCACCACACCGACACCGATCGTCAGTGTCGCGCGGCCGCCGTACATGATGCGGGTCAGCACGTCGCGGCCGAAGGCATCCGTGCCGAGCCAATGCGTGAAGCTTGGCCCCTCCAGCTTGTGCAGAATGTCGAGCTTGGTCGGTGTGTAGGGCGAAAACACGGGGCCGAGGGTGATGATGGCGACCAGCGCGGCAAGGATGGCAAGGCCGACAACGGCCAGCGTGTTGCGTCGCAGAAAGACAAGGAGTTCACGCATGGGTCACTTCATTTTCTTGCGGACGCGCGGGTCGAGAACGCCATATAGCAAATCCACCACGATCGAGGTCAGAACGAAAAGCAGCGCGAAGACAAGCGTTGTTCCCTGAATGACCGGATAGTCGCGGTTTTTGATGGCCTCGAACATGTAACGGCCGACACCCGGCCAGGCGAAGATCGTTTCGGTCAGAATTGCGCCACCGAGCATTTCGGCGAACTTCAGGCCGATGACCGTGATCGCCGGCAACAGCGAGTTGCGCAGGCCGTGATTGAGCACGACATCGGCGCGGCGAAGCCCCTTGGCCCTTGCCGTGCGGATGAAGTCTTCCCCCATCACATCAAGCATGGTGTTGCGCACGAAACGGCCAAGCGTCGCCGCGAGAAAGGCAGCCAGCACCGCAGTCGGTAAAATGAGATGCTGAACGGCGCTCCAGGCGGCAGCCGGATTGCCGGTTATGATGCCGTCAAGCACGGCGAAACCGGTCACGGTCTCGGCCGTTACGAATGAACTCATCCTGCCCGAAACCGGCAACCAGCCGAGATAGGTCGCGAAGATCAATTGCAGGATGAGCGCCAGCAGGAAAGCCGGCATAGATACACCTACCAACGAGACGATGCGGGTAACGTGATCGAAGATCGAGTTGGGCCGCACGGCGGAAAGCACGCCGATCGGAATGCCGAAGACAATCGCGACGATAGTGGCGAGCACCGAAAGCTCGATCGTGGCCGGAAGGCGGCTGAGGATTTCGCGGGCGACGGGCTCCCCGGATTTCAGGGAAAAGCCCATATCTCCGTGAAACAGGCCCAGAACGTAATTTACGAATTGCAGGACCATCGGCTGGTCGAGATCGAGCTGGGTGCGCAGCGCATTGATCTGCTCCTGCGTCGCCCCCGGGCCGAGAAGCGTCACGGCCGGATCGCCCGGGATCAGCCTGACCAGCGAAAATACGATCACCAGCACGATGCAGAGGACCGGTATCAGCGCGATCAGCCGGCGTATGATGAAACTCGCCATGCTCTCCAACTCGTTTGCCAGATCGTCCGCCGCCGAGGCGAACAAATACGGAAACGGGCAGCCTTAAATGGCAGCCCGCCTCGATTTTATAAGAAGACCGTCACTTCTTGTAGACGGACCAATATTCATTGAGCGGCGGCGCGCTGTTGACCACGAGGCCTTCGACATTCGACCGCAGGAAGACGATGAGCTTCGGGCTGAAGAGGTAAGCGCCGGGCACTTTTTCGGCAATCTTTTCCTGCACCTGGAAATATAGCTGCTTGCGGGATTCCGCGTCGGAGGTCTGCTGCGCCTTGAGGATGAGATCGTCCAGCGCCTTGTCCTGCGGCATGCGGAAGGTCATGGCGGTGTTGGCAAGCGAGGAGAGGTAACCGATGGTGATATGGGCATCCGGGTCGTTGTACCAAGGCTGGCGGCCGTCCAGCGCCACGTCGAACTGGCCGGAGGTCTGCAATGCACGCAGCGCCGGAAATTCCGTCTGCTGGATGGTGGCGTTGACGCCGATATCGGCAAGGTTTGCCTGAACGAAGGTGGCGACGGCACCCCACAGAGGACCCTGGAAGCTGTAAAGCTTCAGATCTAGGCTGGACGGATCGACCTTCGCCTCCGTCAGCAGCTTCTTGGCAAGCTCCGGATCGTATTTGGGAGCAAGCTCCTTCATCTTCGGATTGAACGCCCAGCTGTTGCTGGTCAGCGGGCCGTAGACACGCTCGGCCGTACCGCCGAAGACCCCCTGCAGCAGCCCGTCGTAATCGATGGCGTGCGTGATGGCCTGGCGAACACGAACATCGGCGAAGGGGCCGTCCGTCTTGCTGTTGTTGAACTCCAGCTGGCGGATGATCTGGCTCGAGGTCTCGAGAATCTTCACATCCTTGTTGGTCTTCAGCGCCGCGATGTCTTCTGCGGCGATAGCCGAAAGCTGGCCCTGCTGCTGGACGACATCGACACCGCCGCTTTCAAGCTCGAGGCGGCGGGTGGAGGCATCGGGAATGACGCGGTAGATGATCTTCGAAAGCTTCGGCGCACCGCGGAAATAGTCCGGATTGGCCTCCAGCACCACATTGGTATCGGCCTGCGCGCCCTTGAAGATGAAAGGACCGGTTCCAACCGGGCTGGTCGCGAACTTGTCGCCCAGCTTCGCAACGGCTGTTGGACTGACGATGGCCGATTGCGGCTGCGCGAGAATGGAAAGGAAGGCGGGATATGCCGCCGAAAGGGTGATCTTCACCTCTGTCGGAGACACAACCGTAATGTCCTTGATCAGATCGAAGGTGGCCTTGACATAGGGGTTGGCAGTCTTGGTGCGCTCCAGCGAAAACTTGACTGCAGCCGCGTTGAACGGCGTGCCGTCCTGGAATTTAACGCCTTCACGCAGCTTGAGGTCAAACTCCTTGCCATCGGCGGAGATCGTCCAGCTCGTGGCCAGCCGGCCTTCGATCTGTTTGAAATCCGGCGCCGTCCACGCGACGAGCGTATCGAACACGTTGAGGATGATTTCGCTGCCGACCGGCTCCGCCTTGTTGCCGCCGGGTTCGAGGCCAACCGGATCGGAAGGAACCGCGACAACCAGCGTTTTCGACTGATCCTGCGCATGGGCAAGAGGACCAGCCGCAACGATCGGCACCGCGACCATAGCCGCTGCAAAACCCTTCCAGATATTCATATTACCACCCTTCCCTGACCGCCGGCTTCTTTTGAAGCACCCGAATTTTCCGCGCTCGCGGCAATGCCGCCCTCATCTGATATACTACGAAATATACCAGTGAGAGCATTGGCTGTAAAGCTGAGTGGCGAGAATTTGGACAAAGAGTATTTACGCATATTTTTTGTGCCAAATAAGCAAATCTTGCCTACCATTTGCCCAGGCGGGAAAATATTGCCCCAAGAAAGCCCGGCTATTTAGCATCACACCGTCAAGCCGGATCCGCCCCCGTGACGACCGGCCTCGAGGGATCCGATATCCACGCCGACCACGATCCGGGATACATGGCGGCAGATACTCCGATGGCGGCGAGCGCGAGAACCGTGTGCGCCGCAGACATGCCTGCACCGCAATAGACCCCGACCTTGCGGGTGCCGTCCACACCGAGCGCCCGATACATCTCCCTCAAAGTCGCGCTATCGGTGAAATTGCCGTAATCCGTGACATTGTCCGGCGCCGGCGCACTGACGGCATGCGGAATATGGCCGCGCACCGGCTGACCCTCGGCAACAGGGCCGCCGATATAATTCGGCCGGATGCGCGCATCCAGCAACACACCATCCTCAGCAAGCAGCAAGGCATCATCCGCGCCGAATTCGGGCATATGGCCGGGCGAAAATTCAATCGTGCCCGGCTGAGGCACGACGACCGCCTCGGTTGTCGGCAGCCCGGCGGATACCCAGGCGGGAAAACCTCCATCCAGAACACGCACATCTTTCAGGCCCGCCCATTTCAGCACCCACCAGGCACGCGCCGCCGTCATGCTTCGGTCGCCGTCATAAACAACGATCGTGGCTTGCGGGCGCAATCCCCAGCGACGAGCCTTTTCCTGAAGCGTCTCTATGTCGGGAAGCGGGCGCTGCCCGCCTTCAAAGGACGGCGGCGACTGGAAGTCGCTATAGGCTTCGGTATCGACTGCACCCTCAATACGCCGGCCCATGAAGGAGGGTTGGCCGGTATAGGGGTTGATCGAATGGACCGCCAACACCGTCACATCCGCGCCGGACTTCAACATCTCGCTCAATTCGAACGGCGTGAGAAGAACGGCTTTGCGAATGTCGTCACCCATAGGACATTGATCTCCCGGTAATTTTGCCATCTTTGAAATCATCCTCGTTGATTGGAACATCCTTGGCAAGCTGAAATATCTTACGTAGTATCTTACAAATACCGTCGTTATGAGGGTACCATTTTTCTTTTGCCAGACCTGCAGGAGCCATCCGATTGACCGTTCTTTCCGTGCAAAACCTCACCGCATCCTTCTGGCGGAAGGGCGCGTGGGAGCCTGTCGTCAACAATGTGAGCCTTACGGTGAACGCCGGGGAAACCGTTGCCATCGTCGGAGAATCCGGTTCGGGCAAAAGCGTTACCGCCATGTCGATCATGCGGCTTCTGCCTGAAAGGACATCCCGCGTCAGTGGCCGCATCGAACTGGAAGGTCGCGATTTGTTGGACCTTCCGGAACGCGAGATGCAGGACATTCGCGGCAACCGCATCGCCATGATCTTTCAGGAGCCGATGACGTCTCTCAATCCTGTCCTGAGCGTCGGGCGACAGATCGCCGAAGCCATTCGCCGCCATCGCCCGGTCACCGCCGCAGAGGCGCGTGCGGAAACCATCCGCCTTTTCGAACGCGTCCGCATACCGTCCGCCGCCAAACGTTTCGATGAATATCCCCATCAGCTTTCCGGCGGCACGCTGCAGCGCGTGATGATCGCCATGGCATTGTCCTGCCGCCCGACCCTCTTGATTGCCGATGAGCCCACGACCGCCCTGGACGTCACCGTTCAGGCGGAAATCCTTGAGCTTATCAAAAGCCTGCAGGACGAGGAGAAGATGGGTGTTCTCTTCATCACCCATGATATGGGCGTGGTCGCCGAAATTGCCGACAGAACCGTCGTGATGTTCCGCTCGCGCGCGCTGGAGACGGCCGCAACGGAGGAAATTTTCGCTCGGCCGGGCAGCGATTATACCCGCGCGCTGCTCTCCGCCGTTCCAAAACTGGGCTCGATGGCCGGCCGGGAAAATCCCGCCACTTTTCCGCTCGTTGATGTCGAAACCGGTGTCGCCCTTGCGGAACGGCAGGTCCAGCCGGCTCTTCAGACGCCAGTGCTGGAGGTGAAGAACATTGTGACGCGCTTCGACATCAGGAGCGGCATATTCGGCCGCGTCAGCGCCCGGGTGCATGCCGTGGAGGATGTTTCGTTCCATCTTAATAAAGGCGAAACGCTCTCGCTCGTCGGCGAGTCCGGTTGCGGCAAATCCACCACCGGCCGCTCGATCCTGCGGCTGGTCGAACCGGTCAGTGGAACGATCCGCGTCAACGGGCAGGATATCCGCAACCTGTCGACTGCCGATCTCACCCGGCAGCGGCAGCGAATGCAGATGATCTTCCAGGATCCATTCTCCAGCCTCAATCCGCGCATGCGCGTTGGTGATGCGATCGCCGAACCGATGATCGCGCATGGGCTGGCCAGTGGGAACGACGCCAGAGCGAAAGCGGTGGAGCTTCTGGAAAATGTCGGGCTGACAGCCGATATGGCACGCCGGTTCCCACACGAATTTTCCGGCGGCCAGCGCCAGCGCATCAGCATCGCCCGCGCCCTGACGCTGAACCCGGGGCTCATCGTCGCCGACGAGGCAGTTTCCGCCCTCGACGTGTCGATCAAAGCGCAGGTCGTCAACCTGATGCTGGAGCTTCAGGAGCGCCTGAAAATCGCCTATCTCTTCATCAGCCACGACATGGCGGTGGTGGAACGCGTCAGCCACCGGGTTGCGGTGATGTATCTGGGAGAGATCGTCGAAATCGGATCGCGCGCGCAGATTTTCGGCGATCCGCAGCACCCCTATACCCGACGCCTTCTGGATGCCGTGCCAATCGCCGATCCCGCCCGGCGGCATCTGCGCAAGGCGCGTGCGGGTATGGAGATCGGCAGCGCCGTCAGGCCTGCGGACTACATCCCGCCAAAGGCCGTCTACCGCGAATACGCGCCGGGACATCTGCTCAAGGAGACCGACTGACGAAGCGGAGACACTGCCCGTTACAGCGAGATGCCCGACTGCGGATTGGCGACCATGGCGGCCAGCAATCCCTTGCGGGTATTTTCGTTGTGCTCGATCATCGCAAGCCGCGCCTTCTCGCTGTCGCGCTGGCGAAGAAATGCAACGATGCGGTGATGATCGTTGGTCGTTTCCGGATTGATGTCGCGAACGCGCGTTCCCATGTAGAAAAGCCGCGCACATTCTTCCAGATGGGTCATGACCAGCGAATGCAGGCGCGGATTGCCCGAACCGCTTGCGATCGCCGAGTGGAACCTTTCGTTCGAGGCAACGAAGGTTTTCGTGCTGACATTTTCGCCGACGATATAGGTGGTGTCAGCCAGCCCATCGAGCGTTTCCAGTTCCGTCTCCGTCAAGTTTTGCGCAGCCAGCGCCGCCGCAGTTCCTTCAAGCGCCCCGCGAATGGCAAAAAGATCATTCATGTCCTTCAGCGTAACCGGGGTCACACGATAGCCCCGGCGGGGAAAGGCTTCCATCAGCCCCTCGACGCACAGCCGTGCCAGCGCTTCGCGCACCGGCGTCTTGCTCATCTGCAACTGCTCGGCCAGTTCGGGTTCGGAGACATCCACGCCCGGCGCAAGCTCACCCACTATCACACGTTCGCGCAATATCGCATAGGCCTGCTCCGTCAGCGATTTTCCACGTTTCTCCGGCAAGACCGCCAGTTTTTCCATTCTGTCCAAATCCGTCTCCGTCCCCCTGCCCGTGGATCTTCCCCGTCACACGAAGGAGAAGATTTCGACTTCTATCATGGAATTTGATCCCGCCAATCGCAGCAAACAGACTTTGACACCAGCGGGCTCGTAATATATTACGTAATATATCTAATTCGCGCAACACGTCCCTGCGCGTACAATTTCACGGGTGCGTTTTTGACCAAGGTTCTCGTCATCAATCCCAACAGTTCCGTCTCCGTCACGAAATCGATGGAAGCATGCCTCGGTTCGGTACGCGCCGCAACGCGCCACACGATCGAATGCACGGAGCTTTCGAAATCGCCCCCCGGCATAGAGACGGATGAGCATGTCGCAGCCGTCATACCCAACATCATCGAGGCCGTTACGGCCTCATCTGCGGATGCATTCGTTCTGGCCTGTTTCTCCGATCCGGGCATCGCCGAAGTCCGCAGGCGCACCGCAAGCCCCGTCTTCGGCATTGCCGAATCCGCCTATCTGACGGCACTCGGCCTTGGCAGCTGCTTCGGCATCATCTCGCTTGGGCAATCCTCGATCGACAGGCACCTGCGGTATCTCAAAGTCCTCGAACTCGATCGCCGTCTGGCCGGTGACCGCTCCATAGACAAGACGGTCGTGGAACTGATGGCGAGCGACGTCGTGGACGTCGTGTCCCGCACCGGCCGGAAGCTTCGCGACGAAGACGGTGCGGATGTCCTGATCCTCGGCTGCGCGGGGCTTGGTTCCTATCGTGAGGCACTCCAGGACAGTCTCGGCATACCCGTAATCGACCCCGTACAGGCCGGCGTAGCGCTGGCCTGCACCACCCTGGATCTGGGATATAGGAAAACCGCCAGATGACACTAGACCTGACAGTGCGCGGCACGCTTATATTGCCGGAAGGCCCTCTGCAAAACGCCTGGCTGGGCATTGAAGGCGGAAAGATCGTCTCAATTGGAACAGGTATTGCGCCGGAGGCGGCGGAAAGCTTCGATGCGGGCAGCGACCTCGTCATCCCCGGCGTCATCGACGGTCAGACCCACGCAACGAGTTATGGCGGCCTGCCCGGCATAAGGTCAACGACCCGTTCGGCCATTGCCGGGGGTGTCACCACCATCGTGGACATGCCCTATGACAATCCGGCCCCGCTCAACACCGTTGCCCGCCTTGAAGACAAGGTCGCGGCAATTCGCGAACATGCCCACACCAATGTTGCGCTTTACGGCACGATCATGCCCGGCCAGTCCACCGCCGATATCGAACCGCTGATCGAAAACGGCGTCGTGGCGTTCAAGATCTCCACGTTCGAAAGCAGCCCGACCCGGTTTCCCCGCATAGCATCAGAACAGATACTCGCCACATTCAACGCACTGGCGGAAACAACAATCCCGCTCGGCGTCCACAACGAAGATCAGGAAATCGTCCGTGCCTATATTGCCGCCGCCAAAGCCGCGGGCCGTGACGGTATCGCCGCCCATTCCGAAAGCCGGCCGCCGGCTGCGGAACTTGCCGCAACGGCGCAATTCCTCGAACTCGGAGCCGCCGCCGGCGCCCACGCGCATATTGTGCATCTGACCACGGCTCGCGGTTTCCAGTTGGTCGACAATTATCTGGCCGACGGCTTCCGTGCGACGGGTGAACTTTGCGTGCACTATCTGTGGTTCGATCCCGACCGGGACGGTGCAGAACTCGGTGCGAAAATGAAGGTGAACCCGCCGATCCGCCCCGGCCAGATCGATGCGCTTTGGGAGGAAATCGAGGCCGGCAGGGTCGCCTTCGTCAGCTCCGACCATTCCAGCTGGCCGATCGACAACAAGTTCACGCCGTCGATCTTCGATGCGGGCGCTGGCGTGCCCGGTCTCGAAACACTTCTGCCGGCATTTTATACGGCTGCTGCCGGCCGGGGCCTCGATGCCGCCGCCATCACCGTGGAGCAATTATGCGAACGCCCGGCGAAGTTCTTCGGTCTCTGGCCGGAAAAAGGTGCCCTCCGGATCGGGGCCGATGCTGATCTCGCCATTCTTTCACACGAGCGTCAGATCTGGGATTCGTCCAAGGCCCATGATGAACTGAACTGGAGCCCCTTTGACGGTCGCGAATTTACCGTCACCGTTGCCCGTACCTATCTGGGCGGCAGACTTGCGTGGAACGGTCGTGAGATCGTCAATGAGCCCGGCTCGGGAGATTATGTCCGCCGCGGTCAATTCCACTGGTTCGAATAGGAACATCGCATGACCCTGATCAATTCCAGCACAAAAGGCGTCTTTGTCATCGCCTGCACCCCGTTTACCGAAGACGGTTCGCTCGACAGCGCCAGCATCGACCGCATGGTCGACTTCTATTATAAAAAGGGCGCCGACGGGTTGACGATCCTCGGCATGATGGGGGAAGCACCGAAGCTCACCCAGGCGGAATCGATCGAAGTCACGAGGCTGACGCTGAAACGCTCGCCGAGCAAACCCGTGGTGGTCGGCGTCTCGGCGCCCGGTCTCGCCGCCATTGGAGAATTGACCAAGGCAGTGATGGATATGGGTGCCGCCGGGGTCATGGTCGCGCCGCCGTCCTCGCTGCGCACCGACGAACAGATCACCTCCTATTACCGCAATGTGGTCGAGACGATCGGAACGGACGTGCCCGTCGTGCTGCAGGATTTCCCGCTCTCGACCGGCGTTCAGATCACTTCGAAAACGCTGGGCACCATCTTCGAAGCCCATCCCAGCATCGTCATGCTCAAGCACGAGGATTGGCCGGGCCTGCAGAAGATCACCGATCTGCGTGAGGCGGAAGCCAGGGGTCGTCGTCGCACCTCGATCCTGTGCGGTAATGCCGGCGTTTTCCTGACCGAAGAAATGCAGCGCGGCGCCGACGGCGCCATGACCGGTTTCGCCTATCCGGAAATGATGGTCGATGTGGTCCACCTCAGCAATGAGGGCAAATACGAAGCCGCGCAGGATCTGTTCGATGCCTACCTGCCATTGATGCGTTACGAACAGCAACCCGGTCTGGGACTGGCCGTGAGAAAATACATTCTGGCAAAACGGGGCGCCATTGCCAGCGCCGCCCAACGCCGTCCGGGTGCGGCGCTGGGCGCACTTGCCGTGAAAGAAGTCGAGAAGCTGATCGAGCGTCAGGCACGCAAACTGGAGCTATTGAACTGACGGCTTTGCCGATTTCCGGCAAGAAAGCCCTCGTTTCGGGCACAAGCTGCGATCTCGTCACCGTATTTCTGACCAGCAGCAGGGCACGCTACGTAACCGGATCTTCGATCCGCATCGCTCGCGGAATAATCAGAGGAATTTGAGGGAAATGACCAATTTCGATGCTGTATACGATCGTCGCGGCACCGGCAGTTCGAAATGGAGCAAATATCCCGCCGACGTCCTGCCGATGTGGGTTGCCGACATGGATTTTCCGGCCGCGCCCGAAATCATCGACGCCATACGCGAGCGGCTGGACCACCCGTTACTCGGCTACGGCGTTGCCAGGGATGAGTTGCGTGACCGGATCGTCGCCGACATGCAGGCGAAATATGGTTGGGCGGTGTCGCCCGAGCATATCGTTTTCCTGCCAGGCGTAGAGCCGGGCTTCAACATGGCCCTGAAGGCGATGTTGCGGCAAGGCGACGGCCTTCTGGTCCAGACACCGGTTTACCGGCCCATCCTCAATGCCGCGGGGCACTGGAACCTCGTACACCGCGAGGCACCCTTGACCCCAACTCATGAGGGTTGGGCGATGGACATTGACGCTTTCGAGACGGAACTTGCCAGATCGAAAGCCTTCCTTCTCTGCAATCCGCAAAATCCCACCGGCAAAGTCTTCACCCACGATGAACTGCGGGCAATGGCGGAACTCTGCCGCAAGCACGATACGCTGATTATCTCCGACGAGATTCACTGCGATCTTCTTTTTGACGGCCTTCGCCACGTGCCGATCGCAACGATGTCAGCCGATGCCTCCGATCGAACGATCACACTGATGGCAGCAAGCAAGAGCTACAACATCGCCGGCCTCAAAACCGCATTCGCCATCATCGCCAACAGGACCATCCGCGAAAAATTCGCCGCCTCAAGGCTCGGTATGGTGGACAGCGTCAACATATTGGGACTTGAAGCCACGCTTGCGGCATTTTCCCGAGCCGGAAAATGGCAAAAAGAGATGCTGGCCTATATCGAAGCCAATCGCGATTTTCTTTCGGCTGAAATTGCCAACCGTTTCCCCGGCATCAGGATGATCAAACCGGAAGCGACTTTTCTCGCCTGGCTGGATTGCACCGCTCTCGACCTGAAACCCGACCCGCAAGCCTTTTTCCTCGAACACGGAAAGGTTGGCTTCAGCGCCGGGTCGGAATTCGGAGAAGCATACGGGCAATATATACGTCTCAACTTCGGTTGCCCCCGTCGTCTTCTGGTCGAAGGACTGGATCGCATGCAGCATGCCCTCGTTTCCAGCGCCGTCGAAAGCCGCAATTCACGTTCATACTGATCGCTTGGCCTGTACTGGCCAACGCATTTAGCGCAGCTTACGATGCCAATCTGTTGCGCGAAGGAACATATCCCCTGCTGCCGTCCAGCAACGTGCTCGTGTAGGAATGCCGGACATTTCCGGTCAGCAGTTGCTCGCGAGACGCCACTTCGACAAACGTACCGTCCTGCATGACCGCAACGCGATTGCACAAGTGGGCGACGACCGCCATATCGTGGCTAACGAGGATATAAGTCAGCTTCTCCCTCTCCCGAAGATCCTTGAGGAGATTGAGGATTTCGGCCTGAATGGAAACATCCAGCGCGGAGGTAGGCTCATCGAGCAAGAGGATGCGCGGTTTGAGGATGAGCGCGCGTGCGATGGCAACACGCTGGCGCTGACCGCCCGAAAGCTGATGGGGGAAACGATGCCGGAAGACGGTTGGAAGCCCGACATCGCGCAGAACCTGCTCCACCCTCTCCTGCCGGTTGTCTAGGCCATGGATTTCGAGCGGTTCAAGCAGCGTGCGACCGATCGTATGGCGTGGATGCAATGATCCGAAAGGATCCTGAAACACCATCTGCTGTCGGGCGAGCTGCGAACGTGACCGCGTCGGGCCGATTATCTCTCCATCGATGGAGACCGAACCCGTCCAGTTCTTGATGCGGCCGGCGAGAGCGCCAAGAACCGTCGATTTACCACAACCGCTTTCACCGACGAGACCGAAGGTTTCACCCTGCTCTACATCGAAGGAAACGCTCTTCACCACTTGCCTGAAATCGCGCCCGCTACCGAAGGACACAGCAAGATCATTGACCGATATGATGGACATTTTACGCCTCCCCCCAGCTTGCCTCGCGTTTGAGAACCTCCAGCCGCTCCCTCGGATGATCGAGGCTCGGCAGGGCATTGAGCAATCCCCGGGTATAGGGATGGGTTGCCTCGTCGAGCCTTGAGGCTTGCAATGTTTCCACGATACGGCCCGCATACATGATGACGACGCGGTCACAGAAACTTTTCACCAGGTTGAGATCGTGCGAGATGAAGATCAGCCCGATATTACGCTCGCTGATCAGGTCGTCGAGAATGGATAGGACCTGCTGGCGCACCGTTACATCAAGCGCTGACGTGGGTTCGTCGGCAATGATCAGGGACGGCGAGGAAATCAGCATCATCGAGATCATGATGCGCTGTCCCATGCCACCCGAGACTTCATGCGGATAGAGATCGAAAACGCGTTGCGGATCGCGGATGTTGACACGTTCTAGCATGGCGATCGTGCGCTCGCGCGCCGCCTTTTTGCCAAGCCGTTCATGCAGGATGACGGTTTCGGCGATTTGTTCACCCACCGTCATGACGGGATTGAGCGAATATTTCGGATCCTGAAGGATCATCGAAATCCGGCTTCCACGGATGGCGCGCATGTCGGCCTCGCTGGCGCTGAGAAGATCGACATCCTCAAAACGCATCTCGTCGGCCACCACACGGGCAGTCGCCGGCTGCAGGCGCATGATCGCCCTCCCCGTCGTACTCTTGCCGGAGCCGGATTCGCCGATGATACCGACCTTTTCCCGGCCGACCTCGAGTGAAACGTCTTTAACCGCATTGACCACGCCGGAGAGCGTCGGAAACTGCACCGACATGTTCTTGACCGAGAGGATCGGTTTTAGCTGTTCAGGCATTGCGAGGATCCATGATGTCGCGCAGTCCATCGCCAAGCAGATTGAAGGCGAGACTGACCAGAAGAATGGCGAGGCCGGGAACCGTTGTCAGCCACCAGGCATCGAGGAGATATTGGCGCCCGGAGGCCGCCATGGCACCCCATTCCGGCATCGGCGGCTGTGCGCCAAGTCCAAGGAAGCCCAGTCCCGCAGCCGTCAAGATGACGCTCGACATATTGAGCGTAAGGCGGATTACAATCGAGGGCGCGCAAAGCGGCACGATGTGGCGAAAGAGAATGCGGCCCATGCCCGCCCCCTGCAACTGCGCCGCCACAACGAAATCGGCCGAGCGGAACGTCAGGGTTTCGGCACGCGCCAGACGCGCAATCGGCGGCCAGACCGTCAGGGCGATGGCGATGACCGCGTTTTCAATGCCGGGACCGAGTGCCGCCGAGAAGGCGAGCGCCAGAACCAGGCTCGGAAAGGACAGGAAGATATCGGTAATGCGCATCAGGACCACATCGACCCATCCGCCGAGATAGCCGGCCGTCGCACCAACGGCGAAGCCGATCGGCGCGACGATGACGGTCACCAGAATACTGATATAGAGTGTCGTGCGGGCACCGTAGACGAGCCGCGAATAAACGTCGCGGCCGAATTCGTCCGTCCCGAACCAGTGATCGGCGGAGGGAGGCTTCAGCGTCATCGTCAGATCCTGAAGGATCGGATCGTGACTGGCGATCAGCGGCGCGAAGGTCGCCAGCAGAACCAGTGCCAGCACCACCAGAAAACCGGCAAAAGCAAGTGGATTGGCAATCAGGTTCAGCCACAGGACATAGGCTTTGTGAAGCCGCGCCTGGCGCATCGAGGAGAATTCCTCGTTGATCAGCCAATTGTGCAGGTCGTTGAAATAACGTGTCGCCATGATGTCACCGGGTACGCGGATCGAGGAACCGATAGGTCAGGTCCGACAGAAGATTGATGGCAATGGAGATGATGCCGATCAGCAGCACGCTGCCGAGCACGGCGTTCATATCCGCAAAGAACAAGGCCGAGGTGAGATATTGCCCGAGCCCCGGCCAGGCGAAGACCGTTTCGATCAGCACCGTTCCATCCAGCAGCCCGCAATAGGCAAGCGCGACGATGGTGAGAAGCTGCACGCGAATATTGCGGAAAGCATGCCGCCAGACGATCGCGCGTTGGCCAAGCCCTTTCGCCTTGGCGGTCAACACATATTCCTGACGCAGCTGCTCCAGCATGAAGCTCCGGCTCATGCGGCTAAGATAGGCCATGGCGGCATAACCGAGGATAAGCGCCGGCGCTGCGATATGGCGCAGAGCATCCCGCAAGACCTCCCATTCGCCTGCAAGCGCGGCGTCGACGAGAATAGAGTTTGTCGGCCCCTCGACCAGCCCCTCATTGTAGACATCGAGGCGGCCACTGCCGGGAATAAGCCCGAACTTGGCATAAAAGACGAGAATGACGATGGTTCCTAGCCAAAAGATCGGCGTCGAATAGCCTAAAAGACCGACGATACGCGCGACATTGTCCACCCACGTACCTTTTCGCACGGCGGAGACAATGCCGAGCGGGATGCCGAGACCGGCGCCGATGATCGTTGCCAGCGTGGCAAGTTCAAGCGTTGCGGGAAAAACGCGAGCAAGATCGCGGGCGACCGGATTTTTGGTGACATGCGACTGGCCGAAATCGAGATGCGCCACGTTGCCGAGATAGGTCGCGAACTGCACGTAAAGCGGCTGATCGAGCCCCATCTCCTTATAAACGCGTTCATAGGTCTCGTGGTCGGCCTGATCGCCGATCACGGCAATGACCGGATCGGCGGGCACCATTCTCCCAACAACGAAAGTGATGACGAGCAGGCCGAGCAACGTGGTCAGAATGACGGCAAAAGATGCCGCCACCTTGCGCAGCGCGCCAAGCGCTACCACGGCGCTCGCCGGAGCGCCTGCGGATATTTGTGAGATGCTCACATCATTCTCCTTGAACGGAACGCTTATTTGTCCTTCGAGACAGTGTCCCAGCGGGTCAGCCAGGTCGAATGGCCGACATAGCCTTTGACCTCCTTGCGCACGGCCTTCGCATCCGTGCGCTGGAACGAGGTGATGAGCGCAGGCGACGCCGCAAGATAGGCCTTGTTGATCCTGGCATAGAGATCGGTGCGCTTTTGCTGGTCGGTCTCATGGGCGGCAGCCGTCACCATTTTCTGAATGTCCTCCGGGACATCCCAGGCAGTGCGCCAGGCCATCAGACCCGAAAGCTTGGCGTCATCGGCATTGTTCGGATTGGTAGCGTAGGATGCGAGCACGGCATGCGGATCAGGCAAACGTTCACCGGTGCGCGCCGAAAATATCTCGAATTCTCGGTTGCGGAACTTGCCGATATGGTCGCCGCCCTGCAGGTCGAGCTTGATGCCGGCCTTGGCCGCATTGGCCTGCAACGACTGGGCCACCTCATATTCAGGTGTAACTGGCGTTGCAAAATAGACCTTGGAAAAACCGTTCGGATAACCCGCCTCGGTAAGCAGCTGCTTTGCCTTGTCGATATCGAGCTTATAGGGATTTTCGCTGCTTGCGCCCGGCAGACCGCCCGGGATGATTGTCTGCTGCTTGATACCGTAATATTTCATGACGGTATTGGCGAGGCCATCGTAATCGATCAGATACCGGAACGCCTCGCGGACCTTTGGATTGGACAGTATCTCGTCCTTCTGATTGAGGGCGAGATAATAAAAACCAAAGCCCGGCGTCTTCTGTACGTCGGCCTTGCCGCCCGCCTCGATCGCAGCAAGGTCCGTTGACGAAAGGCGTGTCGCGACATCGACGTCACCAGCCTCGAGCTGGAGCCGCTGGCCGGACGATTCAGGCATGTGGCGCAGGACCACGCGGCGCATTTTCGGGGCGCCCTGCCAGTAATCCTTAAAGGCATCGGAAATCAGCAGATCATTGACGCGCCAGGTTCTCAGCGAATAGGGGCCGGAGCCGGCATCATTCGTCTGCAGAAATTCCCTGCCCAAGTCGCCGTTCTTCTCGTTTCCAATGAGAAGCTTGCTGTCGAGAATAGAGGTCGAGAAGCTCGCAAGCGAAAACAGGATGAGATTGGGGTTCCATACCTGCGGCGTCTGCAGCACAACAGTCTTATCGTCCGTCGCCTTGACCAACTCATCGACATTCTTGTCCGTCAGGCCCCATTGACGAAGATCGACGGAAGGCGCGAGGCCGAGTTTGACCAGCCGGCGCAGCGACCACTCGACATCCTTTGCCGTCAACGGATTGCCGGAGTGAAACTTTACCCCGGAACGGACCTTGAAGGTGAATCTCTTGCCGTCATCCGACACCGTCCAGCTTTCAGCAATGCCGGGCTGCGGCCTGGTGATGTCTTCGGCGGAAAGAACGATCAGCCGCTCATAGAGATTTGCAACAACCTCAGCCGATTCCAGCTGGTTGATCTCGTTGGGATCAAGGCCACGCATCGATGACATATTCGTCGCGATGACAAGCTGGTCTTCCGGCGTTGCGGCATACGCGCCAGCGGGCATCAGAAAAGTGGATGCCACCATGGCCGAAGCGATCAGGAAACTACGTTTCTTCATAGTCATGTTTCTCCTCCCCGAGACACACCGAACGTCGTTCAGTGTGCAATTTTCATATCGACATCGATCTGAAATCTGATATACCAGATCTCACAAAACAGTTTTGTCGTCAACGGGGGAATTTCGGCGCATGCAAAAAGAGGCATCGACAGAGATTGGTGCGGACCGTATCGAAAAAATCGACCCGCGGTTTCTGACAACATTGCGCGACCACGTGCACAAGTCGCTGAGGACGGCGATCCTTTCGGGACGTTTTGCGCCCGATGAGCGGGTCAACGAACGTCAGCTCGCCGAGCAGCTTGGCGTGAGCACCACCCCAATCAAGGAAGCATTGCGTCAGCTGGAGACCGAAGGGTTGGTGGAAACCCTTCCGCGTCGCGGCGTGCTTATCCGTTTCAACGCCGGTTGGGCCGAAGAGATGATCCTTGCGCGCGCAGCACTGGAATCGATGATTGCCCATCTTGCGGCCAAGCGCATCGGCAGGGACGAGGCAGGGAGGCTTGAGGAAATTGTTGCGCAGATGAACAAGGCAACGGAAGACGGCATTGCCGACGATCTGATTACGCTGAACGAGACCTTCCACGAACAGATCCATATCGCCTCGCGGTGCCAGTATCTCTCACGCATGATCGAGCGCCAGCAGTTTTATGACGCCAGTATCCGCCGCATCATCCACTCGGATCCGCTCGAGCGCGGCAAGGCGCTGGCCGAACATGCCGCGATTGCTGCGGCAATTATCTCAAACGACAGCGACCAGGCCGAGCGGGTTATGCGCGATCACGTCGTGCGTTCCGGCGACACCTATCTCGACATCGTATTCAAGAAAAATGAGGACATTTGACGTGACCGAGGCAATGGAAAAAATCCGCACGGCCCTGACCGGAATATCAGGCGTACCCGTAACACCTTATAAAACGGATGGCAGCATCGACACGGCCAAGCTTTCGGCTTTGATATCGCGTCTTGCTGATGCCCGCGTTCACAACCTGATGGCCGCCGGCAATACCGGTGAGTTTTTCACCCTCACCATGGAAGAGGTGCGTTCAGTTCATGCCGCAACCATCAGGGCTGCCGACGGAAGGTCCCTCGTTAGCGCTGCCGTCGGCCGTTCGCTGACCGAGGCGAAGGCGCTGGCCCGCGACGCCATTTCCGAAGGCGCGGACGCCATTATGGGGCATCACCCTATGGATCCCTTTGCAGGCCCGAGCTTTCAGGCGAAATATTTTCTCGAATTGGCGGAAGCCTCGACGGTTCCCGTCATCGCCTATGTCCGCAGCGATAATTTTTCTGTGGCTGATTTTCGCAAACTTGCGCTGCATCCGAACATTGCCGGCATCAAATTTGCTTCGGGCAATCTGATGCTTCTTGCCGAGGTGATCCGCACGACCAAGGACGCACCGGCGATCTGGGTCTGCGGTCTGGCAGAAGGATGGGCACCCGCCTTCTACGCTCTGGGTGCGCGCGGCTTCACCTCGGGTCTCGTGAACGTCTTCCCGGAATTTTCCCATGCGATCCACCAGTCGCTGGAAAAAGGCGATTTTGCAGCGGCACGCGCCCTCATCGACGACATCGCCGGCTTCGAGGTGCTTCGCACGAAATATCACAACGGCGCCAATGTCACCGTCGTCAAGGAAGCGCTCGGCATGCTTGGAACAGATGTCGGCCCGGTGCGCATTCCCGGCGTCGAACGTCTTACCGAAGCGGAGCACGCTGAATTGCGGGCGATCGTCGACAATGTCTCGGCAAAAAGCCGCGCGGCCTGAGGACCAACATTCATGCATATTACAGGTTTCAAGACATACATGCAGCGCGTGGACGACCGGCCGCGCCTGCTTCTGAAAATAGAGACAAGCGAAGGCATTTCAGGCTGGGGTGAATGTTACAATCACGGCCCGGACTGGGCCTTGCCGCCACTTTTCGAGTATCTCTTTCACCAAATCGAGGGAGAAGATCCGCGTCGGGTTGAATTCCTTATCCTCAAGCTTAACCAGCAATGCCGCTTCCCGCCTGGCGCACTCGGCCTTGCCGCGATTTCGTCAATCGACCATGCGTTATGGGATATCGCCGGCAAGGCGGCCGGCCTTCCGGTCTACATGCTGCTTGGCGGAAATGTACGCGACCGGGTAAAGGTCTATTGCGGTGTCTATACCGCACCCGATCCGGAAGCGGCACGGGACCAGACACTCGAGCTCAATGAAACCTATGGCTATACGGCATTCAAGCTGAGCCCTTACCGGCGCGACCTTCATGCCGGACGCTGGGGCGAACTTGTCAAGGAAACAGGCGACTGGTTCGGCAGGATCCGCGAATTGACCCCGTCCCATTTCGAATTCGCCTTCGATGCGCATGCCAAAATCTTCGAACCCTATCAGGCGGTCCAGCTTGCGGCAGCCATCGCGCCCTACGATCCGCTATTTTACGAAGAGCCGATCCGGCCCGAACATATTCCCGCCTGGACGGAGCTGAAGGCGAAGGTCAACGTGCCTTTGGCAACGGGTGAATCGCTGTATAACCGCTTCGAATTCCTCTCCCTGCTGTCTGCGCGCGGCGCTGACATCATCCAGCCCGACATTTGCGTCGTGGGCGGCATCACCGAAATGCGACGGATCGCAGCAATCGCGGAAGCGCACTACGTCACCATCGCGCCGCACAACCCCATGGGCCCACTCGCAACCGCGGTCAATATTCACTTCTGCGCCGCACAGCCGAACTTCAAGCTGCTGGAGTTCAAGCCACATGCCCACGCGCCATGGGCCGCCGATCCATATATGCCCGTTGACGGCCATATGGAGCTTCGTCCCGACCGACCGGGTTGGGGTCTGGAGATCGACGAAAAAGCGCTGCAGAATGAAGACTATATTCATTGGGAGCGAAAGATTACTCGTAAGCCGGACGGTGCGACGGCTTATCCGTGATGATGACGCGGGGAATGGCGCAGGCGGCATATGGCCGCCTGCCTTCGGGCGCGCTTATTATCTGTTATAGACTGCCGTAATGCGGGCGCTTCCGATCGTGTTCGCGCCGATCATAAATCCGGCCAGCGCATTGCTCGGGTTTTCAGGCAACTCCAGACGCTCCGTCGCCAGAGCATGCACGGTGAACACATAGCGGTGAACCTCACCCGGAGGCGGGCATGCGCCACCGAACCCGACCGATCCATAGTCATTGGCAATTTCGACGGATCCCTTCGGCATTGTCCGGCTGCCGCTTGCGTTAAGGTCCAGAGATGTCACCGAGGACGGTATATTGACGACGTTCCAATGCCACCATCCAGAACCAGTCGGCGCGTCCGGGTCATAAGCGGTAACTGCAAAACTTTTCGTACTCTCCGGTGCGCCAGACCAGGACAATTGCGGAGATTGATTGCCGCCATTGCAACCAAACCCGGTAAAAACGAAGGCCGTGGAGAGTTGCGCACCTTCCGCGATCGAACTGCTGGATAATCTGAAATCCTGCGCGCTTGCCGTTGTTGTCATGGCAACGGCAAGCAGGAAACCGGAAATAGATGCAGTCTTCAGCATGATTGAGTACCCTTTCTGGACGATTGATCATGCTCGACGGAATAGCCCTCCGTTCGAAGAACCGCTTCCAGCTGTCGCTCAAATACTATCGAAAAACGGTCAATTCTCCGCTGACCTGATCAATTTAGGCTTAATTCCGAACCTTTTACGAAAGGCATCGGAAAAGTGAGAGGGCGTTTTGAAACCGCATTCCAACGCAACCTGCGAAATGGGTGTCTGTGTCGTCTGCAACAGGGCCAACCCCTTTTCAAGGCGCGTGTTCAGCAGGATCTGTGCAAAGCCAAGGCCAGATTTGACAAGCTGCCGCCGAAAGGTCGCTTCGCTCATCGCGAAATGTCGGGCGACCTCCGCGATGCGCCATGGCTTGCTGACATCGGTTTCGATCAGGCTGCGCAATTTGCTCCATGGCTGGTTTTCCTGTCGGATCGGCAGTTGAACACCGTTGTGTTGCAACCAGATCAACGGCTCCAGCAGCCGGTGTCGTCTAATCGGCGGCGGCAGGTCGTCCCTATCGAGAGTTTCCCTGATAAGATCGAGAATTTCAGACGGTCCATGAGACGCCGCCCGCAGCAATTGTATACCCGGTAAAGTGTTGTACCGTGGCAGATGCGCGAAAACCGCATCGACCATGTCATCTGCGAAATACACGCCATCCGCCCGGTAATCGGCATTCGGTAAGGGGCGATTTTCCAGCGTGACCATCGAACCGGAAGGAAAAATCAATAGATCCCCCTCACCGGCGATCAATTCACCCTGAACAGGACAGATCACTCTCTTCGTGCCCGAGCGGATGAAGCACAGAAATGTAAGACCGATAAAAAGATCGGTGAAGGTTGCCGCCGTCGCTTGCGTGATAGGGAGGATCGAAACGTCCGGAACAGTGGAAATTGCCTGTCTGCTGCTATTGCTTTGATGTTCCATCTGCACTCCATTCCAGGCGTAGATTTTATCTTCACATGCTATCTGTCATCGCTCGCGGCCTGTTGTCGCAAAATCCCAACAAAGATCAGACCTCAGCGTCGAAGTGTTGCCATGAGCACGTTACCGTGCAGATATCCGATACCTAACGCCACAGGCTGGATTGCAAACGCTGTACATCAGAGATTATGAACCCTCCTGCCACCTCTATGCCACACTAGGTGCAGACCAGCCGTGATCAGGCTGCCGCCATGCCGAAAGCGAAGCGAACTTGAGGTCCTCCGCAATAAATGCGTTCGTACATCGCCCATCAGCAAGTACCGGCAATCAGCGTCCAATTGCCGGTACAAGCGTTTACAACAATGCTTTCAGTCCCGCACTCGACATCAGACGTGAAAGATCCGCGATTATCAAAACTCTTCCCAATTGTCCGGGGAGGTATTCAGTGCAGCATTGCCCGAGAACGCGGCCTTGATCTTTCCACCGAGGGCACGAGCGGGAGAAACTGCAGGCCTGTCGGCGGGAGATGCCGTACGAACCGACGCGGAGGCGACGCTATAACCGCCTTCCGACAGTTTGAACTGGGCGAGAAGCCGGTTGAGCGAAGACGCCTCGCGGGCCAGCCCGTGGCTCGCGGCCGTGCTTTCCTCCACCATGGCGGCGTTTTTCTGCGTGTCCTGATCCATCTGGTTCACAGCGGTATTGATCTGCTGAAGACCGGAGGATTGTTCCTGCGCCGATTCCGCGATCGCCGCGACGTGCCGGTTGATTTCCTGCACTTCCGTGACGATCAGCTCCAGCGCCCTGCCGGTTTCGCCAACCAGCTGCACGCCCTGCTGAACCTGACCGTTCGATGTCGTGATCAGGTTCTTGATCTCCTTGGCGGCGCCGGCGGAACGTTGCGCCAGTTCGCGAACCTCTTGAGCGACAACGGCAAAGCCCTTGCCCGCTTCACCGGCACGGGCAGCTTCCACGCCGGCATTCAATGCCAGGAGGTTGGTCTGGAAGGCGATCTCGTCGATCACGCCGATAATGTTGGAGATCTCATTGGCGGATGTCGCGATCTGCTCCATCGCGGCGACAGCCTTCTGCACCACTTCTCCGGACTTTTCCGCGCCAACTTTTGCACGGCCAACGAGATGACCCGCTTCCTGCGCCCGTTTCGTGGAATCTTTCACCGTCGTGGTGATTTCTTCCAGCGCTGCCGCAGTCTCTTCAACGCCTGCCGCCTGCTGCTCCGTGCGTCTCGCCAGATCGTCTGCCGCAGCCCTGATTTCGTTGGCGCCGGAGTCGATGCCGCGCGCGTTCTGCGCCACCTGGTTCAGGGTCGATTGCAGCTGTTCCGCAGCCCTGTTGAAGTCGCCGCGAATGCCGTCAAGGCTGGATACGAACGGTTGAACGATCCGGTATGTAACGTCACCCTGAGCGATCTTCGAAAGGGCCGCGGCAAGGTTGTCGACGGCGAATTGCACGTCGGCAGCTTCCTTCGCCTTCTGTTTCTCGCGCTCGATCCGGTCCTTCTCCGAAGTTGACCGATTGGCCTGCGTTTCATTCTCAAGCCGGAGGCGCTCAATTGCGCTCTCGCGAAATGCCTGAACCGCAGCTGCCATCTGGCCAACCTCATCTCTGCGATCCATTCCGGCGATTTCGCTGGCCGTATCACCGGCCGCCAGCGATCCCATACGCTCGCGAAGCCGCGCAATCGGGGTCGTGATGCCACGGGAGGAGATAAACAGGCCGAGTGCGATCAATGCCAGAGAAACAAATGCTATGCTGACCAGAGCCGTCCAGATTGTCGTGTTGGTGCTGGCCGTTAGGCGCTCTCTTCCGTCATTCATGACCTGGATGAGCTGCTCGTTGCCCGCACTGATTTTCGGGGAGACTTCGGTTATTTTCCGAAGGACGTTAAGCGCCATCTGCTGTGCTTCGGCGCTTTTTCCCGCCTGCATGAGAGAAATGACCTGATTGCCGATGTCCTCGACCTCGGCCACGCCCTTGAGGATATCGCGAGCGGCATCCGTCCGGGCCGGAACCAGCTCCATGATTTTATTTTGCCGTTCTTCGAGTTGCTTCCGGTCGGCCTTGAAGGTTTTGACGGCGGCCTCGAAATCGCTGCTCGTCGGTTCATTGAGGCTGGCGCGAAGCATCTGCATGCCGAGTGCATTGAGATTTCCGCTGGTCCGGGCGTTCAGCACCGCAGCAAGCGCCTCATTGGCGATGAAGTCGCTGTAAACATTATCGGTATTTTTATACTGCAAGCTGACGTAGCTGATCCCGGAAAGGGACATCAAACTCATCAGTGATATGACAAATACGACCTTGGTTTTGATTTTGGTATTCTTCAGGAAAGACATGAATAGCCTCAGGGCAAGCGCTCCTCCAGCTGTCCGCGCAGGAAGCCAGCGAAACATACAATGGAACATCGCGGGTAGCTGTGCCCCTCCTCATAGAGCGACAAGCGGATATCCGTTCTGGGCCGCCATAAGGCAGGGCGCGTTGGATCCACTTGTTCTACCAGCCCCGCCGATGAAACTTTGGAACCTGCGTATTTTAGATTTCACAAAACCACTGAATGAAGTGTTAACTGGGATATGCAGACAGATGACTGAGGAAGCTTAAGCCGAAGGAGGGATTCTGTCATCCGCCCTCCCCTTGCAAACGGGCAATCCGGTTCTGTCAGGGCCGATCCGATGAGCGAGTGTCGCATTTCTATCGGGCCAGAGACGTTGCGTCTTTAATCAGATTTGACAGCTGTTCCAACGGTCATTTGTACAATGAGGCATGCTACGAGGCCTGCCCCGTCCCTGCGCATGGCAAGTTTTAGCCGCGCTCCTTGTCTTTCGGCCGCCGCCTTCGCAATCGCCAACCCCAGGCCGCTTCCCTCACTATCCTGGGGTCTTGCGCGGAAGAACCGCTCGAAGACGCGGGGCATCTCTTCTTGCGCGATGCCGGGGCCGGTGTCGCGAACCTCAATTCGTGCCTCCTGCCCGGCAACTTCCACCGCGACATCGACGGTTCCGCCTGGCGGAGTATAGCGCACTGCGTTCTCGACGAGATTTTCAAGAATGATCTCGAAATCGGCGAGCGCGCCGATCGTGACGGCCGGATCCTGGCGGGTAATGCCGAGGTCGATCGACCGGCTCCCGGCAAGCGGGGTCAAGCGTGCGACTGTATTCAGCGCAAGCTGGACGAGATCGATCGGCTGCGGCGCAGGTGCGGTCTCGTGGGCGTCGTAGCGCGCGAGGCGCAAGAGCTTGCTCACCAGGCTGGTGGCCCTCCCGATTCCTGCTTCGAGCTCCGTCAAACGCTGTGAAAATCGGCCGTCCCGGTCGTCATGCCGAAGGTTGTCGATTTGAATTTGCAGCGCCGAGAGCGGCGTGCGCAATTCATGGGCCGCATCCGAGATGAACCGCCGCTGTCTCTCCAGCAATGCGCGGAGCCGGGCGAGCAACAGATTGATCGAGCTGACAAAGGGGATGACTTCAGCGGGCACGTCGTCGGTCGGAACAGGGCTGTCCACCGTCGTGTCTCGGGAGGCGACCGCGACGGCCAGGCGATTGAGCCGCGCCATGATCCGGTCGATGATCCAGCTCAGTGTCAGCAGTGACAATGGAATCAGAACCGCGATCGGAAGCGCCGCCTGAAGCGCTGCATTGGTCGCCAGCTCCTGCCGAACGCTTGTATCCTGGGAAACCTGAACCGTTCGATCCGGCGCGGCCAGCGTGTAGACGCGCCAATTGTCGCTGCCGGTCGAAATATCGGCAAACCCGGTCGCCTGTTGCCGGGGAATATCAACGGCAGGATGCGATAGTCGCGAGGGCTTGCCGGCAGCATCCCAGACCTGGATGACGAAGTCGTCCTCGGGATCGTGCAGCGCAACGCTATCCGGGCCTGTTGCTGGCGATAAACGCGCATCTCCGACATAGAGTGCGATCTGCCGCAGTTGATTATCGAGGAAGTCGGATGCTTCGTTCTGAACGAGGAGGTATGATGTAGTCGCCGCGCAGACACCGATGATCGCCATCAAGCCCGCGAGCCATAAGAAAGCTGTGCGTCGGATCGATATGGTGTTTATCACTTGGGAACCATCCAGCCGGCCCCTCGGACATTGCGTATGATATCCTTGTCGAACTTGCGTCTTACATAATGGATAAGCACGTCGATGGCGTTGCTCTCCACCTCCTCGCCCCAGCCATAGAGCTTTTCCTCAAGCTGTGCGCGGGACAGAATGGTTCCTGGACGCTCCAGCAATGCCTGAAGCAGTGCAAATTCGCGCGCTGGCAGCACTTCGCCGCACCCACGATATTTTACCTCATGGCTGGATAGATCGAGTTCGATCTCGCTGGTGTAAAGGATAGAAACCGCCTGGCCGCCATTTCGGCGCAACACCGCTCGCATGCGTGCGAGTAGTTCTTTGACCTCGAACGGCTTCACAAGGTAGTCGTCGGCCCCAAGGTCAAGCCCCTCGACCCGATCATCGAGTTCGTCACGAGCGGTAATCACCAGGATCGGCCTCTTGTCACCGGCCGTCCGCAACGAGCGCAAAATCTCCAGGCCCGACCGGCCGGGCAAGCCGAGGTCGAGCAACACAAGACCATGGCCGCCAACGGCAACGGCCTCATCCCCGAGTTGTCCGTCTCGCACCCAGTCCGCCGACATGCCGGCATCATCGAGGGCTTGCACGAGGGCTCGACCGAGCATGACATCATCTTCGATTACAAGAATACGCATGTTTCAGAATAACCTAAACGCGCGCGGCTGCACAGATTTTGGTGCAGCCCGACCGCAATAAGCCTGATCACCTAAGACCCTCCTAATTCTGCTGGCGTCACATGGCTTTCTCGAGTTCGCAGAGGAGCGTTGCTCATGACCGCCCGCTATCGCATATGTGCCGCATTGGCCGTGCTGTGCCTGATGTCACCTGCCGCACCCGACTGCGTGTCGGCGAGAAGGTCCATCTGGCCTACGCGGAAAAGGGTGGCAAGGCGATTGTCTCCCATCTGGTCCCGCAGAAATGAAAAAGGCGGCGGCCGGTACCATTACTGGCCGCCGCATTCACGCGGAATTTGCAGCCGGCTGACGCGCGGCGCCACGCCAACGTCCGCTCTAATTCTCAGCTAATTGAACCCGTGTAGTCAAAGCAGGCCAGCCGTACGCCACTGGCAAAGCAGCGAGCGTATCGCGCTACCGCAGGCGTGCCATACAACCGGCGAGTGGAAGTGATGCCTTCCTCGTCTCGCCAGAATTCCAGGGAAATCCGCTGATGAGACAGATTCTGCTTGCCATCGCGCTCATTGCCGCTCCTGTGGCGGCATTCACGAGTTTTGAACTTTACACCAGTACCGCACCGGCCGAAACGGTTGGCCTCGGCGATCTGTCATCGTTCAGGACAATCATAGCCGATGTCCAGACCCTCGCGTCCAAGGGTGACCTTGCCGGCGCCGCAAAGCGCATCACCGACTATGAAACGGCATGGGACCAGGCCGAGACCGCAATCCGGCCACTGAACCAGCACGACTGGAGCAATATTGACGCTGCCTCCGACACCGCGCTGAAAGCGCTGCGTCAATCCTCTCCATCGGCTGACAAAGTCAGCAAAGCGCTAGCCGCTCTTATGACGGTTCTCGGCAATCCGGCTCAGCCTGCTCAATAGGCGGGCGGCGAACAGTGTCACCCTCGCCCGAACTGCCCTCCGAGACTTTCGACGCCCATGCAAGGATACTCGCCATGTCTGCACCGACCACCAAAGCTGCTGTTTACAATCGCGTTCCCAGCGTCACGACCGATTTCTGGCTCATCAAACTGATGGCCGTCACCATGGGTGAAACGGCTGCCGATTATCTCAATGTGCAAATGGGCCTGGGCCTGACGGCGACATCGCTGATCATGTCCGCCGTTCTGGTTGCCGCATTGATCTGGCAATTTGCGCAGAAGAAATATGTTCCCGCCTCTTACTGGCTTTCCGTGGTACTGATCAGTATCGTTGGCACGTTAATTACCGACAATCTGGTCGACAACTTCCATGTGCCGCTGCTGGATACCACGATTGCTTTCTCGATCGCGTTGGCGCTGACTTTCCTCCTGTGGTCCCAAACGGAGCGGACGCTTTCGATCCACTCCATATTCACCGGGCGGCGCGAGGCCTTCTATTGGCTCGCCATTCTGTTCACCTTCGCGCTCGGCACGGCAGCCGGCGATCTGGTCGCAGAAAAATTCGCGTTGGGCTATCTGGCGGCCGGCGTCCTGTTCGGCATGGTCATTATCTCGCTCAGCCTCGGCTACTTCTTTCTTGGCCTCGATCCTATACTCGGCTTCTGGCTCGTTTACATTCTGACCAGACCACTGGGTGCATCGTTTGGTGACCTGATGTCTCAACCTGCGCAATATGGCGGCCTCGGCCTCGGCACGATCATAACGAGTGCGATCTTTCTCGCAGCGATCGTCGCGATCGTCGCCTTCATGAGTGTGCGACACGAAGGCGAGGAACTGGCTGAAATCGACGAGGATGGCAAATTGGCAAAGGCCAGCCGAGGCGAGAGGTTTACTGTTGTCGAAGAAGAACTCTAAAGCCCCCCCGGTGTTTCATTATCGCCGATACAGAACGCACTCGCGACAGCCATGAGAGAAGTCGGCCGAACGGCACGCCTAACTCGCCTCTTAGCATCGACCACGCTGTCCACTATGTGCCGCTGACGCCGATCTCACTTCGTCGGCTGAGACCGGGCGGTGAGCTTATTTCCGTCCGGATCGCGAAGATAGGCGACGAAAGACCCGTTTGGACGCTCTGCGGGTGGACTCTCGATCGCCGTGCCACCATGCTTTGTACCGGCCTCATGCCAAGCGAGAACACGGTCTTGGCTTGCGGCGGCAATACCGATAGTCCCACCGTTAGCTGCCGTCGCCGGCTTGCCGTCGATCGGTTTGGTGATCATCAGCCGACCGCCCTCGTGGGCATAGATCAGCCTGCCCCTTGCATCCATCTCGCCCGGTTTGCCTCCCAGCGCAGCGAACGTGGCGTCGTAGAAGGCTCTGGCCCGCTCCAAGTCGTTGCTCCCGATCATGACGTGGGTGAACATGCTTTATCTCCGGTATGGCACCTAATGGGCTGCCGCTTGGTGTACCTAGTCTGGCCATTGGTCAGTCGCGAAATTCCGAATTAAAGTGCGAACTGTTTTCCGGACTTTTGCGATATTGCAGAATAGGGAGTTTTGCGCCGGCCGCAATGTCCGGCGTTGGCGCAAAGCCGCCATCGCTTATAGGTTAGGAGCTAGATGCCGGTGATTGCGATCTCGAATGATGAGGCGTCCCGCTCTCCACGGTTGTTAGGGTGGCTGCTATCCCCTCCCTTCCCATGCAACCGGAGAGCCGGTTGACCGGTGTGTGACTGGACTTCTCCCCACGGCTTATGATCATGTCGTGGTCGACGATTCAACAACACATGACTTGGGCTATCTCGGTGTTATCGATTACATCTCGACCTTATGCCATCAAAGACGGGCCGGCCTGTTTGGCTGTGTTCGACTCCAATGTCCCTCATTTTTTCGCCGTTGATGAGCGATCGCAATATGCTGAGTTTCTTGCATCTCCTGTCCTGGAGCATTTCTATCTCGTCCTGCAGGATCGCGATGCCATAGTCGGCTGCGGAGGGCTGCAGGTGATGGCGGAGAAAAAGACGGCATTTTTCTCATGGGGAATGATTGCGGCCGACTACCACGGCAAGGGTCTTGGTCGATCACTCGCAGAAGTCCGGCTCAATCAGGCAAGAGGCATTCCCGAAATCGAGACCATTACGCTGAACACCAGTCAGCACACGAGAGGGTTTTACGAAAAACTCGGCTTCACTTCGACCAAGGTCACGCCGGATGCATACGCTCCGGGCCTTGATCGCTGGGACATGATCTGCAGGCTGAGATAGCACGACCGAGGATCTATGCCCTTGAAAGACATGACACGGCCCCTCGCCGTTCATGAAGATTCTGCGGTGCCCTAGCCATTGAGCCTCACTTTTTAAGCCATGGCGAAGCGCTGCTCCAGAAAATGACATCGGCGCCAAGAAAGTCTTCCGCGAATGTCTGGAACTCATCTTTGGTGAAGGGCTTGCCCGTTCTGGGGTTTTTGTAGGTCAGGGTTGGCTCTTGAACCGCCATGCCAACAAAGTCGAGTTTCCCTTTGTATTGATTGAAGAATGGATAGGAGTTCTTCATCTGCGCCTTGCGCCCCGGAACGATGTCGGGTCCGCCGAGGCCGACTTTGTTCCGGGCGGCATAGTCAAACAGCCGGCTCATATATTTATGGTCGTTATCCCATTCGCAGGGCCAGAAATTGACGTATTGCACGACTTTCGATTTGGAGAATGCCTGTCGAGCGAAAGCAAGGTTTTCCATCTCGGCATGGAAATAGGCGTCGCATGAAAAGCCGGCTGGCGGGTTGTTGGTTGCCAGATCAATCGAGGTTTCGGGCAGATTGACACCATAGACACGGCCGTCGAAGGTTTCTGCCAGTGCAGCCAATAGGTTCTGGAAACGATCGCGTATTGCGGGGTTCCACTGCACGGCAACCCACCCGTCTCCGACAGGCTTGTTTTCGCCGGGATTGTCGAATTGCGGCGCCAGCCCGCCGCCATATACGGGGTCCGTCAGAAGATAGTCAGGCACATTTCTGGCCGTCGCCTCGAAGAAACGGTCCTGCACCTGAATGAATAGATTCTTCTTCAGGCGATCGGTGACGGCGAGGTCTTTCTCGATGGCGGAGAAATCATATTTGCCTTTTTCCGGTTCAAGCTTCCGCCAGTTGTAGACGATTTGCACACCACCGATGTCTTCGCGCTCAAGAACCCGTTGGTTGGCATCAAGCTCGCCGGAGCTGGTGTAGAGGAAATTCTCTGCGGCGGACGCCCCGTTGCAAAACGTAAGCAGCGCGAATCCTGCAAGCAAACCAATGGATTTCGTCACGGACACCCTCAATCATTCATTGAATGACGAGCACTGGTCATCCGTAAAAATGGCAGTTTTTTGATCGGACAACCATAGCGGAAACAGTCTCCAGGCATTATTTCCCCTATTCTGGATCACCACCAGATCGTAATCGTGTCGCCGTCGACCTGCGACTGGACCCTTTGACTTGGAGCCGATGTGAATGCCGCCTGATTTCCCCGCTGATTGGAATGTTTCCCAACCGCTTCTGATTGCGGACACCTTTTCAAGCCGCATCTGGAAAGTTCAGATGCCGGATGGTTCCACGGCAATCGTCAAGGCATTGAAACCCATAGAAGATATTGCTGACGAGTTGCGTGGCGCCGACTATCTGACGTGGCGCAATGGCAGAGGCGCCGTGCGGCTGCTCGGCCGTGAGGACAACATGCTGCTGCTCGAATATGCGGGAGATCGCATGCTCTCCCACGTCGTTGCCGAGCAGGGTGACGATGCGGCGACCGCGATTGCCACGGAACTCGTGGCTGAACTGTATTCCGCATCGAATGAACCCCTGCCCTCCGCCCTCCTCCCAATTCGGGACCGCTTCGAGGCGTTGTTTGAACGCGCGCGTGAAGACCAGAATGCAGGCCTCAAAACCGACTATGTCGAGGCCGCCATTCTTGCCGATCAATTGCTGAGCACCGCCACCCGGCTGGGTGGATTGCATGGTGATCTGCATCACGAGAACATCATGCTCTCCGATCGTGGCTGGCTGGTGATCGATCCTGTCGGTCTCGTTGGTGAAGTCGGCTTTGGCGCCGTCAACATGTTCTATGATCCGGCTGACAGGGACGATCTTTGTCTCGACCCCCAACGCATCGTGAAGATGACGGATGCCTTCTCTCGCAGTCTGGATGTCGATCCGCGTCGCCTGCTTGATCAGGCGTTCGCTTACGGTTGCCTTTCGGCGGCCTGGAACGGTGATGGTGAGGACGAGCAGCGCGATCTGGCCATTGCGGCGACAATCAGGAACGTACGACAGACGGCGTACTAAGGCGCATTACATCGTTTATGGATTCCGCCCGGCAGTCGAGACGTCGATAGAATAGCGAGCGGAACCCGTATCTCCGAAGACAGATCCCTGCCCCGCTTAAACAGCCGCTGTTGACCGTCGCGGGATGAGTGTCGGCGTTGCTATGCGGATGCGGTCGCGTGCGGTGACTTTTTCTGCGGAAAGCAGTTCGAAAGCCGCGGTGGCGATCTGCTCGAACGGCACCTTTACCGATGTCAGCGGCGTCGGCAGGTGGCTTACGATCGGGATATCGTTGTAACCGACCAGCGAGACATCACCGGGAACGGACAGTCCCAGCCGTGTCAGCGCGGACAAGGCGCCGATGGCCGTGTTATCATTGACCGCAAAGATCGCGGTCGGCCGATCTGCAAGGGCCATCAGGCTTTGCGCGGCTTCACCGCCGGATTCGATGCCGAAGGTCGATTCCCTGATCCATTGCGGTTGTACATCTATCCCGGCTTCCGACATCGCTTTGTGGTAACCCTCAACGCGTCCTCTCGCACTTGAGGCAAAGGACGGGCCGGCGATCAGTCCTATGCGTTTATGCCCGAGATCGATCAGGTGCCGCGTCGCGAGGTAACCGCCGAGATGGTCGTCTCCGATGGAAGAGCGACACTTGCCGTCGGTACGCAAGGCGAGAACGAAGGGAACGCCGCGATCGACGAGTTCGTCGGTGATCGTGTCGCCATCTCGCGCGGTGGACAGGATCAATCCGTCGACACCGCGACGCAGAAGTGCCTCGGCAGCCCGAAGATCCGCTCCCGGCTCATCATCCGTCGTTGCAACGATCGTAAAGAGACCTGCCCGTGCGGCCGCATGCGCCAACGCCTCATAGAGCATGGCCATGACGGTATCCGTCAGACGCGGGACGATAACACCGACCATGCCGGTCTTGCCCCGCCGCAGGGATGAGGCCGAGACGTCCCGCACATAGCCCAGTTCGGCGGCCACCTGGCGCACCCGGCGCGCGGTTTCGCTATCCGACTTCGGCATACGCTCATCCAGAAAGCGGGAAACGCTGGATTTCGACACACCGGCAACTCTTGCCACATCAAGGATCGTAACGCGCGACGGCGAGATCACATCGGGTTTGTCACTTTTCATCGAATCGCCCCTCACCGGCCCGCATCCTGTTTTTTCCGTTCTATCACTTGACAGCCGAAGCGATCAAATCAATATTGGGAACGTTCCCGATATCGTTCCCTTCGCCGGTTGAATGTGATTGGCGAAATCTTAGGAGGAGAAATTATGACCACCATGGACCTTCGCGGCCTGAGTCCCGCCCCCGTCACCGTTTTCGATCGCGACGGCAATGTCGATCACAAGGCCAATGCCCGCCTCGCCAAATGGCTGGTGTCCATCAAAGGGGTGAAAAGCCTTGTCATTCTCGGCCATGCCGGCGAAGGAACCTTCCTGACGGAAGAAGAGCGGCTTGCTCTCATCCATACCTATGTTGAAGCCGTGAACGGCGAAATCCCGATCATTGCCGGGATTACCGGTGAAGGAACTAAGGTCGCAGCAGCAGAAGCCAAGAAGTGCAAGGCTGCCGGTGCGACCGGTGCTCTCGTCTATCCGAACCACGGCTGGTTGCGCTTCGGTTATCAGAAAGGCGCGCCGCAGAGCCGTTACAAGGCGATCTGGGAAGAATCCGGCCTGCAGGAAATCCTGTTCCAATATCCGGATGTGACGAAAGCCAGCTACGATCTCGACACCCAGCTCGAAATCGCTACGCAGGATGGCGTGGTCGCCACCAAGAACGGCGTGCGCAACATGAAGCGCTGGTACGTTGAAATTCCCGAACTGAAGAAGGCCAATCCGAAGCTGCAGGTCCTCTCCTGCCACGACGAATGGCTGCTGCCGACAATGTTCGACGTCGACGGCCTGCTCGTCGGTTACGGCAATATCGCACCGGAACTTCTGGTGGATCTCATCGAAGCCGGCAAGGCGCAGAACTACCCCGAAGCCCGGAAGATCTTCGAGCAGCTCCTACCGGTCACCCGCGCCGTTTATCATCGCGGTTCGCACATGGAAGGCACCGTCGCGCTCAAGCTCGGTCTCGTCCACCGCGGTATTCTCGACCATGCCACGATCCGTGAGCCGTTGAAGAACCTCGGTGAAAAGGCCGAAAAGGAAATCTTCGCGGCCTTCGACGCAGCCGGTATCGGTCGCGTCGATCAGCAGCTCATCGCTGCCGAATAAGACAGGTGTCGCCCCCGTGTCGTTCAGCGCGGGGGCGATTTTCCGATGGGAGGAGACCATGGGAAGCAGATGCCACTGTATTGCGGCTTGATAGTCGGATCAGTCTTCGGCGCCAACACACGCTCCCTTTTGCTCCATTCACCGACAAATAGAACATTGCGCTGACGGGAAGCCCTGAAACACACTAATAAACACGAGCAGAGGACGTCCCTGGCCGGGAGAGAGTAACGCGCCAGCGACGGATGGAGGAAATATTGAACATCATGCAGCCCATGCAGGCTGAGACGGCGCGCGTTGCCGATCCTCAAGCCGATATCAGCGCCCGTCTGGAGCGCCTTCCCATTACACGCGAGGTCTTCTGGGCCCGCAATATCGTCGGTGCAGCGACCTTCTTCGACGGTTACACCGTGATCGCCATCGCCTACGCCATGCCCGTTCTCGTCAAGGAATGGAACCTGACACCTTCGCAGACCGGGATGATCCTCTCCATGGGTTATCTCGGTCAGCTGGTCGGTGCGATCCTGTTCGGATGGCTCGCCGAAAAGATCGGACGTCTGAAGGTCCTGCTGTTCACCATCCTTCTGTTCGTCAGCATGGATGTCGCCTGCCTCTTTGCCGCGGGTGCCGGCATGATGATGGCATTCCGTTTCGTGCAGGGCATCGGAACGGGTGGCGAAGTGCCGGTCGCCAGCGCCTATATCAACGAGCTCATCGGCTCGAAGGGGCGCGGCCGTTTCTTCCTGCTTTATGAGGTTATGTTCCTTCTCGGCCTCGTCGGAGCAGGCCTGATCGGATACTTCCTGGTGCCGGTATATGGCTGGAAGGCGATGTTCATCGTTGGCCTCGTTCCGGCAATCCTGATGATCCCGCTGCGCTGGTTCCTGAAGGAATCCCCACGCTGGCTTGCCGCCAATGGTCGTTATGCGGAAGCGGATGCGATCGTTGCCAAGATGGAAGCAAGCGCTCTGGCCGCCGGCAAGGAATTGCCTGAGCCGAAGATCATTGCCTCGACCGTAAAACGGCAATCTGATTGGAAGGAACTGTTCCAGGGCATCTACCTGAAGCGCACGCTTTCGATCTGGGCCATGTGGTTTACCGCCTATACGGTTGCCAACGGCACGATCACCTGGCTGCCGACCCTTTATCGTCAGGTTTTCAATCTGCCGCTCCAGACCAGCATTTTCTACGGTTTCCTGACCTCGGTCGGAGGCGTGGTTGCCGCTATCATCTGCGCGCTGCTTATCGACAAGGTCGGGCGGAAGCGCTGGTACATGGGCGCCCTGCTTCTGGCGCCGATCCCTCTGTTGGTTCTGGCATGGCTCGGAGCCACCTCGGCCGAGCAGGTTCTGGTGCTTGGCGGTCTTGCCTATGCAATCGTCCAGACGGTGACCTTCTCGCTCTATCTCTACTCGGCGGAAATCTATCCGACCCGCCTGCGGGCACTCGGAACGGGAACGGGCAGCGCATGGTTACGCCTCGGCTCCTCGGCTGGCCCGATCGTCGTTGGTTTCACCATGGCTTCGATGGGCATCCAGTATGTCTTCGTGATTTTCGCGGCCATCCTCGTTGTCGGCGCCATCATCACGGCACTGTTCGCGGTTGAGACCAGAGGCAAAGCTCTCGAGGAACTGTCTCCGTAATCATTCCGACAACCCCGCCGGTGATACAGGCATCATCGGCGGCTTTTCTTTTTGCATGAGGTCGAAAGGCCCACGCGCTGGCTGGCGGCGGCAAATGCGGTCATCAAATTCGATCAGGCGGCAGGGATTTTGATGATCTGCCGCAACTCGCGTGGGATTAAATAGTTTCCCGAGGTGTTCTCCTGAGTACGACGACGTATTCACAAAGGAGCCTGCGCCGTGAAATACCCCTATTCCCTTACCCTCTTGCTTGTGACATTGGCTTGCACGCCGGTATCTGCCAGCCCGTTCTCGTCCGCAGCCGGACGTTACCGTATCGACCCCGCCTCTCACATCGCGTTTTCGATTGACCAGGTTGCCGGTCCGGGGATCAAGGGCACAATCCCCGATATATCCGGCCGCTTCGACATCGATCCGGACCAGCCATCCAAGTCCTTCGTGGAAATCAAATTGAACCCTTCCAGCGTCAAGACGGGGCAGGAACGGGTGGAAAATTTCCTGCGATCCAGTGCGGTTTTTAATATTGCTACCTATCCGCAAATCGTGTTTCGCTCCAACCGCGTTACCCAGGACGGACCGCGCAGCGCGGTGGTCGAAGGCATCCTGACAGCCAGAGGCGTCTCCAGACCCGAAACCTTTCACGCGACATTCGTTGACCAGCAAAAGGGATCTGTCACCTTCCATGTTACCGGCAATGTGCCCCGCATGCCCTATGGCATGGGTGTCGGTGTGCCGCTCTATTCGAATACGGTCGCGTTCGACATCGATTTGAAGGGCGTCAGATAAAAACGAAGGAACGTCAAAAAAATCCGTAAGGGCGGGATTAAGTGCCGCTGGCCGGTGTTCTGTCTAATATCGGACATGTTGTCCGGTCCGTTACCTCTCAAAGGACTATCCCCATGCGTGCATATCATTTCGTTCTGGCCGGCGCTCTGGCGCTCGCCTCCACTGCCGCCCTTGCCGAACCCTACGCCGGTGGCGCAGTAGTTGAAAAGGCAACGGCCAAGGGCACGATCCTGACTGACGCCAAAGGCATGACCCTTTATACATTCGACAATGATGCCGCCGGCTCTTCGGCCTGCTATGATGCCTGTGCGAAGAAATGGCCGCCGCTCGCGGCCTCCAAAACCGACAAAGCGGATGGCGACTACAAACCAATCGCCCGCAAGGATGGCACGATGCAGTGGTCGCATGACGGAAAGCCGCTGTATCGCTGGCAGATGGACAAGAAGGCAGGCGATGTCACTGGCGAAGGCGTCGGCGGCGTCTGGCACGTTGCCAAGGAATAGCACCCATGCCGGATTTTCTGGACGAGATTACAAGTAGCATACCAGCGCTTCGACGCTACGCGAATGCGCTGACGCACGACCGTGACACGGCTGACGATCTCGTCCAGGACTGTCTGGAAAGAGCTATCCGTAAAAAGGCGTTATGGCGACCGCAGGGGCCTTTGCGCCCCTGGTTGTACCGGGTGCTGGTCAACGTCTACCGCAACAATCTGCGCGGCCGCAATCGCCGGCCGTCGCAAGTCCCGATTGACGACGTTGCGGAACAGCTGTTTGTGCCGGCGGCGCAGACGGGTCGGGTAGCGCTTGCCGAAATGGCCCGCGCCATCGAAAAACTGTCCGGCGAACACCGCGAGGCGCTGCTCCTCGTCGTCGTCGAAGGTCTGAGTTATGCGGAAGCGGCAAATGTTCTTGAAATTCCGTTGGGCACTCTGATGTCCCGTCTGGGGCGAGCCCGAACGGCCCTGGCCCGAATGACCCAGGAAGACCAGCCCAATCTCAAGGTGATAAAATGACTGGCAGCGAGCCGCAGATAACCGAAGCCGATCTGATCTCCTATGTCGACGGGCAGCTCGAAGACCAGCGACGCGATGCCGTTCGCGCCCACCTCGCCTCCAATCCGGCCGACGCACGCAAGGTGGAGATGTGGCAGCAGCAGAATGCGACACTGACGGCTCTCTATAGCCCTCTTGATACCGGTGTTTTACCCGAGCGCCTCGATGTTTACCGCATCGAGCGGCGCTTGCGCGCGGAGAGCGCCAACTGGCGCAACATGGCGGCGGCATCCGTTCTTGTGCTGGCGGTCGGGCTGACGGGCGGCTGGTTCGGACGCGGACTTGTGTCTCAGGTCGCCGAACCTGCCCATTCCATCGTGGCGGATGCGACGCAGGCACATAAGTTGTTTGCAAGCGAGGTTCTGCATCCGGTGGAAATCCGGGCCGATGCCGAGAACGCTGCGAGCCTGCCGAAATGGCTGTCGAAGCGGCTGGATCGTAAACTGAACATCCCCGACCTCACCCGCCATGGCCTCTCCCTTGTCGGCGGCCGGGTGCTCCCCAGCTCCGAAGGTGCGGCCGCCCAGCTTATGTATGAAGACAAAGGCGGGCAGCGTGTCACGCTTTACATCGTGGCTGCGGCGGACTCGAGCGACAGCGCCATGCGGCGCTCCAGTGTCGGGTCGCTTGAAACCGTGTCCTGGGACGATGAAACGATCCGCTGCGCGCTGGTCGGCAGCCTGCCGTCCGACCGCATGGACGCCATTGCCAAAGACACCTATCAACAGCTGAGTTGACCGATGCAACATCTTGAGGATCATTTCGATAGTGCACCGGCGGTTGAACGGAAGTGGTGCAACACGCCCGCCTCTTTTGGACTGGTGGCTATCGCTTTCCATTGGACGATCGCGGTGCTTTTCCTCGCGCAGCTTGCGCTGGGATACATGATGAGCCGCGACAATATCGATCCGGTACTTCAGTTCGACCTTTTTCAATATCACAAGTCGATAGGATTTCTGGTGCTGGCGCTTGCCGTGCCGCGTGTCATCTGGTCGGTTTTCAGCAGGAAACCGCGGGCTCTTGATGGCGAAGGTCTGGTTTCCCGGTTCGCCGCGCGGGCCGCGCACGCTGCGTTGCTGTTCCTTACCCTTGCCGTTCCCCTCGCCGGTTGGGCAGTCGCATCAACCTCTCCCTTACAGATCCCCAGTTACGTCTTTGATCTCATCGTCGTGCCGGGTCTGCCTATGACGATTTCCGATCAAGCCGAGGCTTTCTGGACTGATGTTCACGCTACTCTGGCGTATCTTGCAGCAGTTATTGTGCTGCTTCACGTGATCGCGGCGCTGTGGCACCATTTCATCCGCAGGGACCCAACGCTTCGGCGTATGGTTCCCCATCTGGCAGCCGTGGAAAACAGGCGCAAAGCAACCTCCCCTCGAAAATAGACGAGGGAATTTGCGGGTCGCTTAAGCGCCTGTTCCGATTGATGTTTTTGATTGAAGATGCAGGGCGCGCGCAACGCTCCGTTTAAGCCGGATGCGCTCTAGTAAAGCGTCCTCTGATAGTCTTTCTCCAGATCGTCGTCCATCTTCCGCATCTCATCCTTGTTGCTGGGCGCGCCTGTCGTTTCATCCAGAATGATCTTGATAAGCGACGGCATCTCGGAGCGATCCTGAAAATGATCCGGACTCCACAAGTGAGACCGTCGAAACGCCTTGGCACAATGCATGAAAACCTCGCTCACCCGGACGACAATCGCGAGTTTCGGTGCACGATCATTGATGCTCATACTTTTCAGGAGTTCCGGGTCGGTTGCCAGTGTCGCCTGCCCGTTCACACGCAACGTGTCGTCAAATCCGGGTATGACGAACAGCAGCCCGACGCTTGGATTGGCGATGATATTGGTCAACGTATCCAGACGATTATTGCCCGGTCGATCCGGTATTGCGAGTGTGCGCTCATCAAGGATCTTGACGAAGCCCGCAGGGTCGCCACGGGGGCTGACGTCAGCGCTTCCCTGCAGATTCTGCGTTCCGATGCACAGGAACGGTGAGCGCCTGATAAATTCCCGCGCATGCTCGCCAATGGTATCCTGACACTTCAATATTGCCAGAGAATGGGTCGCCTCGAACAACCCGCGAAGCGATTGCTCATCTGTTATGGCGAATTCCGGATTGAGTTCGAATGCCGTCATTATACCCCTCCTTTTTGACGTTATCCTGTTGTTTCCCATCAACTTCACCGGACGGAACGGCCCGGATATTGCTCACCTGTCGGTTATTCTGTTTTACCCGCATTTGTGCAGTTTTCGAAATTTGAGGTACGTACCTCATATTTACTGATATCGCAGATTTCCACTTCGATCAAGAAGACATCGGTCGGAATACGCCTTGCGATGGAGAGTGCGCCAATCACCCGAAGTTGCATAAAAACCGCAGCGCAACGGTTTTCAGCTACCAGAGACGGAGGAGACTCCATTTCGGGCGGATCATTTGTTATCATCGACGTCGAAGAGCGTTGGCGCATCGAGGTAGACTTTGCCTAAGTAAATACCGGTCTCAATCCAGTTTCACCCCGTACTGCCGGACAGCAACATGCTGTCGGCGTATGATCATGTTCATCGGGTGGTGGCAAGAGACCGGTCTGGCATTGTTAAAATGTGCCTTGTGCAGTCCGCTGCCTTAAGCTCTTCAGCCACCCACAACATCGCCACGCCGTCCCGCAAGGGTTTTCTCATGCACCATCTTGGTGGACTTCCGAACGGAAGACCAAGACGATATGTGCGACACACTTCGGGTCCAATGGACCATTATTCCCCGAACGGCACCCCAGCCATGGATAGCGTGCAGCGGCTGCGGTGGCTTGAGGGCTTTTCAATCCAGCGATAAAATCCGGCTCAACGCCAATGGCCGCAAACTCGACGCCTGGCTTATCTACCGATGCCTGAGCTGCGATAAGACCTGGAACCGGCCAATCTTCGAGCGACAGAATGTTCGCGATATAGCGCCTGCCGTCCTTGAGGCGTTGCAATCCAACGATCCGTTATGGATACGGGCGGAGACATTCAATATCGAGGCTTTGAGGCGCAAATCGCAACGCGTCGACGAGTTTCCCGAGTTCGATATCGAAAAAGCGATCATGGGTGCACCTCCCGACTGGACGAGGCTCGATTGTACAAGGGCGGAGATCGATCTGGCAGCGCCGTTTCTGACGAGCATCCGCCTTGACCGTCTGCTGGCGTCAGAGCTGGGACTTTCGCGCTCGCGGCTGCAGGCGCTTCACGATGGCGGTGCGCTCAGGGCAAATCCTGACCGTACCGACATTTTGCGGCGGCGAGTTAAAAACGGCACACGGGTCGTTATCGATCTCTGCACCGGGATTGATCGGGAGCGGCTGTGGGAGCCTTTTATGGCGAGCAGTTCTCCGTAGAAACATGGCGAGGGTCTGCACGTTCGGGCCCTCGCCATAGAGCGACGTTCAGACGGTCGAGGCAGCCTTGAAAACCGCCAGCTGGTCGGCAAAGGCGCGTTGATAGGCCGGACGGGCTTCGCCGCGGGCCACATAGGCTGAAAGGTTCGGATATTCGTCGAGGATGCCCGAGCTTTTTATCCTTTGCAGCACGGATATCATCAAGAGATCGCCGGCGCTGAACGCGCCGTCTAGCCAGTCATCGTCACCCAGGTAGCGGGAGAGTTCGCCAAGCCGCGTGCGGATACGCTCATCGACGATCGTCAGGCGCTCCTCGTACCAACTCCGGTCACCCTCCAGAAACCGTGCAACCGAGCGGTCGACGATTGGCGGTTCCACCGTACTGAGTGCAGCAAACATCCATGTTATTGCCCGTGCCCGTGCATTCGCATCCCGCGGCAACAGGCCGGCATGGCGCTCCGCGATATGGAGAATGATTGCGCCGGACTCGAACAGGACAAGATCATCCTCCTCGTAGGTCGGGATTTGCCCGAACGGCTGAAGTGCCAGATGCTCCGGCTCCTTCATCGCCTTGAAGGAAAGAAGACGAACGTCATAGGACTGGCCCACCTCCTCCAGTGCCCAGCGGACGCGCGTGTCACGGGCCAGCCCCTTGCCGCCATCGGGCGAGCGTTCAAAAGCGGTAATGGTGATCGTCATTGCTGTTCTCCATCGCATCTGTTTGGAGACTGTTGGCTCATGTGGTCGAGCGTCAGCTTTTTGCGCCGGCAGGAAAAGGCACCGTGTCAGAATAGGCGCTTGCCCGAACGAAAACAATCCTCGCGCGTTTCCATGGCAGGTCATTGGCGTGTCGTTTGACCGACCTATATCAGTTGGGAAATGGCTGGCCATTTCACGCAGAAACTCTAAGCTTCTGCGCCGGATTATCAAAACCTTCAGGATTTCAATTCAATCATTAGGGAGAAACCACCAGATGAGCCTGCGTATCAACGACATCGCACCCGATTTCACCGCCGAGACCACGCATGGTCCGGTGAGCTTCCATGACTGGATCGGCGACGGCTGGGCGGTCCTGTTTTCACACCCGAAAAATTTCACGCCGGTCTGCACCACGGAACTCGGCGCGATGGGCGGCCTGCAGCCGGAATTCGAAAAACGCGGCGTCAAGATCATCGGCATTTCGGTCGATCCGGTCGAAAGCCATGAAAAATGGAAAAACGACATCCGCACCGCGACCGGCTTTAACGTCGATTACCCGCTGATCGGTGACAAGGACCTGAAAGTGGCGAAGCTCTACGACATGTTGCCAGCGGGCGCTGGCGACAGTTCCGAAGGCCGCACCCCGGCAGATAACGCCACCGTGCGTTCCGTCTTTGTCATCGGCCCCGACAAGAAGATCAAGTTGGTCCTCACCTACCCGATGACCACCGGCCGCAATTTCGACGAAATTCTTCGCGCGATCGATTCCATCCAGCTGACCTCGAAACATCAGGTGGCGACGCCGGCCAACTGGAAGCAGGGCGAGGATGTCATCATCACCGCGGCCGTCTCGAACGAGGACGCCATTGCCCGTTTCGGCTCCTATGACACGGTTCTTCCTTACCTGCGCAAGACGAAGCAGCCCGGTTGATCTGAAACGAAAAGGGGGCGATGAAGCATCATCGTCCCCATTCCGGCCTTCCGGCGACAGCAACTAAGCCTTTATCAGGCCGCCGTGATAGTCGAGCCGATATGCCTCGATACCGTCACGATAGATCCGCTCGACGCCGGTAAAAGACCGGAATTCACCCTCGTTGGTATCGACATAGACCATGTCTTCGACCTGGTGGGTGAAGCCGCCGAGAAACCGCCCTTGCCTGTAAAGCGTGGAGAGCGAACGCTGGATCACCCTGCCCGCCACCGTGCCGTCAATTGCCTCGGGGCGGATGATGCGGCCGTAATAGCTCATGGCCCACTTGGGAATGCCCTGATGCCAGACAACCTCCTGGCCGATGAAGTCGGTTCCGCCGAAATAGCTGTCGATATAATGCCAGTCGCCACTCTGATAACCAAGGTCGTGTGACCCGAGGCGGGTGGGCGTCGCGGATTTGTCGCCACCACCAACATAGGTGGCGGATTTGGCCTGCACGATGAATTCTTCCAGCATCGGACATCTCTTATGTTAGGAACATAAAGTGAACATATCCGAGTTGCATAGTGGTCGCAAGTGCGCTCCCTGTCTGGCGTCACGCCATAATTCGCAGATGCCGGGCTTGGTAATCGCGGCTTTTGCCCTTAAAAGCGTGGCAGAAATTATCCGCTAAGAGTACCCATGTCGCAGAACCCGCAAATCTATGTCGATGCCGACGCCTGCCCCGTGAAACCAGAGGTTCTCAAGGTGGCGGAACGGCATGGGCTGGAAGTGACCTTTGTTGCCAACTCCGGTTTGCGCCCGTCGCGCGATCCCATGGTGAAAAACGTCATCGTCTCGGCCGGTTTCGATGCCGCTGACGACTGGATTGCCGAGCGCGCCGGCGAAAATGATATCGTCATCACCGCCGATGTGCCGCTGGCCGGACGCTGTGTGGCAAAAGGCGCGCTGGTGACGGGGCCGACCGGCCGCGTTTTTGACCAGACCAACATCGGCATGGCGACCGCGATGCGCGATCTTGGTGCACATTTGCGCGAAACCGGTGAAAGCAAGGGATATAATGCGGCTTTTTCGCCGCGCGACCGTTCCGCTTTTCTGGAGACGCTTGACCGTTTCTGCCGCCGTGTCAAAAAATGACGGCACAAACCGAAAGGCGCTGCCCATGATCCCGGCCAACCCGCAAAGCAACGTCTATCGTCGCCATAAGCCTTTTGTCGTCGCTTTTCTTGTCGGCGCTCTCGGTCTGGGTCTGGCGCTGGCATTCGCCCGATCGCTTGCGATCGAAATTACCGCCGTTCTGTTTTTCCTGACCTATCTGGCATTGGTGGCCTTCCGGCTTCCGAAATTGACGGCGCAGCACCTGAAAGCACATGCCGACAGTGACGACCTGCCCGCGATGGCCATCATCGCTATTACGCTGCTTGCCGTCGGTGTCGCCGTCGTTTCGCTGTTCCAGGCGCTCAACCATAGCGGCGAAACGGTCTGGACGCTGCTTCTAGCCTTTGGTTCCGTGATCTTCGGGTGGTTGACGATCCACACCATGACCGCGTTGCATTACGCCCATCTCTACTGGCGTCCCGAAACCGTTGATGGCAAGCGCCAGCACCGTGGCGGCATGGATTTTCCGGCGACGAAAGAGCCGTGCGGTTACGACTTCCTCTATTTCGCGGTAGTGATCGGCATGACGGCGCAGACATCGGATGTGGCGGTGACCACGACGCCAATGCGCAAGGTCACGTTGTTGCACTCCATCGTCTCCTTCTTCTTCAACACGGTTCTGGTGGCCGCGGCAGTCAACGCCGCGGTCGCGCTTGCAGGCTGAACCGAAAAACTCTTCATAAGGAATGGCTTGATGAATATCATTTCGCAGAATACCGCCTTTGGCGGCATGCAGGGCGTATTTTCGCACCCATCCGAAACCCTGAACTGCGAAATGACCTTTGCGGTCTATGTGCCGCCTAAGGCGATCCGCGAGCCTTGCCCGGTTGTCTGGTATCTCTCCGGCCTCACCTGCACCCATGCAAACGTCATGGAAAAGGGCGAATATCGCCGCATGGCGTCCGAACTGGGATTGATCGTCGTCTGCCCGGATACCAGCCCGCGCGGCAACGATGTGCCTGATGAAGTGACCAACTGGCAGATGGGCAAGGGCGCCGGCTTTTATCTGGACGCCACGCAGGAACCGTGGTCGGAACACTACCAGATGTACAGCTACGTAACGGAAGAACTGCCCGCTTTCATCGGCCAACATTTCCGTGCGGATATGAGCCGTCAGGGCATTTTCGGCCATTCGATGGGCGGCCATGGTGCGATGACGATCGCCTTGAAGAACCCCGACCGCTTCAAGAGCTGCTCCGCCTTCGCCCCGATCGTCGCCCCCTCCTCCGCCGATTGGTCCGAACCGGCGCTGGAAAAATATCTTGGCACGGACCGGGCCGCATGGCGGCAATATGACGCCTGCTCGCTGGTCGAAGACGGCGCGCGTTTTCCCGAGTTCTTGATCGATCAGGGCACGGCCGACAGTTTCCTCGAAAACGGTCTGCGCCCCTGGCTGTTCGAAGAAGCGATCAAAGGCACCGATATCGGCTTGAAGCTGCGCATGCACGATCGCTACGACCACTCCTACTATTTCATCTCCAGCTTCATGGATGACCATCTGAAATGGCATGCGGAACGGCTAGGATAAGGATGAAGAAGTAAACCGGCGGTGCCCTATGGCGCCGCCGTTTCAGGCCTGACCCGCATTACGGGATGCGGGCGATGACCTTGATCTCGAAATCGAAGCCAGCGAGCCAGTTCACACCGATTGCGGTCCAGTTTGGGTAAGGCCGCGTGCTGAAAATCTGTTGCTTGACGGCTATGATGGTTCCGAACTGGTTCTCTGGGTCCGTATGGAAGGTCGTGACATCGACGATATCGTCAAATGTGCAGCCCGCCGCCGCGAGCGTCGCTTTGAGATTTTCGAAAGCCAATTGCACCTGACGCTCAAAATCAGGCTCAGGCGTTCCATCGGAACGGCTGCCGACCTGCCCGGAAACAAACAGAAGGTCACCGGATCGAATGGCGGCCGAATAGCCGTGCTCCTCGTAAAGAGCGTGTCTGTTTGCGGGAAAGATTGCTTCGCGCTTCGTCATTTTTGATCTCTCTTCTTCGTGGTGAAATGGCATCCAAAGGGCCGAGTGCGTGACACTTCGAGAGCTTCACATGCCGCCTTATTTGATATACGGTACGTATTTGAAATAAGTGGCATACACGCCGTATGTCAAGACCATATACGTAACGTATGTGAAGTTGAGGGGACGATGGCGAAACGACGTGCCGAAACGATGGAGGAAAATCGCGTAAAGCTGATCGCGGCTGCACGAAAGATTTTCGCCGAAAAGGGATATTCCGCCGCATCAATGGACGAGTTGACCGCCGACGTCGGCCTGACGCGCGGGGCGCTTTATCACAATTTCGGAGATAAACGCGGGCTTTTGGCGGCGGTGGTCGATCAGATCGATTCTGAAATGGCTTCGCGCGCCCAGGAGATCGGGGCACAGGCCGGGGACAATTGGCAAGGTTTGCTGGCCGAGGGTGCCGCCTACATCGAGATGGCGCTTGATCCGGAAGTGCAACGCATCGTTCTGCTCGACGGGCCTGCGGTGTTGGGTGATCCATCGCAATGGCCTAGCCAGAGTAGCTGTCTGCAGGCGACCAAACGAACGGTGCAGCAGCTCATCGAACAAAAGGTCCTCAAGTCGGTCGACGCAGAAGCTGCGGCCCGGCTTCTAAGCGGCGCGGCACTCAATGCCGCGCTCTGGATCGCCGCCAGCGACGAACCGGAGAAGGTGCTGCCGAAGGCTATCGAAGCCTTCCAATCCCTGGCCACCGGCCTGCTTATGAAACCCGTTTAAACGCCATATGGCGACCGCCTCTGTTCACGGAAACAGTGCCGTCGCAAGCGTCGTCGGGCCGGGTCGGTTGAGCCTGAACTCGCGGATCACGCGCTCCGCAACGCCATAAGCCAGATCCTGCTCGATCGACTGATTGTCGAAGCTGACGACAGTGGCGGTGAATTTCGCCTCGGCAATCACCTCGCCCGTCGCTACCGCCGCGGCACGAACGATGACCTTGGCAGACGCCCGTTCTCCGAACAGGAACGGGGCACGTGTGACGGATGCAAGGCGGATGGTCAGCACCACGCGAGGTCTGATTTCGCCACGCGCCGTCGTCTTGATTGCGTTCTGTAGCTGTGAATGGATGGATTGCATCAATGCCGGCGCGACATCCGGCCGTGCCGCAACAAATGCGCCGCGCACATCGTAAAGCAGCCGGTCGCCACTGGTCGCTTCCGGTTCCAGCCTGAAAGACATGAGCGTGAAACACGCCAGCACAACAATGCCAAGGCGTTTCAGCGAGGTGTTCATGATCTGCGGCTCCCCTAACGTGAGGTAACCGCATATTCGATCATCAGGGTTAAAAAAGTGTCAAGAAGCGCTCTTCAACGCCTCCAGAACGTTGAGTGCTGCCCGCATGTCGATGAGCCTGGTGGCACGGCGCTCCTGCGCCTCCTCGTCCTCACCCCAATGTTCGGCTGTCCAGTCCTCGTCAAGATGCGCCAACGCCCAGGTTTCCTCCAGCGTCAGTTGCCCTTCCGCCAGTGCCAGCGCCAGAATGGCAGAGCCGGTCAGTGACGTCATGGTGTGCAGGGCGGCAAGCGCGATCGGCGTATCGTATTTCCTGAGCGTCACCGCAAAGGCCGCAACGGCCTCTCGGGGCTGATCACGATGCATGACGCCTTCGACGAGAATGAAGCGGGCGCCGAGAACATTGGCTGCCCAGTCGATCACCGGGTCCCAATGGTCCGTCTGCCGCTCCACGAGCGCTTCCGGTTGGCCTGCGCGGTAGCACAGGAGATCGGAGGAGGAAAAACGCAGGATGTCCTCGAAAACCGCCTGGGTATCGCTGGCGATACCGTCAATGGCGGTGTTGACATGCCGCGAGACCGGCATGACGACGGGGTTCACCACTTCTTTTTGCGCATCCCATTCGTCGCGAAGCAGGTCCGCAAGCGCCTTCGACGGCAGGACAAGCGGCTTCTTGGCGGGCGTGCGCAACGGCTTGCCATCGAGATGGATGGTGAAAGCGCCGTCTTCCACGTCAGCAACGGTCACGTCCTTGTAGAAGCGTTTCGGCAAGGGCCGCTGCATCTGGATTTGCGCGCGAAGTATCGGATCGGGGTGGCTGAGGCCTTCCGAAAGGTCGTTCAGGAGATCACGCATGGCACGTCCTCATCAGTCGAATAGAAAAAGTCATTCAGAAATCCCGGCGGGAACATAGGCCGGAATTTCGCGAGGGTGGCTGACAACGGCGTCGGCGCCTGCTTTCCAGAGGTCATCGACCGAGGCGTATCCCCAGGCGACGCCGATGGCTGTTGCGCCTGCGGCCTTTGCCATCTGCATGTCATAGACCGCATCGCCGATGACAATAGTGTCGGCCGGAACCATGCCGGTTTCATGGCAGCATTCCATCACCATGGCCGGATGCGGCTTGGATGGGCAATCATCCGCCGTGCGCGACACGATGAAATGTTCGGCAAAACCGTGGGTTTCGAGAATATGGGTCAGTCCGCGACGGCCCTTGCCGGTGACCGCACCGATCAACACGTCGTCGCGTTTTGCGAGTGTGTCGATCAATGGCGCGATGCCGTCAAAAAGCGGCTCGACCATGCCCGGGCGGGCGCGGATCGGGTGGTAGATCTCCCGATAACGCTGCGTCATCGCCCTCGCCTCGTCGTCCACATGCGCCTTGCCGAGCATGCGGGCGATCGCGATATCGAGCGTGAGGCCGATGATCGCCTTGGTCTCCGATATGTCAGGCCTCGGCTTGCCGAAATCGGCGAAGGTATCGGACATGACGGCGTGGATCAGACCCGCACTATCCACCAGCGTGCCATCGCAATCGAAAAGAACGAGTTTCATTCGCTGTCAGCCTTCCCGGTCACCATCGGCCACGTCGAGGCCAAGCAGGTTCCAAGTCTGCACCATATGCGGCGGCAAAGGCGCGCTGACGCGAAGCCGGCCACCATTCGGGTGCGGAATGTCGATGTGGCGGGCATGCAGATGCAGGCGCTTCTGTACGCCGCCCGGAAAATCCCAGTTGGGATCGTCGATATAATATTTCGGATCGCCGATGATCGGATGCCCCATATGCAGCGCGTGAACGCGCAGCTGGTGGGTACGGCCGGTATAGGGCTCCATTTCCAGCCAGGCGAGGTTCTGCGCGGCGGTATCGATGACACGGTAATAGGAAATGGCGTGATCTGCCCCCTCCTCGCCGTGCTTGGCAATGCGCATGCGGTCGCCGTCGGGGGTCTGTTCCTTGACCAGCCAGGTGGAAATCTTGTCCTGATGCTTGCGCGGCACGCCACGAACCAGCGCCCAATAGGTCTTCTTGGTGTCGCGCTCACGGAAAGCGGCCGTCAGCTTCTGCGCAGCACCTCGGGTTCGGGCAACAACCAGCACGCCCGATGTGTCACGGTCCAGACGGTGCACCAGACGCGGCTTTTCGCCCTTCGGGCTGGTCCATGCTTCCAGAAGCCCGTCGATGTGGCGGTTGACGCCGGAACCACCCTGCACGGCAATGCCGGCCGGCTTGTTGAACACTAAAACCTTGTCGTCTTCATGCAGCAGCATGCGCGCCAGAAGCTCGCCGTCTGCCGAATGTTTGAGGTCTCTCGATCCGATAGGCCCACTTTTTACCTTGAGGTCGGAATCAACAGGCGGTACGCGCACCATCTGTCCCGGCTGCACCCGTGCATCCGTCTTTACCCGGCCGCCGTCCACACGCACCTGTCCGGAGCGCAGCAGCTTTTGCAGCTGCCCGAACCCCAGGCCCGGATAGTGAATCTTGAACCAGCGATCGAGGCGCATACCGGCCTCGTCGGCCTCGACCTTGATATGCTCGATACCTGCCATGAAATTTCCAGTCTCTCTGTCTTGATCGCGCGCACTGTTCTCTGGCGCACCGTTTGGAGCAAGCCTTTAGAACAAACTGCGGCCCAAGGCCAGCCCGGCAAAAACCGCTGCGATGGAAACCACCAGACTTGCAATGATGTAAACCGCCGAAAGGCCGAGCGCGCCGCGTTCGAAAAGCGCTACCGCATCGAGCGAGAAGGACGAAAACGTGGTGAAGCCGCCGAGCACGCCGGTAACTAGAAACAGGCGCATTTCCATAGATGCGTTCAGCCGCCTTGCCACAAGCTCGACCAGCAGGCCGATCAGGAAAGAACCGACCACATTGACGGTGAGCGTTCCCCAGGGAAAATTCGGCCCGGTCAACCGCACACTCCAGACGCCAACCAGATAGCGGAACACGGAACCGATTGCGCCGCCTGTGGCGACAAGAGCGATATTCACCATTGCGGGATTGTCTCCGGAGGAAATTGTCGGACCGGGCTGTCCAAGGCATTTCTAGACCATAGCAATCGCCGGTGAAACCCCTTTGCCCAGCGCCTTCATTCATTAAAATACGGTTAAATTGCAAGCCCGCGATTTAGCCTTCCGACAAGACGCGAGTGCTAATCTCCAGTTTTTCGGGATCGGCGAAGATGGCCGGAGGTTGGATGACACAGGTTTTTTCCGTTTCTGCGAATACGGCAGCCTATGCGCTGGAAGCAGTGAAACCATCGCAGCGCGTGCCGCGCAAGACCGAGGTCGAAGAGGCTATTCACGCCTTGGCGCGCAAGGCCGAACAGGGCGACGACTTCCAGGTTAAAGCCTTCATGACGGCGATCAAACCGCCGGCTCTGACGCTCTATTTCCTGACCGTTGCCAGCCAGCGTCAGGAACCGCAGGCGACGCTGGAGCAGGCCGTCGAGGCATATGAGGAAAACGGATCGACAAAACGTTCAAAAAATACCGTTTTGGATCAAGTTGATATCTAGATATTTTCATTTCATTTCTGAAGAACGGCACGGTATTGAGCCGGCTTCAGCTTTCAGGCTGGTGTCAGCCTGATTTTCTAGATATTTCCCACCGAATGCAGGAAAACTCACGGAGGCGGTCGACCTTACGCCTTTTCCGCCACGGCACTGAAAAACAATATAATAGACGAAAAGCTTGCGGCTACCGGACCTGTCACGCGTTCCGGTAGCCGCTTTTCATTGATCAATTATGCTGGTGGTCGCCGCCCTTGGCTGAGCCTGCGGAAAGCACGATCTCCACCTTGCCTGCCTTTTCGAAGACCAGCGTCACGGGCACCTTGTCGCCTTCGGCAAAGGGCTTCTTCACGTTGAAGAACATCATGTGCAGGCCGCCGGGCTTCAGTTCCACGGTCTGACCGGCGGGAATGACGACGCCGTCGTCCAGCTTGCGCATTTTCATGATCTCGTTGACCATGGCCATTTCGTGAATTTCAGCGCGGCCGGCGGCGGAGGATTCGATGCCGATCAGCTTGTCGTCGCTGGATCCGGTATTCTTGATGGTCACATAACCGCCACCCACGGGTTGACCGGGCAGCATGGCCTTCGTCGCGCCGGCGGAAAGCTCGAGGTCGCCAGCTTTCACGACATCCATGTTCATGCCCATATCCATATTCATGGCGGAGTGGTCATGCCCGCCGGTATGTTCCTTTGCTGTGACGCGGATGGTCGGGGCCGGGCTTTTCAGCGAATGCGGATCGACGCCCGCTGCCGCCACCTCGTCCCAGGAAACCTTGCCTTTGTCGCCGCAAAGCTGCGTCACCTTGAAAGGCAGATCCTGCCCCACTTCTATGCCGGAGATTTTACCCTGCACGGCAAAGGTATCGTAGAACTCGTCCGGCAGGTTGCCGGCCTTCCAGCGGATTTCGACCGGCCCGCTTTTGATCTCCTGGCCGTGGTTCTTGTAGGCCTTCTGATAGTCGCCCTTGATGATTTCCAGTTCCCAGCCGGCCTTTGGCTGCGGCTTGGCGGAAATGAAGCCTTCCGGCAGCTTGATCTGCACTTCGGTGGTGGCAAGCCCGCCATCGCAACCGTGCGGCACCTGAAGTGCGGCAACGATGGTGCTGTCCTGTTCGGCCGAACCGTCAACGAAGGTCGTGTGGGCGAAGGCCTGCACCGTCGAGACGGAGGCGATGAACAGGGTGCAGGTGATGATCTTGGTAGTTTTCATTTGTCTTGTCCCTGCGACTGCGGCCAATTTGGCCTCGACAGTCGCTCCGTGCCACCTACGGGCGGCGATGATCCTGTGAAACGAAGAGATCAGGCGGACAGCGATGGAGGGCCGCGTGCGGACGGGTTGCGGATCGTCAGGACGGAGCGGAAGCTCCATTCCGCGGATAAGCGATTTTCGAGCCAGGCGAATTCGGTTCTGAGCCAGCCCGTCGTATCGGGCACAGGCAAAAGAATGGAGGAGGCCAGCAGGCATGCCTCGCAGAACAGTATCGCGTCGCCGGAATGGGCGGGGCCGTTCTTGGCGTGTGAGGCATTCACGCCGCCGCTGTGGCCGAGGCAGATTTCTGCAAAGGTGCCGTCCGGCAGCCGGTAGCTCTCATCCAGAACAACGGCAGGTGCGGCGGCAAGCGCCGGCTTGTGTGCGAAACCAAGCGACAACATCAGCGTCGCGCAGAAAATGCGAAGCATTCTCTCCACCCCTGTCAGCCGTCGTTTTCGATTTGCGTCCATATTCTGGCGATACCCCTCTTTCCTTCCGATTTCAAAGGGGAAATTTGCCGCAGGCCCAACCACTCAACGGAACAATCGCCACAGGGCGGCATTTCCCTGTCGATAAGGACCTTTTCGGAAGGAGATTCGACATGCCGGCCAAATCGAAAGCCCAGCAGAAAGCCGCGGGCGCGGCGCTGGTTGCCAAACGCGGTGAAATCAAAAAATCAAGCTTACAAGGTGCTTCAAGAAACATGGAGAAGTCCATGACAGGAAAGGAACTTGATGATTTCGCCTCGACGAAACGGAAGGGCCTGCCGGAGAAAAAATCCGGCTGACGCCGCCCCACATCCATGAAACTCGCTGCCTATCGCGCCGGCGATGGCGCAGATGGAGCAAAAATCTGTTCAGATGCGTCATTTCGTCCTTGCCAATAACGGGCCTTCGAAGATAATGAGCGTCGCATCATCGTTGGGAGAAACCGCTTCAATGCGGTGCCGAAGGAGCAACCGCCCCGGAAACTCTCAGGCAAAAGGACCAGCGGTGACGACGGAACTCTGGAGAGAAGCCACCTTTCATAAGGACGGCTCGCCGAAGGGATAACAATCTCAGGCGACAAGGACAGAGGGGGCTCTTGAACCCGGCGCGTTTCTCGCGTCATGACCTGAGCCCGCGCGATCTTTCGCGCAACCCTGGAGGCGTCCTTGGACGATACCGCCGAGCTTGACATCACGCCGTTGCATTCCCTGCATCTTTCGCTTGGCGCCCGCATGGTGCCGTTTGCCGGTTACGACATGCCGGTTCAATATCCCGCAGGCGTCCTGAAGGAACATCTTCAGACCCGCACCTCCGCCGGCCTGTTCGACGTATCCCACATGGGCCAGGTGATCCTGAAGGCGAAATCCGGCAACAATGCCGATGCCGCACTTGCGCTGGAAAAGCTGGTGCCGGTCGACATTCTCAGCCTCAAGGAAGGTCGTCAGCGTTACGGTTTCTTCGCCGATGAAAACGGCTGCATCCTGGATGACCTGATGATCACCAATCGCGGCGATCATCTTTTTGTCGTCGTCAATGCTTCCTGCAAGCACGCCGATGTCGCCCATATGAAGGCGCATCTTTCCGGCGACTGCGAGATTACCCTTCTCGATGACCGGGCGCTTATCGCGCTGCAGGGACCGCGCGCGGAAGCGGTTTTGGCGGAACTGTGGGCCGGCGTCTCCGAAATGAAGTTCATGGACGTGCTGGAAATTCCGCTGCACGACGTGCCCTGCATCGTCTCCCGCTCCGGTTATTCCGGTGAGGATGGTTTTGAAATCTCCGTGCCCGCCGAAAAGGCGGAAGAGATCGCCAGGGCCCTGCTCGAACATCCCGATTGCGAGCCGATCGGTCTCGGCGCGCGTGACAGCCTGCGTCTCGAAGCTGGCCTTTGTCTTTATGGCAACGATATCGACACCACGACCTCCCCCATCGAAGCTTCGCTCGAATGGGCGATCCAGAAGGCGCGCCGCGCCGGTGGCGATCGCGAAGGTGGCTTTCCGGGCGCGAAACGCATTCTTGGCGAACTGAAAGACGGCACATCACGCCGCCGTGTCGGCCTGAAGCCCGAGGGCAAGGCGCCGGTGCGCGGCCATTCGAAGCTTTTTGCGGATGCCGAGGGCAAGACAGAAATCGGCGAAGTGACCTCCGGCGGCTTCGGCCCATCGGTCGAAGGTCCCGTCGCCATGGGTTACGTGCCAACGGCCTACACGGCTCCCGGCACGGCGATCTTTGCGGAAGTGCGCGGCAAATACCTGCCCGTCACCGTCGCTGCCCTGCCCTTCATCAAGCCCACCTACAAACGATAATCTTCATCCCATCTCCGGAGAGAATACGATGCTGAAATTTACCGCAGAACACGAATGGCTGAAGTTCGAAGGCGATATCGCCACCGTTGGCATTACCAGCCACGCCGCTGAACAGCTTGGCGACCTCGTCTTCGTCGAATTGCCGGAAGTGGGCGCCACCTTCTCCAAGGATGGTGACGCAGCGACCGTTGAATCCGTCAAGGCGGCTTCCGATGTCTATTGTCCGCTGGATGGCGAAGTGGTGGAAATCAACCAGGCCATCGTTGACGACCCTTCGCTGGTCAATTCGGACCCGCAGGGTGCCGGCTGGTTCTTCAAGCTGAAGCTTTCCAACGTCGCGGATGCCGATACGCTGCTCGACGAGGCAGCCTACAAGGAGCTGATCGCGTAATGACGACGCCCACGGAATTCCATTTCACCGACTATCAGCCCTATGATTTCGCCAATCGGCGTCACATCGGGCCGTCGCCGTCGGAAATGGCTGACATGCTGAAGGTCATCGGCTACAAGAGCCTCGACGCGCTCATCGACGCCACCGTTCCCTCCTCCATCCGCCAGAAAGTCCCGCTGACCTGGGGTGCCGCGCTGACCGAACGCGAGGCGCTCGACCGCCTGCGCGAAACGGCCAACAAGAACCAGGTGCTGACCTCGCTGATCGGTCAGGGTTATTACGGCACGATCACGCCGCCAGTCATCCAGCGCAATATTCTGGAAAACCCGGCCTGGTACACGGCCTATACGCCCTACCAGCCGGAAATCAGCCAGGGTCGTCTTGAGGCGCTGCTGAACTACCAGACCATGGTCTGCGATCTGACCGGCCTTGATGTCGCCAACGCATCGCTGCTCGATGAAGCGACGGCCGCTGCCGAAGCAATGGCCATGTGTCAGCGCGTCGCCAAATCCAAGGCGACCGCCTTCTTCGTCGATGCCAATTGCCACCCGCAGACCATCGCGCTGATCGAGACCCGTGCGGCCCCGCTGGGCTGGAAGGTGATCGTCGGCAACCCGTTCACCGATCTCGATCCGGTCGACGTGTTCGGCGCGATCTTCCAGTATCCGGGCACCCACGGCCATGTCAGCGATTTCTCCGGTCTGATTTCTCGCCTGCACCAGACCGGCGCCATCGCCGCTGTCGCCGCCGATCTTCTGGCGCTGACGCTGTTGAAGTCTCCGGGCGAAATGGGTGCGGATATCGCCATCGGCACCTCGCAGCGTTTCGGCGTTCCGGTCGGTTACGGCGGTCCGCATGCCGCCTATATGGCCGTCAAGGATGCGCATAAGCGCTCCATGCCCGGCCGTCTTGTGGGCGTTTCGGTCGATGCGCGCGGCAATCGCGCCTATCGCCTCTCGCTGCAGACCCGCGAGCAGCATATCCGTCGTGAAAAGGCCACTTCCAACATCTGCACCGCGCAGGTGCTGCTCGCCGTCATGGCCTCCATGTACGGCGTCTTCCACGGACCTCAGGGCATCAAGGCGATTGCCCAGCAGACCCACCAGAAGGCCGTTCTGATGGCCAAGGGTCTGGAAAAGCTTGGCTACGTCATCGAGCCGGAAACCTTCTTCGATACGATCACCGTCGAAGTCGGTCACATGCAGGGCGTCATCCTGCGCTCGGCCGTTGCGGAAGGCGTGAACCTGCGCAAGGTCGGCGCGACCAAGATCGGCATGAGCCTTGACGAGCGCACGCGCCCGGCAACGCTTGAGGCGGTCTGGCGCGCCTTTGGCGGCAATTTCTCGATCTCGGATTTCGAGCCGGAATATCGCCTGCCGAAGGACCTGCTGCGCACCAGCCAGTACATGACGCATCCGATCTTCCACATGAACCGTGCCGAAAGCGAGATGACCCGTTACATCCGCCGTCTTTCGGACCGCGATCTGGCGCTCGACCGCTCGATGATCCCGCTCGGTTCCTGCACCATGAAACTGAACGCAACTGCGGAAATGCTGCCGATCACCTGGCCGGAATTCTCCGACATCCATCCCTTCGTGCCGGCCAATCAGGCGCTCGGTTACAAGGAAATGATCGACGATCTCTCCGAAAAGCTGTGCTCGGTCACCGGTTACGACGCCTTCTCCATGCAGCCGAATTCCGGCGCGCAGGGGGAATATGCGGGGCTTCTGACCATCCGCAACTATCACCTCGCCAATGGCGGCACACATCGCGACGTCTGCCTCATTCCCACCTCCGCGCATGGCACCAATCCTGCCTCCGCGCAGATGGTCGGCATGAAAGTGGTGCCGGTGAAGGTGCGAGACAACGGTGACATTGATATCGATGATTTCCGTGCAAAAGCAGAGCAGTATGCGGAAAACCTCTCGTGCTGCATGATCACCTATCCGTCGACCCACGGCGTGTTCGAGGAGACGGTTCGCGAGATCTGCGAGATCACCCATAAGCATGGCGGTCAGGTTTATCTTGATGGCGCCAACATGAATGCCATGGTCGGCCTTGCCCGTCCCGGTGATATCGGTTCCGACGTCAGCCACCTCAACCTGCACAAGACCTTCTGCATTCCGCATGGCGGCGGCGGTCCGGGCATGGGGCCGATTGGCGTCAAGGCGCATCTTGCTCCCTTCCTTCCCGGCCATCCGACGACGGACGGTCGTGAGGGTGCGGTTTCGGCTGCCCCCTTTGGCTCGCCCTCGATCCTGCCGATCTCCTGGAGCTATTGCCTGATGATGGGCGGCGAAGGGCTGACGCAGGCGACCAAGGTGGCGATCCTCAACGCCAACTACATCGCCGAGCGGCTGAAGGGCGCTTACGACGTGCTCTACAAGTCCGAAACCGGACGTGTGGCGCATGAGTGCATCATCGACACCCGGCCCTTGGCGGACAGCTGCGGCGTGACGGTGGACGATGTTGCAAAGCGCCTCGTCGACTGCGGTTTCCATGCGCCGACCATGAGCTGGCCGGTGGCCGGCACGCTGATGATCGAGCCGACGGAATCCGAGACCAAGGCGGAAATCGACCGTTTCTGCGATGCCATGCTGGCGATCCGTGAGGAAGCCCGCGACATCGAGGAAGGCCGTGCGGACAAGACCAACAATCCGCTGAAGAACGCGCCGCACACGGTGGAAGACCTCGTCGGTGAGTGGGATCGTCCCTACAGCCGCGAAAAGGGCTGCTTCCCACCCGGCGCGTTCCGCATCGACAAATACTGGTCGCCGGTCAACCGCATCGACAACGTCTATGGCGACCGCAACCTCATCTGCACCTGCCCGCCGATGGAGGCTTACGCCGAGGCGGCGGAATAAGGCATCAGTGCCAACCAACATACGAAGGCCCGGAGCGATCCGGGCCTTTTTTCATTAAAGAAATCGCAGTGCGGGCTGGCCGGGCTTTCTCGCTGCAAGGGCTTGCGTTTTTTCGATCCTGCTTGTCTAACTTAGGGAAGACATGGAGAGTGCGCGGATGCAAGGCGACGAAATTGCTGTCCTGATCGGGCGCGTTGCGCTCGGAGACCGCTCCGCATTTTCCGCACTTTATCAGGCAACCAGCCCGAAACTTTTTGCGATCTGCATCCGTATCTTGAAAGACCGGACGGATGCGGAAGAGGCGCTACAGGAAATCTATGTCAGGATCTGGCAGAGAGCGCATTCCTTCGCAAGTCGTTCGGGGCATGCTTTGGCCTGGCTCGCCACTGTCGCTCGAAACCACTGTATCGACCTCATCCGGGCGCGAAAGCCCGTGAGCGACGACATCGATGCCGTGCTGGACCTTGAAGACCAATCGACCCCCGACCCGGAAATGCAAATCGTGATGCGCGATGAAGGCCGGCGGATCGATAGATGCATGGAGGAGCTGCGGCCGGATCAGGCTGCTGCCGTGCGGCGAGCCTATGTGGAGGGTTTGAGTTATGCGGAACTGGCCGAGGAGATGAATGCGCCGCTCAACACGGTGCGGACATGGCTTCGCCGCAGCCTGCTGAAACTGAGAGAGTGCATGGAACGATGACATCTGGCGAACATAGTCATGGCAACACTCCGCAGGATGAAGTCCTGGCGGCTGAATACGTGCTTGGCCTTCTTTCGCTGGAAAAGCGCCGGATGGTCGAAAAGCGCATGGCTGATGATGCCGACTTTCAGCGCCTCGTGGAGCGCTGGCAGAGCGATACCACGACGTTCAACGATGCCTATGGCGAGATTCCCCCCGATGCCTCGGTGTTCAACCGCATCGAAAAGCGCCTGTTCGCCGACCGCCCCGATAATGCCGCCAGTTCGCTTTGGCAGTCGCTCGTCTTCTGGCGCGGCGTATCGCTTGTCTCGTCGCTTGCGGCTGTCGTCGCGATAGCCTTTGTATCAGGTCTGCTTCCGCCTGATAGCAGGCAGGCGGCGCCACTCGTTGCAAACCTCACAGCCCCCGGCAACGTGATCGATCTCGTGGCGTCCTACGACGCGTCGAGCGGACGCCTGAAGATCACGCCCGTTGCAGCAGATGGCGGCGAACGCCGGTCGCTCGAACTGTGGCTGGTGCCGCCGGCGGGCAATCCGAAATCGCTCGGTATCATCAATGCGGCTGTTGATGCCGACATGGTCATTTCGCCCGAGATACAGGGTAGCCTCGGTGAAGGTTCCGTATTTGCCGTGAGCCTTGAGCCGTTCGGTGGTTCGCCCACCGGCCTTCCCACCGGCCCGATCGTGGCTTCGGGTACTGCGCGTCGCCTGTAACAAGCACGCAGTTAATCCTTTTTAAAATCAGCTATTTATCATTTTTCTTGGCTTGCCTGAAACTTCCCGGGGCCAACCTCCGTCTCTTGTGTTGCTACGGATGACCGATAGCGGCCACTGGAAGGACTACCTTTCGGGGCGAGGATGTCACCAAGGAGGAATTACGATGTACAAAGTTTCTGTTCGCGCCCTGACGCTGGCCGCAGCTCTTTCCATCGGCATGGTTTCCGCTTATGCCGCAAACCCCAAGGTTGGCGGCGCTGCGATGTTCGAGAACAAGAACATTGTTGAAAATGCGATGAACTCGAAAGACCACACCACGCTCGTCGCTGCGGTGAAGGCCGCCGGTCTTGTCGAAACGCTTCAAGGCAAAGGTCCGTTCACCGTGTTCGCACCGACCAACGAAGCTTTCGCGGCCCTTCCGAAGGGTGCGGTCGACGATCTTCTGAAGCCGGAGAACAAGGAAAAGCTGGTCAAAGTGCTGACCTGCCACGTGGTTGCCGCCAATGCACTGTCAACCGCCATCGAAAAGATGATCAAGGACGACAAAGGCGAGCATGACGTGAAGACGGTCGGCGGCTGCGTGCTTAAGGCCAAGGAAAGCATGGGTAAAATTACCCTGACGGACGAGAACGGCACGGTTGCTCACGTAACCATCGCTGACGTCAAGCAATCCAACGGCGTCATTCACGTCATAGACAAGGTGCTGCTGCCGAAGATGTAATTTAGCGAACGGCAGACGACTGGCACATACAAAGGCCCGGAGCGATCCGGGCCTTTTTCGTTACAATGGCAACGTTTCACGACCTCGCCACACACGATTGATCGTCACAAGTTCCATGCTAAAACGGATGCCGCAATCAAGCGGGTATGGAGTGTAAATGCGTCTGATTTGCCTGAATGGTTGGGGCGGAAAGCTTCATGACGAGCTTGTTCCCTATATCGCCTCATCCGATCCCGATATTCTGTGCCTGCAAGAGGTGGTGCGCACACCGACTGCCTTGCAGGACTGGCTGAGCTACCGCGATCACGGTATCGACCTGCCGCAAAGGGCGAACTTCTTCCACGATATCGCCGAGGCCTTGCCGGATCATCTGGCGATCTTCTGTCCGGCGGCGCAGGGTGATCTCTGGCACGGCGAGACTAGATATCCTTCGCAATGGGGTCTGGCGACCTTCGTGCGTAAGTCCATCGCCATCGTTGCGCAGGCGCAAGGGTTCGTGCATGGCACCTTCTCTGCGGACGGATATGGCGAACATCCACGGTCACGCACGGGCCACGCCATCAGGGTTTTCGACTTCACCACCGGTCAGCCGGCCGTCATCGCCCATATGCACGGGCTGCGCGACCTCAACGGCAAACACGATATCCCCACCCGTCTGGCGCAGGCAAAACGCCTCGTACAACTGGTCAAAAACATTGCTGAAGATGGCGACCGGATCGTCGTCTGCGGTGATTTTAATGTCCTGCCTGACAGTGAGACCTTCACTGTGCTGAAGGAACTGGATCTCATCGAACTTGTCGCGACACGCGGCTTTACCGACACCCGGACCTCGCATTATGCCAAAGCGAACCGTTATGCTGACTACATGCTGGTCAATCCGGCTGTGAACGTCGATCACTTCCATGTGGTGAGACAGCCGGAGGTCTCGGACCACTGCCCTTTGCTGCTCGAATTCAGCTAAATACCCGGAGCACCTCATCCGTCATTCACTACCGGCTGCGTCAGCGTACCAGCCGGATATCACTCGTCACCACCGTTTTGCCGGTCCTGCCATCCTTGTCGGTGGTGCGCAGCCGCAGGCCGTTGTCGCCAACCTTCTCAATCGTCATGGCGGCGACGCGGTCACCGTTGATATCGCGGTTCCAGCGAACCGTGAGGTTGATTGCGTTTCCCTGCCTTGTGCCGGAAAGGGCAGACGGACGACCGGAAGGGCCGGTATAGGCGCCGCTATAGCGGCCACCCTTCGCCGAGAGGTCGGCGGCGATTGCGCGCCTTACCACGAGAAGTCCCCGGCAGGTGCCGGACATGTTGAGCGACGATGCCCCCGCATTGGAATTCAGCGTGCAGTTCACGTTGATCGGCGGCGTGCCGATGCGGGTAATCACAGTTCCCTTGCCCGCCCATGTGCCTTTCAGCGACGAGAGGAATTCGCGTTCGTCCGCATGTGCGGGCTGTGCGCCGAGCAATCCGGCAGAAAATAAAATTGCGAGAGCCTTGGTCTTCATGGCGAGTATCCGTTTTTTTCCACGAAGACTAACTCGCTTGCACCGCGAAACGTTCCTTCGGCCTGTTCGCAACGACCAAAACATTGAAGGACTTATGTTTCGGTCGTGCCAATGCAACCAGATACGGGCACAGATATTTCTCGCCAGCGCCGGACTTCTGGGCATCGTGATGCCCGTTGTCGTAGCGACGCTGCAACAAAAAAAGGAGGCCTTGCGACCTCCTTCATAAACCTAATCGGACGTCGGATTATCCGACGAAAGCGCGCTCGATGACGAACTCGGCAGGCTTATTGTTGGCGCCTTCGGTAAGGCCAGCCTTTTCAAGCAGTTCCTTGGTGTCCTTCAGCATCGCGGAAGAACCGCAGATCATGCCGCGATCGATTTCGGGATCGAGTGCGGGAACACCGAGATCCGCAAACAGCTTGCCGTTCTCGATCAGCGTGGTGATACGGCCCTGGAAGGGGTAATCCTCGCGGGTGACGGTCGCGTAATGCTTGAGCTTGTCGCCAACGATCTCGTTCAGGAATTCATGGTTCCTGATTTCATCGACCAGATCGAAACCGTATTTCAGTTCGGCCACATCGCGGCAGGTGTGGGTGAGGATGACCTCTTCGAACTTTTCATAGGTATCCGGATCGCGGATCAGGCTCGCGAAAGGCGCAATGCCGGTGCCGGTCGAGAACATGTAAAGCCGTCTGCCCGGTGTCAGCGCATCCAGAACCAGCGTACCCGTCGGCTTCTTGCGCATCAGCACGGTGTCGCCGGGCTTGATCGCCTGGAGATGCGACGTCAGCGGACCATCAGGAACCTTGATCGAGAAGAATTCCAGTTCCTCATCCCAAGCGGGGCTGGCGATGGAATAGGCGCGGTAGATTGGCTTTTCGCCGACCATCAGGCCGATCATGGCGAATTCGCCGGAACGGAAACGGAAGCCGGCCGGACGCGTCATGCGGAAACGGAACAGGTGATCCGTATAATGCTCCACCGACAAAACCGTCTCGGCGTAAACACCATCAGGTATCTTGATCGCGAAATCTTCCGTCTTGGCTGGCGCGTTCATTTCAGGTTCCGTCCATTCATTCGATAAGCGACATTCTTCGACCGGGCAATTATACCATTTTTGTCGCGGTTTGAAGGCATGAGAATATCAATACTGCCATGCACAGAAAATATGTATCCGAAACTCATATTTCCACGCAACGTGTCATTGGGCCGCACGGCGGCGCCAGCTATAGGCCTCACTACCACTCGCCGGCCGAGCCGTCGGCTGGTAATAAACCGGGATCTCCGGCAGGCGATTTTCGGACAGACGACGGATCGCCGTGTCGTTCGTCACCGCAAAGCTGGTAAAGCCGGTGCGCAGCATCAGCGGCACCTGGTCGATCAGCACATCGCCAACGGCCCTCACCTCGCCCGCAAAATCAAGACGGCTGCGCAGCAGCGAGGCGTGGCTGAAACCGCGGCCGTCATTAAAGGCCGGAAAGCTGACGGCGACGAGGTCGATACGGTCGAGATAGGGCTCGAGCCGCGTGACATCGTCGGCAGGCGCGATGAGAACGCCGAGGCCGATATCGTTGCTTTCAGCGGCACGGACAAGGAAATCGGCAAGCGGCAGCACCGGCTTCTGCTCGGCAGTTGCCTTCACTTCTTCCGTTTCAATCACCCAGGGATCGTTTTCCACGAAGCCGTCGCGGTTCCAGATTTTCGTCATGTCGATCTCCTCAGGCGGCTTCAGCGGCGGAACCGTAGAGCGCATCCTTGAAAGGCTGCGGTCCGACACGGCGATAGGCTTCGAGGAAATTCTCTTCCTTCGAAAGGCGCAAGCCCAGATAGGTGTCGACGATGGTTTCCACCGCGTCGGTCACTTTTTCCGGCTCGAAACCGCGACCGATGATCTCACCAATCGAGGTATTTTCGTCGCCCGACCCGCCAAGCGTGATCTGGTAGAGTTCGGCACCCTTCTTTTCCACGCCCAGAAGGCCGATATGGCCGACATGGTGGTGGCCGCAGGCATTGATGCAGCCGGAAATCTTTATCTTCAACTCACCGATCTCCAACTGACGCTCATGCGCGCCGAAACGGGTGGAGATTTCCTGCGCCAGCGGAATGGAGCGCGCATTGGCAAGCGCGCAATAGTCCAGCCCGGGACAGGCAATGATATCGGTGATCAGCCCGGCGTTGGCGGTTGCCAGTCCCGCACCCACCAGCGCGCGATAGACCGGCTCGAGATCGGCCAGCGCCACATGCGGCAGGATGATGTTCTGCTCGTGGCTGATGCGGATTTCGTCGAAAGCATATTCCTCGGCGATATCGGCGACAAGTTCCATCTGCTCGTCGGTCGCATCGCCGGGGATGCCGCCGATCGGCTTCAGCGAGATCGTCACCATGCCGTAATCGGGATGCTTGTGCGGCGCGACATTCTGTTCGACGAAGCGGGCAAAACCCTCATCCGCCCGCTTCCAGCGCGCCAGGCTTTCCCAGCCCTCGGGACGGTCCTGCAATGCCGGCGGCGCGAAATAGGCGGTGATTGCCGCGATATCCGTATCCGGCAGCTTCAATTCGGTGTTTTTCAGTTCCGCGAACTCGACCTCAACCTGACGGGCCAGCTCTTCCGCACCCGTCTCGTGCACGAGGATCTTGATGCGCGCCTTGTACTTGTTGTCACGGCGGCCGTGCAGGTTATAAACGCGCATGACAGCCGTGGTGTAGGACAGGAGATCCTCTTCCGGCAGGAAATCGCGGATCTTCTTGGCGATCATTGGCGTGCGACCCTGCCCGCCACCGACATAAACGGCAAAACCGATCTCGCCCTTGTCGTTCTTTTTCAGGTGCAGGCCGATATCGTGAACCTGAATGGCGGCGCGGTCGCGCTCGGCACCCGTGACCGCGATCTTGAACTTGCGCGGCAGGAACGAGAATTCCGGATGTACGGAAGACCACTGACGCAGGATTTCCGCATAGGGGCGCGGATCGGCGACTTCGTCGGCGGCTGCCCCTGCGAAATGATCGGCAGTAACGTTGCGTATGCAGTTGCCGGAAGTCTGCAGCGCATGCATTTCCACGCTCGCCAGTTCGGACAGGATGTCCGGCGTGTCGGACAGGCGCGGCCAGTTGTACTGGATGTTCTGGCGGGTGGTGAAGTGGCCATAACCCCGGTCATATTTGCGGGCGATATGGGCCAGCATCCGCATCTGCTTGGAATTCAGCGTACCGTAGGGAATGGCGACGCGCAGCATGTAGGCATGGAGCTGGAGGTATACGCCGTTCATCAGGCGCAGCGGCTTGAACGCGTCCTCGGCCAGCTCGCCGGACAGCCGGCGCTCTACCTGATCGCGAAACTGTGCCACGCGGCCTTCAACAAATGCGTGATCGAATTCGTCGTAACGGTACATATTCTTCCTCAGACTGCGATAAATGCTGCATCGGCCGGCTTGAAGCCGTTGGCATAGTGCATGGTCGGGCCGGCAGCGCGAATGCGCTCGCGAAGCCGCGTCGGCCAAAGCTTGCCGTTCTCCTCAATGACATCGACGATATTCACGTCGACGACCTTGTTGGCGGAAAAATCGCGCTTGCCGATTTCCTCGAACGACGCAACGGCCTCCGCATGGCGCGCAACGATCGCGTCCTGCAGGTTCTCCGTCCATTCGCCATTGGCGTCGAGCCAGACGGCGATACCATCGCCCAGGCGGTTGGCGGTCAAAACCTTGTCAGCCATTTGCATACTCCCGTTTGAGGTTCGCTGGCCGCGCAACAAGCGCGAGCGCCTCGGACCTGTCAAAATTGGCGCCCGCCACCGCATCGCCGATGATGACCATGACCGGACCGGTCAGTTCGTGGCGATGTTCGAGGTCGGGCAGATCGTTCAAAGTGCCATGCAGCAGGCGGCGATCCGCGCGGCTGGCATTTTCGATGACGGCTACGGTCGTTTCCACGCCCAGCCCCGCCTCGATCAGCCTTGTCGCGACCGAAGCGGCAACGCTGCGGCCCATATAGACGGCAATGGTGGCGCCGGAAACGGCAAGACGGGCCCAATCGGGCAGAACGTCGCCGGTCAGATCGTGGCCGGTAGTGAAGATCAGCGACGAGGCGACACCGCGCAGCGTCAGCGGCAGTTCGAAATCCGCAGCGGCGGCGAAGGCGGAAGTGATGCCGGGGACGATCTCGTAGCCGATGCCGGCTTGACGCAACGCCGCCATTTCCTCACCCGCCCGGCCATAGACCAGCGGATCACCGGATTTGAGGCGAACGACGCGCTTGCCGTCCTTGCCGAGACGCACCAGCAGGCGGTTGATCTCGTCCTGCGACTTCGTATGGCAGCCCTTGCGCTTGCCGACAGACAGTCTTTCGGCATCGCGGCGGCCCATATCGACAATCGCCTGCGGCACCAGCGCATCATAAACGATGACGTCGGCCTCCATCAGCACGCGCTGTGCGCGCAGCGTCAACAGATCTTCAGCACCCGGACCGGCGCCGACAAGCCAGACACGGCCTTCGCTGCGTTCGGGCGATTGCAGCAGACGGTCAGCGGCATCGCGGGCGGAAAGCGTATCACCGAGAGCAACAGCATCCGCGACAGCACCGGAAAAGAACCGCCGCCAGAAATTGCGCCGCAAGGCTCCCTTGGGAACATTCTGCTCGGCGGCATCACGATATTGCACGGCGAGGCGCGCAAGTTTGCCGAGCGACGGAGACAGCATCTGGTCGATACGCGCGCGGATCATCTGGGCAAGAACCGGCCCTGCCCCTTCGGTGCCGATGGCGATGGCGACGGGCGCACGGGCGACGAGTGCTGGCGTGAAGAAATCACAGAATTCCGGCTGATCCACCGCATTGGCAGGGATTTTCTTTGCGCGCGCAGCAGAAACGATCTCACGGTCCAGCGCCTCGTTTCCGGTGGCGGCGAAAACCAGCGTCGCGCCATCGATCAGTTGGCTGGCGAAACCCAAAGCCCGATGACCGATGCCGTTTTCACGGAGATAATGTGCAAAATCCGCTTCCGGCTGATCGGCATAGGCAACGATATGCGCATTGGTATTGGCGAGCAGCCTTACCTTCGCAAAAGCTTCGTCACCATTTCCGAAAACAGCAACCTGCCGTCCTTCGACCCGGAAGAAAGCGGGGAAGGTTGAAAGGCGGTCGCCAGCTGCGGAAAAATCATGTTCGTTGTGCATTGGACATATATCCCGCATTGCGGCGCAAGATTGAAGAAACAGAAATTCAAGCCTTTCCGGCACCTGGATTTTTATTTCTCGAAGACCCCTGTTTTTGAGGAAAACCAACCGGTACGCCTTTTTCACCCCTGTCAGAGGCATGGGAATCCCGCGAGAATCCCTTGACAAACCAGGCCCTCGCGCCGAACAAGAGAGCACCATTTTCGTCGATTTCTCCATGCGAAAACCGCTTCCGGTAAAGCGGCACGAAGGATCAGACCCTTGACCAATTCCACCATCGCCGCCCGTCTTCTCGATGTCATCGAACACGATATCCTGCCCTTGACGGCGCGTGGGGTCAGCCTTGGAAACAAGGTGTTCGGTGCGGCGATCCTGCGCAAATCCGACCTGTCGCTGGTGATCGCGGAGACGAATAACGAGCTGGAAAACCCGCTCTGGCATGGCGAAGTGCATGCGCTGAAACGGTTTTACGAACTGGGCGAAAAACCGAACACCAAGGAGCTGATTTTCCTTTCCACCCATGAACCCTGTACCATGTGCATGTCCGCCATCACCTGGGCCGGGTTCGACAATTTCTATTCCTTCTTCAGCCACGAGGATTCGCGCGATGCTTTCGCCATCCCCCACGACCTGAAAATCCTCAAGGAAGTTTTCGGGCTGGAGCCGGGTGGATATCGCCGCAACAATGCCTTCTGGAACTCTTTCTTCATCGCCGATCTGGTGGAGAGCGAGGACGATCCGCTGAAAAGCAAACTGAAAGCGCAGACGGCCCGTATCAAGGCCGCCTATGACGATCTTTCCAGCAACTACCAGTCGTCGAAGAGCGGCAACGACATTCCTCTGAATTAAGAGCATTACCAGGAAAACTGCGTAGCGGTTTTCCATCAGGACAATGCGTAAGAACAAAGAATGAAGGTTTGAGACACTATGGAAGCCTCGAAGGATATCTCCCGCCTGATCGAGATCATGGAAGCCCTGCGCCAGCCGGAAACCGGTTGCCCGTGGGATGTCGTCCAGACCTTCGAGACGATCAAACCCTACACCATCGAAGAGGCTTACGAAGTCGCCGACGCCATCGAGCGCAAGGATATGGACGATCTTTGCGATGAGCTGGGCGACCTGTTGTTGCAGGTGGTCTTCCATTCCCGCATCGCCGAGGAACGGGGCGAATTCGCCTTTGGCGACGTGGTTGAGGCCGTCACCTCGAAAATGATCCGCCGCCATCCGCATGTCTTCGCTGTCTCTGGTGCCGATACGCCTGAGAGCGTCAAGCTGCAATGGGACCAGATCAAGGCCGAGGAAAAACGCGAACGTGCAGAGCGCCGTGCGCGCCGGGGCATCACCGAGGATTTCAAGGCCGGTTTTCTGGGCGGCGTGCAGCGCAGCCAGCCGGCGCTGACCGAGGCTCTGAAGCTACAGGAACAGGCCGCGCGCGCCGGTTTCGACTGGTCGGATCCTGCTCCCATTCTCGACAAGATCGAGGAAGAGATAGCCGAACTGCGCGAGGCGATGGCCGAGGGGAAGCCGGAGAAGGTTTCTGACGAACTCGGCGATCTCATCTTCGCACTCGTCAATATCGGCCGCCACGTCAAGGCCGACCCCGAAGACGCGCTGCGCGGCACAAATACGAAATTCCGCAGGCGTTTCAATCACATCGAAACGTCGCTCACTGAAAATGGCGAGACGCTTCAGGAAGCGAGCCTTGAGAGAATGGAAGACCTATGGCAGGCGGCGAAACGCATCGAACGCTCGCTCGATATGGTTTCGTCCTGATCACTCGGATATGCCGGAAAAGTAAGAGCGCCCGGCGCTCCCCTAGACTGGTAACGAAGGCCGAAGCCTCTCCTTCGTCATGCTCGGGCCTGTCCCGAGCATCTGCGACGTATCGATTTTACGAGAGGTTGGCAGATCCTCGGCACAAGGCCGAGGATGACGTCGAGTATGAGGCACGCCCGCCACCACCCGTTGCGGAGCGTTTACTGCTCCCAGTCTTCCCGCTCGCGGACCGTTGACTTGCCAAGCTTCCGTTCCAGTTCGGTGGCCTGCGCCTCCGACAGCCGCACATCGAGTGCAACCGATCCGTCCTCGTGGTCTTCACGGCTGTCGACGATGGAATTGCTGTAGACCCAGGAGATCAGCGGCAATTGCTCGACGGAGAGGACAACGGTCGTTTCCGTCAGAACACCGGACAGACGCCCCGAAATTTCGTCCATCAGGGCATCGACGCCCTCGCCCGTAACGGCTGAAACAGCACGAATATTGGCGCGGCCTTCGGCGCGCTCGATGATGGCGTCATGCGCTTCCGGTTCGAGACGATCGACCTTGTTCCAGACCTCGATGATGCGCTTTTCAGCTTCCTTCTCGTCAATGCCGAGATCACCGAGGATGCGCAGCACATCCGCCGACTGGGCGGCATTGTCCGGATCGGACATATCTCGCACATGCAAAACGAGATCGGCCTCGAGCACCTCTTCCAGCGTCGCGCGGAACGCAGCGACCAGATGCGTCGGCAGATCGGAGATGAAACCGACCGTATCGGACAGGATGACCGTGCGGCCATGCGGCAGCTTCATGCGGCGCAATGTCGGATCGAGCGTGGCGAACAGCATGTCTTCCGCCAGGACGCCAGCACCGGTGATGCGGTTGAACAGCGTGGATTTGCCGGCGTTGGTGTAGCCGACCAGCGCCACGATCGGGTGCGGCACCTTGCGGCGCTTGGCGCGGTGAAGCTGGCGGGTACGCACCACCTGCTCCAGTTCGCGCTCGAGCTTGACGATACGATCCTGCAGCAGCCGGCGGTCGGCCTCGATCTGCGTTTCACCCGGACCGCCCATGAAGCCCGCACCACCGCGCTGGCGCTCAAGGTGGGTCCAGCTTCTGACGAGGCGGCCCTTCTGATAGTTCAGGTGTGCCAGATCGACCTGCAGCGTGCCTTCCTTGGTGGAGGCGCGGCGGCCGAAAATTTCAAGGATGAGACCGGTCCGGTCGATGACCTTGGCATTCCATTGTTTTTCAAGATTGCGCTGCTGCACCGGGGTCAAGGGATGATCGACGATCACCAGACCGGAATTGGTTTCATCCAGGAGATGACCAATTTCTTCGATTTTGCCGGTTCCGAACAAGGTGGCCGGGCGTGGCTGATTGACCGGCACGATGAGCCCTTGAGTCACCTCAAGATCGATGGCGAGCGCCAGCCCCTTTGCTTCCTCAAGCTTGGCCTCGACAGACCGCACCGGAGAAACCGGACCCACGGCTGCATCGCGGCTTTCGCGTTGCTGCTTGAGGACAGGCACGATAACCACCGCATGCATGTCGTCACGGTGTTTTTCCTGCTCGGGAATGATCGATTCGTTCGAGGTGTCGCGCGTCGTAATTGGCTCAGCCTTATCAAGAAAGAAAATTGCAGCCGACCGCATCCGTGCGGGCGACTATCGGGATTAACCTGATAGGACCGGAAATGTTCCCGGTCCGGGTCAGCTTATGTCGAAGATACCGTTGAGGGAGCCGGATCAGGCCGCGCCTTCTTCACTCTCGAACATCTGCATCGGCTGGCCGGGCATGATGGTGGAGATCGCATGCTTGTAGACAAGCTGCGAGTGACCGTCACGGCGCAAAAGCACGCAGAAATTGTCGAAGGAGGTGACAACGCCCGTCAGCTTGACGCCGTTGATCAGAAAAATCGTGAGCGAAATCTTTTGCTTACGAACGGTATTGAGGAAAAGATCCTGAAGGTTTTGAGAACGTTCCGCCATGGCGCCGCTTCTTTCTTTTTTGCCGGCAGGGATACCGGAAAATAATCAATCAATAATAAGCCGGCCAAGTCTTGTCCCCCGCTTGGCTGACCAGCACCTCTGGTATCAAATCGTGCCCTGTTCCGCAACGGCGAAAACAGCCGAATGAGTACAAGTATTGACCCGCTTTTTCGATTCGAAACAGTCAGAAATATTGTATCGAAACCCGGAAAAGCTGTTCCACGTCGCGCACCGCATCGGCGGATGCAAACAGCACGACACGGTCCTTCGCCTTGATTTTCGTGCTGCCATCCGGGCGTATCACCACACCGTCGCGATAGATCGCGCCGATGCGCACACCATCAGGCATATCGATGTCACGGAATGACTGGCCGACCAGCGGCGACGTCTCCAGCGCCTCCGCTTCGATCACCTCCGCCGACCCGCGCTGGACGGCGTAAACCGAACGAATGCGGCCCTTGCGCACATGCTGGAGAACACGCGAAATGGTGACGGCCCTTGGGTTGATATAGGCATCGAGACCGAGCGATGCCGCGACATCGTGAAAGGACGAGCTGTTCAACAACGCAAGGTTGGATTTGCAGCCGAGCTGCTTGGCCATCACGGCCGCCAGAATATTGGTCTGGTCGTTGTTGGTAAGCGTCACGATCAGGTCCGCATCCTGAATGTCGGCCTGCATCAGAATCTTCTGGTCCAGCGCCGAACCGTGCATGACGATGGTGTTGCTGAGCTGCTCGGATGCGGCAACAGCCCTGTCCCGATCCGCCTCGATGATCTTCACCCGCGTTTTCGGCTGCATCTCCTCGATCTTGTGCGCGACGAAGTGGCCGATATTACCGGCACCCGCGATCACGATACGCTGCGCCTCCTGTTCCTCGTGGCCGAAGAGGCTGAGGGTACGGCGGGCATGCTGGCGCTGACAGATCACATAGGCAAGGTCCCCCGCCCGCAACTGTTCGGAGGAATGCGTGACCTTGAGGACGCCGTTCCGGTAGACGCCCACCACCGTCGCGATGAGGTCCGGAAAGAGGTTGGAGAGCTGCTGCAGCGGCGTGTTGATGACCGGGCAGTCCTCCATACATTCGATCGCCAGCATGAAGATCGTATCGTCGGCGAAACGCACGACATCGGTGGCACCCGGAAAGGCGATGCGCCTGAGCACCATCTTGCCGACTTCGACTTCCGGCGAAATCGTCACGTCGATCGACATGTTTTCTCGGCTGAAGAGATCGGCATATTCCGGCTTCAGATAGCTCTGGTCACGGATACGGGCGATCTTGGTCGGTACGCTGAACAGTGCATGCGCCACCTCGCAGGCGACGATGTTGATCTCATCATGCAAGGTCACGGCGATGATCATGTCGGCCTGATCGGCGCCTGCCTTCGCCAGCATGTCTGGATGGGCGCCGTGGCCGACATAACCGCGCACATCCAGTGTCTCGGTGATGGCGGCAATGAGCGACGCGGCGGTATCGATCACCGATACCTCGTTATCCTCACGCGACAATTGCTCTGCGATGCCGTAACCCACCTGCCCTGCGCCGCAAATGATAACTTTCATACTGTCTCTCTGACGGAATAATCGATTACGGCGACTTGGCCTTCGTCTCTTATACGCCGAGAGATTTCAGTTTGCGATGCAGTGCCGATCTTTCCATGCCGACAAATTCCGCCGTTCGCGAAATATTGCCGCCGAAGCGGTTGATCTGGGCGACCAGATAGTCCCGCTCGAACATTTCACGCGCCTCACGCAGCGGCAGGGTCATAATGTGCTGATCACCTTGCGCCGAAATCTTCGGCAACATGTCGCCGATATCCGCCGGCAGCATGTCGGCCGAGATCGGCGCTTCGCCGCCCTCAGGGCGCGCCAGAATCATCAGCCGCTCGATATTGTTGCGAAGCTGGCGGATGTTGCCCGGCCAGTCATGCGTCTGGAGAACGGCCATGGCGTCATCGCCGATCTTGCGCGGACGGATGCCGGCTTGTTCGGAAATCTGCCGCATGAACATGTCGACGAGGAAAGGAATATCCTCACGCCGCTCGGACAGCGCCGGTACCTTCACCGGTACCACGGCGAGGCGATGGTAGAGATCTTCGCGGAACTGGCCTTCGGCGATCAGGCTTTCGAGGTGATGGGCGGTCGAGGAAATGATGCGCACATCCACCTTCACCCGCTTGCCGCCGCCAACGCGCTCGAATTGCTGGTCGACCAGCACGCGCAGGATCTTGTTCTGCGTTTCGCGTGGCATTTCGCCGACTTCGTCAAGATAAAGAACACCGCGATGCGCCTCTTCCAGAGCTCCCACCTTGCGGGGCTGTCCGGGCAGGCCTTCCGTGCCGAACAGCGCAATTTCCATGCGGTCGGGCGTAATCGTCGCGGCATTCAGTGCCACGAAAGGTCCTGTAGCGCGCGAGGATTTCTTGTGCACCATGCGCGCCACCAGTTCCTTGCCGGAACCGGAGGGGCCGAGGATCATGATGCGGCTGTTGGTCGGCGCTACCCGGTCAATGGTCTGGCGAAGCTGCGAAACAGCAAGCGACGCGCCGACGAGTTCAACCGCATCGCCGGTGCGCTTCTTGAGTTCCTGAACCTCGCGCTTCAGCTTGGAGTTTTCCAGCGCCCGTTCGGCTATCAGGATAAGGCGGTCCGCCTTGAACGGCTTTTCGATGAAATCGAACGCACCGCGCTTGATGGCGTTGACGGCGGTTTCGATGTTGCCGTGACCGGAAATCATGACAACAGGAATATCGGGGTGGCGGCTTTTGATCTCGTCCAGCAGCGCCAGACCGTCGAGTTTCGACCCCTGCATCCAGATGTCGAGAAAGATCAGGCGCGGCACGCGTTCCGAAATGGCGGCCAGCGCGCTGTCGCTGTCGAACGCCATACGCGTCTCGTGGCCCTCGTCGGAAAGAATACCCGCCACGATTTCGCGAATATCCGCTTCGTCATCCACGACCAGAATATCAGACGCCATATGCTGCTTCCTTGTTATTTTTGCCGCCGACCGCCTCGATATAGGGCAGCAGCACTCTGATCATGGCGCCGTGGCCATGGTCGAACTCCGGCGGGGCATCGTGGAGTTCCAGATATCCGCCATGCTCTTCAATGATCTTCTTGACGATGGCGAGGCCGAGGCCCGTGCCCTTGTCCCGCATCGTCATATAGGGTTCGAGAATGCGGTGACGGTTCTCGACGGGCAGGCCGCGGCCATTGTCGATGATGTCAGCCACGAAACGGGAGTTGGCTTCATCGAAGGATGCACGCACCAGGATTTTACCCGGCCGTTTTTCGCCTTCCACCGCCTCGATCGCTTCCGTCGCATTCTTGATGAGATTGCCGAACGCCTGTCCCAGCATGCGGGCATCGAACATGCCCTCCAGCGGAATGTCGCCCAACTCCGTCGTAAATTTCGTATCGGCCGCGCTGATTTCGCGCAGGAATGCTGCGTCCTTCAAAATCGAACGCAGGTCCGACTTTTCCTTGGTCGGCTTCGGCATGCGCGCAAAGGCCGAGAACTCGTCCACCATGCGGCCGATGTCTCCGACCTGCCGGACGATGGTGTCCGTACACTGGTCGAAAATGGCGCGGTCGCTTTCATCGATCTGCTTGCCGAAACGGCGCTTGATGCGCTCGGCGGAAAGCTGGATCGGCGTCAGCGGGTTCTTGATCTCGTGGGCGATGCGCCGCGCGACGTCGGACCACGCTGTCGAGCGCTGGGCGATGACGAGATCGGTGATGTCGTCGAGCGTGATGACGTAGCTGTCGCGGCTGTCGCGGGCGTCCTCGCGCGTCACCTGCACATTGAGGGTACGTTCCTTGCCGCGCCGCATGATGTTGATCTGCTTGCGGAAGTTGCCTCGCGACCAGGTGTTGGCCTCGGTCACGACCTCTTCGATCTCCGGCGCAATCTCCGACAGTTCCGCGCCGATAAGCTGCTCGGAGGTCTGCGCCAGGAACTCTTCGCCCGAGGGGTTGACGATGGTGATCTTGCGGTTCTCGTCAACACCGATGACGGCGGCGGTAACGCCCGACAGCACCGCCTCGATGAAGCGGCGGCGATCGTCGATATCGTCCTTCGCCTCAATGATCTGTTCCTGCTGGCTGCGCAGTTCCGAGACCATCTTGTTGAAGGTGCGCGACAGACGCCCGACGTCGCCATCAACGGCGCGAACGGGAACCAGCACATGCATGTTGCCGGTAGCAACACTGTCTGCGGCGCTGATGAGAAGACGGATCGGGCGCACGATACGGTCGGCGACAGCAATCGCCGTCCAGATCGCTGCCAGAAGAACGATCAGCGCGAAACCGAGATAGAGGATCGCAAAGGCGATCTGCAACGGTGCGCGACCGGCCTCCATCGCCTTGTATTCGGCGCGGTTCTCTTCCATCAGCCGCATCGCGCCCATCACCTTGGGATCGACAGCGCGTACGGTGTAAAGGAAGGTACCGTTGATGCCCTCAAGCTTGATGATGGCGCCGACGAGATTGGTGATACCAGGCGGAATAAGGGTCGGCTGACCGGCAGCAGCCTTTTCGAGCGCATCGTGCGGAATGGCGGGAAGCGGCTTTTCCGTCTTGATATCGGCCTGCGCGACCGCGTCGCCGTCCTCCTGCACCAGAAATGCGCCAAGAAGGCCGCGGCCCTTGGCCTGACGGGTCATCAGATCAACGAAGCCGGTGCGGTCGAGATAGAACAGTGCGCGGTTGCGGTCGAGGTCGGTTGCCATCGACAGGGTCTGGCCCTGAAGATAACCGGCATTCTCCATCATATAGGCCTGGGCGATATTGCTAGAGGAATCGACGATCGACTGGGTGCGGAGGGAGAACCAGCGATCGAGACCGACATTCAGCGTCAGACTGGCGAAGATGGCGACGAGAACGGCCGGCGTGATCGCCACGATGGAAAACAGCACAACGATACGGACGTGCAGGCGAGCAGCTGCCCTGCCCTTTTTGCGCGCCTTCAGCAGGCGGTTGATTTCCCGGCCGATGAGGAACATCAGTCCGATCACGAAGATCGAGTTGATAACAACAGAGGCGATGACGACATTCGATGTCGGCGCAATCGGCGTCACGCCCAGAAGCACGAAGAGGGTGAGGATGGCGCAAATGAGGGCGACGCCGGCAAGCACCAGCCCCGGCAGAGCGAAAGACATCCTGCGATCGGCTACCACCATTCCCGCTGCGTCTTCGGCAACGGCTTTTTCGGCGGCGGGTTTCCGCATGCATTTCTCCCAATCGCTGGCTAGCCAGCACCACATTTGCGAAAATGGGTAAATCCGCCTCGTGCCGGCGAATCTCTCTCCATCCTAGTGTTTTCCAAGCAACACAATGTGGCGAAAATGCAACGACAACTGCAGCCTTGTCAACATTCTCAGCTGGGGCGGGAACTGCGATAGACGGAAACGCCAAGCTCGCGGATCTTCTTGCGCAGCGTATTGCGGTTCAATCCGAGAAGATCGGCGGCCTTGATCTGGTTACCGCGTGTCGCCGTTAGCGCGGCGAGAATCAGCGGATATTCCAGTTCACGCAGCACGCGATCATAAAGACCTGGAGGAGGCAGGCCTTCGCCGAAACTTGCGAAATAGTCCCGCATGTTCTCCTCGACCGCCTGCGAAATGGTCAGCGAGCCGGTGCGAACCGCCATCTTGTCGAGCGGGCTGTCTGAAACATCCGACTGCAATTCCTGCTCGATGATTTCGCGGGTGATGACTTCCTGCGGATAAAGCGCCATCAGGCGGCGGATCAGGTTTTCCAGCTCGCGCACGTTGCCCGGCCAGGCATAGGCCTTCATGACTTCCAGCGCCTCGGTCTCGAAACGCTTGCCTTCCAGGCCTTCCTTTTCACCCTGCTGGATGAAATGGCGCACCAGATCGGGAATATCCTCGGCACGGTCGCGCAGCGGCGGCAGCCGAAGCGGCACGACGTTGAGGCGGTAATAGAGGTCCTCGCGGAAGAGGCCCTGATTGATCGACTGTTTCAGGTCCTTGTTGGTGGCGGCAACGATGCGGACATCGGTCCGGATCGGCGTGCGCCCACCGACCGTCGTATATTCACCCTGCTGCAACACGCGCAGCAGACGTGTCTGGGCGTCCATCGGCATATCGCCGATTTCATCGAGGAACAGCGTACCACCTTCGGCCTGTTCAAAACGGCCGGTCGAGCGGTTCTGCGCGCCGGTGAAAGCGCCCTTCTCATGGCCGAACAGTTCGGATTCGATCAGGTCACGCGGGATTGCCGCCATGTTGATGGCGACGAAGGGACCGTTGCGGCGCTTGCCGTAATCATGCAGCGCGCGCGCCACCAGCTCCTTGCCGGTGCCGGATTCGCCGGTGATCATCAGCGTCAGGTCGGTCTGCATCAGGCGGGCGAGAACGCGGTAGATTTCCTGCATCGCCGCCGAGCGGCCAACGAGCGGCATGCCATCCTGCATGTCGTCATCCAGCTTGGCGGGCTTGCGCTTCGGTTCCGACAAAGCGCGGCCGATGATGGCGATCAGCTCCGTCAGGTCGAAGGGCTTGGGCAGGTAGTCGTAGGCGCCCTTCTCCGAGGCCTTGATTGCCGTCATGAAGGTGTTCTGGGCGCTCATCACCAGAACCGGCAGGTCCGGACGGGCCTTCTTGATGCGCGGCAGAAGATCGAAGGCGTTTTCATCCGGCATCACGACATCTGTCACGACCAGATCGCCCTCGCCGGCAGAAACCCAGCGCCAGAGCGTTGCGGCATTGGACGTAATGCGCACGTCGTAACCGGCACGGCTGAGCGCCTGGTTGAGCACCGTGCGGATCGCGGCATCATCATCGGCGACGAGGATAGTAGCTGTCATAGGTCATTTCCTGTCGTGTTCGGCAAAATGCGGTCGTCCAGCGCCACTTCCGGCGAGACGGGCATCAATACGCGGAAAGTCGTGCGATGGTTCTGGCTGTCGCATTCGACAATGCCGCCATGGGCGCCGATGAGTTTGGCGACAAGTGCCAAGCCCAGGCCCGAACCATTCGTCTTGGTGGTGATGAAGGGGTCGAAGAGATGCGGCAAAAGATCGGCCGGAACCCCCGGCCCGTTGTCGTGCACGCAGAATTCGAGCGGCAGCGAAATGCGCTCCCGGCTACCGGCCACCGACATGCGCATGCCGGGCCGATAGGCAGTGGTCAGCAGGATCTCACCCTCCGGCTGGTTACCGACGGCTTCCGCCGCATTCTTCACCAGATTGAGAAAGACCTGCACCAGCTGGTCACGATTGGCATAGACCGCCGGCAGCGACGGATCGTAATTTTCAGAGATCTTGATATTGCGGGCGAACCCTGCCTTGGCGATGGCCTTCACATGGTCGAGCACCGAATGGATGTTGACCGGCACGCGGTCCACCGGCCGCTCATCAGAAAACACTTCCATACGGTCGACCAGCGAGACGATGCGGTCGGTCTCGTCGCAGATCAGTCGGGTCAAGGCGCGGTCCTCGTCCGGGACCGACATCTCCAGAAGCTGGGCCGCACCGCGAATGCCCGAAAGCGGGTTCTTGATCTCATGCGCCAGCATGGAGGCAAGGCCGGTGACGGAGCGCGCAGCCGCCCGATGGGTCAATTGCCGGTCGATCTTGTCGGCCATTGACCTTTCCTGGAAGACGACGACCACCGATCCCGCTTCGCTTACAACCGGCGCAACATAAAGATCGACCAGCTTGTCCTGTCCAAGCCGCGGCGAGCTCAGATCGACCCGATATTCATTCACCGGCGCGCGGCGTTCCCGCACCTGATCAATGAGCGCAAGCAGCGGGCTGCCGAAGGGAATGAAGGTGGAGACGCGGTAGCGGGCGAGATGGGAGGCGCTCGCCCCGAAAAAGGCTTCGGCTTCCCAATTGGCAAACGCGATGAAACCTTCGGCATCCACGAGAATGACGGGGTTCTGCACCGCATTGAGAACCGCCATGGCAAGCGGGTTCGCGTCTGCCGGGCTATGTTTATCAGCGCTCATGCGGCCTTCCTTGCGGCTTCGCCCGCATTTTTGCAAAGGGCGGAGCGCAGCAGATCCGCCACCTCCCCCGTATCGCGCGATGTCATGATTTGAGCCTTGTCGGGTGTGGCGATCTCCGGCGCGAAACGGTCGAGATACCAGCCCAGATGTTTGCGGGCATGCCGAAGACCGGCTTCCCTTCCATAAAACTCCAGCATCATGTCGTAATGTTCGACAGCGATGTCGGCGATCTCGTCGCGTTGCGGCGCGGCATGCCCCGCCAGCACCGCCGGTAGCCATGGCTGGCCCTGCGCGCCGCGACCGACCATGACGGCGTCCGCGCCGGAACGGTGCAGGATTTCACGCGCATCCGCGGCGGTCTCGACATCGCCATTGGCGATCAGCGGAACGGAAATCACGTCCCGCACGGCGCGAATTGCGTCCCAGTCCGCACGCCCCTCGTAAAACTGCATGCGGGTGCGGCCGTGAATGGTGATGAGTTGGACGCCAGCCGCTTCGGCGCGGCGAGCAATCTCGGGCGCATTGATGGTGTTTTCGTCCCAGCCAAGCCGCATCTTCAGCGTTACGGGCACATCGACCGCACCGACCGTCGCCTCGATCAGCGACAGGGCATGATCGGGATCGCGCATCAGTGCAGAACCGGAATACCCGCCCGTCACCTTCTTGGCGGGACAGCCCATGTTGATATCGATGATCCCCGCGCCATTATCGGCCGCGATCTTCGCCGCCTCGGCCATGAAATGCGCTTCGCGTCCGGCAAGCTGCACCATATGCGGAACCATGCCGGCGTTTTTCAGCCGCGCCCAGGACTCGCCGCGGTTGGCGACGAGTTCGCGGCTTGCCACCATTTCAGTAACAACGAGGCCAGCGCCATAACGCCAGGCGAGCTGCCGGAACGGCAAATCCGTCACGCCCGACATGGGCGCCAGCACCGCGCGATTACGGATCGTAACTGAGCCGATGCTAAACGGTTCTGACAACTCCGGAGGGGGCAACTGATGATCTTTCGTGCAGAAGGGTTATATGCATTATTTTTAGACAGTGTTTGCGCGCTTGCCAAGCACTTTTAGTGGGTTGCATCTTTTATTTGCTAAGCGCCTGCCTGCCTCTTTTGCTGTCGACAGCAATTTGTGCAGGTTCGAATGAGCAAGGGCCACCGATCCTGCAGCATGCAGGGCAGATACCGCGTCTTATCGGGCTGGCCATCCGGGTTTTGAAACGCTAGAGCAGGACTGTCAACCATTGAGGGTTGCGTGCAAAGCATAAGACCAATGCAGGAAAGTACTATGAAACTCGGCATCGTCATCGTCGCCGCAGGACGCGGAGAAAGAGCTGGCTCCCCCGAGGAAGGGCCGAAACAATATCGCCCGATCGGCGGCAAGGCCGTGATCGAGCATACGCTGTCGACCTTTCTTGGCTGGGGCGATGCCTCCCCGATCGTGGTCGTCATCCATGCCGACGATACGGCACTGCTGTCGCCGATCCTCGAACGGCTGAATGCCGGTGAGCGGATCGTCACCGTTACGGGCGGTGCGACACGCCAGCAATCGGTGTTGGCCGGGTTGGAAGCGTTTGCCTCGCAAGACCTGACGCATGTGATGATCCATGACGCCGTGCGGCCTTTCGTCGCCGCGGACATGCTGGAGCGCATCGTGACGCTGCATCGGGCGGGCGCTGTCGGCGTTCTGCCTGCCCTGCCCGTCACCGACACATTGAAGCGCGGCGCGGGCGATTCTGTCGTGGAGACCGTTTCCAGACAGGGGCTTTATGCGGCGCAGACACCACAGAGTTTCGGTTATGGCGAAATCCTCGCCGCGCACCGCACCGCTGCCGAATCCGGAAAAACCGATTTTACCGACGATGCATCGATTGCCGAATGGGCAGGCCTGCCGGTAACGCTGACCGAAGGCTCGGTCGACAATGTGAAACTCACTCTGAAGCGAGATATCGCCATGGCCGATGAAAAGCTCTCTCATGCAATGCCTGACGTGCGCACCGGTAATGGTTACGACGTGCACCAGCTGGCGGCCGGAGACGGCGTTACGCTGTGCGGCATCTTCATCGAACACGACCAGAGGCTGAAAGGCCATTCGGATGCCGATGTGGCGCTGCATGCGCTGACGGATGCGCTGCTTGCCACCTGTGGTGCTGGCGACATCGGCGATCACTTCCCGCCTTCCGATCCGCAATGGAAAGGTGCCGCCTCGCGCATCTTTCTCGAACACGCAGCCAAAGTAGTCCGCGACAATGGCGGCACGATCATGAATGCCGATGTTTCGCTGATTGCCGAAGCGCCGCGCATCGGTCCGCACCGGCAGGCCATGCGCGAGAAGCTCGCGGAGATACTCGGCATTGCGCTTGAGCGCTGCTCCGTCAAGGCGACCACCAACGAGACGATCGGTTTCGTCGGTCGCCGGGAAGGCATCGCAGCGATCGCCACCGCTACCGTCGTCTACAAGGGCCGGCCACTATGAGCCTGTTTCGCGCTGACATAGAAGAGCTGGCGCGGCGGATTGTTTCCGGTTTTACCGCCAAAGGCTTCATGGTCTCGACCGCGGAAAGCTGCACCGGCGGCCTGATCGCGGGCGCGCTGACGGAAATCGCCGGCTCCTCCGCCGTCGTCGATCGCGGTTTTGTCACCTATACCAATGAAGCCAAGATGGACATGCTGGGTGTTGGCGTTGAAACGCTGGCAAGCTTCGGCGCGGTATCCCGGCAGACGGCGTTGCAGATGGCGCATGGCGCCCTGTTCCGTTCGCGTGCTGATTTTGCCGTAGCCGTGACCGGCATTGCCGGTCCGGGTGGCGGTTCGACTGATAAACCGGTGGGGCTGGTGCATCTGGCCGCCATGGCGCGCAGCGGCAAAATCCTGCATCATGAAATGCGTTACGGCGAAATCGGCCGTACCGAAATCCGTCTAGCGACCGTAAGAACCGCGCTTGAGATGCTGATTGCCCTCGATCAGGCCGGGTCCGTGTAAATTTTATCGGCGCGGGTCTCGAAAGCTTCCGCAAACATGCGGAAGGCCCGGTCGAACATCGACCCCATGACCGCACCCAGCAGACGGTTCTTGAACTCGTAATCGATGAAGAAATGAACGGCCGAGCCGCCACCTTCGGCAGCCTCGAAACGCCAGCGATTGTCGAGAAACTTGAACGGTCCGTCGATGTACTTGACGTCGATGGCGCGCTCGGCCGGGTTCAGCAACACCTGCGTGGTGAAGGTCTCGCGGATGGCCTTGTAGCCCACCGTCATATCCGCCACAAGCAGCACCTTGCCGTCCCTCTCCTTGCGCGAACGGATGACCAGCGCTTCGCAAAGAGGCAAAAACTGCGGATACTTCTCCACATCGGCGACGAGGTCGTACATGCGGTCGGGCGAGTGTTTTACAAGGCGATGCGTTTCGAACTGTGGCATGAGCGGCAGTTAATCCTCGATAACAAGAAGATCAAGAAGGCGGCGCAGCTGTTTTCGGCTTTTTAGCTGGAATACCGGCACGTTGGGGCCATAAATCTTGAAATTCTGCTCGAAGATCGGCGCGTGGCGGCGTTCGAAATTCCAGATATAACGCAGGAAATCGAGGTCCATTCTTTCGGGGCAACCCACCGCCATTTCAGGCCGCGCCTTGCCATAACCCTTGATGATCCGGCTGATGGCGCCCCACAGGCAAAGCCAGCGCGGCATGCGCACCCAAAGAACGATATCCGTTCTCGGCAGGCGCATGTCGAAAGACGACGGATTGCTGCCGTCCATCAGCCATTTCTCCTCAGTGATGATGGCGGCGATCCTCTGCCGCTGCTCTTCGCGCGGGCGCGCCTGCCAGCCGGGCAACCAGAAAACCTCGCGATCCATGGAAATGTAACGAAGCCCGAAAGCGGCTGCGAGCTTTTGCGACAGTGTCGACTTGCCGCCACCCGAACAGCCGACGACCATGATGCGTTGCGCCACGGCAATGATATTTGCTGCATCTTCGGCTCTATCAAGATAGTGCGGCATAGCGTAAACCTCGTCATGACCGTTGGAATATTGTCCTGCCGCGCGGATATCCGCCCTGAAGCGATATTGTTGTTGCGTATGACCATTACGGAAATTTAACTATTGCAACCCCCTCACAGGGATTGCTATTTATTTGCCACTAATATTACACCCATTGGATGCAAACGCGCCGGTAGCTCCCAATTTCACCCCGCGTATTCATCTCTGGGTTCACACCCGATACATAACCGCTTTGAGCCACTGAGTGAGCCGATGGACGATTTTTCCAACATCATCAACCTTCTCGAATCCGCCAAGCAACTCGCATCGATGAACAGCATGCCGATGCTTGCCTATCTCATCGACGTTGCGAAATGCGAGGCGAGAGAGAACAAGCCGGTTCTGCGCAAGCGCAAACGCGGCGAATCGACCGCCAAGGAAGAATGTTAGACGCCGGCCAGCAATGCTGATCGATAAAGCCGGCTGGCCCAATCTTCAAGACGATGTCATAATCAAGGACTGAAACCGGCCGCTTTTCGAGGCGGCCGTTTCTTTGCACGATGGAAATGACAATCTCATGATAGCCGCATCCGCCGATATCAGAACCTATACGCAGGAAAGACCGAAGGAACGGCACAGCTTCGTGCAGATCGTTCTTCCGGTCTCGGGGCGTCTGCGGATCGATGTCGCGGGGCGGCAAGACGAATTATCCACCGGGCGCGCGGTCTTCATCCATCGCGACGCACCGCATACCCAGGAAGCGACAACGATCAACCGGTCGCTGGTGGTCGATATCGACGAAACTGCTGTTCCCGAACAGGTGCTGGAGAGATTCGTACGCACGCCGTTTCTCGATATCGCGCAGGATACACGCCAGTTGATCGCCTATATGCGGGGCGTCATCGGGACGGACGGACCACGCGATGACATTGCCGGCCTTTGGGCGCCGCTGCTGGTCGACAGCCTTGCAAGCGAAAGAACCGATCCCCGCCGCCGCCTGCGCGCGCTTGGCGCAATCGTCAGGGCGGAACCGTTTTTCCCCTGGACCATCGAGACGCTCGCATCCTGTACCGCGATCAGCGACAGCCGCCTGCATGCGCTGTTTCTCGAAGAATTCGGCCTCTCCCCTCACCGTTGGCTTGCGGAGCTGCGTTTGGACAAGGTCTGCACACTGCTGCGCCAATCCACCCTGCCGATTGCCGAAATCGCCTTGCAGGCCGGCTTTTCCGACCAGACGGCGTTGACGCGCGCCATGCGCAACGCGATGGGCCAAACGCCCGCCGCCTATCGCCGGGCTTTCGGGGTTCACTGAAACCGCCCGACATTTTCGCTCAGGAGTTTTTGTCAAGACAGCCGCAAAGGGCTGTGGCACATCGCGGGCAATCGTGAATGCGGATGTGACATGACATGAACAAGACAAGCCTTGGTGTTTTTTACGGCATGCTGGCGGGCGCGCTCTGGGGAGCGATCTTTCTCGCCCCTAAACTCGTGCCGGATTTTTCCGCCCTGCAATTGTCGACGGCCCGTTACCTGACCTACGGGCTGATCTCGCTCATCATCATCGGACCGCGCCTGAAAAAGGTGTCTGCCCATTTCGGTGCGCAGGAGTGGATTGCACTCGGCTGGCTGAGCATGATCGGCAACATCGCCTATTATGTCTTCATATCGACGGCGGTTAAACTGAGCGGCGTTGCCTTCACATCCATTATCATCGGTTTCCTACCCGTCGCCGTTACTATCATCGGCAGTCGCGATCATGGCGCGGTGTCGCTCAGGCGACTGTGGCCGTCGCTCGCCTTCGGCGCCATCGGTATTGTTGGCATTTCCTGGCAGTCGTTGACGGAAAGCGATGCGGGGCTGGATGTCTCGCGTCTCATAGGACTTGCCTGTGCACTTGGCGCGCTCGCTTCGTGGACGGCCTTTGCGGTCGGCAATGCCCGCTGGCTGACACGCCTTCACGATGTCAGCGCCGATGACTGGAACATGATGACGGGCGTGGTGACGGGCGGGCTTGCGCTGGCGCTCGCCATCCCGGCCTTTGCCTTTGGCGGGGAAAGCCATAGTTCTGGGGACTGGCTGCACTTCGCGGCCATCGCCGCCGGCCTCGGTTTCACCGCGTCCATTCTCGGCAACGCCCTCTGGAACCGCATGAGCCGCCTTCTGCCACTCACCATGGTTGGGCAAATGATCCTGTTCGAAACGCTTTTTGCGCTGCTCTACGGTTTCATCTGGGAGGGGCGCGGCCCGACGCTCATAGAGATCGTGGCGATCTGCTCGGTGGTACTGAGCGTCATCCTGTGCATGCGGGCGCATCGGCCGGAAAAGGCTGCAGCCTGAGTTCAGGTGAAAGCCGCAAATCAGGTTGAGGCTTCACAACAAACCTCACCTCACATTCGACGTCATCCTCGGGCTAGACCCGAGGATCCACGTCTTCTGCGCTTATGGATCCTCGCCTCAAGGGCGAGGATGACGTAGGAGAGAGATTGCGCCGTGTGGGCGTAATCCGAGCATCCCAATCAGCACTTACTCAGCAGCAGCCAGAAGCTTCTTCTCGCGGGCTGCGCGCAGGCGCTCGAAATCGTCGCCGGCATGGTGCGAAGAGCGGGTCAGCGGGCTGGAGGAGACCATCAGGAAGCCCTTGGCATAGGCGACAGTCTCGTAGGACTTGAATTCCTCCGGCGTGACGAAGGCCTCAACCTTGTGGTGCTTGCGGGTTGGCTGCAGATATTGGCCGATGGTCAGGAAGTCCACGTCGGCGCTGCGCAGATCGTCCATCAACTGCAGCACTTCGTTACGCTCTTCACCAAGGCCGACCATGATGCCTGATTTGGTGAACATGGTGGGGTCCAGTTCCTTGACGCGCTGCAACAGACGCACGGAATGGAAATAACGCGCGCCGGGGCGGACCGTGAGGTAATTGCCCGGAACGGTTTCCATATTGTGGTTGAAGACATCGGGCTTCGCCGCAACGACGCGTTCAAGCGCGCCGGGCTTCTTCAGGAAGTCGGGGGTCAGGATTTCAATGGTTGTGTTGGGAGACGCAACACGGATCGCCCAGATCACCTTCTCGAAATGCTCCGCACCGCCATCGGCGAGGTCGTCACGGTCAACCGAAGTGATGACGACGTGGGAGAGGCCCATCTGCTTGACGGCCTTCGCAACGTTTTCCGGTTCATCCATATCGAGCGGATTGGGCTTGCCAGTCGCGACATTGCAGAAGGCACAGGCACGGGTGCAAATCTCGCCCATGATCATGAAGGTCGCGTGTTTCTTCTCCCAGCATTCGCCGATATTCGGACAGCCGGCTTCCTCGCACACGGTTACCAGCTTGTGGCTGCGCACCAGTTCACGCGTCTCGTGATAGCCCTTGGACGTCGGCGCCTTGACGCGAATCCATTCCGGCTTGCGCATGACCTCGGTGTCGGGCCGATGCGCCTTTTCCGGGTGGCGGATACGCTTTTCTTCGGACGAAGTCCTGTCGAGAATAGTGACCATAAGAAACCTGCTTCTATCGCTTGCCGCGATCATCACATTTATTGACGCGATGCTTTAGAACAATTCCAGAAAAAGCGTAAGCCCCTTTCCGGACACCAGCCTTGTCAGCGCCTGACCAGCTTCGCGATAAACAACAACAGGCTGGCGCCGACGAAAGACGTCACGAAATAACCGAGCCTGCTGTCCTGAACGAAGACATCGAAGGTGCGAAGCACGGCAACAGCAACGACCGAACCGACAATGCCGAGAACGATGTTCATGAAGATGCCGAAACGCATATCCATGAGTTTTCCGGCAAGCCAGCCGGCAAGGCCGCCGATGATGATTGCCGCAATCCAGCCGATATTTTCCATTCCCGCACTCCCTTAAAGAACCTGCGTTGAGACATATGGGACACCCGGCATGGTTAGACAATGCCGGGTATCACGGGGCTATCATGCGTTCAGCACACGTCCGTAGGCGTCGAGCACGCTTTCCTTCATCGACTCGGAAATGGTCGGATGCGGGAAGATCGTGTGCATCAGTTCTTCTTCGGTGGTCTCGAGGTTCATGGCGACGACAAAGCCCTGAATAAGCTCGGTCACTTCCGCACCAACCATATGCGCGCCGATCAGTTCGCCGGTCTTCTTGTCGAAGATGGTCTTGACCATGCCCTGATCTTCGCCGAGCGCCACGGCCTTGCCGTTGGCGGCAAAGGAGAAACGGCCGACGCGGATATCGCGGCCCAGTTCCTTCGCCTTGGCTTCGGTGAGACCGACCGAGGCGACCTGCGGGTTGCAATAGGTGCAGCCGGGGATCTTGGCCTTGTCAGTCGGGTGAACATTCGGCAGACCGGCAATCTTCTCGACGCAGATCACGGCCTCATGCTCGGCCTTGTGGGCGAGCAGCGGCGGACCGGCGACGTCACCGATGGCGTAAACGCCAGGCACGTTGGTCTTGCCGTAACCGTCGATGACGATGAAACCGCGATCGGTCTTCACGCCGACAGCCTCAAGGCCGATGCCTTCGATATTGGCGACAACGCCGACGGCCGAAATCATCCGGTCAGCGGTGATCTTCTCGGACGAGCCGTCCTTCTTCTCCAGCGTCGCGGTGACGGAATTCGCAGCCTTCTCGACCTTGGAGACCTTGGTCTCCAGATGGAACTTGATGCCCTGCTTTTCCAGCTGCTTCTTGGCGAAGGCGGAAATTTCCGCATCTTCGACCGGCATCACCTGGCTCATGATCTCGACGACGGTAACGTCAACACCCATGGTGCGGTAGAAGCTGGCAAACTCGATGCCGATGGCGCCCGAACCCATGACGAGCAGGGACTTCGGCAGTTCTTCCGGCTTCATCGCCTCGAAATAGGTCCAGATCATCTTGCCATCCGGCTCAATGCCGGGAAGCGCGCGCGGACGGGCGCCGGTGGCGACGATGATGTGCTTGGCAGTGTAAGTGCCCTCACCCAGCGTGTTCTTCGGCACGGGACCCTGCGGCTGAACCACCGGCTTGGTGGACTTGCCGACGACGATTTCGCCCGGCTTGGTGATCTTGGCTTCGCCCCAGATGATGTCGACCTTGTTCTTCTTGAACAGGAAACCGACGCCGTTGTTCATGCGAGCGGCAATGCCGCGCGAACGGGCGACAATCGCCTTGACATCAGGCTTGATCGAGCCTTCGAGCGTCAGGCCGTAATCCTTGGCGTGCTGAGCCGTATGCAGGACATCGGCGGTGCGCAGCAGCGCCTTGGTCGGAATGCAGCCCCAGTTGGAGCAGATGCCGGCAAGGTGCTCGCGCTCGACGACGGCAACCTTCATGCCGAGCTGGGCTGCACGGATTGCGGCGATATAGCCGCCCGGTCCCGAGCCTATGATGATGACGTCATAAGATTGAGCCATAGGATTCCTACCTTGTCTTATCGGGCACGGCATGCCGTTCCGAAACGAGAATTGTTGTCAAAGTCCGAGCATCATGCGAACGACGGGCTCCAGCCCGCGCCCGATGGCCCGCGTGTTTTCAGCATCGAGATGAACGCCGTCCACCGGCGTCGTGCGGGCAACGGACCCGGCATCGAAAAATCCGCAATCGAGTTCGTCGGCCAGATCCCGGTAGACCGGGGCGAGCATCGCCGATTCATCGATCGCATCACGAAAGATCGCGCCCATCACGGGGTTGGCCGTTTCGCACAATTGCGGCGGCGCGACGATCAGAACATCCGGCGCATCCCAGTCCGGCACCTGCCATACGTGGTTGCGGACCAGTTTCACCAGCCGCTCGACGCCCTTCATGGCAACGATGGCCGATCCGTGGATCGACGGCTTCATGTCGTTGGTGCCGAGCATGATGATGACCAGATCGAGCGGCGCGTGGCTGTGCAGAAGCGTCGGCAGAATCCTTGCGCCATTGCGGTCGCAATCGGCAGTCATGTCGTCATAGGCGGTGGTGCGGCCGCCCAGCCCTTCATGGATCACCTGGACATCAGGTCCGAGCGCCTTTTGCAAGACGCTCGGCCAAAGATCGCCATGGCTGTGCCGGCCACCCTTTTCCGCATCATGTCCCCATGTCAGGGAATCGCCAAAGCAGAGGACCGACTTCGCCATATTATTCTCCGATCAAACCAGCATGCCCATCGGGTTTTCGATGTAGCGCTTGAAGGCGCCGATCAGTTCGGCTCCGAGCGCGCCATCGACGCAGCGGTGGTCGGTGGAAAGCGTGACCGTCATGACATTGGCGATCTTGATCTCGCCGTTCTTCACAACAGCGCGCTGTTCGCCCGCGCCGACCGCCAGAATGGTGGCATGCGGCGGGTTGATGACGGCGGAGAAGCTTTTGACGCCCATCATGCCCATGTTGGACACGGCAGTCGTGCCGCCCTGATACTCCTCGGGCTTCAGCTTGCGCTCTTTCGCACGCTTGCCGTAGTCCTTCATCTCGTTGGAGATGGTGGAGAGCGACTTCTCTTCCGCCTTGCGGATGATCGGCGTGATCAGGCCACCCGGAATGGAAACGGCAACGCCGACATCCGAATGCTTGTGCTTGACCATGTTGCTTTCCGTCCAGGAGACGTTGGCATCCGGCACGTCACGCAGCGAAAGAGCCAGCGCCTTGATGACCATGTCGTTGACCGAAAGCTTGTAGGCCGGCTTGCCGTCCTTTTCGGGAGCGGCGGCGTTGAGCTGGGCGCGCAACGCCAGAAGCGTATCCAGTTCGCAATCCACCGAGACGTAGAAATGCGGAACGGTCTGCTTGGATTCGACCAGACGCTTGGCGATGACCTTGCGCATGCCGTCATGCGGCACCAGCTCGTAAGAGCCGGGTTCGAACAGCTTGAGAACAGCTTCTTCGGACGGGCCCTTGGCAAGTGCCGGAGCCGGTGCGCCTGCGGATGCTGCGGCGGCAGGAGCTGCCTTCGCACCACCGGAAGCGGCAGCCTTTTCCACGTCGGTCTTGACGATGCGGCCATGCGGGCCGGAACCGGAGACGGCTGTGAGGTCGAGACCGGCTTCCTTGGCGAGACGGCGGGCAAGCGGCGAAGCGAAAACGCGCTCGCCGGACTTTGCCACCGGCGCCGGTGCGGAAGGTGCAGCCGCCTGCTCAGCCTTGACTGGCGCAGCTTCGGTCTTCTCTTCCTTCGGTGCCTCGGCTTTGGCCTGAGACGGAGCAGGAGCGGCATTGCCGCCCTTTGCCGCCTCGGCCACATCTTCGCCTTCTGCAGCAAGGATGGCGATCAGGGCGTTGACCTTGACCGCGTCAGTGCCAGCGGCAACGACGAGCTTGGCAACGATACCCTCATCGACGGCTTCCACTTCCATGGTCGCCTTGTCGGTCTCGATCTCGGCAATCACGTCACCGGGTGCGACCTTGTCGCCTTCCTTGACCAGCCACTTGGCCAGATTGCCCTCTTCCATCGTCGGAGAAAGGGCAGGCATGGTGATGTTGATAGGCATGACTAGTCCCCCCAAACGAGATTATATTGTTCCAACTCTTCAGGATGCTCCGCCAGCCGATCCAGCTGCGACTGCGAGACTTCGATATATCCGGCGACATCGCTCAGCCATTCGCTAACCGCGCCGATAACGCCGATATACTCACGCGGGACACCGGCAATCACATCGCCTTCACCGTCATTGATGATCGCCCAAAAGACGACACGCTCGAACTGAGGAGCCCCTTTGGAACCCAGAACGCGATACCAGTTTTCCGTTGCCGGGAGGATTTGTTTAATTTTACTCAAAATCATCTCCCCTTACTTGTAGCAGACGGTTTTGACAGCCTGAACGACTTCATCGACGTTTGGCAGAGCCAGCTTTTCGAGGTTTGCCGCGTAAGGCATCGGAACGTCCTTGCCGGCAATCGTCAGGATCGGCGCATCGAGATAATCGAAAGCGGCGCGCATGACCTGGTTGGAGATGAAGTCACCAACCGATGACTGCGGGAAACCTTCCTCGACCGTGACCAGACGACCGGTCTTCTTGACCGATTCGATGACGGTGGGCAGATCCATCGGGCGGATGGTGCGCAGGTCGATCAGTTCGACGTCGATGCCGAGCTTTTCGAGTTCAGCAACCGCCTTGATCGCATAGGTCATGCCGATACCGAAGGAAACGATGGTCGCATCATTGCCCTTGCGGTGAATGCGCGCCTTGCCGATCGGCAGCACGAAATCGTCAAGCTTCGGAACTTCGAAGCTCTGGCCGTAGAGAATTTCATTCTCAAGGAAGATGACCGGGTTCGGATCGCGGATAGCCGCCTTCAGAAGACCCTTCGCGTCAGCTGCCGTGTAAGGCATGACGACCTTGAGGCCGGGGATGTTGCTGTACCATGCGGCGTAACATTGCGAATGCTGGGCGCCAACGCGGGCAGCAGCACCCGAAGGACCGCGGAACACCATCGGTGCACCCATCTGGCCGCCCGACATGTAAAGCGTCTTCGCCGCCGAGTTGACGATCTGGTCGATCGCCTGCATGGCGAAGTTGAAGGTCATGAATTCGACGATGGGCTTCAGGCCCGTCATCGCCGCACCGACGCCGATACCGGCAAAACCGTGCTCGGTGATCGGGGTGTCGATGACGCGGCGTTCGCCGAATTCCTGCAACAACCCTTGAGTGATCTTGTAGGCGCCCTGGTATTCGGCGACTTCTTCACCCATGACGAAGACTTTTTCGTCGGCGCGCATTTCTTCGGCCATGGCGTCGCGCAGTGCTTCACGCACCGTCGTCATCACCATTTCCGTGCCGGCCGGGATATCCGGATCAGCAGCGACTTCGATCTTGGGTGCTGCCGGAACCTTGGCGGCTTCCTTGGAAGCGCTCGGCTCTTCGGTTGCTTCGCGGGTCTTGCCGCCTGCGGCGTCCGAACCGGAATTTGCGGCTTCCGCCTTCGGCTCTTCCTTCTTGGCGGAAGAGATGTCGGCAGCGCTTTCGCCTTCCTGAATGAGAACGGCAATCGGCGTGTTGACCTTGACGCCTTCGGTGCCGGCATCGATCAGCAGCTTGCCGATGACGCCTTCATCCACGGCTTCCACTTCCATGGTCGCCTTGTCGGTCTCGATCTCGGCAATCACGTCGCCGGAGGTGACCTTGTCGCCTTCCTTTTTAAGCCATTTGGAAAGCGTGCCTTCCTCCATGGTCGGGGAAAGGGCGGGCATAAGAATTTCTACTGGCATGGGTTTCCCTTTCCCGATCAGAGCAGAATGTCGGTGTAGAGCTCGGATGCATCCGGCTCTGGGTCGTTCTGGGCAAAGTCGGCGCTGTCGGCGACGATATCACGGACATCCTTGTCGATGGCCTTGAGTTCTTCTTCGCTTGCCCAGCCCTGCTCAACAAGGCGTGCCTTGACCTGCTCGATCGGGTCATGTTCGGAGCGCATCTTCTGCACTTCGTCCTTCGAACGGTATTTCGCCGGGTCGGACATGGAGTGACCGCGGTAACGGTAGGTCAGCATTTCCAGAATGATCGGACCCTTGCCGGAACGGCAATGTTCCAGCGCCTGATCGGCGGCGGCCTTGACGGCGCGCACATCCATGCCATCCACCTGAATGCCGGGAATGCCAAAGGACTGGCCGCGCAGCGAGTAATTCGACTGGGCGGTAGCGCGGGCGGTCGAGGTGCCCATGGCATAACGGTTGTTTTCGACGATATAGATGATCGGCAACTTCCAGAGAGCAGCCATGTTGAAGCTCTCGTAGACCTGGCCCTGGTTGGCCGCGCCGTCACCGAAATAGGTCACGGAAACGCTGTCATTGCCGCGATAGCGGTTGGCGAAGGCAAGACCGGTTCCAAGCGAAACCTGCGCGCCGACGATGCCGTGGCCGCCATAGAAATGCTTCTCCTTGGAGAACATATGCATTGAGCCGCCCTTGCCTTTCGACAGGCCGCCCTTACGACCGGTCAACTCGGCCATGACGCCACGCGCGCTCATGCCCAAGGCCAGCATGTGGCCGTGGTCACGGTAAGCGGTGATGACCTGATCGCCTTCCTTCTGCGACATCTGCATGCCGACAACAACGGCTTCCTGACCGATGTAGAGGTGACAGAAACCGCCGATGAAGCCCATGCCGTAAAGCTGGCCGGCCTTTTCTTCGAAACGGCGGATAAGGAGCATTTCACGATAGGCGTGAAGCTCTTCTTCCTTCGTAAATTCCGGGCTGTTCTTACCGGTGAATTCGGTTGCAGCCTTTGCCGTTGTCTTTCGGCCGGATACGGTCGCTGGTTTTCGCGGCGCCATTCATCCCTCCCTGAGTTGCCGTTTGAATGGATAGAGTGGCGCGTACCATATGCAAGAAAATGCCATGCAGCAATGCTTTAAACGCATGGCACATATTCACGCTAAGGTGCTGTGAATAAATCACAAATGATTAATTAACTTGATTTCGGTTAATTAGAAGTAGGTGTTCATGATGACGATTTCGTCGGTACGGGACATATTGAGCTGATAACGAGAAATCTCGTCGATCATGTCGCGCTCCAGCGAGCCGTCGCTCAATAATTCCACCTGCCGCTCCAGCGCCACACGCGCCTGCGTCAGCTTGGCAAGCTCCGCCGTTCTCGCCAAACGCTGCCGCTCCAGCCGCTCCGTTGCCTGAAGGCCGAAGTCGCCGTGGATGGAATGATACCCGAAATAGGAAAGAAAAGCGATCGTGATGGCCGGAACGATCAAACGGCCGAATCGTCTCTTTTTATGATGTCTGGTCCACATGCCGGAGAGAAGCCTTAAAACGCATAATGTGAGTCTCAAGACTAATGCGGATTGTTTAACTATCCGTTGACCTTAATTTCCGGGCGGCAGATCGACACAAAAAAGCCCGCCGGAAGGCGGGCTGCGTTTGCAAGGAGAGCTCTCCTCTCCACTGCGTCATCCTCGCCCTTGAGGCGAGGATCCATAAGCTTTTTGGAAGGTGGATCCTCGGGTCAGGCCCGAGGATGACGTCTCATGCGTGGACACGTCTTTCACCAACGTCAACCCGCCAGACGGCGGGCCACGTCGCAAACCCAGACGCGAATTAACCGCGCAGGATCGAACGGCCGGCGTAAGCGGCCTGCGGGCCCAGCATTTCCTCGATGCGGATGAGCTGGTTGTACTTTGCGAGCCGGTCGGAACGGGCAAGCGAACCGGTTTTGATCTGACCGCAATTGGTGGCGACGGCGAGATCGGCGATGGTGGAATCTTCCGTCTCGCCCGAGCGGTGCGACATGACGGCGGTGTAACCGGCCTTGTGCGCGGTTTCGACCGCATCCAGCGTCTCGGAAAGCGAACCGATCTGGTTGACCTTGACGAGGATGGAGTTGGCGACACCCATCTTGATGCCGTCGCGAAGACGTGCGGAGTTGGTGACGAAGAGATCGTCGCCCACCAGCTGGCACTTGTTGCCGACGAGATCGGTCAGGGCCTTCCAGCCATCCCAGTCGTCTTCGGCCATGCCGTCTTCGACGGAGATGATCGGGTATTTCGCGACCAGTTCGGCCAGATATTCAGCCATCGCGCCCGGCTCCAGCGTGCGGCCTTCACCTTCGAGAACGTATTTTCCGTCCTTGAAGAATTCGGTCGAGGCGCAGTCGAGGCCGATGAACATGTCTTCACCCGGACGGTAACCAGCCTTTTCGATCGACTTCATGATGAAATCGAGCGCAGCCGGTGCGCTTTCGAGACCCGGTGCAAAACCGCCCTCGTCGCCGACATTGGTGTTGTGGCCCTGTGCGGACAGTTCTTTTTTCAGCGTATGGAACACTTCCGAACCCATGCGCACGGCTTCGCGGATATTGTCCGCGCCAACCGGCAGGATCATGAATTCCTGGAAGTCGATCGGGTTGTCGGCATGCGCGCCGCCATTGATGATGTTCATCATCGGAACCGGCAGGAGATGCGCGTTCGGGCCACCGACATAACGGTAAAGCGGCAGGCCGGAGGCTTCAGCGGCAGCCTTGGCAACAGCAAGCGATACGCCGAGGATGGCGTTGGCGCCGATGCGCGACTTGTTCGGCGTACCGTCAAGCGCGATCATCATCTGGTCGATCTGGATCTGGTTTTCGGCGTCGAAACCACCGATGGCGTCGAAGATTTCCGTATTGACGGCTTCGACCGCCTTTTCCACGCCCTTGCCGAGATAACGCTTGCCGCCATCGCGCAGCTCAACCGCCTCATGCGCGCCGGTGGAGGCGCCCGAAGGAACGGCGGCGCGGCCCATGGAGCCGTCTTCGAGATAGACATCGACTTCAACGGTCGGGTTGCCGCGGCTGTCGAGAATTTCGCGCGCGATGATATCGGTAATGGCAGTCATGGTCTCTCCCTTGGGAATGGAACAGATATTTTCCGTCGCCTGTCTTAGACGATGGCGAAGAAATTACAATGACGGCGGACGGCGGAAACGGCCCGCCCGCCATTTAAAATCGATTGGCACAAACGGTGCCCGCCGCAACGGCCAGCCCTCAGGCTTTGGTGATGGCGTCGAAAGCCAGAAGCTTTTCGAGCAGTTTCGGCATGTCCTTCAGATGCACCATGTTGGGGCCGTCGGAAGGCGCATTGTCCGGGTCTTCATGGGTTTCGATGAAGAGGCCGGCCACGCCGACGGCAACCGCCGCGCGTGCCAAAGTCTCGACGAATTCGCGCTGTCCACCCGTGGAGCCACCCTGCCCGCCCGGCTGTTGCACCGAGTGGGTGGCGTCAAACACGACCGGCGCGCCGAGCGAAGCCATGATCGGCAAGGAGCGCATGTCGGAGACCAGCGTATTGTAACCGAAGGACGCGCCGCGCTCGCACAGGAGTACATTCGGATTGCCGCTCTCATTGAGCTTGGCAAGCACGTTCTTCATATCCCAGGGCGCCAGAAATTGGCCCTTCTTGACATTGATGACGCGGCCGGTTTTGGCGGCGGCGACGAGAAGATCGGTCTGGCGGCTAAGGAACGCCGGGATTTGCAGCACGTCCACCACTTCGGAAACGATGGCGCATTGCTCTTCAGTGTGAATGTCGGTCAGAACCGGAAAGCCGAATTCCTTCTTGAGGTCGGCGAAAATTTCCATCGCATTGTCAAGGCCGATGCCGCGCTTGCCGGAAAGCGAGGTGCGGTTCGCCTTGTCGAAAGAGGACTTGTAGACAAGTCCGATCCCAAGACTGTCGCAAAGCTCTTTCAGGACGCCGGCTATCATGAAGGCGTGCTCGCGGCTTTCCATCTGGCACGGGCCGGCGATCAGCGAAAAACGCTCGGCGTTGGAGAAGGAAACCTTGCTGGCGCCATCGCCGGCGGTGACTTTGAGTTTGTTCGTAACGCTCATCATTTTTCCTCGAAGGCGAAGGCAACGCCCTGACCGGGTGCCGCAGGCACCACCAGGCGGCCGCCCGCTTTTGCGCAGGACACGCCATTAGCAGCAAGCGCCGCTTCTGTCACGGCAAGATCGTGTGACAGAAAGACGATGCCCGCACCGCGCAATCCGCCGTCGCGCCTATCCGGAGTATTCAGGGCGTGTCCGCTGAAGGCCGGCTTTTCGGTCAGTCTGATACGGGCGTTGCCGGTTGCGAAAACCATATCACCATTCGGCGACACGTTGCCTTCACAGCCAAAGACCGTTTCGATCAGGCGCGCCGCGTTCGGATCATCGCCGGAAAACAGGACAATTTCGCTAAGGCCAGAGACCCCGTTGGCATGACGCTCCAGCGCCATGCGATCGCCCGGCAATGCCTGCAGCCGTTGGCAACTGAACAGGAAGAAATCCGCCGCGACGCCGCTTGCCGCAAAAGCCAGCCGGAACGCCGCCTCGCTTTGCGACCCGTCAGGCATCCGCACCGGCCGCGAAAACTGGAATACATCGCCCGCTGACACGCCGGCTACCTGAAACCTGTCATGGTCGGCAAGGGCATCCTCGGTTTTGGCGACGAGGGCAGAAAAACCCTCCTGCCCGTCGCGCTGCCGGAAGGCCAGATCCCTGCCGGTGAACACATCTCCCTTGTCCACTGAGGCATTATACTTAGCCGGATCAGCAATGGAGAGCGGCTCCAGATAGGTACCGTCGGTGAAAAAAACGCAGGCATTTTGCGTGCCGAAGGGGTGAAGTGCCTCTGGCGCGACCGTAAATCCAAGGCTGACGAGACGTTTCACGGCAATGTCGATGCCCTCCACCGGCAGAACGAGGTGATCGACGTTATGGGGTTTCATCATGACCTGTTTCCTGCGTTGGCGCCCCGCCCGGAGGATGCCGAGACGATTTGGGCCGCAGAAAAGCACAATTGCGGGCTATGAGGCAAATCATCAAAACAACAGATAGCAGCTTCACGAAATTTTAGGGGATTGCGGAACACATATGGAACATATAGTGTCCGTTCTGTATTTGTTTCGCGACTTCCACGACGATTCTAAAGGGTGTTTTCCTCATGCTCACGCGCAAACAGCAGGAATTGCTTCTCTTCATTCATGAACGAATGAAAGAGTCCGGCGTGCCGCCCTCCTTCGATGAAATGAAGGACGCACTCGATCTTGCCTCCAAATCCGGCATCCACCGGCTGATTACCGCGCTCGAAGAGCGTGGTTTCATTCGCCGGCTACCTAACAGGGCGCGGGCGCTGGAAGTCATCAAGCTGCCCGAGGCCTATACGCCGGGCGCAAGGCCGCAGCGCGGCTTTTCGCCGAGCGTCATCGAAGGCAGCCTTGGCAAGCCCAAGGCGCCGGAAGCGGCCCCTGCCCCCAAGACGCCGGCCAACGATCTCGTCGGGGCCGTCACCGTGCCTGTCATGGGCCGCATCGCCGCCGGCGTGCCGATTTCCGCTATCCAGAACAACACCCATGATGTCGCCGTTCCGGTGGACATGCTGGGCACGGGTGAACATTACGCTCTTGAGGTCAAGGGCGATTCGATGATCGAAGCCGGCATTTTCGACGGCGATACCGTCATCATCCGCAATGGCAGCACCGCCAATCCCGGCGATATCGTCGTGGCGCTGGTGGATGACGAGGAAGCGACGCTCAAGCGTTTCCGCCGCAAGGGTGCGTCCATTGCACTCGAGGCGGCAAACCCCGCCTATGAAACCCGCATCTTCGGACCGGACCGGGTGAAAATCCAGGGCAAACTGGTGGGGCTGATCCGCCGTTACCATTGATCCAATGGAACCGGCCATCACCCCTTTTTGTAACGGGTGTCATTGTGAGGATGACACTCCGCAAGTGGGTGTGGCTGGTGCCGAATGAGGCGCGGTCTGCTGGTATACGGAAGATGTGTGTCAACCGGCGGATCGGCTTACCCTGCCCCGTAAAATTCAGATGCGGCTTTCGCCTCAATGTTTCTGTTTCGCGGTAAGCGCGACGGCAAACATGCTTCTGGTGCCATCGGCGCGAGAACGATCGAGGAGCTTTGGGCAAGGCTGCGCGAATCTGTTCAATCTCGTCGTGCGCTGAATTCCCCATTGCCACTTCCTGGTGACATATCGCAGGATGCAGCTCTCCGTACTCCGTTTTACCACTCATCAACAGCGCTTATGGGTGCCATGGAATATTTTCGATATTCCGTGAACGCTTGGCAGGTGTAGAAATGCGCGTCATATCCGGGAGATACGCCATGTACGATCTTTATATCGCCAACAAGAACTATTCTTCATGGTCGCTGCGGCCGTGGGTGTTGATGCGCACGCTCGGTATCGCCTTCGATGAAAAGCTCATTCCATTCGGCGAAGGCGTCGCCTTCACCACATTTTCGCCAACCGGCAAGGTGCCCTGCCTTGTCGACGATGGTGTAACGGTGTGGGAAACACTTTCGATCGCCGAGTACCTTGCCGAAAGACACCAGGGCGTCTGGGCAAGCGACACGAAGGCAAGGGCCTGGTCACGTTCGGCCGCAAGCGAGATGCATGCCGGCTTTTCCTCGCTGCGCAATCTCTATCCCATGTCGGTCGGCGTCAGGATAAAGCCAAAGGTCGGCGATGCCGGGCTGGCGGCCGATATAAAGCGCATCGATGCGCTATGGACCGAAGGCCTTGCGAAATTTGGCGGGCCCTATCTTGCCGGTCAGAAATTCACGGCGGTCGATGCTTTTTTCTGCCCGGTCGCATTCCGTTTCCAGACCTATGGCGCGGATCTTTCGCCTGCGGCGAAAGCCTATTGCGATCGGTTGCTGGCCCTGCCCGCCATGCAGGAGTGGTACGAGGCCGGCTTGAAGGAGCGCTGGCGCGACGCGTCGCATGAACAGGAAATCGGCGATATCGGCGAATTGACCGCCGATCTGCGCATAAAGGTTTGATAATTCATGCTGGCGGCGGTCACTACGACCCCGCCAGCAACCGGATGATGGATTGCGGCAGGTCGTGGTCGAAACGTCCGCTTTTCCAGTCGTAATAACGATGTTGGCTCCAGGACCTGTCCGTCCCGGAGATTGCGGCGCGCAGCCGACCCACGACCCCTTCCTGCGCCTTATCCACGAAATCTATCTCCACCGAGCCGATACGCCGCAAAATGTCACGGCTGAGCAGGAGCGCACCCGAGCGGCACTGTGAAAAGGAGGTCCTGCGGGAAACGATGACAATGTCGGCTATATCGCAGGCTTTTCCGGCAAAGCGACCGTCTTCCAGAACGATGATCCATTCGCCGCTTGCGGCGCTTGCCGCGCACCACATGTCTTTCCTGCAGGTGAAGACACCGGCCCTGGAGTCTCTGAGAGCCACCGTCATCTCCCGCGCCACCACTGTCATGTCTTCGGGCGACAGTCTCGATTTCGAGCCGGAACCTGAACCAGCGTTATTTGTTATGCCCTCCCCTTTTACAAATACCGGCGGAACGTTTTTTTCCGGCAGCATGAGCGCTCTTTGCCATTGGCCGAACACAAAGCCCGGCGGCCGTGCTTTTGTGGTAAAGACCTTGCCATCCTCCACCATCGCCACCAGCTCACCGTCCTCGTGGACCAGCAGATCAGGCAGGTCGCGATAGGCGACGATCGCCGAGAGGCCGAAGGCAAAGAGCAGAACCGGAATGCCGAGAAGCGCAAGCCGGCTGCGCAGCAATGTCAAAAGCAGAAAACCGGCCGAAGCGACACCGATGAACCAGCCATGCGGACGCCCGGTCGCAGCACTACCGCCCCACGATGCCACCTCGTTTGCGACCTCAATGACGAGAGCCATACCATAACCCATGATCTTCAGGAATGGCGCATCAAGCCCGAAGGGCATCAGCAGCATGGCGAGAAGAGCGAAAGGCATGACGATCAGCGACATCAGCGGCATCGCGGCCAGATTGGCGAAAAGTCCATAGGTGGTGACACGGTGGAAATGCTCGGCCGAATAGATCGCCGTCGAAAGGCCGCCAATCAATGACGTCGTGATAACACCGCCAATGATTGCACCCACGGTTTCCGCCACCTTCATCCATGCGGGCTTATGCCCGATGAACAGCCGCTCGCGATCGATGCGCCACCGGCTCCAAAACGCATAGGCCGAAACAAGCGCTATGGTGGCCGCAAAAGACATCTGGAAACTCGGCCCCATGATTTCCGAGGGCGAAAAAGCGAGAATGACCAGAGCGGAAATGGCAACATTTCTGAGGCTGAGCGACGGCTGGTCGAAAAGAACCGCGATCAGCATCACCGACATCATCAGCCAGGCGCGTTCGGCGGACACGGCGAAACCGGAAATGAGATAATAGGCAAGCGTCATCAGCAATGCTGCAAAAGCCGCAATCTTCTTCACGGGCCAGCGCTGCGCAAAGGCCGGAAACAGGCTGAAGGCCAGTCTCAGGCCAACGAAGAATATGCCCGACGCCAGCGCCATGTTGAGCCCGGATATGGCGACGATATGGGCAAGGCCGGAGAGCCGCAACGCCTCCATGGTCTCGGCCGATATGGCCTGTCTCTCATCGGTGATGATAGAGGCGGCAAAGGGGCCGGCATCGCCGCCGATGGTGGCGCGGATGCGCTCGGCAATTGCGCTGCGAAGACCGTAAAGCCGCATATCGGCCCATGCCAGCCAGCCCTTTTCAGCGGCAGTATCACCTGAAGGTGAGATAAGCGTTTGCGGCGGCTTATAAAAGTAACCGGTTGCGCCTATGCCTCTGAAATAAGAGGTGAAGGCGAAGTCGTTCAGTCCCGGCAAGGCCGGGCCGGATGGCGGCGAGAGGCGCGCCTTGCCACGAAGGGTGGCACCGAGCATGACCGGCTCGCCACCGCTGCGCGAAAGTACCGAGATTCTCTGCGGCGGACGCGACAATGTCGGCCCCTCCGTCGCGGTCAGGTCAACCACGTATCGCCAGAAGCCGCGCGCATCGACCTCCCGGCGTACCACCGTGCCGGTGATGGTGGTGGTGACGGGGGTATCCAGCACCACGGTTCCCGCCCGCCTGGTTTCGAAATCGGCCAGAAGCATGCCGAGCAAAACAAAGGCGGAAATGCTGCAGGCCGCCGCCGCGACACCGGAGCTATATCTCACAAGGAGCGCCAGACCCGCGACAAGCAAAAATACGATCAACAGAACGAGCGAAGAAGGCGCGGCATCCAGAGAAAACCAGAGTATCGCCCCGCAGCCGATCGAGACGGGAACGAAAAGAAAATCGTGGCCGAATGCACGCTCTTCGGCCAAGCATGCGGCGATTTTTTCCGCGACGACATTTAGGAGATTTCGCTCGGGAATAATGGCGGGCATGTCAAATGTCGCGGCATCGCTGGTCCTGCGAAGCGGAAACAGAATCTCCCGCGTGCCGGGCATTTCGCCCTGCATCGTTTCAGCATATCTGAAATGCTGTTTTTCCCCTTGACCGAGCAATCCCCACCGCCCCTTGCCGCACCGGGAACAGGTTTGCAGACCAGCGTCGGGGATTGCAATCCTTTACTTTAACGGTGTGTTGACCGAGATTGAATTGCTACTGTCGGGAATGCCCCAAGCAACAGGATTGCGTTTGCCGCAATGCACAATTTGACCTTCGGATAGCTTGGCATCTGCGCAAGGATCATATAGCTAATCGGTAGACGCTTAACCGCGGGGCGTGTCTCAGCGCCCCCACCCGCATGTTTTCGGAGGATCAGTATGACGGAAAAAAGCGCTACAGTGACACTTGGCGAAAAACAGGTCGAACTCCCGGTCAGGGAAGGCACGATTGGACCAAGCGTCGTCGATATCGCCACGCTGTACAAGCACACGGGCTCCTTCACCTACGACCCGGGTTTCACCTCGACGGCCTCCTGCGAATCCAAGATCACCTATATCGACGGCGATGAAGGTGTTCTCCTGCATCGTGGTTTCCCCATCGAGCAGCTCGCCGAACAGGGTGACTTCCTCGAAACCTGCTACCTGCTGCTCTACGGCGAATTGCCGACGGCTGCGCAGAAGAAGGACTTCGACACCCGCGTTACGCGCCACACCATGGTGCATGAGCAGATGAGCCGCTTCTTCACCGGCTACCGTCGCGATGCACATCCGATGGCCGTCATGTGCGGCACGGTCGGCGCTCTCTCGGCCTTCTATCACGACTCGACCGACATTACAGATCCGCACCAGCGCATGGTCGCTTCGCTGCGTATGATCGCGAAGATGCCGACGATCGCCGCCATGGCCTACAAGTACCATATCGGCCAGCCCTTCGTTTACCCGAAGAACGACCTCGATTACGCCTCCAACTTCCTGCACATGTGCTTTGCCGTGCCTTGCGAAGAGTACAAGGTCGATCCGGTTCTGGCCCGCGCCATGGACCGCATCTTCATCCTGCATGCCGATCACGAGCAGAACGCCTCCACCTCCACGGTGCGTCTTGCCGGTTCGTCGGGTGCGAACCCGTTCGCCTGTATTGCTGCGGGCATTGCCTGCCTTTGGGGTCCCGCACATGGCGGCGCCAACGAAGCCGCACTCAACATGCTGAACGAGATCGGCTCGGTAGACCGTATTCCGGAATACATCGCCCGCGCCAAGGACAAGAACGATCCGTTCCGCCTGATGGGCTTTGGCCACCGCGTGTACAAGAACTACGACCCGCGCGCCAAGATCATGCAGAAGACGATGTACGAAGTGCTGGAAGCCACCGGCAATTCCGACGATCCGATCATGCAGGTCGCGCTGGAACTGGAAAAGATCGCCCTTTCCGATCCTTATTTCGTCGAAAAGAAGCTTTACCCGAACGTCGACTTCTATTCGGGCATCACGCTGAAGGCGCTCGGCTTCCCCACGACCATGTTCACCGTGCTGTTCGCGCTCGCGCGTACCGTCGGCTGGATCGCGCAGTGGAACGAAATGATCGAAGATCCGCAGCAGCGTATCGGCCGTCCGCGCCAGCTCTACACGGGCGCCGGCAAGCGCGACTACGTTCCGGTTTCCAAACGCTAAGTCGGGAAACCATCCAATATCAAAAAGGCCGGCGGGTTTTATCCGCCGGCCTTTTTTGTTGGATATTGTTTCGGAGAAGGAAAATGTGCCCTGCCCGGCGCGCCGTCCAATAAGAGCCAGACAGGATAGCCGCCGGCTCAGCCTTGCTGTTTGCGGCTGTTCAGTACATCGAGAAGAATGAGTGCGCCGGTTTCGCCCGGGGGCACATCGGTGCGCAGACGTTCCTGCACCAGAGCGTAACCGTCCAGCATTGCCCGACGCTCGGTGGTGTCGGATGACAGCCGCTCGGCCCAGCGCAACATCGAGCCTGCCCGCACCACCTCGTTGAAATATTCCGGCACGACGACATAGTCGGCAATCAGGTTCGGAAGCGCCCCCGTCCAGGTTTTCACCCGCTTGCTCAGCATGGTGAAAATCCAGTCGGTCTTGTAGACCGATATGGTCGGCACACCGACAAGCGCGAGTTCGAGAATGACGGTGCCGGAGGCGGCAATCGCCGCATCAGCCGCAGCAAACGCATTCCATTTGAAGGCGGGATCGATGCCGATTTCGGGCATGATATCTTCCGGCCATGCCGCTGCCAACTCACGGATGCGGTTTTCCTGGCGCGGAACGGTGGGCAGCAGAAACCTCGTCGGGCCGTTGCGCTCGACATAGGCTTTTGCGGCCTCCTGAAACGGCTCCATCAGCCGTGCCGTTTCGGTGGAGCGTGACCCCGGCAGGAGCAGAATGGTTTTCGGTTCGCCTTGTGCCGGAAGGGTTCGTTCCGCCCGCCTTTGCCTGACGGTCAGCACATCCTGATCGACGCTGAGGCGATGGCCGACAAAGGTTGTCGGCGGGCCGCCGAGACGCCGCATCGCCTCCGGCTCGAAGGGAAGCAACGCCAGAACGTGATCGACATAGGACAACATCGCGGTGGCGCGATATTCCTTCCACGCCCACACGCTCGGGCAAACATAATTGACGACCGGCAGATGCGGTAATTGTTTGCGGACTTTTTTCGCGACGCGATGGGTGAAATCCGGGCTGTCGATGATCAGCAGAATATCCGGCTTTGCGGCTATGATCGCCTGCGCAGTCTGATTGATCCGCGAAATCAGCTTCGGCAGTTTTTTAAGGACCTGTGTGAACCCCATAATGGAAAGCTCGGAATAATCGAACAGCGAGACCAGCCCTTGCGCCTCAAGCGCCTCGCCGCCGACGCCCATCAGCTCGATGGGCCCCTCATACCGGGCTTTCAGGGATCGGATCAGATCCGCGCCCAGAAGATCGCCGGAGACCTCGCCGGCTATGACCGCCACTTTCAACGTTGCCGTCATTCCGTCATGCCTCCGCCCATCATGTCTCCATCGAGTGATGTATCGATACCGCAGACGAATATGCCCGCCTGATCGGCCGCCTTCAACATCTCATCGCGATCGAGCACCAGCGCGCGTCCGGCTTCGACGGCAATGCCCGCCAGCCCGGCTTTCTGCGCATTCTCCACCGTTTCTACGCCGATGGTCGGCAAGTCGGCGCGAATATCCTGCTGCGGCTTGCAAAGCTTCACCAGAACACCCTTGCGGCGGGGCGAGATGCGGCCTTCAGCGCGCAAGGCCGCGACGCGTGCCAGCATCGCGTCCGTACCCTCCACGCCCTCCAGTGCGACGATACGGCCGCCAACGGAGACCGCGCCCTGCCCGACATCAAGCGTGCCAAGCGCCAGTGCTGCCTGCGCTGCCTTCCGTATGTCACGCAGATCATCCTCGGCAGGTTTATGCGCACCGAAAGCCCCGGTCGTGGCAAGCAGACCGGGGGCGATCTCGTGGGCGCCGATGACTTTTGCGCCGAGCGTGCCGATGACCTTGATGACCATCTGCAAAACGGCGTCGTCCCCGCTCGACAGCAGGGTGCGGACGATGGACGGCAGTTTCAGCAATATGCCGACCGTGGGGCGGATTTCCCGCCATTCCGGGCGTCGCGCCACCGCGCCGGAAAGCACGACGCGGTCTACCTGGTTTTCGCGCAGCAGCCGACCAAGCCCGGCGACATCACCGACGCTGATCACGGCATTATCGAAACCGCTCCAGTCAAACCGGGAATCATCGCGCAGCTGTACAATGAAGGGGTTTTCCCCCATTTCGCGCGCCGCCGCCGCCACATGGAGCGGCAGCTGGCCGCTGCCGGCCACGATGGCGAGACGCCCGCCGCCTGCCACGGCTCACTTGCCCCGGTTTGGCGAGGAGAGCGCGCGGTCGCTATCCGCACCAATGAAATCGAGGATTTCGATCACCTGCGGGCAATCCAGATATTCTGCGCGGTCAATCGCGGCTGCGTTGCTGCGGATGGCGCCTTCGCCTTCGAAGATTTGCTTGAAGACGCGCCTGACCTTGTGAATATCCGCGCGGTCGATACCGGCACGCGTCATGCCGACGACATTCAGGCCGCCGAGTATGCCGGGATTGCCGTTCAGCATGCCATAGGGAATGACATCGTAATTGACCGCCGACAGCCCGCCGATGAAGGCCTGACGACCGATGCGGGTGAACTGGTGTACAGCGCAGCCGCCGCCCAGAATAGCGCGGTCCTCAATGGTCACATGTCCCGCCAGCATCACATTATTGGACATGATAATATGGCTGCCGAGGAGACAATCATGCGCCACATGCGAATTGGCGAGGAACAGGTTGTCGTCGCCGACAATGGTCTTGCCGCCGCCATCGGAGCTGCCGGCATTCATCGTCACGCCTTCGCGCATGACACAACGTTCGCCAATCTCGAGCGAGGTTTCCGAGCCATCATGGCGAACCGCCTGCGGCGTACCGCCGATGATTGCCATGGGATGGATAACCGAACCACGGCCGATAACGGTCAGACCGGAAACGACGGCATGATTGTGCAGCTTGACATCGTCGTGCAGCGTGACTTTCGCGCCAACATAGCTCAGGGCACCGATGACCACATTTTCGCCGATGACCGCACCATCCTCGACAACGGCCGTCGGGTGGATTCTGGCCGAGGCCGCTATCGTGCTCATTGCTGCTGGCCCTCGGGGATCATCATCGCGCCGACATCGGCTTCCGCCACGAGCGCGCCATCAACCTTCGCCTCACAATGGAATTTAAAGACATTGCCGCGCTGGCGCTGCTTGACCACGTGGATTTCGAGACGATCGCCCGGAACGACAGGTCTGCGGAAGCGCGCATTGTCGATGGTCATGAAATAGACCAGGTAACCGCCCTCACCCTGGCTGCGGGCGCAGATCGCACCTGCCGTCTGGGCCATGGCTTCGACGATCAGAACGCCCGGCATGATCGGGCGATCCGGGAAATGACCGGTGAAATGCGGTTCGTTGACCGTCACATTCTTGATGCCAATCGCCGAATTATTACCATCGATCTCGATGATCTTGTCGATGAGCAAGAACGGGTAACGATGCGGCAAAAGCTTCATGACTTCCAGAATGTCAGCCGCGCCGAGCGTCGTCTTAGTTTCTTCAGTCATCGTTTTTTTCTCCTGTTTTTTTATCACGCCCTTCAGCGCGTGCCAGAATATCGGCCATATCGCGCAGGAAATATTTCATCGGCCGCGCAGGCGTACCGCCATAACGCGCACCAGCCGGAACATCGGCGACAACACCGCTCATTGCCGCGATCTGCACACCGTCACCAATGGTGATATGGCCGTTGATACCGGCCGCTCCGCCGATCATCACGCCGTCGCCGATGCGGGTGCTGCCCGCAATGCCGACCTTGCTGACGATGCCGCAATGGCGGCCGATGCGAACGTTGTGGCCGATCTGAACCTGATTGTCGATCTTGGTGCCTTCGCCGATGACCGTGTCATCCATGGTGCCGCGATCGATCGTGGTATTGGCGCCGATCTCGACATTGTCCTGAATGATGACCCGGCCGATCTGCACGATCTTCAGCATGCCACGCGGACCCGGCGCATAACCGAACCCGTCCTGACCGATACGTGCGCCGTTGTGGATAATCACATTGTTGCCGATGAGAGTGGCAAGAATGCTCGCGCCACCAGCGATGGTGCAATCGCGCCCGACCTGCACATCCGGGCCGATGATGACACCAGGGCCGATCCGCGTGCCTGCACCGATATGAGCGCCAGCACCGATCACGGCGAGCGGCTCGACGATCACACCTGCCTCAAGCTTTGCCGACGGATCGACGTGCGCGGTATGGGAAATTTCGGCTTCCATCGCCACAATCATACCGGGACGCATGGCGGCAGGATGCAACAAGGCGCCCACCTGCGCAAAAAGCGTGTGCGGGTTTTTCGATATCAGTGCCGGAATGTGAGACGGAAGCAAATCCGCGAGTGCCGCGTCGCAAATGACGGCGCCGGCCTCGCAGGTCGGCAACTCATCGCGGTTCTTGCGCGAGAGAATATAGCAGAGCTGGTCGGGTTTTGCCCGGTAGACCGGTGCTACGGACCTGATGATCCGCTCTCCCGCCGCGTCATCAGACAGTTCCGCCCCAAAACGGTCTGCGATGTCTCTCAATCGCAGTCCCTCGTGGGGCGGAAAAAAGGCGTTGTATTCCATCAGACGGAAACTCCAGAACGTTCAAAGTTGCAGTTCTGGACTGCCGATATCAGAAAGTGTTGGACATGCCAAACCGGAAACGCTGTTCCTCGTCATAGTCTTCCTTGGCGATCGGTACCGCGTAGTCGACGCGGATCGGGCCAAACGGCGACGCCCACATCACACCGATACCGGCGGATGCACGGATGGAATTGTCGTCCTTGACAGTCTGCGTTGTGGAAACCTTGTTGCCATACATCGTACCGGCATCGACGAAACCAGCGAGACGAAGACCGAAATCTTCCGGAATACCAGGCATCGGGGCCGTAACTTCAGCAGAAGCGGCGAAGTAGGTCGTGCCACCGATGGAGTCCGTACCGATACGCGGGCCGATACCATCGTTCTTGAAGCCACGAACCTGACGGCCGCCGAACTTGAACTGATCGAATACCAGCAGATTGTCGCCTGTCGGCATGACATGACCGGCCTGACCGGTGAGCGAGCCGATGACGTCGTATTCATCCGAAAGCGTGTAGTAATAACGCGCCTTGGCGAAGATCTTGTAATATTCGGAATCACCGCCGAGACCGGCAAATTCGTTCGTCAGCGCAGCCTGCCAGCCTTCACGCGGCATGTTGCGGTCGTCGAGCGTATTGTAGTTCAGCGTGTTCGAGATAATGGACTGCGTCCAGTCGCCGCCATTCTTGTCAATCAAATCAACATATGGCTGAGCAAGATTACCGTTCTGGTCGTAACCGCTCTTACCTTCGTAGTTGATCTGCTTGTAGGTGTACTTGAACGTCGTCGAGAGGTTCTCGGTGATCGGCGCCGTCACGCGCAGTGCAAAGCCCTGCTCGTCGTAGTTATAGTAGCTTTCGTTCTTGCTCTGGTTTTTGAACAGATCGAAACCTGCGGCCAGACGGTAACCGAGGAAGTAAGGCTCAGTGAAGGACAGCGTATAGCTGCGCGCATCGTCTTCGCCCGCACCAGCAGCGAGACGGATGTACTGGCCACGACCGAGGAAGTTCTTCTCTTCGATGGAGGCTTCAAGCAGCACGCCGTCGTTCTGAGAATAACCCGCACCGATACCGAACGAACCCGTCGACTGGTCTTCCACGTCGACAACGATGACGACGCGGTCAGGCGCACTGCCGCCGGCGGTCGAGACGTTGACCTTCGAGAAATAACCGAGCGCTTCAAGACGACGCTTCGCAGCCGTGATGATCGTCTGGTTGAATGCATCGCCTTCGGAAATATCGAACTCGCGACGAATGACATAGTCACGCGTACGTGTGTTGCCGCGGATTTCAATGCGCTCGACATAGGCGCGCTCGCCCTGATCGACGATGTAGGTCACACCGATGGTGTTGCCTGCCATGTCGCGGTCGCCGCGCGGCGTTACACGGGCGAAAGGATAACCCTCGCCGGCGACGCGCTTGGAAATTGCTTCCATGCTCTGCTGGACTTCCTTGGCGCTGTAGCTTGCACCCTGGTGGGTTGCCACGAGACCCTGAAGCTCAGAACCGTCGACACCCGGAACAGTCGATTCGACTGCGACGTTACCGAAGTCGTACTTCTTGCCTTCATCAACCGTGATGGAGATGTTGTATTCGTTCTTGGACTCGTCAAGCACAGCGTCGGAGGACACGACCCGGAAGTCGGCATAACCGCGGTTGTAGTAGAACTGGCGCAGCGCCTCTTCGTCGGCGCGCAGCTTGTCCTCGTTATAGACGTCCTTGCGTGTCAGGAACGACAGCATGTTGGACTTCTTGGTGTTGATGACAGCGGCCAGACGACCATCGCTGTAGGAGTTGTTGCCGACGAAATCGATGCGGCCGATCTTCGTACGCTCGCCCTCGTTGATAACGAAAGCGATGTTCACACGGCCCTGACCAACGGAAGCGGTCTGGGTGGTGATTTCGACGTCGCTGCGGCCGATCGCGGAATAGGCTTCCTTGATTCGGGCAATGTCAGCCGTAACAATAGCTTGATTGAACGGGCCGAGCGGCTGGGTCTGCACGATGCCGGCGAGCTTGTCGTCCTTGATCTTGCGGTTACCGTTGAAGACCACCTGATTGACGAGCTGGTTTTCATTCACCGTCACGACCAGCGTGCTGCCGGAAACGCGCATGGAGACATTCGAGAAGTAACCGGTGGCGTAAAGACGCTTCACCGATTCATCGATATCCGAATTGGAAAAGTTCTTACCCGGCGCAATGGTGATGTTGGAGCGCACGGAGTCCGCACCGGACCTCTCGGCCCCGCGAACATCGATCTTGCTGATGACGGCTGCATTCGCAACACCAGCAGAGGCAAGCACGCCAAGGCCCGCAACCGAAGAAACACCAGCAGACAGCGCAACCGCCGACACCGCGTTCAAAAATCTTGAACCAGCCTTCATTTCAATTCTTACCTTTTTACGTTGTCCCTCAGCGGGCGGAACCCGACTCCGGCCATGTGCGTCGTTTTACCTGCTTTTCCCCTACAAGCAAGTCAGAACGTTAAATTCTGTTTACTTCGTGATCCAGAGTGGCGCATTCGCCACTTCGGGATAAAAACAAGGTAAACAACCAACTAACAAAACCGTTAAAACACTATCCTCAGCCAATCAAGCTGCTGATATCATTCCATGTTGCAAAAACCATAAGACCCAAAATCATTGCCATGCCGATACGGAAGGCAACCTCTTGCGCACCGGCACCAAGCGGCCTTCCACGGATCGCCTCGATTGCATAAAACACCAGATGTCCGCCGTCCAGAACCGGGACAGGCATCAGGTTCAAAAGACCGATCGAGACGGAAAGAACGGCGGCGAGCTGGATGACGGCCGAAATGCCGAGCGTCGCCATCTGGCCGGAAGCCTGCGCGACACGGACCGGACCGCCGAGCTGATCGGCGTTCATGCGCCCGGTCACAAGGTTGCCGATATAGTTGAAAGTACCGGTAATGACATGGCCCGTTTCGCGCACGCCCTCGAGCAGCGCCTCAGACGGCGAATACTCGATGTGACGGAAATTGCCGCTGCTCTGGTCGGTAACGATGCCGATGATGCCCATTTCCAGCTTGTTGCCGAACTGGTCCGTGGTTTCGGTGCGGGTCGGAACCATCGGCAGCTTCAGCTCCTCGCCCGCCCTTTCGACGGTCACGGTGATCGGCGTGCCCGGCCGGATGCCGACATAACGGCGGACATCCTCAAACGTCTTCACCTTTTCACCGTCGATCGCCACCAGGCGGTCACCGGGGTGCACACCGGCTGCGGCGGCCGCGCTGTTTTCACGCACTTCCGCCACGACGGGATCGGCAATCATCCGACCATAGACACCGAACAGCACCGCAAAGATCAGAATGGCGAGAATGAAGTTGGCTATAGGCCCTGCGGCAACCGTCGCCGCTCTTTTCCAGAGCTTTGCGCCGGAAAGCGTCTGCGCCCTCTCCTCCAGCGACATATGCGACAGGCCGGAACTATCCGGCTTGCTGGAGGCATCCTCGTCGCCAAAGAATTTTACGTAGCCGCCGAGCGGTATGGCGGAAATCTTCCACCTTGTGCCATGCCGGTCGGTAAAGCCGATCAGCTCCGGGCCGAAACCGATGGAAAAGGCGGTGGAGCGAATGCCGCTCCAGCGGCCGACAAGGTAGTGGCCCATTTCATGAACAAAAACGAGCAGGGAAAGGACGAGGACGAAGGGCACGATATAGCCGGTCAGAAACCCGGTCGCCGCCATTACTGTGTTCATGACAATCTGCCCTTTATTTCATGACCTTGCGCGCCGCTTAAAAGCCCGGCAACAGGCCGCCGCCCGATCCGGGCACGTCGCCGGTTGCCGCCGCATGCACGAAAGCAATGAGGAATACCGTAAAGCAGGCGAAAACAAGACCGTCAACCCGGTCCATGAAGCCACCATGGCCAGGGATAAGATGGCTCGAATCCTTGACCTGAAAACGCCGCTTCACGAAGGATTCGAAAAGGTCGCCAATCTGGCTGAATATCGAAAGGACGAGGGCAAGCCCAAGCAGCAGCAGGCTGATCCTGCCGTGATAGGCAAACGACACCGCGCCTCCCCCGATCAACGCTGCAACTGCTCCGCCGACAGCACCCGACCAGGTCTTGCCCGGCGAGATCGCCGGCGCAAGCTTCGGCCCGCCGATGGCGCGTCCGACGAAATAAGCGAGGATATCCGTCGACCAGACGACTGCGAAAATGAACAGAATGGCGACGAAACCGGTCAACTCGTCACCGCGAATGGCGGCAAGCGATATGCCGCTCAGACCCGCATAAACGATGCCGCCCACCAGCCACCAGTTCCTGCCGCGCAAAACGGGGAAAAGTGCCGCCGTCAGCGTAAAGCCTGACAGCAGCGGCAGATCGAGCGAGGGTTCGCCGAAAATCGTGTTGCCGGCAATGACGGCGACCGCAAACCAGCCCCAGGCATTGCCGGTGGAGTTGGTCTCCGACAGGCGGGTGATCGTCGACCATTCATAATAGATGAGAATCGCCAGCAGACCGGCCACGATGCGGAACAGAATGCCGCCATACCATGTCGCGGCCAATATGACCGCCGCCATGACGATTGCGGACACGATCCGCAGTCTGAGTTCACGGCTCATCAGGCGCCTGCCACGGCAACCGGCTCGGCCAGAGCGCCGAAGCGGCGATCACGCGTTGCATATTGCTCGATTGCGGAAAAGAATCGCTGCCGGTCGAAGTCGGGCCAATATTCGGGAACGAACAGGAACTCGGAATAGGCGGCCTGCCAGAGCAGGAAGTTCGACAGGCGTTCCTCACCGCTGGTGCGGATAATCAGATCGGGATCCGGCATTCCTGATGTATCGAGTCTCGCCGAAATCATCTCCGGCGTGATCGATGCCGCGTCCAGCCGGCCGTCGGCGACATCACGGGCGATCGCCATCGTCGCGCGGGCAATCTCGTCGCGGCTTCCATAATTGAAGGCAATCACCAGCGTCAGCTTGGTGTTGCCAGCCGTCGTATGTTCCGCCTCTTCGAGAAGGCTGCGAATATCGTTTTTCAGCCCCTGTCGGTCGCCGATGATGCGCACACGGACGTTTTCACGGTGCAGTTCCGCAAGGTCGCGCCGGATGAAAGCCTTCAAAAGCCCCATCAGGTCGCTCACCTCGGATTCGGGCCTGCGCCAGTTTTCCGATGAGAAGGCAAACAGCGTGAGATAGCGAACACCGCAGTCGCCGGCCGCGCGCACGGTTTCGCGCACAGCCTCTACCCCGCGGCGATGCCCCATCACGCGCGGAAGACCGCGCTGTTTTGCCCATCGCCCATTTCCATCCATGATGATGGCGACGTGCTCGGGTATTGAGGAACGTGTCGTCGTCGGCATATCGATCCAGTAACAGGCAGCGCGAAATTAAAACGAATAAAATACAGGTCTATCGCAAGCGATACTAGACCTGCATGATTTCCTTTTCCTTCTCGCCAAGCAAGCGCTCAATTTCCGAAATCGTGTCGTCGGTGATTTTCTGCACCTTTTCCGACTGGGCACGGCTTTCGTCCTGACCGATATCGCCGTCTTTTTCGGCTTTTTTCAGACCATCCATACCGTCGCGACGTACATGGCGAATCGCCACCTTGGATTTCTCGGCATAGTCATGGGCCACCTTGACGAGCGACTTGCGGCGCTCTTCGTTCAGTTCAGGCAGCGGAATTCTGAGGTTCTGGCCATCAACGATCGGGTTGAGGCCGAGATTGGATTCGCGGATGGCGCGGTCGACGGCATTGACCATCGACTTGTCCCAGATGTTGACGCCGAGCATACGCGGCTCCGGAACCGTGATGTTTGCGACCTGGTTGAGCGGAACGCGCGAACCATAGGCCTCGATAGTCACCGGATCGAGAATATTGGCCGAAGCGCGGCCGGTGCGAAGCGATGCGATATCGCTCTTGAATGCATTGATGGCACCATCCATGCGGCGCTTGATATCGTTGAGGTCAATACCACTCATCTTGATACTCCATCTCTATCGGCCGTGGCGGCCGGAATCCGCCACAGGGGCGACGTCGTTTTTTGATTATTTGTCGTGCACGATGGTCTTGCGGCCACCGCCGGTCAATATCTGCGCGAAACCGCCCTTCTCGTGGATCGAGAAAACAATGATCGGGATGTGATTCTCGCGAGCGAGCGCCACAGCCGCGATATCCATGACCGCCAGACCCTTGCCGAGCACTTCGCTGTGGGTCAGCTCGTCGAAACGGGTGGCTGTCGGATCCTTTTTCGGATCGGCGGAATAGATGCCGTCCACCTGCGTGCCCTTGAAGATCGCTTCGGCGCCCATTTCCGCGGCACGCAGCGCTGCGGCAGAATCGGTCGTGAAGAAGGGGTTGCCGGTGCCGCCGGCAAAAATCACCACGCGGCCCTGCGCGAGATGGTGGAGTGCCGCGCGCTGCGAGAAGCTTTCACAGATTTCAGGCATCGCGATTGCGGACAGAACGACGGTGTCGATGCTGAGCTTGCGGAGCGAGGTTGCGAGCGCCAGCGCGTTGATGACGGTGGCCAGCATGCCCATATGGTCGCCGGTGACACGGTCGCCACCCTTGGACGCCACGGCGACACCGCGGAAAATATTGCCGCCGCCGACGACAACGCCGACTTCAACGCCCATCGCCCTTGCTTCGGCAATATCGGAGGCGATCCGGTCTGCAACCGCCACATCGATACCGAAACCCTGGTCGCCCATAAGGGCTTCACCGGAAGCCTTGAGAAGAACACGTTTGTAGATCGGCTTGGAAGACATCATGACTCCTCGGAAATGTAACCGAAACGCGGATACACGAAGGGCACCGCGTTGTCACGCGATGCCCTCCCGTTTTCCCAAGATTGGGTAAATATAATCAGCCCTTGGCGACTGCGGCGACTTCTGCTGCGAAATCGCTTTCTTCCTTTTCGACGCCTTCGCCGAGCAGCAGGCGAACCATGCCCGTCACTTCGATGGCAGCACCGGCTTCCTTTTCAGCTTCCTTGACGGCAGCGCCGACAGTGATGTCGGGGTTGATAACGAAAGCCTGCGACAGAAGAGCGACTTCTTCGAAGAACTTGCGCATGCGGCCATCAACCATCTTTTCGATGATGGCTTCCGGCTTGCCGGATTCGCGGGCCTGCTCGATGAAGACGTTGCGTTCGCGCTCAGCCACGGCTGCGTCAACTTCCTCGGCGCGGATGGCGAGCGGGTTGGTTGCAGCAATGTGCATGGCGACCTGGCGGCCGATGGAGCTCAGAACGGCCTTGTCGCCGACCGACTTCAGGGCAACGAGAACGCCGAGCTTGCCGATGCCTTCGCCGGCAGCATTGTGCACGTAGGTCGCGACAACGCCGTGCTCGACTTCGAGCGCAGCCGAACGGCGCAGCGTCATGTTTTCGCCGATGGTGGCGATCGCGTCCTTGATGCTGTCGGCAACGGACTTGCCGGTTGCCGGATAGGTGGCGGCGCTGACAGCGTCGACGGTGCCGTTGGTGGAGAGCGCTACCTGGGCAATGCCGCGGATGAGATCCTGGAACGCGTCGTTACGGGCAACGAAGTCGGTTTCGGAGTTGAGTTCGACAACAACAGCCTTGTGACCCATGGTGGCGACGCCGATCAGACCTTCGGCAGCCGTGCGGCCGGACTTCTTGTCGGCCTTTGCGATGCCCTTGGCGCGCAGCCAGTCGATCGCCGCTTCCATGTCGCCATTGGTTTCAGCAAGAGCCTTCTTGCAGTCCATCATGCCTGCGCCGGATTTCTCGCGCAGTTCCTTCACCATTGCGGCTGTGATTTCGGTCATTGTTTGCCTCTTATCGGTTCGATCGGTCAGCCGGCTGAATTCGCCGTGCCGAAGTTCTGGGTGATGAGTGTACCCGGCCGCACATCCTTTGAAATCGGGGACGATTTCAGGAAAGGAGCATGCGTATTCCCAAGTGCTGCGGCGTCTCCATACATCGAAATGATGGGTGCCGCTCAAGTGTGACAGCGTTATGAAGGCTGCCACCGGATTTCATCCGCATCAAAACGCCAGAGACTTCACGCAAGCCCTGACGGAGCGGTTTGAAACGAACAAGGCCGTCAACCCATTTACGGTCTTTGACGGCCTTGTCATATCCTGGTCGAGGAGACGGCGATTAAGAAATCGCCGCCAGACAGGGCCTAAATCAGGCGCCAGCCTCGTCTTCGAGCGCGGGCTCGATCGGAGCTTCTTCCGAAGCGCCGATGTCGCGGCCGGAAGCGCCCTGCTGACGTGCGATGCCGTCGATGGCAGCGCGGGCAATCAGGTCGCAATAGAGCGAGATGGCGCGCGATGCATCGTCGTTACCGGGGATCGGGAAGTCGATGTGATCCGGGTCGCAGTTGCTGTCGATGATCGCAACGACCGGAATGCCAAGACGCTTGGCTTCTTCGATCGCGATCTTTTCCTTGTTGGTGTCGATGATGAACATCAGGTCCGGAACGCCGCCCATATCGCGGATACCGCCGAGAGCCTTTTCAAGCTTTTCGCGCTCGCGCTCGAGGGTCAGACGCTCTTTCTTGGAATAGCCGGTGCCTTCCGAGTTCAGGATCTCGTCGACCTTGCGCAGACGCTGGATCGAGTTGGAGATCGTCTTCCAGTTGGTCATCATGCCGCCGAGCCAGCGGGAGTTGACGTAGTACTGGGCCGAACGCTTTGCGCTGTCGGCGATGATTTCGGACGCCTGGCGCTTGGTGCCAACGAACAGAACGCGGCCGCCACGAGCGACGGTGTCGGACACGACCTGAAGGGCGCGCGACAGCATCGGAACGGTCTGAGCCAGATCGATGATGTGGATGTTGTTACGGTCGCCGAAGATGTACGGCTTCATCTTCGGGTTCCAGCGATGCGTCTGGTGACCAAAGTGAACACCAGCTTCCAGAAGCTGACGCATAGAAAAATCGGGCAATGCCATGCCTAGTTACTCCTTTTCCGGTTTAACCCCCGCGAAGCGAACAGCGCCGATTTTCATCGACACCACCGGGCGGAACGAACCGGATTTCTCCCGGAACATCCCAAGCTTCGCGTGTGGAATGGTGAGGCGCATACAGTCGCCTCAGATAAAAAGCAAGCATTTATGCGAAAAAACCGCGCAAACGGCCCGCCTTTCAGCGAACCGGCTTGTTTTCGCAGGTTTCCGGCTTGAGGATATCAAGCTTCGCAAGCTTGCCGGTCAGAACGAAATCGCCGTAATCCATGGTCAGGTCACGGGTGATTCCGTTATCGTAAAGCTTGAAGGACATGCGGTAGATCGGCAGGGAGTCGGTGCCGGTCTTGTCGTTGTAATAGGCGATCGTCACCGGCCAGAACGCGGCTTTGCCAAATTCGCCCGCCTTACCCGCCTCTGCGTCGCCGTCCTTCGGCATCTGCGACTTGCCGACCAGCGTGGAGGTGATCAGGCTTTCGTCGCCGTCATCCGAACCGTCGAAAATGCGGGATTCGAAGATGCGCTTTCCCTGTTTGGCGTTTTCGATGACCTGGAACATATGTTCCGTCGGAAATTCGCTGGCGACGAGATCCACCTGGCGGGCATCCGGGCGGATCAGATCGACCTTCACGCCCTCTTTGTTGTCGATTGCGGCGCCCTGCACTTCCTTGTCCAGCTTGTCGTCGGTGTAGGACTTGGTCTCGAAGGTGAACTTCTTCTTCGCCATATCCTCGAAGGTCGTCGTCTGCTGGTCGGTCATGCGAACCGCATCGCCGGTGTTGATCTGCGTCACGAAACGGAAGTCCGTCTTGTAACCCTGACAGGCGGAACCGGTGAATTCATAAACCATGCGGCCCGTCATGCCCTCGATGCCGGAGCGGTCGGACGCATCCTTGAGTTCGAGATCATAGACTGCGCGGTGGGCAACGAGATCCGGAACCGTGACGGGCAAGGCATTGGCACCGTTCGACAGGCCGGTCATAAGCCCTGTTGCGGCAACGAAACCAAGCTTCCTGACAAACATGCAATATCTCCTGTTGGACTCGCCGCTCATATTGTACAAGCAACCGCCCGGCTTTTGGATCAACATCTTATGAATGCCGGATTCTTGAAGGATTTACAACAAAACCGGAGACGAAAATGTCGGACGTCATCGAAGGCCGCCTCAAGGAACTGGGCTTTACTCTGCCCGTAGCAGCAGCACCTGCCGCAAACTACGTTCCGTTCACCATCAGCGGCAATCTTCTTTATGTATCGGGTCAACTGCCGATGGAATCAGGCAAGATTGCGGTGACGGGCCTCGTTGGCCGCGATGTTGACGTTGCAACTGCCCAGCGCGCCGCCGAATTGTGCGCCGTCAACATTCTCGCACAGGTCAAGGCAGCGCTGAACGGCGACCTGTCGAAAATCCGCCGTATCCTCAAGCTCAACGGCTTCGTTGCTTCGGTTCCAGAGTTCGTCGAACAGCATCTCGTCATCAATGGCGCTTCCAACCTGCTCGCCAATGTTCTCGGTGACGCCGGTAAGCATGCGCGCGCCGCCGTTGGCATGGCCTGCCTGCCCTTCAATGCCGCCGTCGAGATCGACGCGATCGTGGAAATCGACGTATGACGCTTAAGCTTTCCTGGCTGACGGCTGAGCCCGTCGCCCATCGCGGTTATCACGATCTGAACAAGGCGGTCTGGGAAAACACGCTCTCCGCCTTTTCACGCGCCATCGATGCCGGTTTCGCCATCGAATGCGACGTCCAGCTGGCCGCTGACAGCGTGCCGGTGATTTTTCACGACGACGACATGGCCCGGCTGACGGGCATCAAGGGCGACGTGCGCGAACACACCTCCGCTGAATTGTCGCTCCTCTCCGTTGGTCAGACCAAGGACCGCATCCCGACGCTAAAACAGCTTCTGGCGCTCTGCGCTGGCAAGGTGCCGCTGGTGATCGAGCTGAAGGGTCGCCAGGGCGAAGGCGTCGACGACGGTTTTGCCGAAGCGGTGCTGGAGGACCTCGAAGGCTACAAGGGCCATGTGGCCCTGATGAGCTTCGACCATCATCTCCTCAGGGACCTGAAGGCTGCGGGTTCGCCCTGGCCGCTCGGCCTCACCGCCGAGGGTGACAAGCCGGAAGACTTCTTCAAACACGACGAAGCAATGCATGTGGGGCTCGATTTCATCTCCTACCATTGGGGTCATCTGCCCAACAGCTTCATCGAGGCGCAAAGAAAACTTGGGCTTCCGGTGATTACCTGGACTGTCAGGGATGAAAAAGCGCGCGAGACTACCTATAAATATGCGGACCAGATGACATTCGAAGGTTTCGACCCCAGAGAGAACCCGTCCGCCTCGGCATGACAGAAGACTATTCCATTCGCGTTGCGCAATCCCTTGGGGATATCGATCCGGAAAGCTGGAAACGGCTTTCCGGAACATCGCGCAATACGTTAGGAAAACCATACAACCCATTTATTTCCCATGAATTTCTCTCCTCGATGGAGGAGTCCGGATCGGCGACGGCCAAGACCGGCTGGCTTGGGCACCATCTGCTTCTCGAAAATGCTTCCGGTGCGCTCGTTGGGGCCATTCCGGCCTATCTGAAGAACCACAGCAAGGGCGAATATGTCTTCGACCATGGTTGGGCGGATGCTTTCGAGCGGGCTGGCGGGCACTATTATCCGAAACTGCAATGTTCGGTGCCCTTTACACCGGCAAGCGGGCCGCGGCTGCTGGTGTCCGAAACCGAAGATGAAACGCGCTTCAAGCCGCTTCTGGCTTCCGGCCTTGCCCAGGTGACGGAAAAAATCGGCGTATCTTCCGCACATGTCACATTTCTCGAAGAGAACGATCTCTCCGCTCTTCTGCCACGCAATTTTCTGCACAGGACCGACCAGCAGTTCCACTTCATCAATGACGGCTATCGCGACCACGATGATTTTCTCGACGCCCTTTCCTCGCGCAAGCGCAAGGGGTTGAAAAAGGAACGTCGCGCGGCGCTGGAAAACGGCATCGAGATCGACTGGTTGACCGGAAGCGACCTGACCGAAGACATCTGGGACCAGTTCTTCGCCTTCTACATGGATACCGGTGGCCGCAAATGGGGTCGACCCTATCTGACGCGGGAGTTCTACTCGCTGATCGGCGAGCGCATGGCCGACGACGTTCTGCTTGTGATGGCCAAACGTGAGGGGCGTTATATCGCCGGCGCCATCAATTTCATCGGCTCTGATGCACTTTACGGGCGTCACTGGGGCTGCATCGAAGATCACCCCTTTTTGCATTTCGAGGTCTGTTACCATCAGGCGATCGATTTCGCGCTGTCGAAAGGTTTGAAGCGGGTGGAAGCGGGGGCGCAGGGCGAGCACAAGCTGGCGCGCGGTTATGTGCCCGTCACCACCCATTCGGCGCATCTCATCGTCCATCCGGGTCTGCGCCGCGCCATTGCCGATTATCTTCAGCGCGAGCGCGAAGAAGTCGAGCATATCGGCGACTATCTGGAAGACCACACGCCCTTCCGCAAGGGCGAGCGACAGGAACACGAACCGGACGAATAGTCCGCATGAGGAGAGACCACCGATGACGGCCAGCGCCTATGACGACAACAATATCTTCGCGAAAATCCTGCGCGGCGAAATTCCGAGCCACAAGCTCTATGAGGACGAACACACGCTGGCCTTCATGGATGTGATGCCTCAGGCCCCCGGCCATCTGCTGGTCGTTCCGAAGATCGGTTCACGCAATCTGCTTGATGCAGACCCGGAGGTGCTGGCAAAGACCATTCCCGTGGTGCAGAAACTCGCGGTCGCGGCAAAGGAAGCCTTCGACGCGGATGGCGTCTTTGTCGCCCAGTTCAACGAACCGGCGGCCGGCCAGACCGTATTCCATCTGCATTTCCACGTCATCCCACGCAAGGAAGGCGAACCGCTGAAACCGCATTCCGGCGCGATGGCCGATGGCGAGGTGCTGAAGGCCCATGCGGAGAAGATAAAGGCAGCACTCGCTTCCTGATCCCCACCGCGCATGCGACGTCCTCCTCGGCTCTGTGCCGAAGATCCAACCACATATCGTGAAATCAAATGCTTGCAGATGCTCGGGACAGGCCCGAGCATCAAGGATGAGAGACCTTCGGACCGATCATTCCGGATTGCGATAGGTATTCTTCTCCGGCCACGGCCAGCCTTCAAGCACCGCCATATCCGGGCGGAATATCTCTACCTTCAAGGGATAACAGGCTGCCGTATCGCTGGAATGGGAGGCGCTGCAATCGCCGCCGGGGCAAGCGGAAAGCGCGCCGATGAGATCGATTTCCGCGAAAAACTCCAGATAGTCACCTGGCCGCACCGGGCTTGCCTTCATGAAATATTGATGCGTGTCGTGGGTAAAACCCGTGCACATGAAGACGTTCAGAACATCGTGTACATGCGGTTCCGCCTCACCGAACGACAGGCCCCTGGCCGAGGCAAGCGCATTCGTCAGGTTCGAATGGCAGCAATGGTGGTAATCGCCACCACTCAAAAGCTTGTTGGTGTAAGGATCGCAGCGGGTGCCGATCACGTCGTGCACGCCGCCGCCATCTTCGTCCCAGCCGTACCATGACAGCGTATCGTGGGTGATGGTCGCCATCGGCCGCAAGGATGGCAGATTGCTCCACAGCCGGTTGCCGACGGAAACATGGGTGGCATGCAGCGCGCGGGTCTTGCCGCTGAAAAAACGCTCCGTCAGATCATGGGCGTTCCAGAGGTTCAAATCCCCCACCTGCGGACCTTCAATGCTGACGATGCGGAAGAAGTGCCCCTTCGGAACATTGAAGGTGCGGCCATCGCGCGGTGGCACGATGACCTCGTCGATCTTTTCCATGCCTCTCTTTGCCTGCTCCAGACGCGCAAGGTCCGGTGTCTCAAGTGTGCCGTTCGGATAAACGACGACGGGACGGACGGCGCGGCGCGCGGCAGCATCAGCGGGTTCGGCAACAGGCATAGGGGTCATGAGATCCTCGGGGTGATGAAAATGTCGAAGCGAAATTGCGGCATGGATGCCTGCCTGACAAGACGGGTTTTTCTTGCACTCAGGCCAAGTCTGACTTAGCCTTGCGGGATCATGAAACTACCCCCGGTCGCCACCCTCCGCGCTTTTGAAGCAGCCGCCAGAAGAGCAAGTTTTTCTCTGGCAGCGCAGGAACTCGGTATGACGGCAACCGCTGTCAGCCAGCATGTGCGCAATCTGGAATCATGGCTCGGCGTGCCGCTTTTTGAACGCCACGCAAGAGGCGTGCGGCTCACCGCGGCGGGTCAGGAATTCGGCATTACGGTTTCGTCCGGTTTGCAACAGATCGCTTCCGGTGCGGAACGGATCAGCCGGGGCCGCGACCGCACCGTCGTTCGCCTTGCCAGCCTCCCTTCGGTGGTAGCGCATTTTCTGACACCCCGCCTTCCCCGTTTCCGGGCGCTGCATCCCGACATACAGGTGTCGATCAGCTATTCCGGTAGAGGTCACGCCACCGAAGCCGATCTCAACATTGTTCATGGCGCCCGCCCCGCGCAGAAAGCCGTGGCGCTTTTCACTGCCGAGACGCGCCCGACATGCGCACCCGCTTACGCCACGAAATCAGGCCCATTCGATGATGTCGCAAGCCTGTTGCGGGCGGAATTGCTGCATGACGATGCCGAGAAGGCATGGCGGGACTGGCTGGCAATTGAGGGCCTATCCCTGCCAAAGGGCGCCAACCCGATCTTCGAGGATTTCAATCTGCTGGTGACCGCTCTTAAGGCCGGACAGGGCATAGGCCTTTGCCCGATAGCACTTCTTCGCGACGAAATCGCCGATGGTCAATTGACCGTGCTTTTCGACCGTGCCGCCGACAGGGAAAAATATTACTGGCTGATCGAAGCGGACGAGATGACCGCATCGGCCCGGCTCCTGTCGGACTGGCTTGTTGCTGAGGCACGCGAGAGCGAAAACCGGGGCGATTACTCCGCCGCGAAGACCTGAGCCGGCACGGCTGCCGCCTCGCCGGATCGTTCCTTTGCCGACAGCCAGTTGAGCAGACGGCTCGAGGCTGCGCAGACGATAACAAAAGCGACGAGGCCACCAAAAATATCCGAAAGATGGTGTCCGCCCTGAACGAGAACGGCAGGCAGCATCAAGAGATTTAGCGGCAAAATCACCGCTATCACCAAACGGTGACGAGGTGCAAACCAGACCGACATAGCCGCCATGAAGATATGGAATGATGGAAAACCGATCAGACCGAGTACGTTTTTAGGTGTGAGATAGCTCACACCCTCCGTTATAAGACGGTTCAACTCCTCCCCGTACGTATCATCAACCGCCAAGGGGATGGCCTGCGAAACCCATTGCGGTAGCTGTACATAGGCGGACGGTCCGAATGTCGGGAAGAATATCCAGAAGACGATATTTGCAAATGCACCCAGCACCCCCATCACCAGGAAGTGGTGCAACATCCGTGCCTTGCCAGTAAAACCTAGCGTTATCACGATCACCAGAAGCTGCGGCAGCGACGTCGCATAAACGAAGAACAGGATCGTTCCGATCCATGGGTGTGTCGCCGCCCAAGTGACGATGCCCATCCAACTATAACCGAAGGCCGCATCCACACGGAAAAGCACATGATCAATCGCCGGGAAAGCGACAGGCAGGAACATGTAGTTAAAAACGGAGGCAACAAGCGTAAAAAGAATGAACAGTCCGCCTGCGATTAGCGCGGCAGCGATGCGAAGATCACGCCCGCTTTTGCGATAGAACTGACCGAGAATAAAAACGCCGGCGCCCATCGATCCGCATAATAAATATCCGGCGTAGTCAACCCTGATGCCTTTGACAGCGATCAGTACCGTATCGATAACGAATAAGATGGTGATAAAGCCAAGTACAAAACGCTCTGCCGCAAAGAGTCGCATGGAATTGCCGCCCCGGTTCCAATCAACGGGAAAGTAGGGCATTTAGCTTAATATTCATATAAGGAAAGTATTATAAACGACCCATCGGTCGGGAGCCGGATCGGCGCGGCCACGCCGACGATGACGCGCTTGCCGGTCGCCAGGAATGCGATGAAACCGAATGTCGCCGCTCCGATGTGCAGCCACAGTGGCGATGCCTCCACGAGATGACCACATCGGCCCGGCTTCTGTCGGACCGGCTTGTTGCGGAGGCGCGCGAGTACGAAAACCGGGGCGATTATTCCGCCGCGAAGACCTGGGCAGGAACGGCTGCCGCCTCGCCGGCCCGTTCCTTTGCCGACAGCCAGTTGAGCAGACGGCTCGAGGCTGCGCAAACGATAACAAAAGCGACGAGGCCGCCAAAAATATCCGAGAGATGATGTCCGCCCTGAACGAGAACGGCAGGCAGCATCAAGAGATTTAGCGGCAAGATCACCGCTATCACCAGCCAGTGACGCGGAACGAACCAGACGGACATCGCCGCCATGAAGATGTGAAACGACGGGAAGCCGATCAATCCCAGCACGTTTTTAGGTGTGAGATAGCTTACGCCTTCCTGCCCCAATCGCATCAGTTCCTGTCCATAGGCAGGGTTGACCGCCATTGGAATTGTCTCGGTGACCCATTGCGGCAGATCCAGATAGGCTTTAGCGCCGTAAGTTGGAAAAAATACCCAGAAGGTGATGCTGGCAAGAGCGCCAAGCACCCCAGTTACCAGAAAATGGTGCAGCATCCGATCCTTGCCGGTAAAACCCAGCATGATGACGATCAACAGCAGTTGCGGCAGCGACGTAGCGTAGACCCAGAATAACGTTTTGCCGATCCACGGATCGGTAGCGGCCCAGATAACGACATCCCGCCAATTATAGCCGAGCGCCGCATCCACACGTAATAACAGGGGATCGATCGCCGGAAACTGAACCGGCAGGAACATATAATTAAACACAGAGCCCGCCAGCGAGAAAAGGATGAACAGCCCAGCGGAAACAAGTGCAGCTGCTATGCGAAGATCACGCTCGCTTACCCGGTAGAACTGGCCAAGAAGGAAAACCCCGATACCCACCGCCAGGCACAGAGAATATCCGGCATAGTCGACCTCAATGCCTCTCATCGCAATCAATGCCACGTCGACAATGAATAATATCAAAATGACGTACAGTACAAAGCGTTCCGCAATAAATAACTTCATGGAATTGGCCCCAGCTCCAGTCAGCGGAAAGCTAGGTCAGCGGGCTTAATATTCGGATAAGACGAGTATTAAAAACCGAGCGCGAACAACCCGCCGGCGAGAATGAGGATCGGGACGGCCACGCCGACAATGACGCGTTGGCCGGCGGCCAGGAACGCTATGAAACCGAGTGCGGCCGCGCCGATGCGTAGCCATAGTGGTGAAGCCTCAAGCGTTCCGGTTGGGAAGACGATCAGCTTGGCGGTGACGGCCATGACGAGTGCGGTGGCGACCGCCCTCACCCAATAAAGCGCCTCGGAATCCTCCTTTAGACGGTTGCCGGCGAGAACGCCGAGCCAACGCCAAAAATCGGTCGCCAGCCAGCCGGCAATAGCGATGAAGAGATAGGGCGCCCACCATTGTTCGGTCATCATGGTTCGCTCTCCGGTGAGACGGGGGTGATCCTGCGGCGGAAGACGAAACGGTCGATCAGATAGGCCACCGTGCCGCCGCCGATCCCGGCGTAAAGAATGTCGAATTCGGGCGCGATCACCGCAAAGATCGGCCCGGCAATCACCCCGATGACGAAGGCGACCTTGACGACGGAATGGCGAGCAGTCGCCCAGATCGACGCCACGAAATAGACCGGCGTCAGAAAAAACAGCACGCCGGCGACCAGCGGCGGAAAGGCGGCGACAACGCCGTAACAAAGGCCGACGATGATGGCATTGACGACGGTAAGTGTTATGCCGAAACCGGCGAACCATGCGGCGCGCGCCTCACGCGGCACCTTGGAGAGATTTTGCGTGGCGAAGACCCAGGCCGTGATCGCGACGAAATGGGAGAGGAACAGCAAAATCCAAGTCGGCGTCTTCGCGCCGCGCATTTCCGGAACGATGGAAGCGACCATCGGCATCATACGGACCGATGACAGCGTCACCGCCAGAAAACAGGCGGCGAGATTGGCGCCGCCGACCATGGAACCGATCAGGATCATCTTGGCGGGCAACGCCCAGATCATCAGCGTCATGAACACCGCTTCGCCGCGTGCCACGCCCGATTCCAGCGCGAAGGCGCTGAAACCCACGAAGGATGTCATGAGAATGAGCGAGGGCAGCGAGAATATGCCCCGCATTCCCCTGAAAAACCAGCCGCGCAGGGGGATGGTATCGCTGTCGGCAGTCTGCATTGCTGATCCACTATACATGAAAATGCCGGGCTTTCGCCCGGCACCGGTTTATCGGTCAAAAGACCACCATCATTTCTTCTTCGGCACTTTCGGCACCGTGTTGGCCTTACGGCGCGGCTTGCTCTCCTCGTCGGGCTTATCCGCCTCGGCGACCAGGACATCCGCCTCCTCATTGGCAATCGCCGCCTTCGAGGCAGGTTTCGCCTTGGCCTTCGACGCCTTGCCCGGAGACTTGGCGGCCTTCAGCTCCGCTTCCGGCTTCGGCTTCACGGGCGCGGTCTCCGGCAGAACCTCAAGTACGAGACCGTCGGAGCCGTCATCCTTCTTGCCGACGGTAACGCTAACGACACCGCCCTTCTTGAGCTTGCCAAAGAGGATTTCGTTGGCGAGCGGCTTCTTGATGTGTTCCTGGATAACGCGCGACAGCGGGCGGGCGCCCATCTTTTCGTCGTAACCCTTTTCCGCCAGCCAGGAGATCGCATCCTCGTGCAGGTCGAAGGTGACATTCCGCTCGGAGAGCTGGGTCTCGAGCTGCATGACGAACTTCTGCACCACCTTGTGGATAACGGCGGTCGGCAGCGGCGAGAACGGAATGATCGCATCCAGACGGTTGCGGAATTCCGGCGTGAACAGGCGGTTGATCGCCTCTTCATCCTCGCCCGTGCGTCTCGAAGAACCGAAACCGATCGCCGATTTCGCCATTTCGGAAGCGCCCGCATTGGTCGTCATGATGAGGATGACATTGCGGAAGTCGATCTTCTTGCCGTTATGGTCGGTCAGCGAGCCGTGGTCCATCACCTGCAACAGGATGTTGTAGATATCAGGATGCGCCTTCTCGATTTCGTCCAGCAGCACCACGGAATGCGGATGCTGATCGACGCCGTCGGTCAGAAGACCGCCCTGATCGAAGCCGACATAACCGGGAGGTGCGCCGAGCAGACGCGAGACGGTATGGCGTTCCATATATTCCGACATGTCGAAGCGCAGCATCTCGACGCCGAGCGAGGCGGCAAGCTGCTTGGCCACTTCCGTCTTGCCCACGCCCGTCGGGCCGGAGAAGACATAGGAGCCGATCGGCTTGTTCGGTTCGCGCAAGCCCGCACGCGCCAGCTTGATGGCGGTGGCCAGCGCCTCGATGGCGATGTCCTGCCCGTAAACGACCGAGCGCAGTTCCTTTTCAAGGTTGGCGAGAACCATCTCGTCATCCTTGGAAACGGTCTTGGGGGGAATGCGGGCCATCGTCGCGATGGTTGCCTCGATTTCCCGCTCGGTGATCAGCTTGCGGCGCTTGGACGCCGGCAGCAACATCTGCGCCGCACCGGTTTCGTCGATCACGTCGATCGCCTTGTCCGGCAGCTTGCGGTCGGAAATGTAGCGGGCCGACAGTTCCACGGCAGCCTTGATCGCCTCGTTGGAATATCTCAGGTGATGATAATCCTCAAAGTAAGGCTTCAGGCCCTTCATGATAGCGATGGCGTCATCGATGGACGGCTCGTTGACGTCGATCTTCTGGAAACGACGTACGAGTGCACGGTCCTTTTCGAAGAACTGGCGGTACTCCTTGTAGGTGGTCGAACCGATGCAGCGGATCGCCCCCGACGACAGTGCCGGCTTCAACAGGTTCGATGCATCCATCGCGCCGCCGGAGGTGGCCCCCGCACCGATGACGGTGTGGATTTCGTCGATGAACAGAACCGCGCCCGGAAACTCCTCAAGTTCCTTGACGACCTGCTTCAACCGCTCCTCGAAGTCACCGCGATAACGGGTACCGGCAAGCAGCGTGCCCATGTCGAGCGAGAAAATCGTGTCATTGGCGAGCGCTTCGGGCACCTTGCCTTCGACGATGCGCTTGGCGAGGCCTTCGGCAATCGCCGTCTTGCCCACGCCCGGATCGCCCACATAAAGCGGGTTGTTCTTGGAGCGGCGGCAGAGGATCTGGATGGTGCGGTTGACCTCTTCGTGGCGGCCGATCAACGGGTCGATCTTGCCGTTCCTCGCCTTGTCGTTGAGGTTGACACAATAGGCTTTCAGCGCGTCCTGCTGCTTTTTCGCGGACGGTCCTTCTTCCTCGGGATTGCTGCGGCTTGCCTTGCTTTCGCTTTCGGGTTCGTCAGCACCACGCGGCGCGCGCGTCTGCGACGTGCCCGGACGCTTGCCGATGCCGTGGGAGATGTAATTGACCGCATCGTAACGGGTCATCTCCTGCTCCTGCAGGAAATAGGCGGCATGGCTTTCGCGCTCGGCAAAAATGGCGACGAGCACGTTCGCACCGGTCACTTCCTCGCGGCCGGACGACTGCACATGAATGACAGCCCGCTGGATAACCCGCTGGAAGCCGGATGTGGGCTTGGAATCCTCGTCGTAACCGGTCACGAGGTTGGTCAGTTCGTTGTCGACGTAATCGCTGACAGTCTTGCGCAGCGCATCGAGATCGACATTGCAGGCGCCCATCACGGCCGCGGCATCCGCGTCGTCGATCAGCGCCAGAAGGAGATGTTCCAGCGTCGCATATTCGTGGTGACGCTCATTTGCAAAGGTCAGTGCCTGGTGCAGCGCCTTCTCGAGACTTGGGGAAAAAGTTGGCACGTTGCGATCCTCATTTCTTTTCCATGACGCATTGCAGCGGATGCTGGTGCTGTCGGGCGAAATCCATGACCTGGCTTACTTTCGTCTCTGCGACCTCATATGTAAACACCCCGCATTCGCCAACGCCGTGCTGGTGCACGTGCAGCATGATACGGGTCGCCGCTTCGCGATCCTTCTGGAAAAAACGCTCCAGAATATGGATGACGAACTCCATTGGAGTGTAATCGTCATTCAGTAAAAGAACACGGTACAAATTCGGTCTTTTCGTCTTTGGCTTGACGCGGGTGATAACGGACGTTCCGCGATTCGTACCGCCGTCTTCCCCGTCGCCCTCGCCCTGCATGTAGATCGGCTCAGCGATCATCTTTCATCATTCTCCAAACCGTTCTCAAACCGACAGCTCATCGCCAGAGGGAGAACTTCGCCTCTTCATATCTAGGTCGTTAAGATGCGATTTTAAGCCCCCTGTGAAACGGTGCAATCACTATTGCGTTTGCGAAGAGGCAAACCTCGGGAAAAACGGGGAACTTGCGATAGTGCCGCAGGAAAGCGTGATGACGTCCGCCTTTCCCGACGTCATTTCAGCCTTGATGAACGCGCCCGCATGGGAATCGCGGGTGGCAGCGGAACTGGCTACCACCGCCCGCGCGATGCGCCATCATTCCTTGTTGTCGAGCATTTCGCGAACGGCGATCGCCAGCTGTTTCAGGGAGAAGGGTTTCGGCAGGAAGCCGAATTTGGCATCCGCCGGCAGGTTCTTCGCAAACGCATCCTCGGCGTAGCCCGAAACGAAGATGAATTTCAGGTCGGGATAGGATTTGCGCAGTTCCCTCAACAGCGACGGACCGTCCATTTCCGGCATCACGACATCGGACACGACGATATCGACCTTGCCTTCCAGCTCTTCCATCACTTCCAGCGCCTCGACACCCGAACCCGCCTCGTGAACGGTATAACCGCGGGTTTCCAGCATACGCTTGCCGCCGCGCCGCACCGCCTCCTCGTCCTCCACCAGAAGGACGACGGCGGAGTTGCCGGTCAGATCAAGCGGCTCTTCCTTCACCGGTTCTGGCAGAGCCACCGGGGCGAGCGCCGCCTCGCCGGGCTGCTGGCCCGGAACGTGCACCACTTCCACAACATGGCGCGGCAGGTAGATGCGGAACGCGGTGCCCTTGCCCACTTCCGATTCGGGATAGATGTAACCGCCGGACTGCTTGACGATGCCATAGACCATCGACAGGCCAAGACCGGTACCCTTGCCAACGTCCTTGGTGGTGAAGAAAGGCTCGAATATCTTGTCCATGATCTCAGGCGGAATGCCGGTGCCGTTGTCGGCAACTTCGATCATGACCATGTCTTCCGCCGGGAATTCGGGTCGGCCAAGCGCGGCGATTTCCTTCGCCTCGACGTTTCGCGTCCGGACGGTGATCTTGCCGCCATCAGGCATGGCGTCGCGCGCATTGACGCAAAGATTGATCAGTACCTGCTCAAACTGCGACAGGTCGGTCTTCACCGGCCAGAGATCGCGGCCGTAATCCACCTCAAGCTTGACATTGGTACCGGAAATCAGCCGGTCGACCAGCATGCGCAGATCGCCGATCACATCGGTCAGATTGAGGATCGCCGGGCGCATCGTCTGCTTGCGAGAGAAGGCGAGGAGCTGGCGCACGAGAACCGCGGCGCGGTTGGCATTGCGCTTGATCTCCATGAGGTCGGCGAAGCTCGGATCGGCGGGCCGCGCCTGCAGGAGCAGATGGTCGGACGACAGCAGGATCGCAGTCAGCACGTTGTTGAAATCGTGGGCGATGCCGCCCGCCAGCGTGCCGACGGCGTTCATCTTCTGCGTCTGCGCCATCTGCGTTTCGAGCGCCTTCTGCTCGGTCACCTCTATGGCATAAACGATCGCCACCTCTTCCGGGGCCTCGTCGTCCTGATCGATGACGGCGTTGACGTAGAAACGGAAATGCCGGCCTTCGTCGCTCGGGTGGCGGGAATCGAATGGCGCGATGTCGCCCTGCCGGTCCTTCGCCTCGGCCAGCGCCTGCTCGAGCCTGGGTTTCTCATTGTCATGGAGGACGGTTTCGAGAACCACGCCGCGATCGATATCGTCACGCCCGACGACGCCGGAAAATAGCTTGAGGAAGGGCGCGTTGATACGCAGAATGCGGCCTTCGCCGTCGAGTGAGGCAATCGCCATCGGCGTGTTGTTGAAGAAACGCGTGAAGCGCATCGCGGAGGAGGATTCCGTGTCCTCCTGCCCCTTGGGACGCATCAGAACGATGGTGCGGCTTTCACCCGGCGCGCCATCCTTGGCGGTAACCTGATGCACGAGGCGAGCCGGCATGCTCTGGCCGTTCACCCGGCGCATATCGAGATCGAGGATTTCGGTGCGCTTGGCCGAGCCTTGCGGATGAACGGATTCGATCAGCGCCATGCCCTCGCCGGCGACGATATCCGATACCGTCATCGAGCCGGGAGAAAATTGCGCCAGATCGATGCCGAGCCATTCGGACAGGGTGGCGTTCAGATAAACGATCTCCCCCTTGCGGCCGGCGGAAAAGAAACCGGCCGGCGCATGGTCGAGATAATCGATGGCGTTCTGCAATTCGCGGAAGAAACGCTCCTGGTCCTCGCGCTCCGGCGTGATGTCAGCGATCTGGAAGACGTGCAGGTCTTCACCGCCCGCATCCTTCAACACTCGCCCCTTCAGCCGGTACCAGTGCGGCCCGGCGGTCGCAGCGGCTTCGCCGAGCGGTTTCAGCAGCCGGAACTCCTCGTAACCGTCGCGGCCTTCGCGCAGAACGTTGATGAGGCGATAAAGCGCTTCGGTCGATTCGCGGCTGCGCGAGAGCAGCGTCTCGAGGCTCTGGATGTCGCTTGCCTTCGTGGTGCCGCTCATGCGGCAATAGGTGGCGTTGGCGTAGACCATATGCCCCTTGGCATCGGTGATCAGCGTGCCATCCGGGTGGGCCGACAGGAAACGGCGGGCAAGCCCGTCCGATTGCGACTGCGGCATGACCTCGATGAAACCGATGATCGACGATACCAGAAAGAAGATACCCATCATCGCCAGCACGCCGAGAATGCCGAGCACGATTTCGTTTTCCAGCTGATCCTTGAAATAGACGAAGGCGGCAGCCGCCGCGATCAGCACCAGCGCCAGAAGCAGAATGCGTAAGACCGTGCCGGAACGGGCACGCCTGTCCACCAGCGGAAGGTCGTTGTCGCTTGTCTCGCGCACCCGTGTCATCTTGGCCTCGCAGTCCTGCAGGTCGTCATTCGGTGAGCCACGGCTCCTTACGGAATCGGGCAGCAGAATTTCTTGTAGCAACTCGCTTGACCATCAAAAAGCTCCGCTACGACACAAAGGCTTAAAAACGCACAGGGAAACGGCCTGAAAGCACAATGCACGGCCCTTTCAGGCGACAAGGGAACCGTAAGCGCGCCAACCGGTTTTGCATTTCAATGGGATGAAGGCGGATAAACCTTGTGTCTCGCCCAAAAAAATCGTCTTTTCCTGCTTTACGTTCACACTATAAGAACCACGGCAATATTAATTGCTCGAAAAAATCTGAAGGGATGATCTCCATGATGGAAGATTTTATCGGCACCTATGGAAACAATCTCATCGTCGCCGTTGTCGGTGTCGGTGTGGCCCTGCTCGTTCTGGCGATCGCTCTCTGGATCCTGCGTAGGCGTGGCGGTGCGGCCCCCTTTATCCGTGGCGGCCGTAACCGGCAGCCGCGCCTGCAGGTTCTCGACGCGACGGCCGTAGACGCCCGGCGCCGCCTGGTGCTGGTGCGCCGCGACAATGTCGAACATCTGGTCATGATCGGCGGTCCGACCGATATCGTCATCGAGAGCGGCATTGGCGCTATCCCGATTGTCAGGGAAGTGCGCGAACCGCAGGAAGCGGAACTGAAGGCGCTGCCGCGCCAGGAAAGCGAAGCGAAAAGAGCCGAGCCGTCGATCCCTCGGGAAAGCCGCCCCGCTTTGCCGCAGCAGCCACGTGCAGCGGCTATCCCGGCTGCCGTGCCGGAAGAGCCCGTAAGGCAGCCACAGCGGCCTGAAGCGCCCGCCCCGGTTGCCCGTCCGGCACCTGCCCCTGCACCGGCTACATCGCGCCCGCCAGCTCCGCCGCAACCCGTCTCCACGCCCATGACGGCACGCGAGCCTGTTGCACCGGCAAGACCAGCCGTACAGGACAGGGAAATTGCCCGTCCTGCGCCGCCGCCAGCACCGACACCGGCACCGGCACCGGTCATTGCAGCTGCTCCGGCGGCCGCCGTTTTGCCCCTTGCCGCTGCATCGCTCGACATGTCGGCCGAGGGAACGGAACAGCGCCGTGCCGAGCCTTTCGTACCGGCTGCGCCCCCTGCCGCGCCGCCCGCCCCTGTACAGGCAGCGGTGCCGGAAGAACGCCCCTCGGTGCCTGCGCCACCGGTTTTTGCCGCGCGCGAACCCGTCATCGACCAGTCGAATGCCGCCGATTTTCTGGACGCCGCGCGGGAGCGCGTTCTGCCCGGCCTGAAACCGGGGCAAGATACGCCGCCTGCGCCCTTTGCGCCGAAGTCCGAAAATCCGGCTCTCGCCTCCGCCAACGCCGAGCCGAAGTTTGCCGATGACCTCGCAATCGATTTCGAAAGCTTTCTCGAAGCGGAGATCGCCAAGGGCAAGGATGCGGACAACGAACAGGTAATTGCCGCCGCTGCGGAAAAGCCCAAAACCGAACCTGTCTCACCACCCGTTACCGGCGCCACACCGGATGGTGACATGCAGAAGGAAATGGCGCGCATTTTCGGTGAGCTTTCCGTCACCCGCGACCGCTGACAGGCTCACGCCTTTCGGCGGACAAGAATTCAAGGCAGCAAAAAGGGCACGGAAACAATTCCGTGCCCTTTGTCATTTCCAGTCTGTTCGCTGACCCGTTCGCCGTAGCGGCGGGAACAATGCGCCACCTTATTCGTCGCGGTAGACCTTTTCACGACGCTCATGACGTTCCTGCGCCTCGATGGACAGGGTCGCTATCGGGCGGGCGTCCAGACGCTTGAGGCCGATAGGCTCGCCCGTTTCTTCACAGTAACCGTAAGTGCCGTCATCAATCCGCTGAAGGGCAGAATCGATCTTGGAGATCAACTTGCGCTGGCGGTCGCGGGCGCGAAGTTCGATCGCCCGGTCTGTTTCAGAAGATGCCCGGTCCGCTAGGTCGGGATGATTGGCGCTTTCTTCGGCGAGATGTCCGAGGGTCTCGCGCGCTTCTCTCAGGATGTCGTTTCGCCAGGCGACCAGCTTCGCGCGGAAGTAGGCCCGCTGGTTTGCATTCATGAACTCGTCGTCTTCCGAGAGCACATATTTGCTAAGATCGATCTTCTCACTCAACGCGATTCTCCTCGAAGAACATCTCAATGCGGCGGTGTATACTCCAATGATATAGGCTGATTCAAGTCTACAGATCAGTTTTCAGGCATTTTTAAAACTGACACAAAAATCATCTAAATGACTAATTTTTATCCTTTATTCGTATTCAAGCGATCTCTTCTTAAATCACTTAAACGCGACTTACCAACAGGAAAGAGGACTTGCGGTCCTGCAACCCTATCCTGTAGCATTCCTCCATTGCCTCCCATTCGAACGTCGGTCCCCGCCCTTGACAGCATCTTCTCCGAGCCGAGTGTATCTTTTGCGCCACGCCAAGGCCGCCTGGGCGGCACCGGGAGAGCGTGATTTCGACCGGGGATTGAACGAGGCGGGTTTTGCCGAAGCGGAGATCATCGCCGATCTTGCCGCCGACCGGCACTACCGCCCGGACGTGCTTTTATCCTCAACCGCCACGCGCTGCCGGCAGACCACACAGGCCTGGCAACGGGCCTTCAACGAGGGCATCGACATCGTCTATATCGATGAGATGTACAATGCGAGCAGTGAAACCTATCTCTCCCTCATCGACGCACAAACGGATGTGGGGTCGGTGATGCTGGTCGGGCACAATCCCACCATGGAGGCAACGCTGGAGGCGATGATCGGCGAGGATCTGCTGCACGCCGCCCTGCCCTCCGGTTTTCCGACATCGGGTCTTGCGGTGCTCGATCACGACGACAGCGCCGGGAACGGCAAGAATCGCTGGCGGCTGGTCGATTTTCTCGCGCCCGGCAAATAGCCGCAGCGGCGTGCGATCAAGGCCTTGCCGAAGATGGCCTGCAGAAAATCCGCTGCCGCGCTTCTTTTTTGGGCAGTCGCCCCTTCCTATATTGCAGCCGTGACCGTGAAAAACAGCTGGGAAACTGCCATTGCCGCCTTCTCTTACGTCCCTGACGGACAGTGCGCTCATCGCATTCGACAATCTGGCCGACCGTGCGAGCACCCTTACCCATCCGACATTGCGGCTTGGCGTCACCGGTCTTTCCCGGGCGGGCAAGACAGTTTTTATCTCCTCGCTAGTCCACAATCTTCTGAATGGCGGCCGCCTGCCGCTGTTTGAAGCCATGCGGTCGGGGCGCGTCTCGAATGTGCGGCTGGAGCCGCAGCCGGACGATGCCATTCCCCGTTTTCAGTATGAGGACCATATTCAGGCGCTGGTGCGCGACAGGCTGTGGCCTGATTCGACGCGGGCGATCTCGGAGCTCCGAATCACGCTGGATTACCAGAGCGCCAGCGGCTGGGGCCGTTGGTTTTCCGCCGGAAAACTTTCCATCGATATCGTCGATTATCCCGGCGAATGGCTGCTCGATCTGCCGCTGCTCTCGCAGGATTACAAACAGTTCAGCGACAATACCGTGGCGCTGGCGCAAAACGGTATCCGCGCCGAGCTGGCGCAGGAATGGCTGGCAATCGCCGCGTCTCTCGATATCAACGCCCCCGCCGACGAGATGACGGCGCGCCGCCTCTCCGAAAGCTTCGCCGCCTACCTTCGCGCCTGCAAATCCGACGAGCGTTCCCTGTCGACACTGCCACCGGGCCGTCTGCTGATGCCCGGCGACCTTGAAGGATCGCCGGCGCTGACATTCGCACCGCTGCCGGGCCTGACGGACGAAAAAGCACCGAAAGGGTCGCTGCGCGCCATGATGGAGCGGCGCTACGACGCCTACAAGTCGATTGTCGTCAAACCCTTCTTCCGCGAGCATTTCGCCCGTCTCGACCGGCAGATCGTGCTGATCGACACGCTTCAGGCCGTCAATCGCGGTCCCGAGGCCGTGCAGGATCTGGAACGGGCGCTGGGCGATGTTCTCGCCTGTTTCCGCCCCGGCACCAACAGCCTTTTGTCATCGCTGCTCGGCCGGCGCATCGACAAGGTGCTGATTGCCGCCACGAAGGCCGACCATCTGCATCATGAAAGCCATGACCGGCTGGAGCGGCTGACGCGCCGCCTGGTGGACCGCGCCATCACCACCATCGGCATGAATGGCGCCGGCATCGAGGTCATGGCGCTGGCTTCCGTGCGCGCCACCAAAGAAGCAAGCGTGAGACAGGACGGCCACGAGCTTCCGGTCATCGTCGGCACGCCGATGGCGGGAGAAACCATTAACGGCGAGATCTTCGACGGCAATCGCAAGACGGCAATCTTTCCCGGCGACCTGCCGGAAGATCCGGAGCCGCTTTTCCGCAGCATCGACACGGATGGTGACAAGGCAACGTTGCCCGACGTCAATGTCGTGCGTTTCCGCCCGCCCAATATCGATGAGCCGGGCAGCGGTGGCATCCGGCTTTCCGTTCCCCACATAAGGCTCGACCGCGCCATGCAGTTCCTGTTTGGAGACAAGCTCGCATGAAGGCTCCCACACCAAACGATCCGCAGACACGTCGCCCGGCCGCTTTCGCGCTAGAAACCGAAGAGACGGCGCGGCCGACCGCTACGCAGAAACGCGCACCGCGCAGTTTCGATGCCGAAATTTCTCTGACGGCCGATGAGGATGATCCCTTTTTCGCGCCTGAAGAGATCGATGCCGCCGCATTGCCAGTGGCGGTGCCGAAAAAGAGCCGCTTCTCCTTCGGCAAACTCGCGCTCGGTGCGCTTGGCGTGCTGTTCTCGCTCGCCTTCGGGCTTTGGGCGGATCAGCTTATCCGCAACCTCTTTTCCCGCTCCGACTGGCTGGGTTACACGGCGAGCATCGCCCTCCTCGTGGCGCTTTTTGCCGTCCTCGTTCTGGTTGGGCGTGAAGTCTTCGGCATCATGCGGCTCAATGCCGTGCAATCGCTGAAAGCCGACGCGGAGACGGCAAGCCTCGATAAAAGCCCGAAACCCGCGCGCGCCATCATCACCCGCCTCAATGCGGTTCTGTCGCACCGCGCCGAAACCGCCAAGGGGCGCGCCGCACTCAAGGAAACCGAAAACGACGTGATCGACGGCCTGCATCTGATCGAGCTTGCCGAACGGGAATTGCTAGTGCCGCTTGACCGGCAGGCCCGCGCACTGATCCTCAATTCCTCCAAACGTGTCTCCGTTGTCACCGCCGTCAGCCCGCGCGCGGTGGTCGATCTCGCCTATGTGCTGTTCGAGGTAACGAGGCTGGTGCGGGCCATGGCGGAACTTTATGGCGGCCGTCCCGGCACGCTCGGCATGCTCAAGCTGTTGCGCGATGTCGTTGCCCATCTCGCCGTCACGGGGTCGATCGCCGTCGGTGACGGGCTTGCCCAGCAGGTTCTCGGCCACGGGCTTGCCTCAAAACTCTCCGCACGCCTCGGCGAAGGTGTCATCAACGGCCTTATGACGGCGCGAATCGGCATTGCGGCGATGGATCTGTGCCGCCCGCTGCCGTTCAAGGCGGTGAAGCGACCGGGGATAGGCGATTTTATGTCCGACCTGACGCCCGATCTCACCGGCGGAAAAACCGGTCAAAAAGCCTGATCGGCCGGGCTTATACGGATCAAAAGGTTACGGACGAAGCCGCAAAATAGGTCGAAATAAACCAAGCATTAACCATTCCGCCGGTAGATTGCCGCTTATCGAACAGGCATCTTCGCCGGGGAAAGTATCATGTATTCGCGCTTCTTTTCGCTTGTGGGCGGACTTGCCGCCATATTGTCCGTCAGCGGCTTCGGCCTGTCTGACGTCCATGCCGCACCGCGCGATCGCGATGACGTGTTTTTCCGTTCCGTTGCCGGAAGCTGGAAGGGCCCGGGCGAAATCGTCGCCGGCAAATACAAGGGCACCAAATTCACCTGCGACCTGACGGGCGAACCGCTTGCCGACAAGCAGACCGGCATCAAGCTCGCCGGCACCTGCCGCGTCGGCGTCTTCAGCCAGCCCATGTCCGCCGTCATCAGTCAGAAGGGCGGCTCTTACGAGGGCAAGTTCCTCGATGGCGCCGAAGGCAAGGGACTGGACATCATTTCCGGGCAGGTCAGCGGCGACAAGGTGGTTGTCGGCATCAATCGCGCCAAGCTAAACGGCGCCATGGTTGCCCGCGTCTCGAACGACAATTCGATGAACATCACCATTTCCGTCAAGGTCGCCGACCAGATGATCCCGGTGATCGGCGTGACGCTCGCGCGCGATATCGACCAGATCGCCGTCGGTTCGATCAAGCCGTAAAAGCAACTATCATTTCAGCCATCACCAAGCGGGAGTGTCCACCACTCCCGTTTTTCGTTTGCGCTGATGATGCCGGTTTTATCCGCCAACCGCAGCCATTCCCGCACGGGTTTACCACGGACTTCGAGATCGGGAGCGATATCGGCAAGCGGCATCAGCACGAAAGCGCGCTCCGTCATACGCGGATGCGGCACTTCGATACTTTCCGTAACGAGAACATCATTACCATAGGTCAGCACATCGATATCGATGGTACGCGGGCCCCAGCGCTCGGTCCTGACCCGCTTCATGCCCTTTTCGATTTCGAGGCATAATTGCAGCAGTGCGGGTGCGGCGAGCGAGGTTTCGACCAGGGCGCAGCAATTGAAGAAATCCGCCTGATCCGTCTTGCCCCAGGGCGGTGTGCGATAAAGCCCGGAGACGGCCAGCACGCGGCAGTCGCCATTTGCATCGAGTTCGCGCAGGGCTCTGGCCATTGCGGCGGCCGGATCGCCGATATTTCCGCCCAGGCCCAACGCAGCAACGGTCATCCTGTCAGGCACGGTGTTCAACACTCACCTGCGCATAATCGAGAATGCCGGGAACCGGTGCAGAAGGTTTACGCACCGTGATCCGCAGCCAGACAATTTGCGGATAACGCGCACGTAGCGCCTTGGCGATATCGTTCGCCAATGCCTCGATCAGATAGCGGCGCTGGCCGACAACGATCTTTTCGATGACAGCGAAAGCGACGCCATAATCGACGGTATTTTCGATATCGTCGGTTTCCAGCGCGTCGCCCGCTTCAACTTCCATCTCGGCATCGACGAAAAAGCGCTGGCCCAGCACCTCCTCCTGCTCGAGAAGGCCATGACGGGCGAAAAAGGAACAGTTTTTCAGAATGATGGTGTAGCGGCTCATCGCATCGCCTCCATGGCGGGGGTTTTACCGAAATAGCCGACTTCTTTCGAAGCATGCGGCACTCCGGTATCTATTGATCTATGCATCGGGCCTTGCCGATGCTTTGGCAAGAACCGCATCGGCAATTGCCAGCGTATCGCGTGTTGCGGCGACATTGTGCACGCGAAAAATCGCGGCACCCGCCAGCCTGAGGATCGCTGTGGTCGCCGCTGTTCCGATATCGCGTTCGTGGGCCGCATCCCTGCCCGTCAGCGACCCGATGAAACGCTTGCGCGACGTACCGGCCAGAACCGGCAGGCCGAAAGCGGCAAGTTCGCCGAAGCGTGCCATCAACTCGACATTTTCGCGCTCATCCTTGGCAAAACCGAAGCCCGGATCAAGCACAATGGCATCACGGGCGATACCTGCGTCCTCGGCGATCTCGAGCGAGCGGTTGAGGAATTCGAACTGGTCTTCAATGACATCGGCAAGCTTCTGCCGGTCGCGGCCGGTATGCATGATGCAGACGCCAGCGCGTGCGGCGGCGATCACACCCGCCATGTCCCCGTCTTTCTGCAGGCCGAACACGTCATTGACGATGTGCGCGCCCGCCTCGATCGCCAGCCTTGCCGTCGATGCGCGGTAGGTGTCGACGGAAATCAGAACATCCGTCTCGCGGCGCAGCCTTTCGATGACCGGCAGCACCCGGTCCTGTTCCTCAGCTGCCGTCACCTCAGCCGCACCGGGACGTGTAGATTCGCCGCCGATATCGATGATATCGGCACCCTCTTCCACACAGGTCAGCGCATGGGAAAAAGCCGCATCCACGGCGAGATAACGGCCGCCATCCGAAAAGGAATCGGGCGTCGCATTGACGATGGCCATAATACGGCCACGTCCATCAAGTTTCAGGGAGCGACCATGGGCCGCTTGCCACACATTGCTGCCGGCTGTTATCACGTAACACGCGCCTTTCGGGAATATACGGAGTGTTATGCCAATTCTTATAAGTTCCGCTCCGCCTATGCAGCAAACGTTTTTCAAGTTCAACCGGAAGGCCGGGTCATGACCATATCTTCACGTGCTCTTTGCGCCGTTTTCGCCGGCGCGTTGGCCCTTTCCATGCCCGGATCGGCTTTTTCCGAAACCATCGTCCGCAAGACCTATTCCTATTTTACGATCAACGGCAAAACCGCCGCCGACCTCGACAGGCAGCTTTCCAAGCACGGCCCGCTGACGCACAACACCGGCGCGCGCCATCCAGGTGCGACCGAGATCAAATTCGGTGGCGAACTCACCTATGTCGAGAAAAACGGCATGTGCAGTGTCGGAACCACCAAGGTGTTGCTGAACACCCGCATCCTCCTGCCGCAATGGAAAAACCGTCGTCGCACCACGGCGGAACTGGCCTTCATCTGGGATACGCTGCTTGCCGATATCAAACGCCACGAGGAACGGCACGCGGAAATCGCCCGCACCCATGCCCGCTCGCTCGAAAGGCAATTGACGGCGCTTCGTCCGCAAAAAGACTGCGAAACATTGCAGGGAATGGTCGGCAAGATCACCCAGACCGTCATGGACGAACACGACAAGGATCAGCTGCGCTTTGATATAGTGGAATCGAAAAACTTCGATGCGCGCATGACCCGGCTGTTGAAGAACCGGATCGAGCAGGGCCAGAACCGGCGCTGAGCGGCCACTCGCCGCATTTTCCCGTAAACGCACAACGCAACGTAAACATGACGTTACGTCATGTCCGATATCACCCGTGACTTCTCGTCATGGTGCCGTCGCCGAGACTCATTGTAGCTTGCTTGTATGGTTCAGAACGGTGGCAACCCGCAGCGGGTCTGGCGTTCGGAACCACCTCCGGTTCTCCCGGTGCGCACTTGAGGCTCGCAGGTGTTTCCTCCCTCGCTTGCATGCTGCGTACCCGCCTCGCCCCGCTCCCCGCTACCAGGTGAGCGGGGCTTTTTCTATCGCGCGTAATGTAGGGAGAGCTGTCAGCCCTGACGTTCGGGAACGTGAACGACAAGACCGTCAAGCTCGTCCTTCATCTTGATCTGACAGGAAAGACGCGAGGTAGGGCGGACTTCGAAGGCGAAATCCAGCATGTCTTCTTCCATCGGCTCGGGTCCGCCGACACGTTCCGCCCATGCATCATCCACATAGACATGACAGGTCGCACAGGCACAGGCGCCGCCGCATTCCGCATCGATGCCAGGTACGGAGTTGCGCACGGCATTCTCCATGACGGTGGAACCGTTGCTCACGTCGAGTTCATGGGGCGTGCCGTCAAAGGCAACAATGGTCAGTTTTGTCATGCCGGAAATCCAAAATGGTGTCTAAGAACTGTTCTAAACAAACACATAGAAAGGCCGGTTCGCCTTGGCAACCCGCTTATCACGGACGCTAAGCAACCGCCCCCCCAAAATGGTGAATTTGACTGGATTTGCTTTAGCGGCAGAGCTTGAGGATGAAGTTTTCCGCTTCGACAATGGCTGCGGCAAGCCTGGCGATCGCCGCGCTGTCGTTGCCCTTGTCCTCTACCGCTGCCGCCGCTGTGGAAACAGCGGAGGCACCAACCGCCTGCGCGGCGCCTTTCAGACGGTGGGCGGTTGCCATGATTGTCTTGTCGTCAGCACCGGCCATTTCATGCAGGGCAGCGCGGGCGTTGCGGCTGAACAGTTGCAGCACCTCGATTTCCAGCTCCTTGTCGCCCATCGTCTGCCGGGCGAGATGATCGAAATCGATTGGTTTTACACCGGTGGCCGGCGCACCACCGCAATTATCCGGAGCTTCGAACGCAATACTGACCGCTGCCATGTCTGAAATTCCTTTGTCTCGCCGTTTCCTGTTTCGTGTCACATCTGTGTCGTATTTAGGCATCCAAGCCGGTGCTATCGGCTTAAATTACGGCGTGACGCGGGCGAAAATCTTCTGCTATGGTTAATTTATGTTAAACTTATGCGAAACAAGGCGTTCAGCGCGAAACTCAGGTTTAAAAACTGTTAAAAAGCCGACACTTCGCTGCTGCGGCAAACCCGCATTAATTGTTTCGAACACCTAAATGTGTCACTACGGTACTGCCGTTCCGACGAGGCTTATGCTCAAGCTTTGTTATTCCGGCACAGTGATGTAATTTCGCCCGAAAGCTGGACCACCAGCAATTCGGGATTTGGTAATGGCGGAATTGTTCTCTTTAACGGGATAATGTTCCGCAGGCATGATGGCGGCAGTCCGCTTGCTGGTTGCAAGTGGTCAAACGGCATGAAGCCGGGCGTATGTGTAACGAGGCGTAACCGCATGGCGAATAACAAGATCAGCGACTCTGTCGACGAGACTGCATTTCAGGCGTTGGAAGACGCCTTGCAGCTCGGTGCTTTCGAAGACAAGCCGGAGACGCGGAAAACTGCAGCGCCAAAGCAGCCGGAGGCCAGATTGAAGGAAGCCAGCAGACAGACCCCTGCTCCCGAGGCTGCGCGAGCGCCTGTCGAACAGGCTCCCAAATCACCCAATCTGGAAGCGGCCAATGACGGCTCCAAGCGCAGCCCGGCCATGATCCTGAAATCACTCGAAGGCGGCTCCATCGGCGGCGCGCTCAGAAACGCGACGATCATGTCGGTGATCTGGGCGCTCGGCGGTCTCGGCATCGCCCACCTCATCTATGGCAACGCGCTGTGGAATATCGGCTCGGTCGCCGACGTCGCCGCAATTCCCGGCCTGATGGCGATCGTCGTCGGCATCGTCGTTCCGGTCATGCTGTTTTTCGCCTTCGCAATCATGATGGCGCGCGCCCGCGATCTGCGTAACGCTGCCCGCTCGATGGCCGAAGTCGCCCTTCGCCTTGCCGAACCCGAAACGGTCGCGTCCGACCGGATCATGTCCGTTGGTCAGGCCGTGCGCCGCGAAGTCTCGGCCATGAACGATGGCATCGAGCGCACCATTGCCCGCGCGACTGAACTCGAAACCCTCGTCCATTCGGAAGTCAACGCGCTTGAGCGCAGCTATGCCGACAATGAATTGCGCGTGCGCAGCCTCGTGCAGGAACTGACCGCCGAGCGCGACGCCATCGTCAACCACGCAGAGCGTATCCGCTCCTCCATCGTCGGAGCGCAGGAACAGATCAAGGAAGAGCTTTCCATCGTCGGCGAAGAGCTTTCGATGCGGCTTTCCACCACCGGCGAGGCCTTCGCCTCGATGATCGACACACGCTCGGCAGCGCTGCTTGAAAAATCGCGCGCCTCGACCGAAGCGATGGGCAGCCTGATCGCCGCCAAGACCGAAAACCTGCTTCAGGCACTGAATTCCTCGGGCGCGACGCTCTCCAGCGAATTCGACATGCGCCTGCACAACCTCACCTCGACGCTGGACGAACGCGGCGAAGTGCTGCTCGAGCGGTTCGCGATCCACGCCTCGACGCTGGACAGCGGCGCGGAAAGCCTCAACAGCGCACTTGAGGAACGCACCCGCCAGCTCAACGAGACGCTGTCTACGCGCACGCTCGAACTCAACCGCAATATCGATCGCGGCCAGCAAATCATCGGCGGTTCGCTCGATAACGTGCTCGACAAGCTCTCCACGACGCTTGAGGAAAAAGGCCTCTCCTTCCGTCAGAGCCTGCAAAGCACGGCCGACGATGCGATCATGGATCTCGATCTTCGCTCGGGTCTCTACGAGGAACGGCTGCAGGCGACGGTCGGTCAGGTCAATTCGGCCTTCGACGAACATGTGGCGGATTTCGCCAGCGCCTTCGACCAGCGTGCAGGCAGCCTCGACAGCAAGTTGATGGAAAGCCTTGCCCGGATCAACGAAACCGTTGCCGGCGGCTCCGAAGCCCTCGACACCATGTTGACCAGCGGCCTTGAGCGCATTGGCAACACCATGACCGATCAGTCACTTGCGCTCGCAACCGCACTGGGCACCGGCCAGGAAATGCTCGAAAGCGCGCTTGAAACCCGCACCCGCGAGTTCAGTGACGCGATCGGCCAGCGTACCGCTGAAATCACCGATGCCTTCGCCAATTCGCACGAAAAGATCGACGGCGTGCTGGCGGAACGCAGCAATGCCCTGTTCGGCGCGCTTTCGGCCAGCCAGGACCGTTTCGACGAGGCACTTGCCAGCCGTTCGCTGGCGATTACCGGCTCAGTCTCCGGCACGGCGGAACGTCTTGCCGCGATGCTTGACGAACGTGCCGCTGCGATCAACAGCGTCGTTGCCGATGTCGAACGTCGTCTCTCGGAAACGCTCGAAACCCGGGCCGCCGCCATCACCGGCGCCGTTTCCGGCATCGAAGACCGCATTTCCGACACGCTGGAAAGCCGCACGGCCGCCCTGCATGACGTTGTTTCCGGCGCGGAAACCCGTATCGCCGAAACGCTGGATGGCCGCACGGCTGCTCTTTCCAGCGCGATTTCCGGTGTCGAAGAACGTATTGCCGACACGATGGACAGCCGCACCCTGTCGCTCGACATGACATTCGCCAATGTCGAGGAGAGACTGTCCGAAACGCTCGACAACCGCACCTCCGCCCTCACCGGCATTGTCGCAAGCGCTGAAGAGAAGATCGCCGGCGCGCTCGACAGCCGCACGGCAACCTTTGGCGACGTCGTCGCCGGTGCCGAAACGCGTATTGCCGAAACGCTGGATGGCCGCACCGCTGCACTCAATGCCGTCGTTTCGGGTGCGGAAGAACGCATCGCCGACGCCTTGGACAGCCGCACCATGGCGCTCGACATGGCGTTTTCCGGCGCCGAGGAAAAAATCACCGAAGCGCTCGACACCCGAACCGCCGCCCTTGGCGAATTGGTGGCCGGTGCCGAAACCCGTATTGCCGGAGCACTCGACAGCCGCACGGATTCGCTGAAGAACGTCGTTTCCGGTGCGGAGGAGCGGATCACGGATGTGCTCGACAGCCGCACCATGGCGCTCGACATGAGCTTCTCCGGTGTCGAGGAAAAGATTGCCGACATTCTCGACGGCCGCACCGCAGCACTTCATACCGCGGTTTCCGGGGTCGAAGATCGTATTGCCGGCGCTCTGGACAGCCGCACCGCTGCCCTTTCCGGCATTGTCTCCGGCGCGGAAGAACGCATCGCCGATGCGCTCGACAGCCGCACCATGGCGCTCGACATGACGATTTCGGGCGTTGAGGAACGGATCGCCGAGGCTATGGACGCCAGAACCGCATCGCTTTCGCTGGCCGCGGCCGGCGTCGGCCAGCGACTGGAATCGACCGCCTTCACGCTTGAAAACGCCCTTGCCAGCGGCCACGAGCGGCTTGAGACCATGCTCGGCTCGCAGGCTGAACGCATCGCCGGCTCGCTTGAGCGTAATAGCGGCCTGATCGAACAGAGCGTCGCGGGTGCAGCCAACCGCATCGAAAGTGTTGTGGAGGACGGCAGCAGCCGTTTTGCGCAGACGGTGGAAGAAGGCGTCTCCCGTCTCGAAACCAACCTCTCGCAATCGCATGAGGATATCCGCACCGCGCTCGACCAGCGCCACGCGGACATGGCGGCGACCCTGAGCTCGGCGACGACCCAGATGGGCGACATGCTTTCCGAACAGGCGATGATGATCGGCACCACGGTCGCATCCAGCGCCAGCATGCTCGAGCTCTCGCTTGAGACCCAGCAGGAAACGCTGCAGAAGGCGATTGACGGCAGTGCGGCGACGCTGGAAGAACGTCTTCGCAACAGCGCTGGCGATATCGCCGTCAAGATCGGTGAAGCCGCCCGTGAAATCGGCGGCGCGACCGATGCGCTCTCCTCGCGGATCGAAACCTCGATCGGAAGCGTCACAGGCAGGCTCGACGAGACCGGCGCGCGCATCGAGACATCGCTCGGCACGCTGCAGGAGCGCGTTTCGAGCGATCTCGGCAACGTCAACACCTCGATCGAGGATGCAGGCCGCCGCTTTGCCGACGCTCTGGAAGACAAGACAGCCGCTTTTGCCCGCACCAGCGATGATGCCGCTCAGCGCATCACCGGCATTCTGGACGAGCAGGCAATACGCGTCACCGATACATTCGAAAGCCGCACCACCCGTCTGGCGGAAACCTTCGATGCCGGCTCGGCCCGCATCGACGAACGTCTCGGCACCATGGACCGGGCGCTGACGATCGGACTTGAAAACGTCAACCGCACCATCGAAGGCAAAGCGAGCGATCTCGCCGTCGGCCTGCGCGGCGCGGTCATCTCCGCCACCCAGAGCATCGACGAAGAAGCAGCTCGCTCCTCGGCCCTGCTCGCGAAGACCGGCTCGGAATTCGCCGAACAGGTGCAGGCAAAGAACGAAGCATTCACCAAGGCCATCGAGGAACGCTCCGGCGAGATCGTCAACCGCATCTCGGATGCGCAGACACGTCTTTCCGGTCAGGCGGCTGCCGTCGCCCAGACCTTCTCGGAAGCTGGCAACATCATCGTCAACAAGGTTGCGGAAGCTGAAGCCGTCGTGCGTTCGCAGGTCGGCGTCATTTCAGAGACCCTGTCCGGTGTCGAATCCGCCCTCGATGCGCGTGGCGAATCCATCCGCTCGGCGCTGGACAACCGCACCCGCGAACTCAACTCGATGCTGGCCAGCCGTTCCGCCGAACTGTCGCGCCTCATCGAAGAAAAAGCGAAGCCGGTGGTCGACGAATACGCCACCATCGGTCGCGAAGCCGCCGAAAAGATCGTTTCCGCCGCTCAGCAGAGCGCCGAGCTTCTGTCGCAGAGCAACAGCGGCATGGTCGGCATGGTGGAACAGGCGATCAGCGACTATGCCACTGCCGGAACGGATGCGGCGAGCAAGCTTGTCGCGGCAACCCGCCAGAGCACGGACTTGCTGTCCCAGACCCATACCGCCATGGCGGATGCTGTTGAACAGGGTATCGACAAATACGCCCGCGCGGGCAGCGATGTGGCGAACAAGCTCGTCGCCGCCACCCGCCAGAGCACGGATATGCTGTCGCAAACCCATAACAGCATGGCCGAGATCGTCGAGCAGTCGGCCACCAACTTCAACACCGCCGTCGAGCGTGCCGCGCAGGAATTCGGCACGGCAGACGAAGCGTTGAACGCGTCGGCCACCCGCTTCTCCGAATCCGCTTCGCAGGCCGCCGACATGGTGTCCAGCTCCAGCCGCCTGCTCGAAGGAAAGATCGACCGTCTGTCGAATATTTCCGGCCAAACACTGGCACAGGTTGCCGGCATCGTTGGACGCTTCGAGGAACATTCCAAGGTGCTGAGCCAGGCCTCCGAGCTGCTCAATGCGGCGCAGTCGAGCCTCGTCGGCACGCTGGAGGAACGTCAGGATGCGCTGCGCAGCCTGTCCGTCGGCCTCGTCAAGCGTTCCGAAGAAATCGAGACCGCCATGCGCGGCGTCGTCAGCGTCGTGGAAACCACGCTCAACGAAGCCGAGGAGCGTTCGCAGAACGTTGCCGGCAATCTGCGCGACAACCTGCAGGCATCCTTCACCGATATCGGCCGCTCGCTCGACGAGACCGAACAGCGCGCCCGCACGGCGGCACAGACCATGCGGGGCGCCCTGCTCTCCGCCGGTCAGGATGCCAGCCGCTCGATCGAAAGCACGCTGTCCGACGCGCAGAAATATTCCGACGAGCTGGTCAACCGCCTGCGCGGCGGTGTCGAATCCTCGCTTTCGGAAGTCGACAATCTCTTGGGCAGCGCCTCGGAAAAATCGAATGCCGCCGCCGCCAACCTCAAGGAAACGCTGCGTCAGGCCGTCGAGGAAGCCGTTAGCCGTTTCGCCGGCGCGACGGACGAGATCCGCCGCTCCAGCCACGACATCCGCCGCGAGCTGGATGCGACCCGCGCAGAACTGAAGCGCGGCGCGTTCGACCTGCCGGAAGAGGCCAAGGAAAGCGCTGCCGCCATGCGCCGCGCCGTTTCCGAACAGATCAAGGCCCTGCAGGATATTTCCCAGCTTGTCGGTCGTTCGACCCACCAGATGGAAGTGTCCGAACCCGTGGCCCGTGCCATCGCCGCGACCCAGCCTGCCGCTGAACGCCGCGTCGAGACGCGTCCGCAGCCGGCGGCCACCGCTCCGGTACAGCAGCGCCCGGCACAGCCGCAGCCTGCTGCTGCCCCTGCCTTGCGTGGCGCCCTGCCGCTTGAAAACCGCCAGGTCGAGAACCGTCAGACACCTGCCCCGGCTCCCGCTGCCGCTCCCGCCGGACGTCGTGAAGAAGGCGGTGGCTGGATCAGCGATCTTCTGCGTGGCGCCTCGCAGGAAACGGCTGCCGCTTCCGCACCCCGCGCAAGCACTGAACAGCAGCCGACGCGTGCGGCCGACACCCGCAATCCGCGGCATATGGTGGAATCGCTGAACTCGCTTTCCGTCGACATCGCCCGCGCCATCGACCACGATGCGTCTGTGGAACTGTGGCGCCGTTACCAGCGCGGCGAGCGCGACGTCTTTACCCGTCGCCTCTACACGCTGAAGGGCCAGACGACGTTTGACGAGATCAAGCGCAAATACGAGCGGGAAGCTGAATTCCGCACCGCCGTGGACCGCTACATCACCGATTTCGAAAAGCTGCTTGCCGATGTGGCCCGCACGGATCGCGACCGGACAGTCACCCAGTCCTACCTCACCTCCGATACCGGCAAGGTCTATACGATGCTTGCCCATGCCGCGGGCCGGTTCAACTGACAGGAGGTCACGCTGAGAGCATCCCTCTCCGCGTTGCCTGTTCAAGTCTGATGTGAAAAATGACCGCCGCGGAATATTTGATTTCCGCGGCGGTCATTCTGCATTTCGGCGCAGGTTCAGCAGATAATCGCGCTCATTGAACGGATCAGCACCCGACCGGCGCCGCGGCGGTGGCGGATTATCCGCCCGCGCATAGTGGCTGAACGACGTTTCCATCGCGCCCATGCCACCCGTCAGCCCCGGCACCTGCTGCTGAACACCCTGAACCATTGCCGACGCTATCGTCCCTTCAAGCCTTGTCATGCCACCGGAGATAACGGCGTTGCTGGTGACTGCACCCGCTTTGGCGAGAATGGTGCTCAGGCGTGTCATCGCTGCCGCCGGCGCTTCGAGATGGAAGTGATCGATCGGCTCGCAAACATAGGTTTGCGCTTCGCTCAGCGCCATTGCCAGCACCCATGGTGTTAGCTGCCGGAAATCGGCAGCCGTGCTCGAAGGTGCACTCTGCCGGGCAGCCGTCATGGCAACATGGCAATCCACCACCCGCCAACCGAATATGCCCTGCTTCAGCGTTTCGAATACGGTCTCCTCGACCGCTCGATAAAAGCTTGCGGGCATCTGGCCCACCTCCACCTCCAGTGCGAAGCTGTTGCCAACACCATCCGGTCTTGGCTCGACCCGCAATCCGACAGTGGCGATAAAGGGGTTTGGTGCCTTGAAGATGGTTTGAAGTCCGTGCCCGATACCTGCCAGCCTTTCCACGCAGATAATCGTGCTGTCCTCAAATTCGGCCTCGATGCCAAAACCCGTCAACAGTTCCGATTGGATGATCTCCTTTTGCACCTCTCCATAGAGCGATACGAAAACCTCGTTCGTCTCGTCGTTCCTTCGCAATCCGATAAGCGGATCCTGCTCGGTCAGCTGGTTCAGCGCCAGCCAGAGCGTCGCGTGCTCAGCCGGACGGCGGGAAACGACGCGCGTTTCAAGCGTGGGTGGAGCGAAATGAAACGGGCTGTCGGCAACCGCGTCCGCGCCAACCCTGTCGCCGATCCGGGCACTCGCAAGGCCGGTGACGCGGGCGATCTGACCGGCGCGGAGATGCGTCGAATTGTGAACATGACCATCATCGAACAACTGTATTCCGGTCACTCTTGCCGGTCCCTGCGGCAAAGGCAGATATTGCCTGACCTGGACGGTTCCGGATGTCAGATGCAGATATGACAGCTTTTCTCCGCCCCATCCGCGCTCGATCTTGAAAATCTTACCGGACACTTCCCCCTCTGGATCAGGGTGACGGCCAGGCAACATGTCGACGATGGCGGATATCAGAGCCGGCAGGCCGGCTCCCGTCATTGCCGCACCGGCAAATGCCGGATGCACCAACCCTTGGGCGGTCTGATGCGCGAGCGATCGCTGGAGCCTTACGGGTTCCACACGCTCTGGCGTCAGAAGATAGTCGTGCAACAGGTCTTCGTCATTCTCCGCAAGGATTTCGCAGAGGATGGAGAAAAATGGCTCGCTCCTCGTATCCGGTGCCTCCACCCGCGCGGACTTGCCGCCAGCGCGGGTGACAGTCGACATGGCGATCGGGCGCACCCTCAACTGATCGGCGAGGTTCTGCACGACCTCGTCATAACGCGCGCCGGGGCGATCGACCTTGTTGATGAAGAATACGAACGGGACTGCGAGACGTTGCAACGCCCGCACCAGTATCCGCGTTTGCGCCTGCACGCCTTCCACGGCGGAAACCACAACCACCGCGGCGTCAAGCAGACCCAATACCCGCTCGACTTCCGCAATGAAATCGGGATGGCCGGGCGTATCGATGAGATTGACGACGGTATCGCCAATCGTAAAGGAGACGACGGCGGCTCTGATCGTAATGCCGCGTTGCCGTTCCAGTTCGAGGCTGTCTGTCTGTGTATTGCCGGTATCGACGCTGCCCAGCCTGTCGATTACGCCGGTGTCAAATAGGAGACGCTCCGTAAGGCTAGTCTTGCCTGCGTCTACGTGGGCAAGGATGCCCAGATTCAAAGTGCGCATGAACCCTCAACTTCTCAGAAACTCCAAGGTGATTTTCGTGAGAAGGGACTCGGCGCATTGGGACCTCTATGTGCTAAAAACCATGATCTGGTGCGCAAATCTCCGCCGGTTCGCGGAGATGCGCGCGAATTTAAAACCCTCGTCGGGATATATGTCAAGGACGGCCATCCCGGTGTGCGACACGGGATGGTGCGGGAAAATCAAACGGCGGTTCGTCTCAAATATCGAACGTGCCCGACGCAACGCGGACGGCGTGGCCGCCAATGCGGGCGCGAGCGATTTCGCCGTCCTTGATGTCCATGCGCAGGTGGATGTGGGAAGGCCGCTGCATCTCCACGCCCTGCTCTATCAAGAGCGGATAATGGCCGTCGGTCAGACCGTCGAAATGGTGGATGGCGCCGGAAAGGGCCGCAGCCGCGGAGCCGGTGGCGGGATCTTCCGAAATCCCCATTTCCGGGGAAAACGTGCGGGAATGGAACTTCGCCGCGTGATTGACGCCGCCACGACAGTAGATATAGGCCGCCGCCAGGCGTCCTTCGACCAACGGTGCGGTGCGCAGCCACAGATTGGCGTCGAAATCCATATCGCGAACGGCCGAGATATTATGCAATGGCACCAGCAGGAACGGCACACCTGCCGTCCAGATCGACGGTACGTGATTTTCAAAGCCGAGATGAGCTTCGCTCACACCCAGCGCATCGGCAAGAGCGGTGTGATCGAGCGGCAGGGTGACACGGGAGGATTTGCGCGGCAGGTCGAATTCGGCAAAGCTGACCGCACCGGCGCGTATCTTCACCGCACAGCGCACCGGGCCCACCTGCTCCTCCAGCACGCAGACCATGTCGATGTCGTCATCGCCATCCTTACGATTGCGCTCGGCAATCGCAATCGCGGCACCAACCGTCGGGTGGCCGGCGAAAGGCAGTTCGCCTGACGGCGTGAAGATGCGCAGTGAAGCCGCATGGGCCGGGTTGCCCGAACGGTTGACGAAAACGGTCTCGGAGAGGTTCATTTCCCGGGCAATCGCCTGCATCGTCACTTGGTCGAGACCATCCGCGTCATACATGACCGCCAGCGGATTTCCCGCCAGTTTGGTCTCGGTAAAGACATCGTAGATATTGTAATTCAGCGCCACGCCCGTCTCCTGCCATTCGTCATACCGCTTGTTTGCCGCAAGTTGCCTCACGCCGCTCCGCATCGCAACCCTTGTCGGGGGCCGGAAACCAAGAAGCTGTGGACCGGCCCGGCGCAAACGCGTCGGGAGGGAACGCCTGCCCGCCCGAAAGGCCTTGTCGCCTGCTGCCGTCTTCATGTACCAAGGATGCGTCTTGTGGCTTGCGATCACCCGTTTCATCGACGTTTGGAGATTGTGAGCCACTTCAACAGTTTACAGCATCGTCCGCATGCCGCTTCCGGTGTGCGTCGTTGTCGAGGGAAGCGGATGTCGCATTCTAACAGTTCACTGTCCTTCGTCGCCTCCGCAACCGAGGAGGCGCAGAGGGCGCTGGAGGAGCTGAAAGGCGTTTACGGCAACACGCCCTTCGATGAGGCGGAAGTGATCGTGGCGCTTGGCGGCGATGGTTTCATGCTGCAAATTCTCAACGAGACGATGAATTCCGGCAAGCGCGTCTACGGCATGAACCGGGGATCGGTCGGCTTCCTGATGAACGACTACCGGGTGGATGGCCTGGTCGAGCGCATCGCGGTGGCGACCGGCAATGACTTCCATCCCCTGCGCATGACGACGACGGATTCCGACGGCGACGAATTCACGGCACTTGCCATGAACGAGGTTAGCCTGTTCCGGCAATCGCACCAGGCCGCCAAGCTTCGTGTCGAGGTGGATGGCAAGATGCGGCTGGAAGAGCTGATCTGTGACGGCATGATGGTGGCGACGCCGGCGGGATCGACGGCCTATAACTTCTCGGCCCATGGGCCGATCCTGCCGCTCGAATCGCCGCTTCTGGCGCTCACCCCCGTCAGCGCTTTCCGGCCAAGGCGCTGGCGCGGCGCGCTTTTACCGAACAAGGTCACTGTCGACATTCACGTTCTGGAGCGGGATAAACGTCCGGTAAACGCGGTGGCCGACCACACCGAGGTGAAATCCGTGCGGCATGTGCGAATTGCACAATCGCAGGACAGAACGGCCAGAATTCTCTCGGACCCGGACCGCTCCTGGTCCGACCGGGTGCTCGCTGAACAATTCAACAATTGACGCCAACCACTGACGATGGCCATGCACTTTAAAAGACCTCTCCTCGCTGCCCTCATTCTTGCTACCGCCGCCGTGCTTCCCGCACGGGCGCAGACGGAAGCGATCGACACGTTGCCGGTTTCGGCAATCTTCGTTGTCAGCAGCGGCATGTGGGAAGATCATAATTTAGAGCCGGTGAAGGGCACTGACGGCCAGTTGCGGCCGCCACCTGCGACACCTACACGCGGTTATTACAAGGTGGTTGCAATCCGCCAGGGCGATGGCACCGCAAAGGTCTACCTGCAACGCATCGCCATTACTGCCGACGGACCGAACCTTCTCGAAAATATCGAGCTGGAAGAGTTCAACCAGATGAAATCCTACGTCACGGATATTCGTCCCGAGAGCTCGAACGGTGCATCCGCATCACCCGGCCTGTTCGTCACCGTCTATCTGAAAACGGACCCGACGATCAGGGAAGCGGAAAGCTGGACGATCCTGATCGACGAACTCGGCGATATGAAGATCGAAAAAGCCTCGAACTGATCGGGACCCCGGCTATTGGCTACCCGTCAGCTCGTGCGGCCCGGAAAGAACCGCGCCGAAATGATGTTTCCATAATCTGGCGCCGAGTTCACCGCTGCGGTCGAGGCTGGAACCGACCGTCAGCCATGGCAGAAGCGTGGGATGAAGCCCCGCATCGAACAGGGCAAAACCGGCCGCCAGCACGCAGGTATCGGCCTGAATGCCGCAGACCAGCACCCTGTCGAGTTTCAGGGACAAGAGATGGTCGATAACCTCCCTTGGCGGCGCGTAACCGTGCTTGATGAAAATCCGGTCCGCCGGAACCAGCGAGCAGTCGTCCCTGCCCGGCTTCCAGCCCAGTTGCCGTTCGAAAGGTGTCACGCTTTCATCATGGCGCTCGACGGTGGCGATGCTGGGCATGGTCGCAGCCAGTGCGGAGATGTCCGCCACCAGCGAGGCCGGCGGATTGAAGCTCGGCTGGACGTCGACGATAAGAAGCGCCTGTTTCATGTATGTCCTCCAACGAAAAACCCCTCGCAAGATAATTGCGAGGGGCGATCTTTTTCCAGTCGACGCATTGCAGCGTCTTAGTCGATATCCGCCACGTCAACGTCTGCGCCGCCGCTGATGCGGTGCGCGAGAGCCGCTTCCATGAACTCGTTCAGATCGCCGTCCAGCACGTTGCCGGGTGCGGTGCTTTCCACGCCGGTGCGCAGGTCCTTGATCAACTGGTAAGGCTGCAGAACGTAGGAACGGATCTGGTGGCCCCAGCCGATATCCGTCTTGGACGCGGCCTGGGCGTTTGCCGCATCTTCCCGCTTTTGCAGCTCAACCTCATAGAGGCGGGCGCGCAGCATGTCCCACGCCTTGGCGCGGTTCTTGTGCTGGGAACGCTCCTGCTGGCAGGCCACGGCAATACCGGTCGGTATGTGGGTAATACGCACGGCCGAGTCGGTGGTGTTGACGTGCTGGCCGCCCGCACCGGACGAACGATAGGTATCGATGCGGCAATCGCTCTCGTTGATGTCGATCTGGATCGAATCGTCAACGACAGGGTAAACCCAGACGGAGGAGAACGATGTGTGGCGACGCGCATTGCTGTCATAGGGCGAAATGCGGACGAGGCGGTGCACGCCCGATTCCGTCTTCAGCCAGCCGAAAGCATTGTGGCCCTTGACGAGAATCGTCGCGGACTTGATGCCAGCCTCTTCGCCGTCATGAACTTCCAGCACTTCGACCTTGAAGCCTTCGCGGTCGGCCCAGCGGGTATACATGCGAAGCAGCATGTTGGCCCAGTCCTGGCTTTCGGTGCCGCCGGCGCCGGAATGCACTTCGAGATAGGTATCGTTGCTGTCGGCCTCGCCCGAAAGCATGGCTTCCACCTGACGGCGGTTCGCCTCGCTCCTCAGCGCCTTCAGCGCGTCCTCGGCGTCCTTGACGATCTCGTCGTCGCCTTCCATCTCGCCGAGTTCGATCAGCTCGACATTGTCTTTAAGCTGCTGCTCGAGCGCCTTGACGCCATTGATGCTGTCATCCAGCTGCTGGCGCTCGCGCATCAGTTTTTGCGCTTCGGTGGCATCGTTCCAGAGGGTCGGATCCTCTGCCTTGTTATTCAACCAGTCCAGTCGTCTTATCGCCTGGTCCCAGTCAAAGATGCCTCCTCAGCAGGCTTATGGCCTGCTTGATTTCGTCGACTACGTTCACAATTTCATTGCGCATTTCGCTGGTTCTTCGCCTTCATTGAAACTGGTTGCTCAAATAAATGCGGGGGGCGCGGATGTAAAGACCCGCGCCCCCCGCCAAACATAGGACTGGTATCAATAAAGACCGCCGCCACCGCCGGTGATGGCTTGCTGAGCCTGTGGCGAGGTCTTCAGAATATCGTCCTGCGACATGCCATCCGCACCGATCACCGAGAAGGTATCGGCCGGGCCGGTGCCCGGTTTGAACGCTTCCATGATGGTGTCCGGCTGGCCTTCCGAAGCTGCCATGCCGGTCTTGCGGTTGACGGCGATGAACTTCATGCCCTCAGGCACGATGAACTTGCTCGGTTGCAGGTGCTTGGCCGCATCGGCGATGAACTCGCCGAAGATCGGTGCCGACAGCGAGCCGCCGGTGCCGCCGCGACCGAGCGGTGCGGGCGAATCGAAGCCGATATAAAGACCGGCAACCATGTCCGGCGTGTAACCGACGAACCAGGCGTCCTTTTCATCGTTGGTGGTGCCCGTCTTGCCGGCAACCGGCAGATCGACCTTGATCTTGCCCGCTGCCGTGCCGCGCTGCACGACACCTTCCAGCATGGAGGTCGTCTGGTAGGCGGTCATCGGATCGAGAACCTGCTCGCGATTATCGACGATGACAGGCTCGTCCTGATTTTGCCAGCTTGTCGCATTGCAGCCCTCGCAGGCGCGCTCCTCATGCCGGAAGATCGTTTTGCCGTAACGGTCCTGAATGCGGTCGATCAGCGTCGGCTTGATCTGCTTGCCGCCATTGGCGATGACAGAATAGGCCGAGACCATGCGCATGATGGTCGTTTCACCGGAACCGAGCGACATTGCGAGAAGCGGCGGCATCTTGTCGTAGATGCCGAAGCGTTCGGCATATTCCGCCACCAGATTCATGCCCATGTCCTGCGCCAGACGCACGGTCATGAGGTTACGGGATTTTTCGATGCCGAGACGCAGGGTCGAAGGACCGGCGGAACCCCCGCCGTAATTCTGCGGCTTCCAGACCTGGCCGCCGGAAACCACCTCGATCGGTGCATCGAGAATGACCGATGCCGGCGTGTAGCCGTTGTCGAGTGCAGCCGCATAGATGAACGGCTTGAAAGAAGAGCCGGGCTGGCGCATCGCCTGCGTGGCGCGGTTGAATTCCGATTGCGCATAGGAGAAACCGCCGACCATGGCCAGAACGCGGCCGGTATGCGGGTCCATCACCATCATGCCGCCCTGCACCTTGGGTGGCTGGCGCAGGCGGTATTCGTTGCCGGAATTGGAAAGCGGTTGCGCATAAATGACGTCACCCGCCGCCAGAACGCCAACCGGCGACTTGGCGGTCGGCTTCTTGCCGGCAGCATCGCGATAGGCCCAACGCATGTTTTCAGCGGAGATATGGCCACGCGTACGCTTGTCGCCATCTTCGGAATCGGGGTCGATCTGCACGCCGATATCGATGCCATCGGCAGCAACGGCGAGGACCACCGCGATCTTCCATTCGGGAACGTCGCGCAGGCCCTTGACCTTGGCGAGCGCCGCCGTCCAGTCACCGGCCGTCTCGATCTTTTCGACGGGTCCGCGGAAACCGCGACGCTCGTCATATTGCACCAGACCGTCCTGAAGGGCTTTGCGCGCCTCCATCTGGATCTGCGGATCGAAAGAGGTGCGAACCGAAAGGCCACCTTCGAGAAGTGCTTGTTCGCCGTATTTCTCGACGATCTGGCGGCGGACTTCCTCGGCGAAATAATCAGACGCGAAGATATGCGCGCCGCCACGGCGCAGATTGACGCCAAGCGGCTGCTTCTTGGCGTCTTCGGCATCACCGACCGTGATGTAGCCGTTCTCGGCCATGCGGTCGATCACCCAGTTGCGACGCTCCAGCGCCGCCTTTTCGCGACGGATCGGATGGTAGTTGGCCGGGCCCTTTGGCAGCGATGCGAGATAGGCGGTCTCCGCAATCGTCAGTTCCGTCACCGATTTGTTGAAATAGGTGAGTGCCGCACCGGCGATACCGTAGGAATTCAGGCCGAAAAAGATCTCGTTGAGATAAAGCTCGAGGATCTTGTCCTTGGAATAGGTCTGCTCGATGCGGAAGGACAGAAGGGCTTCCTTGAGCTTGCGGTCGAAGGTCTGGTCGTTGGTCAGCAGGAAGTTCTTCGCCACCTGCTGGGTGATGGTGGAAGCGCCGACCGGACGACGGCCGGAGCCGATATTCTGCAGGTTGACGAGAACGGCACGGCCGAGACCCCAGATGTCCACACCCGGATGGTTGTAGAAATTCTTGTCTTCCGCCGAAAGGAAAGCCGCCTTCGCCCGGTCCGGAATAGCCTGGATCGGCAGGAACAGGCGCTTTTCATGGGCGTATTCCGCCATCAGCGCACCGTTGCCGGCGTGCACGCGGGTCGTCACCGGCGGCTCATAGGTGCTCAGAACTGCGTAATCCGGCAGGTCCTTCGTCACGCCGTGCAAATAAATCGCACCGGCGCCGGCTGCGCACAGGAAGAGCACGCTCGCCAAGCCGAAAAAATATCCAATCAGTCTGATCATACCAAGCTACCGATAATTCGAATCGTAACCATCAACGCCCGATGATACGGGCGCATCCTTGCATATCGCGTGCCGTTTTGCACACCATACCTTCGATGACAAGCCGGAACGACAGCATTCGCTGATATGTTACCGGGCCGACTGCCGCAATCGCGGCTCCAGCCGCAATGGCGGATCGCCACAGAATCCGCTTCCGCAGTAACGCGGCGAATGTGAGTAAAATAGGGCTTCACCTGCCTAATCGTCCGCAAGGCCCAAGAATTGAACAGCTTTTCGGCCTCGAAGGGCGCGGCGGCAACAGCTTCGCCACTCACCCGCCCGGCACTTCAGCCGCCGTTCGCCATGGCTTTGGCGCGGTATCGTCCAACCGCGGTTGCCAGCGTATCGGCGACCTTCTTGCGCCATTCCCCGTCGAGAAGCAGTTTTTCGTCTTCCGGATTGGAAAGAAAGCCGAGTTCCAGCAGCACCGACGGCACATCATGGGCGCGCAGCACCATGAAACCGGCATAGCGATGCGGATTGTTGATGAGGCCGACCCGCCCTTCGAAGGATGACACGATGTTTTCGGCGAGCGTCACCGAAAAGGCCTGCGTTTCGCGGCGGGTGAAATCCATAAGAATGTCGGCGACTTCCGGCGGCTCACTGGAGGCGGCAACACCGGCGATCTGGTCGGACTTGTTTTCACGCTCCGCCAGCTCCTGCGCCCTACGGTCCGAGGCCCGGTCGGACAATGTATAAACGGTGGCGCCACGGATGCCCTTCTGCTTCAGGGTATCGGCGTGCAATGAAATGAACAGGTTGGCATTGTTCTGCCGGGCGATCGTCACCCGTTCGGACAGGGCGAGAAACGTGTCGGAATCGCGCGTCAGGAACGCCTTGATGCCGGGTTCCCTGTTCATCCGCTCCACAAGTTCCTTGGCAAAGGTCAACGTGATGACCTTTTCCTCCGTGCCGGTCACGCCGCCGGAGGCACCGGCATCGATGCCGCCATGGCCAGCATCCACCGCGATGACGAATTCGGACGACCGCGATGTCTTGTCGTCAGGCGTAATCGCGGCGGTGGAGACCGGTGCCGGCGCCCGCCATTGCTGTTCTTTCACCAGTTCGGCGAATTTGGCCTTGGTGGTGATCTCCGCATCCAGCGCGAAACGGAAAGATTTCCCGTCCTCGCCCTTCTTCGTTTCGGCAACCGTCACCTGAACCGGCTTTTTCGCCGTCAGCACGATACGGGCGCTGTTTTGCCCCATGCTGCCGAAGCGGATGTCCGAGAAAAGGCCAGTCGGCTTGAGATCGGATGCGGGGAAGGTGAAATTCACCGCCGGAAAGTCCACGACGATGCGGGCGGGCGAATCGAGATAATGAATGTCGAATTCCGGCTCCTCGGCAAAATCGAGAACGATGCGCGTGCGCGCTTCGTCGCCGACGATGCGCGCCTGATGGGCGATGAGCGGCTCCTGGGCGAAGGCCTGCGGGATTGAGGAGACGGATGCGACGACCGAAAAAACGACCGGCAAAACAAGGGCACCCCCGAGCCGCGCGATTCGCGCGCCGAGCGGCCCTACCCCATCGAATATCGCTGCGCTGCGCGTGAAATTCATGGTCTTCAAGAAATTCCGTATTTCTGTCATTTTTCATAGATGGTGCGGCAAACTGCCGGGAACGCCGCAATTTCAACCACACCGGACGAGTGTTTGCGCGTTTGCGCCCCACAATCGCAGGCGTTGGTGAACCAATTGTTAACCCGGAAATTCCACCAATAATATGGCATATTTAGCCAGCCTATTGCTATTATGACAGAGAAAACATACAACAAGGATGAGGGTTAAAAGTGTTGACGGGATAGATGCCCGCCGGCTGCCAATCGAAAAAGACGCTGGCGCTGCAAAACGGGCAATCATCTGCCGCCGTTACATTTATCCTGAAACTGGATCAATTCCGGCCGTGGCCGGAGACCTACCCGGTGGCAATGCCACCGCTGCTCTGAGGAGAGCAAATTCATCGGATCCCAAGGGATCTATATATTATTGTCGTTCCGCCTGGCCAATGATGTCGCAGCAGTTTTCACATGAACCGGATACCAGGAGCAGGCCAAGCGCCTCGCCGTCGGTCCGGATGCTGCCAGTTTACAGAGGCCCGGCTGGAGACTTCATTTCCGGCACATCCTTGCACTCATATGAAAGGCTCGTCCGTGTGGCGGGCCTGTTCTCGTATAAAACAAGGCTGCGCCGAGGAGCACAGCTTACATGGCAGACAAAATGCTTATCGACGCCTCCCACGAAGAGGAGACACGCGTAGTCGTTGTCCGTGGGAACCGGATCGAAGAATTCGATTTCGAATCGGAGCACAAGAAACAGATCCGCGGCAATATCTACCTTGCCAAGGTCACGAGGGTTGAGCCCTCCCTTCAGGCGGCCTTTGTCGACTACGGTGGAAATCGCCACGGGTTTCTCGCTTTTGCGGAAATCCACCCCGACTATTACCAGATCCCGCTCGCCGACCGTCAGGCTCTCTTGAAGGCGGAAGCCGAGGACCATCGCCGCAGCGACGATTTCGAATCGGCTGATGCCCCTGAACCGGGCGCGCCGGCTGTCGATCTGTCGCAGGTGGACCAGCCCGATGTCGGCATCGTTGCCGCAAGCGAGACCGCGGAAGCCACCGTGGTCGTGGACGAAACCGTTGCGGTTGCCGAAGAGGTCTCCGAGGACGTAGCGGCCGTGGCCGTCGAGGCTGTAGCCGAAGAAGCACCGAAGAAGCGTACCCGTCGCCCCCGCGCCAAGAAGAAGGTAGCGGAAGAAGAAGCCACCTCCGAGACCGCCGAAGCGTCGTCTGACGAAGACGGCAGCACCGGCGGCGAAATGGCCGCGATGGTCGATACCGATACGATTTCCGAGGAAGTCGAAGGTCTTCGCCGCGGCAATGACGATGATGACGACGATGATGACGATCATCACGAAAAGGAAGTGATCGAATCCGTTGGCGCCGAAGACGCCATGGAAGAAGTTCCCGATCGCATTGCCCGCAAGCCGCGCAAGCAGTACCGCATTCAGGAAGTCATCAAGCGTCGCCAGATCCTTCTGGTACAGGTTGCCAAGGAAGAACGCGGCAACAAGGGTGCGGCACTCACCACCTATCTGTCGCTTGCCGGCCGTTATTCCGTGCTGATGCCGAACACGGCACGCGGTGGTGGCATTTCCCGCAAGATCACCCAGCCGACAGACCGCAAGCGCCTGAAGGAAATCGCGCGCGATCTGGAAGTTCCGCAGGGCATGGGCGTCATTCTGCGTACCGCAGGCGCCAACCGTACCCGCGTCGAGATCAAGCGCGACTTCGAATATCTGATGCGCCTGTGGGAAAACGTCCGCACGCTGACGCTGAACTCCACGGCCCCCTGCCTCGTTTACGAGGAAGGCTCGCTCATCAAGCGTTCGATCCGCGACCTTTATAACAAGGATATCAGCGAGATCATCGTTTCGGGCGAAGAAGGCTACCGTGAAGCCAAAGACTTCATGAAGATGCTGATGCCGAGCCACGCCAAGGTGGTTCAGCCTTACCGCGACATTCATCCGATCTTCTCGCGCTCCGGCATCGAAGCCCAGCTCGATCGTATGCTGCAGCCGCAGGTGACGCTGAAATCGGGCGGTTATCTCATCATCAACCAGACCGAAGCGCTGGTTTCCATCGACGTGAACTCGGGCCGTTCGACCCGCGAGCATTCCATCGAGGAAACCGCGCTGACGACCAACCTCGAAGCTGCGGAAGAAGTGGCGCGCCAGCTGCGTCTTCGCGACCTTGCCGGTCTTGTCGTCATCGACTTCATCGACATGGAAGAGAAGCGCAACAACCGCTCCGTCGAGAAGAAGCTCAAGGATTGCCTGAAAAACGACCGCGCACGCATTCAGGTCGGCCGTATCTCGCATTTCGGCCTTCTGGAAATGTCGCGCCAGCGCATCCGCGCTTCCGTGCTGGAATCGACCACGCAGGTCTGCCAGCATTGTGGCGGCACGGGCCATGTCCGCTCGGAATCCTCCGTCGCGCTGCACGTTCTGCGCGGTATCGAGGAATATCTGCTGCGCAACACCACCCACAACATCACGGTTCGCAGCACGCCGGACACGGCGCTCTACCTGCTCAACCACAAGCGCGGCACGATTGTCGATTATGAAGGCCGCTTCGGCGTGTCGATCATCATCGCCGCTGATTCCGGCGTCGGCGCGCAGCATTTCGCCATCGATCGCGGTGAAGCCGTCGAAAATCCGGTGAAGATCGAAAGCCTTATCCAGATGCTTCCGAGCTTCGTGGAAGAGGAAGACGATTTCGTCGCCGAGGCGGAAGAGGACGAAGACGAGGAAGAAATCGTCAAGGCACAGGCCGGTGAACCGCGCCAGCAGCAGCCGCAGGGCGACAACGGTGAAGACGGTAAGCGCAAGCGCAAGCGTCGTCGTCGCCGTCGTGGCAAGGGCGGACAGAACGACCAGAACGGTGCAGTTGATGCCCAGGCTGGTGATGACGTCGAAGCTGATGATGCGGACGACGAAGATGGCGTCGAAACCGATGAGACCGCAGACGACGCCGATGAAAACGGCGTAAACGAGGCTGCAACCTCTGACGAAGACGGCAAGCGCAAGCGTCGCCGTCGTGGCAAGCGTGGCGGCCGTCGCAACCGTGCTGAAGACGAGGCTCTCGATGCCGCAGGCACCGAGTCCGACGACGAAGGCGAAACGGAAGGCGAAAGCGACGTGGTTTCCGCCCCGGCACCCGTAGCCGAAGAACCTGCCGCCGCTGAAGTGGTGGAAGGTGTGGTTGCCGACGTTGTGGAAACGGAAGCACCGAAGAAACCGCGCCGCACCCGCAAGGCGAAGGCCAAGACCGAAGACGCGCCGCAGGCTGAAGTAGCAGCCAAAGCAGTTGAAACGGTCGAGCCGGTAATCGTTGAGCCAGCAGTCGTTGCCGCAACTGCCGTCGATGTTGCCCTCGACGAAGTGGGTGAAGCCTCGGCCGATCTCGGTCCGGAAGCCGAAGCGCCGGCGAGCGAAGAAAAGGTTCGTGCGAACCGGGGCAGCAATGTCTCTAGTTCGGAGCCGGTTGTGACCTCCTCAGGCACGCCTGCCAACCCTGACGGCGACGAGCCGAAGCCGCGCAAGGGCGGCTGGTGGCAGCGCAAAGGCTTCTTTTGATAGAATGCACTGAAACAGAAAACGCCCGCAACCATGTTGCGGGCGTTTTGTTTTGTTGGCGGATGTTGTGCTTCCGTCATGCCGGACTTGATCCGGCATCCAGCCACGGCGCGTCTGCGCCGTGAGCAGAGTCTTTCGTGATCAAGGACTTGATCGCGCTGGACCCCGGATCAAGTCCGGGGTGACGGAAGTCTGATATGCCAGGCGTCACACGGAGCGCGTCAGGCCGCCATCAACCCGGATGTTCTGACCGGTGATGTAACCCGCACCTTCCGAGGCGAGGAACGCCACGGTTGCGGCAATCTCGTCGCTCGTTCCGTAACGCTGCATCGGCACACCTTGACGGCGTTCTTCCGTGGCGGGCAGGCTGTCGATCCAGCCGGGCAGGACATTGTTCATGCGCACGTTGTCGGCCGCATAGGTATCGGAAAAAATCTTGGTGTAGGAGGCAAGGCCGGCGCGGAACACGGCAGAAGTCGGGAACATGCTGCTCGGTTCGAAAGCCCAGGCGGTCGAGATATTGATGATCGCACCGGCCTTCTGTTTCACCATGAACGGAGCCACGATCCGTGTCGGGCGGATGACGTTCATCAGGTAGACATCGAGACCCGTGTGCCATTGCTCGTCAGTGATATCGAGAATGGATGCGCGCGGGCCATGGCCTGCGCTGTTGACCAGCACATCGATACGGCCGAATTTTTCAAGCGTCAGGTCCGTGAGGCGTTTGAGGTCGTCATTGGACTGGTTGGAGCCGGTGACGCCAATGCCGCCCAGTTCCTTCGCCAGCGCTTCACCCTTGCCCGAGGACGACAGGATCGCGAGCTTGTAGCCATCCGCGCCTAAACGTTTCGCGACGGCCGCTCCCATGCCGCTGCCGCCCGCCGTCACAATCGCCACTTTTTCTGCCGACATCGTTGTTTTCTCCGTTCCCATCGGGCGAACCGCCTCGTGGCGACCCTTCTCTATCCGTAACCCGCTCCATCTATAGCGGGTTTCGGCAGTGAATTCGAACCAGAAAGCCTTGGGCCGGCTTGAAGAAAAACTGATGCTGAGGGCGCGTCAGCGCTGCATTTGCCCATCCGCCGCGTGGGCAGTCCTGCTGTCCGGTGGGGCCTCCTCCCTCTCCCGCAGGCCATAGTCCCGCATCACGGTGGCGATGCGCAGACGGTAATTGCAAAAGACGCCGGAGCGCCCCAGCGCCTGTGCCGCGCGATGCGGCGCGGTGTTGCGCCACGCCTTCACCGCCTCCTCATCCCGGAAGAACGACAGGGAAAGCATCTTGTCCGGATGGGTAATGCTTTGAAATCGTTCGACGGACAGGAAGCCGTCGATGGTTTCGAGCTCGGTGCGCAGGCTGGTGGCAATATCGAGATAATGCTGTTTCTCGCCCTCAGCCGGCCAGACCTCGAAGATGACGGCAATCATCTTGCACCTCCCGCGTGGGGAGCGGAGGCCAGCCGCAGGAAAAGCCTGTCCTCCCGGCGGATGAACTGCTCGCGTCGGGCAAATTCATAATTCTCCTGCCCTGCCGGGTCTGCGGCAAGCCGCGCCCTATAGGCCTCGTAAGCAGCGAGGCTCTCAATGTTGTAGACGCCGTAGGCAATCGTGCTCGATCCTTCCTTCGGCGCGTAATAACCGATCAGATCGGCGCCGCAGCGCGGTATAGCCTCGCCCCAGTTGCGGGCATATTGATCGAAGGCATCGACCTTGAAGGGGTCGATCTCGTAGCGGATGAAACAGGTCAGCATCGGTAGTCTCCTCGTGTTCTGTCTCTCCTGTTTACGCCATTGCCTGACATCAATGCTTCGGCTATCATCGAACTATGAAAGACGGACCCTTGATCGCCAATGTCGCCGCCCTGATCGGCGACCCTGCCCGCGCCAACATATTGACGGCGCTGATGGACGGGCGCGCGCTGACGGCAAGCGAACTTGCGGAGGCTGCCGGCGTGACCCTGCAGACCGCCAGCGGGCATCTGGCGAAACTCTCCGACGCGCAGCTGCTGAAGGCGGAAAAACAGGGGCGTCATCGTTATTTCCGTCTTTCGGACGAGGATGTGGCGCAGGTTCTGGAAGCGCTGATGGGGCTTGCCCAGCGCACGGGCGCGGTGCGTGTGCGCACCGGACCAAAAGACAAGGCGCTGCGCGAAGCGCGCATCTGTTACGATCATCTGGCCGGAGAAAGCGGCGTGGCGCTGCTTTCCGCCATCGTCGCAAACGGGCTTGTGACGTCAGGCGACGACCCTGCGCTGACGGATAGCGGACGCGATTTCTTCTCAAGTTTCGGCATCGATCTTTCGCCGCTGGAAAAAGCAAGGCGCCCGGTCTGCCTGCATTGCCTGGACTGGAGCGAGCGCCGCCATCACCTCGGCGGCGGGCTCGGCGCATCGCTGCTTGCAGCCATGCAGCAGCGCGACTGGCTGCGGCACGGAAACGGCCGCGTGCTGACCTTCACCACCAAGGGCGAAAAGGCGTTTGCCAGCACCTTCGGCTGCACGCCCGCCTGATCCCCGACAGGGAAAGACGAATCGGGGCTTATTTCAGCCAGCCGGCGATACGTCCCACGGCCTCGGCAATATCCGACACCGAACCCGCATAGGAAATGCGCAGAGCGCGGTGGCCCTCCTCCGGGTCGAAATCCATGCCTGGCGTCGCCGCCACATCGATTTCCGCAAGCATCCGCTTGGCAAAATCCATGCTGTCGTTGGAATAACGACTGGTATCGACATAGGCGTAAAAAGCGCCATCCATCGGAGACGCGAGCGGCAGGCCGATTTCCGGCAAGCGCGCCATCAGGAAATCGCGGTTGGTGCGGTAGCTTTCCCGGTAGACGTCCAGCTCCTCCGCCGCCGAAAAGGCTGCGGTTGCGGCAAGCTGGGAGAGTTCCGGCGGTGAGATATAGAGGCTCTGGGCCAGACACTCGACCGGACGGACCAGATTTTCCGGCAGAACCATCCAGCCGATGCGCCAGCCGGTCATGCAGTAATATTTCGAGAAGGAATTGATAACCACGGCATTGTCGGTGATTTCGAGCGCGCTCGTTTCTTCGCCGACAAAAGTGAGGCCGTGGTAGATCTCGTCGGAAATGAAGGCCATGTCGCGGCTTTCGCAATAGTTTGCGAGCCTTTTCAGCGCCTCACGGCCGGTCACCGTGCCGGTCGGATTGGCCGGGCTTGCCAGAAGCACGCCCTTCAGCTTGCAGCCCGCTCTGGTCTCCGCCCGCTCCAGACTGGCTGGCGTCAGCGTGTAGCCGGTTTCGGCCGTGACCGGTACTTCCACAACATTGAGGCCAAGCGCTTTCAGGATATTGCGATAGGCGGGATAGCCGGGCCTTGCGATCGCGACATAATCGCCAGCATCGAAAAGGCTGAGGAAAGCGAGATTGAAGGCGGCGGAAGAACCGGTGGTCACTGCAATGCGCGCCGGATCGACGGCGATCTGGTGGCGCAGCCGGTAATGGCCGGCGATCGCTTCACGCAGTTCGCGCAGGCCCAGCGCGTCGGTATAGCCGATCCGGCCGTGCTTCAGCGCCTCCTGTGCAGCCGCCAGCGAGGCTTTCGGTGCCGGGTGGGAAGGTTGGCCGACCGCCATGGAAATGACGGGACGCCCCGCCTGCCGTCGCCGGTTCGCTTCCGCCAGGATATCCATGGCGTGAAAGGGTTCGACTGCGCTCCGCTTCGACATTGTTACCAAGGGTATGCTCTTTCCTGAACCGTATTTCAGAGACTTGCCGCAGAATCACACTCTTCACAATCGTGCGACCATAATGCGGACAACTATTTTTGCCGTATGGCATTTGGCTTAAAGTAAGGTAATTGCATCATAACATTCATGAGGCATTGGCCGCACAGTATGAGGACCGATATGGCGCATCTTCTCCGTTCAACCCTTCTCGCCAGCGTGACGGCCCTTTCAACGGTTTTTGTCTCGCTGCCCGCGCATGCTCTCGATGAGAAGCAGAAGAAGGAAATGGGCGAGTTCATCAAGCAATATCTGATCGAGAACCCCGAGATCATGCTTGAGGTTCAGGACGCGCTTGAACGCAAACAATATGCGACCCGCAACGCCAAGGCCGCGGAAGCGGTTGCCGACAACCAGAAGACCATCTTCGAATCGAAATACGACCTGGCGCTCGGCAATCCCGACGGCGATGTCACGCTGGTGGAGTTCTTCGACTACAATTGCGGTTATTGCAAACGCGCCATGGGCGACATGGACAATATTCTGAAGAGCGACAAGAAGGTGCGCGTCGTCCTCAAGGAATTCCCGATCCTCGGACCGGAATCAGTTGCCGCGCATCGGGTCTCCAACGCCGTCAAGCTGCTTGCACCAGCCAAGTATCCCGAGTTCCAGCGCGCCCTGCTCGGCGGTCGCGGACGGGCGAATGAGGACAGCGCCATGGAAGTCGCGACCTCGCTTGGCCTCAAGGAAGCCGACATCCGCAAATCGATGGCTGAAAACCCCAACGACGCGCAGGTGCAGGAAACCTACAAGCTCGCCAACAGCCTCGGCATCACCGGAACGCCGTCCTATATCGTCGGCAACGAGGCCGTTTTCGGCGCTGTTGGTGCGGACCCGCTGAAGGAAAAAATCGCCAATATGCGTACGTGCGGAAAAGCCACCTGCTCCTGATTGCCGAAAAAGCTCCCGCATTCCCTGTGGATGCCGGGTCTCCCGGCTCTTTACGGCTTCCGGGGGCTTTTCCTTGACGGCTGCGCAGTCTATAGGTGTCGCTGATTTTCTTATGGAAACGCGAATGAGCAACATCATCATCGTCATCAATGGCCCCAATCTCAACATGCTGGGAAAAAGGGAACCGGGTATCTATGGTGGCAAGACGCTGAAAGACATCGAGAATGATTGTCTTGCGGCTGGTGCCGATCTCGGCTTCGCAGTGGAATTCCGCCAGTCCAACCACGAGGGCGTGCTCGTGGACTGGTTGCATGAGGCGGGCGAGAGGGCGGCGGGCGTCGTCATCAATCCCGGTGCGTACAGCCACACCTCGATTGCGCTACACGACGCCATTCGTGCGATTTCCACGCCCGTCGTGGAAGTACACATTTCCAACATCCACGCGCGGGAAGAGTTCCGTCATAAATCGATGGTATCGCCCGCCGCGAAGGGCATGGTCTGCGGTTTCGGACCATACGGATATATCATGGCGCTTCATGCGCTGAAAAACATCACGGCATAAAAAGAAACAAAGAATAGGGTTTGTCATGTCTGAAAAGAAACAGGGTATCGACAAGGAACTGATCCGCGAGCTCGCGAATATCCTCAACGATACCGACCTTTCGGAAATCGAAGTGGAGCAGGAAGACCTGCGCATCCGCGTTTCCCGCGCCGCTCCGCCAGCCACGGTCTATGCCTCGGCACCTGCCCACTACGCAGCACCGGCGCCAGCCCCTGCAGCGGCGGCAGTTGCAGCACCTGTAGCACCTGCGGCCTCCGCAGCGCCTGCCCGCAACCCGGCCAACACCGTCACCTCTCCGATGGTCGGCACGGTTTACCTGTCGCCTGCTCCGGGCGCGCGTCCGTTCATCGAGGTAGGCGCGACCGTCAAGGAAGGCCAGACCATCCTCATCGTCGAAGCCATGAAGACCATGAACCAGATCCCGGCTCCCAAGTCCGGCAAGGTTGTGGAAATCATCGTCAACGACTCACAGCCCGTGGAGTATGGTGAAGCTCTCGTGGTCATCGAATAAAGGCGGTTCAGCATGGTTTCGAAGATCCTCATAGCCAACCGCGGCGAGATTGCGCTGCGCGTCCTGCGCGCTGCCAAGGAGCTTGGCATTCCGACAGTCGCCGTGCATTCCACGGCCGACGCGGACGCCATGCATGTGCGCCTTGCCGACGAAAGCGTCTGCATCGGCCCGCCGCCCTCGCGTGACAGCTACCTCAACATCCACCAGATCGTTGCGGCCTGCGAAATCACCGGTGCGGACGCCGTTCACCCGGGTTACGGCTTCCTGTCGGAAAATGCCAAGTTCGCCGATATTCTCGACGCACACGGCATCACCTTCATCGGACCGACCGCCGAACATATCCGCATCATGGGTGACAAGATCACCGCCAAGCAGACGGCGCAGGAACTCGGCATTCCCGTCGTTCCCGGCTCGGATGGCGAAGTGAAGCCTGAAAACGCGCTCGAAATTGCCCGGACGATCGGCTTCCCGGTCCTCATCAAGGCAACGGCGGGCGGTGGCGGTCGCGGCATGAAGGTGGCGAAGACCGAGGCCGATCTGGAAGAGGCAGTTGCGACTGCCCGCTCCGAGGCGGCAGCAGCCTTCGGCAACGACGCCGTCTACATGGAAAAATACCTCGGCAAGCCGCGCCATATCGAAGTGCAGGTTTTCGGCGATGGCGAAGGCAATGCCATTCACCTTGGCGAACGCGATTGCTCGTTGCAGCGCCGTCACCAGAAGGTGCTGGAAGAAGCAAATTCGCCGGCGCTGACCGTCGAACAGCGCATGAAGATCGGCGAAATCTGCGCCGACGCCATGCGCAAGCTGAAATATCGCGGTGCCGGCACCATCGAGTTCCTTTATGAAAACGGCGAGTTCTATTTCATCGAAATGAACACCCGTCTTCAGGTGGAGCATCCGGTCACGGAAGCGATCACCGGTATGGATCTCGTGCAGGAACAGATCAGGGTCGCTTCGGGCCAGGGCCTGTCGGTCACGCAGGCGGATATCGAATTCCATGGCCATGCCATCGAATGCCGAATCAACGCCGAAGACCCGCGTACCTTCGTTCCCTCCCCCGGCACGCTGACCTATTTCCACACGCCGGGCGGTCTTGGCGTCCGCGTCGATTCGGGTGCCTATCAGGGCTACAAGATCCCGCCCTATTACGACAGCATGATCGGCAAGCTGATCGTTCACGGTCGCGACCGCGACGAATGCATCCGCCGTCTGCGTCGGGCGCTGGACGAGTTCGTCGTCGACGGCATCAAGACCACGCTACCGCTTTTCCAGGATCTTCTTCAGAACGAAGATATCCTCAATGGCAATTACGACATTCACTGGCTGGAGAAATACCTGGCCGGTGATGCGTCTCACTAAGACGATATGGTTGGGCGGCGCAGCAGAAATAACGGCATAACCGTCGATATATTGCTGCGCGCCTATTCCGCTGGCCTGTTTCCCATGGCCGATTCGGCAGATGATCCGGAGCTTTTCTGGGTCGAGCCCGAGATTCGCGGTATCATCCCGCTCAATGATTTCCACATTTCCAAAAGCCTCGCCAAGGCAATGCGCAGGAAGCCGTTCGACATACGCTTCAACACCGCTTTCGAAGCGGTGATGGCGGGCTGTGCTGCGGCAGCGCCGGACAGGCCAAGCACCTGGATCAATTCCACCATTCGCAAGCTCTACACCGAACTGCACCAGATCGGCCACGCCCATAGCGTCGAGGCGTGGGACGGCAAGGAACTGGTCGGCGGGCTTTACGGCGTGTCGCTCGGAGCCGCATTCTTCGGCGAAAGCATGTTTTCCCGCCGCACCAACGCCTCCAAGATTTGTCTCGTGCATCTGGTGGAACGGCTGAGGGCGAGCGGTTTCGTGCTGCTCGACACACAATTCACCACCGAGCATCTGAAGACATTCGGCGCAATCGATGTGCCGAAGCAGCAATATGCGAAAATGCTCGATCAGGCCGTCAACCGGCCCAACCTGCAGTTCTAAAAATCATAACGTAGGGTTATTTTTTTGCCGTAGAGGGAGCGGGAACGGTGGAGTCCTGCTTGCAGCCAGTCAGCCAGACGTCGTAGATCGGGTGCTCGACGGCGTTGAGGCCGGGGCTGTCGGCGAACATCCAGCCGGTGAAAATCCGACGGATCTTGCGGTCGAGGGTGATTTCATCGACTTCGATGAAAGCGTCGATCTTCTGGGTTTCCGTCTGGTCGCGGGAATAACAGACCTTCGGCGTCACCTGAAGCGCACCGAACTGCACCGTCTCGTTAATATAGACATCGAAAGAAGTGATGCGGCCGGTGATCTTGTCGATGCCGGAAAACACCGCGACGCGGTTTTCAAGACGGGCGGCGGAGACGGGCGAAATGAGGATGACGGCAGAGACCGCCGCAAACAGCGACACTGTCAGCGCACGCAAAGAGCGATCCCGCGTGAATATCCTCATACGATATGTCTCCAAAAAATTGCCTGTGTCGAGACGACGACCGGATCAACGCGTAAGGGCGGAATGTGGCAAAAACCGGTGAGGTCCGGCGTAAGCGCGGCGTTTTGCACAACACCGCGCATCACAATTCTCAGTTGCCGGGGGTCCAGGCGTCGTAGTCGCCGGTCACGCGCGGGCGCTCGCCGGCCACAGCCAGAGACCCTTGAGGGCGATAGGCCTTGGACGTGCCAGTGAGGTTGGTCTGATGCGCCTTCTGCCATTCGCGCGGAACGTAGGTTTCCTGGCTCGGCGGCACGTCGGTGCGGTAATGCATCCAGCCATGCCAGCCGGGCGGAATGGCCGAAGCTTCGGCATAACCGTTGTAGATCACCCAGCGGCGCGGCATGCCCCAAGAGGTCGTGCCGCCTTCATAATAGGTGTTGCCCAACTCGTCCTGTCCGACCTTCTTGCCGAAACGCCAGGTGTGAAACCGGGTTCCAATCGTCTGGCCGTTCCACCAGGTGAAGATTTGCGTCAGGAGAGTCTTCATTATGTGTTCCTCGGGCTTGAATGCGCCGCAGCGATTTTAAATCGCATGGCACAAGAGAAGCTTATGCCGCCCCTCACGGCGATTGTCCAGCATTTCGAGATATATCCGCGCTATTTCAGCTTCATCCTGAAGCCTAAATGCCGCTTCTCGAAACCCAGCCGCTCGTAGAAGCGATGCGCATCCAACCGGGCCATGTTCGAGGTGAGCTGTACGGCGTTCAGACCGCTGCGCCGCGCTTCCTCAAGGCAATAGTTGATCATCACTGCGCCGATGCCGCGGCCGCGCATGTCGGACCGCGTCTGCACCGCCTCGATCATCATGGATTTCGCCCCGCGCCCGATGAGCTTGGTCAGGATGGCCGTCTGAAACGTGCCGACGACCTCCCCCTCCAGTTCAGCCACGTAGAGCGTCTCGGTGGGCGATGCCTCTATGTCGCGGAAAGCCGCGAGATAATCCGGCAACGCCGATTCGTCGGCGGTATCGCCATGGCCCCCGACCTCGTCGGCGGCATAGATGGCGGCGAGCGCCGGAACATCCTCTTGCCTTGCCGTGCGGATTATCAGCTTGTCCAGTGTCGCATTCATCGTTTCAGGCTCTTTTCCATTACGATGCCGGGCAAACCCTCGATGCCCGCCATGCGCTCGATTCGATCTACTTCGGCAAAACCGACGCCTTCATAAAAGGCGATTGCGACAGTATTTTTAGGCTCGACTTCAAGACGCATGATTTCCGCATCCGGAAAGCAGGTTTCGAGTTCGGCAAAGAGATCGCGGCCGACGCCCTGGCGCTGGAATTCCGGGGCCACATAAAGCTGGTGCAGCAGGGCCGTCTTCACCATTTTGGTGGACATGGAGCCATAGGCCATACCGCCAATCCGCTTACCATCATCAGCCACCAGAAACTCGCCGCCTTTTTTCTCAACACGGTCCTTCATGGCCTGCGGCGAATGCCAAGCCGCAATCAGCTCGTTCACCTTGTCGGCGCCGTAGATCGCGTCATAGGTCGCGTGCCAAGTCGTGGCGAGCAGTACCCGGACCGGCTCGATATCGCGCTGGCTTGCCGTGCGGATGAAAAACATGATTGGGCTCCGTCTTGAAACAGAAATGCCGGGCATTGATCCCGGCAGACGTGATGTCAGTCCCTCGTCCTCGACGTCATCCTCGGGCTTGTCCCGAGGATCTAAGCACGGTGAACCTTGTGGGTCATTAGATCCTCGGGACAAGCCCGAGGATGACGGATGAAAGCTATCTGCCTCAATGCTTCTACCGACACGAGGCAAAATCCACTTACTCTTCCTCGATGCCGAGCTTGGCCTTCACCAGCGCCTGCACGGCCTGCGGGTTGGCCTTGCCGCCCGTCGCCTTCATGACCTGGCCGACGAACCAGCCGGCAAGCGTCGGCTTCGCCTTCACCTTCTCGACCTGATCGGGGTTTGCGGCGATGATCTCGTCCACGGCCTTTTCGATGGCGCCGGTATCCGTCACCTGCTTCATGCCGCGCGTCTCGACGATTTCAGCCGGGTTACCGCCCTCGTTCCAGATGATTTCGAACACATCCTTGGCGATCTTGCCGGAAATGGTCTCGGCCTTGATGAGGTCGATGATGCCACCGAGCTGTTCCGGCGAAACCGGCGTCGTCTCGATATCCTTGCCGAACTTGTTCAGCGCGCCAAGAAGATCGTTGATGACCCAGTTGGCGGCAGCCTTCGCATCGCGGCCGGCAGCAACGGCCTCGTAATAATCGGCAATCGCCTTTTCCGAAACGAGGATCGAGGCGTCATAGATCGACAGCCCGAGATCGGCCACGAAACGCGCCTTCTTGTCGTCGGGAAGCTCCGGCAGATCGACCTTCAGCGCCTCGACGAATGCATCGTCGAATTCGAGCGGCAACAGGTCCGGATCGGGGAAATAGCGGTAATCATGCGCGTCTTCCTTGGAGCGCATCGAGCGCGTCTCACCCTTGCCGGGGTCGAACAGGCGAGTTTCCTGATCAATGGCACCGCCGTCTTCCAGAATGGCGATCTGGCGGCGCGCCTCATATTCGATGGCCTGGCCGACGAAACGGATGGAGTTGACGTTCTTGATTTCGCAGCGCGTGCCGAAACCTTCGCCCGGGCGGCGCACGGAGACGTTGACGTCGGCGCGCATCGAGCCTTCATCCATGTTGCCGTCGCAGGTGCCGAGATAACGCACGATGGAGCGCAGCTTGGTGAGATAGGCCTTTGCCTCATCCGAGGAGCGCATGTCCGGCTTGGAAACGATTTCCATCAGCGCCACGCCCGAACGGTTCAGGTCCACGAAGGACATGGTCGGGTGCTGGTCGTGCATGGACTTGCCGGCGTCCTGCTCCAGATGCAGGCGCTCGATGCCGATCTCGATATCTTCGAAATTGCCCTGACGGTCCGGACCGAGTGAAATGGTGATGATGCCCTCACCGACGATCGGGTCCTTGAACTGCGAAATCTGGTAGCCCTGCGGCAAATCCGGATAGAAGTAGTTCTTGCGGTCGAAGATCGAACGGTTGTTGATCTTGGCCTTCAGGCCGAGACCGGTGCGCACCGCCTGCTTGACGCACTCCTCGTTGATGACGGGAAGCATGCCGGGCATGGCCGCGTCCACCAGCGACACGTTGGAGTTCGGCGCATTGCCGAAAGTGGTCGAAGCGCCGGAGAACAGCTTGGAATTGGAGAGAACCTGCGCATGCACCTCCAGGCCGATCACGATTTCCCAATCGCCGGTGGCGCCGGGAATGAAGCGTTTCGGGTCGGGGGTGCGCACGTCTACAAGGGTCATCTGAAGCTCACGAAATACGGGTTCTTTGGCTCTGGTGGGTAGAACATATGGCGCGCGGGCGCAAGACATCTTGCGCCCTGTCGCACGAAGCGCCGGGTTTTCGGCGGCGCTGCATACGTATTTTTTACGGTTCTGAATTTCAATTCACGCCATGACGATGATCGCTCTCTGTTTCATGACCTATATCGCCTTCAATCTTTTCGTCTTTCTTGTCTATTGGTGGGACAAGGAGGCGGCAAGAAACGGCGGCTGGCGCATTCGGGAAAGCACACTGTTATCGCTTGCTCTCGTGGGCGGCAGCATGGGCGCGATCTCCGCGCAACGCCTGCTGCGGCACAAAACCCGCAAGGAACCCTTCCACAGCATCCTGATATCCATCGTGATATTGCAGGCAGGCCTTGTCGCCTCCTTCGCCATCATGCCGGACTGGCCGATACGGCTTGTGAACGGCCTGCAGGCCCTCGCTCAGAACCCCGGCCCATAAAGGTCGCTCTCGACCTCGACCAGCTGCTTTTGCAGGCCGACGGATTGCACGTCGCGGTCAAGCTTCGGCGCATAGGAAACGGAGAGCCAGTGGACGCTGTAACCATGGTGCCTGAAAAAGGCGACCGCCGGTTCGTTCTGCGCATGGGTTTCAAGCCGGATGGTTTCGAAATCCCTTTGCAATATCTGCCGTTCGATGTCCGCGAGCAGGAGACTGCCGATACCCCGGCGCTGAAAGTCCGGATCGATCCAGAAATCGGAAATCGCCTCGTTGAAATGTTCCCGCGCCGCCCATCCGGCAACCGCACCGCCAAATTCCGCCACCCGGATGGCAAGCCAGGATGAACGGGTGAAATTGGAAAAGGCGCTGGCAGCGTTGTCGTAAAGCGGTGTGGTGATGCCGAGCGCCATCGTCGCCTGCCGCCATGCCCTGAGGCCGATGGCCGCCAGAACCTCCGCTTCCTGCTCATGCGCATTGCGAATGACGATCAAGCCGCACCCTCCATGGCCGACCGAAGTAAAGCACCGGTTGTGCGATTCGGCCAGCGCGGTTTCCGCACCGCATCCCTGCCATTTCGTCGGAGCGACACCGGCCGGTGACACTCGTCGGACTTGACGGTGCCAGTCTCTCCCGCTAACCAAAAAGAGTACGCAAGGAGTTTTTATGTTCGCTCAATCGGAGTCCCGGTAACGGCCCTGCCCGCAAGTTTCTTGCGCGCCGGGCCATGCTGAAACCGAGCCGGATGCCCTAACGGCACCCGGGTTTGTTTTCACGCGTCTAAACGACGCTGACCGGATTTCCGAAAATGGACATTTCTCGCGCCGAACAGCGCATTCTTCACCTGCTCGCCCAGGGCGGCAGCATCGAACTCGTTCGAGACGACCACCACAAAATCGAAAAACTCGCCCTCTACACGCGCGACGGCTGGATTTTCAGCGGCCTCGATCTACTCACCTTCCGCAAACTGAAACGGAAGCGGGCCATAGCCTCCTCTGGCGGCAAGCCTTACCGTATTACCACGCGGGGGCTGGAACTTGTACGGGGTGAACTGGACAATCGATAAAATAAACGGGCGGTAGCAATCGCTACCGCCCGCAAAATGTTCCGGAACTGGGTTCCGCTAGAGCACTTACCACCACTTGGCGGGCGTGAACTTGCCGGCAGCCTGCTCGATGGCATGGGCCGTCTTGAAGAGCGTTTCTTCTTCGAAAGGCTTGCCGATGAGCTGCAGGCCGAGCGGCAGGCCCTTGCCGTCGAGGCCGGCCGGCACCGAAAGGCCCGGAAGGCCAGCCATGTTGACCGTGATGGTGAAAACGTCCTGGAGGTACATCTTCACCGGATCGGAAGCGAGTTCCTCATCACCGACAGCGAAGGCGGAAGACGGGGTGATCGGCGCGAGAATGGCGTCGACGCCCTCATGGAAGACGTTTTCGAAATCGCGCTTGATGAGGGTGCGGACCTTCTGCGCCTTCAGGTAATAGGCGTCGTAATAACCGGCCGACAGCACATAGGTGCCGACCATGATGCGGCGCTGCACTTCCTTGCCGAAACCGGCGGCGCGGCTCTTTTCGTACATGTCGGCAATGTCCTTGCCGTCGACGCGCAGGCCGTAACGCACGCCGTCATAACGGGCAAGGTTTGATGAGGCTTCCGCAGGCGCGACGATATAATAGGCGGGAAGCGCGTATTTGGTGTGCGGCAGCGAGATATCGACGACTTCGGCACCGGCATCGCGCAGCCATTCGACGCCCTTGGCCCAGAGCTTTTCGATCTCATCCGGCATACCGTCGACGCGGTATTCCCGGGGTATACCGATTTTCAGACCCTTGAGCGACTGGCCGATTGCCTTTTCGTAGTCAGGCACCGGCAGATCAACGGAAGTCGTATCCTTGGCGTCAACACTCGCCATGGTCTTGAGCAGGATCGCAGCGTCGCGCACATCACGGGCGATCGGACCCGCCTGATCGAGCGAGGAAGCATAAGCAACTATGCCGAAACGCGAGCAACGACCATAGGTGGGCTTGATGCCGACGGTGCCGGTGAAGGCTGCCGGCTGGCGGATGGAGCCGCCGGTGTCGGTTGCGGTGGCGCCTGCACACAGATGCGCGGCAACGGCAGCGGCCGAACCGCCGGAAGAACCGCCCGGCACCAGCTTCTGCTCTGAGCCGTTGGCGCGCCAGGGGTTGATGGCCGGGCCGTACCAGGAGCTTTCATTGGACGACCCCATGGCGAATTCGTCCATGTTCAGCTTGCCGAGCATGACGGCGCCCTGATCCCAGAGGTTCTGGGTGACGGTGGATTCGTATTTCGGCTTGAAGCCATCGAGAACATGCGAACACGCCTGCGTGTGCACGTCACGGGTGGCAAAAAGGTCCTTCACGCCAAGCGGAACGCCTTCCAGCTCGCCTGCAGAGCCTGCGGCGATGCGGCCGTCGGAGGCTTTCGCCATGTCGCGCGCCTTTTCAGGCGTGGTCACGACATAGGCGTTCAGCGCACCGTTGGCGGCGTCGATGGCGGAGAGATAGGTGTCGGTCAGCTCAAGGGCGGAAAATTCTTTCGCTTTCAGCTTTTCGCGGGCTTCGGCAATGGTCAGGCTCGTCAGGTCGGTCATGGTCGGCAACGGCTTTCGAAATCTTGGAAAAATCGGGCGGCAAACGGCGGTCGGATTATTCGACCACTTTCGGAACCATGAAGAAGTCCCGGTCGGTCGCAGGCGCATTGGCGACGATGTCTTCCGCCTTGTTGCCGTCGGTCACCACGTCGGCACGCTTTTTCATATCCACCGGGGTCACTGATGTCATTGGCTCGACGCCGTCGACATTCACTTCCGAAAGCTGCTCCACGAAACCGAGTATGCCGTTCAGCTGACCGAGCATATTCTGTGCTTCTTCTTCATTGACAGCGATACGGGCAAGGCGCGCAACGCGCTTTACGGTGGCGAGATCGACGGACATGGTTCTACTCCGGTAGGAATTTTCCTACCCGCTATAATCACCATGCCCGCCATTCGCAACGGTAGAAAGCATGTCGCGTCAAAGTGTGAAGCGGTTTTGCGGTAACGACATGCCTAAAAGCAAATTGTCAGAAGGACAGTATATCGCCCGGCTTCGGCGTGTGGATGCGCGCTTCCGACCCTTCCATGCCGGCCACGAACTTCTCCGGCGTCTGATCAATGATCGGGAAGGAACCGTAGTGGCAGGGAATGACATTGCCAAACTTGAAGAAGCGCTGGCAGGCCAGTGCCGCCACAGCGCCGCCCATGGTGAAGCGGTCACCGATCGGCACCAAGCCGATATCCGGCTGATGCAATTCGTTGATGAGCTTCATGTCGGAGAAGATATCCGTATCGCCCATGTGATAGACGGCCGGGCCGTCTTCGAAATGCAGCATCAGGCCATTGGCGCTGCCGAGCGAATGGGACACGCCGTCCTCGGTAATCTGCGCAGATGAATGCAGCGCATTGGTGAAGGTGACGGAAAAACCGTCGAAATGAACCGTGCCGCCGGTATTGCCCATATCGATCTTCGCGACACCCTTGGCGGCAAGCCAGGCGGCGAGATCGGCATTGGCAAGCACGGTGGCACCCGTTTCGCGGGCAAGCTCAACGGTGTCGCCGACATGGTCGCCATGGCCGTGAGTCAGGAGAATATGGGTGATACCCTGCGCCGCTGTCTTCGCATCCTGTCCGGCAAATCCGGGATTGCCGGTGAAGAATGGATCGATGAGGATTTTCGCGTCGCCGTTTTCAAGACGGAAGGCGGAATGGCCGAGCCAGGTGATTTTCATGAAACTACTCCTTTGTATTGCCGGTATATCGTGGCGCAGGGTGCCGCGTGCAATTCGCGACACACAAGCGACGCCGCAAAACTTTCATTGGCCGCAACATTTTTGTCCTTAAATCGATTCCGGTTTAAGGAATTATGCAGTAGGACGGCCGGACAACCCCACCACAAATCTTCAGGAGAGCCAAAATGGCCGCAAACGATGACGAATATGTGTATGACGAGGTGACGGGTGAATGGCGACCGGCCTCCGAACTCGCCGCCGAGGCGGCGAAAGCGGCGCAAGTGCTGGATGCGGCGGGCAATGTGCTGGCGGACGGCGATTCGGTGACGCTTATCAAGGATCTGAAGGTCAAGGGCACCAATACGGTCATCAAGCAGGGCACAGTCATCAAATCGATCCGCCTGACCGGAAATCCGGAAGAGATCGATTGCAAACACGATGCGGTCAAGGGTCTGGTGCTGCGCACCGAATTCGTCCGCAAACGATAAGAGGCAGCACGCGACATGGCGACACTCACCATCGAGGAACTTGCGGAAACGCTACAGCCCGCACAGGCGATTGCCGGCCTCGACCTTGGCACGAAAACCATCGGGCTTGCCATGTCGGACCTGTCGCGGCGCTTCGCGACACCGCGCCCCGTCCTCAAGCGAGTAAAATTCACGCAGGATGCAGCGGTGCTGCTGGCCTTTGCCGAGAAGGAGAAGGTGGCCGCCTTCATCATCGGCCTGCCGATAAACATGGATGGATCGGCCGGACCACGCGCGCAGGCAACACGCGCCTTCGTTCGCACCATGGGTGAAAAAACCGCCCTGCCCTTCATTTTCTGGGATGAGCGGCTTTCAACTGTTGCCGCCGAACGTGTGCTGCTGGAAATGGACGTGTCACGCGCCAAACGGGCCGAACGCATCGATTCGGCAGCCGCAAGCTTCATTCTTCAGGGCGCGCTGGACAGGCTTTCGGCTCTCGCCCGCTCGGCCGGCTGAGGGCCAAGCCACCAATTGGCAATCTGCTTTCTCTTGCGGAAAGCGAGGATCGCAAAAACGATCAGGCTGTCGACCGCGATGGCGCGCGCCACCAGCGGCGGCAGGCTTTCGGGTGGCAGGCCGAGAATATTGCCGTAAATCGTAAATACCAGATCATGCGTCTGGCGGGTCAGCATGTAGAAACCGAAGCTCATGTCGTAATAGGAAAGCCAGTACCAGCTGCCCAGCAATGCGACGGGACCGGCCCAGAGGATCAAAAACCACTTCATGCCGTCTGCCCCCGCACAAAAACCGTGTCGGGAATGCCAGCAAGCACCGCCCAGCGCGCCAGTGCCATCAGGCAAAGGTTCAGCGCCGGCACGTCGATATCCAACGGCAGCATCACAAAAAACGTCATCATGACGCCTAAAGCTGTCCAGCGGCTCACTTGCGGCTCCCTTGTGCGCAGTCATTGCGCATGGTTAACACTTCGTTAATTCACACTGGACCCGCAGCCCTGGAGACGCAAATGAAAGCTCGGATTATGGTTAACGCGGCCGGGTGGGGTGTGGAAAAACTCCTCGTCAGGGCAACGGAAAATCCCGCCGAGCGGTTGCCGGGCGGGTGAAAAGATGGCTAATTTTTCGTTAAATGCCGGCAGGCCAATTAAAGACAACGGTCTCGCCTGCTCCCTGTAAGGGGTTCAGCCGTAAACGCCGCGCACCAGTCTTTTGACGGCGGTGATGATCTTGTCCCAGTCCTTGTCCGATTTGAGCGGCACACCGGCAAACTGGCCGCTGGTTGCTGCGGAAATCACAAGATGCTGGATGGCGGCGAACAACACGGCGTTGACGGCAGCGGTATCCACACCCTTCGGCGCTGCCAGCGAACCGCGCATGCGCTCCAGCCATTTGCCGAGAGATTTGGCGCGAGCCTCGGCAAGTTGTCTGACCTGCGGCGAACCGTCCGACACTTCCCAGGCGATGATCTTGCAGACGAGAGGATCGCTGCGCAGCGCATCGATGAAATAAAGCGCCAGCTTTTCCATGAGGTCGCCATAGGTCAGAAGGAACATGCCGCCGGTGTCTTCGGGAATACGGTCCTTCACCCAGGATCCGAGATCCTCACCGATCGCCTCGATCAGACCGTCCAGACCGCCGAAATAACGATAGATGAGCTGCTTGTCGCAGCCGGCGCGACGGGCCACCGCATTGATGCCGAAACCCTGAAAACCCTCTTCCGCCAGAAGCGACCGCGCCGCATCGAAAATCGCCTTCTCGGTCGCAGCGCGATCCTTGATGCGCTTTTCCGGTCTGTCGGCTGAAATCACCTCTGCGGTCGCCAGCATGCTTTTCTACCCGTTTTCTAAAAAGGCCTCCCCAAGGAGTTAACAAAGCGTGAAGGCAAGGACAATGCAGCGGAGCGGCTGAAGAGAAGGTTCCTGTGGATGACAAGAGCACGGGCGACGGAGATTTGCCGGCAGACCGCTTGACCTCAACTTTGCTTGATATTTTACGATGCGACGATTCCAGAGGAAACGCCATGACGACAATATTGACGGATCAGGATTTGACAGGCAGCGCCATCATGCCGGTCGCCATCGATGCGGTGGAAACTGCCATCCGGCAAAAGGCGCAAGGCCGGATGATTTCTCCACCACGGCATCACGTCACTTTTCCCGGCAAAGGCGATCTCGTTTTCACCGTGGGAGGCGTTCTGGGCAGCGCGCCGATTGCAGGCTTTCGCGTCTACGATACTTTCAATGGCGATCACCACTCGCAAATCGTCGCGGTGTGGTCGACGGAAACCGCCAAGCTGGAAGGCATCGTTATCGGCGAGAAACTTGGCGCGATCCGCACCGGCGCGATCGGTGGCGTCGCTATTCGGCACCTGAGCGATGCGAATGCAACCACTGTCGGCGTTGTTGGAAGCGGTTTTCAGGCACGGGCACAACTTGCCGCAGCGGCAGCGGTCCGGCGGCTTTCACGCGTTCGGGTCTACAGCCGCAACGCAAAAAATCGCAATGCTTTCGTGGAAGAAATGCAGCGGCATCTGGGCCTCGACATCGAAGCGGTCGGCAGCGTCGCAGAAGCCGTTCGTGGTGCCGATATCGTCATTTGTGCGACAAGCAGTTCAATGCCCGTTCTTCACGCGCAGGACTTGAAGCCAGGAGTTCATATCAACACCGTTGGCCCCAAAACCCTAGGTGGACATGAAATCGATCTGGATGTCGCCGAAATGGCGCATCGTATCGCGACCGATTCTCCCGAACAGATGCACGCTTACGCCTCTCCCTTCTTTCTTGCCGGAACAAGCCACGAAGAACGGGTCGAGGATCTGGCGTCAATCATTTCAGAAGATAAAACGCGGCAACGCAGTGCCGACACAACCACCTTTTTTTGCTCAACCGGCCTCGCCGGCACCGAAGTGGCGGTCGCCGCGGCCATATTGAAGCTACGCGGATAACGTCATCTTCGGGTTCTATTCCAGCGCCATACCAAACCACACGGTGCCTGGCGTCTCGTGGCTTTCGAGACGTTTGAAGCCGCGGGTTTCCCAGAAGCGCATGCCTGCACTGTTGCGCTCGCTGGCGCCGAGGTGGATGCCATAGACGTTGTTTTGTCTGGCCATATCGAGCCAGCGCGACAAAAGCCGCGTGCCGCCGCCCTTGCCCTGCGTGCGCGGCAGGAGGTTCATGTGGATATGGGCCGGAAACGGATCGGTGAGCCAGGTCGGGGTGTGGCGTGGGTGATGGATGAAATGGGCGCGGCGCTGGTCGGCATTCCATGTTTGCGGGTCACCACCGGGGTCGGGGTAAAGGGTGCGCAGATGCGGCCACCACTCCCGTTCCAGCCGCTCGTCATGCAAGGTCGTGTTGAGCGCGCCGGCGATATAACCGCAGACACCCTCCTCGTCCTCCGCCACAAAAACGGCATCGGGCCACAGATGCAGATACGGCACGGAATAGATGTGCCCGACCATGCGGCCATCGCGATAAAGCGGGGTCGCATCGTGCCCTGCATCGCCGGTCGCAAGGCTTATGGCGTAAAGCGCGTCCTCATCTTCGGGGCGGGCGGAACGAAAAGTCAGCATGGGCAGCCACCCTTCGTTGCCGCGCATCGACACGCGAAGATGTCATGACCGATAGAACTACGCCCCACGCCACTGCTTTTTTTCAAATCCGAGACCCCTCCCGCCGGGATTGCAACAATCGTCATCCGCCCTTTGTCGCTCAGGACGCGGGCGGATACAGAAGATCGATTATATAATTCGGATCGAAGCGGGAATCGAGCATGCCGTAAGTATGCCGCCAGCCACCCGCCAGACGGGTTTCGAGGAAGGCATCGGCGATCTTGCCCGCACCAAGCCGGCAAAGCTCGGCGGCAGCGGCAGCAAGCGCAAACTGCTCGACCAGCAGGCGGGCCGCCCCTTCGTCACGTTCGGCAAGTGCGATCGCGGCGCGCAGGACGTCGGTGGTCTTTTTGCCGGCGGGTCCGAGGTCACGCTCCAGCGTCTGGAAAACGAGATCGAACAAATCCTTGCCGCGCTGGAGAACGCGCAGCACATCCAGCGCCATGACGTTGCCGGAGCCTTCCCAGATGGCATTGACCGGCGCTTCGCGGTAGTGGCGGGCAATCGGCCGTTCTTCGACGTAACCATTGCCACCGAGGCATTCCATCGCCTCGTAGATCAGCGCCGGCGCGATCTTGCAGCACCAGTATTTCACGATGGGCGTCATCACCCGCGCATAGGCCGCCTCGGCGGCATTGTTGCGGGCGGCATCGAAAGCCGACGCCAACCGGAAGGACAGCGCCGTCGCAGCAGCAACGTCCAGCGCCATATCGGCGAGAACACGCGTCATGATCGGCTGGCTGACCAGCGTCTTGCCGAACACCGAACGACCGCGTGCGAAATGCACGGCTTCCGCCAGCGAAGCGCGCATCATGCCTGATGATGCCAGTGCGCAATCGAGCCGCGTCAGCGTCACCATGTCGAGAATGGTGCGCACACCACTGCCCGGCTCGCCCAGCAGATAACCGAAAGCATCGGTGAACTCGACTTCAGCGGACGCATTGGAGCGATTGCCGAGCTTGTCCTTCAGGCGTTGGAAATGCAGGCCGTTGGCGGAACCGTCTTCCAGATAACGCGGCACAAGGAAACAACCCATGCCGTCGCCCATCTGCGCCAGCATGACGAAACCGTCGCTCATCGGCGCGGAGAGGAACCATTTATGGCCGGACAGGCGATAGATGCCCTCGCCCACCCGCTCCGCCGTGGTGCGGTTGGCGCGCACATCCGTACCGCCCTGCTTTTCCGTCATGCCCATGCCGACGGTGACGGCGGTTTTCTGCAAGGCCGGTTTCTGCGAGGAATCGTATTTCCGCGACAGGATCTTCGGCACCCACTCTTTCTGCACGCGCGACGAAGTCATGATGGCGGCGACGGAGGCGCTGGTCATGGTCAGCGGGCAGAGATGCCCAGCCTCAAGCTGCGAGGTCAGATAAAATTTGGTGGCGCGGGCCTTGTGTTCGTTTCCACGCGTTTCGGCTGCATTTTCCCAGACGCTGGAATGAAGACCTGATGACATGGAACGGCGCATCAGCGCGTGCCATGCGGGATGGAACTCCACCTGATCGAGACGTTCGCCGCGCGGGCCGTGGGTGTGCAGTTGCGGCACGCCCTGATTGGCCATGCGTGCCAGCTCCTGCGCTTCGTGCGATGTGACGTAACGGCCGAGTTGGTCGAACTCGTCCCTCAGATTGCGTGACAGGCCGGAGGTGAGGTCGACGATCAGCGGATCGGAACGATAGGCATTGATACCGGACCATAGGCTTGGCTGGTTTAGTTCGGCGAGCGATTCTTCTGTCCGGTTCATGCCTGTCATTCGCATCCTTCTATCGGGATTCGTGCTTTATTGCGTGTATATGCCAAAACCCGGCTTATCGCATGCTTGCCCGCAAAGCCACCTGTCTTTATAGACCCGTTGACTATTGCGACCCGGAGGACAATTTCCATGGTCTATTTTCCCCACCGCCATCTCCTCGGCATCAAGGGGCTTTCCCATCAGGATATAACCCTGCTTCTCGACAAGGCCGATGAAGCGGTGAAAATCAGCCGCCAGCGCGAGAAGAAAACCTCGACGCTCCGGGGCCTCACGCAGATCAACCTATTCTTCGAAGCCTCGACGCGGACCCAGTCCTCCTTCGAGCTGGCCGGAAAACGTCTCGGCGCCGATGTGATGAACATGTCGGTCAGCAATTCTTCGGTGAAGAAGGGTGAAACGCTGATCGACACCGCGATGACGCTGAACGCCATGCGCCCGGATGTGCTGATCGTGCGCCACTCCTCCGCCGGTGCCGCAGCCCTTCTCGCGCAGAAAGTCGCCTGCTCCGTGGTCAATGCCGGCGACGGCCAGCATGAACACCCGACGCAGGCCCTTCTCGACGCGCTGACCATTCGCCGCGCCAAGGGCGATCTGTCGGGAATAACGGTTGCGATCTGCGGCGACGTGCTGCATTCGCGCGTCGCCCGCTCCAACATCATCCTGCTCAACCAGATGGGTGCGCGCGTGCGCGTCGTGGCTCCAGCCACGCTTCTTCCCTCCGGCATTCGCGACATGAGCGTCGAAGTCTTCCACGACATGAAGGAAGGCCTGAAGAACGCCGATGTGGTGATGATGCTGCGCCTGCAGCGCGAGCGCATGTCCGGCTCCTTCGTGCCTTCGGTGCGCGAATATTTCCATTATTACGGTCTCGATGCCGAAAAGCTGAAGGCGGCGAAAGAAGACGCGCTTGTCATGCACCCCGGCCCGATGAACCGCGGCGTGGAAATCTCCTCCGAAGTGGCTGATGGTCCACAGAGCGTCATCGAAAGCCAGGTGGAAATGGGGGTTGCCGTGCGCATGGCTGTCATGGAAACCCTGCTTGTCTCGCAAAACCAGGGTGAGCGCGTATGAGTGCCGTGACCGTTCTCAAAAACCTCCGCATCGTCGATCCCTCCCGCAATCTGGATGAGACCGGCAGCATCGTCATTGGTGCCGACGGCACGATCCTGGCCTCCGGCAGGCAAGCCCACAATCAGGGCGCTCCCGAAGGTGCGACGGTGCGCGACTGCAAGGGACTGCTGGCCGTTCCCGGTCTGGTGGATGCCCGCGTTTTCGTCGGTGAGCCGGGTGGTGAACACCGCGAAACGATCGAATCCGCCTCGCGCGCGGCAGCGGCCGGCGGCGTCACCAGCATCATCGTGATGCCGGACACCGACCCTGTTATCGACGACATTGCGCTGGTCGAATATGTGAAAAAGGCGGCGCGCGACAAGGCGCTCGTCAATGTGCATCCCGCCGCAGCGCTCACCAAAGGCCTCAACGGCGAGGAAATGACCGAGATCGGCCTGCTGAAGGAAGCCGGTGCGGTTGCCTTCACCAATGGCCGCAAGGCGCTTTCCGACACGCTGGTGCTGCGCCGCGCCATGACCTATGCCCGCGAACTGGGGGCTGTGATCGCGCTCGAGACCCGCGACAAATATATCGGCGGCGGCGACATGAATGAGGGGCTTTTCGCAAGCTGGCTCGGTCTGTCAGGCATTCCGAAGGAAGCCGAAATCATTCCGCTGGAGCGCGATCTGCGCATTGCCGGTCTGACACAGGCGATCTACCACGCCGCCAAGATTTCCGTGCCGGAATCGGCTGAAGCGGTTCGTCTTGCCCGACAGCGGGGCGTAAAAGCCACCTGCGGCATTTCGATCAATCATCTGACACTGAACGAAAACGATATCGGCGAATACCGCACCTTCTTCAAGCTTTCACCACCGCTGCGCACCGAAGACGACCGCAAGGCCATGGTCGAGGCACTGAAGGAAGGCACCATCGATATCATCGTCTCCTCGCATGACCCGCAGGATGTCGACACCAAGCGCCTGCCTTTTTCGGACGCGGCAAGCGGTGCGGTGGGGCTGGAAACCATGCTGGCGGCGGCGCTGCGCCTGTACCACAGCGGCGAGGTTCCGCTGATGCGGCTGATCGATGCGCTTTCCACCCGTCCGGCGAAAATATTCGGTCTGGATGCCGGAACGCTGAAAGCGGGTGCGAAGGCCGATATCACCCTGATCGACCTCGACGAGCCGTGGCTGGTCGCGAGGGATCAACTGGTGTCGAAATCCAAGAACACGCCGTTCGAGGATGCCCGTTTCAGCGGTCGCGCTGTCGCCACTTATGTGGCTGGCAAAGCGGTGCATTCCTTGGCATAAGATCACGGACACAGGATCACGCGGGCGCGCGACAGAGGGAACGTTGAATGAGTGTTTTGACTGACTGGCAAACGGCGCCTGCCCTTCTCGCGCTCGCGGCGCTGATCGGCTATCTGTTCGGCTCGATACCCTTCGGCCTCATCCTCACCCGCATGGCGGGGCTGGGGGATGTGCGCAAGATCGGCTCCGGCAATATCGGCGCCACCAACGTGCTGCGTACCGGTAACAAGAAGCTCGCCGCTGCGACTTTGCTGCTTGACGCGCTGAAGGGCACGGCGGCAGTGCTCGTCGCCAATGCGCTCTGGGGTTACGAGGCTTCGCTGGTTGCCGGTTTCTTCGCATTTCTCGGCCATCTGTTTCCGGTCTGGCTCGGCTTCAAGGGCGGCAAGGGCGTTGCCGTCTATATCGGTGTACTTCTTGGCGCAGCCCCCCTGATGATGCTGGCCTTTGCGCTGATCTGGCTCGCAACCGCCTTCATCACCCGCTATTCCTCGCTGTCGGCGTTGCTGGCAATGCTTGTGATCCCGGTGGCCCTCTGGATCCTCGGACCTGAAAAAACGGCCTTGCTGGTGACGGTGCTGAGCGTGATTTCCTGGTGGAAACACCGTGAAAACATCGCACGGCTTCTGGCGGGCACGGAAAGCAGGATCGGGCAAAAGGGCTGAAGCCCGTTTTCGAGGATATGCCATGCCGCATGAGGAAACGAAACGGCAGGGCATAGAGCTTTCCGCGCGGCAGCGGCTGGCCTGGCTGCGGCTGATCCGCAGCGACAATATCGGCCCCGTTACCTTCCGCGAACTCATCAATCATTTCGGCAGCGCCGAAAAGGCGCTCGATGCCCTGCCCGAGCTTTCAAGGCGCGGCGGCTCGTCACGCAGTCCGCGCATCGCCACGCAGGCGGAAGTGGAAGGTGAAATCGAAACGGCTGAAAGATTCGGCGCGCGTTTCGTCGGCCTCGGTGAGCCGGACTATCCGCCCGCCCTGCGACAGCTGGACGGCGCGCCGCCGCTGATCGCCATGAAGGGGTCGGCATCCACCGCAACACGACCATGCGTCGGCATCGTCGGATCCCGCAATGCCTCGATCAACGGCGCGAAATTTGCCGCGATGCTGGCACGCGACTGCGGTCGTGCGGGCTATACGATCGCTTCCGGGCTGGCGCGCGGTATAGATGCGGCGGCGCACCGGGCAAGCCTTGCAACCGGCACGGTGGCCATGTTGGCGGGTGGTCTCGATCGCCCCTACCCGCAGGAAAATTTCGGGCTCTTGCAGGACATCTACGAACAGGGTGGCGCGACGATCAGCGAAATGCCCTTCGGCTGGGAACCACGCGCGCGGGATTTTCCCCGCCGCAACCGGCTGATCGCGGGCGTCTCGCTCGGCGTCGTCATCGTGGAAGCGGCGGAACGTTCCGGTTCGCTGATCACGGCGCGGCTTGCCGGCGAAGCGGGACGGCTGGTTTTCGCCGTGCCGGGCTCCCCGCTAGACGCGCGTTGTGAAGGCACCAACCGGCTGATCAAGGAAGGCGCGATGCTGACCACGGGTGCGGCCGACATTCTCGATGCGCTGCGGCCGCTGATGGAACCGCAATTGCCCCTCGACCGCACGGTCGAGGAACCGATTGCCGATACGGAGATGTCACCACCCAGGGATGATGAGCGCAGCGTCATTGCCGCCGCCCTCGGTCACTCGCCCGTCGAAACGGACGATATCATTCGCCATACGGGGTTTTCCGCGGCCACCGTTCACATGGTGCTTCTGGAACTCGATATTGCCGGGCGGCTAAACCGGCATGCCGGGGGGCGGGTTTCGCTCCTCGCGGATTGAAAGCTTGCGCTGCCCGCTCTGAATATCGCCAACTTCCACATAGGCCATTTCAATCAGGTAACACAGCATATCGGCGCCCTCGCGATTGGCGACCAGCCTCAGTTCCGCGAGCATCTGCCGGATATAGGCTAAATTCTCCCGGGTTCCCTCATTATAGGCCTTATTGTTTGTTACGTCGGGGACCATATATTTATCCTGCGAATACAGCCTGAAATGAAGAGCTTTGAGTAGAAATTGAATGATGTTTCCAATCATAACTAATTCACCAAAGATTGCAATACAATCATACGGAAACCATTGGTTGCAGACTGCACGTAGCGATAAAATCGGCCTTGCCTCTTGACCAGCGCGCATTACCTGTCCATGTCGAATTATAAAGAGGCCTTGTTGCGACACTCGGTTGCAATCCGGCTATATTAACGGACCAGTTCCCAGAGAAAAAAACATGAATGTCGTCGTCGTAGAATCTCCGGCCAAAGCCAAGACGATCAACAAGTATCTTGGTCCCGGCTACAAGGTTCTTGCATCCTTTGGCCACGTCCGGGATCTTCCCGCCAAGGACGGATCTGTGCTGCCCGACCAGGACTTCGAAATGTCCTGGGAGGTCGATAGCGCATCCGCCAAGCGTATGAAGGACATTGCCGACGCGGTGAAAGACTCCGACGGCCTGTTTCTCGCAACCGACCCGGATCGCGAAGGTGAAGCGATTTCCTGGCATGTGCTTGATCTCTTGAAGAAGAAGCGCGTTCTCGGCGACAAGCCGGTAAAGCGCGTGGTCTTCAACGCCATTACCAAAAAGGCGGTGCTGGACGCCATGGCGAACCCGCGCGACATCGACGTGCCGCTGGTCGACGCCTATCTCGCCCGCCGTGCGCTGGATTATCTCGTCGGCTTCAACCTGTCGCCGGTCTTGTGGCGCAAGCTGCCCGGCGCCCGTTCCGCCGGCCGCGTGCAGTCCGTTTCGCTGCGTCTCGTCTGCGACCGCGAATCCGAGATCGAACGTTTCGTCTCCGAGGAATACTGGAACATCAGCGCGCTTTTGAAGACACCGCGCGGTGACGAGTTCGAGGCGAAGCTCGTTTCCGCCGATGGCAAGAAGCTGCAAAGCCGCTCGATCAAGACCGGTGATGATGCCAACCGCCTGAAGGCGCTCTTGGAAGGCGCGACCTATGTCGTTGACACGGTCGAGGCAAAACCCGTCAAGCGTAATCCCGGCCCGCCCTTCACCACCTCGACACTGCAGCAGGCTGCGTCTTCGCGTATGGGCTTTTCCGCCTCGCGGACGATGCAGGTGGCGCAGAAGCTTTATGAAGGTATAGACATCGGCGGCGAGACCGTCGGTCTGATCACCTATATGCGTACCGACGGCGTCCAGATGGCGCCGGAAGCGATCGATGCTGCACGCCGTGCCATCGGTGAGCAATTCGGCGACCGCTATGTGCCGGAAAAGGCACGCTTCTATTCCACCAAGGCAAAGAACGCCCAGGAAGCGCATGAAGCGATCCGCCCGACCGATTTCAACCGCACGCCGGATCAGGTGAAGCGTTTCCTCGATCCCGACCAGCTGCGTCTTTATGACCTGGTATGGAAGCGCGGCATCGCCAGCCAGATGGCGTCGGCCGAAATCGAACGCACCACGGTAGAAATCCTGGCGGACAAGGCCGGCGAAACGGCGGGGCTTCGCGCCGTTGGTTCGGTGATCCGTTTCGACGGTTTCATCGCCGCCTATACCGACCAGAAGGAAGATGGCGAGCAGAGCGACGACGGTGACGACGAAGGCCGTCTGCCGCAGATCAATGCGCGCGAGAACCTCGCCAAGCAGAAGATCAACGCCAGCCAGCACTTCACCGAGCCGCCACCGCGTTATTCGGAAGCCTCGCTCATCAAGAAGATGGAAGAACTCGGCATCGGCCGTCCCTCCACCTATGCGGCGACGCTGAAGACGCTGAGCGACCGCGAATATATCGTCATCGACAAGCGCAAGCTCATTCCCCATTCGCGCGGACGGCTGGTGACGGCTTTCCTCGAAAGCTTCTTCGCCAAATATGTCGAATACGACTTCACCGCCGATCTGGAAGAAAAGCTCGACCGTATTTCGGCGGGCGAGCTGGATTGGAAACAGGTGCTGCGCGATTTCTGGAAGGATTTCTTCGCGCAGATCGAAGATACCAAGGAATTGCGCGTCACCAACGTGCTCGACGCGCTGAACGAGGTTCTGGCCCCGCTGGTCTTCCCCAAGCGCGAAGACGGTTCCGATCCGCGCATCTGTCAGGTTTGCGGCACCGGTAATCTTTCGCTGAAGCTCGGTAAATACGGCGCTTTCGTCGGTTGCTCCAACTATCCGGAATGCAACTTCACCCGTCAGCTCACCTCCGACGGTTCGGAATCTGAAGCCTCGGCATCGAACGAGCCGAAAGCACTCGGCGCCGATCCGATGACCGGTGAAGAACTGACGTTGCGCTCTGGCCGTTTCGGACCCTATATCCAGCGCGGCGACGGCAAGGAAGCCAAGCGGTCTTCGTTGCCCAAGGGCTGGAAGCCTGAGGACATCGACCACGAAAAGGCGCTGGCGCTCATCAACCTGCCGCGCGATATCGGCAAGCATCCGGAAACGGCCAAGATGATTTCGGCCGGCCTTGGCCGCTACGGACCCTTCCTGCTGCATGACGGTTCCTATGCGAACCTCGAAAGCATCGAGGACGTGTTCTCGATCGGCCTCAACCGCGCCGTCACCGTCATTGCCGAAAAGCAGAGCAAGGGACCGGGACGCGGCCGCAATGGCACGCCTGCGGCCTTGAAGGAACTGGGCGACCATCCCGATGGCGGCCCGATCACCGTCCGTGACGGGCGTTATGGCGCTTACGTCAACTGGGGCAAGGTCAACGCCACCATTCCAAAGGGGCAGGATCCCGCATCGGTGACGCTGGACGAGTCGCTGGTGCTGATTGCCGAGCGCATCGCCAAGACCGGAACCGGCGGCAAGCCCGTCAAAGCCAAGAAGCCAGCTGCCAAGAAGGCCGATGGCGACGCCGCCGCAAAGCCGAAGGCAACGAAAGCCAAGGCCGCAACGAAAAGCAAGACGGCTGCCAAGCCGAAGGCCGCAGCCAAACCCAAGAAGGCAGAATCGTGAGCAAGGCGCCGCGTCAGAGACAGGGTTCCGCCAGTGACGGCTTCGGACGTACCGGGCGCGGCAAGCGGGCAAACGAAGGTGAAGGCATCATCCATGGCGAGGTGCCTTCCCGCGAGGTATTGCTGAAATTCATCGCGGAGCATCCGCAGCAAGCTTCCAAACGCGAAATCGCCAAGGCTTTCGGGCTGAAGGGCGACGACCGTATCGTGCTCAAGTCGCTGCTGAAGGAGCTTGAAACCGACGGTATGGTGCAGAAGACCCGCAAGACGCTGACGCGGCCGGGTGGCCTGCCGCCGGTGACGGTTCTCGATATCACCACCCGCGACAAGGACGGCGAATTGATTGGCCGGCCAGCCGAATGGCCCGAAGATCAGGGCGCGGCTCCTGCCGTGCTCATTCGCCAGTCGTCGCAGGATCGCGGCAAAAAAGCCCCGGCCGCCGGTCTCGGCGACCGCATTCTGGCAAAGATCTTCCCCTCCAAGGACAGCGTCGGCCCGGCCTATACCGCCCGCGTCGTCAAGCTGATAGACCGTCGCCAGAACGCGCTGCTTGGCGTGTTCAAGGAAACGGAAGGCGGCGGTGGACGCCTGATGCCGATCGACCGGCGCGGCGAAGAAATGGTCATCGATCCCGATGGCGTCGGCGACGCCAAGGACGGCGACCTGATCGAGGTGGAAACCTCGCGCAATAGCGGCCGTTATGGCCTGACGCGGGCGAAGGTTCTGTCGGTCGTTGGCTCCGTGGCCTCGGAAAAGGCGATCTCGATGATCGCGATCCATGCCCACGGTATTCCGCATATATTCCCGCCGAATGTTCTGGCCGAGGCGGATGCCGCCAAGCCTGCCAGCATGTCGCACCGCGAGGACTGGCGCGACCTGCCGCTCATCACTATCGATCCGGCCGACGCCAAGGACCATGACGACGCGGTCTATGCCGAACTGGACCCCTCGCCCGACAATCCTGATGGTGTCATCGTCACCGTCGCCATCGCCGATGTGTCCTGGTACGTGCGGCCCGCAGCGCCGCTCGACCGCGAGGCGCTGAAGCGTGGCAACTCGGTCTATTTCCCCGACCGCGTCGTGCCGATGCTGCCGGAACGCATCTCCAACGATCTCTGCTCGCTGAAGGAAGGCGTCGACCGCCCGGCACTTGCGGTGCGGATGACCTTCTCCAAGGAAGGCCGCAAGGCGGGTCACACTTTCCACCGCATCATGATGAAGAGTGCGGCCAAACTGTCCTACCAACAGGCGCAGGCGGCCATCGACGGCAACCCGGATGACAAGACCGGCACGCTGCTGGAGCCCATCCTCAAGCCGCTGTGGCACGCCTATGCGGTGATGAAGCGCGGACGCGACCGCCGCCAGCCGCTGGAACTCGACATGCCGGAGCGCAAGATCCAGCTCAGGCCCGACGGCACGGTGGACAAGGTCGTCATTCCCGAACGTCTCGACGCGCACAAGCTGATCGAGGAAATGATGATCCAGGCGAATGTCGCCGCCGCCGAGACGCTGGAAAAGAAAAAGCAGCGGCTGGTCTACCGCGTGCACGATGCCCCGACGCTTTCCAAGCAGGAGGTGCTGCGCGAATTCCTCGGCACGATCGGCATTTCCATGGCCAAGGGCGTGGCGATGCGCGCCAATTCCTTCAACGGCATTCTGGCACGCGCACTCGACACGCCACATCAGATCATGGTCAACGAGATGGTGCTGCGCAGCCAGAGCCAGGCGATCTACAGCCCTGAAAATATCGGCCATTTCGGCCTCAACCTGATGAAATACGCGCATTTCACCTCGCCGATCCGCCGTTATGCCGATCTGATCGTGCATCGCGCGCTGGTGGGCTCGCTCGGCCTCGGCGAAGGTGGCATCACCCCGCAGGAAGAGGCAACGCTGGACGACATCGCCGCCGAAATCTCGACCTTCGAGCGCCGCGCCATGGCTGCCGAGCGTGACACCATCAACCGGCTGATCGCGCACCATCTTTCCGAACGCGTCGGTGAAGAATTCGATGGCCGTGTTGCCGGTGTCACCAAGGCGGGACTATTTGTCGCGCTGCCGCAGTTTGGTGCCGACGGGTTTGTTCCTATATCTACACTTGGAACCGATTATTTCCTCTACGACGAGGCGCATCAGGCTCTGACGGGGGAAAAGACGGGTCTCGGTTATCAGCTTGGCGACACGGTTCAGGTGCGGCTTGCGGAAGCGGTGCCTCTGGCGGGTGCATTACGCTTTGAAATGCTGAGCCCCGGGCGCAAGATGCCGGTCGGCGCGCGGTCGTTCCACAAGGCAGGCCGGCGGACATCGCGTCCTTCAGCCAAGCCCGGAACGCGACCGCCGAGAGGACGACGGTAACAAGACCGCGGCAAGCGGTTAAGAACGGGAGAAGGATTACAGGGATGAGTGCAAATCAGGGCTCGGAAACAGTCACCTTCGGAGACAACAGCGCGGAGCGACCGCTTGGCCGCTCGATAATGCGGGGCATGGCCAACCGTTGTCCGGCCTGTGGCAGCGGACGCCTGTTCCGGGCCTTTCTGAAGCCGGTGGACGCCTGTGCGGCCTGCGGCGAGGAAATGCATCATCACCGCTCCGATGACCTGCCGCCCTATATTTCCATTGTCATCATCGGCCACATCGCCGTTGGCGGTTTCATGATGACCGATCTCGTGCTTTCCGTTCCCATGTGGGTGCACTTCGCCATCTGGGTGCCGATCACCATTCTGGCCGCGCTTTTGACGCTGCAGCCGATCAAGGGTGGCGTCATCGGCCTGCAATGGGCGCTCCGGATGCACGGCTTCGATGGGAAGCAGCCAAAAGCGCAGATAGACGGCTCCTCCCACTGACGGCGGACAGGAGCTTGCAGGTGTCCCAGCCTCCCACGAACGCCGAATCGGCGGGCGGCCCCCTGCGGCCGCGCGATGCCGCCTCGATCATCCTGTTCGACCGCTCCGGCCCTTCAATTCGGGTGCTGATGGGCCGGCGCAGCAACGCCCATGTCTTCATGCCCGGTGCTTATGTGTTTCCCGGCGGCAAACGCGATCCTCGCGATCACGCCCTGCCCTTTTCCAGCGATCTGCACCCCGCCGTGCTGCACAGCCTCACCACCTCTGCCGCACGCCGCCTGAGCGCTGCCGGAGCACGGGCGCTGGCGCTTGCCGCCGCACGCGAGCTTGTCGAGGAAACCGGTGTGGATATGGGTATGGACGGAGGCGGTCCGGACCTTTCCCGTTTTCGATATGTGGCGCGCGCCATCACCCCGCCCGGCAATATCAGACGCTACGACACGCGATTCTTTTGCAGTTATGCCGACGAGTTGCGGCTGGATACCCGGCTAATCAGGGATTCCGACGAGCTGAACAACGTGCAATGGCTTGACATGACAGAGCTTTCCGGTCTGAACATGCCGAAAATCACACGCACGGTTCTCGAAGATGTCACAAAACTCATGATAGGTGATCCGTCACTGCCCTTTGAAAGCCCCGCGCGGCTCTATTTCACGCGCCACGGCCGATTCATTCGAGACTTTGTATAAAGGCCGTCATGTCACAAATGAAATGCGAAGCGGACGCCATTCACTGGCCCTCACTGATCGCCGCCATTTCCGCCATCAGTGCGGTTGGCGTGGCAATCGGCCTTGGCCTGCCGCTCCTGTCGATCATCCTCGAGAAACGCGGCATCTCCTCCACCATGATCGGGGTGAATTCGGCTATGGCCGGCGTCGCGGCGATGATGGCCGCCTCGGTGACCAGCAAGATCGCCCATGACTTCGGCGTGGCTCGAACGATGCTGTTTGCGGTCGTCGTTTCGGCACTGAGTGCGCTCTGCTTTTATTTCGCCGACGCCTTCTGGATGTGGTTTCCGCTGCGGATAGTCTTCCATGGCGCAACCACCACGCTGTTCATCCTTTCCGAATACTGGATCAACATGACCGCGCCGCCGAAAAAACGCGGCATGGTTCTTGGCATCTACGCCACCGGCCTTGCGGTCGGCTTTGCGGTCGGCCCGCTGTTGTTTTCCGTGGTAGGCAGCGAGGGAATCATGCCCTTTCTGGTTGGCGCCGCGATCATCCTGCTTGCCGCGATCCCTATCTTCCTGGCGCGCGGCGAAAGCCCGGAGCTGAGCGAAAGACCGAACCACCATTTCGCCCGTTATATCTGGCTGGTGCCGATGGCGTCTGCGGCGGCTTTCGTGTTTGGCGCGGTGCAGGCGGGCGGTCTCTCGCTCTTTCCCATTTACGCCACCCGTGAAGGCTTCAACGAATCGCAGGCCGCACTTCTCCTCACCGTGATGGGCATCGGCAACATGGTCTTCCAGATACCGATCGGCCTGCTGTCGGACCGGATGAAGGACCGGCGCACGATGCTGGCGCTGATGGCCTTTGCGGGCGTCTGTGGCACGCTGGCGCTGCCCCTGCTGGTGGACAGATGGATCCTCGTGGCGGCCCTGCTCCTGTTCTGGGGCGGCCTCGTATCCGGCATGTATACCGTCGGCCTCACCCACCTCGGTTCGCGCCTGAAAGGTGCCGATCTGGTCGCCGCCAATGCCGCCTTCATCTTCTGTTACGCCATGGGCACGATTGCCGGACCGCAGGCCGTTGGCATTTCCATGGATGTTGCGGGCACCGATGGTTTCGCCTGGGCGCTTGCCGTGTTTTTCGGGCTTTACGTGGTGCTTTATGGCTTCCGTTTTGTTTTCCGGGCAAAACAGACTTGACTTTTCGGGCGTGATACGTAGTTTCGCGCCAGATTTAGCCGAGGTGAGAAGCGCCTGCGGCTTCTCTTTTGTTTAAAGGCAGGACGACCATGGCGAAAGCTACAACAATCAAGATCAAGCTGCTGTCGACAGCCGACACCGGTACCTTCTACGTCACCACCAAGAACAGCCGTACGTTCACGGACAAGATGACGAAGACGAAGTACGACCCGGTTGTACGCAAGCACGTTGAATTCAAGGAAACCAAGATCAAGTAATTCTTGATCGGGTTCTCCGGTAAAAGCGCGCCCAATGGGCGCGTTTTTTGTTTGTGCTGAGATAAGTGTCTCCAATGGCATTTCTCGCACCAGCGGCCTCGCAGGATGCGGCATAGGCCAACGAATCGCACCCGCCCCCGTTCCGGCACTTCAGCGGGAATCCAGTCGATGCATGTCGACGCGATGGGAAAACGCTCTACCAGCGCCTCATCAGCCAGATGCCTCAACCGCAACGTGAACACGCTGCATGAGCGCCCAGCCGGATGTCCTCCGCCATAAGCGACAGCACAAGCAAAAAAGATTTCGGGAGATAAGGCGGTCGGCCAACGATGTGATTACGGCACGAGGAACCGATTCGGACATCGTCAGCCGACCGACCCCACGATCCAGGAGATGCGGCGGACCTGAGCATCATGGGGCATTCGAACTACGCAATACCAGCCCCTGACGAGCGAAATCACAGCGGTGTCATCCGCCATCATTTCATCATCACTAGACGGAAAAACCGCCGGAAGAACTGTTACTCTCAATAGGGAGTGTGCGCAGAAGTAAAATAAAAATCAACAAATTCTTAAGCCAGAGATACATCACCTGGAAAATATGGTTAAATATACAAAGCTGGCACAATATAGTTCCATGGGAGATTGAATTCAACGTATTCTTCAACTTGAACTCTATTAACCCTGTTAAATTTCACCCTTTCATTGCAATAGGATAAAATACAGGCAAGGTCAGGGACTGGCGTTTCCCGCAATTCCCTTTGAGTTCTTTACGCGACTATTGAAACAGGCAAATGTCCGAAATAGGCGTCACGGATTTTCCGCGTCATGTAGCTGCGTCTTCAGGCAGCCGCCGCCACGACGCGGTTGCGTCCGGTGTGTTTCGCCTCATAAAGTGCCTTGTCGGCCTGTTTCAGAAGCTCTTCCGGCGCGCCGAAGGCCCCACTGCTGGTGGCAATGCCGAGCGAGGCGGTAATATTCAGTTCGCGATCGATGGAGCGAACGTAAAAAGGTTTGTCCTCGATGATCGCCCGCAGGCGTTCGGCGACACTTGCGGCAAGCTCTATCGACGTATCGGGCATGATAACAACGAACTCCTCGCCGCCATAACGGCAGGCGAGATCGGCGCCGCGCACCGTGCTGCGGATGCGCGCTGAAAATTCCCGCAGAACCTCATCGCCGACATCGTGACCATAGGTATCGTTGACCAGCTTGAAGCGGTCGATATCGGTCATGCAGATGGAAATCGGGCGGCCACGGACGGCGGCGCGGTCGAAAAGTATCTTCAGATGATTGTCGAGATAACGGCGGTTGTTGAGGCCTGTCAGCCCATCGACGATGGCAAGCTCCATCGTGTGCTGAAGATTGAGCCGCAGATGCTCGTTATAACGCTTGCGCCTGATCTGCGTGAGCGACCGGGCGACAAGCTCGTTGGGATCGATCGGACGGAGAATATAATCGTTCACGCCAAGATCGAGCGCCCGTGCCACCATGTCGTCCGCCCCCTGCTCCGCCACCAGTAGCAACGGCAGGAAACGGGTGCGCTCCAGCGAGCGAAGCTGCGAACACAGTCTCAGCGGATCGTAATCTTCGAAATTCGAATTGACGATGACAAGCTCGAAGGGGTTGCTCGCCGCTTTCAGCAAGGCCGCCTGCGGCTCCGTGACGACATCGACCTCAGCAACCGGCTTCAGCGCCCTGAGGATACGCTCCTGCGAGCTGGCGCGGCCATCCGCGACCAGAACGCGGCCCGGCGTCTGCATGAGGCCATCGCTGCGCAGCATCTCCTCGATGCCGATCTCACGCGCGGTTTCAGCCCGCAGCCGCAATTCGTCACTGACGGCCTTGAGGCGCACGAGGCTTTTGACACGGGCGATCAATTGAAGGTCGTTGACCGGCTTGGTCAGAAAATCGTCGGCGCCGGCTTTGAGGCCACGCACGCGGTCGGACGGCTGATCGAGTGCGGTGACCATGACGACCGGAATATGCGCGGTTTTCGAATTGGCTTTCAGCCGTTCGCAGACCTCGAAACCATCCATGCCCGGCATCATGATGTCGAGCAGGATGATATCGACCTGTTCCTGGTCACAGATCGCCAGCGCCTTGAAACCATCCTCGGCGGTGACGACGTCGAAATATTCCGCGACAAGCCGGGCTTCGAGAAGCTTTACGTTTGCGGGTATATCGTCAACAACCAGAACTCTCGCCGTCATAACAGTTCCCCAACCGCCTTATGCATCGCCAAGATAGGTCTTGATGATTTCGATGAATTTCGGAACGGAAATCGGCTTCGACACATAGGCCTCGCATCCACCCTGACGAATACGCTCCTCATCGCCCTTCATGGCAAAGGCCGTGACGGCGATGACAGGAATGACATGCAATTCGTCATCCTCCTTCAGCCATTTCGTCACCTCCAGCCCCGAAACTTCCGGCAGCTGAATATCCATGAGAATGAGGTCCGGGCGGTGCTTGCGGGCAAGGTCCAGCGCTTCCATGCCATTGCGCGTCTGGATCGTCGTGTAACCAGACGCCTCGATCAGGTCGCGAAAGAGCTTCATGTTCAGCTCGTTGTCTTCGACTATCATGACCTGTTTGGGCATGGTGGGCAGTCCCCGTTTCGCTATGAAACCTTCATCCAGACATATAGGTTGTCAGAGAACCGATTCCATCGTCCATTTGTTGCGCAAGGCTAGAACGATTTGGTTTCAAAATAGGTAACTTCGGTAGAGAAATGCTGCGAGACACGAAAAACAAAGGCAATGCCGGAAAAGATCCGCAAGAAACGGCAGCCGCCATACTTGGCTGGCTGGCAAACGAACCGGACATGCTGTCGCGTTTTCTGGCGCTGAGCGGATTGCAGGCCAATATGCTGCGCCAGGCCGCCCACGATCCCGGTTTTCTGGCAGGGCTCACCGATTTTCTGATGAGCCACGAGCCCGACCTTATGGCCTTCTGCACGGCGACGGACACCTCACCCGAAACGGTAGCCGCCGCCTGGCACCATTTTTCCGGCCCGGGGCTGGATTCGGGTGAGTATTGACCGGTCAGCCACTTGAGCCACGGTCACGGCCGGAGTATGGTCGGCGACGTTCTGGTTTTGTTTTCGGTCCATGTCCACGTCGCACCACTATGACCCCGGTTTTTGCCGCGACTGCCTGGCCGGCCAGCCAGCGGGCCTGAGGCGTTGCCGCGCCTGCGGCAGTCCGCGCCTTGTCTACCACGACGAACTCTATGATCTCAGCATCGCCCATATCGATTGCGACGCCTTTTACGCCTCCGTTGAAAAACGGGACAATCCCGAGCTTGCCGACAAGCCGGTGATCATTGGCGGCGGAAAGCGCGGCGTGGTTTCCACCGCCTGTTACATTGCCCGCATTCAGGGCGTGCGCTCCGCCATGCCGATGTTCAAGGCGCTGGAAGCCTGCCCGGACGCGGTGGTCATCCGGCCGGATATGGAAAAATACAGCCGCGTCGGACGCCAGATCAGAACCATGATGCAGGATCTGACGCCGCTGGTGCAGCCGCTTTCGATAGACGAGGCGTTTCTCGATCTCTCCGGAACAGAGAGACTGCATCACGATCCGCCGGCCCGGGTGTTGGCGAAATTCGTGAAACGGGTGGAAAAAGAGGTGGGCGTGACCGTCTCAGCCGGCCTGTCCTACTGCAAGTTTCTGGCCAAGGTCGCATCCGACCTGCAAAAACCGCGCGGTTTTTCGGTGGTCGGCGAAGCGGAGGCGCTTTCCTTTCTGGCGACGCGGCCTGTCACCACCATATGGGGCGTTGGAAAGGCATTTGCGGCCACGTTGCAGGCGGATGGTATCCGCTTGATCGCACAGTTGCAGGAAATGGAGGAAGGCGACCTGATGCGCCGCTACGGCGTGATGGGGCAGCGGCTGTTCCGGCTTTCGCGCGGCATTGACGAGCGGCATGTGCACAATAACGACCCGGTAAAGAGCGTCTCTTCCGAGACCACCTTCTTCAACGATATTTCCCGGCACGAGGACCTCGTGCCGATCCTGCGGTCGCTTTCCGAAAAGGTTGCCTGGCGGCTGAAGAAGAGCGGCATTTCCGGTCAGACGGTGGTGCTGAAAATGAAGACGGCCGATTTCAAACTCCGCACCCGCAACCGCAAGCTTGATGACCCCACCCAGCTTGCCGACCGGATATTCCGCACCGGCCTTTCGCTGCTGGAGAAAGAAACCGACGGCACGAAATTCCGCCTGATCGGCATCGGGGTCGGCGATCTGCACGATGCGGGCCTTGCCGATCCTCCCGATCTCGTCGACAGGCAGGCGGAACGGCGGGCGGCGGCGGAAGCGGCCATGGATAAGCTGCGCGACAAATTCGGCAAGGGTAGTGTCGAAACCGGCTACACCTTCGGCACGCGCAAATAGCAGCCCTGCCGCACGCGAATGCCGGGAAACCCTCCGGCCTGCAACACCTCTCCCTTATTTTAGCGATTACACAAATTAGTGAAGCGGCAGACGCCACATCATTAAACTTCATTAAACTTCGCGTGGTTGAGTAAACGAAGTTTTGTGCATGTGGTGTATTGCGTCATGTCTCTTCGCTTCCGTCTTCTGACCGGCATGCTGTCGGCCAGCATTCTTGCCTTTCCGGCGCTTGCCGCCGACAATAAGTCGCTGCAGATCGTCGTTTCGAAAAGCGACCAATCGCTGGCGCTTTATGAAAATGGCGCGATCGTTGCCACATCGAAAGTCTCCACCGGCAAGGCCGGACACGAGACGCCGAGCGGCATTTTCTCGATTCTGGAAAAGCGCAAATACCACGAATCGAACATCTATTCGGCAGCACCCATGCCCTTCATGCAGCGGCTGACATGGTCCGGCATCGCGCTGCACGAGGGCAAGGTACCGAATTATCCCGCCTCGCACGGCTGTGTACGCCTGCCGCCGAAATTTGCGCAATCGCTGTTCGGCGAGACCCGCTACGGCGTGCATGTCATCATCACCGAGCGGCCGGTTTCGCTGCGCTTCGTGCAGCATCCGGCCCTGTTTGAACCGCGTGGCGATGCCGATGACGGCAAGCTGCTTCTATCCGATGTCGAGCTGCGCCCCGCAACCTTCGATTCCGCGTTGGGCACGGTCGAGGTTGCCGTTAATGAAAAGACGCAATCCATCAAACCGATGGCCAAGGGCAAGGAGCCATCCCCCTTGCGCATTCTCATCACCCGGCGCGGTGAGCGGGAAAAGGTGATGGATATTCAGGCCGTGCTGACCCGTCTCGGTTTCGATGCCGGCTCGCCAGACGGTTATACCGGAGAGATGACGACCAGCGCCGTCAACGGTTTCAAGCGCTGGAAAGGGCTGAAAACCACCGGGCCGCTTTTGACCGACGACTTCGTAACAGCGCTCTACGCTTCCGCCGGGCAAGACCATCCGCCAAACGGCCAGATCATGGTGCGCCAGGATTTCAAGCCGCTATTTGAAGCTGCCATCGACATCAAGGATCCTGAGGTGGCGCTCGGAACCCATTTCTTCGAGGCGGTTGCCGTCAACCGCACCGCCGGAACCGCCGAATGGAACGGTTTGACGCTGGAAAACCACCTGCCGACGGCTGCCCGCAAACGGCTTGGTATTACCGTTACCGAGGCCCCCGGTGGCTTCGACCAGCTGAGCGCGGTGCTAAGCCGCCTCGAAATACCGGCTGAAATTCGCTCCCGCATAGAGAAGGAGCTTTCAACCGGCAGCTCGATCACCGTTTCCGACCTCAGTCACCAGATGGAGACGGGAACGGGAACGGACTTCATTACCGTGACGAAGGAAGGGCCGGTGTGAGCAACGTGTGAAGCCCCAGAGGCCTTACACGAGCTCTACGTCGACAACACCAGGGGCGGAGCGAAGCGCTGCGGCGATTTCCGGTGAGATGCGGTATTTCTCCGTCAGCTCCACTTCGATCTCACGGCTGCCCTCATCCTTGATGACGATGAAATAGACCGAGCCGTCACCTTTGGTGTTGAGATGGCGGGCGACGGTTTTCAGCGGGCCGGAATCGCGCACATAGACGCGCAACGCCTTCTGCATCTGCACGGATTTCTCCTCCAGCGATTGCGCCGTCTGGATACGAAGGCCGATGCCTTCCGGGCGTTCTTCCGCCTGCACCGTGATGACAAGCGATTTACCCACCTCGAGCAGATCGCGGAACTGGGCGAGCCCTTCGGAAAACAGCACCGCCTCATATTGGCCGGATGCGTCGGAGAAGGTGACGATGCCCATCTTGTTGCCGGTGCGGGTCTTGCGCTCCTGCTTGCCGGTGACGGTGCCAGCCAGACGCCCGGCGGTCGCTCCCTGCTTCACCGCCGCTGAAAAATCGGCAAAATTCTGCACCCGCAACTTCTCCAGTACGGGGCGATAGGTATCGAGCGGATGGGCGGTGAGGTAAAAACCGAGCACCTGATATTCGCGCAACAGCTTTTCCGAGGCGAGCCAGGTCTGGAAGGCCGGCAGTAGGAGTTTTTCCGGGCCGCTCGCACCGCCGGAGCCGAACATATCCGACTGGCCGGTGACGCGGCTTTCCTGCGCGCGTTGCGAATAACCGATGATACGGTCCAGACCGCCGATCATCTCGGCGCGGTCACGGCCGAAGCAATCGAAAGCACCGGCATTGATGAGGCTTTCCAGCACACGCCGGTTGATCTGCTTCGGATCGATCCGCAGGCAGAAATCCTCAAGGCTCGCAAACGGCTTGCCATCGCGCACCGCAACGATGTGTTCGACCGCGCCCTCGCCCACACCCTTGATGGCGGCCAGCGAATAATAGATGCGGTTTTCACCCGTCTCGAACTGGCGGAAGGAAGTCTGCACCGAAGGTGCGACGACCTCGATGCCGAGGCGGCCGGCATCCTGACGGAAATCGTTGAGCTTTTCCGTATTTGCCATATCGAGCGTCATGGAGGCCGCGAGGAACTCCACCGGATAATGCGCCTTCATATAGGCGGTCTGATAGGAAACGATGGCGTAAGCGGCCGCGTGGCTCTTGTTGAAGCCGTAATTGGCGAATTTCGCCAGAAGGTCGAAGATGGTGTTGGCCTGCGGCTTCGACACGCTGTTCCTGATGGCGCCATCCACGAAACGCTCGCGCTGCTGGTCCATCTCCTCCTTGATCTTCTTGCCCATGGCGCGGCGCAGAAGATCGGCTTCGCCGAGCGAATAACCTGAAAGGACCTGGGCGATCTGCATCACCTGTTCCTGATAGACGATAACGCCCTGCGTTTCCTTCAGGAGATGGTCGATGGTAGGATGGATCGACTCCAGCTCCTCCTCGCCATGCTTGCGGGCATTATAGACCGGAATGTTTTCCATCGGGCCGGGACGATAAAGCGCCACCAGCGCGATGATATCCTCGATGCAGTCCGGGCGCATGCCGATCAGCGCCTTGCGCATGCCCGCACTTTCCACCTGAAACACGCCGATGGTCTCGCCGCGCGACAACATCTCGTAGGTTTTGGCGTCTTCCAGCGGGATAGCGGCGAGATCGACCTTGATGCCGCGCTTGGCCACGAAATCGACGGCCACTTTCAGCACCGTCAGCGTCTTCAGGCCGAGAAAGTCGAATTTGACGAGGCCGGCGCTTTCCACCCATTTCATGTTGAACTGGGTGACCGGCATGTCCGAGCGCGGATCGCGATACATCGGCACCAGCTTCGACAGCGGCCTGTCACCGATGACGATACCGGCGGCGTGGGTGGATGCGTGCCTGTAAAGTCCCTCGATCTTCTGGGCGATGTCCAGTAGCCGGGCGACGACCGGTTCCTTGTCCGCCTCTTCCTGCAGACGCGGTTCTTCCTCGATCGCCTTCGACAGCGGCGTCGGATTGGCCGGGTTGTTGGGCACCAGCTTGCAGATCTTGTCCACCTGCCCATAGGGCATTTCCAGCACGCGGCCGACGTCGCGCAATGCCGCGCGCGCCTGCAACGAACCGAAGGTAATGATCTGCGCCACCTGCTCGCGACCATATTTGCGCTGCACGTAGCGGATCACCTCTTCGCGGCGGTCCTGGCAGAAGTCGATATCGAAGTCGGGCATCGATACGCGTTCGGGATTGAGGAAGCGCTCGAACAGCAGCGAGAAGCGCAGAGGATCGACATCGGTAATGGTCAGCGCATAGGCCACAAGCGAGCCGGCGCCCGAACCGCGGCCGGGGCCAACCGGAATATCCTGCAGCTTGGCCCATTTGATGAAGTCGGCAACGATCAGGAAGTAACCGGGAAAACCCATGCGTTCGATGACGCCAAGCTCGAAATCCAGTCTCTCGCGATAGTCCTGCTCGGTGTAGCCCGGTGCCATGCCAAGGGCCGCAAGGCGATGATCGAGACCCTCGACGGCTTGACGGCGAAGCTCCTCGGCCTCGGCCCGCTGCGCCGCTTCGGGATCGTCGCTGGCACCGGTGAAGCGCGGCAAGATCGGCCCGCGCTTCTTCAGCACGAAGGAGCAACGCAACGCGATCTCGACGGTGTTTTCCAGCGCCTCGGGAAGGTCGGCAAACAGCGCCGTCATCTCCTCGCGGCCTTTCATATAATGGTCGGGTGTCAGCCGGAACCGGCTGTCATCGGAAACGATGGCGTTATGCGCCACCGCCATCAATGCATCATGCGCTTCGTAATCGGCCTTCGATGGAAAGAACGCCTCGTTGGTGGCGACGAGCGGAATATCATGTTCATAGGCAAGCCCGATCATACGCCGCTCATGGGCGCGGTCGAAACCGGACTGGCGCTGCAATTCGATGTAGAGCTTGTCACCGAAGAGTGATTTCAGCACGAGCAGGCGTTCTCTGGCCTGCGCCGTGTGCCCTTCTTTCAGGGCCATATCCACCGGGCCGCCGGAGGCGCCCGTCAGCGCGATCAGCCCGGCATTGGAGGCTTCCTCCAGCCACGCGCGGGTAACATGCACGGACTGGCCGCCGCTCTCGCCTTCCAGATAGGCGCGGCTGATCAGATCTACCAGCCGCTCGTACCCCTCGGCATCAGCAGCCAGAAGTACGATGGCGGGAAGTTTGGCGAGGTGGCTGTTGTGGTTGCGGCGATCATCCGCCGCATCCTGCATGTCGATAGACACCTGACAGCCGATGATCGGCTGCAAGCCCTCATCGCGCGCCTTTTCGGAAAACTCCAGCGCGACGAAAAGATTGTTGGTATCGGTAATGGCAATGGCCGGCTGGCCGTCCGCAACGGCCTTGGACATGATCTTCTTGAGGGGCAAAGCCCCCTCAAGCAGGGAGTAAGCGGAATGAACCCGCAGATGGACGAAACCGGGCGTTTTCAGCGTTTTGTCAGAGGTCTCTCCACGCACAGCCGTCTCGCCCATATCGTCATCCTGTCATTCTGAATCGAGGGGGCGATTTTCCGATTTCCGGCCTTTAAAGTCCACCGCCTTACGGCGTCTATACAGGCTTCTGCGCCGGCGCGCCCTTCACAGGGCAGTGAGGATCACCGAAAAGCTGGCAACAAACACAGCGATAGAGGCGAAAGCGGCAACGTCACGGATGAAATCAGTCATTGGTCTCTCCTTACTCGTTATGTTCTATTTTTGTTCTCATTTCGTTCGATTGTCAACAGGCTTTTACTGATATTCCTCTTGCTAACGTGGCAGAATCGGCTGGGGTTCCGTTTCCACGAATGGCAAGCCCCTGACTCCAAAGCGAAAAACCCGGAGGTAAAAAACCTCCGGGTTCGGCAAAAAAATTCAATTGTGGAAGGACGAGCGGTCTTGCGGGAAATGCAGAACGGATAGACTCACCCGCAAAACAGATCGCCAAGGCGTCGCTGTGATCGCCTTATACCGTCACAATCAGAAGTCGACGATCTTGCCGTCGGCGAGTGTCACGCGCCGGTCCATGCGGTTAGCAAGCTCGTGATTGTGGGTGGCGATCAATGCAGCAAGGCCCGACTGGCGCACCAGCGCCTCCAGCGCATCGAACACATAATGCGCGGTCTCCGGGTCAAGGTTGCCGGTCGGCTCGTCGGCGAGCAGCAGAAGCGGCGCATTGGCAACCGCGCGCGCAATGGCCACGCGCTGCTGTTCACCGCCGGAAAGTTCGGCCGGGCGATGTTCGCCACGATGGCCGACACGCATGTAATCGAGCAGCGCGCTGGCCCGCTTGCGGGCTTCGCCCTGCGTCAAACCGGCGATGAGCTGCGGCATCATCACATTCTCCACCGCCGTAAACTCGGGCAGCAGATGATGGAACTGGTAGACGAAACCGATATCGCTGCGGCGGATCGCCGTGCGCTTTTCATCGGGCAGACCGTTGCACGGCGCGCCATTGATGAAGACCTCGCCGGCATCTGGATGTTCCAGAAGCCCGGCCAGATGCAGCAGCGTGGATTTGCCGGTGCCCGAGGGAGCGACAAGCGCCACCATCTCGCCACTCTTCAACTCGAAATCGGCCTTGCGCAGAATGGAGAGCGACGTCTCGCCCTGACCATAGGTCCTCTCGACGCCGGTAAGCCGCAGCACTGATTTTTTTGCCATATTGTGAAGCGGTCCTTATTCGTAACGCAGGGCCTGCACCGGATCGAGCTTGGAAGCCCGCCATGCCGGAAAGATGGTTGCCAAGAAAGAAAGCGTCAGCGCCATGATGACGACGGTAATGGTCTCGCTGATATCCATTTCGGCCGGAAGCTGGCTGAGGAAATAGAGCTGCGGATCAAACAGCACCGTGCCTGAAACCCAGGAGAAGAACTGCCGGATGGATTCCACGTTGAGGCAGACGAGAACACCGAGCGCCACACCGGCAAAGGTGCCGACCGTGCCGATCGCAGCCCCCGTCATGAAGAAGATGCGCATGACAGCGCCGGAACTGGCGCCCATGGTGCGCAGGATGGCGATATCGCTGCCCTTGTCCTTCACCAGCATGATGAGGCCGGAAATGATGTTGAGCGCCGCCACCAGAACGATGAGGGTGAGGATCATGAACATCACGTTTCTTTCCACCTGCAGGGCGGAGAAGAAGGTCTGGTTTCGCTGTCTCCAGTCGGTGATATAGATCTGCCGCTCGGCAGCCTGCTCCACCAGCGGCCGGATGCCGTCGACATTATCAGGGCGACTGACGTAAAGCTCAATGGACTGCACGAGGCCTTCGGCATTGAAATAAAGCTGGGCTTCTGAAAGCGGCATATAGATCATCGACGCGTCATATTCCGACATGCCGATCTCGAAGACGCCCGAAATTTTGTAGGATTTGACGCGCGGGTTAACCCCCATCGGCGTCACATCGCCTTCCGGCGAAATGAGGGTGATATCGTCGCCCGCCGTCACGCCCAGCTGGGCGGCAAGCCTTGAGCCGACCAGAACCCCGTCGCCCGCCATGAAGCCGACGAGATCGCCGGTCTTGATGTTGGTGGCGACTTCCTTGATCTTGTCGATATCTTCCTGACGCACACCGCGCACCAGGGCACCGGAGCCGGCACCACCGCGACCGGAGGCCAAGGTCTGACCCTCCACCAGTGGCAGGGCCATGGTGACACCAGGAATGGCGGAGAATTTCTTCGCCAGCTCATCATAATTATTGAAGGGCTGGTCGATCGGCTGAACGATCATATGGCCGTTAATGCCGAGAATGCGCGAAATCAGCTCGGTGCGAAAACCGTTCATGACAGCCATGACGATGATGAGCGTCGCGACGCCCAGCATGATGCCGACGAAGGAGAAGCCGGCGATGACGGAAATGAACGCTTCCTTGCGCCGCGACCGCAGATAGCGCCACGCCACCATGCGCTCGAAAGCGGAAAACGGCCGGGCGGTCTTTTCCCGGGCGGAAGGAGCCGCACCCTTGTCAGCCTCGGCTTTTGCCATGTCGTCTCCCTGATCTGGACTTGCAAGGCCGGTTTTCCTTAAAAACCGACCCCAGTTTTTGCGGATCGTGATCTCATAAAGCTGGAGCGGATTTCAGGCGAAAACCGCTCCACACTTTTCACTATTCCGCGCTTAGCCAAGCACCTTGTTCATTGCCGCTTCGATTGTGACGGTTTCACGTTCGCCGGTCTTGCGATCCTTCACCTCGACTTCGCCGTTCGCAACCGAACGCGGGCCGACGATGATCTGTACCGGCACGCCGATCAGGTCCGCAGTGGCGAATTTCTGGCCCGCACGGTCGTCGGTGTCGTCATAAAGAACATCCTTGCCCGCGTTGGAGAGCGAGGAATACAGCTTTTCACAAGCCGCATCACAGGCCGCGTCACCTGCCTTCATGTTGATAATGACGACATCGAAAGGAGCGACCGAAGCCGGCCAGATGATTCCATTTTCGTCATGCGATGCTTCAATGATGGCGGGAACAAGGCGTGTCGGGCCAATGCCGTAGGAACCCATGTGGACGGGATGTTCCTTGCCATCAGGACCCTGCACCTTGGCGCCCATCGGCTCGGAATATTTGGTGCCGAAATAGAAGATGTGGCCAACTTCGATACCACGCGCGGAAAGACGCTCACCCTCGGGGATGGCGTCGTAAGCGGCCTCGTCGTGCATTTCCGAGGTGGCGGCGTATTCGGTCGTCCACTCGTTGAAAACGCCCTGAAGTGCGGCGACATCATCGAAATCGGTATCGTCAGCGGGGATGGCGCGATCGAGGAAATTCTTGTGGCAGAAAACCTCGGATTCGCCGGTATCGGCCAGAATGATGAATTCGTGGCTGTGGTTGCCGCCGATCGGGCCGGTATCGGCGCGCATGGGAATGGCGCGCAGGCCAAGGCGCTCGAAGGTGCGCAGATAAGCCACGAACATCTTGTTATAGGAGTGGATCGCGTCTTCCTTGGTCAGATCGAAGGAATAGGCGTCCTTCATCAGGAACTCGCGCGAACGCATGGTGCCGAAACGGGGACGCACCTCGTCGCGGAACTTCAGCTGGATATGGTAGAGGTTCAGCGGCAGGTTCTTGTAGGACTTCACGTAGGAACGGAAGATGTCGGTGATCATCTCCTCATTGGTCGGACCGTAGAGCATCTGGCGGTCCTGACGGTCCTTGATGCGCAGCATTTCCTTGCCGTAATCGTCATAACGGCCGCTTTCCTGCCACAGCTCGGCCGTTTGCAGCGTCGGCATCAGAAGCTCGATGGCGCCCGCGCGGTCCTGCTCCTGACGGATGATCCTGTTGACCTTGTCGAGCACGCGCTTGCCGAGCGGCAGCCAGGAATAAATGCCAGCCGATTGCTGCCGGATCATGCCCGCACGCAGCATGAGGCGATGGGAGACAATCTCCGCTTCCTTGGGGTTTTCCTTCAGGATGGGCATGAAATAACGGCTGAGACGCATGACGGCTTCCATTGGTATGGGCGACAACGCGCAAAGGCGCGGGAATCGCCCCGAATAGAGGGATATTGGCGCCGTACATAGCCGTTTCTGACCAAGAAGAAAACCCGCCATGCAAAGAGCGGCTAAGGCGATTTCATGGCATTTTCGCGATAGCTAATTCGCGTCAAAACGCTTTGGCCGGAATATTATTCTTGATCCGGTGCGACAAATTGCACCACAGGGAATTTTTTGCCGACTGTAACAAATATGCAAAAAATGAGATGACAAGCATGGGTGATTGGGCTAACTTTAGCTCACAAAAGAGGCAGGAAGTCTAAATTCTTGCCGTTTTCGCGGTCAGTCTTGGGAGGATTAGGTCTTAGGCGCGCTTGTCGCTGCCCCGGTAACGGTTACAGATCACGCGAAACCTGAAAAACAAGGCTGAAATGCCTTGTTTTTTTTTGCTTGCTGCACGCGACCGCAACTCCGGATCGTTATTCCGGTTAAATTATGGCGGTGAATCGACCGCCAGACACGCTTATGGTGTGTGCACGATAGATATGACATCCATATGACAATCCCGATCCGCCCTGTGGCGAACCGTTCGCGAGACGGCCATGCCGCAGGTTGCATTAAATCGCGTCATCAAGCCCGGCCCGCTGCAAGATTTTGCGGCGTGCCATAAACGGCAGGACTTGCGCGATGTGCTTCAGTCGAAAACCGGGATTATTCTCGGCAGGTCGTCCATGCTGACGCCGAACCACCAGGTTCCGCCGTACCAGAGCCCACAGATCAAAGCCGATATCAGGGTCGTCCACAACACGATCCGCCCGCCCCTGAACCGGGACGGTGCGCTGGCGACCGTGCCGAGTGCCACCTCGCCCTCTTCCTCCTGGGTGCGAAGGCCAATCGGCAGCACAATGAAAAGCACCGTCCACCAGACGATGAAATAAATGGCGAAGACCGAAAGAAGCGGCATGACGTCCTCCTGCGTAATGCGTTCCTTGTAACCCATTCATTCGCGAACCAGAATCACTTCCCTGCAAGAAGCGCAAAAAGCCGCGAAGAAGCGAGAGAGCGATAAGGAACGGCTCTCCTGTCATGCCCGGAACGATCCGGACATGACAGCTTGAAAATTCGGTGCCTTCCGGCTCAGACCTTGGTGACGAAAACCGTCACGATCGGCTTCTTGCCCCATGCCTGGTTGGCAGCGGCACGCACGGCGCGGCGCACTGCCTCCCGTAGCAGCGCCAGATCCTTGCGGCGGGCGCGCGGAATGCTTTCCACGGCGCCGAGAACGGCGTCATAGAGCGTATCTTCCATGTCCTCGCCTTCGTCATCAAACTCCGGCAGGCCGAAGGGCACGACATCGGGATCGCCGAGGAAGTCGAAACGGCTGTCCAGCAGCACGTTGACGGAAACATGGCCGGCGAATGAAAGCTTGCGGCGATTGCTGATCCCCATCTCGTCCAGATCGCCGATGAGGTTGCCGTCCTTGAAGACGCGGCCGTGCGGCGCGTCATTGATGACTTCCGCAGGACCGGGCGCCAGACGCAAAATGTTGCCGTTACGAACCTTCGGCACCTGCGAGATGCCGGCCTGTTCGGCCAGTTCCTTCTGCGCCACCAGATGCGCCGCCTCGCCGTGCACCGGCACGACGATTTCAGGCTTCGTCCATTCATACATCCGCAGAAGCTCGTTGCGACGGGGATGGCCCGAAACGTGCACCAAGGCCTCATTGTCGGTCACGATATGGATGCCCTGCTCTATCAGGCCGTTCTTGATCTCGATGATCGCCTTCTCGTTGCCGGGAATGGCGCGCGACGAAAACACCACTGTGTCACCGGCAGCAAGCGCCACATTGCGCATCTCGTCGCGCGAAAGTTTGGCAAGCGCCGCCCGCGGCTCGCCCTGCGAACCGGTAAGAATGACGACGACCTTGTTGCGCGGGATATAGCCGTATTCATCTTCGGCCAGGAACGGCTTGATGCCTTCCATGATGCCGAGATCCTGCGAGACGTTGACGACGCGCTTCAGCGACGAGCCGAGCAGCAGCACTTCACGTCCAGCCGCTTCCGCTGCCTGCGCGATGGAGCGGATACGCCCGACATTGGAGGAGAAAGTGGTGATGGCCACCCGGCCCTCTGCATTTTCGATGATCTGCTGCAGACCTTCGGAAACCTCGTGCTCCGATGGCGATACGCCGTCGCGCAGCGCGTTGGTGCTGTCGCACATCAGCGCCAGCACGCCCTCTTCGCCGATGGCGCGGAAGCGGGCCTCGTCCGTCAACGGACCAAGCGACGGCGCTTCATCGATTTTCCAGTCGCCCGTGTGGATGACATTACCGAGCGGCGTGCGAATGACCAGCGACATCGGTTCGGGGATCGAGTGGTTGACGCCGACGGCCTCGATTTCGAAGGGGCCGACATTGATGCGGTCACCTGCCTTGAACGGGGTGATTGGAATTTCGGCGCGGCTGCCCTCATAGGCGCGCTTCGCCTCCAGCATGCCGGCGGTGAAACCCGAGGCGTAGACCGGAACATTGAGGCCGGGCCACAGGTCGTTCAGCGCGCCATAATGGTCCTCATGGGCGTGGGTGATGATGATGCCTTTGAGGTTCTTCTTCTGCTCGGCGATGAAGCTGATGTCGGGCAGAACCAGATCGACGCCCGGCAGGTCGAGACCGGCGAAGGTCACGCCGCAATCCACCATGATCCATTGGCGCTTGCTTTCCGGTCCGTAGCCGTAAAGCGCCAGATTCATGCCGATTTCGCCGACGCCGCCAAGTGGCAGAAATACCAGTTCGTCCTGTTTAGCCATTGTTCTTCTTATCCATTCACGAGAGCGCGCAGGCGACGGCGATATGCCGCGCCCAGCCGCCCATTTAAGAGCATCGGACCTGTTAAACCATCTGATCGACCGGGCCGATGCGGAACCGGTCTTCCACCCTGCTTTTCATGAGCCGCAGGAAAGCTCCAACCTGTGGGAAGAGGTTCGGCGCGGGGCTTTGAAGCCGCACCGTTTCACCTCATCCGAAAAACACGTCGCCGGCGGCGATGGAGCGCCTTGCGCCCTCGTCCTCATCCAGCAGCAGATAACCATTATCATCAATTCCAACGAAACGCCCGCCGATCGAGCGATCCGGAAAATTGACGGTGATGTGTTCGCCGATACCGCAGGCGGCGGCCCGCCATCCGGCCATGACGCCGGAAACGCCCCTGCCCTCATCCCAGCTCTTCAGCACCTCCGCCGTTTCGCGAAACAGATGCGCGAACAGCTCGTCGGGAGAACATGACGCGCCGTGTTCGGACAGCATGGTGACGGGATAAAGTGGGTTTTCCGGTTTATGGGCGATGTTGATGCCGATGCCGATGACGATGGCGCGCCGCCCGTCCGGCAGAAGTTCGGCTTCCATCAGAATGCCGCAGGTCTTCCGGCGGCCGATCAGCACGTCGTTCGGCCATTTGATTTCAAGCGGCTCACCGCCCGTCGGCAAAACGGCGCGGATGGCGCGGTAAACGGCGAGCGCAAAGGCAAGCGGCAATGAGCCTATGCGCTCCATCGGAGCCGGATCGATGAGAAGAAGCGAGGCGTAGAGATTGCCGGGTTCGGACACCCATGGCCGGCCGCGACGCCCGCGCCCGCCGGTCTGGCGGATGGCGGTGACCCAAAGATTACCGCCATCGCCTGCCCTTGCCCGGGCAAAACATTCTATATTGGTCGATGGCGTTTCCGCCATCGCTTCGTGCCGGAAGTCATCGATGGACATCCGGCCCGTATGCTTGTGTGTGTTGCTCAAAAGAAGGTCTTTGCCGCAACCGTGACCGCATTGCCGAGAGCACCGCCGAAGACGACGAAGGCGACGACAAACAATCCCGAAAGCGCATAAACGATCTTCAGTTCGCCGGCCGGACGTTCAAAACTGCCCTTGGCTTCATCGAACCACATGACCTTGACGACGCGGATATAATAATACGCGCCGACGACCGAGCCGATCACACCGATGACGGCGAGCGGATAAAGCTTCGCTTCGATGGCGGCGAGGAAGACGTAGTACTTGCCGAAGAAGCCGGCGAGCGGCGGAATGCCGGCAAGCGAGAACATCAGGATCGTCAGCACAACCGCCATGAAGGGGTTGGTGGAAGAAAGCCCGGCCAGATCCTCGACATTTTCAACATTGCCGATTTCCTTGCGGCGCATGGAAAGAATGCAGGCGAAGGTGCCGAGCGTCATGACCATATAGATGGTCATGTAAAGGATGACGCCCGAGATACCGGCTTCGGTGCCGGCGGCGAGACCAACCAGCGCGTAACCCATGTGACCGATGGAGGAATAGGCCATCAGGCGCTTGATGTTCTTCTGGCCGATTGCCGCAAACGAGCCGAGCAGCATGGAAGCGATGGAGATGAAGACAACGATCTGCTGCCAGTCGGCAAAGACCGGCTGGAAAGCCTCGACGACGATGCGCACGAGGATCGCCATGGCGCCGATCTTGGGCGCGGCAGAGAGGAAAGCGGTGACCGGGGTCGGTGCGCCTTCATAAACGTCCGGCGTCCACATGTGGAATGGCACGGCGGAAATCTTGAATGCCAGGCCGGCCAGCACGAAGACGAGGCCGAAAACCAGACCGAGCGAGCGGGTTTCCGACGCCAGAACCTGGGCGATTTCGGTAAAGCCGGTATTGCCGGTAAAGCCGTAAACCAGCGACATGCCGTAAAGCAACATGCCGGAGGAGAGCGCGCCGAGAACGAAATATTTCAGGCCCGCTTCCGTGGAGCGCAGGCTTTCCCGGTTGATGGCGCAGATGACGTAGAGCGCCAGCGACTGCAGCTCCAGCGCCATATACAGCGAGATCATGTTGTTGGCCGAGATCATCAGCAGAATGCCGAGGGTGGCCAGCACCAGAAGCACCGGATATTCGAACCGGCCGACCGGTTCAAAACGGCTCTGGCCGACGGAAAGGATCATGGCGGTGATCGAGCCGATCAGCGCCAGGATCTTCATGAAATTGCCGAAGGCATCGGCGACGTAAACGCCGCCGAAGGCTTTTCCGGAAGCGGGAGCAAAGACGATCCAGAGACCGACGACGAGCAGCAGGGCCACGGAGAGGCCCGTGACCGTCGTTGTCGACTTGTCGCCCGAGAAGACGCCAATCATGAGCAGCGCCAGCGCGCCGACCGCAAGGATCAGCTCGGGCGTCGCGATGTGCAGACTGGCAAAAAGAATTTCAGCGGTCATGTCCAACGGGTCCTGTCGTCAATTCATAGAAAGCGCAACATTTTGCGCCGCCTGCAATGCAGCCGTATAGTTGTTTACCAGAAGATCGACCGATGCGGCGGTGGCATCGAAAACCGGAGCCGGATAGACGCCGAAGAAGATCGTCAGCGCAACCAGCGGATAAAGGATGACCTTTTCGCGGGTCGACAGATCGAGCATCGATTTCAGGCTTTCCTTCTCCAGCGCGCCGAAGATCACGCGGCGGTAGAGCCACAGCGCATAAGCGGCCGAGAGGATGACACCGGTTGCCGCAAACAGCGCGACCAGCGAGTTGGCGCGGAATACGCCGATCAGCGTCAGGAATTCACCGACAAAGCCTGATGTGCCGGGCAGACCGACATTGGCCATGGTGAAGATCATGAAGGCGACGGCATATTTCGGCATGTTGTTCACGAGACCGCCATAGGCCGAAATCTCGCGGGTATGCAGCCGATCGTAAACGACGCCGACGCAGAGGAAGAGCGCGCCCGACACGATGCCGTGCGACAGCATCTGGAAGATTGCGCCCTGCACGCCCTGCACGTTGGCGGCGAAGATGCCCATGGTCACGTAACCCATGTGGGCAACGGAAGAATAGGCGATCAGCTTCTTGATGTCGTCCTGCATCATCGCCACCAGCGAGGTGTAGATGATGGCGAGAACCGACAGCGTGAAGACGAAGGGTGCGAAATAATCCGACGCCAACGGGAACATAGACAGCGAGAAGCGGATGAAACCGTAACCGCCGAGCTTCAGCATGACACCGGCAAGGATGACCGAACCGGCGGTCGGCGCCTGAACGTGGGCATCCGGCAGCCAGGTGTGCACCGGCCACATCGGCATCTTGACCGAGAAGGCGGCGAAACAGGCAAGCCACAGCCAGGTCTGCATGCCGGCCGGGAAGCCGTATTTCAGAAGTTCCGTCATATCGGTCGTGCCAGCCTGCCAGTACATCGCCATGATGGCGAGCATGGTCAGGACCGAGCCGAGCAGCGTGTAGAGGAAGAACTTGTAGGATGCGTAGACGCGATCCTTGCCGCCCCAGACGCCGATGATGATGAACATCGGGATCAGCGTCGCTTCGAAGAAGACGTAGAAAAGAACCGTATCCAGCGCCACGAAGACGCCGATCATGACGACTTCCAGCAGCAGGAAGGCGATCATGTATTCCTTGATGCGCTTTTCAACGGACTGCCAGCTTGCCAGCACGCAGAAGGGCATCAGGAAAGTGGTGAGGATGACGAACAGCATGGAGATGCCGTCGACGCCCAGATGATAGGCGGCGATGTTGCCGAACCACGCGTGTTTTTCCACCATCTGGAAACCGGGGTTCGAATTATCGAAGCCGATCCAGACGAACAGCGAAACCAGGAAGGTGAAAACGGTCGTCAGCAGCGAGACGTTGAGAATGTTGCGGCGCCCGAAAGGGCCGTTCTCGTTGGTCAGCAGCAAGAGCACCACGCCGACGAGCGGCAGAAAGGTGACCGTTGAAAGAATGGGCCAATCGGTCATCAAAACGCACTCCCGAGCATCATCCAGGTGACAAGCGCCGCGATGCCGATCAGCATCGCAAAGGCATAGTGATAAAGGTAACCGGATTGCAGGCGGACCACGCGGTTGGTCACGTCAACCACGCGCGCTGCAATGCCGTTCGGTCCATAATGGTCGATGACGGCCACGTCGCCCTTCTTCCACAGGAAGCGGCCAAGCGCCTTTGCGGAACGCACGAACAGGAAGTCGTAAAGCTCGTCGAAGTACCACTTGTTGAGAAGGAACTGGTAGAGGCCACGATGGGTCTCGGCCAGACGCTTCGGCGTCTCCGGCGACTTGATGTACATGTACCAGGCGGTCACGAAACCAAGTGCCATGGCGAAGAACGGGCTCCACTTCACCCACAGCGGCACATGGTGGAACTCTTCGAGGATTTCGTTTTCCGGAAGCATGAACAGAGCGCCCTTCCAGAATTCGGCATATTCCTCACCGAAGAAATGGCCTTCGAAAAGTACACCGGCGAAGATCGCGCCGACCGTCAGGATGAACAGCGGGATCAGCATGACCATCGGCGATTCATGCACATGGTGCATCACGTCGGCAGAAGCGCGCGGCTTGCCGAAGAAGGTCATGAACGCCAGGCGCCACGAATAGAAGCTGGTGAACAGCGCCGCGATGACCAGCAGCGTGAAGGCGAAACCTGACAGCACCGAATGGGACGCATAAGCGGATTCGATGATGACGTCCTTCGAGAAGAAGCCGGCAAAGCCGATCATCGTGCCCGGAATCCCCACACCGGTGAGCGCCAGCGTGCCGACGGTCATGGTCCAGAAGGTGATGGGGATATGCTTGCGCAGACCGCCCATGTACCGCATGTCCTGCTCGCCATCGACGGCGTGGATGACGGAACCCGCGCACAAGAACAGCAGGGCCTTGAAGAAGGCGTGCGTGAAGAGGTGGAACACGGCAGCGCCATAAGCGCCGACGCCGAGCGCCACGAACATGTAACCGAGCTGCGAACAGGTCGAGTAAGCGATGACGCGCTTGATGTCGTTCTGCACGAGACCGACGGTCGCCGCGAAGAAGGCAGTGATCGCACCGATCAGCGTCACGACGGTCAGCGCAGTCGGCGACAATTCAAACAGCGGCGACATGCGGGCGACAAGGAAGACACCGGCGGTGACCATGGTTGCGGCGTGAATGAGGGCAGACACCGGGGTCGGGCCTTCCATCGCATCCGGCAACCAGGTGTGCAGCAGGAACTGCGCCGATTTACCCATCGCGCCCATGAACAGCAGCAGGCAGACGCCCGTGATCGCATTGGCCTTGTCCAGATGCATGCCGAACAGGTTGATGACGGTTTCGGTCGAGGCTGCGCTCTCAGCAGGCAGATAGGTGCCGGCGGCGGCGAAGATGGTTTCGAGATTGATCGAACCGAACAGCACGAAGATGCCGGAAATGCCGAGAATGAAGCCGAAGTCGCCGACGCGGTTGACGATGAACGCCTTCATGGCTGCAGCAGACGCCGAAGGCTTCTTGAACCAGAAGCCGATCAGCAGGTACGAGGCCAGACCCACGCCTTCCCAGCCGAAGAACATCTGCAGCAGGTTGTCTGAGGTCACCAGCATCAGCATGGCGAAGGTGAACAGCGAAAGATAGGCGAAGAAGCGCGGACGATGCGGATCGTGGTGCATGTATCCGATCGAATAGAGGTGCACCAGCGTCGATACCGTGTTGACGACGACGAACATGACAGCCGTCAGCGTATCGATGCGGAAGGCCCATTCGACGTCGATGCCGCCGGACTGGATCCAGCGCAGCACGGTGACCTTGATCACCTCGCCCGGCTCGCCATGGGCAAGCGCGACACTGAAGAAGACGACCCACGACAGGATGGCGACCACGATCATCAGACCGGTGGTGACATATTCCGAGGCCTTGGCGCCGATCGACCGGCCAAACAGGCCGGCGATCAGGAAGCCGATCAGAGGAAGAAAGACGATAGCCTTGTAGATCATAGCCTTATCAGCCCTTCATCATATTGACGTCTTCGACGGCGATCGATCCGCGGTTGCGGTAGAAGACAACGAGTATTGCAAGACCGATGGCCGCTTCGGCGGCTGCGACGGTCAGAATGAAAAGTGCAAAGACCTGGCCGACGATGTCGTTCAGGAAAGCCGAGAACGCAACCATGTTGATGTTGACCGCCAACAGGATGAGCTCGATCGACATGAGGATGACGATGACGTTCTTCCGGTTGAGGAAGATGCCGAAGATGCCGATCGTGAAGAGGATCGCGCTGACCGTCAGGTAGTGGGAAAGACCGATTTCCATATTCTGTTTCCTTGGATCCGTTCGCGCCTTCAGATGCCCTGGCCCGGCTTGACCTTGACCGTGGTGACGGCGGTCTTCGGGTCACGACCGACCTGCGTGGAGATATCCTGCCGCTTGATGTCGGTGCGGTGACGCAGCGTCAGCACGATGGCGCCGATCATGGCCACCAGCAGCACGAGACCGGCAAGCTGGAAGAAGTAGACGTAGTTGGTATAGAGCACATCGCCCAGCGCCGCCGTATTGGTGCGCACGGCCGGCGACGGGATCGGCATGGTGATCGATTTTGCCGCCTGCGGGTTCAGCACGCTGCCGCCGACCACGACGATCAGTTCAGCCGCAAGGATGATACCGATCAGCGCGCCGATCGGCGCATATTGCAGTACGCCGGAGCGCAGCTCCGCGAAATCCACATCCAGCATCATGACGACGAAGAGGAACAGCACCGCGACCGCGCCGACATAAACGACGAGCAGGATCATGGCGAGGAATTCGGCCCCCGTCAGCAGGAACAGCGCGGCTGCGTTGAAGAAGGTCAAAATCAGAAACAGCACCGAATGAACAGGGTTCTTCGATGCGATGACCATGAACGCAGACGCCACGGCGACGAAAGCGAATATATAAAAGAATACAGCGTGCAGACCCATGTTGGTGCCTTTTTGTCCTCATCCGGGCAAAGACCGCACAATCGCGCGCTCTACCCGTTTCGTCCCCGCCGGCGATAACCGTGCAGGCTCTTTTACTCTTTCTTCGCTTCCCGGGGTCTCCCCCGGAAAGACGGTTGCGCCTTAACGGTAAGGCGCATCCAGTGCGAGGTTGCGTGCGATTTCACGCTCCCAGCGGTCGCCATTGTCGAGAAGCCTCTGCTTGTCGAAATAAAGCTCCTCGCGGGTTTCCGTCGCGAATTCGAAGTTCGGGCCCTCGACGATGGCATCGACCGGGCAGGCTTCCTGGCAGAAACCGCAATAGATGCACTTCACCATGTCGATGTCGTAACGCACCGTGCGGCGGGTGCCGTCATTGCGGCGCGGGCCGGCTTCGATGGTGATCGCCTGAGCGGGACAGATCGCTTCACACAGCTTGCAGGCGATGCAGCGTTCTTCACCGTTGGGATAACGGCGCAGCGCATGTTCGCCACGGAAGCGCGGAGACACCGGGCCCTTTTCGAAAGGATAGTTCACCGTCGCCTTCTGCTTGAAGAAGTGGCGCATCGTCAGGAAGATCGCACCGACGAACTCCTTGAGGAACAGTGAATTGACGGCTTGGGAGAGGCTTGCCATCTCAAACTCCAGATTTCTGAGCGAGGAGTACGGACATCAACCGGCCCACCCCGTCAGCTTCAATACGAATGCAACAATAACGACCATGGCGAGCGACAGCGGCAGGAACACCTTCCAGCCAAGGCGCATGAGCTGGTCATAGCGGTAACGCGGAACGAAGGCCTTCACCAGAGCGATCATGAAGAAAACCATGCAGCCCTTGAGCGCAAACCAGACGATGCCCGGGATCCAGTTCAGGAACCACACATCCACGATCGGCAGCCAGCCGCCAAGGAACAGGATCGTCGTCAGGCAGCAGATCAGGACGATCGCAGCATATTCGCCGAGCATGAACATCATGTAGGGCGTGGAGCCGTATTCGACCATGTGACCGGCAACCAGTTCCGATTCCGCTTCCGGAAGATCGAAGGGCGGACGGTTGGTTTCGGCAAGACCCGAGATGAAGAACACGATGAACATCGGGAACAGCGACAGCCAGTGCCAGTCAAGGAACGAGGCAGGCAGGCCGATCATCGTGCCGAGGCCGGTGCGCTGCGCCAGAACGATGTCCGTCAGGTTCAGCGAGCCGACGCAAAGCAGCACGGTAACGATGACGAGGCCGATCGACACTTCGTAGGACACCATCTGCGCTGCGGAACGAAGCGCGCCGAGAAACGGGTACTTCGAGTTGGAAGCCCAGCCGCCCATGATGATGCCGTACACTTCAAGCGAGGAAATCGCGAAGATGTAGAGAATGCCGACGTTGATATTGGCAACGACCCAGCCATCGGCAAACGGGATGACCGCGTAGGTGGCAAGCGCCAGCGTCACGGCAACCAGCGGCGCCAGAAGGAAGACCGCCTTGTTGGCGCCCGCCGGAATGACGGGCTCCTTCAGGATGAACTTCAAAAGGTCGGCGAAGGACTGAAACAGACCGAAGGGGCCGACGACGTTGGGACCACGGCGCAACTGCACGGCTGCCCAGACCTTACGGTCGGCAAGCAGAAGGAAGGCGATGGCCACCAGAAGGCAAACGAGAAGCAGCAGGGACTGGCCGACCATGATCAGCGCGGGCCAGACGTAGCTCCAGAAAAACGATTCCATAATCCCCTACCCTTACTCTGCCGCAGCCTGGAAATTGTTGCGGGCCAATGCGGAACACTCGGCCATGACGGCGGATGCGCGCGCAATCGGGTTCGTCAAATAAAAGTCTTTTACGGTCGAGGCAAACGCCGACTTGTTGAGGCTGCCCGCATGAGCGGCAAGAGCCTCGATATCCCGGCCGCTGCCGGCAACGATCTCGTCGGTTTCTGCCAGATGCGGATGCGCGACATAAAGCTGGCCGCGCAGCGCCGAGAGCGAGTCGAACGGCAGCTTCTTGCCGAGCACGTCGGAAAGCGCACGCAGGATCGCCCAGTCTTCGCGGGCCTCGCCCGGTGCGAAACCGGCGCGGTTGCCCACCTGAACGCGGCCTTCGGTGTTGACCCAGATACCGGATTTTTCGGTATAGGCCGCACCCGGAAGGATGACGTCGGCGTGCATCGCGCCGTGATCGCCGTGGCTGCCGATGTAGACGGTGAACTTGGCGCCCTTGTTCGACAGGTCGATTTCGTCGGCGCCGAGCAGGAAGAGGACGTCCATGGACGTTACCATTTCGTCAGCAGCAACACCGCCCTCGCCCGGCACGAAGCCGATATCGAGACCGCCGACGCGGGCAGCGGCGGTGTGAAGCACCGAGAAGCCGTTCCATTCTTCGCTGACAGCGCCGACCGAAACGGCAAGCTTTGCAGCAGCAGCGAGAACAGCCGCACCATCGGCGCGTGCCAGAGCGCCCTGGCCGATGATGATCAGCGGGTTCTTGGCGGACTTCAGCTTCTCAACGAAGCTGTGCGAACCGTTGGCCAGATCGGAAAGTGTTTCCGCGCCGGAGCCGAGATATTCATAATTGTAGCGCAGCTCGCCGGCTTCGCCGATCACGCCGATCGGGAAACCGCCGCGGCGCCAGCGCTTGCGGATGCGGGCGTTGAGGACAGCCGCTTCATAACGCGGGTTCGCGCCGACGATCAGCAGCGCATCCGCCTGCTCGATGCCTTCAATGGTGGAGTTGAACAGGTAGCTGGCACGACCCAAAGACGGATCAAGCGCTGCGCCATCCTGACGGCAATCGACATTGGCCGAGCCGAGCGACGCCAGCAGCGACTTCAGTGCGAACATTTCCTCGACGGAAGCAAGATCACCGGCAATCGCGCCGATCTTGCTGCCGCTGGTGGCGGCAACTGCCTGCTTGATCGCACCGAAGGCTTCGCCCCAGCTTGCGGGCTGCAGACGGCCATCCTTACGGACATAAGGCCGGTCGAGACGCTGCGTCTTCAGACCATCCCAGATGAAGCGGCTCTTGTCGGAGATCCACTCTTCGTTGATCGCCTCGTTGACGCGCGGCATGACACGCATGACTTCGCGGCCACGGGTATCGACGCGGATGGCCGAACCGAGAGCGTCCATCACGTCGATGGTTTCGGTCTTGTTCAGTTCCCACGGACGGGCGGTGAAGGCGAAAGGCTTGGAGGTGAGCGCGCCGACCGGGCAAAGGTCGACAACGTTGCCCTGAAGCTCGGAGGTCATCGCCTGTTCGAGATAGGTGGTGATCTCGGCATCCTCGCCGCGGCCGATGAGGCCGAGTTCGGCAATGCCGGCCACCTCAGTGGTGAAACGGACGCAGCGCGTGCAGTGGATGCAGCGGTTCATGACCGTCTTGACGAGCGGGCCGATGTACTTGTCTTCAACCGCACGCTTGTTTTCCGCGTAACGCGAACCGGCGATACCGAAGGCCATGGCCTGGTCCTGCAGGTCGCATTCGCCGCCCTGGTCGCAGATCGGGCAATCGAGCGGGTGGTTGATGAGCAGGAATTCCATCACGCCTTCGCGGGCCTTTTTGACCATCGGCGTGTTGGTGAAAACTTCCGGCAACTCGCCATTCGGGCCGCCACGAACGTCGCGAACGCCCATGGCGCAGGATGCGGCGGGCTTGGGCGGTCCGCCCTTCACCTCGATGAGACACATGCGGCAGTTACCCGCGACCGACAAGCGCTCATGAAAACAAAAGCGCGGAACTTCAGCGCCAGCCTCCTCGCACGCCTGCAACAGCGTGAAATGATCCGGAACCTCGATCTCTTTACCGTCAACCTTGAGCTTTGCCATGGTTCTACTTACGTCCTGTTGCCTGTTCGTCCCGTGTCTCTCACACGGTCCGCAACAAATCCTTAATCGCGCCCGACACTTAATCTCGTCGGCCAGGCGCTTCATGGTTTTCCGGCGCCGGGATCATCCCCGCGCCGCATGCAAACTGCGAAAAGCTTATTCGGCAGCTTCCAGAACAGCGCCATCGTCCATGGCCCTGTAGGTATATTGGTCGATGCGTTTTTCGATTTCCGGACGGAAATTGCGGATCAGCGCCTGTACCGGCCATGCGGCGGCGTCGCCAAGCGCACAGATGGTGTGGCCTTCGATCTGCTTCGTCACTTCGAACAGCATGTCGATTTCGCGCTTCTGCGCGTTGCCCTTCACCATGCGCTCCAGCACGCGCCACATCCAGCCGGTGCCTTCGCGGCACGGCGTGCACTGGCCGCAGCTTTCGTGCTTGAAGAAAGCCGCGATGCGGGCAATCGCCTTGATGACGTCGGTGGACTTGTCCATGACGATCATGCCGCCGGTGCCGAAGGACGACTTCACTTCGCGCATGCCGTCGAAGTCCATGATGGCGTCCTTCATGTCCTCACCGCGCACGATGGGGCAGGATGCGCCGCCGGGAATGACGCCGAGCAAATTGTCCCAGCCGCCGCGAATGCCACCGCAATGGTGCTCGATCAGCTCACGGAAGGACAGGCCCAACGCATCTTCGAAGGTGCAGGGACGCTCAACATGGCCGGAGACCATGAACAGCTTGGTGCCCACATTGTTCGGACGACCGATCGACGAGAACCATGCAGCGCCACGGCGCAGGATGGTCGGCGCAACGGCGATCGATTCAACGTTGTTGACGGTGGTCGGGCAGCCGTAAAGACCCATATTGGCCGGGAACGGCGGCTTAAGACGCGGCTGGCCCTTCTTGCCTTCGAGGCTTTCGAGCAGAGCCGTCTCTTCGCCGCAGATATAGGCACCTGCGCCGTGATGGACGTAGATGTCGAAATCCCAGCCGTTCTTGTTGTTCTTGCCGAGCAGGCCCGCATCGTAACATTCGTCGATGGCCGCCTGCAGGGCTTCACGCTCGCGCATATATTCGCCGCGAACGTAGATATAGGCCGTGTGTGCGCCCATGGCGAAACCGGCGATCACGCAGCCTTCGATCAGCGTATGCGGATCGTTGCGCAGGATTTCGCGGTCCTTGCAGGTGCCGGGCTCGGATTCGTCGGCGTTGACGACGAGATAATGCGGACGGCCGTCGTTTTCCTTCGGCATGAAGGACCACTTGAGACCCGTCGGGAAGCCAGCGCCACCACGACCACGAAGGCCGGAAGCCTTCATCTCGTTGATGATCCAGTCACGACCCTTTTCGATGATCTGCTTGGTACCGTCCCAATGGCCGCGCGCCTTCACGCCCTTCAGGGACTTGTCCTTGAGGCCGTAGAGATTGGTAAAGATGCGATCCTGATCTTTTAACATGCTTCACCCTTTACCGCGGCTTCTTGCCGAAGACCCTGATATACTCGGCTTCGCCACCCTTGGCGAGCGCCTCGGCCTGCTTGATCCACTCGTCGCGTTCGATGCGGCCCTTGAAATTCAGATAACCGTCGACCCAGTCACACTCGGCCTTTTTCCAGCCGGCGATCTGCGCGAAGGTGAAGATGCCAAGCTCATGGAGCGTGCCTTCGATCTTCGGACCGACGCCTGCAATAAGCTTCAGGTCGTCAGGTGTCGCTGGCTTCTCGATGGCGGCTGGGCGATCTGCTGATTCGAGCGACGGTTTTCCCGCCTCCGAAGAACCCGTGGCTTCCTTCTCGGCGGCCTTGGCGTTGGCTTCAGCAGCCTTGGGCGCGGTTACCGGCGTTTTCAGCTTGGCATCGGCCTCCGGCGCAGTCGTCTTGGGCTTGGCGGCTTCAGATGGTGCGGGTGCCGGCGCGGCCGCAGCAGGCGCTTCAGCGGGCTTGTCGAGATTGGAACGATCAGGCTTGATCTCTTCGGTCAGCGTCGTCAGTCCGCCGATGGGGACAGACTCGTGACGGTCGATCTGCGGGCCGGTCTTGACCGTATCGCCCTTGCCCGCCTCGAACGTGTCGATGATTTCTTCCAGGCGCTCGGGCGTCAGATCCTCATAGGCGTCCTTGAAGATGATGACCATCGGTGCGTTGACGCAGGCGCCCTGACATTCCACTTCTTCCCAGGACAGCGTGCCGCTGTCGTTGGTGTGCAGCGGATCGTGATGGATCTTCTTGCGGCAGACGTCCATCAGCGCTTCCGAGCCGCGCAGCATGCAGGGCGTGGTGCCGCAGACCTGAACGTGGGCGCGTGTGCCAATCGGCTTCAGCTGGAACTGGGTATAGAAGGTCGCCACTTCCAGGACCCGGATATAGGCCATATCCAGCATGTCGGCGATTTTCTCGATGGCGGCGCGGGTAACCCAGCCGTCCTGCTCCTGCGCACGCATGAGCAGCGGGATAACCGCCGATTGCTGGCGTCCCTCGGGATATTTCTGGATCGTCTTTTCCGCCCAAGCGGTGTTATCCGCGTTGAAGGCAAATGCCACGGGCTGGAACTGATCTTCGGCTAGTCGACGAACGGACATACTTCCTCACGCCTTTTCAGTTTAACGTCTCACAACGCGATCTCGCCACCGTGACGAATTCGCAGGCGTAAGCCGCCTTGTCTTTCTGCATGAACACGATGAACTTGCTGCCGTTCGGAACCGAGGCCTTGATCTCGTATCCCGATGACAGAAGCTGCTTGATGGTGGAACCGCCGCTGCTTGACAGCGATACGCCCCCCTCGTCCGTCGCCGTCTGGGCGAGAACGGAGGTCGACATCGCAGCAAGAAAAGCCAGGATGGCCAGCGGCAGACGCATCAGCGGTCGACCTCCCCGAACACGATGTCGAGGGAACCGAGAACGGCTGTAACGTCGGCAAGCTGATGGCCCTTGCACAGGAAATCCATCGCCTGCAAATGTGCATAACCCGGCGCGCGGATCTTGCAGCGGTAGGGCTTATTCGAACCGTCGGCGACCACGTAGACGCCAAACTCGCCCTTCGGCGCTTCGACGGCAGCGTAAACTTCGCCGGCGGGAACGTGATAACCTTCGGTGTAGAGCTTGAAGTGATGGATCAGAGCTTCCATCGAACGCTTCATCTCGCCGCGTTTCGGCGGAACCACCTTACCGTCAAGCGAGGAGACCGGGCCGATGCGATGTTTGCCGGACAGAAGTTCGACGCACTGCTTCATGATCTTCACCGACTCGCGCATTTCCTGCATGCGGATCAGGTAACGGTCATAGCAGTCGCCGTTCTTGCCGACGGGAATATCGAATTCCAGGTCGGAATAGCACTCATAGGGCTGCGCGCGACGCAAATCCCAGGCAGCGCCCGAACCGCGTACCATCACGCCCGTGAAACCCCAGGCGAAGGCATCTTCCAGCGAGACGACGCCGATATCGACGTTACGCTGCTTGTAGATGCGGTTGTCGGTCAGCAGGCCGGCAATATTGTCGAGAACGGTCAGGAACGGATCGCACCATTTGCCGATATCTTCGACCAGTTCCGGCGGCAGATCCTGATGCACGCCGCCCGGACGGACATAGGCCGAGTGCATGCGGGCGCCACAGGCGCGCTCGTAAAACACCATCAGCTTTTCGCGTTCCTCGAAGCCCCAGACCGGCGGCGTCATCGCGCCGACGTCCATGGCCTGCGTGGTGACGTTCATGATGTGCGACAGGATGCGGCCGATTTCCGAATAAAGCACGCGGATCAGCTGGCCGCGCATCGGGATTTCGAGGCCGAGCAGCTTTTCGACGGCGAGCGCGAAAGCATGTTCCTGGTTCATCGGCGCGACGTAGTCGAGACGGTCGAAATAGGGAACGGCCTGCAGATAGGTCTTGGTCTCGATCAGCTTTTCGGTACCGCGATGCAGAAGACCGATATGCGGATCGACGCGCTCGACGATTTCGCCGTCCAGTTCCAGAACCAGACGCAGCACGCCGTGCGCGGACGGATGTTCCGGACCGAAGTTGATCGTGAAATTGCGGACGTTATGCTCAGTCATTCTAGTGCTCCGCCGAGGTGATCATGGCGATGAATTCGGGGCCGGTCATGTTCTGCGTGGTTTCGGCGAACGAATAGCTCGAAGGCTTCTCATCCGTGAAAATCTGCGACACAAAACGGAAACTGGAAGGGTTGTCGAAAGCCTGCAACGAAACGGCAAAATGCTTGCCATCCTTGGAACGCCACAGAAGCGTGCTGCCGCAATTCTTGCAGAAGCAGCGCTCGCCCCATTCCGACGAGGAATAGACGCCGAGGTTTTCTTCGTTCTCGATGGCGATATCAGTGCATTCGACAGCCAGAAACGTACCACCGGACCAGCGGCGGCACATGGAGCAATGGCAAACGCCGAATTCGCGGGCGCCGATGCTGGCATTGAAGCCAACGGCGCCGCAAAGACATTGTCCGTGCTCTGTCGCGGGGGCTTGGCTCATTGCTTGGCCTTTTCATCACCCGGGAGAACATAATCAGTCCCCTCCCAGGGAGAGAGGAAATCGAAGTTGCGGAATTCCTGCTTCAGTTCGACCGGTTCATAAAGAACCCGCTTCAGAACGTCATCGTAGCGTACTTCCACAAAGCCGGTAACCGGAAAATCCTTGCGCAGCGGATGGCCTTCAAAACCGTAATCGGTGAGGATACGGCGAAGGTCCTTATGGCCTTCGAAAGGAATGCCATACATGTCCCAGGCTTCGCGCTCGAACCAGTCGGCGCCCATGTAAACGGGGGTAGCAGAGGGAACGCCCTCGTCTTCCGCCACCTGCAGCTTGATACGCACGCGCAGATTCTGGCGCGGCGACAGCAGGTGATAGACGACATCGAAACGCTTCTCGCGCTGCGGCCAGTCAACGCCGCAGATATCGATGATGTTGACGAAACCGCACTGCACATCGTCACGCAGGAACGTCAAAAGCGCGATAACGCTTTCCGTCGTCGTGTTCAGCGTCAGTTCGCCATAGGCGATATCGGCCGAGACCACGAGAGAACCACGTGCTTCCTTAACGTAAGCAGCAAGATCGTTGAGAGCTTCGCTCATTCCTAAATCCGTCCTTTGCCCTTAGCGCTCGATCGTACCGGTACGCCGGATCTTCTTCTGCAGCAGAAGCACGCCGTAAAGCAGCGCCTCCGCCGTGGGGGGACAGCCCGGAACGTAGATATCCACCGGCACGACACGGTCGCAGCCGCGCACGACAGCGTAGGAATAATGGTAATATCCGCCGCCATTGGCGCAGGAGCCCATGGAGATGACGTAACGCGGCTCAGGCATCTGGTCGTAGACCTTGCGCAGCGCCGGCGCCATCTTGTTGGTCAGCGTTCCCGCGACGATCATCACGTCCGACTGGCGCGGCGAAGCGCGCGGGGCAACGCCGAAGCGCTCCATGTCGTAACGCGGACCGGAAGCCTGCATCAGACCTTCAACGGCGCAGCAGGCAAGACCGAACTGCATCCACATCAGGGAACCGGTACGCGCCCAGGTGATCAGCTCGTCGGTCGAGGTGACGAGAAAGCCCTTGTCGGCAAGCTCGTCGTTGATGTCCGTGAAATAGGCGTCGTTGCTGCCAACCGGCTTGCCGGTCGAGGGATCGATGATCCCCTTCGGCTGCGGCGCAACGAGCGTGGTGTCGTTCTGGCTCATGCCCATTCCAGCGCTCCCTTCTTCCACTCATAGATAAAGCCGATGGTGAGAACGGCGAGGAACACCATCATAGACCAGAAACCGAACCAGCCCATATCACCGAAGGACACAGCCCACGGGAACAGGAAGGCGACTTCCAGATCGAAGATGATGAAGAGAATAGATACCAGATAGAACCGGATATCGAACTTCATGCGGGCGTCGTCGAAGGCGTTGAAACCGCACTCGAAAGCGGAGAGCTTTTCCGGGTCCGGCGCCTTATAGGCGACAGCAAAAGGCGCGATGAGAAGCGCCAGGCCAATGACAAGAGCGATACCGATAAATATTGCGATCGGAATATAGGAACTGAGGAGTTCAGTCATGGTCTCTTCCCTGCCCGGCCGGGTGCCGGACCTGCCTTTGCGACTGACAAGTCTCAAGGCGCACAAATATGTTGCAACGCCAAAGTGGTTAGCGCAGCCGCGCTCTCTCTGCAAGAGTTTAGGCACCATTTCAAGACACCTGCCGCATTGATTGGCAACAATATTGCCGGAATTGCCGCAAAATTGGGCCACATTTCCGGGCTAAGTCCCTAAAATATAATAATAATCGAATGAACGACGCAACCGCAAAAAAGTCACACGAATTTTACGCCGAAACGGCTGCGAAGTGACGATATTCACACATCGAAACTTGACTAAAAATAGTAGGAAAAACCGCGTTCGCAGACGCCGGAATCAGGCGCAAAAATCGCCAATGCCGAGGCGGCAGGGCGGTGCCTATTTGCTTTGTGAAGGAGTCATTTCAGGAAGAGAAATGGCGCGAGTGACGGGGCTCGAACCCGCGACCTCCGGCGTGACAGGCCGGCACTCTAACCGACTGAGCTACACCCGCGCTCCACAGACATCGTCTGCGTAATTTCCGAGGATCAGGATGGCGCGAGTGACGGGGCTCGAACCCGCGACCTCCGGCGTGACAGGCCGGCACTCTAACCAACTGAGCTACACCCGCTTATCCTGACGGACAGGACCTTGTCCCGCCGTACGAACCAGCCTCGGCTGTTCGTTGAGCGGCTAACTACGGCGTTCGTGCGGGGGTGTCAAGCAGGTTTCACGACAAAAGAATAAGCTTTTTCATTTTGATCGGGAAAAACCGAAAGCCCTTTTACCGGCACCACGGTAAATGCCCGGTTTTCCGGGCTTTTCCCAACAAAAACAAAAAACTTGTCCACAGCCGCGGCTTCCGAAACTCAATTTCCGCATGCCACCAAATGTGACGGCTGGCGTTGTTTTTACCGAAAAGCCCGCAGTTCCCGGCTTTTTGCCGGTAACATCCAGCAACAGACAAAGCCGTCCGGAAAAAAATACAAAAAACTTCACAAAAGCCCTTGCGGTTTTTTTCCGATCCGAATACATCACGGCCACCGACGCGGCGGACATGATCCGCAGGACGCGAAGGGCGATTAGCTCAGTTGGTAGAGCGCCTCGTTTACACCGAGGATGTCGGGAGTTCGAGTCTCTCATCGCCCACCATTTTCCAAACCATTCAAATCAAAGTGCCAACGAGCCGAATACCTTCGGTTATTGTTTCGCTTTGCCGTAAATTCCCGCATATGGAATCAGACATGCCTGCCCCGTATTCAGCCCTGCTTGCGCTCCCGGACAGGTAGAACAGCCCGTTCCTCCTTGAACCTATGCCAGATCGGTACTTCTGTTCCACATTCACACAGCCCCGCCCCGATAGATGTGCCAACCCGCAACATACCGGAAAATAAGCAGATTTAGACTTTTTAAAGAGATTTCAGGCATTGTTTTCGAGCCGTTTCATGATGAACGGTATAAATGATGGATGAAACCATGTCGCTCGACGCGTTTGTAACACTCGCGCTTATTGCGCTGCCTGTTTATATTTTTTTCCGCTGGGTCCAGCAGGACTCTGAAAAAGACAATACTCCCAAAAGCAGGAATTCCATGGGGCGGTGATCTTTTACGATCTGGCCCGCAGCACTTTTGCGGACGCTCTCCGGACAAAACCCTCTGTAATTCGATAACGAAGCAGCCACGCCGGCTTTGACGGCTGGTATGCGACTCGCCGTGCGGAATCGGCCTCCTGCGCATGGAGCCCTTCCGCCACATAAAAAAGCCGGGCTTTGCCCGGCTTTTCTCATTTTGCGATTCTATTCGCAGCGATCAGTTGATCGCCTTCAAATCGACCGTGAAGAACAGCGTTTCGCCGGAAGAACCGTCGACGCCGTCATTGTCGGTAACGGCATAGGCCTTTCCTGCCTTGTCGAAGGTGAAGCCTTCCAGCTTGTCGACGACATAACCGTTGGTCTGGGCCTTGAGGTCGGGCAGGAAATCATGCGCTTCCTGCTTGGCCACCAGCGGCAGTTCGCCACCGATCTTGCCTGGCTTCAGGTCAGCGATCGCAACGCGGTAGAGCTTCTTGATCTTGGCCTTGTCGCCAATCTGGTTGTCGCGCTCGACGATGTAGACATGTTCGCCCTGCGCGGTGATTTCAGAAAGGCCGACCCAGCCTGCCTCGGTCTTGTCGAGCGGGTAACGCACGGCGCCCCACTCCTTGGACTTCGGATTGTAGGAGACGAGCTTGACGAAGCCCTTCTCGTCCGTTCCCCATTCGCGCTGTACGGCCATCCACAGCGTCGCGTCGTCGCCCTTGCCGATCATGGTCACGCCTTCGAAACCGAAGCGGGTTTCGCCGGCCAGCAGTTCCTTCGGAAGCGCGATTTCAGCCTTGATCTCGCCCTTGGCGTTGACGTTGTAGAGCGCGTGCGGGACGAGCTTGGCGCTGTCGCCTTCCGATGCCAGCCAGAAGCCACCCTTACCGTCAAGCGTGATGCCTTCGATGTCGAGTTTCTGGGCTGCGATGCCGTCGCGCTTGATGCGCAGGACGCTGGTGATGGTGGCGGGCTTCTTCGTTGCGTCGATGGTGTAGATCGACGGCTGGTTGCTGTAGACCGAGTCGGACACGGCGTAGAGGATGCCCGGCTTTTCGGCGTCGCCCACCAGACCGGAGAGAGCGCCCCAGCCGATCGGCGCGCCGTCGACAGTGGCAGAAGCGAGCTGCGGATAGGCAATCTGGCCTTCTGCGCGCTCATAGATCATGACATGCGAGCGGGCGCCGCCATCTTCGTTGAGATCGGCCTCATTGGCCGTGACGAAAAGATTGCGCGACGGGATGGCGACAGCGCCTTCCGGCGAAATGCCCGAGGGCAGAAGCTGGACCAGTTCCGGCTTTGCGCCGGTATCCTTGTAGACCGCAGCGAGAGAGGCGCGCTCGGCAAGGACGAAGAAGTACTTCTGGCCATCGAAGGTCGCCGCTTCCAGACCTTCCGGTTCGATACCCTTGGCCTTGGAGCGCTTTTCCGGATAGTGGCCGATGCTGGCGGCCGCGTGCTCGAGGGTGGCACCGGCTTCATAAAGAAGCTTGCCGGTCTTGTCGAAGATGGTGAAGCCGCGCGAGCCGCCCTGCCAGTCACCCTCATTGGCGATGACGATGCGGTCATTGTCCAGCCACTTCACGGCATCCGGCTCGCGCTTGCGGCCTTCCTGCTTGTCAGTGAACTTGATCTGGCCGTCGGTCTTTGTGTCGATGCCTTCAAGATCGACCGTGCCGGCGGAGAAATGCGTCTTCACCGTGCCGGTCTTGCCGTCGATGATGACGATATGGTTGTTCTCCTGCAGGGTGAGCGCGATCTCGCCGTTGGCGTTGATCGAAACGAATTCAGGCTCCGGATCTTCCGGGGAGATTTCGGCAAGGCCGGTCACGTCGATCTTCTTCAGCGTCGCGCAGTCGGCAACGCCGTTCTTCAGACCGACCGTCACCAGATAACCAGCGGGCATCTGCGGCAGGGCGCCCTCGTTCACCTCTTCATCGCGCTCGTTTTCGATCGCAATGGCGGCGAAGGTCTTGTCCGGGGACACTGCGACGGAATCGGGCTGGCCGCCGAGATCGCAGCTCGCCTCGATCTTCTTGGTGGCGATGTCGACCGTTACCAGCTTGCCGGATGGCTTGGCCCGGTTTTCGGACGTGTTGACGCCTGCCAGAACCTTGGCGCCGGCAACGGCAACCGAGGTCGGCTCGCCCTCGAGCAGCAATGCGCCACCGGCCTTGGGGGCCTTTGCGTCCGTGATGTCGATGAAGCCAATGCCGCCAAGCGGGCTGTCCGAATAGATCAGCGTCTTGCCATCTTCGCTGGCGGTTACGATTTCAGCTGACGTGACGGACTTCGCGTCCTTGTCCGCGGGCAGGTTCTTTACAACCGGGAACGATGCGATGCGATTGAAAACCGGCTCGGCAGCGGCTGGAAAGGCAACGGACGTAAGCAGAGCAGCGGTCAAAGCCATGTGAGAAAATCGGAACGCCATTATAAATCCCCCTTGGATCCAAAAAAGTACCCCATGGCTTCTGCGTCAAGGACGTGACAGCGGCATGACATTTCCTGTCGGGAGAATCAAAAAGCCCGGCCATAAAGGCCGGGCTTTCCTGTTTGTGCGCACATTCCGCGTATCGGAGCGCCGTGTGACCGGATGGGGGCTACACAGGCGCGCTCCCCCACTTTCAAGTACATCCTACCGGGTTGAAAAACTGGGCTATCCGAAAAATGCTTTTTCGAAAAGCCGCCCGGTTTTCGTGCCGGCATGATGGCGTCAGAGCGTCAAAACATGTTTCCTCGTGAACCTGAAAAGCCGCCCGCCCGCCGCCGGACGTCACGGCTTTCCGGAAACCTTACGAGTTGACGGCGTCCTTCAGGCCCTTGCCTGCGGAAAACTTCGGTACGTTGCGAGCCGGGATATCGACTTCAGCACCCGTGGAAGGGTTACGACCCTTGGAGGCTTCACGACGGCTAACGGAGAAGCTGCCGAAGCCAGCGAGACGAATGTCGCCACCGCTCTTCAGTTCGTTCTGTACGGTTTCGAATACGGCATCAACAGCGGAAGCAGCATCTGCCTTCGTGAGACCAGCCTTTTCGGCAACAGCAGAGACGAGCTCGTTCTTGTTCATGTTTCCACCCCTTTCAATGGTTTGAAACGACTCAAATTAAGCCGGCGCAGAATACGTCTGTATCCGCGCGCAGCAACTCAAAAGCGCTGGAATCGCCTGAAAAACAAGGGGTCTGCGGGGTTTTTCACAAAAAAGGCCGACATTTCTGCCGGCCTTTCCGTTAAACGTGCCAATTTCGCACCAGTTGTGCAAGCTTCGGCGATGCGGAGTGCCTTTCGGCACCTAACACATTGAATCTATGCATTGCTGTTGCGAAAACCGATTCTGGCTTTCGCAACAATGCGGCAATCAATGCGCGATCGTCTGACCGCCCTCGTCAACGCCATCGACCGTGGCGATAACGGGTGTTTCGATGCTGCCGTCCCACTCGATGGGCTCGGGCATGCGAAGCAGCGCGTGCCTGATGACTTCACCCATGCGCGAAACCGGGATGATCTCCATCTCGTTCTTCACATTATCAGGAATATCCGCCAGATCCTTGGCGTTTTCTTCCGGGATCAGCACCTTCTTGATGCCGCCGCGAAGCGCGGCAAGCAGCTTTTCCTTCAGGCCGCCAATCGGCAGCACGCGACCACGCAGGGTGATTTCACCCGTCATCGCCACATCCTTCGAGACCGGGATGCCGGTCATGATGGAGACGATGGCGGTGGCCATGGCAACGCCGGCGGACGGACCGTCCTTCGGGGTCGCACCTTCCGGAACGTGAACGTGGATATCGCTCTTGTCGAAACGCGGCGGCTCGATGCCGAAGTCCACGGCGCGCGAACGGACATAAGATGCCGCTGCCGAGATGGATTCCTTCATCACTTCCTTGAGGTTGCCGGTAACCGTCATACGGCCCTTGCCCGGCATCATCACGCCTTCGATGGTGAGCAGCTCACCGCCGACTTCCGTCCACGCCAGACCGGTGACGACACCGACCTGATCCTCGCGCTCGGCCTCACCGTGACGGAACCGCGGAACGCCCAGATAATCCGGAACGTTGGCTGCGGTGACTTCCACGGACTTGACCTTGCCCTTGATGATCTCGGTCACGGCCTTTCGTGCAAGCTTCATCAGCTCGCGCTCGAAGCTGCGCACGCCCGCCTCGCGGGTGTATTGCTGGATCACGATCATCAGAGCGTCATCGCTAACCGAGAACTCTTCCGGACGCAGGGCATGCTCCTTGATCGCCTTCGGCAGCAGATGACGCTTAGCGATTTCGCGCTTTTCGTCTTCCGTGTAACCGGCGATGCGGATCACTTCCATACGGTCCATCAGCGGGCCCGGAATGTTCAGCGTGTTGGCCGTGGTCACGAACATCACGTCGGACAGGTCGTATTCCACTTCAAGGTAGTGGTCCATGAAGGTGGAGTTCTGTTCCGGATCGAGAACCTCCAGCAAAGCCGACGACGGGTCGCCACGGAAATCCATGCCCATCTTGTCGATTTCATCGAGCAAGAACAGCGGGTTGGACTTCTTGGCCTTCTTCATCGACTGAACGATCTTGCCCGGCATGGAGCCGATATAGGTACGACGATGACCGCGGATTTCCGCCTCGTCACGCACACCACCCAGCGCCATACGCACATATTCGCGGCCGGTCGCCTTGGCGATCGACTTGGCGAGCGAAGTCTTGCCGACGCCGGGAGGACCGACGAGGCACAGGATCGGGCCACGAATCTTGGTGGCGCGCGCCTGCACGGCCAGATATTCGACGATGCGTTCCTTGACCTTGTCGAGACCGAAATGATCCTGATCGAGGATCGCCTCGGCGCTGTTAAGGTCGACCTTGACCTTCGACTTCTTGCCCCAGGGCAGGCTGAGCAGCCAGTCCAGATAGTTGCGCACGACGGTTGCTTCCGCAGACATCGGGCTCATCTGGCGAAGCTTCTTCATCTCCGCTTCAGCCTTTTCCTTGGCTTCCTTGGAGAGCTTCGTCTTGGCGATGCGCTCTTCCAGTTCGGCCATCTCATCACGGCCGTCTTCGCCGTCGCCGAGTTCCTTCTGGATCGCCTTCATCTGTTCGTTCAGGTAATATTCGCGCTGCGTCTTCTCCATCTGGCGCTTGACGCGCGAGCGGATACGCTTCTCGACCTGCAGCACGGAAATTTCGCCTTCCATGAAGCCGAGCGCTTTTTCAAGCCGCTGCTTCACGCTGACGGTTTCCAGCATTTCCTGCTTTTCGGTGATCTTGATCGACAGGTGCGAAGCAACCGTGTCGGCCAGCTTCGAATAATCGTCGATCTGGCCGGCAGCGCCGACAACCTCGGGCGAAATCTTCTTGTTGAGCTTCACATAGCTCTCGAATTCCGAAACGACGGAACGCGACAGCGCCTCGATCTCGACCGGATCTTCGGCAGGTTCCTGCAGCGGCGTCGCAGACGCCTCGTAGAAATCCTCGCGGTCGGTATAGGCGTCGATCTGTGCGCGGCCCTTACCTTCCACCAGCACCTTCACGGTACCGTCGGGAAGCTTCAGCAGCTGGAGAACATTGGCGACCGTGCCGACCTTGTGGATGGCGTCCGGAGCCGGATCGTCATCGCTCGCGTTGATCTGGGTGACAAGCATGATCTGCTTGTCCGAGCCCATGACCTCTTCGAGCGCGCGAATGGATTTTTCCCGCCCGACGAACAGGGGAACGATCATATGCGGGAAAACGACAATGTCGCGCAGGGGAAGTACCGGATAGATACCGCCGGATGCCGCAGACGTGATGTTCGTCATATCATTTCCTTTCATGGTCCCTTTCGGGACACTTTGCCGAACATCTTGGGGCGTCCGGCATATTCATTTCTCGAGACTGAAAGTGGAGTTTCGAAACACCGATTTCAAGTCACCGGAAGAGACGACCCCGCGCACCGGCACGGCCGTGAAATTCAAACAAAATCCAGCGCCGGCTATTACTCCGACATTTCCGGTTATCCCCAAGGATCAGGAACCGGGTCGCCAACGGTAATTCACATTTCCGTCATATCGCGCTGCAAATCAGTTTTAAGACTTTATCAGCAAAGCGCAATCCGCTCCAAACGCAAAATCGGGTTCCGCCAAGTTAGCTGCAAGTTTCGCACCTGGCACAACGGAAAAGGCCCGCACGGGTGCGGGCCTTCCGAATTGATCAAAGCGACGGATCAGCCAATCAAGCCGAAACGTTGGCCTTTTCTTCCTGACGATCCGCATAGATGTAGAGCGGGCGAGCGATGCCGCTGACGACATCGTTGGAAATCACCACTTCGCGCACGCCTTCCAGCGTCGGCAGTTCGAACATGGTATCCAAGAGGATCTTTTCCATGATCGAGCGCAGACCGCGGGCACCCGTCTTGCGGGTGATCGCCCGCTTGGCGATCTCGCGCAGGGCGTCCTCGTGGAATGTCAGTTCCACATCTTCCATCTCGAACAGGCGCTGGTACTGCTTGACCAGCGCGTTCTTCGGCTCGGACAGGATCTGGATCAGTGCATCCTCGTCGAGGTCTTCCAGCGTCGCCAGAACCGGCAGACGGCCGATGAATTCCGGGATGAGGCCGAACTTCACCAGATCTTCCGGCTCCAGTTCGCGCAGCACTTCGCCGACGCGGCGATCGTCTTCCGCCTTGACGGTCGCACCGAAGCCGATCGAGGTCTTTTCACCCCTGGCCGAGATGATCTTGTCGAGGCCGGCAAACGCGCCGCCGCAGATGAACAGGATGTTGGTCGTATCCACCTGCAGGAATTCCTGCTGCGGATGCTTGCGACCGCCCTGCGGCGGAACGGAAGCGACCGTGCCTTCCATGATCTTCAGAAGCGCCTGCTGAACGCCCTCGCCCGACACGTCGCGCGTGATGGACGGGTTGTCCGACTTGCGGGAAATCTTGTCGACTTCGTCGATATAGACGATGCCGCGCTGAGCGCGTTCGACATTGTAATCCGCAGCCTGCAACAGCTTCAGGATGATGTTTTCCACGTCCTCGCCGACATAACCGGCTTCGGTCAGCGTCGTTGCGTCCGCCATGGTGAAGGGAACGTCGATGATGCGGGCGAGCGTCTGGGCAAGATAGGTCTTGCCGCAACCCGTCGGACCGACGAGCATGATGTTCGACTTCGCAAGCTCGACATCGCCATTCTTGGAGGCGTGCGCGAGGCGCTTGTAATGGTTGTGAACGGCCACCGACAGGATCTTCTTCGCCTGCTTCTGGCCGATGACATATTCGTCGAGGATCTTGATGATGTCCTGCGGGGTGGGAACACCCTCGCGCGACTTCACCATCGACGTCTTGTTCTCCTCGCGGATGATGTCCATGCACAATTCGACGCATTCATCGCAGATGAATACCGTCGGTCCGGCAATGAGTTTCCGGACTTCGTGCTGGCTCTTGCCGCAGAATGAACAATAGAGTGTATTTTTAGAGTCGCCGCCGTTGCTGCCGCTGACTTTGCTCATATCTCTTTCCTTCCAGCACGCCGCAGGTCCGCCAAACGGATCGCGGTCAACTTACCGCCCGCCGATACGGCCGCCCTTGGGGTGCATCGCCGTATCCGCCTCGTTTCCCGGGGTACTAACCGGTATCAGATACATGAGCTGATAACCGGCTGCAACGAATTCCCCATCAAACCAAAGGCCACGTCATAAAAATTCAACACAGCCTTTATATACACTAATATCGCTTTCTGTTGCGGTTGAAAGCCCCGAAATGACTTTGCGGGGTCAAACAAACGTCAAAAAGCGTCGCGCCTTAATTCGCGGCGGCGCCTTCCATTTCCTGGCGCGAGGTCAGGATCTTGTCGATCACACCCCAGTCCTTCGCCTCGTCTGCATCCATGAAGTGGTCGCGATCAAGGGTTTTTTCAACCTCTTCCAGCGTGCGGCCGGTGTGCTTCACGTAGACTTCATTCAGGCGACGCTTCATTTTGATGATGTCGCGGGCGTGACGCTCGATATCCGAAGCCTGTCCCTGGAAACCGCCGGAGGGCTGGTGCACCATGATGCGGGCGTTCGGGGTTGCAAAGCGCATTCCCTTTTCGCCGGCGGCCAGAAGCAGCGAACCCATGGATGCGGCCTGGCCGACGCAAAGCGTCGAGACAGCAGGGCGGATGAACTGCATCGTATCGTAGATCGCCATGCCGGCGGTCACGACGCCACCCGGCGAATTGATATAGAGCGCGATTTCCTTCTTCGGGTTTTCAGCCTCGAGGAAAAGCAGCTGCGCGCAGACGAGCGAGGCCATCTGGTCTTCCACCGGACCGGTGAGGAAAATGATGCGTTCCTTGAGAAGACGGGAAAATATGTCATAGGAGCGTTCGCCGCGATTGGTCTGCTCTACGACCATCGGCACCAGAGCCATGGCGGTATCAACTGGATTTTTCATGTCCGTCCTTTGTCAAACTCTGCCCTTCGCGGAAAACCGCTCCGGAATCACTTCTAACCTTCATTCTCCCTACATAGAGTGTCCCTGCCCCGTACTTCAAGACACGAAGCCGCATATCCTTAACGGCTCAACAGCGTTTGCAGGCCGTGAGGCCCGACGTTGGCGGCGCTTTCGAACCGGGCGGGCTGCTCAGGCCTCTTTCCCTCACCGCCACCATTTTTTTACTATGACACGCGACGAGGGCAAAAATCGCCCGCCATGCACAGATATAACTTCTCACCGGCAAGAACTCGTTAGTATTTGCTGCTGATACTGGCCAGCGAATTTCCGGTTCCCGTCAGGGGATGGCCCCATCCGGGCGAAATGGCAGCTCAACAATTCCAGCGGGCATAACGCACCTTGTGCGAAAGGACCCGCTTTTACCGCATGATGGCGCAGATAGGATTTTGCAATGCTGGATGCAAAGACGAGCACGTTATTATGGGCGGCGGAGACGTTCACCCTTGCCGTGCTTTTGGGAACGCTGTGGCTGCACCGCCCTTCCCGCCGGCATAATCTCTATTTCGCCGCCGGTTTCCTCGCCACAGGCTTCGGCACTGTCATGGTGGCGTTTCGCGGAGATATTTCCAGTTTTCTGTCCATTCAGGTCGGCAATACGCTGGCGCTTTCCGCCTTCGGTTTCTGGCTCGCGGGCCTCTTGTGTTTCGAGCAGCGTAAACTCGGTGGCTGGATTGCAATTCCGGCCCTGCTGTGGGTCGCCGGAATGTTCGTGCCACCCGTGCGCGAAGACATGGTCGCCCGCATCCTGCTTTATCATGCCAGCGCGGCCACGGGCTATTTCATGCTCGCCGGCGTCCTTCTAGCCAACAGGGCGCGCGCATCACGCAGCCGGAAGGTACTGGCCACGATCCTGATCCTGCAGGCTTTTGCCGGAGCGCTCGTCGCATCCATCGTCATCCCGGCCAATGCCGCGATTCCCAATGCCATTCCCATGACATCGGCGCTCTCCATTTCCGGCATGCTCGGCTTCACGGCCATCATCATGATCAGCGCCAAGATCATCATGGAAGATACGGAAACCCGCCTGCACCGGCTTGCCATGACAGACCACCTCACCGGCGTTCTCAACCGGCGCGGTCTGCTGGAAGAATTCGAGCGCATCAAGAAGCGGTCGGCGGCCTCCAGCCGTTACGTGGCGCTGGTGCTGTTCGATATCGACCATTTCAAGAAGATCAACGACAGATACGGCCATCAGTCCGGCGATGCGGTGCTCGTGCATTTCTGTAATATCGCGCAGCGCGTGATCGGCGATCGTGGCCTTTTCGTCAGAATGGGCGGCGAGGAATTCGCGCTGGTCGCCGAAGTGGAAAGCCCTTCCAGCACGGTGACGCTTGCGGAAGCCATCCGCAGCAATCTGCGCCTTTCGAAGATCAGTTCGCGCGGCGAAGGCATCGAGGTCACGACCAGCGTCGGCATATCCGAAGCCATGATCAAGGATGCGGACCTGAACCTGATGATGACGGAGGCCGACCGCGCGCTTTACGCCGCAAAGAAGGCCGGCCGCAACCGGACCGTGATCCACGTCAATTCGGCCAATGTCGTCGTCCCCTCCCCGGACCGGGACGAAAACCCGATGGACAACAATGCCGATCGGCAGGTTGCGGCGCTGAACCGGATAGCCGTCATCGCCAGCCGTTGACGGTATCACCACTCAGGGACACACAGAGAAACACATGCGGGGGCTTTTTCACGCCCTTCCCAAACCACCGCACGCGGACTAAACCATAGGTATGACAGCGACATTTCCCTTTCTCAAAATCGATACCGCCACGCGCCGTGTTTCCCTTAATGCCCGCGACCCGGCCTTCTACAACGATCCGAACCCGGTCTATGCCGCCCTGCATGCCCAATGTCCTACCTTCTACTGGGAAGAGCAGCGGCAATGGTTCTTCACCGGATACGACCATGTCAGCGCCCTTCTGCGCGACCGCCGGTTCGGACGGCAGATCCTGCATGTCGCGAGCCGTGAGGAAATCGGCCTTGCAGAGCCGCTCGAGCATGTGAAGCATTTCGACGCCGCCGAGCAGCATTCGCTTCTGGAACTGGAACCACCGGAACATACGCGGCTGCGCACGCTCATCAACCGTGCCTTCGTTTCGCGGCATGTCGACAAGATGAAGCCGGAAATCGAGGAACTCGCCAATCGGCTGATCGACGCCTTCGAGCGGAACGGCGAGACGGAACTGCTAGCCTCATATGCCGACATCATTCCGGTAACGATGATCGCGCGGATGATCGGCATTCCCGAGGAGATGGGGCCACAGCTTCTGAAATGGTCGCATGCCTATGTCGGCATGTACATGTTCAAGCGCACGCCCGAAGACGAGCTTCTGGCCGACAAGGCCGCGCATGAATTCTCAGACTATGTGCGCAGCGTGATTGCTGAGCGGCGGGCGGAGCCGAAGGACGATCTGCTGAGCCACATGATCCACACGGAACACAAGGGCCAGTATCTCACCGACGACGAGTTGATCTCCACCACCATCGTGCTCCTGAACGCCGGCCACGAAGCGACCGTGCACCAGATCGGCAATTCCGTGCGCATCATTCTGGAAAGCGGCATTTCCCCCGACACCCTGTTCCACGACGAGACGGCCACGGAACGCACGGTGGAGGAGACGCTGCGCATCTGTGCGCCCGTCCATATCTTCCAGCGCTGGGTTCTGGAACCGGTCGAGATCGACGGCGTAGAATTCAAACGCGGCGACAAGGTCAGCCTCATTCTCGCAGCGGCCAATCTCGATCCGACGAAATTTTCCGATCCGCTGGCCTTCAGGCCTGACCGAAACGAAGGCGCCAACGTATCCTTCGGCGCCGGCATCCATTTCTGCATCGGCGCGCCGCTGGCGAGGCTGGAGCTGAACCTCGCCTTGCCGCTGCTTTTCAAGCGCCTGCCGGGCCTGAAGATTGCCGAGCCGCCCAGGGTCAAGGACGTCTATCATTTCCACGGTCTGGAACGGCTCGATCTCAGCTGGTGACGGCCACGCCGGAAATGACCTTTTCCCGGCGGTGGACGTATAAAAATCATCCGGCCACTAAAGCCGGATGACATAATCCTTGCGGGTCGTTTCGACGACCTCCCAGGTGCCCTTGAATCCCGGCCGCAGGATCAGCCTGTCGCCCGCTCTCAGGTCGCGCGGGGTTCCGCCATCCTCGGTCAGGATCGAGTGACCCTCGAGAATGTTGAAATATTCCCATTCGTCATAGACCACCCGCCATTTGCCGGGGGTCGATTGCCAGATACCGGCATAGATGCCGCCCGGCGCTTCCTCCAGGTTCCATGTGGTGAATCTGGGGTCGCCGGAAATCAACCTCTCCGGCGCGGGCGCACTGTGCTCCACCTCGACGGAAACATTATCGTCCGCAGCGGTCTGTGTATCTTCGAACGACAGAAAATTCGTCATGACGACCCCGGTCTCTCAGAGCTTCGCGAGCGATTGTTCTAGATCGGCGATGATGTCCTTGACATCTTCGATGCCGATCGACAGGCGCACCACATCCGGCCCGGCACCTGCTGCCGTCTGCTGTTCCGGCGTCAGCTGCGCATGGGTGGTGGAGGCCGGATGGATGACCAGAGAGCGCGTATCGCCGATGTTGGCGAGATGCGAGAAGAGTTGCAGGCCTTCCACCAGCGCCTTGCCGGCGGCATAACCACCCTTGATGCCGAAGGTGAAGACGGACCCCGCCCCCTTTGGCGAATAGTGTTGCTGGATGGCGTAGTTGTCGCTGTCCTCCAACCCCGCATAATGCACCCAGCCAACCTTCGGATGCGCCTTCAGCCATTTGGCAACGGCGAGCGCATTGTCCGAGTGGCGCTGAACGCGCAGCGGCAGGGTTTCTATGCCAGTGAGGATGAGGAAGGCATTGAAGGGCGAGATCGCCGGGCCAAGATCGCGTAAGCCCAGAACGCGGCAGGCGATGGCGAAAGCGAAATTGCCGAAGGTCTGGTGCAGCACGACGCCTGAATATTCCGGCCGCGGCTGCGACAGCGCCGGGTATTTGTCGGTCGCCGACCAGTCGAAGGTTCCACCGTCAACGATGATACCGCCCATGGAATTGCCGTGGCCGCCGAGGAATTTCGTCAGCGAATGCAGCACGATATCCGCGCCATGCTCCAGCGGCCGCAACAGATAGGGGCTGGCCATCGTGTTGTCGACGATGAGCGGCAGGCCATGCCGGTGAGCGACATCGGCAATCGCGGCAATATCCACGAATGTGCCACCGGGATTGGCGAGGCTTTCGATGAAGATGGCGCGGGTGCGGTCATCGATCTGCCGTTCGAAACTGGCCGGATCGGCCGCGTCGGCCCAGCGCACCTGCCAGTCGAAGCCCTTGAAGGCGTGACCGAACTGGTTGATGGAGCCGCCATAAAGCTGGCGGGCGGAGACGAAATTATCGCCGTGTTGCAACAACGTGTGGAAGACCAGCAATTGCGCGGCGTGACCGGATGCGACGGCAAGCGCTGCCGTACCGCCCTCAAGCGCCGCCACGCGCTCTTCCAGAACCGCCTGGGTGGGGTTCATGATGCGTGTGTAGATATTGCCGAACTCTTTCAATCCGAACAGGGCGGCGGCGTGATCGGCGTCACGGAAGGCAAAGGCCGTCGTCTGGTAGATCGGCGTCGCGCGCGCGCCGGTGGTCGGGTCTGGCTGTGCGCCCGCATGGACGGCCAGCGTTGAAAACCCGGGATTGCTGCTCGGCATGATGTTTCCTCCAATGCTATTTTGGAGGGATCATAATGGCTTGCCGCCAAATGATAAGTCCAATGTGTGCTAACTATCGCACAATATTGAGACGCGGATACTCAATTGCGGGGCAACGGTCCATCACCACGTTCATGCCGTAGGCCTCCGCCTTGGCGGCGGCATTGTCATCCCTGACGGAAAGCTGGCCCCAGATCACCGATGGCCGCTCGGGCAGCAATATCGCCTCTTCGACAATCGCCGACAAATATTCCGGTGCCCGGAACACGTCGACCATGTCGACAGGTTCGGGAATATCGGCGAGCCGGGCATAGACCTTCTGCCCCAATATCTCCTTGCCCGCCTGACCGGGATTGACCGGGAACACACGGTAACCCTTGGACAAGAGAAAACGCATGACGCCATGGCTCGGCCGGTCCGGGTTGGGAGACGCGCCAAGCAGTGCGATGGTCCTGACATCCGTCAGGATTTTTCTGAGGTAATCCGGCTCATAAGTATCATGCTGCATGTCAACTTCTCCCTCTGGCATATCGTGCGGTTTAAGGTTCTCCGGCGCGGTCCAACGCTTGACAGCCCGCGAGCATCGCGTCTCCCGCATAAATCAACAAAAGCGTTTTTGGCACCGCTTTTTTGCGGCTGTCATTCTCAATCTAGGAAGCGACATCGTTCTCTTGAACCCCTGCCCGATTGAAAATACTGAACATGGCGGGTTCAACACCCCGTCACCGCACGGTGTCGCCTGCGCAAAATGATTTCACAAAAACACCCCGACCACCGTTGTATTGAGTATTTTTGTCCAGTTCTCAAAAGACGGTTATTTGGGGGAATACTTGCTAAAACAACATTTGCGTGCATATCATGCGCCCTTCGTCTCCTGTTTGTTTTCATTCCGTTCACCGATTAATTAGCCACACCTAATTTTCAGAAAGTTATTCTGCAAATCAAACCATAGGCAAAACTGCAACGTTGCAGTCAACGCTTCAGTAATGAATTGAAACTTCTTTTCATTTTTGGCAAAGGTGTCATCAATAAATTGATACACCTCTCCCTGTGAAATACGGGGGATTTTGAGCGGGAATTGTCGCCGAAACCGGTGGCATTTTTCGAAAAATAGGCTCCGTAACGAAACCACAAGCTGTGCGCCAGACATCGACGCATCCGTCTTGCTGATGAAATCATGAGCAGCGGCGCATACCAGCTCAGGCAAAGCCGTCCACTTCACCTCGCAACAGGCACCAACCCGAAATTTAACGCGCGTCATAATCCGTAAAGCGATCGCGGCCTGCGCAGCAGGATCGGCGCCTCGCATCGCCACCATCGAAAATGGATTCCGGTTTTCAAGCCGATGCTGTAGGTTGCCCAGAGTAGCCCGCGAGCGAGTCTCTATTGTGACATTTGACATTCTTATTCTGGTGCTTCTGGGCGCGATACTGCATGCCGGATGGAATGCGCTGGTAAAATCCGGATCCGACAAATCGCTGGACGCCTCGCTGATCGCGGCGGGGGCCGCGGCCTGCTCGTTACCGTTCCTGCCCTTCCTGCCGTTTCCCGCGCCGGTGGCCATTCCGTTCCTCATCGCCTCGGCTTTTCTGCAATTTGCCTATTTTCGCCTTGTCGCCGCTGCCTATACGATCGGCGATATCGGCCTTGTTTATCCCGTCATGCGCGGCGTCGCGCCCCTGATTGTCGCGGCGACGAGCAGCCTTTTCCTGAGCGAGGTTCTAAGCCCGCTTGCGCTTGCCGGGATCGCCATCATTTCCGGCGGCATATTGACGCTTGCCTTCGAAGCGCGGCGCGGCGGCGGCAAGGCAATCATCCTTGCGCTTATCAATGCCTTCGTGATCGCCTCCTACACCTTCGTCGATGGTGTCGGCGCAAGGCTTTCCGGCAATGCGATTTCCTATACGCTGTGGATGTCGCTTCTGCCGCCTGTGCTGCTTTTCGGTTTTGCCTTTTACCAACGTGGCGTAAGCGCCGTCGCACGACATGTGCAGCGAAACTGGTGGCGTGGCCTGATCGGCGGCGGCGGCTCCATTCTCTCCTACGGGCTGGCGCTCTATGCCATGACCAAGGCCCCCGTCGCAGTCGTCGCGGCGCTGCGGGAAACCTCCATTCTCTTCGCTCTGGTGATCTCCGTCGTGATCCTGAAAGAACGCGCCAGCATCTGGCGTTATCTCGCCGGTGGCATCATCGCGGCGGGCGTTCTGGTCATGCGACTGGGATAAAACGGACCAGATTAGTGGGGTAAAATAATACCACATTAATAACATATTGTTTTTATTGGTTTATTTTTACGATCAGCCAAAACCGTCATATTGACGCTTCCGCAGCTACACCGTATAAGCGCGCCAGATCGGATTCCAAACGGAATATGGTCATTTGCGGTCGCCTTCCATGCGACCAAACCAAGCAACAAGAAACGCCCGTATGCTCTATTCAAAAAGAGGATGACGGGTCCACGTTAGAGAGTGAAACCTATGTCTACTTTCGTTCAGAAGCCTGCTGAGGTGGAGAAGAAGTGGGTCATCATCGACGCCGAAGGCCTCGTTGTTGGTCGCCTCGCCACCATCATTGCTACCCGCCTGCGCGGCAAGCATAAGGCCACCTACACCCCCCACGTTGATGATGGCGACAACGTCATCGTTATCAACGCGGAAAAGATTGCCTTCACCGGCAACAAGTACTCCGACAAGAAGTACTACTGGCACACCGGTCACCCGGGTGGCATCAAGGAGCGTACGGCTCGCCAGATCATCGAAGGTCGCTTCCCGGAGCGCGTCGTTGAAAAGGCCGTCGAGCGCATGATTCCGCGCGGCCCGCTCGGCCGTCGCCAGATGAAGAACCTGCGCGTTTACGCCGGCTCGAACCACCCGCACGAAGCACAGCAGCCGGTCGTTCTCGACGTGGCCGTGCTCAACAAGAAGAACGTAAGGAGCGCCTGATAATGGCCGATCTTTCCTCTCTGAAAGACCTCGCCCCGGCATCGGAAGCTTCGGCTCCCGTGCACGTCCGCAAGGTTGACACTCTCGGCCGCTCCTACGCGACCGGCAAGCGCAAGAACGCCGTTGCCCGCGTATGGGTAAAGCCGGGTTCTGGCAAGATCATCATCAACGGCCGCGATTTCACCACGTATTTCGCACGTCCGGTTCTGCAGATGATCCTTCAGCAGCCGATCGTTGCCGTTGCACGCACGGGCCAGTTCGACATCATCGCCACCGTTGCCGGTGGTGGTCTGTCCGGTCAGGCCGGTGCCGTTCGTCACGGTCTGTCCAAGGCTCTCACCTACTTCGAACCGGGCCTGCGCGCTGTTCTGAAGAAGGGTGGCTTCCTGACCCGCGACAGCCGCGTTGTCGAGCGTAAGAAGTACGGTAAGGCCAAGGCCCGCCGTTCGTTCCAGTTCTCCAAGCGCTAATCGCTTACTGGTGCAATATACCTTCGAAAGGCGGGGCTTCGGCTCCGCCTTTTTTCGTTGTTTTGCTCCCTTGTTTTTTTGAAGAGAAGACAGCACCCTCACCTCACAGTCCGCAACGAGGTGATCAATGCCGTCCAAAACCATCGACCACGCCTTCACCGCCGCAACGCTGACATCGGCTGCGACCGACCCCACCCATGCGGGCGTCCTCTCCTTCATGCGGCGTAAATATACCAAGAACCTCAAGGGCGTATCGACCGCCATCTGGGGCGTCCCCTTCGATGCGGCAACGTCCAACCGGCCGGGCGCACGCTTCGGGCCGCAGGCGATCCGCCGCGCCTCCGCGATCTTCGATAACGACCCGCAATATCCCTTCGCGCGCGATCTCTTCGCCCATATGCCGACGATCGATTACGGCGACTGTCTGCTCGACTATGGCAATCACTGGAAAACGCCTGAGGCAATCGAAAAGGAAGCGCGCAAAATCATCTCCAAGACCGATTATCTGCTGACGCTCGGCGGCGACCATTTCATCACATGGCCACTTCTGAAGGCGCATGTGGCCAAACATGGCCCGCTGGCGCTGGTGCATTTCGATGCGCATCAGGACACATGGTTCGACGACGGCAAACGCATCGACCACGGTTCCTTCGTGGCGCGCGCCGTGCGCGACGGCCTGATCGATCCAGACCGCTCGATCCAGATCGGCATCCGCACCCATGCGCCGGAGGATTTCGGCATCCGCATTCTCCACGGTTATGAGGTGGAGGAAATGCGGGCAAGCGACATAGCCTCGCTGATCGTCAAGCACACGGCAGGCATACCGGTCTATCTCACCTTCGATATCGATTGCCTCGATCCCGCCTTCGCGCCCGGAACCGGCACGCCTGTCGCCGGTGGGCCGACCAGCGCCAAGATATTGTCCGTCCTGCGCGGGCTTGGCCAGCTCGATATTCGCGGTTCCGATGTGGTGGAAGTCGCGCCGGCTTACGACCATGCGGATATTACCGCCATTGCCGGAGCCACCGTTGCGATGTATATGCTTGGCCTGCGTGCCGAACGGCTGGCGAAGGCTGGCTGACAGTAAAAAATGGCACTTGCAGAACTGATTCCAATTACCTCCACAACCCTTTGAAAAGTCAGGACAAGGACATGACAGCGAAGATCTTCATCGATGGCGAACACGGCACAACGGGTCTGCAGATCCGCACGCGCCTTGCTGGTCGCCGCGATATCGAATTGCTGTCCATTCCCGAAGCCGAGCGTCGCAACGCCGCTATTCGCGAGGATATGCTCAACAACGCCGACATTTCGATCCTCTGCCTGCCGGACGATGCTTCCCGGGAAGCCGTCTCCATGGTGGCCGGCAACAACAATGTCCGCATCATCGACACCTCGACCGCCTATCGCGTCCACAAGGACTGGGCTTACGGTTTTGCCGAAATGGACAAGGAACAGGGCGAAAAGGTTCGTTCCGCCCGCTTCGTCGCCAATCCGGGCTGCTACCCGACTGGCGCGATCGGCCTGCTGCGTCCGCTGCGCGCTAGCGGCATCCTGCCGGACGGTTATCCCGTCAGCGTCAATGCGGTCTCCGGTTATACCGGTGGCGGCAAGCAGATGATTGCGCAGATGGAAGACCAGAGCCGGGACGATGCGATCAGCGCCAACAACTTCCTCTACGGCCTGACGCTCGCGCACAAGCACGTTCCTGAGATGACCATCCATGGCCAGCTCGACCGTGCGCCGCTGTTTGCGCCCTCCGTCGGACGTTTCCCGCAGGGCATGATCGTGCAGGTTCCGCTGTTCGCAGCCGACCTTAGCGAAGGCACGACCATCGAGACCGTGCATGCCGCACTTTCCGCGCACTATGCCGGACAGGACATCGTCAGCGTCGTTCCGCTTGCCGAGAGCAAGGGGCTTTCGCGTATCGATGCCGAGGAACTGGCGGGCAAGGACACGATGAAGCTGTTCGTCTTCGGCACGCCGGGCGGCGAACACATCAATCTCGTGGCGTTGCTCGACAATCTCGGCAAGGGCGCATCCGGTGCAGCTGTCCAGAACATGGAACTGATGCTGTCTGCATGAGATTGGCCATCCCCGCTTTTCCGGCCTCGTGGAATATCGAGGCCGCAGAACAGATTGCCGATACGCCGGCCGGGGTGGTTTACGAAGTCAGACTTGGCGATGGTTCCGTTGCCGTCGCCAAGGCGCTGAAACACAAGGTTCTGAAAGACAGCCTGCGCGGCGCGGATTTCATTGAATGGCGGGCGGGTATCGGCTGCGTGAAGCTGCTCGACCGCTCCGACGATATTCTCCTGATGGAACATGCCGGCACGGAAACCTTACGCGACGTGCTGTTCCGGGATGGTGACGACGATGCCGCGACCGCAATCGCCGCCGATGTTCTCCTGCACTATCACCGGCCGTCAACACAGACGCCGCCGACAAGCCTGCTGACACTACCGCGATATTTCCAAAGCCTGTTCCGTAAAGCCAAACAGGACCGTGATGACGGTGCGGACAGCCTCTATATCGAGGGCGCTACGCTCGCGCAGGAGCTTATCGGCCGCCAAAGCGATATCAGGCCGCTGCACGGCGATCTACATCACGAAAACATCATGCGCAGTGCGCGCGGCTGGATCGTCATCGACCCGGCTGGCCTGATCGGCGATGCGGCACTTGATGTCGCCAACATGTTTTCCAACCCGCTCGACCGCTTCGACCTGACGCGAAGCGAAGCGCGCATTGCCTCCATGGCGGCGATTTTCGCAAAGACGCTCAAACGCGACGAACGGGTGCTTCTGCGATATGCCTTCGCTTATGGCTGCCTTTCGGCGGCGTGGCATGAAGAAGACGGCAACGTGCAAGAACGCGACGACGAACTGGCCGTCGCGGCGGCCATCAACACCGTTCTGAAGCAGTTTTAGGGACTTTCAATCCCTGACCTCAACCGCGACCGGAGCCGGATATTCGCCGATGAAACCGCGCCAGTGGGCGACCGAAAAACCGAGCACGATCAGTGCCATGCCCTGATGGGCGAGCGCCACATGAATATCGACATGCATCAGAAGCGTGGTGATGCCGAGCGCCGCCTGAATGGTGATCAGCACGAAGAACAACACGGCGCGGCGGGCATGCGGCGTGCCGGGCACGGCGCTGGCAAGGGATACCATGTGCCACAGCGTGGCGGCAAACAGGGTGTAGGCCCCAAGGCGATGGACGAACTGCACCGTCTTCGGGTTTTCGAACAGGTTGATCCACCAGGGCTGTTGCAGGAAAAGATCGCCAGGCACCAGCGAACCGTCCATCAGCGGCCAGGTATTGTAGGACAGGCCGGCATTCAGCCCCGCCACCAGCGCACCGAGATAAATCTGGAACAGACAGAGGAAGGTCAGCAGCGCGGCAAAACGGCGACCGGTCGTTTCATTGGCAGCATCGGGCGAATGGTGCGACAGGCCGCGCAATATCCACACGCAACCCGCAAAGATGAGGCAGGCGATCGTCAGATGCGTGGCAAGGCGATATTGCGAGACATCCGTGCGGTTGACGAGGCCTGATGACACCATCCACCAGCCAACGAAGCCCTGAAAGCCGCCAAGCCCAAGAAGGCCGATGAGCGACAGACGCAGGCGCTTTTCGATGCGGCCGGTCAACCAGAAGAAGGCGAGCGGCAGGGCGAAGATGAGACCGATGGCGCGGGCAAGCAGTCGATGCGCCCATTCCCACCAGAAGATCGTCTTGAACTCATCGAGCGACATGCCCCGGTTGATTTCCTGATATTGGGGAATACGCTTGTAGAGCTGGAATTCCTCTTCCCATTCGGCGACGGAAAGGGGCGGAATGGCGCCATGAATCGGCTTCCATTCGGTAATCGACAGGCCGGATTCGGTAAGCCGCGTCGCGCCACCGACAAGAACGAGACAGAAGAGTGTGAAGAGAACGACGCGCAGCCAGATGCGCAGCAGGCGGCGGTCCTTCTCCTGTTTCTGCAGGGCAGCCTCCACCACCATTTCCGCAGAACCATTTGCCATCGTCATGCCGCTCGAACGCATCTTTGAGGTCTCCATCATATAGTCATGTTGATTAGCCCCAACCGGCACCACAAAACAAGGCCTCAGGGTTTGCGGCATCCGGTCGCGGCGGTATAGTCGCGCCAGACATTAGATCGTCCTGTCTCTTCTTCGAATCACCAAGACGATCTAGTTTTTTTGTTTTACACATGCCTTTTTCCCAAAGCCGATGACACTTTTGGGAGACATGCTCGGTTACGGAAGATTTCATGCACCCTCGCCTCAGATCGCTCATCGGCACCATCGTCATCATCTGCCTCGTTGTGGTTTACGCCGTGGCAGCGACGGCTATCGCGTCGGCGACGCTGGCGCAATCGCCCTGGTGGGTGCATCTTGCCTACTTCGTGCTGAGCGGGCTTTTATGGATACTGCCCGCCATGCTGGTCATCAAATGGATGGCCGGATCCAAAAAGCAGGGATAGGCACCGGCCTGCCACGGGACATCCAGAAGTCGAAATTTTATAAACCTCTTGTTTGCCGCTCAACGGTATAGTCTCACCGAAACAACCGGAGAGAGTGGATGGCGGCTGAGGGGCCGGTCACAGTCAGCGAGGGTAAGGGACCAGCCGCCGTGCAAATCGAGCGGCGGGGCGCCGATCGTCTGGCTATCGATCTCGTCGACGATGCCTCGACCATCCGTTCTGACTGGGAGCAGCTTGAGAGCGACCCGCTCAATTCGCTGCATCAGGGGTTCGGCTGGTGTTCCATCTGGGCGCAAACGCAGGACAGCCCCCTCCTCATCATTCGCGGCAGGCAGAGCGGCAGGACGGTCTTCCTGCTACCGCTCGAAATCGTTCAGGAAGGCGGCATCCGCAAGGCGTGTTTTCCCGGCGGCCGTTTCAACAATATCAATACCGGACTTTTCGACCGGTCCTTCGCCGAAGAGGCAGGGCATAAGACGGCGGCGGCCATTGCCCGCGAGGCGCGAAAGCTGCTCCACGGTCGGGCGGATATTCTGGCCTTGCAGAACATACCGCTGATCTGGCGCGGCCGAACCAACCCGCTCGCGCATCTGGCATCCGTTGAAAACCCGAACCCGGCCTTCCAGCTTCCCCTGATGGAGAGTTTCGAGAGCACGCTTCGGCAAGTCAACGCCAAAAGACGGCGAAAGAAATTCCGCATCCAGAGCCGAAGGGCCGGGGAAATAGGTGGCTATAGCCATGTGATCGCGCGATCACCCCAGGAAAAATGCGAATTGTTGCAGGTATTCTTCCGGCAGAAGGCCATCCGTTTCGCCTCACAGGGCATTCCGGATGTGTTTCGCGATCAATCGGTGCAGGACTTTTTCCACGATCTTGCGACGTTTCCGGAGACGGACACGGACAGTCTTCTGGAGTTGCACGCCATTCGTCTGCATGGCGAAAACGAAGGCGTCATCGCTGCCATTTCAGGCCTTTCGCGCAAGCAGGACCATGTCATCTGCCAGTTCGGTTCAATCGATGAGGCGGTTGAGGACATCAGCCCCGGCGAACTGCTGTTCTGGCTGATGATCGAGCGGGCTTGCAACGAAAAAGCCGCGATCTTCGATTTCGGCGTCGGCGACCAGCCCTATAAGCGCAGCTGGTGTCCTCTTTCCACCGTGCAACACGATATTTTCCTGCCGGTGACATTGAAGGGCCGCGCGGCGGCTTCGGCCTATGTCGCCATTGCCCGCACGAAGAGCGTGATCAAATCCAATCCGGCGCTCTATGCCTTCATTCAGCGTTTCCGCGCCGGCAGGCCCCGCACAGACGTCACCGACTGAGCGGATTTACCGCCTGCGGTCTGTCAGGCAGCGCTCAGGCGGTCCGGCTTGCGCATGCCGGTCATCGGCAATGCCTGCTCGTACCCGTGAGAAACCAGTTCGCCCAGGGTCTTTTCCAGCATCGCGCCATCATTGCCGGGAACGGAAACGATGATTTCCGCCGGCAGATTGCGCAGCATTTTCTCAAGGCTCGATATCTGCACCGCACCGCATTCCACGAGAACCGTATCATAGGCATCGGAAAGCGCGCTGAGGATCATCGTCAGGCGGTCGATGGCGCGCATGGCCTCGCGCGGCTGCGCATTACCGCGCGGAACGATATGGGCGTCGGAAAGCCGGTCGCCGTGAATGGTTTCGCCAAAGGCAGCAGCACCCGCCAGAAGATCCATGACACCCGGCAACCCGGCTTCAGGCGCCATCAGACGCGTCGGACAGGCCGACGCCGTCATATCGACGAGAACGACGGACCGTCCCATTTCGGACAGGGCGCGCGCGAGCATGACGGTCGTGGTCGAACCGCTATCACCGGCCGGAGACACGACGGCGGCAACGGATTTGGCAAGACGGGTGGCGAGGAAAGATGCGACGGCGTCGATCGAGAAATTGTCGTCGGTGTCGATCTCTTCTTCCGCAGCTTCCGCTTTCGCAGCCGCTACGTCTTCTACCGGCAAAGCCGGTGTCGCAGCGACGGCCGCGACCGGTATCTGCGGTTCCTCTTCGATGACGGACTGGCGCGCAGCGGCAGGCATGGCCCGGACCGCAGGCGGCGCATCCTGGTGACGTGCGGGAAGAGGCTGTTCCGGCATATCCGTGGTCTCGTCCGTAGTCTCATCCGTTTCGGCAGGCGCTCTTGCAGGCGGTGGCGGATCGGACAGCGGCGGAACATGGCTTTTGCCGACCGGCTTCAACGCCCGCCCGGTGAACAGTTCCACCAGCATGACGACGATGCAGGAGAGAAGAAAGGCCGCCAGCGTGACGACGATGGTGATGGCGCCGGTCTTCGGGAAATAGGGTTCGCGCGGCTCCACTGCCGTCGAGATCACACGCGCATCGGCGGGCGTGGAATCCACGGAACCGGCGCGCGACGTCGCTTCGCGATACCGGGCGAGATAGGTTTCCAGAAGCTGCCGCTGGGCCGAGGCCTCACGCTCCAGATCGTTCAGGCCGACCTGCTGCTCGCCGGCGCGCACGCTTTCCGTTTTCAGCACGTTCAATTGCTGGACAAGCTGCCGTTCCCGCAAACGAGAAACATTGGCCTCGTTTTCGAGGCTTGCGAGTACCTTGCGGGTCTCTTCCTGGATTTGCCGCTGTATGCCGTCAAGCTGGTTGCGCAGCGCCTTGATGCGCGGATGGCCTTCCAGCAGCGAGGATGACAGGTCGGAAATCTGGCTGCGCATGGCAGCCTCGCTTTCCTTCAATCTCTGGATCATCGGCGAAGCGACGACATCCGGAAAGGTATCGAGCGGACGCCCACTCGAAAGTGCATTGCGCACGCCTTCCGCCCGCGCCTCTGCATTGGCCCTCTCCCCGCGGATACGACCGAGTTCGGTCGAGATATCGCTGAGTTGACGGGTGGCAAGCGTTTCGCCCTGCCCCGCCGACAGAATATCGGACGAAGCGCGATAATCCGCGACCTTCCTGTCCGCATCCCGTACCTTTTCACGCAGATTGGCGATTTCCGGCTCCAGCCAGCGCGCCGCTTCCGTGCTGGTGTCCAGTTTCGCGCCGCTTTGCAGCGCGATATAGGCTTTCATCATCGCATTGGGGATGGCAGCCGCGAGCATCGGGTCCTCCGAAGAGAACTCGACCGTGATGACGCGCGAGCTTTCAACCTGATAGACCTGCAATTTCTCCCGGAACGCCTTCAGAATCCGTTCTTCGGGCGGCACCTGCAGCGGATCCTTCTTGAGGCCAACCGCAACCAGCAGCTTCGAGACAAGGGAAGGACGCGCCGCCGGGTCAAGCTCTTGCTGCTCATAAAGCTTCATGTCTTTCGCGACCTGCTTGATAAGGTCGACGGATTGCAGGATCTGCACCTGGCTGGAGATGGTCAATTCATCGAGCACGGGTTCGGCGGGTGCGTTCGACTGCTGCGACGCGCCGAAGGAGGCCGCGCGCGATTCGATAAGGACGCGCGCCTCTCCCTTGTAAGCGGGCGACATCATGCTTGCGACAACGAAGGCGGCACCCCCGGCCAGCAGCGTGATGGCCGCTATCCGGCCCTTGCGTTGCCATATGGCAGCGACAAGCCGCGCGAGATCGATATCCACATCCCTGTCATCAATGCGATCGCCGTTCATGCGGGCTCCGTAACCGAGATAAACCTCGGGCGCTCAAATATAGAGGGCCAATTCTCGCGAAGTTTAAGTCTTTCCGGTAACACAACAGTTAATTGCGACGAAGCCGACGAAATAAAGCCGATATTACCATCCTTCGGACCAACCGTTTACCGCGCATTAACCCTAACAGAACGATAAGAATGCTCATAGTTCGACTCGGAGCCAGATGAGATGCCGCTCGCCGGATCACGACATGCCACCGCACTGACGCTTGCCGTGCTGACGGCCCTTTCCGGTTGCGCGGCATATCAACCCGCGCCCAAGGCTTTTCACGAGGTCGCCTTGCAGCCCTATCACATCGATAGCGGCGACAGGTTGCGCATCAACGTGTTCGAGCAGACCGGGTTGACGAATACCTATACGGTCGATCAGGCCGGTTACGTCGCCTTCCCGCTGGTCGGTCAGGTTCCCGCACGAGGCAAGACCCTCCCGCAGCTCGAAGCCGCCATTGCCGCCAAGTTGCGTCAGGGTTATCTGCGCGATCCTGATGTGACCATCGAGATCGACCGTTATCGCCCCGTCTTCATCATGGGCGAAGTCGGCCGTCCCGGCCAATATTCCTACGTGCCCGGCATGACCGCGCAAAATGCCATCGCCATTGCCGGCGGCTTCACCCCGCGCGCCAACCAAGCCGATGTCGACATCACCCGCAAAATCAATACCGAGGTGATGACCGGCCGGATCGGGATCACCGCACCTATTCTTGCGGGCGATACGGTCTATGTACGCGAACGCTTCTTCTGAAAACGGAGTGGCTGATATGGCGGATGACGGCCCTCCCCTGCGCATCATTCACTGTTTCCGCTCCCCCGTCGGCGGTGTCTTCCGCCATGTGCGCGACCTGATCGAAGAACATGTCAAACAGGGCCACAAGGTCGGTATCCTCTGTGACAGCTCCACCGGCGGCGCGCACGAGGAACGGCTTTTCGCACAGATCGCCCCGATGCTGGATCTGGGACTGACCCGTCTGCCCATCAAGCGCTCGATCAGCCCCGGCGACCTGTGGGCACTCTTTAAGTCCTACAACCATATCAAAAGTTTGCGGCCGGACATTTTGCACGGGCATAGCGCCAAGGGTGGCGCTCTGGCCCGGCTGATCGGCTCATTGTTGCGGGTAAACAGGTATCGCGTAGCCCGCCTCTATTCGCCGCATGGCGGCAGCCTGCATTACGACCGCAAGAGCCTTAAAGGACAGCTGTTCCTGCGGATCGAGAGGTTTCAGGAACATTTCACCGACGCCCTGTGTTTCGTCTGCAATTTCGAACAGGAAACCTACGAAACCAAGGTCGGCAAACCGCGCACCCGCACCGCGATGATCTATAACGGCGTGCAGGAAAGCGAGTTTGAAACCGTGCCCGCCCGCGAGGGTGCCGCGCGTTTCCTCTATATCGGCATGCTGCGCGACTTGAAGGGGCCGGACGTCTTCATCCAGGCCTTCGCCAGGATGGAGCGCAGCATCGGCCAGCCCATGTCCGGCGTGATCGTCGGCGACGGACCGGACAGGGACAAATATGCCTCGATGATCGACAAGGCGGGGCTTTCGCAGCGGATTTCCATGCATGCCGCCATGCCCGCCAGACAGGCATTCGAACTGGCGCCGACAGTGGTGGTTCCTTCGCGCGCCGAGGCGATGCCCTATATCGTGCTGGAAGCGCTCGCAGCCGGGAAAACCGTCATCGCTTCGCATGTCGGCGGTATTCCCGAGGTGCTGGGGGAGGATAGCGAGGCGCTCGTTCCGGCCGGAAATGCCGAGGCGTTGGCAAAAATCATGGTCAAGGACGCCGAAGACGACGACTGGGCAAAACGGGTGATGCCCCGTCCCGACAGCTTCAAGGCGAAATTTTCAACACCGGTCATGGCCAGTGACATGATGAAGCTCTATCGCGGCCTGCTTTCGCTCTAGAAACATTTTAAAAACACGATTTTTAATTGTATATTCCGTCGTCCTGTAGAAACTCATCATAAACGTTTCTTAGCATGTTTCGGCTAGTTTCCTGCTCGTAGAGCACGTGCGTCCATTCGGACGGACAAGTACGCTCTACCACTTTGAAGTTGTGCATCGTTCCTGTCGAAAATCGATTCCGATTTTCGGACCGATGCACTAGAGGGTGCGGACCAAAGCGATGACCAAGGCTGACAAGGAAAGACTGCAATTCGATCTGGCGTCGTTGCGCAAGAAAATCTCCGAGCGCGAAGCCGGGGAGCCACCCGCATCCGAAACCGTCGTTCTCAATCCGCTTGCCCGGCAGATCGCCAACCAGTTGCGCGCCGGCAACCATTCGCCAAACATGGTGATTGGCCAGTTGCGGCTTCTGGAATTTGCGATGCTTGTGGTCATCGCGGCCATCGTCAACGGCATTGGCGCCGATCGCGGTCTTGAGACGTTTTTCGCGTTTTTCGGCAGCGGCGTGCTGGGTGCAGCACTCTGCGTGCTGCTTCTGCAGGCGGGCGATTGTTACCAGCTTCCGACGCTGCGCGCGCCGTTGAAGATGTTCGCCCGCATTCAGGGCGCCGTCTGCCTGTCCTTCGTCGGGATCGCCTGCTTCCTTCTCCTGTTTTTCCCCGAGGTGCTGCATTCGTGGCAGGCCTTCGGCATCTGGTATGCAACGGGTGGAATTGCCGTTTTCACCGGACGGCTGATCCTCGGCTTTGCCATTCGTCACTGGGGCCGCAACGGCGTGATGGAACGCCGCGCCGTCATCGTCGGCGGCGGCGATGCCGCCAAGGACCTCATCCGCTCACTCGAACAGCAATCGGACAACGATATCCGCATCTGCGGCATTTTCGACGACCGGAAAAGCGAGCGTTCGCCCGATGTCGTCGCCGGTTACCCCAAGCTCGGCACCTTTGCGGAGCTGGTGGAGTTCGCACGACTGACGAAGCTCGACATGCTGATCATCGCCCTGCCGCTCAGCGCCGAGGCGCGTATCCTCCAGCTCCTGCGCAAGCTCTGGGTGCTGCCCGTCGATATCCGCATCGCGGCGCATGCCAACAAATTGCGTTTCCGCCCCCGCGCCTATTCCCATGTCGGCACGGTGCCGATGCTTGATGTGTTCGACAAGCCGATCCGCGACTGGGATTCGGTGGCAAAGCGAATATTCGACATCACTTTCAGCCTCATCGGCATCGTCCTTCTGTGGCCGGTGATGCTGGGTGCCGCGATCGCCGTCAAGACAACCTCCAAAGGCCCCATTTTCTTCAAGCAGAAGCGCCACGGCTTCAACAACGAAACGATCAATGTCTGGAAATTCCGTTCCATGTACACGGAACTCAGCGATCCCACGGCGAAAAAGGCGGTCACGAAGAACGATCCGCGCGTCACGCCGGTTGGCCGGTTCCTGCGGAAATCCTCGATGGATGAGCTGCCGCAGCTTTTCAACGTTCTGCACGGCGATCTTTCTTTGGTCGGGCCGCGCCCGCACGCCGTGCATGCCCAGACAGGCGACCTGAAATACACCGAGGTGGTGGAGCATTATTTCGCGCGGCACAAGGTCAAACCCGGCGTTACCGGCTGGGCGCAGATCAATGGCTGGCGCGGTGAGATCGACCATGGCGACAAGATCAAGTTCCGCACTGAATACGATCTTTATTACATCGAAAACTGGTCGCTGTTTCTCGATCTCAAGATCCTGTTCCTGACGCCCATCCGGCTGCTCAAATCGGAAAACGCCTATTGACCCACACCGGTTACCAGCACGCACCGGATTTTGACGCGCCGCTTGCCGCCATGCGGCTGGTCGGCGCGTTCTTCATCGCTTTCGGCGTTTTTCTTTCCGGCTTCGTGATTTCCGAACCGGCGCCCTACGAGCTGATGATGGTCGGGCAAGTGGCCATCTGGTTCCTGCTGGGCTTGCGCCTTTCGCGCACCGTCGTCCTGCTTTTGTGCCTGCTGCTCGCCTTCAATGTCGGCGGTTATCTTTCGCTCACCACCATGGCCAATCTGGATGAGGGACCGCTTTATCTCGCCGTATCGACCTTTCTGGCGCTGACCTCTGTTTTTTATGCGGCGATCATCGAGGACAAGCACCAGCGGTTATTGCTGATTTTCCGGGCCTGGCTCGCGGCCGCGCTGATAACCTCCCTGCTCGGCATCATCGGATATTTTCACGCCATTCCAGGTTTCGAGGTCTTTACCCTTTACGATCGCGCCAAGGGCGCGTTTCAGGATCCGAACGTCTTCGGCCCCTTCCTCGTGACACCGTCGCTTTACCTGATCTACGGCCTGCTTTCCGGCAAGGCGATGCATGCGCCGTGGCGGATCGTCGGCCTTCTGATTCTGTCTCTCGGCATTTTCCTGTCGTTTTCACGCGCAGCATGGGGCCTGTTTCTGTTCGCCACCATCCTTCTGGTTTTCGTCATGCTGCTGAAGGAGCGGACGGCGGCATTCCGCCTGAAAATTCTTGTGCTGTTTCTCGTTGCCGCGGCGCTGATGGTCGCCGCAGTCATCATCGCCCTGCAATTCAAGCAGGTCGCCGACCTTTTCTCCAGCCGCGCCTCGGCGGTGCAATCCTATGATGGCGGCCATCTTGGGCGTTTTGCCCGCCACTATCTCGGTTTCCTGTTGGCGATGGAGCATCCGCTCGGCATCGGCCCCATGGTGTTCGACGATATCTTTCCCGCCGCCGAACATAATATCTGGCTGAAGAGCCTCACCACGCATGGCTGGTTCGGCTTCGTCATCTATCTCACGCTGATCTGCTGGACCATTGCCGCCGGTTTCAAGCTGCTGCTGCGTCAGCGGCCCTGGCAGCCATTCCTCATCATTTCCTGGGTGACCTTCGTCGGGCATGTGATGATCGGCAACGTCATCGACACCGACCACTGGCGGCATTTCTTCCTGCTGCTCGGCATATTGTGGGGATGCATGGCGCTGGAAAAACGCGAAAGCCTGCGCCGCCGCCGAACGGCCGTCTAAAATACTTCCCCTTACGGAACCTTGCGTTATTTCATGCGTTTAGCCCCCGATCCTGATTGTCGAACGGGGAGACATCCTATGACGCAGACCAACAATCTCTATTTCATCATCGGCGCACTGCTGGTTGTCCTTGTCGGCCTTGGAGCCTATGTCTGGCACGAGGAAAGCAAACCGAAGGGGATCGAGATGAATATCGGCCCGAACGGCGTTTCAGTTCAGGAGAACTAAGCATTTCCAGTAAAACTGTGGCGCAGTTTTACATCTGGAGAATACCTGAAACCAAAGAATTGAGCGCGACCAACGATTCCGTTTATGAGGGACATGTCATATGTCCGCAAGCGTCGCGCAAAGTTCGGCTATTAAACCGGGTGCATCCCAAGCTTAAGAGGGCTGGGGTGCACCCGGTCTCCTTATGAGAGGAGACGAAAGGCGGGATCGAGTATCCGCGCCGAGCCGGTTCGGTATGCATGATGCGTATTGGGCCTGATCATGGAAACAGTTAGCGCAATGGTCTCCTCCGTCGACCTGTCCACACGCATCGCCGCCACCAAACTCGCCCTCAAGGCCATCAAGGAGCAGGAGGACAATTCCGCTGCTAGCTCCTCGCCACGGGCGGCGATCCTCGGCTCCTACGGGGTCGATACCTCCCCCTCTTCCACCAATACGCGGCTGACACAGCTTCTGGCGCAATATGCGCAGTCCTCCAGCACCGACACGGAAACCGACGATACCGGCACGCAGGCGCCCTCCGGCGACATTACGCAGGCCAGCTTCATGAAGAACCTGAAGGGGACGCTGGAAGAACTGTCCAAGGACCCGAGCAAGGCTGCGCAGGCCAAGGCGATGCTGGAAGCGCTGGCCGCCGGCACGCTGACCGTCTCCGATCCGACCGAAGGTACAAAGATCAAGGCCTGGGACGTGGAGGCAGACAAGAATACCACCTCGAAACCCGCAACGCAGATCACCACGACGGGTTGGAGCGATTTTCTGAAGGACCACCTAAAGCGCGACGGTTCGGCTTATGCCAAATCCGCCGGTGGCGCCTATGTCGACAGCATTTCCGGCGACAACGCGTTTTTCGGCAATGTCGGCAGCCGCTATTATTATCTTACCTGGCCACAGGCGAAAACCGGCACGCTGACCGTTTAAGCCATCGTCTCCGGCTGGAGACATATGCGCGGCAACGGCGACGGAAAGGCCCGCTGCTTCCGCTACAGCTTCACCGCCTGCGCGCTATTGATAGAACAGCCCGCTGCGACATGGATCATGCCGCAGCGTTCCTTTCCCCGTCCGCTCAGGCGGCAGGTGCGGCAGCCTGTTCGGTTCCGCCGGAAAGCGCCTTTTGCAGTTGCGCTTCCTGCTCCGGCGAAAGCGAGGTTTTGATGACCCGCCCGCGCAGGCCTTCCAGTTCCGCCATTACTTTCTCCGGCTGTACCTTGCGGATCAGCACGAACAGCGCCGAAGAGCCATTGGGAATGGTTTCACCAAGCGATTTGATGAAACCGTCGTCGATGCCGTAATCCGTCAACGAACCCGCAAGCGCGCCGGTGCCTGCACCAATCGCGCCGCCGATCGCAAATCCCGCCAGGGGATTGAGGAACAGCAGGCCGACGAGGCCACCCCAGAGACCGCCGGACAGGAAACCGGAGCTTGCGCCGATCGCCGTCAGATTGACGCTCTGCTTCAGATGCACCTTGCCGTTCTCATCGCGAACGACGACAACTGCGTCTTCCAGATCGACCAGATATTCCTTTTTCATGCCTGCAAGCTTCAGAAGGACCCGGTCGGCCTCTTCCGTTCCGTCAAAACCGACAACGACGAGTTCGGACATGTTTCATCTCCCTGAGTTTCAGTTCGCTGCGATTGAACGCCGAAGACCACGGCAAGTTCCCGCAATGATGGAAAGATCATGTGTCACGCGTTTGACGGGCCGCGTCTTTGGGAGGGAAGTCGCCCTATTTTTTGCCCCCTTCCCCGCGGTCCACACCCTTTGTTCCTTTTTTTGAGAAAAGGCTATTTTCCGCTTGCGCCCTAACAGGCTTATATATAAACGGCTTTCAGGTCCGGAGCGTAGCGCAGCCCGGTAGCGCACTTGACTGGGGGTCAAGGGGTCGTGGGTTCGAATCCCGCCGCTCCGACCATTAAAAACAGATAGATAGCCAGTTCCCCCAGAGCTGGCTATATTTTTTTGGCCACGTTGTAGCCAGCGCTATGCGCGAATTAACAAGACCCGGTGCGGGTGTGCGTTTATCCAAGCCTGAGAACGAGGTGTGCTGAGATGACCAAAAAAACAAAAATTGAACACTCAGAATTCTCGGGCGAGTTTGAGGACGACGGCATCACGGTCCTCGTTGATATCTACCGGCCCGCTGGCACCCAGCAAGACTGGACGCTCGAGGTTATCAGCGAGCACGACGATGTCACCACTTGGGAAGAACCTTTCACGACCGACAAGGACGCCTGGGAAGAATTCTTGGCCACCTGTGAGAAAGATGGGATTCGCAGCTTCCTGGACGGCGAAGATCCGTCGGTTCATTGACGCCTGACTGTGTGGCGCTTGGTCGTTGGGTTCGCTAGAGCATTCACCGGTCAAATTCCTGAAAATATAATCTCATTAAAAAGCTTGTGATCGTCTCGGGACGGTGCGCATTGCCTTGTTGACTCTCCGCTCAAATTAGAACATTTAGTGAACAAACGAGAGGTCAACCGATATGTCCGATGCGGAAAAAATCACCCCTATACGGCCTGACGACATAGCCGGATACGTCATCCAGTGCCATGACGGCGATGCGAAGGCGGCGGTCGAAACGCTGCTGGGCGAAATCGAACACTTGCAGGAACAGCTTTCCCTCGCTGTTGCCATCATGGGAAAAGGATATACACGCGGGTGGACGCCGGATGCCGGAAACGACTGAACCGGCCACCGCCGTTGCTTTCGGGGCAACGCAGAACGACCGGCACTTTCCACTCTTTACAGAATGCGCGATGTAGCGGGAGATTTATCCGAATCTGTCTTCAGAACTAGAGCACGTCCGGTTTGGACGGAATCGTTGTCGTGCTCTATCTCTTTATTTTCAAGCACTTTCCGGACGGGAAACCGCACCGCATCTTTACTGGAAATGCTCTAGTTCAACGCAACCGTGAAGTCGGCGGTGATCGGCATGTGTTCGACATTTTCCCAGGTCTGGTCCATGGCATAGGTCTCAGACAGATAGGGGATGCCGATATGGCCGTAGCGAACGGAAAGCTGGCTTTCAGCCGCCTGTTCGCCGAGATTCGCGATGCGGCCGAGATAAAGCGCGGTCGCAAGACCCGTCCTGTCCGCCCCGGACTTGCAATGGATGAGGATGGGCTTCGGCGCATCACGCATGATCGCGATGAGCTGGTTCACCCTGCCCATATCGAGTTCCTGCCGTGCCGACATGCCAAAATTAATGTGGGTCAATCCAAGCTCGCGGGACGTTTTGATTTCGTCCTTGTACCAGTCCTCGGATTCGTTCTCTCCGCGCAGATTGATGACCGTCTTGATACCATGGTCCTTGGTATAACGGACAAGCTGCTCACTGCTTGGCTGATTGGAGCGATAAAGCTGCCCCGCCATCACTTCGTGGAAGTTGCCGAGAAGCTGGATGGCAAAAAGATAACCACCCATGGCAAGTACAGCCGTACCCGCGGCCCAACAGGAGCCTTTCCAAAATCTTCGCATAATAAACCGGTTCTCTCATTGGACGAGACAACCGATACAGGCGGATTCTGACAGTAGGCTGAAAGTTATGCGACAGTATTGTAAGAGTAGAAAAATTGCGTTCGATCAACGAACGAAAACGTAGACGGCATAGATGGCGATGAGCGCAGCGGCAACCGCAGCGGCGATGACGCCAAGGCGTTTCTCGATGAAATGGCGCACCGGTTCACCGTATTTTTGCAACAGCCCGGCGAGGATGAAAAAGCGCGCGCCGCGCGTGACGACAGCCGACAGAATGAACAGGCTGAGGCTGATATTGGCCGCACCGGAAAGGATCGTGACGACCTTGATCGGCGGCAGGTGCGCAAAACCCGATGTCACCAGCAGGAGAACGATGGTTTCGTAATCCACCGAGTTCTTGAGCTGCTCGAAGCTGTCCAGCTTGCCGTAAAATTCGAGAATGGGCCGCGCGACGCTCTCGAAAGCATAGTGACCGAGGAACCAGCCGGCGATGCCGCCGAGAACGGAGGCGACCGTTGCGACGAGCGCATAAAACATCGCCTTCTTCGGCTTGGCCAAAACCATGGGCACGAAAAGCACATCCGCAGGCACGACGAAGATGGAGCTTTCGACAAAGGCCACGATCGCCAGCCACCACACGGCGCTTTTGCGCGCCGCAAGCGCCATCGTCCAAGCATAGATGTTTTTCAGCATTTCATGTCCCCGGGGAAGATCGTTGTAAACCGAAGGCAAGGCAGGAGCCAAGACATCTCAGCGGTGATTTGTCGGCGGCGGACGTTCGAACCACCGACCGCCGCCAAAGCAGGATTAGAGACAACACAAGAGAATGGCAAATGTTGGAAGATTTATTTTTGCATTGCGGCAAAGGAGAAAGACGAACAATTCCAGACCGCAGCGGTGAGCGGTTGCTGCGATGCGAAATTTCACCCTCAGGTAGATAAACCGGCCTTTTTGCTGTAAAATAAGGTGTGACGGAAAGAGGAGGAAGTTATCGTGGACTATGTAAGCTTCATTACGTCGATCAATCCGGTCATACTCGTCATCCTGCTGGTGGTTCTTCTCGCAGGCGCCTACAGCAGCTGGGTTTCCCACTAGCCGAAGGCGAACCAAACCGCGGACCGGCGAAGGCGCTGATTTTCCATCAGCGGTAGGCATTCGGCCGGATGAATGTTATCAAACCCGGAGTTAAAACAACCTCCGGGAAGCCTGATGTCGAACGAATTCGCATTCACTGATACGTCTGAAAAGCTCAGCACCACGCTCGAAAAGCTGATAGGAAAACTGCAGGGTCAGACGATCACATTGCGCGAACTGATGGAAGCAATCGGCGAACAGGGCCTGTTGCTCATCTGTGCCATAGCCTCCCTGCCCTTCCTCATTCCCGTCTCCATTCCCGGCGTCAGCACCGTGTTCGGCGCGGCGATCATCCTCGTCAGTCTCGCAATCACCCTCAACCGTCTGCCATGGCTGCCTGCGAGGATCCTTGACCGGCAGATGGAAACGGCAAAGCTGGTGCCTGCACTGCAAAAGGGCGTCGCCATCGTCTCGAGGCTCGATCGCTTCATCCGCCCGCGTCTCCCGGCGCTGACGGCAGGCATTGTCGCCAACAGAATAAACGGGCTTGCGCTGATGACGGCGGGTGTGTTGCTGATGATGCCGCTTGGCTTCATTCCCTTTTCCAATACCCTGCCGGGCGTCGCCATCCTGCTCTTCTCTGCGGGCATGATCCAGAGGGACGGCGTCACCGTGCTTGGCGGGTATCTGTTTCTCGGCCTGACGGCGATCTATTTCGCAGCACTCGCCTATGCCGCCTTCTGGGCAGGACAGGGCATCAGCAGCTCCATAGGCGGCTGAGCCTATTGCCGGCCTCTGTTGCGGGTGTCGCGGCGGTTGCCTCGCGATGCCCACCAGACCGCCAGCCGTCGCCGCCTGCGGCGAACCGCGGGCAGATCGTGGGAAAGCACGATAAGACCGAGCGGAATCATCCAGAAACCAAGGATGGGCAAGAACCCAAGCGTTCCGCCCACCACCAGCGCCGAGCCGGTGGCGATCCTGCCGACGCGCGAACGCGGCATGGCAACGCTCCATTTTCCGAGATTGAGGCGACCCGTTCTGTGGTCCATTCCGAATTTCATTCCATACTGCCCTTTAACATCTGGCCTGTGGATAATTTTTTGACCGTCAATAAGCCCGGAAAATCGGGACTCCGGCGAGATAAAACAAGATGAATGCGTTTTTTTTGAAAAAACCGCTTGGCAAATCGGAAAAGCATTTGTATTACCCCGCTCACACCGCGCCAAGCAGCGCACGTTCCCTGGTAGCTCAGCGGTAGAGCATTCGACTGTTAATCGACAGGTCGCCGGTTCGAATCCGGCCCGGGGAGCCATTTCTTTCAAAGCAATGGTATGATGAGCGAGATGCAAATGCATCCGCCCAAGCTGCATCTTAGCATATTCACCCCGCCCGATTGCCGGGTGGTAGTGGCGTCAGGTCTTCTTCACCACACGCTTCGTCGCAGTCGACGCATTGGTGAGCGCCGGTGGATCGCTTGCCGGGAAACTTTCCTCCAGGCTTTCGGTCAGGTCGTCTTCCTTTACGCGGCTCGCGGCCTTCCGTTCTTTCTGAAGCGATTTTACGGCTGGCGATTTGGCTTTCTTCGTCGGAGCCTTTGCGGCAGCGGGTTTCGTCGCGCCGTTCTTGCCTCTGGTCTTGGCGGCTCCCGCAGCGGCGGAGACCTCCCGTTCAGCCTCCATCCAGTGTCGTTCGTGGTGCCCGTCCGGCCTTCCCTCCCTCTCCCATATTGCGCGCGCTTTTTCGCGGATTGCGGCTTCGCGATCATGGTTCATAACGGGCCTCCCTCTTTCGTTGCGCCGGTTTGGATTGTGCCGAAAGAAAAACAGAAAAGCCCGGAAATTGTTCCGCCCTCCGTGACGGCGCACGCGCATTTCCACAAAAAAAGGGAACCGTCCTCTTCGCCAGATCGTTTGCCCGGCTGGAACCCGCAGGAGGACCATCCATGAGCGATCCGAAACAGAAGAAAAACGAGCCTCTCGACATCAGAGACGAGGATTTGGCGCGTTTCGAAACCGACAGCGAACTCAAATCCAAAGAAGGTGAGATTTATCCGGATGAATCCATGAGCCTGCGTGCACGGCGGCAGGCGGCACGGCAACATGAGGACGCCTTCATCGTCGCCACAGACCTTGAGGACGACGACCAGCGCGAAGCGGCGCCCGGCGTCAGGGAGCAGCCATAGGGGCCTTAAAACGCATAAGGCGGGCCATAGCCCGCCTTTATAAGGATTGTCGTGAGTGTGGTCCGGTCTTCAGCGACGGACGGAAACGATGGTCTTGCGGTTGAAATTCGATACCTGCACCCGGCCGGACTGATTGCCGCCGAGGATTTGCGCAGTCTTGCCACTCATGCTCTTTAGAATGCCGACGTGATAACCGCGACCGTTACGAACGACGACGACGTCGCCCGGTTTGGCAGCGCCGACTGGAACGGCATAACCGAAGGAGGTCCAGGATTTCGCAAATCCGTAGGACTTGGGAGACTGCCGGCCGGCCTTGTTGGCGACGGCATGCAGGAAAAGACCACACCATGGTGTACTGCGGGGATTTGCCCCAAGAATATTCTTCAGGCTCTTGTTATTTTTGGCTTCATGCAGCCCGGTATATTGCTCAGCCTGGTTCAACATGCCTGCCGAAGCGGATGCAACGGCTGTAAAAGACAAGGCTACGGATAGAATTAACGTGGATACTCTCAAACGTCTCGCCCTTATGTTAGAGGGCGTCCGTGTATTATGACAATCTAGCGACAATTTGACGAGAAAAGGGCAGAAATCAGACGGCTATTCATGCCGGCTGATCTGTCATTGCTTCAAAACAAGCTACCCTGTGCATCGTCCGCGTGGGCACGGCCGGCATTTTCGAGATCCAGCATCCGCAATTTGGTGTTCGTTCCCCCCGGCGCGGAAAAGCCGCCCAAACGGCCGCCGGCGGCCAGCACGCGGTGGCAGGGAATGATCAGCGGCACCGGATTTCTCGCCATGGCCTGACCGACATCGCGGGCCTTTTCCATGCCGAGGCCCAGCGTTTTCACGATGCCGCCATAGGTCGTGGTGCGGCCCCAGCCGATCTGCCGCGCCACCACGTAAACATCGAGAAAGAACCGCTCCTGTCCGGCAAGATCGAGATCGACGGCGCTAAAATCAATCTCCTCACCACTGAAATAACGGGTAATCATCGCGATCACCTCACGGGTCCGTGTTTCGGGGACCGCGATGGATGACGACGGCAGGCGCTTCTGGAGAAGTCTTTCGGTCTCGCCGGCATCAGTGCTCGGCAATTGCAGACGCACGATACCGCGCCCTGCCCATGCAAGGCCGCAATGGCCAAGCGCCGTCGGAAAAACAATATAGCCGTAGTGGTTGCTCATCGCCGTATTCATCCGCTTTCGGCGCGAAAGATGCCATATCCTGCGTTCGAAACAACCCGTTTCTGGCTGCTGATACAACAAGGCCACCCGGCTTTTGCGGATGGCCTTTCACATCTCAGTCCAGAAATTGCTCAGGATGCAATTTTACCCTGCTCCGCCCTGTTTCCGTCTTCCAACAGGCATTGCGCCTGCTGGCTTGCGGTGACGAAGGCCGCGCGGGCAATCTCTCCCGCCACATCCCCCATAAGCGAGGCGCGGCACAGACGCAGTGCCTGTTCGTGTGCCTTGCCACCGCGTTGCGGCCATTCGTGCTGCAGAAAATCGAAGGCCTCGTAAACGCCGTTGAAAATTCGGGGAGCACCGTTTTCCAGGGATATGGTAACGGGCTTTTCCCACTTAACGTCATTCAGCAACATTGATTGCACTTCCATGCTCTATTAACCCGCGACAAACGCCGGCTCCTCCAGTTGGTTCCCTTCACCTGCGGTTTCAAGGCCAAAAAAATAACCCTCGAATAACCATGCGCCTCCATTTCTCCATTCTACGCCATTTGCGGAACAAAGCGTTTCAACACTCGTTCAAGCGGAAGTGAACCGGATCCCTTCATGCAGACAACAGCCTCTCCCGTCATCGTCTGGTTCCGCAAAGATTTGCGTCTTGCGGACAATCTCGCCCTTCTTGCAGCAGTGGAGCATGGCGGCCCCATCATCCCGCTCTACATAAGAGAAAAGTCTTGCGGCCCGCTGGGTGGAGCACAGGAATGGTGGCTTCATCATTCGCTTGTCTCGCTCTACGCCGCGCTGGAAAAGACCGGCAGCCGTCTCCTGCTCATGAGCGGCAATGCCGGGGAGGTATTGGATCAGCTGATATCCGAAACCGGTGCTGATACCGTATTCTGGAACCGCCGCTACGAACCGGCCGGCATGGCGACGGACAAAGCGCTGAAACAGAAGCTCCGGGACGACGGCCTGACCGTTCGCAGCTTTGCCGGACACCTGCTGCATGAACCATCCCGCGTGCAGACAAAATCCGGCGGCCCTTACCGCGTCTATACGCCCTTCTGGCGGGCGCTGGAGGGCGGCGAGGAGCCGCATGCGCCGGCGGATGAACCGAAGAGCCTGAAGGCACCGCAGACATGGCCGAAATCGGAGAAGCTTGGCGACTGGAAGCTCCTGCCCGTCAAACCTGACTGGGCCAGGGATTTCAGCGAAATATGGACACCCGGCGAAAACAGCGCCCGAGAAAAACTCGATGATTTCATCGACGGCGCTTTGAAGGGATACGAGGAAGGCCGCGATTTTCCGGCGAAAGACGCCACCTCGCTGCTTGCGCCGCATCTGGCTCTGGGCGAAATATCGCCTGCCGCCGTCTGGCACGCGACGAAGGGCCTCTCCCGCCATATCGCCTCCAACGATATCAGCCGGTTTCGCAAGGAACTCGTCTGGCGGGAATTCTGCTACCATCTGCTGTTTCATTTCCCTGAGTTGGACGAAAAGAACTGGAATGACAGTTTCGATGCCTTCGGCTGGCGGGACGACGAGAAATCCTTCGACGCCTGGAAACGCGGCATGACGGGTTATCCGATCGTCGATGCCGGTATGCGGCAACTGTGGAAACACGGCACCATGCATAACCGGGTGCGCATGATCGTTGCTTCCTTTCTCATCAAACATCTGCTGATCGACTGGCGGAGGGGTGAGAAATGGTTTCGCGATACGCTTGTTGATGCCGATCCGGCCTCGAATGCCGCCAACTGGCAGTGGGTGGCGGGCTCGGGCGCGGACGCCTCGCCGTTTTTCCGCATCTTCAACCCCATATTGCAGGGCGAAAAATTCGATGGCGAGGGCGATTATGTGCGCCGCTTCGTGCCGGAGCTTGAAAAGCTTGAAGGAAAATACATCCACAAGCCGTTTGAGGCGCCGCAGGCGGTGCTGCAGAAGGCGGGCATCGAGCTTGGCAAAACCTATCCCCAGCCGATTGTCGACCACACGAAGGCACGCGAAAGAGCGCTTGCGGCCTATGCCGAAGTGAAGAAGACCACATAAAATTGGGTATCGGCAAAATTTTGCGTGGCTAAGCCAAAGGCGGGAAGATAATTTCTTGCCTTGAGGCGGTTGTAACGGGACATAACGGCACCTAATTTCCGCTCAGACAAGAAGGCTCAATCATGACCATTCACTCCTCTGCGCTCAGTGCTATCGGCAACACGCCGCTCATCCGTCTGAAAGCCGCCTCTGAAGCGACGGGGTGTGAAATCCTCGGCAAGGCGGAGTTCCTCAACCCCGGCCAGTCGGTGAAGGATCGCGCCGCACTCTACATCATCCGCGACGCCGAACGGCGCGGACAGTTACGGCCGGGCGGCACCATCGTGGAAGGCACGGCGGGCAACACCGGCATCGGCCTGTCGCTGGTCGCCAATGCGCTCGGCTACAAGACTGTCATCGTCATTCCCGAGACGCAGAGCCAGGAAAAGAAGGATGCGCTGAAACTTCTCGGCGCCAAGCTGGTCGAAGTTCCGGCCGCACCTTATTCCAACCCGAACAATTACGTGAAGGTCTCCGGCCGGCTGGCGAAACAGCTTGCCGCAACCGATGAAAACGGCGCGGTCTGGGCCAACCAGTTCGACAATATCGCCAACCGTCAGGCCCATATCGAAACTACGGCACCGGAAATCTGGGATCAGACGGACGGCAAGGTCGATGGTTTCATTTGCTCGGTCGGTTCCGGCGGAACCCTTGCGGGCGTGGCCGACGGCCTGCGCGATTTCAATCCCGACATCAAGATCGGCCTTGCCGATCCCGAAGGCGCCGCCCTTTATGAGTTTTACAAGCACGGCGTGCTGAAATCCGAAGGTTCCTCCATCACCGAGGGCATCGGACAGGGGCGCATCACCGCCAATCTGGAAGGCTTCACGCCGGATTTCTCCTATCGCATTTCGGATGCGGAAGCCCTGCCGGTGCTGTTCGACCTGGTCACGAAAGAGGGTCTGTGCCTCGGCGGTTCCTCCGGCATCAACATTGCCGGCGCAATCCGCCTTGCCCGCGAGCTTGGTCCGGGGCATACCATCGTAACGATACTTTGCGACTACGGTAATCGTTATCAGTCGAAGCTCTTCAATCCGGATTTCCTGCGTTCCAAGGGACTTCCGGTTCCGCAGTGGCTGGCAACGAAAAGCGAGATTGCGGTTCCGTACGAAACCGTTTGAGGACATGCCGAAATGCCTGTGAATGCCCTGTTCCGTGACGATTTTTATCTTTCCACCGCAGAAGCGATCGTCACGGCGGTGCATGAGGATGGCGGCATCGAGTTCGACCAGACCTGCTTTTACGCCACCTCCGGCGGCCAGCCGGGCGATAGCGGCTTTCTAGAGCGGGCAGACGGTTCGCGCATCGAGCTCGGCATTACCAAAAACGGTGCCGACAAGAGCGTGATCGTCCATGTGCCGCTAGAAGGTCAGCCTTCTCCCGAGATCGGCGAGAAGCTGACCTTGCATGTGGACTGGCCGCGCCGCTACAAGCTGATGCGCATGCACACGGCCTGCCATCTGCTCTCCGTCGTCTGCCAGTGGCCGATCACGGGTGCTGCCGTCGGCGAGGACGAATCACGCGTCGATTTCGACATGTCGGAAACCATCGACAAGGACGAAGTGACGGCAAAGCTGATGGAACTGGTGAAAGCCAACCATCCCGTCTTCCTGCAATGGATTACCGACGAGGAGCTTCAGGCCAATCCGGGCATCGTCAAATCCAAGAACGTACGCCCGCCAATGGGCCTTGGCCGGGTCAGCCTCGTCTGCATCGGCGAAAACTCTGCCATCGACAGCCAGCCCTGCGGCGGCACCCATGTTTCCGAAACGCAGGAAGTTGGTGATATTCACATTGCCAAGATAGAAAAGAAGGGCAAGGAGAACAGGCGGTTCCGCATTCGTTTCGGCGCGCCTGAAGCTGTTGCCTGAAATCGGGAGAAACATCGTGAGCACGGATAAGAGCCGTTTCGTCGTTTCGGCGGACTGGGTAGAAGCACAGCTCGGCACGGCCGGGTTTCGTGTCGTTGACGCCTCCTGGTATCTGCCCACACACAAGCGCAATGGCGCGGAAGAATTTGCGGCGGGTCATCTGCCCGGCGCCGTGTTCTTCGATCAGGACAAGATCGCCGATCATACGACCGGCCTGCCGCATTCCCTGCCCTCGCCGGAATTCTTTGCCGAACAGGTGGGCGAGCTTGGTCTCAGCGACACCGACACGATCGTGGTCTATGACGGCCCCGGTTTCTTCTCCGCACCGCGCGTCTGGTGGATGCTGCGGGTGATGGGCGTGCGCAAGGCCTATGTGCTGGATGGCGGCCTTGACGGCTGGAAGCGCGAAGGCCGCCCGCTCGAAACCGGCACGCCGGAGATCGAACCCGCCACCTTCACACCCGATTTCAATGAGAAGCGCGTGACTTCGCTTTCGACCATGCGTGGCATCGTCGACGGCGGTGAAAAGCAGATCGCCGATGCTCGTGGCGCGGGACGTTTCACCGGCGATGAGGCCGAACCGCGTGCCGGCATGCGTTCCGGCCACATGCCCGGCGCACGCAGCCTGCCCGCGACAGCCTTTTCCGAGAACGGCCATTTCAAGGACCTCACCGCCATCCGCAAGATGGTGACTGACGCCGGTATCGATCTCGGCAAGCCTGTCGTTACCAGCTGCGGCTCGGGCGTCACCGCCGCCGTCATCACGCTGGCGCTGGAGTCACTCGGCCATCAGGACAATTCGCTCTATGACGGCTCCTGGTCGGAATGGGGCGGGCTGGAAGATACGCCTATTGTTACCGGCCCTGCCGAGCCTGTTCCCGTGGTGTCGCATGGGCCTTTGAAGGCGCATGTCACGCAGCTGGAAATGACGGCGCCGCCGAAGGTGAGCCTCGCGATCCCCGTCAACATCCAGACGGCGCTGATGCGGGTCAACGATATTCCCCTGCACTTCTATCGCTACATGTACTGGCGGGTGGGAAAACGCTGGCATTGGCAAAAACGCATGCGCATGAGCGATGCGGAATTGTCCGCCACCCTCAAGAACCCGAACAACAGCGTCACGGTTCTTTACATGAACGGTGCGCCAGCCGGTTTCTTCGAGCTGAACAAGGCGAGCGACGAGGTGACCGAGCTTTCCTATTTCGGGCTGCTCGAAGAGGCGATCGGCGCAGGTGTCGGCAAGTGGTTCCTGTTGCAGGCGCTTTACGCCGCCTGGCAGGACAATCCCAAACGCGTGACGGTGACCACCAACACGCTCGACCATCCGCGCGCGCTGCAACTCTACCAGATGATGGGCTTTTCGCCTGTTGGCACCTATGAGGCCTGGGTGGAGCCGCTGTCCGATACCGAGCTTCTGGAAATCTCGCTGCGCAACTGAGTTGCCGGAAATCCGTTTCCCTCATTCCTGTGCTTGTCACAGGAATGAGGAGAGTGGGGCGGCAGCTGCACAAGACGCCGCTCCGCGGTTTTAGCGGAAATGCCCTAAACGGCGCAGCATTCATGCCTTGTCGATAACCAGATGGGTAGCGCCCTCGCCCGCCACCGTTCCGGTGCAGCGATAACCAAGCGCAGGCAAATCCAGCCCTTGGAAGAGATTTTCACCCCTGCCGAGAAACACCGGCGCAAGCGCCAAATGCAATTCGTCGATCATGCCTTCGGCCATATATTGCCGGATCGTGGAAACGCCGCCGCCGATCCTGACATCCTTGCCGTTTGCCGCCTCCAGCGCCATGTCGAGGGCAGCCTTGATGCCTGTCGTGACGAAATGGAAGACGGTGCCGCCCTTCATGGTGAAAGAGGCGCGCGCATGGTGCGTCAACACAAAAACCGGGACGTGATAGGGTGGCTCATCGCCCCACCAGCCCTTCCAGTTTTCATCCAGCCATGCGCCGCGGATAGGCCCGAACATGTTGCGTCCCAATATCCATGCGCCGATATTTGCGAAGCTCTTTTCGGTAAAATCCTCATCCGTACCGGTCGAGCCGCCCTCCTTTCCGAACATGCGGTGGAAGGTGCGGGTCTTGAACGCCCATTGGTGCAGCGTTTCGCCGTTCACGCCCAGCGGGTTCTGAAGAGACTGGTCCGGCCCGGCGCCATATCCGTCAATTGAAATGGAAAAATTGCGAACGACAACCTTCGGCATGGCAATATCCTCCCGTTTCAAGAGGACAGGTTGCCGTGCATGCGGTAACTGGCCTCAGATTTCTCTTTCCAGAGTGACCGCCGTCGGGGTTTGCCCACCGGCGGAACCCTTGTCTTCCGTGACATTGTTCAGGAGATGATCGGCAATCAGCTCCGCCTGGAATTTACCCAGCTCGTAGCAATAGGTGATCTCGCGCTTTTCCGACGACCAGTAGACATCGGGACGCCCACAGGACCGCGCCGTCAACTTGACATCGCCCTTCAGGCCATAAGCGCCGAAACTGCGGCTGATGAGATCGAGAACCTTCGATTCCTTGACCATGATGGCGTAGGGCTCAAGCTCCGGATCGCGCGGCGGCATGTAACTCACGGTAAATCTGGACGGCGTCTGCGTGCGATGAGGTGTCAGGAAATCTTCCCACGCCGAAGCGACATGCGGATAGGTGGCACCGCATTTGGCGAATTCGTTATTGGGCAGCCCCATCATGGTGGCCAGATCGCCATAACCGTCCTTGTCGCGGCCAACCATCAGGCAGGCCATGTTGCGGTCGCGGCTCTTGTCGGGAATGAGCGCCGAAAAGACCGGTGCTTCGTGCTCGGGCAAGGCCTCCGCCTCGCGCGCCAGATACCAGCTGTCGGTGGCGTTGACGAGCGCGGTATCGAGCCATTCCTCGTTGGCCTGAAGGATGAGCGTGCCCGCCAGTTGATCGGCCGGGGCCTGCGCGCTGCCGGTCTCCGGCGTTCCGAAATCCGAGATCAGCATGCGCGCGCCCTCGTGATAAAGCGAGAAGATCGCATTGCCGATGACGAAATTGACCGCCTGCTGAAGCTGATCGTCGGAGAGGCCATCAAGACCGGAGGCGACCTGCGCCTGCGTGTCAATCGGAACCGTCAACGAAACGAAAGCCAGCGGGACGGCGGCCAGAAAACGACGGAACATAAAATCAGACCTTCCGGGATCGAGGAGCGCCACTGATTCCCGATGCTAACGAGTCACGCAATGGGCTGGTTGCATCACCTGTCAAGAATCGGGTGGATAGAGGTCTGTTTCGGGGTCATAGCTGCAAAGAAGCAACGCCGATCCGAACCAAATGGAGCCTCGCATGACCGATCTAGTTTTCACCGCAATGCCGGAGAGGGAAGCTTTGGCTTTCCGTGCAGGCGCTACGGACGCCTATGGCAACCCGCCGGAAAAAGCCGTTTCTCCCGGCGGCATGCCCTGCCGCCATTGCCTTGGCAAGATTGATGCCGGCGAAGGCATGCTGATCCTTGCCTACCGGCCCTTCCCTTCGCTCCAGCCCTATGCCGAAACGGGCCCGATCTTTCTCCATGCGGAGGACTGCGGGCGTTACCCGCAGACGGATGCAGTTCCACCGATGCTGGACAGCCCTGATTATATCGTGCGGGGATACGGGGCCGACGACCGCATCGTCTACGGCACCGGAGCGGTGACCGCGACGGGCGAGATTGTCGCGCGCGCGGGACATCTGCTGGAGCGTGGCGACGTTGCCTATGTGCATGTGCGCTCTGCACGCAACAATTGCTACCAGTGCCGTATTGATACAGCATAATCGCAAAATTACTTACAATTTTAATAGAATAGCTAAACGGCTTTCAAACTTTCTGCGCCATGATGCAAGCATCGGAAACAATTGATTTGAGTAGCGAAATGACAAACAACCTGAATATGGCGACACGCACTGCGACGCGCAGCAAGACTCGAATCTACGCGACTGTGCACTATTTCAGCCAGTCGACCCGGGGTCGCGTGGTGGACCTTTCCGCCACGGGCATGGCGCTCGAACTGGACGGACCTTTCGCTGCCGCAAAGGGAAGCCGGGTGAAGGTGCAGAGCGAGGATCTGGGCTTCATCGAGGGTGAGGTGCAATGGCAGCACCAGAACCGCCTCGGCCTGCAGCTCAAGCTTTCCACCAACACGCTGGCGCAGCTTTCGTCCTATTTCCGCTTCTTCCACGAGGAAGTTAAGCCGACACTCGCCCGCTAACCCGACGTTTTCGAAAGCTGGAATGCGCAACCCGGACATGGCGCATTCCCGATGCGCGCCATGGGCGCGCGGTAGCCTTGTGACAAAAAATTTATCAAACGGTTGAAAAACTCCCGGCCTGTCACTGGCTTGTCATTTTGTTGATGGACTCCTCGGCGATTGCTTCTACCTTGTCGTTTTTCATGACAGAGCAAGCTTCATACGAAGGAGTCCCCCATGTCGTCGCTTCTCGCTCTCCACCCCATCACCCGCCGTTCGCTTCTCGGTGGCATCGCCGCCTCCTCGGCACTGGTGCTGTTGCACCCCTTTGCCGCCCGCGCCGCAGCCAATCAGGCGCATCTGCGCATCATGGAAACGACTGACATCCACGTTCACGTCTTTCCCTATGATTATTACGCCGACAAACCGAACGACACGATGGGTCTGGCGCGCACTGCCTCGATCATCGGCGCCATCCGCGCCGAGGCCGGAAACTCGATGCTGGTGGACAATGGCGACTTCCTGCAGGGCAACCCGCTCGGCGACTACATCGCCTATGAGCGCGGCATGAAGGCGGGCGACAAGCACCCCGTCGTCAATGCCATGAATGTTCTGGGCTATGATTGCGGCACGCTCGGCAATCACGAGTTCAATTACGGCCTCGACTACATGTTCAACACGCTGGCGGGCGCCGGTTTCCCTTACGTCTGCGCCAACCTCACAAAAGGTGAGCTGGCTTCCGATCCCAAGAAGGATGATCTGTTCTTCAAGCCCTATGTCATCCTCGAAAAGCAGATCCGTGACGGCGCAGGCGTAACAAGCCCGGTCAAGGTGGGCGTCATCGGCTTCGTGCCGCCGCAGATCATGATGTGGGATTCCAAGAACCTCGAGGGCAAGGCCCAGACGCGCGACATCGTCGAGGCGGCCAAAGCCTGGGTGCCAGCCATGAAGGAAGAAGGCGCCGATATCATCATCGCGCTCTCCCATTCCGGCATCGACGGCAAGGGCCAGAGCGACCGCATGGAAAATGCCTCGCTTTATCTGGCCGGCGTCGAGGGCATCGACGCCATCTTCACCGGTCACCAGCATCTGGTCTTCCCCGGTCCGAAGACCTGGGACGGCATTGAGGGTGCGGATGCGGTCAAGGGCACGCTGCTGGGCAAGCCCGCCGTCATGGCCGGTTTCTGGGGCTCGCATATGGGCCTGATCGACCTGCTGCTCGAAAAGGACGGCAAGAGCTGGAAGATCGTCGACTTCACGTCCGAGGCCCGGCCGATCTACCACCGTGACGAAAACCGCAAGGTCGTTGCCGATTTCACGGACAAGCCAGAGGTCATCGCCGCCGCCAAGGCCGATCACGAAGCAGCGCTCGCCTATGTGCGCCGCCCGGTCGGAAAGACGTCCGCGCCGCTCTATTCCTACTTCGCGCTGGTGGCCGACGATCCTTCCGTGCAGATCGTTTCCAACGCCCAGACCTGGTACATAAAGGACATGCTGAAGGAAGGGCAATATAAGGACCTGCCCGTGCTTTCGGCAGCAGCCCCCTTCAAGTCGGGCGGTCGCGGCGGTGCTGACTATTATACCGATGTCCCCGCCGGTGACATCGCCATCAAGAACGTCGCCGACCTCTACCTCTACCCCAACACGGTGCAGGCGGTGCTGATCAACGGTGCGCAGGTAAAGAACTGGCTGGAAATGTCGGCCGGCATGTTCAACACGGTCGAGGCCGGCGCAAAGGACGCGCCGCTGCTGAACGCGGATTTCCCGTCCTATAATTACGACGTCATCGACGGTGTCACCTACCAGATCGACATTTCCAAGCCGGCGAAATTCGACAAGGACGGCAAGGCGGTCAACCCCGACAGCAACCGTATCGTCAACCTGCAATTCAACGGCAAGCCGATTGATCCCGAGCAGAAATTTGTGGTGGCAACCAACAATTACCGGGCAAGCGGCGGTGGCAAGTTCCCCGATATCGCCGCCGACAAGGTGATCTTCGTGGCGCCAGACACCAACCGCGACGTGATCGTGCGCTATATCATCGATCAGGGCACCATCAACCCGTCGGCGGACGCCAACTGGTCCTTCGCCCCTGTCGCCAATACGAGTGCGATCTTCGAGACCGGCCCGAAGGGTCGTCACTATGCGGCCGATATCAAGGGCGCGAAAATAGAGGATGCCGGCGACGGCGCGGAAGGTTTCGCGAAGTTCCGTCTGGTCCTGTAAAGGCTCTGCCCTCCCGGCCCTTAAACCGGCCGGGAGGGCAAACTCGCTCATGAAGCCTCCACCTAGCTCTGCGTCATCCTCGGGCTTGGCCCGAGGATCCATTGGCTCCCGTGGGTGTGGATCCTCGGGTCAAGCCCGAGGATGACGTTGAGTTTGACGAAAGCTTGTCAGCCACATTGCTGGTTATTTATCAATCACGCCCAGCCACAGCACGCAGCAGCAGCGGCAGTTCCGCCGGCGGCTTTTGTTCGATGCGTTGATAGTCGCTGCCATCGCGGTTACGGCGGATGAGCCTCAGGCCCACCATATCGCGCCGCAACATCGCGGCATCGCCAAACAGATGCAGCCCATCCAGCAGCCCGCTGAATTCCCTTTCGGAAAATTTGTCTCCGGCGGGAATTTTCGCCCATAGATACCAGAGGCACAGTTCCTGCTGGGAGCGGCGGGCAGGCCATTGCACCAAACTACCGGCGCCATCGAAAATCCGCGCGGTTTTCAGCACCCTGCCCTCATTGGCAACGGGCATCGTTTCTGGCGGAGAAGACCCGCTTTCTGCGGATGGCGTGCGCGCGGCGCGCAGATGCTGGAAATTGCGAAAACCCGCGGCCCGGCTCAAGAGATTGAGCATCTCCACATGGCTTGGTTGACGGTCCAGCCTGCCGATTTGTTCGCGCAGGGATTTGGCAAAGGTCGAAAGGTCGGAGATATCAATGGAAAGGATCGAACGTGGCATGACTTACCCTCAAGTGCCATTCCGAAAAGGTGTCGCTGATCGCCGGCTTCCGACAAGGCACGGGATAAGTGCTGTCAATCTTTCAAATGCAGGTTTAGCTTCCCTTGCGGGACGGCGATGCCTCGGTGAACTGCTGACCGTGTTTCCTGTATAGGCAGGCCATTCACCTTCGTCAATTGGTCACTCAGTCAACGCATGTCACTCGGCGGCGACAGAAATAGTCCGCTGTTTGCCTCCGGCAATTATCCTGTTGAAATCCTTCTGGTTCGGACATGCCGACAGACGCTGCTGAAAGGCCGTGGCAAGCCACTGGCCAGCGGGACCGGCGGGTGAATCCACCCGGCGCAGCGCAAAGATCGGATATTCACCCTGCTCATAGGCTTCGAGATCAAGTGCCTTCAGGCTGCCATTGGTCAGGTCGTTGCGCACGATCGATGCGGGCAGACCGCCCCAACCGAGACCGCCCTTGATGAGCTGGTATTTCGTGGCGATATCGCTGACCCGCCATGTCTTGTAGGACAGCACGTTGAAATCACGGCCCTTGGTCAGCCCCGATGCATCGGTGACGACGAGCTGGACCTCCTCGCGGACATCGCCCAGAACCAGCGGCCTCTCGATCTGTGCCAGCGGATGATCGGCGGCGGCGACCGGCAGCATGAAGGAATGGCCTACCTTTTCGACGACGAGTTCATCATCCTGGCGCAGCAGCGCCCCGCCGATGCCGATGCCAGCCTTGCGGGAGAGCACCATATCCATCACCATGCCCAACTCACCCACATTGAGGTTGAGGGTAACGGTGGGGAATTCCTTGCGAAAATCGCGAAGCACCGCAACCACGGCCTCCGCTGGCACCATGGTGCTGATGGCGACGGAGAGCTCGGCCTCCAGCCCCTGTTTCAACCCCTTGGCGCGCGCGCGCATTTCCTGCAAACCAGCGACGATGCGCCTTGCATCCTCCAGCATGGCGCGCCCCTCGTCCGTCAGCCGCGGCTGGCGCACGCCGTTGCGCTCGAACAGGCTGACTTCAAGCTGCGCCTCGAGATTGGCGATGGTGTAGCTGACCACCGACTGGGCACGATTGAGCGCCCGCGAAGCGGCGGAGAAACTGCCGGTCTCGGCAACCGTCAAAAATACCTGCAATTGGTCGAGCGTCGGGTTCGCGTCCATATTCCATCCATTTCCTCGATAGATCGCTTCCACATTATCACAGTTTTCTTGATGGCTGCAATTTTCCATATAGGGGGCAAAGGAGATGCATCGTGCCCTCCTGCCCTCCCAAGGCGCCCGTCAATCCATCGCATATGCAAGGAAAAGACCATGTCCAACATTCTGCTCATCACCTCCAGCCCGCGTGGCGACGAATCAGTTTCCAACAAGTTCTCCAGCGAACTCGCAAACAAGCTGCAGGCCAAGTCGGCTTCCAACACCCTTGTTCACCGCGACCTCGCCGCTGACCCGATCCCGCATCTTGACACCGTCAAGACCGCCGCGATCCGCAAGCCGGCCGACCAGCGCACGGCTGAAGAAGCGGTTGCCGCCGATTATTCCGACAAGCTGGTTGCAGAGCTTCTGGCCGCCGACACTGTTGTCATCGGCACCGGTCTCATCAACTTCAACATCTATTCCGGCCTGAAGTCGTGGATCGACAACGTCGCCCGCGCCGGCCAGACCTTCACCTATACCGCAACCGGCCCGGTTGGCCTTGCCACCGGCAAGAAGGTCTACATCGTACTGGCCGCTGCCGGCGTTTACTCCGAAGGCCCGGCCGTGTCGATGAACCACGCCGTTCCTTACCTCAAGACCGTTCTCGGTTTCATGGGCATGACGGATGTGGAAGTGATCTACGTCGAAGGTCTGGCATTCGGCCCGGAAGCCGTTGAAAAGGCCGTTGCAGCCGCCGAAGCAAAGGTTGCCGAACTGGCGCAGGCCGCCTGAGGCACATTTGATGCATGGTGATACCGGCACGATTGCCGGTATCAGCCAACCCACATTCCGTAACGGCCGTGCACCTGATCACGGCCGTTATTTTTTGCCGCATAAAGCCGCGCATCGGCTTCCGATAGAAGCGCGCGGAAAAGTTGCCCGTCCTCGAAGGCCGTGGCAACACCAATGCTGACGGTCAGCGGCGAACCGTCCGGCCGGCGCAAATCCGTCAATATTGCCGTCCGCAAACCTGCCGAAAAGACAAGTGCCGCCTCATGCGCCATCGTTGGCAACAGGGCCACGAACTCCTCACCGCCGAACCGGTAAAGATGCCCATGCGGCTGCACTGAACGCTTCAGAACGGCGGCAAATTCCCGCAATATCTCGTCACCCTGCAAATGCCCGAAGGTATCGTTGACGGTCTTGAAGTGATCGATATCAACGATCAATACGCTGACTGGCCTTTGCTTTTCCAGGCATTCCACGACGACCGAAGGCGCATCCAGTTCCATGCGGGCGCGGTCCGACACGCCGGTCAGCATATCGCGGCCCGACCGGGACAGAAGCTCCTCGTAGCGTTCCCTGAAGGTGAGGTCGTTGAAGACATCGGCAACGCTGCGGCGCTTGAGGAAACGTCCCTTGGCCGAAGACAGCCTGAGATAGACGGCGAACAGCACCGAATAGATGGCGACCGCCGCCATCTTCGCCTTCCAGCCATCGTAAAAGACATCGACCGGGGCGTTCAGCAGATAGCGCAGCGCCCCGTAAAATCCGGCCTGATCGAAACTCAGGATAACCACGCCGCAGATCGCAAAACGCAGAACGATGTGGCGCTGCAAATAACGCCCCAGCTTTTCGTAAAGCAGGATGATGGCGATGGCGTCGATATAGAGAAGGCTGGTTCCCCAGACCATCAGCACGCCCATCTCATCCAGAAAACCGGTGTTTACCGACTGTCCGGGGACGATCGCCACCGTCTGATGAAAGCGGATGATCTGCGCCATGATGACGGTCAATATATTGCCGAGAAACAGGCCGTAGATCGGCTGGCGCACGACCGCCGCATCCTCCCGCATGTAGAGCATGAGGATCATCATCAGCTTGCCGGCAAAGAGGATGGAGGAACCCGGCGACGCCACGCCGAAGGGCAGGCCGACGTAAAAGACGGCCGCCAGATAGGTTTCCAGGAAATGCATGACGCCCAGCGCGGTGAGAAAAACACCGATGCCGAGAATATGCCGGTAATGAAGGAACGCCGTCATTACCGAGAAATAGACGATGGCCTCCGCCACGAAGAGGGCCAGATTTGCCCATTGCATCGGCACACGCCCTATCAATCCACATCACGCCGGTAGATCGGCGCAACTCCATGCCCTTTAAAGACGATAGGCCGAAGCAACCAACGGAATCTTAATGTCCAGCGGAAGAAACCGTCATCATTTTCCTGGGAAAAGCGATGAACCGTTCTGGTCGATAATCAGTTTTGCCTTGCGGATCGTGAACTCCACCGCGTCGTCCATGCTGGTGAAGACATCGGCACGCACGAATTCATGCACCAGCGTTTCTTCGCCGTCCTTTTTCTCGATACGGCCCGCAAGGCGAAACTGGCCGCCTTCCTTCAACGGCGTCGCATAGATCAGATAGTCTCCATGCACATGCGGTTCGGACTGAGCTACCTTCTGCGGCGCGTCTGCGGACTGGCCGCCGGAGCCAAAGGCCGAAAGGATTTTGGAAAAAAACGATGCCATGGCTTTCACTCCCTCAAATCTATGTCGTCTTTCAAAGGGCGGATATGCTCCGCCCTTCCCCGTCGCTCTTACCCCGATCAGATGATCAGGTTCGACAGGATGTCGTTTTCGGTAATATCCTCATAACCGAGACCTGCGGCCTCGAAGCGCTCCAGAAGCCCCGCGAAGTTTTCCGTCGCGCTTGTTTCGATGCCGATCAGGATCGAACCGAAATTGCGGGCCGATTTCTTCAGATACTCGAAACGGGCGATATCGTCGTCCGGGCCGAGCAGGTTGAGGAAATCGCGCAACGCGCCGGGGCGCTGCGGCAGGCGCAGAATGAAGTACTTCTTCACGCCGGTGTAACGCATGGCGCGTTCCTTCACGTCCGGCAGGCGCTCGAAATCGAAATTGCCACCGGAAACGACGACGATAACCGTCTTGCCTTCCAGCTTCTCGCGGCCGAGCTTCTCCAGTGCGGCGATCGACATCGCGCCCGCCGGTTCCAGCACCACGCCTTCAAGGTTCAGCATCTCGATGATCGTCACGCAAATGGCGTTTTCGGGAATGAGCACAACCTGCTCAGCCGGAAAACCCTTCAGCGCGTTGAAGTTCAGGTCGCCAATGCGGGCAACGGCGGCACCGTCGACGAAATTGTCGACCTTGGTGAGCGTCACCGGCTCGCCGCGTTCGAGGCTCTTTTTCAGGCTCGGCGCGCCTTCCGGCTCGCAGAACACGAAATTATCCTTCTTGACCGTGCCAGCCAGAAAACCAGTCAGGCCAGCCGACAGCCCGCCACCGCCAACCGGCATGATGACGATCTCCGGCTTGGTGCCTTCCGGAAGCTGGTCCATGATTTCGGCGGCGACCGTTGCCTGGCCTTCGACGATATCCTCATGGTCGAAAGGCGGCACCATGTAGCCGTCATTGTCTTCCACGTATTTGCGCGCGGCGGCGTAACACTGGTCGAATATATCGCCCACCAGACGGATGCTGATGAATTCGCCGCCGAAGATACGGGTCTTGTCGATCTTCTGCTGCGGTGTCGTCACCGGCATGAAAACGACGCCGTGAACGCCGAAATGGCGGCAGGCGAAAGCAAAGCCCTGCGCATGATTGCCGGCCGAAGCGCAGACGAAAATCTTGTCCTTGCCGGCCTTGGCCACCGCCTTGCGGAGAAAGTTGAAAGCGCCTCTAATCTTGTAGGAACGAACCGGGGACAGATCCTCACGCTTCAGCCAAATCGACGCGCCATACCGACGGCTGAGATGTTCATTCAACTGCAGCGGCGTTTCCGGGAATATCTCCCGCACTTCCCGCCGCGCTGCTTCCACAAGCTGCTTGTCCACGATTGTCAATCCATTGAAATTCATAATGGCACCCGCTATGCCATAGGAAGGCGTCAGAGACAAAGACTCATTTCACGCTGCCACGAACCCTGGGTTTCATTTCTTGAACAGCAACCTTCTGCGCTCGGTCATATATGTGGCGTCCATCTTCGGGCTCTATCTTGCGACGGCCATGTTTCTGCCCGCGCTGACGGACCTTTATTACGGCAATGACGACTGGATGGTGTTTGCGCTTTCGGGCTTCATGTGCGGCGGCTTTGCGCTTGCCTGCGCGCTGGCCACCCGCGCGCCGATCGCCTCCTACAACAAACGTTTCGGATTCCTGCTCGTCAACGTGCTGTGGCTGGTGTTTTCGCTGGTGGGGGCCGTACCGCTCTATCTTTCCGATCTCAACCTGACGCCCGGTCAGGCGATCTTCGAATCCGTTTCAGCCATTACTACGACCGGATCGACCGCCATATCCGGCCTCGATAACGCGCCACAGGGCATTCTTCTGTGGCGGTCGTTGCTCTGCTGGCTCGGCGGTATCGGTATCGTTGCGCTTGGCCTCTTCATTCTGCCGCTCCTGCGCGTCGGTGGCATGACCTTTTTCCGCATGGAATCTTCCGATACCGGCAATGACCGACCCTTCGCGCGGCTGGCGAGTTTCACCCGTGCTTTCGTGGCGATCTACATCATCATGACGATTGCCTGCACGGTGGCGTTCGATTTTGCAGGCATGTCGCATTTCGATGCCTTGAACCATGCGATGTCGACGGTCGCGACAGGTGGGTTTTCGACCCATGACGCTTCCTTCGCCTATTTCAACAACACCGCGCTGCTCTGGATTGCCACCATCTTCCTGATCTTCGGCAGCCTGCCCTTCTCTGTCATGATCCTGCTTGCCGTGCGCCGCAGGCTGGAGACGCTGCGCGACCCGCAGATTGCCGTCTTCCTCGGCTATCTCTGCGCGATCTCGATTGCTGTGGGCGTTTATCACCATCTTAGAAACGGCGTGCCGCTGGATGACGCGCTCAGCCATTCCTTCTTCAACATGACTTCGATCCTTTCGACCGGCGGCTTTGCCAGCGACGACTACACGCTCTGGGGGCCGTTTGTTGTTGTCGTTGCCTTTTTCGCGACCTTCATGGGCGGGTGCTCCGGCTCGACGGCGGGCGGCATCAAGGCCTATCGTTTCCTCATCATCTTCAATGTGGCGCGGGCCGGCTTGAAGAAGCTGATCTATCCGAATGCCGTCTATTCGGTGCGTTACGGCCAGCAGGTGGTCGATCCGGAGACCATCCGCACCATCTTCCTGTTCATCAGCTGTTTCATCGCGCTCTGGATCGCCGGCAGCCTCGCCATGAGCCTGATGGGTTACGATTTCCTCACCGCCACGTCGGGTGTTGCAACGGCGCTTGCCAATGTCGGACCCGGCATTGGCCCGATCATCGGGCCTGTCGGCAATTTCTCCACAATCAGCGACCCCGCGCTTTATCTCCTGTCAGTGTTGATGCTGCTTGGGCGTCTGGAAATCCTGACGGTTCTCGTGCTGCTGATGCCGATTTTCTGGCGCAACTAAAGTGTCAGTGCGCTCGGTGAGCATGTTTGAATAAAGCGCTTGACCTTCCCACGTTGGAATAGTTCAGGCTCCTCCTGTTACGAATTCCAAACCATGGAGAACCGCCTATGTGCACCGCCCATCAGCATCACCCCGAAACCACTGCCGCACCCGTCGATGCCGACCTTTCTTTCCACGTTGAAGACATGACCTGCGGTCACTGCGCTGGTGTGATCAAGGGCGCGATCGAAAAGACCGTTCCCGGCGCCGCCGTGCATGCCGATCCGGCAAGCCGCACGGTTGTGGTTGGCGGCGTCTCCGACGCGGCACGTATTGCTGAAATCATCACCGCTGCAGGCTATACGCCGGAAGCACGCGCCTGATCCGAAAAGATACCGGCGGCGCTTCCATCCTGCCGCCGCCGGGTCGCCCTGCCTGCCCCCGCTTCGCGCTGAACCTGCACGATAGCCGCTGGACGACATCAACGTTCGTCCTTTTCCATACCTCCCGCGGCAAATGCCTCTCCCTTCCGACCAGGGATGACGGTGGAGGTTTTCCGGATTTCTGAAATTCATATTTTCAACGGCTGACAAGGTCTGAAAACCTGTCCTTCGTCATGCTCGGGCCTGTCCGGGCATCTGCTACTTATTGGTTTTACGATAGGTGGATAGATCCTCGGGACGAGCCCGAGGATGACGTTGAGTGTGGGGGGATGGTTTGCAAACAGTCGAAACCCGGCTCTTTCGAGCCGGGCCATATCTCGTCAGCAATGTCACATTGGCTTATTTCACCGCCAGATCCTTGGTCATGATAAAGTAGTTGATCGGATGCGGCTTGAAGTTTTCGACCTTGTCCGAATAGGCATCGAAAGCGGTCTCGTGGACGAGGTAGACGGTGACGGCTTCATCGTAAACCCTCTTCGCCGCCTCGGCATAGATGGCGTAACGCTTGGCCGGCTCAGCTGCCGCATAGGCCGATTTGATCAGCTTGTCCGTCTCCTCGCTGCAATAATGCGAGATGTTGTAACCGCCTCCGCAGGTATAGTCGGCGTTGAGGAACCCGATCGGTTCTGCAACATCGGTGGCATAACCGCGTGACAGAAGAACCATGTCGAAATTGCCGGACAGGAGATCGGGCTCGATCGCAGTGTAATCGGCAACGCGAACATCGACCTTGATGCCTATTTCCTGCAATTGGGCCTGAATAACGGCGGCAACATCCTTGAGTTCGGTTCTTTCAGTATAGGCCAGAAGCGTCAGCTTCAGGCTGCCGGGAGCAATTCCCGCCTCTTTCAGCAGAGCCTTTGCCTTCTCCACGTCATAAGCGGGTGTGACGTTTTGCGGCGCCCACGGCTCTCCCGGTGCGAAGGGCATCGTTGCGGGCTTTACCATGCCTTCATAGATGCTGTCGGCAATACCGGCGGTGTCGATGGCAGCCCGGATCGCCTGCCGAACCTTGATATCCTTGAACGGCGGCTTCGAATTATTGAGCAGCATTTCCGTAATCCGGGGCACGGTAATTGGCGCAACCTTTACACCCTTCGTGGCTTCAATGGTCTTTACCGCCCAAGGTGGAATCACGCGCGAAATCTGCACTTCACCGCTTCTTATCTGGGTGGCGCGCGTATCGGCATCCGGAATAAAGTTCACACGGCCACCCGAGAGCTTCGGCATACCGTTCCAATATTCGTGGTTCGCCGTCAGTTCCATATATTGGCTGGCATCGACCTTGGTGATCTTGAACGGTCCGGTGCAGGTTCCGATCGGATCGACCTTGCCATCCTTATAGGCGGATGGCGCGAGGATCGAAGTCGCCGGGCTTGCCATTTGCGCCGGCAGCAGCACCGATGGTTCGATGGTCGTGATCTTCACGATATCGTCGCCACCAGCCTCGATCGCAGCGACCAGCTTGGGCGAAAAGGCCCGGGCCGGAACGGGCGCTTTCAGAAGATTGGTCAGTGCATTGACCGCGGCTGTAGCATTAAGCGGCTCGCCGTTCTGGAACTTCACGCCCTTGCGCAGCTTGAACTCCCAAACCTTCGGTGAGGTTTGCGTCCAGGATTCGGCCAGGCCCGGCTCCAGTGCGGTGTCATAGCCGACGCGGACCATGCTTTCGAAACACCCCGCGCGCGAACCGAGATAGGCATCGTCGGAAGCCATCTGCCAGCCGGTCTTGACGCCGGTGTAATCGTCATAGGTGATCGTTCCGGCCATCGCCGCCTGCGTCCCAAACGAGACCACAACGGCGCATGTCGCCAAAAGTGCGTGCTTCATCATTGAATATTCCCCTTTTATTTTTGATGACAACGCTAAAAAGTCAGTTGTTTCACGAGATTTACGACTAAAATTTCACAAACCTCGAAAGGCACAAGAATATCCCTCGGACGTTTCGCAAACATCCGCTTGAATATTATTCATTTTATGTTTTTATACTCGGAATTTAATTCCGATATTAATCCACAAACGCACAATTCATCTGTTTTTACCAAACCAGAAGACCGTAACTGCGCTGCTCCTCAACCCCATTCGCGCCAGTGATGGCAACGAGCGAAATGCTCCCCGGCAACGTCTTCCAGAACCGGTTCCTGTTCGCTGCAAATCTGCGTCGCATATTTGCAGCGGGTGTGAAACTTGCAGCCACTTGGAGGATTGAGCGGGCTCGGCAGATCACCATCCAGAAGCATTTCCGGCGCATATAGTCCCATTTCATCCAGCATGGACGAGGCAATGAGAGCCTTCGTATAGGGATGCTTCGGTGCTCTAAAAAGCTCCTCCCGGTCAGCGATTTCGACGATCCGCCCGAGATACATCACCGCGATACGATCGCAGAGATAACGCACCACGCGCAGGTCATGGGAAATCATCAGCACCGTCAAACCGTGACGGCGCTTCATGTCCATCAGGAGGTTGAGGATCTGCGTGCGCATTGAGGCATCGAGCGCCGATGTCGGTTCGTCGCACACGAGGAAGCTTGGATTGAGAAGAAGCGCGCGTCCTATGACCACACGCTGCAATTGCCCGCCGGAACACTGGCTTGGATAACGATCATAATAGGAGGCATCGAGGCCGACCTCCTCCAGCATCTTGAACACGCGCGCTACGCGTTCTTCGCGCGTGCCGATGCCGTGCTGGGCAAGCGGCGCTTCCATGCTCTGCCCGATGCGCATGCGCGGATCAAGCGCGGAATAGGGATCCTGAAACACCAGTTGCACGACCCGGCGCATGCGCCGCAGCGTCTCACCCTGCATGTGCAGAATATCGTGCTCCCCGATGCTGACCTCGCCTTTCGTTGCGTGGGTGAGCCGCGTTATCAGCCCGGCGACGGTGCTTTTGCCACAGCCGGATTCGCCGACGAGGCCAAGCACCTCACCCTCGCCGATGGTCAGGGACACGTCATCGACGGATTTCACCACCCGGTGACCAAGACCCGATATCGGATAATATTTGCAGAGGTTGTTTGCGACCACATACGGGTTCTTCTTGCCGTCCGCCGATGGCGGGGTCTCAGTTTTCGCTGTCGATAACATCACCATCCTCCCTCAGCAGACCGCGTGATTGCCATGGCTGCCGGCGTGCTCGTCGCCGACCGCCCAGCACCGCGCCTTGCGCCCTTCGGGCAAGGCATTCAGATCCGGTTCCGTTGCCATGCACCGGCTGCCCATGCTGGCCGATTTGGCGAGCGCGCAGCGCGGATGAAACCGGCAACCGCAGGACATGTCATGCGCCTGCGAGCTTGAGCCGGGGATCGTCAGCAATTGCCCCTCGCTGTCGGTAGTCAGAAGCGAGCAACTGATCAGCGCCTTGGTGTAGGGATGTTGCGGCGCCTTGAGGATTGCCTGCGTCGGCCCCTCCTCAACGATACGGCCAGCATACATCACCGCGATCCGGTCCGCGAAAGCGGCGACGACCGACAGATCGTGGGTGATGAGCAACGTGGCAAGCCGCCGCTTGCGGCGCTCGTCATCCAGCAGGCGCAATATCTGTGCCTGGACGGTGACATCGAGTGCGGTCGTCGGTTCATCGGCGATCAACAGTTGCGGATTGCCGGAGAGTGCGGCGGCAATCATGACGCGCTGCGCCATGCCGCCGGAAAGTTCATGCGCGAAACATTGTGCCCGCGCGGTCGGATCGGGAATTCCGACATCCGACAGCAGGCCGACGACCCGGCCGAGCGCCGCATGCCGGCTCATCTTGCGGTGGACCCATAGCGGTTCGGCAACTTGCGTCCTCACCCGGCTGGTCGGATCGAGCATGGCCTGCGGTTGCTGGAACAGCATGCCGATATCGGCGCCGCGCAGTGCATCGAGTTCGGAGGATGAAAGTGCGAGTATATCGCGCCCGGCAAAGGAAATGCGCCCGGAGTTGATTTCCGCGCCCTGCGGCAACAGCCGCATCAGCGAGAGGGCTGTCATGCTCTTGCCGGACCCGGATTCGCCGACAAGTGCGACGACCTCCCCGGCATTAACGGAAAGAGTGAGGCCCGAGATAACAAACTTCCGGCCATTTTGAGACGGCACCGAAACGTGCAGGTCCTCTATCTCCAGAAGCGGTGTCCGCTGCGGGGATATGGCCGTATCGGCATGCGTGTGTCCTTCGATATTCATAAGAGTTCCCCTTATTATTATTGCATCGGAGGCATTTGCGTATTTTCATGCGGTGTCAGACGATATTACTCTCCTTCGGGTTCGCTCGCCCTTATGGTCTCAATGACCGCTCGCTTTTTTGGTCTCAAGGTTCAGGCCATGGCCGATCCACGTCACGCTGAGCGCCGACAGGAAAATCGCCAGACCCGGTGCGATCACGAGAATGGGCATGCGTTCCGCATAAGCCTGCGCATCGGCCAGCATCAGCGCCCAGTCGGCGGCCGGTGGCTGCACGCCGAGGCCGAGAAACGACAATCCACCCACCGTGATCAGCTTGTGGCCGAAACGCAGGAACGCGACGGCCGCGATGGGCCAGATCGTGTTGGGAATGACATGCCGGAAGATGATGAAGCGTCGCGTGCATCCAAGCACCTCGGCGGCGCGGATATATTCGCGGGAATTGATCGAAAGCGTCAGCCCCCGTGCCAGCCGCGCAAAAGGTGTCCAGCCGACAATCGTCAGCGACGCGATCAGCGTTCCGTATCCCGGTCCGAAGATGGCGACGAGGAAAATGGCGATCACCACGTCAGGTATGGCGATGAGCAGATCGACCACACGCATCAGGATTTCGTCGAGTACACCACGGCTGCGTCCGCTGATAATGCCGATGAAGGTGCCGATGGCGACCGACAGAATGACCGTGATGGCGGCGATCGTGACCGTGAAACGACCGCCGATAAGCAGCCGGCTCAGGACATCACGCCCGAGATGGTCCGTTCCCAACCAGTAGGCGGCGCTGGGGGCATTCAGCCGCAGGCGCAGGTTCTGCTGCGCGGGATTATAGGGCGATATCCACGGTGCGATCACCAGCAGCAGGATGATGACGAGAAAAATCACCGATCCCGCGTAGAAGGTCCAATGCCGCCGGCGGAGGAAGTCCGCGAACCGCAAAAATGTCGACGGGCGCTTGGGCAAGGTCAAAGGCAAGGCGACGACCGGCGCGCTGGGGAAGTGACTAATGGTCATGTTGGCCTCGCATTGCTGGATTGATCAGGACATAGAAGCCATCGGCAAGGGTATTGATCACGATGGACAGGGCGACGATGCAGATGAAACCGCCCTGCAACATCGGGATGTCCCTGTTGACCACGGCATCGTAGAGAAGCCGACCCATGCCGGGGATGGCAAATATCACTTCCACGACCACCGATCCGCCAAGCAGGCCCGCAAGCCACAGGGCGAAGAAGGTGACGATCGGAAGCGAGCCGTTGCGGATGCCGTGCCGCATGACCGTGCCATGCATGCCGAGACCACGGCTACGGGCCGCCGTGATGTAAGGCGCGCGCAGAACTTCGGCCATGGCGGCGCGCGTCACCTGCGTGAAATAGGCGAGCGGGCGCAGCGTCAAGGTCAGGGCGGGAAGCACCAGCGAGCGCCAGCTATCCCATCCCGCGGACGGCAACCAGCCGAGATAAAGCGCAAAGACCAGCGCCGACATCGGCGCAAACCAGTATTCGGGTGTTGCAACAAAGGTCTGGATCATCAGCGTCGCGAAATTGTCCAGCCGGCCGCCCGGACGCATCGCCGCCAAGGTGCCGAGCGGCAGGGCGACGGCGACCGCAATCGCCAGCGCCGTCAGCGCCAGCGTCACCGACACGCCGAGAGAGCGCAAAAGCTCGCCGGCCACGGGCTGGCTGCTGGTGAAGGAGAAACCCAGATCGCCACGCAGCGCGCTCGAAAGCCATGCGAAATATTGCACATAGAGCGGCCGGTCGAGCCCGAGGCTTAACCGCAGCGCCTCGACGGCATGCGGATCGAGAGCCGTATCGCGCATGCGGGAAAACAGAATGGTGCGGGCCGGATCACCGCCCGCCATATAGGGCAGAAGAAACGCGATGACGGAAACGATCGCCAGCATCAGGCATAGAATAAGGAAGCGCTGTAATATCTGTATCCACATGGCCTGGTTTCCTTCACCGCAACCGGCGTTTCAACTGCAATCGACTATCGGCCCCCAAACGGGGAACGGCTGTTCATTTCATATGGCGCTGTAGTTCCACCACTGAACCGGATGTGCCTTTCAGCATGCCTGATCGTTTGGGCAGGATCGCCACCGGGGTAAAATCGGGGTCTTCGGATTGGGCGAGATCCTGAATGATCGGACAATCCGGCTCGCCATTATCAGGGCAATAGGTGGCGAGATTTCGAAGCGTGTCGGCCATCTCCCGAAGTGTGTGCATCTTCGCTTCCAGATCGACGACATGCTCCATGACGATGCGCTTGACATCGCAGGACGCACCGCCCGGATCACGCCATAACGTCATGAGCTGCCTGATCTTTTCGATCGAAAAACCGAGGTCGCGCCCGCGGCGGATGAAACGCAGCGTTTCCAGATCGTTGGCGGTATAGACCCGGTAGCCGGAATCCGTGCGGCTTGCCGATTTGATCAGGCCGATCATCTCGTAGTGCCTGATCATCTTTGCAGAAACACCGGATGCGGTGGCGGCTGTGCCAATATTCATGGATCCTGCTCCTGTCGGTTAATCTATCTTTCCGGGGTGAAAAACACGTCTGCATGAATGTCGGCGGTGCGGATGCCCCGTGCCACCAGCTGCGGCACCGTCGCTTCGATCATTGCCGGCGGACCCGCAAGATAGGCTTTCCAGCCATCGAGATCATCGAAGTCGTCCGCCACCGCTGAACCGACATAACCACAGCGCATCTGCGCATGTTCTTCATCCGAGAGGACCGGAACGAAGCTCAGATTGCCGTGGCGTGCGGCAAGTTCTTCGAAACGGTCGACCATATAGAGGTCACGCTGCGCCCGTGCGCCGAAATACACATGGATCGGGCGTTCCCGACCCGTGGCGAGCGCTGCCTCGACAACGGCCTTGACCGGTGCCAGCCCAGAACCGCCGGCAATGCCGAGGATCGGCCCGCAATGCTTTTCCCGCAGGAATGAAGACCCGAAGGGACCAATTAACGTAACAGGGTCGCCCGCCCTGGCAAGCGCGAAGATGCGGCCGCTGGTGCTGCCGCCGGGCACATGCCGGATATGGAATTCGATCAGTTCCTCGTCGATCCGGCTGGCAATGGAATAGTCTCGCGGCGGACAGTCCGGATACAGCAGGCGTACATATTGCCCCGCCTTGAAGGTGAACTGTTCACGGTCGTTGAGCCTGATGCGAATGAGCTTGATATCGTGCGTTGCATCTACCGCTTCCACGACCACACCGTCGAAACGGCCGGTTGGGATATCGGCGAACTCCTCACCGTCGAGCCAGCTGATCGTCACGTCCCCCATCGGCACGGCGCGGCAGGCGAGCGTCAGGCCTTCCACCTTTTCCTCTTCGGTCAGTGAAAAAGGCGTATGTTTGAGAAGGTCGATCTCACCGGAGACGAGATGCGATTTGCAGGCCCCGCATCGGCCCATGCGACAGCCATGCGGATAAGGGATCCCCGCGGCAAGGGCGGCCTGAAGAACGGTCTCGCCCGGCGCAGCCACAATGCTGCGCCCGATCTGCGGCAGATAGACTATGTTTTGAGGCATCATCACATCCACCCCCTATTCAGCCGCGGCGAGTTGCGTGCCGGATGATCTGTCAGCAAGCGGCGGACGGAAGCTTTTGAGACGCAGCGCATTCGTCAATACGAACACACTGGAAAGCGCCATTGCTCCGGCAGCAAGCACAGGCGACAGCAGAACGCCGTTGAAGGGATACAATATTCCAGCTGCCACGGGTATGAGCGCGGCATTGTAGGCGAAGGCCCAGAACAGGTTCTGACCGATGTTGCGGATCGTGGCCTTGGAGAGCGCAATGGCATTCGCGACACCGCGCAAATCGCCCGACATCAACACCACATCGGCGCTTTCAATGGCGACATCCGTACCCGTGCCGATGGCAAGCCCAACATCGGCTGCCGCAAGCGCCGGTGCATCGTTGATGCCATCGCCGACAAAGGCCACCCGTCGACCGCTGGCGGCAAGCCTTTTCACGGCCTCGACCTTGCCGTCAGGCAACACTTCCGCCACCACCTCATCGATACCCAGACGGCGGGCAATGGCCTCAGCCGTGCGGCGATTGTCGCCGGTGATCATCGTCACCTTGAGACCAAGCGCGTGCAGTGCTGCGATCGCTTCCGGCGTCGTCGGCTTTACCGGATCGGCAACGGCGATGATCGCGGCCAGCCTGCCATCGACGGCGGCATAAAGCGGCGACTGCCCTTCCCTACCCAGCCGGTCGGCATCATCGGCAAACATCGCGACATCATAACCGAGCTTCACCATGAACCGGTCAGCACCCGCCTCTACCTTGCGGCCGTCAACCATTGCCGCGACACCGAAACCGGGGGTCGCTTCAAAGTTCTGCGCATCGGCAAGCGTCAGGCCACCATGTTTTGCAGCCTCGACGATCGCCTCGGCAATCGGATGTTCGGAACGGCTCTCAAGCGAAGCGACAAGGCGCAGCACCTCATCCGGCTCGAAGCCTTCGGTCGTGGTGAAATGAACCAGTGTCGGTTTGCCGAGCGTCAGCGTGCCGGTCTTGTCGACGGCGATGACATCGGCATCGCGCAAGGTCTGGAGCGCATCGCCGCGCCGGAACAGCACGCCCATTTCGGCGGCGCGACCGGTCCCGACCATGATCGAGGTCGGTGTGGCAAGACCCATGGCGCAGGGGCATGCGATGATGAGAACGGCGACGGCGTTGACCAGCGCATAGGTCAAGGCAGGATCCGGCCCAAAAACGAACCAGACGAAGAAGGTCGCGAGTGCCGCCAGCATCACCGCCGGCACGAACCAGTTGGTCACCTTGTCCACCAGCGCCTGTATCGGCAACTTGTCAGCCTGTGCCTCCTCAACCATGCGGATGATCTGCGCGATCAACGTATCGGCGCCGACCTTCGTGGCGCGGAAGGTGAAAGAGCCGTTCCTGTTGACCGTGCCGCCGACGACTTCGGAGCCTGCCGTCTTGGTTACAGGGATCGGCTCACCCGTGATCATCGACTCATCGACATAAGAGGAACCATCGAGCACCAGACCATCGACAGGCACCTTCTCGCCGGGACGAACTACAATCACGTCACCGGTCTGCACATCCTGCAGCGGCACATCGACGGTTTCACCATTGCGCAGAACGCGGGCCGACTTGGCCTGCAAGCCGACGAGCCGCTTTATCGCCTCGCTGGTGCGGCCCTTGGCGCGCGCTTCGAGGAAACGACCGAGCAGGATGAGCGTGACGATAACCGCCGCCGCTTCATAATAAACATTGGCGGTGCCTCTCGGCAGGATTTCAGGCACGAAGGTTGCAACCACCGAGAACCCCCAGGCGGCGGCGGTGCCCAGCACCACAAGCGAATTCATATCCGGCCCCAGCCGCAAAAGTGCGGGGATGCCCTTTTTGAAGAACCGCAAGCCCGGCCCGAAGAGGACAAGCGTGGTCAGCGCAAATTGCAGATACCAGCTTTCCCGCATACCAACGGTTTCCATCACGAAATCATGGATGGCGGGCACCAGATGCGAGCCCATCTCCAGCACGAAGACCGGCAGCGTCAGCGCAACGGCAACGGCAAGACTGATTTTCAAACCGCGCAATTCGGCTTCGCGCCGGTCCGGCTCGTCGCCCTTGGCTTTATCGGCGGCGATCTCGCTCGCCTTGTAGCCCGCCTGGCTGATCGCTTCGGCCAGCGTGGCGGCGGATACGGCATTGCCGGCGACACGGACGGTAGCGCGTTCCGTTGCGAGGTTGACACTGGCATCGGCGACACCGGAGACAGCCTTCAACGCCTTTTCGACACGGCCGACGCAGGACGCGCAGGTCATACCCTCGATATCAAGTTCGATGGTTTTTTCGTCAACGCTGTAGCCTGCATTACGCACGGCATCGATAACGGCCGAAACGTTGGGCACCCCGGAAAAAGCAATATCGGCGCGCTCCGTCGCAAGATTGACCGAAGCCTTGACGACCCCCGGCACCTTGGCAATCGCCTTCTCCACCCGGCCAACACAGGAGGCGCATGTCATCCCGTCGATGGCTATCGTATGGTTCGCCCGGATCTGGTTTTGTGACATGCTTATGACCTCTTTTCACTTATATGGAAAAAGATAGGGCTTCCCATCGTGGCAAGGTCAATAGGCTCTTTTGGATGATTTTCGCGGATAGATGCCGCGCGCGTGAACGGGCACGTTTTTGACGTCGGTTCGCGATTTAAGATACGAAAATCAAGGGAAAGATGGTGCGGACGGCGGGACTTGAACCCGCAAGACCAATGGTCGGCAGATTTTAAGTCTGCTGCGTCTACCGATTTCGCCACGTCCGCATTGCCGCGCCGCGTGCCGATCCGGCCCCGGCGCTTGCAAAACTGCTTCGTCATTCTTCAGGCGCAGGATCGAACAGGACCCTACCCCAAGCGCTGACAGCGCCTCATCTACACAGGACGGACCGTTTCGGTCAACGGGGCCTTAGCCACACCAGGACTGATTTTTTGCCGAGGCCGGATGGGCAAGGCCTTCGCGCACCAGTTGATCGGCAAAGGACACACCCGAACGCGAAATCCGTTTGCGTTCCATGGCTTGCCCGCCAGCGGTTCCGGAAGAGGCTACATCGAAGGCTCCCGCATTCAGCATATCACGCAACCGTACCTTGGCGATGAAACCGCGCTGGCGTTCCTCCATGCATCGCGCCCGGTCGATTTGCGGAACCTCAACGCCGGCAAGCTGCATTTTTACGCCCTTCATCCAGAAGGTATTGCCGTCGGCCACGCAATTGGTGAGGCCTGAGCGTCCGCAAAAGGCAAAGGCGCCGCTTTTTTCTCCAAGAGAGACTTTTTCGACCGAAGGGCGGGTTTCCGGCAGGATTGCGGCAACCTGGCTCTGCTGTGCCGCGGGCGGCATGGCGATCGAGCGTGGCGGTACGGGTCCGTTGCCCGGTGAAACCGGCGATGCGGGCCGGATGGCCGCGGCTTTCTCCGGTGTGGGGGTCTCGCGGTTGGCAGCTACGGCAACCTTCGGGGAACTTGTCGTCGTGGATGTCGCCTTCGCGATATGCCGCTGTGGCAGAAGACTGTCGCGATGTTCATAAGCCTGAATGCCACCGGCAACGACGCCCAGCATCAGCACCCAGGGCCAAACGCTGCCACCACCCGATTTCTTCGCCGTACGGCGTCGCGCTGTCGGTTTTCGATTGCTCACGATCAGACTCCTTTTTACGGAGCCGCATTATCGGTCAAGAGAGTTTCTGAAAGGTTGGCATTCCAGAGCGCCTTCGCTTTTCCTGAAAATGCTCGAACAGAGTTGTGGATAAGCGATCAGCGAACCTGATCGAGAAGCCGCTTGCATTCGAGAAGATCGAACAGCGCTTCCTGCAACAGCGCCTGGTCATCCTTGCCGATGCCAGATTTGCCGACCGATATCTCGGTATCGCTGTTGCCGCCGCCGAAGCCGAAAAAGCGGCCGCTGGGCTTGGCTTTCGGACGGCCGACGACCTCGTCCCCGTCCGGATCCATCACGCGCGGTTCGGCAACTTCCTTTTCACCGCTCGCCGCCATGATGGCTTCCATGGTCGCTAGATCGCCCGAGGCGATTGCCGCCACGAAACGGTTTCCATTGGCTTTCAGAAGTTTCTGCACGCCCCTGATGGTGTAGCCGTGGTCATAAAGAAGATGACGAATACCCTTCAGGAGATCGATATCATCAGGGCGGTAATAACGGCGGCCCCCGCCCCGTTTCATCGGCTTGATCTGCGGAAAGCGTGTTTCCCAGAAACGCAGCACGTGCTGCGGCAGGTTCAGCTCATCCGCCACTTCACTGATCGTCCGAAACGCGTCGGGGCTTTTGTCCAAACTTCCACTCCCATCCGGGCCTGAAGCGCCATGCACCCAGCCGGACACTGAACAAGAACGCTTTTCACCCGCCGATCCCGTGCATCACTTCTTGGCGAAAATCAGATCCGATCCTCGCAGCGATGCCCGTGGCGGCAAGATACCAATTATCTAAAATTGATTATGATGCGAGTCGACCAGATTTCAACGGCTTGCACGTCGAAATTCAAGCATGTTCACAAGAAGAATGGGGATAAAGGCTTGCCGTGTGGCAAAAAACCCGTGCCGCAGCGGGCTTAGGCCCCGGCCTTCTGACCCTTTTGCTTGGTCTTGCGCGCCGTATGCGCCTTGAGGATTCGCTGTTTCAGCACGTTCGACGCCTTGAAGGTCATGACGCGACGTGGCGAAATCGGAACTTCCTCACCCGTTTTCGGGTTACGGCCGATGCGCTCGTTCTTTTCCCTGATCTGGAATGTCGCGAAGGACGAAAGCTTGACGACCTCGCCGCGCGTGATCGCATTGCAAATCTCGTCGATGATCGTTTCGACCAGCTCGGCGGATTCGGTGCGGGACAGCCCGACTTTACGAAACACAGATTCTGCAAGATCTGCGCGTGTCACTGTCTTCCCGGCCATTTTTCCCCACAAACCGTGTCTGAATTTTTCTCTAGGAGCTGCCGAGATTATTTCCCTTGTGGCGACCGGTCAAGGGATTGTTCCAGATTCATTTGAGGCTTTCGGCAATCAGTGCAAGGGCTTAGAGCGCCCGACACGGTTTTGCCGCAAGCGCGGGGCGCTTCGGCGGGTTTGAACGGGGTACTGCCGCAAAAATCACAACCGATTTTGTGCCAGCGCCCCGGTAAACGCTAAAATCCGCTGTTACCAGCGCAGCAGCACTGCACCCCAGGTGAAACCGCCGCCCATGGCCTCCAGCATGACCAGATCGCCCTTCTTGATGCGTCCGTCACCGGCAGCAACTGCCAAAGCCAGCGGAATGGAGGCGGCCGACGTATTGCCGTGCTTATCGACGGTGATGACGACTTTTTCCGGATCGATGTTGAGCTTTTTCGCCGATCCATCGATGATGCGCTTGTTGGCCTGATGCGGAACGAGCCAGTCGAGATCATCAGCCGTCGTGCCCGTTGCCTCGAAGGCCTGTTCGATGACGTCGGTGATCATGCCGACGGCGTGCTTGAACACTTCCCGGCCTTCCATGCGCAGATGACCGACCGTGCCTGTCGTAGAAGGCCCGCCATCAACGTAAAGCTTGTCCTTGTGCGAACCGTCGGAGCGCAGCTGCGAGGTCAGGATGCCGCGATCGCCAGAGGTGCCCTCGCCCTCGCCTGCCTCGATAACCAGTGCGCCTGCGCCATCGCCGAACAGAACGCAGGTGGTGCGGTCCTTCCAGTCGAGAATGCGCGAGAATGTTTCAGCGCCGATTACCAGCACGCGCTTGGCCATGCCGCCGCGAATGTAAAGATCGGCGGTCGCCACGGCGTAGACGAAGCCGGAGCAGACGGCCTGCATGTCGAAGGCGAAACCATGGGTCATGCCGAGGCGGTTCTGGATGTTCACCGCCGTCGCCGGAAAGGTATTGTCCGGTGTCGATGTCGCCAGAATGATGAGATCGATGCCGTCAGGCGTCAGACCGGCATTGTCGAGCGCTGCGCGTGCGGCCGCCTCGCCCAGCGAAGCGGTCGTCTCGCCTTCACCGGCAATGTAGCGCTGGCGAATGCCCGTGCGCTGCACGATCCATTCGTCGGAGGTCTCTACGACCCCTTCGATTTCACTGTTGGTCATGACACGCTTCGGAAGCGCTGCCCCGAAACCACGTACGATAGAGCGGATCATTCCCTTATTCCTCGTCAGCCACGAGAGCTTCGGGCGCCGGGGGCGGAAGCCGTCTTGCGTGGTAAATCTTCAGATCGTTTTCAATTTTCGCCGTAAGTCCGTTATGGACCATGTCGTAGCCGACATCGACGGCGGAGGCAAAACCGATGGCATCCGTGCCGCCATGGCTTTTGATGACAATACCGTTCAGGCCGAGAAACACGCCGCCATTGACCTTGCGCGGGTCCATTTTCTCTCTCAGCACGTCGAACGCGCTTTTCGCCAGGATATAACCGATCTTGGCAAAGAAGCTGCGGGAGATCGCCTCACGCAGAAGCGTGGTGATCTGGCGTGCCGTGCCTTCGGCGGCTTTCAGCGCGATGTTGCCGGTGAAACCTTCGGTCACCACGACATCCACCGTACCCTTGCCGATATCGTCGCCCTCGACGAAACCGCGATAATCGATGGTGCCGAGATCGGCCTCGCGGATCAGGCGTCCGGCCTCACGTACCTCTTCCTGACCCTTGACCTCCTCGACGCCGACATTGAGCAGGCCGACGGTGGGACGGTCGATATCGAAAAGCGCGCGCGCCATGGCACCGCCCATCAGGGCGAAATCGAGCAATTGCTGGGAATCGGCACCGATGGTGGCGCCAACGTCGAGCACGATGCTTTCACCTTTCAGCGTCGGCCATATGCCGGCGATGGCCGGGCGTTCCACCCGCGCCATGGTGCGCAAACAGAATTTGGCCATGGCCATCAGCGCGCCGGTATTGCCGGCGGAAACCACGACGTCGGCTTCACCGAGCTTCACGGCTTCGATTGCACGCCACATGCTGGAGACGTAGCGGCCACGACGAAGCGCCTGGCTTGGCTTTTCGTCCATAGCAACCGAGATTTCACAATCGTGAAAGACCGACTTTTCCCGAAGTGCGGGATATTGTGCCAGAATGGGGTCACACTTGCTTTTCTGCCCGTAGAGCAGAAAAGTCACATCGTTGTGCCGTTCAAGCGCCTTGGCGGCACCGGGTATGGCAACATCAGGGCCGAAATCGCCACCCATGACGTCAATCGCTATTCTGATCACTCGTCCCTTATCCTTTTTGCCGCCACTCAAGCGGAATTTGCGCGAAAATACCTGTTCCGGCCTGTGTTACAATAAAATTATTTCAGCCCGGCGGCGCATTCAGTCTTTTTTCCAGTCTTTCAACACGGCGAAGGGCGACGGACGCTTTTCTTCTTCAGGCTCGTTTTCAGCCGTATCGGTAAATTCGGTATCCGATTTGCGTGGATAGGGATCGATCGCGAGGGCCGCGAATTCCGCGACCGCAGCGCCGACATCGATGCTGTCGCCGGTAAACTGATCGGGAATGTCAGGGCCATTGGGGTCGAGCACGATCTCGCCTTCCTCATTGGTGACCATCCGCGCCAGCTTCGATCCTTCCGGCACGAAAATATGCTCCACGGCCTCGTCGATCTTGCTGGAAACCGGCTCCAGCGTCACGACGCAGGACTGGGTCACGGCCGCATGCACCTCGCCCTTGATCTTCACGCCATCTCTCTTCCAGCGGGTAACCTGCAATTCCGCCTTCAGATATTCGACGGAAACCACATCCCAGAACTTCGCCAGTGCCTTCAGTTCCTCGGCATTGGCTTCAAGACCAATCCTGACGGGATTGGCGGAAATATGACCTACCTTTACGGGATAGGAAAAAGGCAGGTCGTCATTTGCGGCGTGTCGCGCGTTCATCGTAAACCTCATAGTCCAGGCAAGGGCAGCGTAAGGCTTCCGGTTGCTATCGTTTCTTCAGAGCGGGTGGAAAGGGCAGAAGACGTCTCCATCATCCAGCCCGCCAGCCCGTCCAGTTCCGGTGCCTGTTCATCTGTCTGCGGGTATATATTGCGCTGGAGCGCTGCGGCAAGGGCAACGGGGTCGGATGCATCCAGCGCCGCCGCATAGGATTCGAGCCGCCCGTAGAACATGCCAGCAAATTTCTTCATCCGCTTCGGCACGCCCTGGTCGCCGATGCCCAGCTCACGGATGGAATGGTCGATATCCTGAAAAAAGGCGTCGACGATTTCCTGGGCGATCTCCTGCCCGCTGACGCCGGAGGATTTGGTGCGGCGAAAATAAAGAATCATGATGATCGACAGCATCTCGAAGCGGCCCATCACGGTATCGGGAACGCCGAGGTCGAGATAAAAAGCAGGCGTGCGGGCGGCAGCCGTCAAGGTCGCATATTGCCGGTCTACTATGGCGCGGTTGTTGTTTTTCTGTCTGAACAGCCCGAATATCATCGTTTTTTTCCGAACGGGGCTGGTGAATTCGCTCACCCGCCCATCGCACTTGTTGCATGATCGCCAAAGCTGGTTTACCGAAGCATCCACGAATTGCAATGCTGTCGCGGTCACGTTCGTCTTTCGGCTGAAACAGTCTAAGAGACCCGAGGAGTTTCCAAAGGCCGTGAAAGCATTGAATTTGGGGGGTGATCGGGATTTTCCGTCCCCGGATTGACACAATCATGTGCACAGACACTGTGCACCACGCAATGCCGGAAGGTGCCATTCATGATCGCAGTCGGGGAAAAGCAGTTGAGCAAGCAGAAATCCGCAAGTCACGGCAAAATTCTGGGCAAGACCGCCATCGCAATCGTCGTCGCGTCCACCCTGCTTTCCGCCTGCACCAAAACTACCGACGTGTTCCACAACGGCTACGTCATGGACGAGCAGTCGCTTCAGCTGATCCCGGAAGGTTCCAGCCGCGAGCAGGTTCTCTTGACCATGGGTACGCCTTCCACCACGGCGACCTTCGGCAACGAGGTTTTCTATTACATCTCGCAGAAGCGCGTACGCCGCGCCGCCTTCATGAAGCCGACGCTGGTCGAGCAGAACATTCTCGCGATCTATTTCAACAAAGACGGCGTGATCGAGCGTAAGGCCAATTACGCGCTGCAGGACGGCAAGGTCTTCGACACGATTTCGCGCACCACCCCGACCGGCGGCAAGGATTTGACCTTCCTGCAGCAGTTGCTCTCCGGCGGCACCTCGGGTGCCAATATCGCCAAGAGCATTCTCGGTCAGGGCAACAACACGCCCTGATCGGCAAAAAAACTGTAAAAAAATCAAAGGCCCGAGGATCCCTCCCCGGGCCATTTTTGTGCGTCAACGTGGCAAGCCTTCAGTTGGCAAGAACCGCCAGCAGCAGCAGCGCCACGATATTGGTAATCTTGATGGCCGGGTTAACGGCGGGGCCGGCGGTGTCCTTGTAAGGATCGCCGACCGTATCACCTGTCACCGAAGCCTTGTGGGCGTCGGAACCCTTGAGATGGCGCACGCCGTCCTTGTCGATGAAACCGTCCTCGAAGCTCTTCTTGGCGTTATCCCAGGCTCCACCGCCTGATGTCATGGAAATCGCCACGAACAGGCCGTTGATGATCACACCGAGCAGTGAAGCACCGAGTGCGGCAAAGGCCGAGGCCTTGGAACCTGAGATCAGCAGCACGCCGAAATAAACGACGAGCGGCGCCAGAACCGGCAGCAGTGACGGAATAATCATCTCCTTGATCGCCGCCTTGGTCAGCAAGTCCACGGCCCGGCCGTAGTCCGGCTTTTCCGTGCCGGCCATGATGCCCGGCTTTTCGCGGAACTGGCGGCGGACCTCTTCCACGATCGAGCTTGCCGCCTTGCCCACTGCCGTCATGGCGATGCCGCCGAAGAGGTACGGAATGAGGCCGCCGAACAGCAGACCGGCAACGACATATGGATTGGCAAGGCTGAAGGATATTTCGCCGATGTCCTTGAAATAGGGATAGGTATCGCCGTTGGCGGCGAAATAGGACAGGTCATTGGAATAAGCCGCAAATAGCACTAGTGCGCCGAGACCGGCCGAGCCGATGGCATAACCCTTGGTCACGGCCTTGGTGGTGTTGCCGACCGCATCCAGCGCGTCGGTTGCCTTGCGCACATCCGGATCGAGACCGGCCATTTCAGCAATGCCGCCGGCATTATCAGTCACCGGGCCGAAAGCGTCGAGCGCCACGATCATGCCCGCCAGCCCGAGCATGGCGGTGACCGCAATGCCGGTGCCGAACAGGCCGCCGAGCTGGTAGGTTCCGATGATACCGCCAACGATGACGAGCGCCGGCAGCGCCGTCGATTCCAGCGAGACCGCAAGGCCCTGGATGACGTTGGTGCCGTGGCCCGTGACCGATGCCTGCGCGATGGAATTGACCGGGCGTTTGTTGGTGCCGGTGTAATATTCGGTAATGACGACGATCAGCGCCGTCACCACAAGGCCGACGATGCCGCACAGGAAGAGGTTCCTGCCGGTGATCTCCATTCCGGCCACCGTGCCGATGGTTCCCCAGCCGACGGTCGCGTAGGTTGCCACAGCAAGACCCGCAATAGAGAAGACGCCGGTGGCAATCAGCCCCTTGTAGAGGGCGCCCATGATGGAATTGTTGGTGCCGAGCTTGACGAAGAAGGTTCCGGCAATCGAGGTAAGGATGCAGGCACCGCAAATCGCCAGCGGATAGACCATCGCGCTTTCCAATATCGGCGTTCCGGCAAAGAAGATCGCCGCGAGAACCATGGTCGCAACCACCGAGACGGCATAGGTCTCGAAAAGGTCGGCCGCCATGCCGGCGCAATCGCCGACATTGTCACCGACATTGTCGGCGATCGTTGCCGGGTTGCGGGGGTCATCCTCGGGAATACCGGCCTCAACCTTGCCGACGAGGTCGCCGCCGACATCTGCGCCTTTAGTGAAGATGCCGCCGCCGAGACGGGCGAAGATGGAGATCAGCGAAGCGCCGAAACCGAGCGATACCAGCGCGTCGATCACCTGACGCGATCCGGCCGCATGGCCCAGCACCGAGGTGAGGATGAAATAATAGATGGAGACGCCGAGCAGCGCGAGGCCCGCCACCAGCATGCCGGTGATGGCGCCCGACTTGAAGGCAATGTCGAGACCGGCCGAAAGGCTGTGGGATGCGGCCTGCGCGGTGCGCAGATTGGCCCTGACGGAGACATGCATGCCGATGAAACCGGCGGCGCCCGAAAGCACCGCGCCGATGAGGAAACCAATGGCCGCCAGCGCCGACAGCAGATACCAGGCGAGAACGGCGACGATCAATCCGACGATGGCGATGGTGAGATATTGACGGGTGAGATAAGCCTGCGCACCTTCACGGATAAAACCTGCTATTTCACGCATACGCTCGTTGCCCTGATCGGCAGCGAGAACGCTCCTTGTTGTCCACGCCGCGTAAACCACGGACAGGACCCCACATAAAATCACTATGGGTATTACGGTCATGCGCACTTACCTCCCAAAAGGCCGGGTCTCACTCCCTCCCCGGCGTGGCGAACCATGTGCAAGAACAGGGGGCGATCGGACGCACGGCCTGTCCTGTCGTGGCCATTATTCCCCTCCCAAGGAAAAATGACCTGCGCGGCAAGATTGCGTTGGCGAAAGGCGTGGCGTCAAGCCCACAAATTTGCCTGAAACATGAAAGGGGTAGAGATCGAACGCGATCTTACGCGGCGTTTCTGCGCGGGGTGAGCAACAGTGACACAACCAGCAGGAGGCAAAGGCCCGCAACCGGCCAGATGACGAGGTTCATCACCGACCAGCCCCAGGCCGTAAATACCTTGCCGGACGAGAAGGACGACAGCGCCACGGTGCCAAACAGCACGATATCGTGAAAGCCCTGCACCTTGTCCGCCTCATGCGGACGATAGCTGGACGTGATGATGGCGGTCGCACCGATGAAGCCGAAATTCCAGCCGAGGCCGAGGAGAATCAGCGCCGCCCAGAAATTCCACAATTCGATACCCATATGGGCGACGACGGCGCAGGCCATCAGCACCACGAGACCAACTGCCACGATCTTTTCCGCACCGAATCGCGAAATCAGCATGCCGGTGAAGAAACTCGGGCCGAACATGGCCAGAACGTGCCACTGGATGCCGAGCGTCGCAAGTTCGGTGGGAAACCCGCAGCCGATTACCATGGCGAGCGGCGCGCCGGTCATCATGAAGGTCATCAACGCATAGGAACCGATACCGCAGACCATACCGGTTACGAAACGGCGCGTGCGGACGATTTCCGACAGGGGCCGTGCCGCCTGTGCATGGGTGGACGCCGCCTTGGGGTCCGGCAATTTCAGGAATGACAGAATGACGATGGCGATGATGCCGAGTGGCACCAGCGCGATGAAAGCACCGGCGAAGGTGACAGGCGCAAACACGTCCTTGCCGAAGATGGCCAGTTGCGGCCCGACAATGGCTGAGACGATGCCGCCTGCCAATATCCAGGAAATAGCCTTCGGTTTGTAGAAGGATGGCGAGGCATCGGCCGCAGCGAAGCGGATCTTCTGCGTGAAGCCGCCCGAAATGCCGATCAGCAGCAGACCGATGGCGAACAGCCAGAAGTCGGAGCGAAAGAGCGCCACTGCCGCTATTCCCCCGCCAATCGAAGACATCAGCGCGCCGACCATGAAACCGGCCTTGCGGCCGAGAAAACGTGATGCCGCCGCAACGCAGATGGCCCCCAGCGCCACGCCGATGTTGAAACCGGTGAGCGGCGCCGTTGCCAGCGACTTGTCAGCCCCAAGCAACTGGTAACCGGCAAGCGCGCCGACCGAGAAGCTCATAGGGGCTGCCGAACCCATGATCGCCTGCGCGGCGGTGAGGAGGAAGACGTTACGCTTCGCCTCGCCCAGTTGAACTTCAAGTCCGGGGACGGAGACAACGTTCATATCTTCCTCGCCTGCTGTATTTTAGCGTTTTGCCTCGCCGCGCACCTGCTTGGCAATGCGGTCCAGAACCGCGTTCACCAGCTTCGGCTCGTCGTGCTCGAAGAAAGCACGGGCGATTTCGACATATTCCGTGACGATAACGGCGACCGGCACGTCCTTGCGCTCGAGAATCTCGAAAGTACCGGCACGCAGAATGGCGCGCACGGTGGCATCGAGACGCGACAGCGGCCAGTCTTCCAGCAGTGCCGAGCGCACCAGCGGGTCGATCTTCGTCTGGTCGCGGACGACGCCGGATACGATCGAACGGAACCAGGAAGGATCGGCCTTCAGATAGGTATCGCCGTCGACTTCCTGACCGAGACGATGTGCCTCGTATTCAGCCACGACTTCCACCACGCCGGTTCCGCCGACATCCATCTGGTAAAGTGCCTGCACGGCAGCAAGACGTGCAGCGCCGCGCTGGTTGGCGGGCTTTACCGAAGGTTGGCGCGGTTCGCCGCCATTTTCAACATCCGACATGCGTTCAGCCACCCAGTTTTTTCTTGAGCTCGATCATCGTCAGCGCCGCGCGGGCTGCAAAACCGCCCTTGTCCTTGTCGGAACGGCGAACACGTGCCCATGCCTGCTCGTCGTTCTCGACGGTGAGGATGCCGTTGCCGATGGCGAGCGATTCGCTGACGGCAAGATCCATCAGGGCGCGGGACGATTCGTTGGAAACGATGTCGAAGTGGTAGGTCTCGCCACGAATGACCATGCCGAGCGCTACGAAACCGTCATATTCCGTGCCTTCGTTGTCGCCGCCATCCAGCGCCATGGCAATGGCAGCGGGGATTTCGAGCGCGCCGGGAACGGTGATGACGTCGTAGGTTGCGCCTGCCTCATCGAGCGCGAACTTCGCGCCTTCGAGAAGAGCGTCTGCCATATCGTCGTAAAAGCGTGCTTCCACGATAAGAAGATGGGGTTTGGACATGGGATTTTCCTGAAAAGGTTCGGGCCGGATCATACCGGCTTTTGCGGCGGTCAAACCACGGCTGGCCGTTTTTGGCAAGTAATTTCATGTGTCACCCGCGCAAGAGGCCCCGTTTGCGGGGCATTTCGCCGGTTTTACGTCTTATCCGGCGTAGCGCCTGAAAATCAGGTTTTCTGGAAAGCCAGATGCACGCCGAGCCCCATCAGCACCGTTCCCGCAGTGCGGCGAGCAAAAACCTGCACCCTGCTGGAACGCTTCAGACGCCCAACCATGGCGCCGGCCAGAAGCACGCCGACGAGATCGGCGGAGGAAAAAATGAAATTGACGGCGATACCGAGGATCAGCAATTGCAGCCAGATCGGGAAGGCCGCCGCCGGATCGACGAATTGCGGCAGAAACGCCAGAAAGAACAGCGCCGTCTTCGGATTGAGCACATCAACGATGATGCTGTCGATAAAGGCGCGTCTTGCCGATTTCGGCTCGATGGCCAGATTGACGGCCTCACCTTCGAGCTTGCTGCGCAACATCGAGAAGCCGAGCCAGATGAGATACAGCGCGCCGCACAGTTTCACGGCGAGATAAAGCCACGGCACCGCCTGGAACAGCACCGAAAGCCCTGCCGCAGAGGCGATGATGTGGAAATAGCAGCCGACATGGATACCGAGCACCGCCATCAGCCCGGCAAACCGGCCACGCGCCATGGTCTGCGCCGCCGCATAGAGCATGGCCGGGCCGGGAATATAGGCAAACAGGGCTGTGGTTATGAAAAAGGCTGTCAGCAGTTCAAAAGACGGCATGTTGAAATCCCCTCACCCGGTTGGCCCGCAATCCTTACGGCGCGGGCCAAAAAGCGCCCCTGTTTACGTCGCCATTCCATCTAATGGTAAGGCGCTTTACTGGGAAGGAAATTCCGCAAGCCTTGCAGCGTAACGCGCCATGGTATCGACTTCGAAATTGACGAAATCGCCCGGCTGGCGTTCGCCCCATGTGGTGACGGTGAGCGTATGGCGGATCAGGAGCACGTCGAAATCCGTGCCTTCGACCGCGTTGACTGTCAGCGAGGTGCCATCAAGAGCAATGGAACCCTTGGGCGCCACGAATTTCGCCAGGTGCTCAGGCGCGCGCAGGCGGATGCGGACCGCCTCGCCTTCCGGCTCCACGGCCAGGATTTCCGCCCGGCCATCGACATGGCCGGAAACGATGTGGCCGCCAAGCTCGTCACCGATCTTCAGCGCGCGCTCCAGATTGACATGCGTGCCCGTCTGCCAGCCGGCAATCGTCGTCAGGCGCAGCGCCTCTTCCCAGGCCTCGACCTCGTACCAGCGCTCATTGCTGCCGTCTTCCGGCAGTTTGGTCACCGTCAGGCAGATGCCGCCATGGGAGATCGATGCGCCCATATCGATGGTCTTGGGATCGTAATTGGTCGCCACCCGCAGACGAATGCCTTCTGCCAGGGCTTCCAGCTCGGACACGGTTCCAACGTCGGTGACAATTCCGGTAAACATCAAAGCGGCCTTTCATAATCGAAGCAGCGATCCGGCCCGTAGGCGGTTTCGCTGACCAGAACATAATCGCCCGTGATATCGGCACGGTTGAGCGGCGTTTCAATCCCGCCCTCACCGATCACCACCGGGCTTTCAAACAGCATGATACGGTCCACCAGATCAGCTTCAAGGAATGATTTTGCGGCAAAAGCGCCGCCTTCGACCAGAAGTTCCGACATGCCGCGTTCGGCGAGAATGTGGAGAAGATTTTCGAGCGTTGCGGCTTCGAGGATTTCGACACCGGCGTCGGTCAGTTGTTGGCGTCGGCGGTCGGGGCTACCCCCCTCTGCCCTGCCGGGCATCTCCCCCTCAAGGGGGGAGATCGATGGGGCAGCATTTTTCCCGACATCAAAGGTGGGCGAATGAGTAACGGGTTCAAGATTTGAACGAGTCGGTCGCGGCGAGTCGATCTCCCCCCTTGAGGGGGAGATGCCCGGCAGGGCAGAGGGGGGTAACGCCGCAATCACCACCGGTACTTCGCGCGCCGTCTTCACCAGCTTCGACATCAGCGGCAACTCAAAATGGCGATCAAGCACGATGCGGACCGGAGAACGATCCTCTAGACCTTCAACGCGGACCGTCAATTCCGGATCATCCGCAATCGCGGTCCCGATACCAACAAGGATGCAATCACAACGCGCCCGGAGTTCATGCACGGCGTGGCGAGCCTCGCGCCCGGTGATCGCCACCTGCCCCTCGCCTCTCCTGCCGATCATGCCATCAGCGGAAATCGCAAGCTTCAGAATCACATGCGGGCGTTTTTTAATCTGCCGTGTGAGGTAACCGGCAAGCGCTCTCTTGCCTTCGTCGCGTAGCAGGCCGGTCTCCACCACAATGCCCGCATCGCGCAGGATAGAGTAACCGCGTCCCGAAACGCGCTCATCCGGATCGTCCACGGCGACCACGACACGGGCAACGCCATATTCGACCAGCGCATTGGCGCAGGGCGGGGTCTTGCCCCAGTGCGAGCAGGGTTCGAGCGTGACATAGGCGGTGGCCCCACGCGCCGCCTCGCCGGCGATTTCCAGCGCCTGCCGTTCGGCATGGGGACGACCGCCCACGGCGGTCACCGCTTCGGCGATGATTTTTCCGTCTTTTACGAGAACACAGCCGACCGAAGGGTTGGCGAGCGTTTGACCCTGATGGCGGAGGGAAACCTCAATTGCGCGGGCCATGAATTTTTCGTCATCGGCACGGCTCGTCACGTCTATGCTCCGCCGTCCGTATCACGGGCGATCTTGGCGTTGATTTCAGCAATCACGTTCTCGAAATCCTCGGCATGGCTGAAATCGCGATAGACCGAGGCGTAACGCACGAAGGCCACGTCATCGAGGCTTTTCAGCGCTTCCAGAACCTGCAGGCCGATTTCTTCCGAGGGAATTTCCGTCTCGCCGGAACTTTCCAGACGACGAGCGATGCCGGAGACGGCCCGCTCGATCCGGTCGCGGTCAACCGGGCGCTTGCGCAGCGCGATCTCGAAGGATCGCACCAGCTTTTCCCGGTCGAAGGGCAGCTTGCGGCCGCTTTTTTTGATGACCATCAGCTCGCGCAATTGCACGCGCTCATAGGTCGTGAAGCGGCCGCCGCAATCCGGGCAGATGCGCCGCCGGCGGATGGAGGTATTGTCCTCCGCCGGACGCGAGTCCTTGACCTGTGTGTCTTCGGAACCGCAAAATGGGCAGCGCATCGTCTCTTTTCCTTACATGTACGGATACATCGGGAAACGGTCCGTCAGGCCGACGACCTTTTCACGCACCGCAGCTTCAACGGCAGCGTTGCCTTCATCCGAATTGGCAACCTTCAGACCATCGAGAACCTCGACGATCAGCTTGCCGATTTCGCGGAATTCCGCTTCCTTGAAACCGCGCGTCGTGCCGGCCGGCGTGCCGAGACGGACGCCAGAGGTGACGAAAGGCTTTTCCGGATCGAAAGGAATGCCGTTCTTGTTGCAGGTGACGTAAGCGCGGCCGAGTGCTGCTTCCGCACGCTTGCCGGTGGCGTTCTTCTTGCGAAGATCGACCAGCATCAGGTGGTTGTCGGTACCGCCGGAGACGACATCAAGACCGCCTTCGATCAGCGTTTCGGCAAGCGCCTTGGCGTTCTTGACGACCTGTGCGGCGTAATCCTTGAATTCCGGCTGCAGCGCTTCACCGAAGGCGACTGCCTTGGCGGCGATGACGTGCATCAGCGGGCCACCCTGGAGGCCGGGGAAAACGGCAGAGTTGAACTTCTTGGCCAGATCCTCGTCATTGGTGAGGATCATGCCGCCACGCGGGCCGCGCAGCGACTTGTGCGTCGTCGTGGTGGCAACGTGGCAATGCGGGAACGGCGACGGATGCTGGCCACCGGCAACGAGGCCTGCGATGTGGGCCATATCGACCATCAGATAGGCGCCGACTTCATCGGCGATCTCGCGGAAGCGCTTCCAGTCCCAGATACGCGAATAGGCGGTGCCGCCAGCAAGGATAAGCTTAGGCCGGGTTTCCTTGGCCTTGCGCTCCACTTCGTCCATGTCGAGCAGGTTGTCGCCTTCACGCACGCCGTAGGACACGACGTTGAACCACTTGCCGGACATGTTGACCGGCGAACCGTGCGTCAGATGGCCTCCCGAGTTCAGGTCGAGACCCATGAAAGTGTCACCCGGCTGCAAAAGCGCGAGGAACACGGCCTGGTTCATCTGTGAACCGGAATTCGGCTGGACGTTGGCGAAGTTGACGCCGAACAGCTTCTTGGCGCGCTCGATGGCAAGCTCTTCAGCGATGTCGACGAACTGGCAGCCGCCATAATAACGCTTGCCCGGATAACCTTCGGCATATTTGTTGGTCATGATCGAACCCTGCGCTTCAAGCACAGCGCGGGAAACGATGTTTTCCGAGGCGATCAGTTCGATCTCGTGGCGCTGGCGACCCAGTTCCTTCTCGATCGCGCCGAAAATATCGGGATCAACTTCGGCAAGCGGACGGGAGAAGAAAGCATCTGTGTTCGACATGGTGAAGGCTCCTGAAACAGTAATGCGATGGCGTCTTAGCGCCCTGCCCGAACAAGAGCAATACGGGCAACGAGATTTGCCCGTCAAACTGCGACGTCCCAACGAAAAACGACAGCTCTTTTTTTCAAAATCGCAAGAAAAAAGCCGCACTGAGCGGCGCGACTTGTAAACTCCACATTCCACGTCATCCTCGGGCTTGACCCGAGGATCCATTCTACGTGCGGCTGTGGATCCTCGGGTCAAGCCCGAGGATGACGGAAGAGAGGTTTTCGCGCCCACGTCAACGATCGGAGCGAAGGGAAAACAAAATCATCCCCACTAATGAAAGCTGCACCGAACCGATGCAGCTTCCTTTAACAAAACTGAGGGCATAAGCCGGATCAGTTGCGCGGCAACAGGTCGTCATCGACCGCGCCGGCGGGCTGTTCGATGCCGGTCGTCGTGTTGAGCGCCAGTTCGGCGTTGCCGTCCTTTTCATAGATATCATCGCGGAACTGCACTACGCCGTCCTTCGCCGACCATGCGGTGATGTAGACGAAATAGACCGGAACTTCCTGCGCCAGCTTGATCGGCGTGTTGACGCGGGTTGCGATGACACGTTCCATTTCCTGACGCGACCAGCCGGGCGTGTCGCGCAGCAGCCAGCTTGTCAGGTCGCGCACGTTCTGTACGCGCACACAGCCGGACGATTCGAAACGCATCAGCTTGTTGAACAGGCCCTGCTGCGGCGTGTCGTGCATGTATTCGTTGTTCGGATTGTGGAAGTTGATCTTCGTCGAGGACATGGCGTTGATCTTGCCGGGGTCCTGGCGGAACATCAGGTTCGGGGCCTTCGGCGCGAACCAGTCGACCGCGGTCGGCGAAACTTCCTGTCCCTTGCCATCGATGAGGCGGATGTTGTTCCGCTCCAGATAGGTCGGGTCCTTCTGCATCAGCGGCACGATGTCCTTTTCGACGATCGAGCGCGGCGCGGTCCAGTAAGGGTTGAGGATGACTTCGTAGATCTTGGAATTGATGACGTGCGTCGGGCGGCTGGCGCGGCCAACGACGGCCGTGTTGCGCAGAACTACACGTTCATTCTCCACCGCCTCGATGGCAGCGGCCGGAATGTTGACCATCAGGTGACGCTGGCCGAGATCACCCGACATGGACTGGATGCGCACGAGGTTGGTCTGCAATTGCGCCAGACGGATCTGGGCCGAAACATTGAGCGCCTTGGTGGTATATTCGCCGCTGACGCCATCCGCGGGAAGGCCGTGGCGGGCCTGGAAGCGCTTCAGCGCACCGTCGACGTAAGAATCGAAGGCGCTGGAAATTCCGGCTTCGCGCGGCAGGTCGCCGGACACCATCAGTCGCTGGCGAAGCGCCTGTACGGAAGGATCGGAGACGCCGATCTGAAGACGCTGCTGGGTGGCAGGCACCTGCGGCCAGCCGCCATTCTGCACGATCTGCTGATATTGCTGGATCGCCTGCTGCATGTAGATCGGGGCTTCCCGTCCGAGAACCGGATTGTTGGAGACGACACCCACGGCGGAACGCGACGAATTGGCATCGAACTGGTCATCCCAGTTGCCGCGGCGCGACGAACCCATGAGATCGTTGAGCGCGTTCTGCGCAAAAGCCGGCGCGGCAAGTGCTGCGGCACCAACGGAAACGGCTGAGCGCAGAAGCGCACGGCGCGATACGGAATCGGAAACGGATTTTTTTGTCATTCTACCTACCAGCCACTCTCTTCGGCATTCTCAACAATGCCTAAATCAATATGATTAACAAACACGTACAACGTGTCTGCCGGCTGGAATACTCGAAACGCCGTGATCGGGGCGCTATTGTCTGGCAGAACAGTCGGGACTTGCCACGACAGCAGGAGAAACCGCCGGCTTCTTCACCTTTGCGGGTCCCATATCAATATGGCCAATTCGTGTCACGCGCCTTTTCTCACGAAGCTGTGTAAGCCTGAAAAACAGGGCGAAGGCGTGTCTGGCAGGCCGGGCTTGACACGCAAACCGTGAAGCCGTTTCAACGCGAATCCGCAAGCCGGAGGCAACCAGTGCCCCCGGCTCTAACAGTGAAACCGTCGCGGAAATTACAGGCGGTAAGCGATCGAGTCGTTCCAGAAGCGGTCGAGGCGCTGCAGCAGCTTGTTCATTTCGGAGAACTCGCCGGTGCCGATGCCGCCGACCTTTTCGATGGAGCCGACGTGGCGCTCATAGAGGTGGGCAACCGTTTCGGCGATTTCCTGACCCTTTTCAGTCAGGCTGATGCGGACCGAGCGGCGGTCGACGCGCGAGCGCTGGTGGTTGATGAGGCCGAGGTCGACCAGCTTCTTGACGTTATAGGAGACGTTCGATCCGAGATAATAACCACGCGAACGAAGCTCGCCGGCCGTCAGTTCGGAATTGCCGATGTTGAACAGCAACAGTGCCTGAACGGCGTTGACGTCATCGCGACCCTGACGATCGAACTCGTCCTTGATGACATCGAGGAGGCGGCGGTGGAGACGTTCCACCAGGTGCAGCGACTCCATGTAGAGCGAACGGATGGTATCTTCATGTGCGTCGGCAACAACGGCCTGCGGCTTTACTTTGCTATTGATCATGACTGCCTCACTGTTTTGTTTGGCGGTGTGTTTGTTTGTCTCCCGCCTTGAGTGAGAACCTAATCAATGCGCATAAAATTCTACTTAAAAGCTACGATTAACAAATGGTTACCTGCATTTTCCCCAGCGGGCCGAATCTGTGGCGAAGCGGGAATGGCCGGCACCGATCCATTACAAATCAATGACTTAGCGGCAAAATTCGACCAAAAAACGGGGCCAATTGCTTTATTATTATGGTAAATCAATTCTTGCGCGCTCTTCATTTTGGCGCTGATCCAGCCAGAAAGCGACCAGGAATAGTATATAAATGGTTGCCACGAGACCGTGCATGACGGGCACAAGCGTGTTGGCGCCGAAGATATACGGCCACACCTTATACATGGCGATCTGCGTACCCGCGCCCAGGACCCACATGACCGCGCCCCAGGAGGCACCGAGCCAGAGGCCAAGCGCCGCAACAGGGAAAATCACCGCAAGCGCGCTGCCCGCCACCCGCCATGGCAGGTTCAGCATATCGAACCGGCCCTGCCCCCCAAGTGAATATCCCGTCAGCATCGCCCAATATTGCAGGCCGAACCAGAAACAGGAAACTGCGACCAGCCTCATGAAGACCAGAAAGAGGATTTCCGTAAGCGGAAGTTTCGGCAGAGGTTGAGAATCAGGTTCCATGGCCGGAAGATACGGTTTCGACGGGCGGGCGACCAGCCCATATTGAATTCCACGCCTCCCCTTGTCAAAGCATCCTCGCACGTCGGGGGCGTTCAAAGCAGAAAGCCAGGGGGCAACATTGTCGCATTCGCACGGCGCATGCTTCGTGTTATGCAGCCTTTACTGACTTGAGTGGGATACGAAGGACATTCTTACATGCAGGATAAAACGCATCTGGTCGACGAGATCACCGGCCATCGCCGCATGCGACGCAATCGCAAGGCGGACTGGACGCGCCGTCTGGTTCAGGAAAGCCGCCTGACCGTCGATGATCTCATCTGGCCGGTCTTCATCGTGCCGGGCAGCAATATCCTCGATCCCATACCGGCGATGCCGGGCGTCAACCGCATGAGCGTCGACAGGCTGGTCGAAGCGGCGAAAGAAGCCGCCGATCTCGGAATCCCGGCAATCGCGACCTTCCCGAATATCGAAATGGACCTGCGCGACGAAACCGGCTCGAATGCGCTCGAGGCCAACAATCTCATCAATCAGGCGACCATCGCAGTCAAAAAGGCCGTTCCCAATATCGGCATGATCACCGATGTCGCACTCGATCCCTTCACCAGCCACGGGCATGACGGCATTCTGCGCGGCGACGAGATCGTCAATGACGAGACCGTGGAGCAGGTCGTCAAAGCTGCGATCCTTCAGGCCGATGCCGGCTCGGACATTATTTCGCCATCGGAGATGATGGATGGCCGCATCGGCGCCATCCGTCGTGGCCTTGATGCTGCCGGGCACCAGAATGTCGGCATCATGTCCTATGCCACGAAATTCGCCTCCGGCTATTACGGCCCCTATCGCGAGGCCATCTCCACGGCGGGCCTGCTGAAGGGCGACAAGAACAGCTACTACATCAGCCCCGCCAACGGCATGGAGGCGATCCGCGACGCAGCACTCGACGTGGAGGAAGGCGCCGACATGCTGATGGTCAAACCCGGCCTGCCCTATCTCGACATCTGTTGGCGGCTGAAGGAGACTTTCGGGCTGCCGACCTTCGCCTATCAGGTGTCCGGCGAATATACCCAGATCAAAGCCGCAGCCATGAATGGCTGGATCGACGGCGAGCGCGTGATGATGGAAACGCTTCTCTGCTTCAAACGTGCGGGTTGCGACGGCATCCTGACCTATTTCGCCATGGAGGCCGCTCGCAAACTCGCGAAGGGCTGATAACGGGCGCTTATTGTATTCGGTCGTTTGCTTCCCATATTGTCTGCTGATGCGGGGCGTTGCCGACTAAGAAGGCGCGTCCCGAGCTTTAGAAACCTCTCAGGAGAAAACGACCGATGAACCTCGACCAGAACCCTACCTATGTCGCACCGGACGACTGGCGCGCCTATAGCGGCGTCCTGAGCCGACGCGTTTTCGCGTTCCTGATCGATTATGCGATCGTTCTCCTGCTGTGCATTCCAGCGGCCGTGATCGTCTTCTTTCTCGGTGTCATCACGCTGGGTCTCGGCTTCTTCCTCTATCCGGCGCTGTTCGTCATCGTTGCGGTGCTTTATTTCGGCGTGACGCTCAGCGGCCCGTCTCAGGCGACACCCGGCATGCGGGCGATGGGCATCGCAATGGCGCGCATGGACGGCCGGCGAATCGATTTCCTTCTGGCGACCGTGCACATCGTGCTTTTCTGGGTCATCAACTCGGTTTTGACGCCGCTGATCCTGCTCGCAGGCCTGTTTACCGAGCGCTCGCGCCTCGTTCACGACTTCCTTCTCGGCACCGTCCTAGTCAGAACACGCTGATATCGCAGAAAGCCACGAAAACGTGGCTTTCAAATCCAGCAAATGCCGTATCTCGCAGTTGACGTTTTCCGGCATTTTGCCATTCTGTGATATTATGCATGTCGCTTGAAGCGCCGTCGCAGGCCCCGTGAAATCGCGGCGCGCTTTCACAACAGACGCAGGAGGCGATCACGGTTCGATGAACACGCAGGCGACGCCCTCTCCTCAATTCTATCTTACGGCACCGGCCACCTGCCCCTATTTGCCGAACCAGATGGAGCGGAAGGTCTTTACGCATCTGGTCGGTCCGCGTGCGTCGGAAATGAACGACCTTCTGACCCAGGGCGGCTTCAGGCGCTCGCAGAACATCGCCTATCGACCGGCGTGCGAAACCTGCCGCGCATGCGTTTCCGTGCGCATCCTCACCGAACAGTTCCAGCCGACGAAATCGATGCGGCGCGTGCTCTCCATCAACAAGGATGTCGTCGCCACGGTTCACGCCGCCGAGCCGTCCACCGAACAGTTCTCATTGTTTCGCCGCTATCTCGACCATCGGCACCAGTCTGGCGGCATGTCCGACATGTCGGCGCTGGACTATGCGATCATGATCGAAGACACGCATGTGAACACCCGCATCATCGAATACCGCGTGCGCGAACCCGGCTCCGGCATTGATTCCAGCAAACGCGGCGAGCTTCTGGCCGTAGCGCTCAGCGACGTGATGAGCGACGGGCTGTCGATGGTCTATTCCTTCTTCAACCCCGATCTCGAAAAACGCTCGCTCGGCACTTTCATGATCATCGACCACATCACCCGCACCCGCGCGCTCGGCCTGCCGCATGTCTATCTGGGCTACTGGGTCGATGGTTCGGAAAAGATGGGCTACAAGACCCGCTATCATCCGCAGGAGCATCTGACGCCGCGCGGGTGGGAGGTTTATACGCCTGAGGAAAAGTAACCCGCGTTTGGAGGCGCCACACCAATGACCTCCGGAAATCGTACATTGTGTACGAGCTTTAGCTATGTTATAACGCCTGTTATAACAGGAGTTATCGCCATGAACATCACGATCCGCAAAATCGGCAATTCCGAAGGCATCATCATTCCGAAGGAAGTTTTGGATCGCATGGGTCTTAAGGCCGGCGACGAGCTGGAACTCAGAGAAACCGCCGGCAACATCGAACTCGTTTCCGAGCATGCGGAACTGAGGGAACAGCTTGAAGCCGCCCGGCGTGGTATGAAAAAATACCATACAGCTTTGAGAGAACTCGCCAAGTGAGCAACATCAAGTGGCTCTCCCGTGCCGCCATCGAAGTTATACATCAAGAGCAACTCGCCGAACACGGAGGCCTGCCGGGCCTAAAGGATGAAAACGCACTTGAAGCAGCCTTGGCACGTCCATTGCACAAAGCTGCCTATGGAGAAGAGGAACCGCTGAAACTCGCCGCCGCTTATCTTTACGGTATAGCGCGCAACCATCCATTTTCCGATGGTAACAAACGCACCGGTTTTCTTGCCGCCTACACCTTCCTTTTTATAAACGGACTTGAAGTCGTTGCCGAGCAAGCTGAGATCGTGGCTTTTGTTCTTGATGTCGCTGCAGGTGAAATCGACGAGGAAGGCGCATACCGTTTTCTTAAGGATCACACCATCCCACTCCACTGAACGGAACCGCCGCACATCTTTCGATACGCGGCGGTTCTTCGATATCCTATCAACGGCAGACGGTTTTACCCGCCAAACTTCCCGCTACGCGGAAAACCCTTCGGTACGGTGCGGCCAACGGTGGCGCGGTCGGCCAGCCATTCGCGCAATTCCTCACCGACTTTGGTGAAGAGACGTCCGGCCGTGTCGGACCAGCTCAAACCTTCCGCGAGTGCGAAGCATTTCACGTCAACGACACCGCCGTCCTTGTAGCGCTGCAGGCGCACGCCCTTGCCGCGTGACATTTCCGGCACCTGCGACAGCGGGAAGGCCAGAAGCTTGCGGTTCTCGCCGACCACCGCGACATGGTCGCCCGTGACCGGAACCGCGAGCTTGGCTTCGTCAGGCATGGAGACATTCATGATCTGCTTGCCCTTGCGGGTATTGGCGACCATTTCGGTCTCCGGCACGATGAAACCGTTGCCGCCGGTGGAGACGAGCAAAAGCTTGCGCGACGGATCGTGGACGAAGGCGGTCAGGATGTCCTGATCGTTCTCCATATCGACCATGATGCGGATCGGCTCGCCATGGCCGCGCCCGCCCGGCAGCTTGTCGGCGCCGAGCGTATAGGCCTTGCCGCCGGTCGTCAGCAACAGCAGCTTATCGGTCGTCTGCGCCGGGAAGGCGAGCTTCGGGCCATCGCCCTCCTTGAAGGTCAGGGCCGACGTATCGGACATGTGCCCCTTCAGCGCCCGGATCCAGCCCTTCTGCGAGATGACGATGGTGACCGGTTCCTTCTCGATCATCGCCTGCTGAATGGCCTCGATATCGGCATCCGGCGCATCCGCGAACTGCGTGCGGCGACGGCCGATCTCGGTTGCCTTGGCATATTTCTTTTTAACTTCGCCGATTTCCCAGGCGACGGTCTGCCACTGCTTCTCATCGGAGGCGAGCAGCGACTCGATCTCGGCCTTCTCGCTGCTGAGTTCGTCGAACTCCTTGCGGATTTCGAACTCCTCAAGCTTGCGCAGATTGCGCAGTCGCATGTTGAGGATGGCTTCGGCCTGATTGTCGGTGAGCGACCATTTCGCCATCATCACCTGTTTCGGCTCGTCTTCCTCACGGATGATGCGGATCACCTCGTCGAGATTGAGATAGGCGACCAGCAGGCCGCCGAGAATCTCAAGCCTGCGATCGATGGCCGCGAGACGGTGGCGGGAACGGCGGACCAGCACGTCCTTGCGGTGCGCCAGCCATTCGCTCAGCACCTCGTTCAGCGCCATCACCTTCGGCACCTTGCCAAGCGACAACACGTTCATGTTGAGCGGCAGGCGGCTTTCGAGGTCGGAAAGGCGGAACAACGATTCCATCAACAGCGTCGCATCGACGGTGCGGTTTTTCGGCACCAGCACGATGCGTACGTCTTCAGCGGATTCGTCTCTGACATCTTCGAGCAGCGGCAGTTTGCGGGCGAGCAGCAGCTCGGCGATCTTTTCGATCAGCCGCGATTTCTGCACCTGGAACGGGATTTCGGTGATGACGATCTGATAACCGCCGCGTCCGAGGTCTTCCGTTTCCCATTTGGCGCGCACGCGGAAACCACCGCGCCCCGTCTTATAGGCATCGAGAATATTCTCGCGGCTTTCGATGATCACGCCACCGGTCGGCAGGTCGGGGCCGGGAATGAACTCCACCAGCTTTTCAACCGTCGCATCGGGATGTTTGATGAGATGGAGCGCCGCGTCGCAAAGCTCGTGGGCGTTGTGCGGCGGGATCGATGTCGCCATGCCGACGGCGATGCCGGAGGCTCCGTTGGCGAGCAGATTGGGAAACGCACCCGGCAGTACAACCGGTTCCTCGTCTTCCTCGTTATAGGTGGCGCGGAAATCCACCGCATCCTCACCGATGCCTTCCAGCAGCAGCGCCGCCACCTCGGTCATGCGCGCTTCGGTGTAACGATAGGCGGCGGCACCGTCGCCATCGATATTGCCGAAATTGCCCTGCCCGTCGACAATCGGATAACGCTGCGAGAAATCCTGCGCGAGGCGCACCAGTGCATCGTAGACCGACTGGTCGCCATGCGGGTGGAACTTACCGATCACGTCGCCGACGATACGGGCGCATTTCTTGAAGGCAGAGTTGGGGCGAATGCCCATTTCGCTCATGGCGTGGATGATGCGGCGGTGAACCGGCTTCAGGCCGTCGCGCACATCCGGCAGCGCACGATGCATGATCGTGGACAAAGCGTAAGCAAGGTAGCGCTCTTCAAGCGCCGCCTTCAAATCGACCGGATGAATGTTATCGTCTCCGCCTGACGGAGGTACAAGATTTTTTCCCATGGTGCTTGACTAGCGGAAATGCCGATTCCCGGCAAGGAATTCAGGGGTCTCGGCTGTGGACGAAAGCACCCCTTTTATAACGATTTTTGTTAACTGCGTTGGGAATGCCGCAATGCCGCCGTCATACGAATCGATCTAAATCCTGTAGACCTTTGAATAATCGCGAATATAACTGTCACCATTCGCATTTAGAACACGGTGCGCATCCGCACATTGAGGGACGAAACATCATGAGACTGAAATCCACCCGGCAGATTCTTTTCGCAAGTGCCGCGCTTCTCGCGCTTTCCGCACCGGCTTTCGCACTTGACGGCGGCGACGTGCTGAAAAAGATCAATGCAGCCTACGGCGCGCAGGGCGGGGAACTCGCTGTCGGCTCCGTTGCCGTCAACGGCACCACGGTGACGCTGAACGGCGTGACCTTCAGCGCGGCTGCCGATCCGGCCAAGAAAATTCCCGTTGGCAACGTTACGCTCGAAGGCGTTGAAGAAAACAACGGCGGCTACAAGATCAAGAATGCGCGTTTCGACAATGTCGACTACAAGCAGGAAAACGTGGAGATCAAGGCCAACGACATCTACATGTCGGGCCTCACCATCCCTGCCGATGCGACGACGGGCACAATTGACGCGCTGATGTTCTATGACGAGGCGCATAGCGGTCCGATTTCCGTCTCCGTCGACGGCAAGCAGGCTTTCTCGCTTGCGGAAAGCAGCGCGACGATGTCCGTCAGCGATGACAAGGCCTCGATCGGCTTTGATCTCGACGCATCGGGCTTCAAGGCTGATCTCAGCGAAGTCACCGATCCGGCCACGAAGGACGCCATTGAGAAGCTCAATCTGAAGGCCCTTTCCGGCAACATGACCATGAGCGGAAGCTGGGAAGTTGCCTCCGGCACCGTCGACGTCGAGGAATACGCCATCGACCTCGACAATGTCGGCCGTCTCAACATGTCGTTCGGTTTCTCCGGTTACACGCTCGCCTTCATCAAGTCGATGCAGGAGACGGTAAAGGCGCAGGCCGCAAATCCGAACAAGGAACAGGCGGACCAGGCAGCGGGCCTCGCAATGCTCGGCCTGATGCAGCAGCTTTCCTTCGTTAATGCTGAAATCAGCTTCGAGGACGCCAGCATCACCAAGCGCGCCATCGATTACGCCGCCAGCCAGCAGGGTATGACCGGCGAGCAGCTCGCCCAGACCATCAAGGGCATGGCGCCAATGATGATGGCCTCGCTCAACGTTCCGGAATTGCAGAACATGGTGTCGGCGGCGATCAATGCCTATATCGACGACCCGAAGAGCTTCTCCATCTCGGCAGCACCGGAAAAGCCGGTCCCGTTCCCGATGATCATGGGCGCTGCCATGGGCGCGCCGAACACCCTGCCGACAATGCTCGGCGTCTCGGTGACGGCAAACGAATAGCACAACAAAAAGCCCCGGTTACGCCGGGGCTTTTCACTTCTGCTCAGTGCAGCGGCGTCGTTGCGCTATCACGCTTGTCGTGCAGGGCGAAACGGTCGATCATATGGGCGCTCGCCGCGTTGACGCCGATCACCTCGACCCTCTTGCCGGTCTTGCGGAATTTCAGCACCACCTTGTCCAGCGCACCGACAGCCGAGATATCCCACAGATGCGCCTGTGTGACGTCGATCGTCACCGCCTCCACTTCTTCGACAAAATCGAAAGCGGCGATGAAGCTTTCGGTCGAAGCGAAGAATATCTGACCATCGACGCGGTAGATGCGGTGCCGGCCATCCGCTGCAAGTTCGGGACGGACGTGGAAGAGTTTTGAAACCTTGCCCGCGAAAAACACGCCGGACAGAAGCACGCCCGCCAGCACACCCTTTGCAAGATCATGGGTCGCCAGCACCGTGCCGACCGTCACCAGCATGACGATGCTGGAAGACGGCGGATTGCGGCGGAGATCGAGGATCGAGCGCCACGAGAAGGTGCCGATCGAAACCATGATCATGACCGCCACCAGAGCGGCCATAGGAATGATGCGGACAAGATCGTCCAGCACCAGAATGAGGAACAGCAGGAAGGCGCCCGCCACGAAGGTGGAGAGCCGGCCCCTGCCGCCGGATCTGACATTGATGACGGACTGGCCGATCATGGCGCAGCCGCCCATGCCGCCGATGAGCGCAGACGCGATGTTGCCTGTCCCCTGCCCGATGCATTCCCGGCTCTTGTTGCTGCCGGTATCCGTCATATCGTCGACAATCTGTGCCGTCAGCAGCGATTCCAGTAGACCGACGGCGGCAAGCGCTGCGGAATAGGGAAAGATGATCTGAAGCGTTTCGAAGGTTAGCGGCACCTGCGGCAGGGCAAAGACCGGCAGCGTCGAGGGCAGCTCGCCGAGATTGCCGACCGTGCGGATATCCATACCAAAGAAAACCGCCACGCAGGTCAAAACGACGATGGCGACCAGCGGCGACGGTATGATTTTCGTGACCAGCGGAAAGAGATAGATGATCGCAAGGCCAGCCGCGATCATGACATAGGTTGCGACCGGCACGCCGATCAGTTCGGGCAATTGCGCCATGAAGATCAGGATTGCCAGCGCGTTGACGAAACCGGTCATGACCGAGCGCGAGACGAAGCGCATCACCCGGCCGAGCCTGGCAAAGCCCGCGGCGATCTGCAGTACGCCCATGAGGATGGTGGTTGCAAAGAGATATTGCAGGCCGTGTTCCTTGACGAGCGTGACCATCAGGACGGCGGTAGCGGCTGTTGCTGCGGAAATCATGCCTGGACGACCGCCGGTGAAAGCGCAGACGCAGGCGATGGCAAAGGATGCGAACAGCCCTACCTTCGGATCGACGCCGGCGATGACGGAAAAGCCGATTGCTTCGGGAATGAGGGCGAGTGCGACGACGATGCCGGAAAGCACATCGCCGCGAATATTGGAGAGCCACTCACGTTTGTAAGTCTGAAATCTGTTCATTTGATTTTTTCGCAAAGTATGACGCACCGGCCGGAAACAAGTCCGGTAGATTGAAAAAGAATGTCGGTGCTTTGCGTTGTCTGGCGGATCGGCGGCCAGAAGAGCCACCCGGAATTTCACCGGGTCCGCGGTGAGTGACCCACCTATAAACGGCAAAAAAGCGGGCAGCAAGTTGCGCGCCCGCTTTTCGATGCCCTGAATACGGCGTCAGGCCGCTTCGCGCAGGCCGTACCGCTGCATGTCCGCGTCGCTCAACTGGAACTGACAGACCAGCTCCTTGAGACGCGCGGTCTCGCCGGCCAGCATGGCGCTGGCGGCATTGTTTTCCTCGACCATGGCAGCGTTCTGCTGCGTGCCCTGATCCAGATGGTTGACGGCGGTGTTGATCTCGGAAAGCCCGAGCGACTGTTCCTTTGTGGCAGCGGCAATCGCTTCGATATGGTCGTTGATCACCTTGACCGAGCCGCCGATGCGCGACAGGGCAGCACCGGTTTCCCGGACGAAACGCGCACCTTCCGTCACCTCCGTGCCGGAGTTGCGGATAAGCACCTTGATCTCGGCGGCGGCTTTCGCGGAGCGCTGCGCCAGTTCGCGAACCTCCTGCGCAACGACGGCAAAGCCACGTCCCGCTTCGCCCGCGCGTGCGGCCTCGACACCAGCATTGAGCGCGAGAAGGTTGGTCTGGAAGGCGATCTCGTCGATGACGCTGATGATGCTGCCGATCTTGCCGGAGGATTGCTCGATCTTTTCCATGGCCGTGATCGTATCGACGACCAGATTGGCCGTACGATTGGCATCCTGATCGGCCGAGTGGGCGACCGCACGGGCTTCCACCGCACGGTCGGCCGAAATACGGATATTCGCCGTCAACTCATCAAGTGCGGCGGCGGTCTCTTCGAGTGAGGCGGCCTGTTGCTCGGTGCGGCGAGCAAGATCGGCAGCACCCTGGCTGATTTCCTGGCTGCCGCCGTCTATCGCCACGCTGGACTGCACAACGCCGGACATGACGGCATCGAGCTGGCGGATCGTCTGGTTGAGATCGTGGCGCAGCGCTTCGAAATCCGCTGCAAAAGGTTCGTTCAGCTCGAAAGACAGATCGCCGGCGGCAAGGCGGCGCAGCGCCACCGCAAATCCGGTGGTCGCCTGCATCAACCGCGCCTGCGCTTGCGCTTCCGCCTCGCGCTGGAACCGTACTTTTTCATCCTCGGTGCGCTGCCGGGCCGCGAGCGCCTGTGTCTCCAGCTCGACCTTGGCGATGGCCGCCTGCCGGAAAATCTCCAGCGCCTGCGCCATGGCGCCAAATTCATCCCCGCGGCGAAGACCGGGAACGGTAAACTCGGTTTCCCCTTCAGCCAGACGGCGCATCGCGCCGGTGATCGCGGTCGCCGGGCGGGTTATCGACCGGCCGATGAAATAGACCCCGGCAAAAAGGCTCACGACGGCAAGCGCGATAAGGGCGACGACAATCGAAACCGTCGTTTCCGCAGCGGTCCTGTTTTCTAGCGCGCTGGCTTCCCGTTCCTGCCGATAGGCCGCGGAAATATCCGCGACGACGGGCAGCAGCGCATTATAGGCGGAAGCGACCGTTTCGCGCGCCTTCTGCTCCTCCAGCACGGCCTGCGCGTAAAAACGGAAGGAGGCGGTGTAAATCTCCAGCGCGTCCATGATGCGCTGGCGCTCGGCGCCCGGCCGGTACTCCAGTTTCACCAGCGCCTTGAAGGTCTCCACCTCGGCGGCATGTTTTGCCGTATAGGCCTCATCGCGTCGCAGGATGAAATCCTTTTCGTGCCGGCGCATCATCAGCATGCTGGCGCGGATCTCGGCATTGGCGACGACATCGACGAGTTTTTCGATGGAATGCACGCCGTTTCGCATTGCCCCTTCAAGGCCGTCGGCGGGCGTGAGGCCCAATTCCCTGTTTTTGGAAACAAGCGCCTTCATGCGTTCGGTATAGGCAGCAGCGCCCTGCGCCAGCGTATCGAGCCTTGCGCGGGTCTGCGGCGTCGCGCTGCCTTCGAGCGTGCTCATGGACTGGCGGACCCTGCCCATCGTCTCATCGAACTCAGCCACGGATTTCATGTCCCTGGAAAGCAGGAAATCCCGCTGGTGCAGGCGGCTTTCATCCAGATCCCCCACCAACCCCGTCAGCACACCGTCCCTCTGGATCAAAGTCTCTTCAGCGACGCGATAACGCGCCTCCATTTCCCTCTGCCACAGCAGCATGCCCGCGATGACGGCGATGCCGCATAGTGCAGCCAGCGCCAGCATCGACACGCGATGCGCAATTTTGAACGTCGAAACCAGCGAAAACATGCAACCCTCGTTTGCGAAACTTTACGGGGGATGAATGATCGACAAGACTTAAAAAGTCCTCTACCGGATTTGTCAGTTCGATTAAGTTTTTATGACAATCCACAAGCCTTGCGGGAGCGCATCGCGCGAAGCCTGAAAGCAGACCGGCAACCGCAACGCCCTCCTTGCCGCAAATACGGTGGACAACGGATGGGGCCGGGCACCGCCTCGCCGCCGATCCCCCGCTTTTCACGCCAGACACCAAGCCGGGCAACGAAAAGCGGGAGTTTTCGGCGATTTGTACCGGCTCATACGAACGAGCCGGGGCGGGATTTATGCTGCGTCGCTTGCGGCCCGCGGCGTTCCGGAGGCACCGGCACCGGACCAGTCGACCCGCCGGGTGGCGAACATGGTTGCGGCAATGGTGATGAAGGAAATCACCGCGCCGGCCAGCAGCGCATATTCATCTTCATTAAGAACCAGATACATAACGCCATAGGCGACCGCCAAAACCGTAAACAGTGCTACACCGTTTCTACGACTATTGGTTGCGCTTCCGAGATAAAAAGCGATCAGCGACGCCGTCGACACCGAAGCCGTGGTATAGGCGATGGTGAACCCCGTGTGCTCCGAAAGCGCCAGCAGCAATACGTAGAAAACAATCAAGGCCAACCCCGTCAGCACGTACTGTATCCAATGCACGATACTGCCGCCCTTGAGTTCAACGATGAAGACGGCAAGAAAAACCAGCGAGATGAACCCTATCGAATATTTCAGCGTCCGGGAGATGACCTGGTAGAACTTCACGGGTTCGACGAGGTTGATCGTCATCAGACTATTGGACAGCGGCAGGCGCGCGCCCTCCACCACCCGGTCTATTCCCCTCGCAAGATAGGGAATCGTCCAGTTGGCCTTGAAATCCGTGGCGGTGACGGTCTTTTCCTCCGGCAGGAACAAACCTTCGAAGCCGGGATGCGGCCAATCGGCTTTTGCCGTAAAACTCGTCGTCTGGCCTGCGGATGCCACGGCGAAACTGCTGGAACCGTTCAGGGAAAATGCAATATCGAAGGCGAAACCGGTTTCGACAAGGTTTCTGTCAATCGACCTGTGCACCCCGGCATCGGATCTGATCGCCGTTTCCTGACCAACACGCGTGGCGATCACCGAAATATCGCGCATACCGGGATCGAACGGCAAAACGGGACCGCCGTCGATCCTCACACCGGCGCTCGATCTTATGCCGGTCATATCCTGAATGCTGAGAACGAGAATGGCGTTGTCCAGCCGCGGCGTACCGGAGAAACGGGCGAGATCCCGAAGGATGTCGGGGCCGAAACGGCCGTTCAGGACAAGGTTACCGCTATAGACCGGCAGGCTGTAGATCGACAGCTGCTTCTCCTCGGTCTTGAGATCGGCCGTCACCTGTAATGTTTCCGGCATGACCAGCGCCCATTCGGTGGTGCGGTCGACCAGGCTCTGGCCATTCACCTCGCGGCGGCGGTCCACGTCGAATGGCACGGCAAGATAGGGTCCGTTGACCACCTGATCGCCGCCCCAGCCAGTTGCAATGCGCGCCGACACGCTTTCCGCCCGCGTGGCACGCTCCTCCGTCAGTCCCCAGACAAGCAGGAGCGGCACCAGCAGAACCATCGATATGAAACCGATCATCAGGAACTTCGCGCCCGGCGAACGCAGGCTGACGGCGAAATTGCCGCGCGGCTGGGTTGGAAGAACCTGCCCGCCCCATTGGGCAAGGTCTTTTTCCGCTTCATTTTCCATTCTGAAATCCCTCTAAATATGATAGCGCCAAAACCGGAAGCAATGTTCGGCCAAGCGCTGTTTCAAGTTTAAAACCCCGAAATGATCTTGCGCGCCGAAGTGGACGCGAAAACTATACTGGGATCGGATTTCGGCTGATTATGTGCGGAATTCAGTTTAACTCGCGGTAAAATTGTGACTTTGCCGCGGTCGTTGCAAAAACAAAAAAGGGCCGGCGTTGCCGCCAGCCCTTTGTTTAAAACCCGTATGGGTCGCGATCAGTCCTTCTTGGACGGCACGACGCGCAGCGCGAGTTCGCGAAGCTGCGTCGGCGTTGCCGGCGATGGCGCGTTCATCAGCAGGTCCTGCGCCTGCTGGTTCATCGGGAACAGCGTGATTTCGCGCAGGTTCTTGGCACCAACCAGAAGCATGACCACACGGTCGATACCGAAAGCGCAACCACCATGCGGAGGCGCGCCGTACTGGAAGGCACGGTAGAGACCGCCGAAGCGCTCTTCCACATCGCTCTGCGACAGGCCAACCTTTTCGAAGGCCTTGACCATCAGCTCGGGCGACTGGTTACGGATCGAGCCGGAGGCGATTTCGAAGCCGTTGCAGACCGCGTCATACTGGAACGCCTTGATGGAGAGCGGATCCTGGCCCTCCAGCGCTTCCATGCCACCCTGCGGCATGGAGAAGGGGTTGTGGGCGAAGTCGATCTTCTTTTCTTCCTCGTTGTATTCGAAGAAGGGGAAATCGACGATCCAGCACATTTCGAAACGGTCGCGGTCGATCAGGTTCAGTTCGTCGGCGGCGCGGGTGCGCGCCTCGCCGGCGAACTTGTAGAACTTCGCGGGATCACCGGCGACGAAGAAGCAAGCATCGCCCGCCTCGAGGCCAAGCTGCGTGCGCAGCGCCTCGGTGCGTTCCTCGCCGATGTTCTTGGCAAGCGGACCGGAGCCGCCGACCTTGCCGTCTTCTTCCTTCCAGAATATGTAGCCGAGACCCGGCTGGCCCTGGCTCTGCGCCCAGACGTTCATGCGGTCGCAGAAAGCGCGCGAACCACCAGTTTTCGCCGGGATGGCCCAGACCTGAACCTTGGGGTTGGAAGCGATCATGTTGGCGAAGACCTTGAAGCCCGAACCGTCAAAATGCTCTGTCACGGCTTCCATGACGATCGGGTTACGCAGGTCCGGCTTGTCGGAACCGTATTTGCGGATCGATTCGTCATAGGGAATGCGCGGCCACTCTTTCGTCACCGGCTTGCCTTCGGCAAACTGTTCGAACACGGACGTCATCATCGGCTCCATCGTGGTCCAGACATCTTCCTGGGTCACGAAGCTCATTTCGACGTCGAGCTGGTAGAACTCGCCCGGCAGGCGGTCGGCACGCGGGTCTTCATCGCGGAAGCACGGCGCGATCTGGAAGTAGCGGTCGAAACCGGCCACCATCAGAAGCTGCTTGTACTGCTGCGGCGCCTGCGGCAACGCGAAGAACTGGCCTTCATGGATGCGCGAGGGAACGAGGAAGTCGCGTGCGCCTTCCGGCGAGGATGCGGTGAGGATCGGCGTCGTATATTCGCCAAAGCCCAGATCACCCATGCCCTTGCGCATGGCGGAGATGATCTGCGTGCGCCTGACGATGTTCTTGTGCAGGGTTTCGCGGCGCAGGTCGAGGAAGCGATACTTCAGGCGAACGTCTTCCGGATATTCAGGCTCGCCGAAGATTGGCAGCGGCAGCTCCTTGGCAACGCCCAGAACCTCGATCTCCTGAGCGTAAAGTTCGATCTCGCCGGTCGCCATGCCCTTGTTGATGGTGTCCTCTGAGCGCGCCTTGACGAGACCGTCGATGCGGATGACCCATTCGCCGCGCACCGTCTCGGCAATCTTGAAGGCCGGGCTGTCCGGATCGGCTACCACCTGGGTAATGCCGTAATGGTCGCGAAGGTCGATGAAGAGAACGCCGCCATGATCTCGCACGCGGTGAACCCAACCGGAAAGGCGAACGGTTTCGCCGACGTCGGACTTGCGGAGAGCGGCACAGGTGTGGCTGCGGTAACGATGCATTTTTATATCCTGGAGCGTGTCGTGGGCCAGATGGGCCGCACTGTCGAATTTGGCCGGAAAAACGCATGACCAGCCTGATTTGTCAAGGCAAAGCACAACAATGTCGCCTTCCGCCTGTCCTTTCCACCGGCTTCGCTTTAGATAGTGCTTATCCAGCCCGCCAAACCGAGTCGGCCCGCAATGAGCCAGATCAGACCTCTTATCCCGCTTCTCGTCACCGCCGGCATTCTGATCGGCGGCAACGGCCTGCAGGGAACCTATATTGCGCTACGTGGCCTGTCCGAGGGTTTTTCGGCCAGCACCATCGGCCTCATCAGCGCCGCCTACAGCATCGGCTTTGCGCTCGGCTGCATTTTTGTAACGCGGCTTCTGCGCAAGATCGGCCATATCCGCACCTTCGCGACCATGGCGGCGGTCGCGTCCGCCGCATCGATCGCCATGCCGCTCGTCATCCATCCGCTGTTCTGGATGCTGATGCGTTTCGTCATCGGCATCGCGGTTGCCTGTCTTTTCGCCGCGATCGAAAGCTGGATCAACGCGCAGGTGACGAATTCCAACCGGGCGCGCACGCTGTCCATATATCGCTTCGTCGATCTCGGCTCCGTCACGCTTGCCCAATATATGATACCCATCGCCGGCATCGAAGGGCCGGTGGTGTTTTCGCTGATCGCCATGGCGCTCACGCTGTCGCTGGTGCCGATCTCGCTTGCCGACAAATCCAACCCTGCCCCGCCGAAACAGATCCCCTTCAATCTTTTCGCGGTCTGGCGCATCTCGCCGCTCGCCGTCGTCGGCTGCGTCGCCGTCGGCCTCAGCATGGCGGCGTTCCGCAATATCGGCCCAATCTATGCCGAACAGATCGGCCTTTCCGTCACCGCCATCGCCACCTTCATGAGCGCCGGCATCATCGGCGGCGTGGTGCTGCAATATCCGCTCGGCGTCTATTCCGACCGCTACGACCGGCGCATCATCATTCTCGCCACCACCGCCGGCTCCGTCATCGTCGGCCTGTTCCTTGCCTTCTTCGCCGGCACGGACGAATGGAGCAACATCATCGGCGTCTTCATCTTCGGCGCCTTTGCCCTGCCACTTTATTCGTTGAGTTCCGCCCATGGCAACGACCATGCCAAGGAGGGCGAACATGCGATGGTGTCTGCCGGGCTGCTGTTCTTCTGGTCGGTGGGTGCAACCGTTGGGCCGCTGCTCGCCTCGGTCCTGATCGACCAGTTCGGCCCGAAAGCGCTGTTCAGCTATACCGCCGCGATCCAGATCGTTTTCATCGCCTATACCATCTACCGGCTGCGGGTGCGCGAGGGCGTGCCTGTCGAGGACAGGAACTGGCGGTTCAGCTCGCTTTTACGCACGTCCGCCTATTTTCAGAAGCTGGCTGCCCCCTCACCGCCCAAAAAGGACGGACCGACATCAAAACCGCCTGAGAAAAACGATCCTTGAGCCTTCAAAAGCGGGCTTTGTATTGACATGAGGGCGGCAAAGGGAAAGTAAGACGGATAATTTTCACGAGTGGCCATTTGCAATGATTGAAACGACTGCCGCCCTCGCCGAAGCCTGCACGGAACTGGCGAAATCGGAATTCATTACCATCGACACCGAGTTTCTGCGCGAAACGACCTTCTGGCCGGAACTCTGCCTCGTGCAGATGGCAAGCCCGACGCTTGAAGTGCTGGTCGATCCGCTCGCCAAGGGTCTGGACCTTGCGCCGCTGTTCGAACTGATGGCCAATCCCAATGTCGTGAAGGTTTTCCACGCCGCACGGCAGGACATCGAAATCATCTACCATCTCGGCGGGCTTATCCCCCATCCGATCTTCGACACGCAGGTCGCCGCCATGGTGTGCGGTTTCGGCGATTCGATCTCCTACGACCAGCTGGTTCAGAAGATCAAGAACGTGCAGATCGACAAATCCTCGCGTTTCACCGACTGGAGCCGCCGTCCGCTGACCGAAAAGCAGCTGGATTACGCGCTGGCCGACGTAACCCATCTGCGTGATGTCTATCTGGCGCTGAAGGCGCAGCTGGAGCGCGAAGGCCGCTCGCTGTGGCTGACCGAAGAAATGGACATTCTGGAATCGCGCGACACCTATGACATGCACCCTGATGATGCGTGGCTGCGGTTGAAATCGCGCCTGCGCAAGCCGACGGAACTTGCCATCCTGAAATTCGTGGCCGCCTGGCGCGAGCGTGAGGCACGTTCGCGCAACGTGCCGCGTTCGCGCGTCCTGAAGGACGACGCAATCTTCGAAATCGCCCAGCAGCAGCCGAAGGATACCGAGGCGCTGTCGCGGCTTCGCACCATCCCCAAGGGCTGGGAACGCTCCTCCTCCGGCACGGCCATCATCGAGACCGTGAATGCGGCGCTGGCGCTTCCGAAAGAGGAAATGCCGAAGGCGCCGCGTCACAGCCATGCGCCGGAAGGCTCGGGCGCTGCCGTGGAGCTGCTGAAGGTTCTCCTGAAGCTGACGGCGGACAAGCACGGCGTCGCCGCCAAGGTCATCGCCAACAGCGAAGATCTGGACAAGATCGCGGCCGAGGGCGAGGAAGCCACTGTTGCGGCGCTGACCGGCTGGCGGCGTGAACTGTTCGGCGATGTGGCGCTGAAACTCATCAATGGCGAAGTGGCGTTGCGTTTCGCCGGCAAGAAGGTCGAGGCAGTGGAGCTGGCGGCGAGCGAAGCGTAATCGCTCGCCCCGTCCCCAGCGCATTATTTTCAAGCATTGTCCTGATGTAGAAGCGATTCCGCTTTTACTGGAAATGCTTAACCCCAATTTTGCCCGCATCGCGTTCCATCTCTTTGTTGATGGTCTCGCTTTTGAGGGTCTTTCCATGAAACCTGCCCGCACCCTGCTGCTGGTCGCCCTTGTGGCGGCCGCAGGCATTCTCCCCACCCTTTCCCTTGCACCCGCCCACGCCGATGACGGCAAGGTCGACCTTCAGGGCGAATGGACGACCGACTGCCTCAAGATCGGCAAAAACGACCGTCACGGCATCGTCACGCGCATCACCATACGCGGTGGTCGCATGCACGCCGTCTCGCAGGTCTACGCCCGCAATAGCTGCCAGCAGCCGACGGTACAGGTGCGTTACGAAGGCGCACTGGATGGCGGCCTGAAAGACCACGACAGCCTGCTCTTTGCCCACACCGTCACCTCGATCACCATGACGCCGAATAATGGCGAGGTTGTCGACCACTATAATCGTGACCCGAAAGGCAGCGGCTGCGGGTTGAGCGGCTGGAAGGAGAATATTCCCTTCGATGTCGATGGCAAAACCTGCGCGGCCATTACCTTCGCCGGCAAGGGAGACACCCTGTTCGACCGGGCATGGATCGACGGCAACCGGCTGCGTTTTGCCGCCTTCCCCGTCACATGGTCAAACCGCTCGCCGGACGAGCGGCCGCAATCCCCGCTTGAAACGGTCTATTACAGAACATCCTATTAGGCGTAGCGCAGGATCCCCGCCCGTTCTGCGGCAACGGGGCAACAGCCTTTCCAATCCTTCATGTGACCTTACCGAATGGTCACTTTTTGCAGCGCATTTTCCACACTAATGTCGCATATGACAACGACAGAAGCTTCGCCCGATGGGAGGACCTTCCTTTCCCGAGATCAAGAACCGATATGAGAAAATTGCTGCCCATTCTGGATTACGTGGTGCTCTTCGTTGCCGTGGCCGGCAGCGGCGTTGCCTACGCATTTCTGGAATATGGCGGCGGCGCATTCATCGGCGCCACCTATGCGCTGTTCGCCTGCGCACCGATCCTCGCCTTTGAGCGCGGTTACGTGCTGCCCGGCCTGTCGCGGCAGGTCAGCGCATTGCCGACACCGGCCTATATCGCCGTCGGCCTCATCATCTACGCCGTCCTCGTCTTCTGCGGCTTCGGGCTTGGCGGCACCATTCTCTGGGTGAGCGGCATATTCCCCGGTACATGGAAAAAGGCCGTGCATGCCGAGGTGCAGACGCTGATCTTCACCCTCATCGTCTGCGGCATCATCGTTTTCATCATGCGCGTGCGTGAGCTGCTTGGCCGGGACATCTTCATAGACCTCATACTCGGGCGCTATCGCCGTCCAGTCAGCGAAGACCGCGTCTTCATCTTCATCGACCTCGTCGGCTCCACTTCCTTTGCCGAAACCCATGGCGACCTGAAAGCCCAGGAGTTTCTGGGCGAAATCTTCGCAAGCTACGCAGCCCCGGTCAGAAGACATGGCGGCGTCATCGACGACTATATCGGCGATGCCGCCATCATCACCTGGCCCTATCACATGGCGATAAGGCGGGCGGCCTGCGTGCGCTGCGTTTTCGATATTCAGGCGACCATCGAGGACAAGCGCGACGTGTGGCTTGCCCGCTTTGGCGAAGTTCCGCGCCTGCGTTTTGCCATTCACGGCGGGCCGGTCATAACAGCCGAAATCGGCGTCGATCACCACAAGATCACCTATTTCGGCGATACGGTGAACACGACCTCGCGGCTCGAATCACTCAGCAAGATGCTCGGCCATCCGGTGCTTATTTCCGCCGATCTCGCCCATCAGCTGGTGCTACCCAAAGGCGTGCGCAGCGAATATCTCGGCGAACATGCTGTCAAGGGACGCGGCCAGACGCTTGGCGTGTGTACGCTCAGCCAATATCAGGCCCCAGCCGCCTGAAAAAACCCCTGAAAACAAACGGGTAGCTTCGTTTTCCGAGGCCGCCCGTCATCAAAATTCATCAAAGCTTCAAACTGCAATCACCTGCCTGTCATGTGGCACCCCTATCGCCTCAGTCCTGTCTTCAACAGGTATTGAGGGGTCTCCACCATGAAGCATATTCTTTTCGCATCCTGCGCCGTTCTCGCGCTGGCCACCGCATCCCATGCTGAGCAGGAGTTTCCGGCAAAGCTGGTTTCCCACGCCATTCTGCCCGCCAACACCATCATTGCAGCACCTGCGGACGCACCGGAGTACCTCAAGACATCCGCCAAGTTCACGACGCCGGACCGCAAGCGCGCAGAAGGTCTCGGCACCGTTCCCGGCAAGGACGGTGTTCGCCCGACTGGCCTTTCCATGCCGTTCAACGGCCAGCCGATGCAGGGTTTTTCCGGCATCAAGGCAATGGCGGACGGCAGCTTCTGGAGCCTTTCCGACAATGGTTTCGGTTCCAAGGCCAACTCCAGCGACGCCATGCTGATGCTTCATCATCTGAAATTCGACTGGGACGCAGGCAAGGTCAACGCGCTGGAAACCGTGTTCCTTTCCGACCCTGACAAAAAGGCACCCTTCCCCATCGTCATGGAAGGCAATGACAAGCGTTACCTGACGGGCGCCGATTTCGACGTAGAATCCATTCAGCCCGTTGCCGACGGCTTCTGGGTGGGCGAGGAATTCGGTCCTTACATCCTGAAATTCACCCGTGACGGCAAGCTGACCGACGTCATCGCCACCAAGGCCGGCGATATCGAAGTGAAGTCCCCGGACCATCCAACCCTGGCGCTGCCCGGCAACCCGACGCAGAAAATGCCTGCGTTCAACCTGAAACGCTCCGGCGGTTATGAGGGCATGGCGCTCTCCAAGGACGGCTCGAAGCTCTACGGCCTTCTTGAAGGCCCGCTCTACACCGCCGAAGGTCAGGTAGAGAAAACCGAAGACGGCTCGACCGCGCTCAGGATCATCGAACTCGACACTGCAAAGAAGGCATGGACCGGCCGCACCTGGCTCTATCCGCTGGCGCAAGGTGGCGAAGCCATCGGCGATTTCAACATGCTGGACGAGAGCACTGCGCTGGTCATCGAGCGTGACAATGGTGCCGGCACCGCTGACAAGGCTTGCGCCGACCCGAAGAAGCCGGAAGTGAACTGCTTTGCCGTGCCTTCCAAGGTCAAGCGCATCTACAAGATCGAATTCAACGACGCCAATGCCGGCAAGGCGGCACGCAAGATCGGCTATATCGATCTTCTGAAAATCTCCGATCCCGATAACAAGAAGCGTCAGGGCGGCGGCAACGGTTTCTACGACATGCCTTTCGTGACCATCGAGAATGTCGATCGCGTCGACGCCACGCATATCATCGTCGGCAACGACAACAACCTGCCTTTCTCGGCCGGCCGCGCGCTGGACAAGGCAGACGATAACGAGTTCGTTCTGCTGGAAGTCAAGGAACTGCTCGACGCGAAGTAAGGAAAACGGTGCCGGAATTCGTTCCGGCACCACCCGCGCACCGGCGCAAACTCAACACGGCGGAGCGTCCCCTGCAGCCTCCCAAGGATGCATGACGCTCCGTTCCTCTACCGACCAAGCCTGACCCGGAACCCGGTTCCGAAACAGGGAAGCCCCTTCATGCAGGATAATGCCGAACGACTGTATTACGCCCTGAGGAAAAGCTGGTCGCTCGAGACCAGCAGCCTGTGGTCGAGAGAAAACCCCGCCAAGGGGCAAGGCAGCGTCACTGCGCTTGTGGTGCAGGACATTTTCGGCGGCGACCTCGCCAAAACCGCCGTCAGCGGTGCCGACCATTTCTACAATATCGTCAACAGCACCCGCTGGGACTTCACCTTCGCCCAGTTCGATATTCCGGTCGGTTATCAGGACCAGCCCGCCACCCGCACGGAAGCGATGGCAAGGGCTACGCCCCTGCAATATGCCTATCTCAGCGCCTGTATCAGGAAGGCGCTGGGGCACTGCTGATCTTTCAGAACATGAAGGTTGGAGCATTTCCGGTAGAAGTGCGTGGCAATTTTACGCCCGGAAAATGCATAAAAACAAAGATATAGAACGCCTCCGGCGATTCCGTTTAACCGGACGCACTCTGGTTGAGTGTCGGCAGGCCCCGCCAATTTCTGCGGAGACCTGCCTCTCTTGGCAAATTCGCTGGAAGGGAATTCTACTTCAGGCAATCATCCAGACGCTGCTTGCCACCCCATGCAGCGAATGCCTTCTGAGAAGCACTAATCAATGCATTCTCGTTGTTTGCATCGTACTTGACCGCGGGTACTTTTTTCCCAAAAAACACCCATAAGACATCCGCTGTATCGACCTGCCCGGCAAACCTATTGTTGCGCGTCACATTATCGGTGATTGGCAAACCGGCAAGCGATCTCGCGAGGGCGGGCGTTCCCTCTCCAATTCTCGGACCGGCATCACCCACGACAAATGGCACCGCAATTTTTGTATCCTTGCGGATGGCAACGCCGAAGGAGCCCATGACAACGCCGTTAGAAGAAAGAATAGCGCTTTCAGGAATGACCGCAGCGGGAATTCTCAAAGGATTGACGTAACGACGCTGAACGGCCTCATCCTTGATGCTTTGATCGGCAAACTTTGTCGGCGAGACAAAAAAACCGCTTCCGTCCGCTTGCTCTACCGGAACAACCCCGCGAACGGTGCTACCATTCAAAGATATGGTGTCTTTACCGAGTATGCCGTACCAACGTACCACGCCGACGGATTTGTCTTTCCAGTGCGCTTTGCCAATCCGCGCGACATCGCTCATGAACTTGCCGGTACACGTCGCGTTGTTGACAGAGCCGTGGTATTTCGTGCCGTCCGGTAAATATACCTGTCCTGCATTGCAAAGGTGAATAAGCGCACCCGCAGCGGCATTTTTCGGGTGGTAAGCTTTACCATATCCGTCAATATTAATATTGATCTTCGAATAACCAAGGACAGTACCGTCGCTGGTTATTCTCCCCGAACTCAAACCCGATACTTCACGGGTCCTTTTACCTTCACATGTTGATTGAGCATCAGCGTGACCAGACGCTAAAATAGAGGCAGCAAACACCGCAACAGCACACAATATTTTCATGAGAAGCCTCCAAAAAAGAGATAATCAGTGAAGTATTGTGTTTAACCTTAAACTTTCTTCCATTGGTTGCAATACAAAAATCAACCTTCGGTTACGTTGCCGATGATCTAACTACAAATGACATGAGACACCTGCCGCGCGCAGCCGAAACTCCGGAAATAGGGGTCGAGGGATTATCTCGACCCACGCTGCGGGCTGGCCATTTTGGCCGTCTTATTCGAACACAAACGCCAACCGCTTGCCCGTCAGCTTCGCCAGTTGCTGCAAGCGTCCATCCAGACGCTCGCCGGCGAAGTCGCAATAGGCGTGCGGCACCACGAATTCCAGATCCAGATCCGGATTGGTGGATTTGCGGAATTTCAGGTGATCGACGACACCCGGCATCGAGGCCGAGAAGAGGTAAACCACACGCAGCAGGCCGCCGAGCAACTTGCCGAGTTCCAGCAGGCGGTCGCCCGCCATGGCGGCAAGCGGCTGTGTGGTGCCGTTGTCGTTCAGGCCTTCGAAGCGGTAATAATTGGCAAGCGCGATATAGGCGCGGCCCGGATGGGTGATCGCCACGAAAGAGGAGTGGGCGATGATGTTAAGCGCCTGCAGACCGCGATAGTCCGGATGCGCGCGCCAGCTGATATCGGCGAGAAGGCAGGCCGCCTGCCGGTAACGGCTTTCCTCTTCCGTCTCCTCGATGCCGAAGACCGGAAAGGTGCGGCCGCTCCAGTCCGCCAGTTCGCGCGCATGTTCGGGCGAACGGGCACGCAGAATGGCAAGTTCGTCTGCCGTGACCAGCAGCGGGTCGGTATCCCGCTCCGCTTCCGTCAGCAGCGAATAAAGATAGCCTTCGCGCACGCCCTGCGCCGAAAAGGCGATCGTTGAAGGCTTCATCGCCTTTAGAACTTCGCGCATGGCGATGGCGCCAAATGGCAGAAGCGAACGGCGGTTCTTGGAGACCGCCTGCCATGCCGGATCCTTGCTGTCCCTGGAGACGATGACTTCTTCCAGAAAGTTCAGCATTTCCGCCAGCGGCAGTTCATAACCCTGCATCATGTGCAGCGGATAACCGGTGATTTCCATGTGCAGCTTGGCGATGTTTCGCCATGTGCCGCCCACGGCATAGAATGTACGCCCCTCGCCCGCTGCCAGCAGCTTTGCGAAGGATTTGACGTGCTTGCGGGCAATGGTCGTCGCTTTTTCCAGCGAGCCGTCCGATTGCTCCGACAGGCGAAGGCCGCCAAGCGGCAGGGTGATGCCCTCGCCGCAGCTCTTGCCCTTGATGTCGATGAGTTCGAGCGAACCGCCGCCCAGGTCGCCGGCAATACCGTCAGGATCGTGGAACCCGCTGATCACGCCATAGGCGGAATACAGCGCTTCCTTTTCCCCGGAAAGCACCTCGACCTCGCAGCCGAGAATCGCTTCCGCTTCGCGGATGAAATCCGGGCCATTTTCCGCTTCACGCGCTGCCGCTGTCGCCAGCACGTAGAGTTTTTGCGCCTGTGCCTGCTCGGAAAGCGCATGGAAGCGACGCAGGGCCATCAAAGCCCGGCTAACGCCTTCCTCATGCATGCGGCCCGTGAGGGCCAGTCCCTTGCCGAGACCGCAGAGGACCTTTTCGTTGAACAGCACGGCGGGCGCGCGGGAAAGACCTTCATATACGACGAGACGAACGGAGTTCGAACCAATATCTATGACGGAAACGGGGGCAAGGCCGGTCAGCCGCCCCTGTGCTTCTGATCGAGTCATTCAGCCTGTTTCTTGCGGGACGAAATCAACCCGGCAATCAATTTGGGCGCACTGGATTTCAGGGCTTCACCACGTCCGGAAAGGCTGGGATTGGTCATGAAATAGTGCTGCGCGTTGAACGGTTCTTCGCCTTTACGCACCTCAATGCGCCTCGACGTTCCGTCCGCAAGTATCTCGTAGCTCTGCTGGTTGTCAATGAGATTGCCCAGCATAATCTGTGAAAGAACCTGCTCGTGCACGGTTGGATTGGTGAGCGGTACCAGCGTTTCGACACGGCGATCGAGGTTACGCGGCATCATGTCGGCCGAACCGATATAGACCAGCGCCTTGTCGGATGGCAGACCGAAACCATTGCCAAAGCAGAAGATTCGGCTGTGTTCGAGGAAGCGGCCGACGATCGATTTGACGCGGATATTGTCCGACAGACCCGCCACCTGCGGGCGCAGGCAGCAGATGCCGCGCACGACAAGATCGATCTCAACGCCCGCAGCACTGGCGCGGTAAAGCGTATCGATGATTTCAGGGTCGACCAGCGAATTCATCTTCATCCAGATCGCCGCCGGCGCACCGCGCTTGGCGTGCTCGATCTCTTCGTTGATGTGCTTCACGATGCGCGCACGCAGCGTATAGGGCGAAATGGCGAGCTTCATGCCCTCTTCCGGTTCGCCGTAACCCGTGATGAAATTGAAGATATTCGCCATGTCGTGGGCGATCTTCGGGTTGCAGGTGAAGAAGGAAAGGTCGGTATAAATCTTGGCCGTGATCGGGTGATAGTTGCCGGTGCCGAGGTGGCAATAGGTTCTGAGCTTGCCGTCTTCACGGCGCACCACCATCGACATCTTGGCGTGGGTCTTGAGTTCGATGAAACCGAACACGACCTGCACGCCGGCGCGTTCGAGGTCGCGCGCCCAGCGGATGTTCGCCTCTTCGTCGAAGCGCGCCTTCAGTTCCACCAGCGCGGTCACGGATTTACCGGCTTCCGCAGCATCGATCAGCGCGCGAACGATCGGGCTGTCGTTGGAGGTGCGGTAAAGCGTCTGCTTGATGGCAAGCACGTCGGGGTCGCGCGCAGCCTGCAACAGGAACTGCACAACCACGTCGAAGCTTTCATAGGGATGGTGAACCACCATATCCTTTTCGCGGATGGCGGCGAGGCAATCGCCGGCATGTTCGCGCACACGCTCGGGGAAACGGGCGTTGTAAGGCTCGAATTTCAGGTCGTCGCGCGGCGCGCGGACGATTTCCGAAATGGTGTTGAGTGCCAGAAGGCCGGGCAGAACGGCGACGCGATTATCCGGAACGCCAAGCTCGTGCACCACGAACTGACGGAGCGATTGCGGCATTTCGCTGTCGGTCTCGATACGGATCACCGAACCGCGGCGGCGGCGCTTCAGCGCGCTTTCGAAGAAACGGACCAGATCTTCCGCCTCTTCTTCCACCTCGATATCGCTGTCACGGATGATGCGGAACGTGCCGAAGCCTCGGACGGTATAGCCCGGGTAAAGCCGGTGAATGAACAGGCCGACCACATCTTCAAGCGTGATGTAGCGGATGGCGTTTTTCTCATCCGGCAAACGAACGAAGCGGTCGAGCGCGGTGGGAAGACGCAACAGCGCCGTCATCGGCTCGCGGCCGTTGACGCTGTCGAGCTGCAGGCCCATCGAGAAGCCGAGGTTCGGAATGAAGGGGAACGGGTGCGCAGGGTCGATGGACAGCGGCGTCAGCACCGGGAAGATACGCTCTTCGAATTCGGTGCCCAGCCAGGTCCGATCCGCTTCGGAAAGTGCGGCAGGCCGGACGATGAAGATTTCTTCCTTGGCAAGATATTGCTGCAGAACGGCGAGCGAAGCCTGCTGCTCCATCTGCAGATTGTCGATTTCCTTCAGGATGTCTTCCAGCTGCTCGGCCGGCGTCTTGCCATCAGGCGTGCGGACGGTGATCTTCTGGCGCACCTGGCCCTCAAGACCGGCGACGCGGACCATGAAGAATTCATCGAGATTGGCAGCCGAGATGGAGAGGAAACGCAGCCGCTCCAGCAGCGGGTGATCCGTATTCAGCGTTTCTTCGAGAACACGGCGGTTGAACTGGAGCCAGGAGAATTCGCGGTTGACGAAACGCGCGGGGCTGTCCCAGAGGGTATCGCCCTCGGTCGCCGGCTGAACCTTGTTGAAGTCTTCCTGCACGATAGCGTCCATGTCCTGTTCCATCCCCTGACCTTCCGTCCCGTGATCCTGCTGCATCCCGTGATCGTCCTTCTTGCCCGTATAACAGTTTGACGACGGAACTGTGACAGTCAATCGACCTCCAGCCCGTCACCCGGTGTTCCGTCGCCCATCGTGTTGAGGACTTCCGCCGCCAAAGGACGGGTTATCCTCGTTCCACGCGCCAAAGCCAGCCTGTCGATCCGGTCCACGATCGTCTGCGCCGTATCGAGCGAACGCTCCATTCTGTTGACGATGTAGCCTATGAGTTTGTCATCCATATAAAGCTGCCGGTCGGCGAAGAGTTTCACCAGCACCTGTGCCAGAAGCCCCTCATCCGGCTCCCCGGTCTCCACCACCGTCACGGCTTTCAGGCGTGAGCGCAGATCGGGCAACGTCACGGGCCACGCGGCCGGCCATTGCCGGCTCGTCATCAAAAGCGTGGTGCCGTGCTGGCGCACGCTGTTGATGACATGGAAGAGTTCGGTGTCGTCGAAACCGCGGCGGTCGGCATCCTCGAACAGAACCGGTCCGGTTTCGGCAAGACGCGCAGCGCCCGCACCTGCCTGCGGGTGGATGTCCCGCGCGCTGCTGATGTTTTTCCAGATGTTGGCGAGATGCGATTTTCCCGAACCCGGCGGCCCGGCCAGAACCACCACGGGCGATGGCCAGTTCGGCCATTCATCCACAAGGCTGACGGCCGCTTCAAGCGAGGCGGATACGAGAAGGTCGTCCCTGCCGGAAGCGGACTGGTGCGAGAATGCGAGCGGCAGCTGCTCGGCCTTCGACCGGGCGTTGTCGGTTTTGATTTGGTCAGTCATCGTCAGCCCTGAGAGTCAACCTTGCCGGAGGAGGTTTCCTGTTCTTCCCAGGGAAGGTTGGCGGCGTGCCCATGGTAAAGATCGCTTTCAAGATACCGCGACAATGCAAAGCGGACAAGCACGCCAACGGCAGCTGCCGCCGGCACGGCGATCATAAGGCCAACGAAACCGAAAAGGGCGCCGAAGGCGAACAGGGCGAACATCAGCCACACCGGATGCAGGCCGACGCTTTTGCCGACAAGCTTTGGCTGCAGGATGTTGCCTTCGATGAACTGGCCGGAAAAGAACACGGCGAGCGTCAGGAACACATAGATATAGTCCGGCCAGAACTGCACGATGGCGACACCGACAGCGAGGATGAGACCGACCATGGAGCCGATATAGGGGATGAAGCTGATGAGGCCGGAGAAAAGGCCGATCAGCAACCCGAAATTAAGCCCGACGAGCGACAGGCCAACGGCATAATACACGCCCAGAATGAGGCAGAGCGACCCCTGCCCGCGCACGAAACCGGCGATCGTCTTGTCCATCTCGCGGGCGATCTGGCGAACGGTATGCACGTAATCGCGTGGTATCCAGCTATCGACCTTGTCGATCATCCGATCCCAGTCGAGCAGTAGGTAGAAGGCGACGACGGGCGTGACGACCAGCAGCGACATGACATCGACCAGCGACTTGCCGGAATTCCATATCTGCGTCAAAAGCGTGCCGATGAAGCCTGCGCCTTCGGTCAGCAGCTTGGAGAAATTCTCCTTCACGGCGTCGATCTGGTTGCTCACCCAATCCGGCAGGAGGTTGGTATCCGCACCGGCGATAAGCTGCTGCAACGACGAGATATATTGCGGGATGCGCGTGATGAATTCCGAGGCCTGGGCGGCGATCAGCGGAATGATGATGATGAGCGACAGCGCAAAAATCAGCACGAAGGAGACGAGGATGACGACGGTTGCCATCAACCGGCTGAGGCCGCGCCGTTCCAGCCAGTCGGCCACCGGATCGAGAAAATAGGCAAGCGCCATGCCCGCCACGAAAGGCAGCAGAATGGAGCTGAAGACCATCAGGAAAAGGACAAAGACGGCGAGCACGCCGATCCAGAAAAACACCTGTCGGCGCAGGTTCATACCACTCACATGGGGTTGCATCCGTTCATCCTCTTGTCGCCGTGCCGTCATCGCCCATCATGGAGATAGGATGTGCATATGCACATGGTCAAGGCCGGTGGCCCGGCAGCGGTCAACAGGGGTTGCCCGGGGAAGCGCGACGGGGAAGAGTTTCCGAGTCTCAGCTGGACACATCACCACAAAGAGACACGAAGCGAACAAAGCATCAAACCGTCGTAAAGCCGTTAAAAACCGGAGCCTTTGCCACTCAAACCCTTGCATCAGGCCCCGTCCCGTGCGAATGGCGACGCCAAAGGAACCAGCGGAGACGAGAGCCATGAGCCAGTCGGGCAAGAACGGTCTTACCTATAGTGATGCAGGTGTGGATATCGACGCCGGCAATCTGATGGTCGAGAAGATCAAACCGGCGGTGCGCTCGACGCGTCGTCCCGGTGCGGATGGCGAAATCGGCGGCTTCGGCGGCCTGTTCGATCTGAAGGCGGCTGGCTTCACCGACCCGGTTCTAGTGGCCGCCAATGACGGTGTCGGCACCAAGCTGAAGATCGCCATCGACGCTGACTACCATGACACCGTCGGCATCGACCTCGTCGCCATGTGCGTCAACGATCTCGTCGTCCAGGGCGCAGAACCGCTGTTCTTCCTCGATTATTTCGCGACCGGCAAGCTGGACCCCGACCAGGGTGCAGCCATCGTTTCCGGCATTGCCGCCGGTTGCCGCGAATCCGGCTGTGCGCTGATCGGTGGCGAAACCGCCGAAATGCCCGGCATGTATTCCGATGGCGACTACGATCTCGCTGGCTTTGCCGTGGGTGCTGCCGAACGCGGCCAGCTTCTGCCCGCCGGCGATATTTCCGAAGGCGACGTCATTCTCGGGCTTTCTTCCTCCGGCGTTCACTCCAACGGCTTCTCGCTGGTACGCAAGATCGTTTCGGTCTCCGGCCTCGACTGGGATGCCCCAGCCCCCTTCGCCGATGGAAAGAAGCTCGGCGAAGCGCTGCTGACGCCGACCCGCATCTATGTGAAGCCGCTTTTGAAGGCGATCCGCGAAACCGGCGCGCTGAAGGCGCTGGCACACATCACCGGCGGCGGTTTCCCGGAGAATATTCCGCGCGTTCTGCCCAAGCACCTCGCCGCCGAGATCGATCTCGACGCGATCGAGGTTCCGGCCGTGTTCTCGTGGCTTGCAAAAACCGGCGGCGTCGAGCCTAAGGAAATGCTGCGCACCTTCAATTGCGGCGTCGGCATGATCGTCGTCGTTTCGGCTGAAAATGCCGGCAAGGTCACCGACGCCCTGACGGCCGAAGGTGAGACCGTTTTCCCGCTCGGCCGCATGGTCGCCCGCGAAGAGGGCGCGCACGGCACGATCTACAAGGGCACTCTCGGCCTATGATGAGCGCTGCCTTCTCGTCTGGCCGCAAACGCGTCGTCGTTTTCATCTCCGGCGGCGGCTCCAATATGGTGTCGCTGGCCAGGGCCTGTCAGGCGCCGGAGTTTCCGGCTGAAATCGTCTGCGTGATTTCGGACAAGGCGTCAGCTGGCGGGCTGGAGAAGGCGCGGGATTTCGGTATTCCGACGCTGGTTTTCGAGCGCAAGACCTATGCCAGCAAGGCCGAGCATGAGGGCGCCATTCTGGCCGCACTTGGCGAGATTGCACCCGATATCATCTGCCTTGCGGGTTACATGCGGCTGATCTCGGGGGATTTCATTGCCCCCTATGAAGGCCGCATCATCAATATCCACCCTTCCCTGCTGCCGCTTTTCCCCGGCCTGCATACCCATCAGCGCGCCATCGACAGCGGCATGAAGATTTCCGGCTGCACCGTGCATTTCGTCACCGAAGGCATGGACGAAGGCCCGACGATCGCGCAGGGCGCGGTGCCGGTTCTTTCCGACGACACGGCCGAGACGCTGGCGGCGCGGCTATTGACTGTCGAACATCAGCTTTATCCGCTGGCCCTCAAGCAACTTGCTGAAGGCAAGGTGCGGATGGAAGGTGGCAAAACCATTTCCAGCAACGACACAAGTAAATCTGAGTATTCAAACCTGATTTCCGCTGACTGATAAAGAAATACCTAAAGTATAAAAAAATACTTAAAGTGGTATTTCCTGTAAAATAAACCAAAAGTTTACCATAATCACCTCTAATGCGCGCAGTGGCCCACATTTCGGGCCCTCCGGTCATTCAGGAGTGATTATGCTGTTTTCGAGATTTTCCCTGCCGCTTTCGGCCCTGCTGTTGCTGAGCACCAGCCTGCCGCTCGCCGCCGAGCAAAGCGGCATTACCGCGTCGCTGGATGCAGGCGTTCTCAATCTGCGGGCGACGGAAACAGTCCATATCGGCAATCGCAAACTGAGCGAACTCGAATGGGAAACGAAGAACGCCATGGCGCTGCGCGGCTCGCTCGGGCTCGAGCTTGCGCCCGGCTGGCGGGTGAAGGTGGAAGGCCGTGTCGGCTTCGAAGGCGATGGCTACATGACCGACTATGATTGGTATCGACCATTTTCCCGTGACAGCTCGAAGAACAATTGGGCCAGCCGCTCCCAGCACGAAGATACCCAGCTGGACCACTATTTCTCGGGCGGACTGGAACTCAATCGCAGTTTGCTGGACGATCCACAGCAATATCTGAGCGCAGGCGTTGGTTTCCGCTATACGGATGTGCAATGGACTGCCAACGGCGGCAGTTTCATTTACAGCGCTTCATCCTTAAGAGATCGCCGTATTGATTTCGCTGACGGCGAAAAAGTCATTACATATCGCCAGCAAATCCCGGTTTTCTACGGCAACCTGACCGGTGGCCAGAGGTTCGGCAACTGGTCGCTCAATGCCGGCCTAGAGGGCGGCGCGATGGTTTTTGCCAAGGCGACGGACGACCATTGGCTGCGCGACATGCGCTTCACCGACAAATTCGACGTTGCCGGCATGTTCGGGGTAAAGGCGGGCGTTGCCTATGACCTGACCGAGAACGCCTCAATCTATCTCGACGGCTCTTACGAATATACCAGCCTCGGACGCGGAGACACCCACTATAGCGGTGCCGGCGCCGGAAACCTCTCCTCGGAAAAAAATGCCGGCGGCGGCGACTTGCAGTCGATTTTCGTGGGAGCTGGCGTCAAGGGGAAGTTCTGATGCCGCGCGCAGCCCGCCGTTCTTGAAAACGGCCGCGCCTCAAAAAAGGCGTGGCTTCCATTATCGGGCATGCCTCAACTGTCAGCCCTTAAAACCAGTCCTGTTGCCAGACGTAATCCCGATAGGCCCAGGGCGGCGAATTGACCAGAGCGGACTTGGGATAGATCTTCTGCAATTCAGCACCAAAGGTCGACACCCCGGGAACGAGGCCGACTTCCCATTGGAAGTGCCACCATTCGGCGCCGAGATAATCGCCGCCTTTCTCGAAGGCAGCGCGCGCCCGGATCGGCTTGAAGCCGTTCTTGGCAAAAAGCGCCGTCAGGTCGAGGAAATGGTCGGTGACCGGCACGCCCTTGCTCCGGTTCTTGTTGGTCACGACATCCGTAATCGTCTGCTGAGGCGGCAGCGCGCCTTTTTCGGCCCTCTCCTGCCAGCAGCGGGCGTAAACATTGTAACGCCGCTCGCTCACCCGCTGAACCACGTATGCATCCGCTGCCGGATCCTGCATGCCGCTCCAGATGAAGAGATCAAGCGCCCGGCCGGAATAGTGGAACGAAGTGGCGCTGCGGTTCTTGTTGACCGCCGCCTCCAGAATCCGGATGCCGCCGGAGGATGTCATCAATCCGCCCTGGCGATGCACCTCATCACTGACCTGCCCGTAAGCGGACATAACATCGTTACGCAGTCTGACCTGTCGATAACCGTTGTCTTTACCGAACTTGAAGCCGTCTGTGGCGCAACTCTCTAGGCTGTAGCCCGCGGGCGTTCCGAGCGAAAGCGGTGACGACAATTCACGCTGCCGTGTCTCGAACGCTTTTTCCAATGCGGCGAGCGTCACCGGCCCAACACGACCGTCCTCGTAAAGGCCGCTGTCTGCCTGAAAAGAGAGTACCGCTTCTTCTGTATCGGCACCGAAGATGCCGTCCGTCTCAAGACTGTCAAAGTCTGCCGAGGCCGATTTACGCCCCGCAAAATGCAGGAAATTCAGTATTTCCTGTATCGCCTGCACCGCGCTACCGCGCGAACCCTTCTCCAAAATCATAGTCAGCCCCCAGCCGTTTGCGAACCTATGTTCAGCAAACCTACTTGGGTTGAAAAAAGAATCAACAGCAATCTTTAATTGAATTTCAAGTAATTTAGAGTATACTTACGTATAATCTCCTCATCACGAGCAAGCATTCAACGGGAAAGTCTGTCCCGGTTCAACATCGCCCATTGCAGCAGAATGATCGTCTTGGAATCGGTGATTTCACCCGATGCGATCATCGCGAAGGCTTCGTCGAGGCCGTAGGTCAGGACTTCCAGATCCTCGCCTTCGGTCTCCAGCCCGCCGCCGCTGCCGGCCTGTACGTCGAGATCGATGCGGGCGACGAAGAGGCTGACTTTTTCGGTCAGCGTTCCGGGGCTGGCATACATGTCGAACAGATATTCGACCTTCTCGACCGCGTAACCGGATTCTTCCATCGCCTCACGGCGAATGGCATCGGCTGCGTTGTCGTCATCAAGGAGGCCCGCCGGCACTTCGATCATGAAGCTTTGATCGCCGTTCACGAAGACGGCGGGGCGGAACTGGCGCACCATCACCACGCTGTCGCGTTTGGCATCGTAAAGCAGGATGGCGGCGGCGCTGCCGTGGTCGTGGACTTCCCGCACGATGCGGATCGTCTTGCCATCCGGCATGCGCTGGTCGAAAACGAGCTTCTGCATATGCACGAAGCCCTTCCACACCGTTTCTTTTTCCACCAGCTGGATTCTGCCAGCGTCAGTGTCGGCCGGAGCATTTTTCGCTTGCGTCTGTGTCACCGGATATTCCCTTGCCTGTCGTGGAAGTTTTCAACCTGGCCCTGTTGCGGTGCAATATCAAGCCTCGCTGGCTTGATCGTCGCGGTGGAGCCACACCTTGTTGTCGTGGAAAGCCGCGCCGCCATAGGGGGCAACGGCATCGGCACCGGTCAGCACGTTGATGCCCTCGCCGTCCAGATGCGCCTTGTTGGGCCACAACCCCTCGGCAACCAGAACGCCGGGTCTGGCGCCCTCCACGATTTTCGCATGGAGGCGGACTTCGCCGCGGCCGTTGCCGATACGCACGATGTCACCATCGGCGATACCCTTGCGGTTGGCATCTTCGGGACAGATCATCAGTTCCGGACGGCCTTCCTTCTGCACGGAGGTTTTCGTTTCCGCGAAGGTGGAGTTGAGGAAATTGCGCGCCGGCGATGTCGCCAGCCGGAAGGGATGGTCGCCGTCGGCGGTCTCGATCACATCGACCTGATCCGGGAATTTCGGAAATTGCGCAACCGGCCCCATCACGCCGATGTTTTTCGGCGGTTTGTTTGGAGACGGCCCTGTCGCCCATTCGGGGCTGAAACGGAATTTTCCGTCACCATAACCAAAGCCCTCGAGATAATGCGCCACCTCGAAAGAGGGCTGCGCATCGATCCATTTTTCTTCCGCCAACGTATCGAAATCGCCCCAGCCGCTGACTTTCAGCATATTATCGACATGGTCGCGGGCTGAAAGACCGAAGCCCGGCATATGGTCGATACCAAGACGTTTCGCCAGTTCTTCGATAACGAAGAGATTGGTGCGCACGGTTTCCGGCGGCTCCACCAGTTTCGGGCCAAGCAGAATGTGGTTCTGGCCACCGGCGCGGTAGATATCGTCATGTTCAAGGAACATGGTGGCCGGCAGCACGATATCGGCCAACTCGGCCGTCTCCGTCATGAATTGCTCATGCACGGCAACAAAAAGATCGTCGCGCAGGAAACCCTGTTTCACCAGCCGCTGCTCGGGTGCGACATTGACGGGGTTGGTGTTCTGGATGAGCAGCGCCGTCACCGGGCCACCATGTCGCAGCGCTTCCGCATCCCCCGTCAGCACGCGGCCGATCTGCGACTGGTCGAGCTGGCGCACGTTGGGGTCGGCATAGGCTGTGCCCATCAGTTCCGCCTTGTTGAGCCGGAAGATATCGCCGTTATTGTGGAAGGCGCCGCCGCCTTCATATTGCCAGGAGCCAAGAACGGTGGCGATCGAAAGGGCGGCATGCATGGCGACCGCGCCGTTGCGCTGGCGGGCGAAACCATAACCGAGCCGGAAGAACGTCTTTTTCGTCGTGCCCACGAGCCTTGCGAAATCCTCGATTTCCTCCACGGAAAGACCGGTGATTTCGGACGCCCATTGCGGCGTCTTCGATTTCAGATGCTCTTCAAGTCCCGCCGGATCGTCAGCGAAGCGCGCCATGTAATCGCGATCGGCATAACCATCGCGGAACGCAATGTGCATGATGGCGCAGGCGAGCGCCGCATCGGTGCCGGGACGCAGGACGATGCGCATATCGGCCTGTTTCATGGTCGGATTGTCATAGATATCGACGACGACGATCTTCGCGCCACGTTCCTTGCGGGCTTTTACCGCATGGGTCATGACGTTGACCTGCGTGGCGACAGCATTCGTGCCCCAGATGACGACGACATCGGCCTTGCCGATTTCGCGCGGATCGGGCCCGCGAAGCGCGCCTGTACCCATCACGTAACCCGTCCAGGCCATGTTGGTGCAGATCGACCCGAAAAAGCCGGAATATTTCTTGGCGTGACGCAGGCGCTCGATGGAATCGCGCTGAACCTGTCCCATGGTTCCGGCATAGAAATAAGGCCAGATGGCTTCGGCGCCGTGCTTTGCCTCGGCTTTGACGAAGGCGTCAGCAACCTCGTCCAGTGCCGCTTCCCAGGATATCTCCTGCCAGTCGCCGGCACCCTTCGCACCCTTGCGGCGCTTCGGCGTCAAAAGACGGCCGGGATGATAGATACGCTCGGAGTAACGCGCCACCTTGGCGCAGATGACGCCGGCAGTGTATGTATTGGCATTGGCGCCGCGCACGCGGCCGATGCGGCCATCGGCATTGATGTCGACTTCCAGCGCGCAGGCGCTCGGACAGTCGTGCGGACAGACTGTGTGGCCGATGCGCATGGCACTTTCGGCTTTCGGGGTGGCGTTTTTAGCGGAAATCGGGGTCGCAAGGTTCATGTCTTTTCTATATTGCATCAGCGACGCGGCAAAAAGGCCGAAGTGACGTCCATCAAGAATATTCATCATCCCCATCGGGAAGCGAGACACATCCCATGAACTATCGCCACATCTACCACGCCGGCAATTTCGCGGATGTTCTCAAACACGCCGTTCTCGCCCGTCTCGTCCGTTACCTGCAGAACAAGGACAAGGCGTTTCGGGTGCTGGACACCCATGCCGGCATCGGGCTTTACGATCTCTCCTCTGAAGAGGCGCAGAAGACCGGCGAATGGCAGACCGGCATCGGCAAGCTGATGGATGCCGATCTGCCGGCTCCCATCGCCGAATTGCTGGAACCCTATCTTTCCGCTGTCAGGGAACTCAATCCTGAAGGCGGCATGCAATTCTACCCCGGCTCGCCGAAACTCGCGCGGATGTTGTTCCGCCCGCAGGACCGGCTTTCGGCCATGGAATTGCATCCGGACGACGCACGCGCCCTGTCGCGCCTGTTCGAGGGGGATTATCAGGTTCGGGTGACGGAGCTGGATGGCTGGCTGTCGCTCGGCGCGCATCTGCCGCCGAAGGAAAAACGCGGCCTCATCCTCGTTGATCCGCCTTTCGAGCTTGAAAACGAATATCAGCGGCTGGCCGATGGCCTGAACAAGGCCTATCGCCGGTTTTCCACTGGCACCTATTGCCTGTGGTATCCCTTGAAAAAAGGCGCACCTATCCGGGACTTCCACGAGCGGCTGCAATCCTTCGACATTCCGAAGATGCTGTGTGCGGAGCTTTCCGTAAAAAGCGACCGGCTTGAAGGCTTGAGCGGCTCCGGCCTTATCGTCGTCAACCCGCCCTATACGTTGAAGGACGAGCTGCACACGCTGCTGCCCTTCCTGAAGACCGTGATGGCGCAGGACAGATATGCCTCGCACCGAGCCTTCTGGCTGCGCGGCGAGGAGAAGCCGGAAGAGGATTGAGGACCTACCTCGCCCCTTCTCTCTTCTGCGCCTGCGCGAGCTGCGATCGTTCAAAGAACAGGATCACGAACAGGGCCATGATGAACGGAATAATGAGGTAGAACAGCCGGAATACCAGCAGCGCCGCAATCACGTCGGCGGGGTTCATATCCGGCAGGCCGGTGACGAAGACCAGTTCCAGCACGCCAAGCCCGCCCGGCGCATGTGAAATCAGCGCCGCTGAAAAGGAAATCAGGAAAATCCCGAGAATGATCATGAAGCCCGGATTTCCGGCTTCCGGCAGCGCGAAATAGATGATGCCTGCCGCCCCGATCAGCTCGATCGGACCGATGACCAGCTGCTGCGCCACCAGTTTCGGTACCGGATAGGGCAGGAAAAACGAGCGGATTTTCAGCGGCCTCAGCTTCAGCAGGCTGCCGAGTACGTAAAGTGCGACGACAACGAGCAGCAGGATGCCGGTGGTCGTCGATGCCTCGACGGGCAGGATGCCGGTGAAGCGCTCGGTAATGTCAGGCTCATAAAGCAGCACCAGACCAATCAGCATGATCGTGCCGATGATGAAGGTGAAGGAGCAAAGGCCGACGAGAACACCGACTTCGGCAGCGCTCAATCCCTTGGACGTATAGGCCCGGTATCGCACCACGGCGCCGGAAAAAACCGACGCGCCGACATTGTGGGAAAGCGCATAGGTGGTGAAGGAGGTGAGCGTGATGAAGAACCAGTTCACCTTGCGGCCGAGATGCTGGAGAGCGATGCGATCGTAACCGGCAAGGGCAGCATAGGCCACAAGCGTCGACAGACCGGAACACATCCAGTCCCGCGCACGGATAGCGGTGAGACTTTCCCAGAGATCATCAAGTGAAAGCCCTCGCAGCTCATGATAGAGCAACCAGGCCGAAAAACCGATCGTCGCCAGACCAATGACCGGCCAGATGTATTTCTTCAATGTCATGCGGTCATACCCGCTTATTTCCTCCGGCCTCACCCCAACCCGATTTCCGCTTCCGCAGAAGATTCGGTCGACTCTATTCGTTATGCGGCGAAGCTTTCAACCTTTTCATCGAAGATTGCCCGTTTGCCCCGTTCACAAGTTGATGTAAGACCGGATCGTCGCATTTAGGCGATATGAGATTGTCCATTTTCCGGAGAGCGTGCACGGAATGAAGCGTTATGCCGGTTTCATCGCCTTCGGTCTTCTGTCGCTTGCGGCCCTGTGGTTCTCGCAGGAAAACCCAGCCCCGACCGGTTCTGCCACCAGCCGGCAGACGCAATCGCAAACGCAGCCCGCCGGCAATTCCAGGCCGGACACGTCCCACCCGGGAGTTCCCCGGCGCGATGCGGGCAAAAACCCCGCGCCCGCCGGAACGGGCTTCGATTTTTACGTTCTCGCTCTGTCGTGGTCGCCGGCGTTCTGCGCCAGTTCGGAAGGCTCCGGCAATCGTCAGCAATGCGGCAGCGACAGGCGTTACGGCTTCGTTGTGCACGGGCTTTGGCCACAAAACGAAACCGGCTATCCCGAATTCTGCACGAGCAGCGAGCCGGACCGTGTGCCCGATGCTATCGGCCGCACGATGTTCGACATCATGCCGTCCATGGGCCTGATCGGCCACGAGTGGCGCAAACACGGCGCCTGCTCCGGTCTTTCGCAGAAGGATTATTTCTCGACAGTCCGATCCGCCTTCGAGGCAGTCAGGCTGCCGGAGAAGATTGCCTCGGGTGCTGAAAGTGTGCCCCTTTCCGCCGACGCCATCGAAACCGCCTTTACCGACGCCAATCCCGGCTTGTCGAAACGCGGCGTCTCGATCAGCTGCGATGGAAAGCGCCTCGAAGAGGTCCGCATCTGCCTCAACAAGGACATGACATTCCGCGAGTGCCCGGAGCTTGACCGCAAGGGCTGCCGCGCCAGTGCCACCGAAATCGTCCCCATACGCTAACACTCACACGCCAACATACGTCAGGACCCGACTATGGAACTGCTCTATTCCGTCACCTCCCCCTACTCCGCCAAGGTGCGCATGGCCGCCCGCCATCTCGGCATCGACATCACCAATGTAGTCGTCGACACCAATGCCGAACCTGCAACGCTTACGGACAACAATCCGCTCGGCAAAATTCCGGTCCTGCTTTTGGACGGCGGTGGTTCGGTCTATGACAGCGTCGCGATCATGCACTATCTCGACCGTCTTTCGGGCGGCAAGCTTTACCCGAAGAAGAACGCCAAGCGCACCGAAGCGGAAATTCTGGAAGCGCTCTGCGACGGCATCATGGATTGCCTTCTGGCCATCGTTTACGAGCGCCGCTCCCGTCCTGAAGACAAGGTCCACCAGCCATGGGTCGACAAGCAGTGGAAAAAGGCCGTGAAGGGCCTCGATCATCTGAACGCCAACCTGCCAAAAACCGGCAAGAAGCTGAATGGCGGCCATTTCGCCCTTGCGGCCTTGATCGGTTATCTCGACCTGCGTTTTGCCGGTGAATGGGCAGACGGACGCGAGGCGCTGGCGCAATGGCCTGAGACATTCGGCAAGCGTTTCGAAGCCTATGCGGAAATGAAGGCCGCCGCCTGACGCGAATGCGAGAACAATGCCCGGCCTGATCGCCGGGCATTGATGTGGTCGCGAATTGCAAAAACAGAAAAAGCCGGGGCGTAAACCCCGGCTTTTCCTTTACCGATCCTTGAAGGATCAGAACTTGACGCCGATACCGGCCTTGACGGAGTGGTCGTCGAAGCCGCGCGAGAACGCGCCGGAGTCCAGGCTGTAGTCCTTCTTCTGGTAGTCGCTGTAGCGATATTCCAGACGGGCAGTGATGTTGTCCGTAACCATGGCTTCAACGCCGGCACCGACGGTGTAGCCGAGGGCGGTTGCGCTGTCCTTGGAGGTCGCGTCACGTACCTTGTTGTCGGAGGCTGCGAGACCAGCCGTACCGTAGAGCAGGAACGGGTTCATGTCGTAACCGACGCGGGCACGCAGCGAGCCGTTGACGCCCTGCTTGCCTTCGACGGCGTTACCGCCAACCGTACCAGCGGAACCGCGTTCACGGCCGAGGTTTACGTCTGCTTCAGCACCGTAAACGATCTGGCCGTTCTGCCAGTTGTAACCGCCGTAGATACCGCCGCCGGCGCCCTTGGCGTCACGGCCGTCGTTGCTGGAGCTGAAACGGCCCCAATCGTAGTTGGCCGTACCACCGAGGTAAGCGCCGGTCCAGTTCTTGACCGGAGCGGGCTGGTCGTAGGCGACCGGTGCCTGCGGCACGTCGTTTACGGCGTCAGCAGCGTGAGCAGCCGAGAAACCGGCAGCTGCAATGGTCGAAGCCATAAGGGTTGCTACGAAAATACGCATGTTATTCTCCTTTCAGGACCGCGCCGTACTCAAAACATTGTTTTTAGACGCGGTAAAAATCGTCGGGTTAATCGCCCCTCTGAAAACTGAATTTGATGGGAGAATGCGGAGATCAAAGAGCCAAAATGTGAATTGTTTGGGGCAGAGGCGTGACTAGAATTAGACGTTGCCTAATTGCCACAAGGGTTTTATTAACCCTACCGGAAACTTAATTTCCAATAGATCGAATTTAAACTTAGTTTTATTCAAATTAAATTGAAATTACATTGTGAGTAAAAACAGACACAATTCTTTTACCGTCAACGGACAGCTTGCGATTTGCGTTTATATCCAGCAAATAGGGCGTGTATGAGCAAATGCAGGTCCGCTGTGAAAGAAAATATACCGAAGACAGTCTTGATAACGGGTGCCGCCCGGCGGCTTGGGCGGGCGATCGCCACGGATTTGGCCTCCAATGGCTTTGCGATTGCTGTGCACGCTAATGCCTCGATGGCGCAAGCCGAGGAATTCGCTAACGAAATAAGGCAAAAAGGTGGCAGAGCCGTTGCCGTTCAGGCGGACCTGACACAATCATCGCCGACGATGGCGCTTGTCGAACAGGCGTCTTCCGCCCTCGGCCCCATCGGCGTCGTCGTCAACAATGCGTCCATTTTTCTCGACGATTCGGCGGAAACGCCCGATCCGGCGATCTTCGACGCGCATTTTTCCGTGCATGTCCGGGCGCCATCCCTCATTGCGGCAGCCTTTGTCCAGCAATTGCCGCAGGATAAATCCGGGCTGATCGTCAACGTCATCGATCAGCGCGTGCTTGCGCTCACGCCGCGTTTTTACTCCTATACGCTTTCGAAATCCGCCCTTTGGACCGCGACGCGGACCATGGCGCAGAGCTTTGCACCGCGGGTACGGGTCAACGCCATCGGGCCGGGTCCCTCCTTCAAAAGCGAAAGACAGGCGCCGGAGGACTTTCAGGCGCAGATCGACGGCCTTATATTAAAGCGTGGTCCGGAACCCGATGAGTTCGGGCGGACGATTCGCTTTCTTTTTGACACGCCGTCGATCACCGGACAAATGATCGCGCTCGACGGCGGCCAGCATCTTGGCTGGGAAACCCCTGATGTGGCGGAGATAACTGAATGAACGGAAAGAAGCTGCCTGACGGCGGTATTCTGTTCGATGAAACCGATGATGAAGACGACGATGCCAGCCTTGCCGCAACAGATGCGACAGAGGCCCCGCGCGACGTCGTCGGCATGGACTGGAATGCTGGCTGGAAAAACGAATCCGGCCTGAAGGGCATGGATCTGATCGGCGAATTCGTCAAACACCTGCCGAACTCGCCGGGTGTCTACCGCATGTTCAACGAGGCGAACGACGTTCTCTACGTCGGCAAGGCGCGCTCGCTGAAGAAGCGCGTCGGCAACTATGCGCAGGGCCGTGTGCATTCCAACCGCATCGCCCAGATGGTGCGGCTGACCGCCCATATGGAATTCGTCACCACCCGCACGGAGACCGAAGCGCTTCTCCTGGAAGCGAATCTGATCAAGCGCTTGCGGCCACGCTTTAATGTGCTTTTGCGTGACGACAAGTCGTTTCCCTATATTCTCATTACCGCCGACAATCGTGCACCGGCAATCTTCAAGCACCGGGGTGCGAGGGCGCGCAAGGGCGATTATTTCGGGCCGTTCGCCTCTGCCGGCGCCGTCGGCCGCACGATCAATTCGCTGCAACGCGCCTTCTTGATCCGCACCTGCACCGACAGCGTTTTCGAAACCCGCACGCGCCCCTGTCTTCTTTACCAGATCAAGCGCTGTTCCGGCCCCTGCACGCATGAGGTCAGCGATCAGGGGTATGCGGAACTCGTCAAGGAAGCCAAGGATTTCCTGTCCGGCAAGAGCCAGAGCGTCAAAACCGCGATTGCGCGGCAGATGAACGAGGCGGCCGAGGATCTCGATTTCGAACGCGCTGCCGTTTATCGCGACCGGCTGGCGGCGCTCTCGCACGTCCAGAGCCATCAGGGCATCAACCCGGCCGGCATCGAGGAGGCGGATGTCTTCGCCATCCATCACGAGGGCGGCATATCCTGCATTCAGGTGTTCTTTTTCCGCACCGGCCAGAACTGGGGCAACCGCGCCTATTTCCCGAAGGCAGACCCGTCGCTGCCCGGCTCAGAAATCCTCAATGCGTTCCTTGCGCAATTTTACGATGACAAGCCGGTGCCGAAGCAGATCCTGCTTTCCGAAACCGTGGAAGAAGAGGAACTGCTGGCGGCGGCTCTCGGTGAAAAAGCCGGACACAAGGTCACGATCAGCGTGCCGCAGCGCGGCGAAAAGAAAGACATAACCGACCACGTTCTTGCCAATGCGCGCGAGGCGCATGGCCGCAAGCTGGCGGAAACATCGTCACAGGCGCGGTTGCTGAAGGGTTTTGCGGAAACCTTCAACCTTCCCTATGTGCCGCGCCGGATTGAGATTTACGACAACTCGCACATCATGGGCACCAATGCCGTGGGCGGCATGGTGGTGGCGGGGCCCGAAGGCTTCGTCAAGAATCAGTACCGCAAGTTCAACATCAAATCGACCGACATCACCCCCGGTGACGACTTCGGCATGATGCGCGAGGTGATGACCCGTCGTTTCTCGCGCCTATTGAAGGAAGAGGGCAAGCCCGACCGCAATCACAAGCCGACACCGGAGGAGGCCGCCGACATGCCCTTCCCGGCCTGGCCGGATGTGATCCTGATTGACGGTGGTCAGGGACAGATGACAGCGGTGCGCGCCATTCTCGATGAACTCGACATTCGCGACAGCGTCATCGCCATCGGCGTGGCAAAGGGTGTGGACCGCGAGGCGGGCCGTGAACGTTTCTTCGCGGATGGCCGCAGCGATTTTTCCCTGCCGCCGCGTGATCCCGTGCTTTATTTCATACAGCGCATGCGCGACGAGGCGCACCGTTTCGCCATCGGTTCGCACCGGGCGCGGCGCAAGAAGGAAATGGTGCGCAATCCGCTGGATGAAATCTCGGGAATCGGCCCCGGACGCAAGCGCTCCCTGCTACAGCATTTCGGGACTGCGAAGGCGGTTTCCCGTGCCGGTCTCAACGATCTAATGAACGTCACCGGCATTTCCGAAGCGGTGGCGCGGCAAATCTACAATCACTTCCACGAGAGTGGTGGCGATTGACGCCGCGCTGTCGTGACGAACTGCTAAAAAAACATAATAACGTGTTGACCCTATGCGTCAGGGGCGGCATCAAGGCAGCTTATCCAGACTGACAGGTTTCCCATGGCTTCGCGCGCATACAATATTCCCAATCTCCTCACCTATGCCCGCATATTGGCGGTTCCTGTCATCGTTTTGTGTTTTTACGTCGAAGGAAAACTGGAAAGCTCGGATTTTGCGCGCTGGACGGCGCTTTGGCTGTTCATCATCGCCTCGCTTACCGATTTTCTCGATGGGTATCTGGCCCGCATCTGGAACCAGACCTCCAATATCGGCCGCATGCTGGACCCGATCGCCGACAAGCTGCTGGTGGCCTCGGTGCTGCTCCTGATGGCCGCTGACGGCACCATTGCCGGCTGGTCGCTCTGGGCCGCCATTACCATTCTCTGCCGCGAAATTCTGGTCTCGGGCCTGCGCGAATATCTGGCGGCGCTGAAGGTCAGCGTTCCCGTGACCCGCATCGCCAAATGGAAGACCACCATCCAGATGGTTGCCATCGCCTTCCTGCTTGCCGGTCCTGCGGGCGACAAGGTTCTGCCCTACACGACCGAGATGGGAATTACGCTTCTCTGGCTTGCCGCGGCACTCACCATGTATACCGGCTATGACTACTTCAAAGCGGGTCTCAAGCACATCGTGGACGAAGAATGATGGCGCGGATCGTTTATTTCGCCTGGGTGCGCGAGAAGATCGGTACGGCGGAAGAAGAACTGGATATCCCCTCCTCCGTGACGACGGCCGGCGAGCTGATTGCCTATCTTTCGACCCGTGGCGAAAATTACGAAGCTGCATTTGAATTCCCCGATGTCATTCGCGTTGCCGTCAATCAGGAACATGTCGAACATGACGAGAGCATTGCCGGGGCGCGCGAAATCGGCATCTTTCCGCCGATGACCGGGGGATGAGCGGATGCAGCCAGCCGTCAAGCCGACAATCCGCGTGCAGGCACAGGATTTCGACGCTGCGGAAGAAACCCGCAGGCTGACGGAAGGCGATAAAAGCATCGGCGCGGTCGTGGCTTTCACCGGGCTTTGCCGTGATGATGGCGGCACACTGGCGGCGCTGGAACTCGAACATTATCCCGGCATGGCGGAAGCGGAAATGACCCGTATCGCCGCACTCGCCATTGAGCGCTTCGCCCTTCTCGGCCTCACCGCCATCCATCGCCACGGCAAGATCGCCACCGGCGAGAATATCGTCCTCGTCATCGCCGCTTCCAGCCACCGGCAGGCCGCTTTCGACGGCGCCAATTTCGTGATGGACTACCTCAAGACATCCGCGCCATTCTGGAAGAAGGAACATGGCAAGGATGGCGCGACGGGTGACTGGGTTGCCGCAAAGGCGACCGACGACACGGCCAAGGACAAGTGGCGGTAACGCTTCGTCTTTTCGCATTTCCTGACGGAAAACCGGACACCACTTTTCCTGGGAATGCTCTAAGGCGCCTGCACCCTGCTGCGCATGACGATCAGCCAGCCGACCAGAAGCGCCAGAACCGCCGCATCTCGCCAGATGACCGGGCCGTAACCGACCCACAACGTTTCAGCAAAACCGACGGCGGCGGCTCCCAGCGCGCAGAGAAGCGGGCTTGCATAACCGCCCGCCGCCGAAATCAACACCACCTTCAGGCCGAACACCAGACCAGCGCCGAAATCCATGGTGCCGTAATAAAACGTCGCCAATACACCGGCGATGGCGGCGACGAGGCCCGCCGCGCAATAGGACAGCAGGAATATCCTGCCCGCATTCACACCGCATAGCGAGGCGGCGAAAGCATCGTCCGACACAGCCTTCCAGCAGCGGCCAAAACCGGAACGTCGCAAATAATAGGAGCCTGCGAGAACGAGCAGGCAGAAGGCAGCCGTGTTCAGCATCTGCATCGGTGTGAGGGTCACGGCGAAAGTGCCGTCGGCCCAGAAACGCACCGGCTCGGACAAAAGCGGCGGCAGCCAGAGCTGGCGGGTTCCGGCAGCGAGTCTGGCACTTTCGGTAAGCGCAATCAGCACGCCGATGGAGGCGACCGTCACCGCATTTGGGGAGGCTTTTGCCAGCGGCCGCATCACTGCCCTGCCGATGAAAGCCGCCGCCCATAACCCGCCGAACAGGCCCGCCCCTGCCCCAAGCGCAAGCGTTGCGGGCAAGACCAGCCACAGCCGGTTCCAGCCGAAATCGGCAAACAGCAGGCAGGTCTGACCGGCGAAAGCGAAAATCGCGCCATAGGTGACATCGGCCCGTTTCGTAACCGAGAAGGCAATGGCGTAGCCGAAGGCCAGAACCGCATAAAGCGAGGCTACCGGCACGGCATTCAGCAATTGTTGCAGGAAATAAGCCAATCCGTCCTCCCCGTCGCATTATAACTATTAAAATCCATTTTGACAGTTATAATGTGGCATGACATTTCGCTGGACAGAACATCGTTTTGCAGGCGGCGCATTGGCCCTCGATGTCGCCAATAGCGTCATCCTGCGCGCCGACGCGGCAAAATCAGTCGACCGTTTCGCCGCGCCCGAGCAGATCGCCACCTTTGCCGAGGCGTCGACCCGGCTGGGGGCAGAGCGCGACAGGTTTCCCGCCCTTTTTGCGCCCGAAGCGGAAAAGCGGCCGGTTTTTCTCGGTCTGCGTGAGGCTATCGACGACTATTTCCGTTCTTCGATCGCCAATGGCAGCAATGACGATGGCAGGCTTGCCGAGCTTCTCTTCGCCTGCGGCACGGCGCTGCGGTCGTTTCCCTTGAGTGAAAGCCTTGGCAATGCGACCGCCCATTCCGCCCTGTCGCTGCTTTCGGCAGAGACGCAGGAACGGCTGAAGATTTGCGGCAATTGCGGCTGGCTGTTCATCGACCGCAGCAAGAACAGAAGCCGCATCTGGTGCGACATGACGGTTTGCGGCAACCGGCAGAAAGCCAGCAGGCATTATCACCGAAAAAAGGAGGGGCGGACATGAAAGGAATTGCCATTCCAATGCTGGCAGTCGTGGCGTTGCTCGGTCTTTCCGCTTGCCAGCGGGACGAGCCGCGCGATGTCGCCAAGATTTCCGGCCGCATGTTCGTCTTCAACTACCGCGTGGCGATCGCCACCTATCTCGTGACCCTGCAGCGCATCGCGCCTATCCGCGACGGCAGCACGCTGGAGGCGACGTTTGAAAATCCTCGCGGCGGCCTCGACCTGACGACCAAGGACAAGATTTTCCCGAAAGACGAAAAGATCGCCGTCCAAAGCCCACCGGTCGAGTGCGTGAAGCAGGACCGCCCCTACAAGGTCACCATCCGCATCAAAGGGCCGGAGGGTGATATCCTGCAAACGATAGAGACCACGATCCGCTCCGACACCGACCAGTCGCTTCTTCCCGCCAAACCGCTGGTGGTCGGCCCACTCTACACACCGAATCCGGAAGTGTTCAAAGCGGACGGCACGACGGATATGCGGCCTGCCGAGGGGTGTCCGGCGTCGTGACTACCTCCCCTCATTCCTGTGCTTGTCACAGGAATCTAGCCAGCCCAAGTCCTTGGGCTGAAAAGGCTCTTCCCGCCGCACAGACGTGCGTCGACTGGATTCCTGTGACAAGCACAGGAATGAGGGTGTGGTGATGCTCGCGCATAAAACCATTTACTCGGTGCTTAAAACAAAAAAAACGGAGCCTTTCGGCTCCGTTTCATCGAGTCTTTTCAGCGGCTTCACACGATCACCTTACAAGGCGATTCAAGCCGTTGATATTTTGAATCAGCCGACGATTTCGGTTTCAGCGAACCAGTAGGCGATTTCCTGTGCGGCGGTTTCCGGAGCGTCGGAACCGTGAACGGAGTTTTCGCCGATGGAAAGGGCGAAGCTCTTACGGATGGTGCCTTCCGCAGCCTGGGCCGGGTTGGTTGCGCCCATGATTTCGCGGTTCTTGAGGATGGCGTTTTCGCCTTCCAGAACCTGAACGATGGTCGGGCCGGAGGTCATGCCTTCAACGAGTTCGCCGAAGAAGGGACGCTCTTTGTGAACGGCGTAGAAGCCTTCGGCTTCGCGCTTGCTCATCCATACGCGCTTGGAGGCGACGATGCGCAGGCCGTTGTCTTCAAATACCTTGGTGATCGCGCCCGTCAGGTTACGCTTGGTTGCGTCCGGCTTGATCATCGAAAATGTGCGTTCAATCGCCATGTGTCCGTTTCCTTTTCCTATAGAAAGTGGGCGGTCTTTACCCGCCCAAAGGCCCGAAAACAAGGGGGATCAAACACATTGCGACGATGGCGACAGACATTTCACGCCGCTGTCACACTGCGGCCTCTCGCATCGTGGAGATCGAGGCAACCCTCGAACCAGTCCCGAACCGGATCGTTTTCAGAAAACAGATCAGCCCCGGTCGTAATCCTCGCCCATTGCAGGGCGCCGAAAACGATATAGTCCGCAAACAGCGGCGATGTACCGCCGATAAAGGGCTGGAAGCTCAGCATACGGCGGATCGGCGCCAAGAGCGCCGGGAAGGCTGCGATTTCCGCCTGCCGGTTGGCCACCACATCCTCCAACGGGCGGCCAAGCGCCTTCGTCCTGCTGTCGCGGAAATAAAGGCGGTCCTGCTCATCAAGCATATTGTGGATATCCAGCACGGCAATGCGGGTAATGGCCGGGTGGAGCACCGTCTGCGACCAGCTTTCCACGAAGCGGGCCATCGCCTTGCCGCCGTCTCCGCTAAACAGCGACGGGCGCTCCGGGTAAGCTTCATCGAGATAAAGCGCGATCTCGAAACTATCGCTCACCAGCTGGTCGCCATCGCGCAGGATCGGCACCGTCCTCGAAAAGCCATCCTCCACCGTCGGAATGACCGTGAAGGGCAATGGACGTTCCTCGAAATCCAGCCCCTTATGCGCCAGCGAAAGCACGGTTTTCCAGCAATGGGGAGAAAACGGCCGGGAGCTATCGCTTCCACACAGCGAATATAGAGTTCTGGAGGTCGTCATGGGCTGCACCCTCTTCTGCAAGATCGATACAACGATATAAAAACGCCCGTCGCCTGAAATCAAATCAGGATTTGTCATACTACCGATCAAAAGATCGCTTCCGGCGCGCGAACCTTCGTCACGAGGAAATTTGCACTTTGCAGCGCCAAAAAATTCCGCAGATTTAGTCTATTTTAAACCGTTGCTTGTAAGAATAATAGCATTCAACAACCGGTTATTGCCGGTGCATCATAATAATCTATCGGTATTGGGGCTGTCAGTGACGACATCGGCGGGCGATAAAAAACGCGAACAGGCAAGAAACGGCCTCGTCTTTACCAAAATCGCACAATTCATCGACAAGATGAACATTGCGCCGCTGCCGCGCAACTACGAATTGATCTACGAAATATTGTCGGGACACAATCCGGCCATGGGGCGTGATATTCTTGCCCTTGGCAACGCACCGCAACAGCATGAAATCGATATTGTCGGCCAAAGACACAATCTGCCGGGCTTTTCAAAGATCGAGGCCGAGCAGATGGCAGCCACGGCTTTCGATACGCTGAAGCAGATTTCCGCGCGGCTGGAAGCCGGCCTGCAGCGTACCGAGACATTCATCGCCAGCCTTTCCGAGGAAGATCAGCCTGAGCCGCCATCAGCGGAACGGCTTGTGCAATTGATGGGCGATATTCACGAGGAACAAACCAGCCTCCGACATTTCGTCTCGATGGGCCTCATGAAAATCCGCGAGGTTGAGAAAAGTCGGGCCGAGCTTCAGGCAAGTTCCGTGCGTGACGCCTTGACGGCGCTTCCCAACAGGGCGGCTTTCCTCGAAAAACTCGGCGATCTCTTTTCAGGAGAACAGGCGGCGTCCGCCACGTCGCTACTGCTGCTCAACATCGACCATTTCCGCGAGATCAACGGCAAATACGGCCCCGCCGCCGGCAACAAGGCGCTGCGGCGGCTGGCCGCGCTCTTCCGCAAGACGATCAAGAAGGACGATTTCGTCGCCCGTATCGGCGGCAATGAATTCGCCTTTCTGTTTGCCGGCGTCTCGCAAAATACGGCTGAAGCAATTGCCGAGCGGTTGCGGCAAAATGTGGAGGCGCTGCGCTTCGTGACCAGCGAGGGCGAAGGCGAACATCTGACGGTTTCAATCGGCGTCGCGGCAGTGGACGGCACCGCCACACCGGCCGAATTTTTCGGCCATGCCGAACTCGCCTTGCTTTCGGCACGCTGCGGCACGCGCAATTGCGTTATCGGTTACTCCAGAGACGTGGCGCAGCACAGCCGCAACAGCTATCTGGCGCAGCTCGGCTGTTGAAACTGTAATCTGATCTTGTGTGGCTCCGGAGCTCTTGCCTTGGCCACGCAGTTCGGCCAAAACGGCGCCATGATTACGATTACCGATCTTTCCGCCCGCATCGCCGGGCGCCTGCTTCTCGACCACGCCAGCGTGACGCTTCCGGCTGGCGTGAAGGTGGGCCTCGTTGGCCGCAACGGCGCCGGCAAATCCACCCTGTTCCGGGTCATCACCGGCGATTTTTCGGCGGAAAGCGGTTCGGTGACGATCCCGAAACAGGCGCGCATCGGCCAGGTGGCGCAGGAAGCGCCGGGCACGGAAGATTCGCTGATTTCCATCGTGCTTGCCGCCGACAAGGAGCGCAGCGCGCTGCTGGTCGAGGCGGAAACCGCAACCGACCCGCACCGGATTGCGGAAATTCAGGTGCGACTCGTCGATATCGACGCGCATTCGGCGGAAGCGCGCGCATCGAGCATTCTTGCCGGTCTCGGCTTCGATCACGAAGCGCAGCTTCGCCCCGCCTCCTCCTTTTCCGGCGGCTGGCGCATGCGCGTGGCGCTTGCCTCCGTGCTGTTTGCCGAACCCGACCTCTTGCTGCTCGACGAGCCGACCAACTATCTCGACCTCGAAGGCACACTGTGGCTGGAAGATTATATCCGCCGTTATCCGCATACCGTGATCATCATCAGCCATGACCGCGATCTTCTGAACAACGCCGTCAATTCCATCGTACATCTCGACCAGAAGAAGCTGACCTTCTATCGCGGCGGTTACGACCAGTTCGAGCGGCAGAAGGCCGAAGCCGACGAATTGCAGATGAAGGCGAAGGTCAAAAGCGACGCCGCGCGCAAACACCTGCAAAGCTTCATCGACCGTTTTCGCGCCAAGGCCACCAAGGCACGGCAGGCGCAGAGCCGCATCAAGGCGCTGGAGCGCATGGGCACCGTTGCCGCCGTGATCGAGGATCACGTCCAGCCGATCACATTTCCCGAGCCGGAAAAACAGCCCGCCTCGCCCATCGTCGCCATCAATGGCGGTGCCGTGGGCTATGAGCCGGGCAAATCCATCCTGAAACAGCTCAATCTGCGGATCGACAATGACGACCGCATCGCGCTGCTCGGCTCCAACGGTAACGGCAAATCGACCTTTGCGAAATTCATCTCCGGCCGGCTTGCCCCGCAGGCGGGCGATCTTCGCATCGCCCCCGGTCTGAAGATCGGTTTTTTCGCGCAGCACCAGCTGGATGACCTCGTGCCGGACCAGACGCCCGTCGAGCATGTGCGCAAGCTGATGCCGCTGGCGTCTGAAGCACAGGTGCGGGCGCGGGTGGCGCAGATGGGCCTTGCGACGGAAAAGATGGCGACGGCGGCGAAAGACCTGTCGGGCGGCGAAAAGGCCCGGTTGCTGATGGGGCTTGCAGCCTTCCATGCACCCAACCTGCTCATACTCGACGAACCGACCAACCATCTCGACATCGACAGCCGCCGGGCGCTGATCGAGGCGCTGAACGATTATAACGGCGCCGTCATCCTCATCAGCCACGACCGCCACCTCATCGAGGCAACGGTGGACCGGCTGTGGCTGGTGGCCGATGGCACGGTGAAGACCTTCGAAGGCGACATGGAGGAATATCGCGACCTCGTCGTTTCCTCAGGCAAAAAGAAGGAAGAGAAGACAGAAGCTGCCACCGACCAGACGTCGAAGGCCGACCAGCGCAAGGCCAATGCCGAAAAGCGCGCCCAGCTTGCGCCGCTGAAGAAAAAGATCAACGAAATCGAATCTTTGACGGCGAAGCTTGAGAAAATGATTCAGGCGCTCGACAAGGAACTGGCAGACCCCGCTCTATACGAAAAAGCACCCGCCAAGGCAGCGCTGAAAGTGAAAGAGCGTGGCGAAGCCGCCAGCAAGCTCTCCGACGCGGAGGAGCAATGGCTGCTGCTTTCCGGCGAATATGAGGATGCGATGGCGCAGTGATGCGCGAACCGACGGCTTCTTGCGAAGCCGCCGGACCGTATTTGACGGTGGTTACTTCGCGCCGATGGCGTTGAGACCTTCGCGAGCGCATTCGGCATCGATTGCACCCGACGGTGCACCGCCGACGCCGATACCACCGACCAGAGCATCGCCGATCTTGATCGGTAGACCGCCAGCCTGAACGACCAGACGCTCATCCATGGTCCGCAGGCCTTCGTTGGCAGGCTTGGAGGCGATGAATTCCGCGATCTCGCCGGTGTCGCGGCCGAGCGATGCGGCGGCAAAGGCCTTGCCCGTTGCGCTGGGGACCGTATGCGGGCCGGAACCATCAGCCTTCAGCACCACCTTGGTGGCGCCATCACGGGCGACGATGGCAACGGTGACGGCATTGCCTTTTGTCGAGCAAGCCTGAAGCGCCGCCTTGGCCGCCTTTTCCGCCATTTCGAGCGGCAGGTACGGGGCGGTCGGCAAGGTCTGAGCAAAAGCTGCCGAAGGCGCGATCAGAACGGAAGCGATAAAAAGGTTACGGATCATGGATAGGTCCTCTTGCTTGGTGAGGACTACACCTTAGGCGGGCGGCAGCGGCCTGCGAATCCGTAAGGCTTGCCAACCTGTCGGTAGTTCTACCGATCCTCGCCGGCTTCCAGCCACAGCCTTGTCATTTCCGCCTGCGACGTGGTGCCGAGCTTGAGGCCGATGGCGGCGCGGTGACTGTCCACCGTGCGTGGCGACAGGCCAAGTCCATCGGCGATCTGGCGGGTGGTGAAACCGAGCGCGATTCTCTCCAGTATCTCTCGCTCACGCGCAGTCAGCAGAGACAGCAATGCCAATGTCTCCGCCTGCAATGCCTTCGCATCAAGCGTGCGGGACAGGGTCTGATGCGCCTTCTGGATTGCGTCGATGAGATCCTGCTCATCGATCGGCTTGGACAGAAAATCCACCGCGCCGTTTTGAAAGGCACGACGACAGGCCTCGATATTTCCGTGGCCGGAAATGATGATGACCGGCCAGTCGACGCCCTGCTCCAGCAGCTTTTCCTGCAACTTCAATCCGGTGATGGCCGGCATGCGGATGTCGAGGATGAGGCAACCGGGTTCGAGGCCGGACAGTTGCCCCAGAAAAACCACCGGATCGGCAAAACCCCTTGCCTCAATGCCAACGGTGGACAACAGCAGGATCAGCGCCTTACGCACTGCGTCATCGTCATCGACAAGATAGACGGGCAGCGTCATGGCCTCTGTCCTTCGGCCATGACCGGCAGGACGACACGGAAAACAGCGCCTCTGTCTCCATCGACGTAAAGGATTTCGCCGCCAGCGCGCTCCACCAGCCGTTGGCTGAGGGCAAGTCCCAGCCCCATGCCGTTCATTTTCGTCGTTGCAAAAGGCGTGAACAACCGTTGGCGCAATTCCGGCGCGACACCAGGACCATTATCGGAAACTTCGAGCACGGCAAGATTGTCTTTCCGGCTGAGTGTGGCGGTGATTGCGCCTCTGATCTCCAGGCTTGCGACCGAATCGAGGGCGTTGCGCAGCAGGTTGAACATCACCTGTTCGATTTCCACCGGATCGACCCGCACCAGCAGCGGCGCGTCCGGCAGGCCGATCTTGATGTTAACCTGCTGACGCGCGGCCTCATTGGCCAGAAGCGCGTCCACATTGCGCAGGGCAATGCGCAGGTCATGCGCCGCCGCAGGCTGGCGGTGCGGCAGCGACCAGTTGCGAAAGCGATCGAGCATGTTGGAGGCGCACCGCGCCTGTTCGATCATGTCATCCAGAGCGCCGGAAAGTGTTGCGACGTCCTGCCGGGCAAGAAGCCGCCGTCCGGCTTGTGCCTGCGCCAATATCGCCGTCAAAGGCTGGGTCAGCTCATGGGCAAGACCGCTTGCCATCTCTCCCAGTGCATTGACCCGCGAGGCATGGGTTAGCCTTGCCTCCATGCCGCTCAGTTCCGCCCGTCTTTCAGCGGCGCGCATGCGCGTCCTCTGCCTTGCCATCACGATGCCGAGCGCAAAAATGACGCTGGCGCCGGCCATGCCGAGTAACAGGGTACGGCCCGGCAAAAGATCCCGCCAGGTGATCGACAGGGCGACTTCCAGCAGCAACGGCTGGGTGGCACTGCTCAACTGCCGGGCATATTGCGGTTTTACCGGCAGTTCCGGCGGACCGAACAGCACTGTACCATCCGGCATTTTCAGGCGGATCACCGCCTGTTTCTCCGACCAGAAAGGAGCATCGGACGCCAGCAGCCGCGCGCTATCGACGGCAAGAACCAGCGCCTTCGACGCCGTCTCGCTGTTGGGGCTGCGCTTGACGATCATGTAATGGCCGGGCCGGAGCGCGCTTGCCAGCAGTGCGGGCCGGCCGGTGAATACCGAAGCCGCCTTGCGGATCGCCACGACCAGTTCATTTTCCAGCGGCCGAGTGCCGATGGCGGGGCCGCCCTCATTGAGGGAAACCAGCTGGACTTCATCAATGCGCGGGTAAAATTGCAAAATGGGTGCGGCAATGGCGAGCAGCAGGCCGTAATCCGCCCCCTGCTCCGCCTGCGCCACCGCTGAAAGCGCCGTCACATGGGCGTCGTGCTGATCCGCCCGGCGCGAAGCCTCGGCCTGCAAGGCGTCGCTCTGCCGCGCCAGTTCGCCCAGCAGGCTGACATATTGATATCCAGCCAAAGCCGAAATGACCGCCAGCATGAGCAACGCCCAGACCAGCACCGCCCGAAGTAATGGCCAAGCTGCCAGCAAACGTGGATCACCCGACAGCCGCCGGCGGCCGGATACGGCGTGAGCAACGGCCTGCAACGATTGGTTACCACTCCCCGCCCGTACGGCGCCCGCGTCCGGCAAAGGCTGACCGGGCGTTCCGGATGAGTTGTTCCATGCGTCGTTGTTTTCAGGCATCCATTCGTACTAAGCGCATTCCTTGCGAGGCTGCAACCGCTCGAGCGGCACGGCGGGCGAATAAAGATAACCCTGACCGAAGCGGATGCCCATCTGCATCAGCAACCTGCTCTGCTCCTCCGTTTCTATGCCTTCCGTCACCAGCTTGGCCCCGTAACGTTCCGCACTTTCGAAAGCGAGTGCGATAGCGTCCTTGAACCGCGATTGTTCAAGCCGGGACGTCATCCAGTGATCGATCTTGACCTCCTCGAAAGGGAACCGCGCAAGCAGGGTGAGCGCCGCATAACCGGTGCCGAAATCATCCAGCGCCAGCCGCACGCCCGCTTCGCTCAGCCTGTCGAAATTCTGCTGAACGATGTCGATGACCGGTATCCTGCTCATCTCCGTCACCTCGATCGACAGGCGATGCGCAGGCACTGCCATCTCGTTCAAAAATGCCACGACCCGCTCACCGAAGCGCGCCGTTGCAAAAGACGACGCGGAGATATTAACGGCCAGATGGAAATCCGGATCGAGACCCCGCAGGTCGCTGAGATCACGCACGACGGCTTCGATCGTCGACCATTCGAACTCCACCAGCAGCCGATGACGTTCGGCGATCTCCAGCACATAATAGGGCGAAAGCGGCTGTCCGCGTGCATCGACCGCCCGCAAAAGAGCCTCCGCACCAATCATGTGGCGATTGCGCATTTCGAATTTCGGCTGATAAAAAATCGGCGGCCTGCCGGATCTGATCCAGTTGACCAGCATCTTGCGAACCCCCTCGTCCCGCGTCGCTTTTTCGGCAAAGGAGAAGGGGAAAATCTGCACCGGATTTTCGCTTGCCAGCAACGCCAGACTAAGCTGCCGGAGGAAGGAGGCCACGTTCTGCCGGGAAAGCTTATCCAGATTAGCCGCACCGATTTTCAGATGCGGCACCGGTTCGGCCTCCGCAGACCTTGAAAAGGCACTCAGCCCGTCATGGAGACGCATCATCAATCTCGCGCTTTCCGACCTTTCCAGCGAAATCCCCTCGATGACGACCGCAAGCGTGGTATCGCCGAACATGAAGCTGCGCGGCGCATTGGACTTCGACAGCAGGCCGTTATCGCCGTCGCAGATTTCCTGCGCCAGCCGCGGCCAGAAAAGATCGCCCCAGTCCTCGCCCTGGCAGGCGGCGACGTCGGCAATATTGACGATTTCGATGAGAAGGAGAGCATGCGGAACGGCAGGCTCCTGCCGCATTACAGCTTCGATATGGTCTTTGAGGGCACGCCTGTTGGGCAGACCCGTCAACGAATCCGTCCGCGCCGCCGCCTCGCGTTTCCTGACCTCTTCGCGCCCCCGCGCCTCGCTGCGCAGCAAAATGAACAGGCAGACGATCATCGGCAGGCCGACTATCGAGCCGAAGATGCGCCGCCCGACATTACTCAGAAAAAGCTCCTGGCTGATCATGCTGAGACTGTAGGTCACACAAACAGCGAACAAGGCCGCAAAAATCCTGATCGCGAATACGCCAAGGACTTCCCGGATGCCGAGGTCGGCGAGACTGCGCCTGCGCATCCAGCCATACATCACGATCCCGAAAGCCGAGATGATGCTCATATCCAGAAAAGCGGCCCCAAAGAGCGCAGGACCACCGAACAAAAAACGCCCGGCGGAGACAAGCGCAAGGCTGATCAAACCGCCTTGCCAGGAACCCAATACCCCGGCCAGGAACAGGAGGTCAGAGCGGATATAGGGTTTAGAGGGCAGCTTGATGAACTCGGAAACCAGCAGCGTCAGCAAAAAACCGGTAACTCCGAATACGATGCCGTAGTAGATTTTATAACGCGCGTCATCGAGAGCTATGTTTCGCCGCAGAAGGATCAGCACGGACACCATGCCGACAAGGGCCGCAGCCTGGAGCAGCAGGAACGGCAGCTCGGCGGCCGACGCTGCCGCTTGGGCGGCGATCAATTCCATCATCTGATAACCCCCGGGTCATTATTTATTCTGGCGCCGTTGTTCCGGCGTTTGACCTTCACAAATCCCGCGTATGCGCAGGAAAATCAGCACATATCGCCAACCGCTGCTGACGGCCTGTTCCCCCCCGCGGCCCCGGCCCCGGTGAAATCCGCCGGACAGGCCCCGACAACGAGCGGCTGACAGGATGCGAGGTCGGGCAAAACCACCCCCTCGCCGCCGGTATCGCATAATGCCGAGCAGGAAAATAAAGCAACAAAGCGAAGCGCTAACAAACAACCGGACGACTAAATCCAGCCAGATAATCTCCCGCACCAATTTCACGTCGACAAACAGGGGCAGAGTGTAGAGAACGATACCAAAATTAATCCGTATGTATTGAATTGACAATTGCCTTCGTTGAATTGCCAACGAATTCTAGATGCCAGAACATTTTCACTGTAAATTATCATACTTTTACTATTGAATCTGCAATTAATTGCGATATAAAATTATACTTCAATGTTTTGATATATATCTTTAGATTCATAGTTTAAAACCAGCAGTTTATAAAAATCAACACTTTTAATTTTGGGAAGATATTTTCATGTTTCAAATATTACGCGATATAAAATACGCATACCAACTTTTCTTGTTATAACGTTACGCATGGAAAAAAGACCGGAGCTGCAAGGACGATCGCCTTGCTCCTTCGAGCGTTTCTGCTAAAAAACTGGTAAAGTCACACTTTATCCCACGCATCACTTAAACGGGTTCCACTCCATGTCAGCCACCAAGCTTGCCATCGTCGGCGTCGGCAAAATCGTTCGCGACCAGCACCTTCCCGCCATCGCAGGCAATCCGGATTTTGAATTGATCTGCACGGCCAGCCGCCACGGCACGGTTGATGGCGTCGCTTCTTATGGCACCATCGAGACCATGCTGGAGGCGGTCCAGCACATTGAAGCTGTGTCACTGTGCATGCCGCCGCAGTACCGTTACGAGGCTGCCTATGCGGCGCTGAATGCCGGCAAGCACGTTTTCCTCGAAAAGCCGCCGGGCGCGACGCTTTCGGAAGTTCAGGATCTCGTTCGCCTCGCGGATTCGAAAGGTCTTTCGCTGTTTGCAAGCTGGCACTCGCGTTATGCGCCTGCCGTCGAGGCGGCGAAGGCGTTTCTCGCCTCGACGAAGATCGACAGCGTACACGTCATCTGGAAAGAGGATGTGCGCCACTGGCACCCGAACCAGGCATGGATCTGGCAGGCAGGCGGTCTCGGTGTGTTCGATCCCGGTATCAACGCGCTATCCATCATCACCCATATCCTGCCCCGCGCGCTGTTCCTGACCAAGGCGACGCTCGAGTTCCCGGAAAACCGCGATGCGCCGATCGCCGCCGAACTGCATTTTTCCGACGTAACGAAAATGCCCGTGCACGCCGAATTCGACTGGCGCCAGACCGGCAAGCAGAGCTGGGATATCGTTGCCGAAACGGCAGCCGGACAGATGGTGCTTTCGGAAGGCGGCGCGAAGCTCTCCATCAATGGCGAGCAGACACTGTCGGCGCCGGAGCGGGAATATCCGGCACTTTACGAGCGTTTTGCGGAAATCATCAAGGCCGGCCGCTCGGACGTTGATCTCGCGCCACTGACCCATGTCGCCGATGCCTTCCTGCTCGGCCGCCACAAATTCGTGGATTCCTTCTACGACTGAGACGCCGAGACGTTTCGCGGTGGAAACAAAAAGGGCGCGGCTGATGAACCAGCCGCGCCCTTATTTGTGTGGGCCTTAGCCCACAATCACTATCGACCCCTTGCCTGAGATCAGGCCTTCTTCTGCCAGCGGCCTTCCGGCGATTGCTGCCAATAGGTCAGCGCGTGACCTTCGGTCTTCAATCTTTTCCAGTGATTCCGCGCCATTTCGAGCTGGTAGGCATCGTATCCATCGAACATGAACACGATGCGCTCGTAGCCCTCCACCGCCGGCGGTTCGGCACCGTCGACCAGAAAGCGGACACTGGCCTCGTTGGCGTTTGCATCCGACGCGGTCAAGAGAATCGGCTGGTTTTGTGGCACGGAAGAACTGTCCGTGGCGTGCGGCAGAAAACTGTCATCACGAAAGGTCCACAGATGCGTGTCGAGGAAATCGCGACGCTCCTCGTCCACCGTCTGGATCGCGACCTTCCAGCCGCGTTCCAGCGATTTTTCGAGCAAAGGCGGCAACGCATCCTCCAGCTTCGATTCCGTCAGATGGTAGAACAGGATTTCAGTCATCTGCGGACTTGCAGCTCCAGTCACGTCAATCTTCGTAATGGGCGCGAACGAGCTCGTTCAGCAGCCGCACACCGTAACCCGATCCCCAGGACTGGTTGATCTCGGTCATCGGCGACCCCATGGCGGTGCCGGCAATATCGAGATGCGCCCAGGGCGTCTCGCCAACGAAACGCTTGAGGAACTGCGCTGCGGTGACGGAGCCGGCCAGACGGCCGGAGCTATTCTTCATGTCGGCGAACTTGGAATCGATGATCTTGTCGTAATCCTTGCCGAGAGGCATGCGCCACAGCTTTTCAGCCGTGACGTCACCCGCCTGCGCAAGACGCGCGGCCAGTTCATCGTCATTGCAGAAAAGACCGGCCTGAAGATTGCCGAGCGCAACCGTGATCGCCCCCGTCAAGGTGGCGAGGTTGATCATGAATTTCGGGCTGAAACGTTCCTTGGTGTACCAGAGCGCATCTGCCAGCACCAATCGGCCTTCGGCATCGGTATTGATGATTTCGATGGTCTGGCCGGACATGGACGTAACGATGTCGCCGGGGCGCTGGGCGTTGCCATCAGGCATGTTTTCCACCAGTCCGATGACACCGATGACATTCGCCTTTGCCTTGCGGGCCGCAAGCGTATGCATGAGGCCGGTCACGGCCGCAGCGCCGCCCATGTCACCCTTCATGTCTTCCATGTTGAGGCCGGGCTTCAGCGAAATGCCGCCGGTATCGAACACGACGCCTTTGCCGACAAAGGCAATCGGCTCATCCTTCTTGGAGCCGCCATTCCACTGCATCACGGCAAGCCGGGGCGGACGCGCCGAACCCTGCGCCACGCCGAGAAGCGCGTTCATGCCGAGCTTCTTCAGGTCCTTCTCACCGAGGATTTCGACCTCGACACCGAGCTTGCGCAGCTCTTCCGCCTTTTCGGCGAATTCGACAGGGCCGAGAACGTTCGGCGGCAGGTTGACGAGATCGCGCGCCAGGATAACGCCACCCGCCACGGCTTCGGACACGGCAAAGGCCTTTTCCGCTTCCTGATGGGCCGCCGTGACGATCACGACTTCCACTTTCTTCGGCGACTTTTCGTCATCGGATTTCTTCTTGGTCTTGTAGGCATCGAAGCTATAGGCGCGCAGCAGAATGCCAAGCGCGAAATCCGCAGCCGCCTGCGCACCGACGTCAACGCCCGGAGCATCGAGATAAACAACGACCTTGTCCGCTTTTTTGAAGTTGGCAGCGGCAGTGCCACCGGCGCGCAGCCAGTCGTGGGCTGTAAGTTTCGCCGGCTTGCCGAGACCGATGACGAGCAGCCTGTCGGCGCTCGAACCCTGCGGCGCGATCACGTCGAGCGTCGCCATGGACTTTGCGGAAAAGCCGGAAATCTTTGCCGCCCGTTCAAGCACGCCGCCCGGATCGGCCTCCGATGCGCCGGCAACAACGGCCTGTGCCTCACCCGAGGCTTGCAGCACAACGGCAAGGGCATTTTCAAGCGAGGCGGAATTGGCGAAAGAAATATCGAATTTGGCGGACATGTTTTCCTGCTCTTCGTGGATAACTTGCATGGTGCGCCCGATCATGGCCTTTTCGGCCCCCGGCGCAACCCTGCATTTTTAAAGGCTGCACTCTTTAAAGGCCGACATTCGCTAAAGGAAAGGCATTTTTGTGGAATGGCCGATCACGTCATGAAACCGACAGCTTGTTCCACAAAAAGACACAGGCGGTGGAAAAATCATCGTGCAAAACATATTTGTGAGCATGCCGGAATAGCCAATTGCAAACGATGCGATTAGATAGGCGGAAATCCGGCGGGCGATCGCGCAGAAAAACAATGTCGACAAGGGCAGTATGAAGCTTCTCGAGAACTATATCCTGCGACGGACAACGCAGATGTTTCTGGTCGCGCTGCTGCCGGTGCTGGCCATCATCTGGACCATCCAGGTTCTCCAGAGAATCAACCTCGTCACCGATACCGGCCAGTCGATGGGCTCCTTCATGGCGCTCGCGACGATGATTCTGCCGACGCTGATTCCCGTCGTCCTGCCCTTCGCCCTCGTCATCGGCATTACCCAGACGTTCACGGCGATGAACAACGATTCCGAGCTTGCCATCATCGATGCGGCCGGAGCGCCGCGTTCGATCATGTTTCGCCCGGTTATCATTCTGGCCGCCGTTCTAAGCGCGCTTTCCTTCACCATTACCAACTTCATCGAGCCGCCTGCCCGAAACTCGGCCCGGCAGATGGTGGCGGCTGCCTATGCCGATCTCCTGTCCTCGGTGATCGAGGAAAAGACCTTCCGCGCCATTCAGGACGGCCTCTACGTGCAGATCGCCCAGCGTCAGGGCCGTATCCTCAAGGGCCTGTTCGTCGCCGACCGCCGCGATCCGAATTTCGATCTCATCTATTACGCCAAGGAAGGCATGATCGATGAAAGCGGCACGTCGCTGACCATGCGCGATGGCGAAGTCCAGCAGAAGACGCCTGATGGTAAGGTCTCCATCGTCAAGTTCCTGTCCTATGCTTTCGACCTTTCGACCATGTCGGAAAAACAGGCTTCCGAACCGTCGCTTTCCCCGGGCGATGCGAGCCTCGGTTTCCTCCTCTCGCCCGACGAGAACAATGCAAGCTACAAGCGCTCGCCGGAAAGCTTCCGCAGCGAGCTGCACAAGCGCCTTTCGGACTGGATGTTCGCCTTCGCCTTCGCGCTGATCTCACTGGTCATCGCCGCCGATGCGCGCTCCCATCGTGAAGCACGCATGCATCCGATGGTCGCTGCGCTGGTGACAGCCTTCATGCTGCGCTGGCTCGGTTTTTACGTCACCAATCAGGTCAAGCAGAGCGCAGCGTTCATTCCGCTGGTCTATGCCGTGCCGGGTCTCAGCGGCGCCGCAGCCGCCTTCGTTCTCATTACGGGCCACAAGCCGAGAATGCCGAAGGTCATCGTGGATGCGGTGGGCCGTCTGCGCCGTCTTTTCTCCAGCCGGCTGGCGCGAAGCTCCGGGAGCGGCAACGCATGATTTTCAACACCCTCGCCCGGTATTTCCTCAAACGATATCTGATCACGGCCATCTGGTTCCTGCTCGGTGTGTCGTCGATCATCTATCTTGCTGATTTCAGCGAAACGGCACGGCGCATGTCTGGCGTGCCGGGCTATTCGGTGCCGGGCGCACTTGGCCTCACCGCGCTTCGCCTGCCGCTGATCCTGCAGCAGACCGTTCCCTTCATCGCCCTCTTCGTCGGCATGACGACGCTGATCTCGCTCAACCGGCGCTACGAGCTGGTCGTCACACGCGCGGCGGGCGTTTCCGCCTGGCAATTCATCCTTCCCTTCGTCTTCGGATCGGTCATTCTCGGTATCCTGTCCGTCGTGGTCCTCAACCCAATCGCCGCATGGGGCCAGAACCGGTCGCTGTCGATGGAAGCGGGCTGGCGCAACGAAGGTAGCGGCGGCCGCCAGCAGGACATCATTCCGTGGATGCGTCAGTCAAGCGGCGGCCAGGATACGATCATCGGTGCCAAGAGCTTCGAAGACAACGGAACGATGCTTCTCGACGTGGTTCTGATCCACCTCGACAAGGGCGGCAACATCGTCTCGCGGCAGGATGCTAAGTCGGCAAAGTTGGAAGATGGTTACTGGCTTCTTAACGGCGTGACAGAAACCCGCGCCGGCTATGTGCCAGTTCGACAAGAGAGCACCCGGATCAGTACCAATCTGAGACGGGAATTCGTTCAGGAACGTATGACGCAGACGGAAACCGTTGCTTTCTTTGATCTTTCTCACAAGATCGAAGTTGCAAAGTCTTTTGGACTGTCTTCAAAAGCGCTTGAGACGCAGTATCATTTCCTGCTATCGACGCCCCTGCTTCTGGTTGCGATGACCTTGATTGCCGCGACCGTTTCATTAAAGTTCAGCCGCTTCGCCCAGTCGCGCTCCGTGATTCTGGGTGGAATCGTTTCCGGCTTCGTGCTTTATGTAGTAACCGTGCTCGTAAGGGCATTCGGGAGTGGTGGTGTTGTCCCTCCCACCGTCGCGGTCTGGGTTCCAGTCGTCGTGGCGTTGGCTTTGGGGGCAACCATTCTGCTTCATCAGGAGGACGGCTAGTGGCGGTATATGACCGCGGGAATATCAGGCGGCTTTGGACGGCCCTTCTGACAGGTGCCGCTGTGTGCGCGTATTTGGCATCCAGCCCGGTCGCTTTCGGCCAGGATGGCTTGCTCGCGCCCGGAAGCCAAGACGATTCGAAACTCCTGCTTACAGCAAATGAACTGACCTATAATCGCGATGCCCAGCGTGTCATCGCGAAGGGCGTGGTTCGCATGCATTATTCTGGCTACCGCATGGTGGCCCAGCAAGTGGAATACAATCAGCAGACCGGCCGCGTGATCGCGCATGGCAATATCGAGCTGATTGAGCCAGGCGGCAACAAGATCTATGCTGACGAGATGGACGTCACTGACGATTTCGGTCAGGGCTTCGTCAATGCGCTGCGCGTCGAGACCCCGGACAATACCCGTATCGCGGGTGAAAGCGCCGAACGGCTCGAAGGCGACCGGATGGTCCTCAATAACGGCGTCTATACCGCCTGTTTGCCCTGCGCCGAGCGCCCCGAAAAGGCACCGCTTTGGCAAGTCAAGGCGGAGCGCGTCATTCAGGACGGAAAGACCCATACGATCAGGCTTGAAAAAGCCCGCTTGCAGCTTTTCGGCCATTCGATCGCCTATGTGCCGTTCCTGACGGTTCCGGACAATACGGTGAAGCGGAAGTCGGGTTTCCTGTTCCCGCAGATGAGCATTACCGACAATCTCGGTTTTGGCATCGGCGTGCCCTATTTCCAGGTCCTTTCCGACACTTCGGATGTGACCGTTACCCCGACCTATTACACGACGCAGGGTCTGCTTCTGCAGGCGGAACTGCGCCAGCGTTTCGAAACCGGCATGCATACCGTGACCATCGCTGGCATCAGCCAGCTGAAGTCCGATACGTTTACGGCTGGAACCAGTGACGCCCTTAACGACAATCGCGGCATGATTGCAAGCAAGGGCAACTTCACCATCAATCCGCGCTGGGCGTTCGGCTGGGATGCCATGGTGCAAACCGACAACAACTTTTCGCGCACCTACGGGCTGAAGGGTTACAAGAACGACGTCCAGACCAATCAGATCTATTTGACTGGCACGGGCGAGCGGAACAGCTTCGATGCCCGCGGCTATTATTTCAACGTTCAGGATACGGACAACAACGAGTCCAACGAACGCAAGCAGGCCATCGTTCATCCGGTTGTCGACTACCGTTATTTCGTACCGGATCCGATCTATGGCGGCGAACTTTCGCTGACCACCAACCTGACCAGCATCACCCGCCAGAAACAGGATGCCTACGCGCTTGGAGGCTATTCGCGGTTCAACGGGCTTGAAGGAAACTATACACGTCTTTCCACCGAAGCCGAGTGGAAGCGCACCTTCACGATGGATAGCGGCCTGCAAATCACGCCAATCCTTGCCGCCCGCGGCGATGCGCTGTGGACGGATATGTCTGCGGCAAGCTTTACATCGGGTGGCACGTCCTATGCCTATCAGGGCATGATGCAGGACGACGCGGCGTTGCGCGGCATGGTCACCGGCGGTCTAGAACTGCGTTACCCCTGGCTCTTCACGGCGCTTAACAGCAACCACGTGATTGAGCCGATTGCGCAGATTTTCGTACGTCCGAACGAACAATATGCTGGCCGCTTCCCCAACGAGGATGCGCAGGCTTTCGTGTTCGATGCGACCAACCTGTTCGAGCGTGACAAGTTCTCCGGTTTCGACCGGATCGAAGGCGGCACGCGTGCAAATATTGGTTTCCGCTACAACGGCACGTTCGACAATGGCTACGGCATTCGCGCCATTGCCGGCCAGTCTTTCCATCTGGCGGGCGACAATTCCTTCGCCTCCTATGATCTCGTCAATGCCGGTGCCAATTCCGGTCTCGAATCCGATCGATCGGACTACGTCGCCATGGCTGCCTTCGATGCGCCGATCGGCCTTTCGCTGTCGTCGAGCCTGCGCTTCGACAAGGACAATCTCGAGATCAACCGTTCGGAGACGGGCGTCAGCTATTCGGACCGCCGCGTCACCGGCAAGCTCAGCTATACGCAGGTCAAGGCGCAGCCGCAGTACGGCTACAATGAAGATCGCGATATCGTTCAGGCCTCCGGTACGTTGCGCATGGACGACAACTGGTCGCTGTTCGGTTCGATCAATTACGATCTGAACGGAAAATTTGCTGCCGAGCGCCGTATCGGCATTCTCTATCAGGATGAATGCACGATCTTCACGGTCAGCTATTCCGATGAGGGCAATATCAATTCCAGCCGGCAGGCCGCCAATGACTGGTCGATCAATGCCCGGCTGGCGTTCCGTACGCTCGGCGATATCAGCGTCGGTTCCGCAAACCAGGACTGGTCCGATATGGATATCGGCTGGAAACCGAACAATTACTGAGTTTAAAGGCAGGCCACGTAGCATCGTGGCCTGCCTTTTTGCTGCCCAGTCAGTAAAAGTCACGGTTTTGCCGCAACAACACGCCAGTGTCGGTCCGCTATAGGACCATCGGGGTTTCTTTCAACAAACCGACGCATTGCCGTTTTACGGATCGCGATGATATATACGTAGCAAATTCGCGGTGCGGGTGCACAGGTGCAGATCTGAAACGCCGGGGTTAAGGAATATTCCCCCATTGGCCGACAGAACAGATTGGCGGGACGGGGAACAGAACCCCGCCCGACGAAAGGGAGAAGGATATGATGAATTTCGGAAAGACGGCTTTGCGTGGCGCTGCATTCGCCTTTGCGATATTTGCCGTTCCCATGGCTGTTTTACCCTATACCGGCCAGGCCTTCGCCGACAGCACGGTCAAGATCGTCGTCAACAAGACCCCTATCACCAATGACGATATTGCAAAGCGTGTCGCCTTTCTGAAGTTGCAGCGCCAGTCCGGCAATCTCGCCGAAAAGGCGCGCGAGCAGCTGGTTGATGAGGCGCTGAAACGCGAAGAAATCGGCCGCGTGAAGATGTCCGTCAGTACCGAAGAGGTTGATGCGGCTTTTGCGCGCTTTGCTGCCAACAACAAGATGAAGCCGGACCAGCTGACGCAGATCCTTGCCAAGGCCGGCGTCGGTGCGGAGCATTTCAAATCCTTCATCGCCGTGCAGATGAGCTGGCCGCGCCTGGTCAACGCCCGTTATGGCGCGCGTGGCAAGATGTCCAATCAGGACCTCGTCACCCGCCTGAAGGAACGTGGCGACAAGCCGGTCACGACGGAATATTTCCTGCAACAGGTGATCTTCGTCATCCCTGAATCAAAACGCAACGCCATCACCGGCAAGCGCAAGGCCGAGGCTGAAGCCTCGCGCAAGCGCTATCCCGGTTGCGATCAGGCCATGACCTTTGCCGCAACCATGCGGGACGTGGCGATCAAGGATCTCGGACGGATTCTGGCGCCCGAGCTGCCGGAAGACTGGAAGGCGTTGGTGGAAAAGACCAAGGAAGGCGGCACCACCGGTACGCGTGTAACCGACAAGGGCGTCGAATATCTGGCGATCTGCAAGCAGCGTCAGGTTTCGGACGACTACGCAGCGGAAATGGTGTTCAAGTCCGAAGACCTGATGAAGGCCAAGGGTGGCGAAAACCCGAACGAAAAGAAGTATATGGATGAGTTGCGCAAGAAGGCGCAGATCGTCAACACCTGATACGAGAGCCGGCCTTTCCGTGACACATGCATCCCTGCCGCTTGCCCTGACACAGGGAGATCCAGCCGGTATCGGCCCCGATATCGCCATCGCCGCATGGGCCAAGCGCCGGGAAAACGGCGTGCCGCCTTTCATCTTCATCGGCGACCCCGATGTGGTGGCGAGCCGTGCGGCGCTGATCGGCATTCCGGTCAATATCGAGACCTGCGATGCGGCGAATGCCGTCGGCGTGTTCGACCATGCCTTTCCAGTCCTTCCCCTTCCCGTCGGGTTTGAGGTTCAGGCGGGTCAACCGCATGTCGGAGCCGCCCATGCGACGATCAAGGCGATCGAGACCGCCGTTGCTCTGACTGTTGAGGGTAAGGCTTCCGCCGTCGTCACCAATCCGATTGCGAAATCCGTGCTTTACGAAGCGGGATTCGGTTTTCCCGGTCATACGGAATTTCTTGCCGATCTCGCTTTGCGCCTGACCGGCAAACAGGTGATGCCTGTCATGATGATTGCCGGACCCAAAGTCCGCGTCGTGCCGGTGACGATCCATATTCCGGTCAAGGACGTGCCTTCGGCGCTGACCGAAGAACTGATCGTTACGACCTGCCGCATCATTGATGCCGATCTCCGGCAGAAATTCGGCATCGAGGCACCGCGTCTGGCGGTTGCCGGTCTCAACCCGCATGCGGGTGAAGACGGCGCGCTCGGCACCGAGGATCGTGACGTTGTTCACCCCGCGACCATGCGGTTGCGGAAAGACGGGATCGACGCCTTCGGCCCCCTGCCCGCCGATACGATGTTCCACGATGCCGCCCGCAGGCGTTATGATGTCGCCGTCTGCATGTATCACGATCAGGCGCTTATCCCGGCCAAGGCGCTTGGCTTTGACGATTCCGTCAATGTCACGCTCGGCCTGCCCTTCATCCGCACCTCGCCCGACCACGGCACCGCCTTCGGCATTGCCGGTCAGGGCATCGCCAGCGAGACGAGCCTTGTCGCAGCGCTGAAGATGGCGGCGGAAATTTCCCTCCGCAGCAAGGTCAGCGCGTAATGGCCGCCATAGACGGACTACCGCCGCTGCGCGATGTCATCCAGCGCCACGGGCTCGACGCAAAAAAGTCGCTCGGGCAGAACTTCCTGTTCGATCTCAACCTCACCCAGAAGATCGCCAGAACGGCCGGGCCGCTCGAAGGCGTGACGGTGATCGAGGTCGGCCCTGGTCCCGGCGGCCTCACCCGCGCCATTCTTTCGCTGGGTGCTAAAAAGGTCATCGCCATTGAGCGCGACAGCCGCTGCCTGCCGGCGCTGGCGGAAATCGAAGCACATTATCCCGGACGTCTCGAGGTCATCGAGGGCGATGCGCTGAAGACCGATTTCGAGGCTCTGGTTCCGGCCGGCGAACCCGTGCGGATAATCGCCAACCTGCCTTACAATGTCGGCACGCAATTGCTGGTCAACTGGCTGCTGCCGAAAGAATGGCCGCCTTTCTGGCTCTCCATGACGCTGATGTTCCAGAAGGAAGTCGGCCAACGCATCGTGGCGGAAGAAGGCGACAATCACTACGGCCGCCTCGGCGTCCTGTCCGGCTGGCGCACAGTATCGGAAATGGCCTTCGACGTCCCCCCGCAGGCCTTCAGCCCACCGCCGAAAGTCACCTCGACTGTCGTACACCTGCTGCCAAAAGAAAAACCGCTGCCTTGCGACGTCGCGAAGCTCGAAAAGGTAACGGAAGCCGCCTTCGGCCAGCGCCGCAAGATGCTGCGCCAGAGCGTGAAAAGCCTGGGCGGCGAAACCCTGCTGGAAAAGGCGGGCATCGATGCGACACGACGGGCGGAAACGCTCTCGGTGGAGGAATTCGTGACGTTGGCGAATTGTCTTTGAGGTCAGGTTAGGCAGACGGCAACGACGGAGGTTGCTTGCAACTCTGTGCTCTACTATTATGTCCATATATGGTCATTTTTGGAGGCAGACATGTCGAGCATGAGCGTCGCCGAAGCAAAAGCTGGTTTTGCCACACTGATCGATGAAGCAGCGAAGGGCGAGTTCGTGACGATCACGCGTCACGGCAAACCGGCAGCGGTGCTCGTTTCCGTTGAGGCGGCCGAAGCCGCAAAAAAGGCGCTGAAGACGCCGCGCCCCAATTTCGGTGATTTCCTGCTGACCTATCCGGGCGGAGTGGATCTGGCGCGCAATCCGTCTACCATGCGGGAAATCGATTTTGAGTAACGGCTTCCTGCTCGATACCAATATCATATCCCGATTTGTCCCCGACAAACCTACACCCTCCGAAGCGACCCGCACATGGTTCCATGTGCAAGGCGAGGCATATGCACTTTATCTGTCAGCAATGACCATTGCGGAAATCCAAAAGGGAATAGGATATCTTGATCGCAAGGGCGCGGTCGGTCGCGCCAAACGACTGAATGACTGGTTAAACGCGCTGACCGAAAACTTCGGGGATCGAATATTACCAATGGACATCGTGGTTGCCCGTGTAGCGGGCGCGATGGAAAATATGGCAAACAGCAAAGGCCGTCATCCCGGGCTTGGCGACCTGATCATTGCCGCCACCGCTCAAGTCTATAGTCTGACTGTGATAACCGAAAACTTGAAGCATTTTCTTCCGTTGGGAATTCAGGTCGATTTGCCGTCGTCACTCCAGAAGTAGCGCAAAAACAGTGCTCAGCCGAGCTTCGGCTCTTCCGCAAGTAGTTCGCGCACGAAATCGAACATGCCGTGGCGGCGGTCGCGGCGGACGCGTTCGGCCTTGACGATCGCCTCGACGGCCTCGAAGGCCGCCTGCAGGTCGTCGTTGAGGATGACATAGTCATAATCGCGCCAGTGTTCGATTTCGGCGCGGGAATTGTGAAGCCGGGTCTTTATCACCTCTTCGGTGTCTTCGGCGCGGCGGTGCAGGCGCGATTGCAGCTCGGTCATGGTCGGCGGCAGGATGAAGATAGACACGACGTCGGCCTTCATCTTGTCCTGAAGCTGCTCGGCGCCCTGCCAGTCGATGTCGAACAGCATGTCGCGTCCGGCCGCCATCGCCACTTCCACCGGTTCGCGCGGCGTGCCGTAGAAATTGCCGTGAACCTCGGCCCATTCCAGAAGCTCATCGCTGTCACGCAGGCGCTCGAACTCGCGCTTGGTAATGAAGTGATAGTGGATGCCTTCAATCTCGCTATGGCGACGCGGGCGCGTCGTCACGCTGACGGAAAGGCTGATGTTCTTGTCCTTGTCGAGCAGGTTGCGCGCGATCGTGGATTTGCCCGCGCCCGATGGCGACGAAATCACCAGCATCAACCCTCTGCGGGCAATCGTGACGGGAGAATTGTTCACCGGGACCATGGGGTCTACTCCAGATTTTGGACCTGCTCGCGGAACTGGTCGATAACCACTTTCAGTTCTATGCCTGCTGCGGTTACCGCACTGGCGTTCGATTTGGAACAGATTGTATTCGACTCGCGGTTAAATTCCTGTGCAAGAAAATCGAGCTTGCGGCCAACCGGCCCGCCATTGGCCAAAAGCTCGCGCGACGCCGCCACATGGGCGTGCAGCCGGTCGACCTCCTCGCGCAGATCCGCCTTGGTGGCGATCAGCGCCGCCTCGGCGTGCAGACGGTCGCGATCAAGCCCGTGCAGGCCCTCGCCGATCAGGGCGATCTGCTGGGCAAGCCTTACCGCGATCTGTTCCGGCTGGCGGGAAGGATCGTTTTCGATGAGTTTCACGAGTTGCTCGATCCTGTCGATCTGGCCGGACAGGATGGCAAACAGGGAAGCCCCTTCCCGCTCGCGCATGTCCTTCAGCTTCTCGACGGCGGCGGCAAAGCCAGCAAGCACATCGGCGTTGCGCGCGGCCTGCGCCTCTGCGTCATCTTCCGCCTCGCGAAAATCGACCAGTCCGCGCAGCGACAGCAGCGTATCGAAGCTCAACGGCTTGTCGTCGACGACGTCGCCCAGTTCCTTCTTGAGAGCCAGAACCGCGGCGAGAGCATCGCGGTTGATCACCGCCTCCAGCCGGTTTTCCGCAATCGACAGCGTCAACCCCGCCTGAACATTGCCGCGGGAAAGATGCTGCGCCGCGATCTCCCGCAGACCCGTTTCCAGCGCTTCCAGACCGTTGGGCAGGCGCAGGCGCACATCCAGCCCCTTGCCGTTGACCGAGCGCAGTTCCCATGCCCAGCGGTAACGGCCGGAGGTTCCTTCGCTGCGCGCGAACCCGGTCATCGATTGCAATGTCATATTTAAAAAGCCCCCATCATGCCGTTCAAAAAAACCGGGCCTTGTGATGACAAGGCCCGGTCAGGATTATCAGTTATTGGCCGGTTTTTCCGCCTCGGTGCCACCGGGCTGACCATCCACGGCAACGTCGGGATTGGCGCCGGAAGCCGCCTTTTCCGCCTCGAGCTTGCGCCAGCGGCGCACATTGGCGTTATGCTCTTCCAGCGTCTTCGCAAACACATGGCCGCCGGTGCCATCGGCAACGAAGTAGATGTCGTCGGTGCGCCACGGATTGGCAACCGCCTCGAGCGCCGCCCGGCCCGGATTGGCGATGGGAGACGGCGGCAGACCCTTGATGACATAGGTATTGAACGGCGTCTGCTTCTGCAGGTCCGACTGGTAGATCGGCCTGTCGGAAGGCTTGCCGTCACCGCCGAACAGACCGTAGATGATCGTCGGGTCGGACTGCAGGCGCATGCCTTTTTTCAGGCGGTTATAGAAGACCGAGGCGACATGGGCGCGTTCGTCATCCTTGCCGGTTTCCTTCTCTACGATCGAGGCAAGCGTCACGAATTCCTCGACCGTCTTGATCGGCAGGTCGGGATCGCGTCGTTCCCAGATCATGTCGATGAGCTTGTCCTGCGCCGCACTCATCTGGTTGATGATTTCCTCGCGCTTCGTACCGCGGGTAAAGCGATAGGTATCGGGGCGAAGGCTGCCTTCCGGCGGCAGGGTCGAGGGCAGTTCACCATCCAGTATCTCGTCTGCGCCAAGGCGCGCGAACATCTGCTTGACGGTCAGACCCTCGGGCAGCGACACGGAATAAAGGATCGATTTGCCCGATTCCAGCAGCATCATGATATCTTTCATGGATGCGCCGGCCTTGATCTCGTATTCGCCCGCCTTCAGCGTCTGGTCTTTTTGCAGGTAGCTGCCCGTCATCAGGCGGAAGACACGGGCGTTGGAGACAACGTCGTTGCGCTCGAGATTATTGGCAATCTCTATCAGGCCCGCGCCGTTGCGCACCGTGAAATGCGTGTTCGTCTGAAGCGGACCGGGCTCCTGGAACGCATTGATCATGTAATAGAAGGCCGCGATCGCAAGCACGCAGACGGCAACCGCAAGCGTCATCAGAAAATTCAGGAAGATCACCAGCTGGCCATGGGCCTTGCGGGAGCGCTTGGGCGGAGCCGGCACCTTTTCCGGACGCAGGGCCTCAGTCGGGGATTTAGGGATGATCGGGCCGCGATTGCCCTCGCCCGCGCCGTATGGTCCCTGGTTGTTCTGATTCGTGTCGCTCACCGTCGTTCCTTTTCAGTTCGGCGTTGTCAGCGCCTTTTGCGCAGGTAATGCGGCAAAAACAGGTTCGGAATATCTTCCTGCACCACATAGAGACATCGTGAAGACCTCGTGTCCTCCTTCACGAATCGTCGTTCCCGGCAAAACCGGTCAGAGAAAGCCGTCTGTGTCGGGAAATCCGCCCACAGCAGGAAACTATTCCAAACCCGGTAAACCGTCTCCCGTAAACGACTACAATATCGGCGCGAAAATCGGAATGGCTTTCGCAAGCCGCAATGCGTTCCTCAAAAGAACAGCACTCTCGATACCCGGCAGGAGGGAGCCGCACCGCCTTCAGGCGGTTTGCGGCGCCGGGTCTTTGCAATTTATGCTTCGTAACGACGCAGCACGAGGGAGGCGTTGGTGCCGCCGAACCCGAAGGAGTTCGACAGGGCGACGTTGACCTGCCTCTTGCGCGCCTTGTGCGGCACCAGGTCGATCTTCGTCTCCACATCGGGATTGTCGAGGTTCAGCGTCGGCGGAACGATGTTGTCACGGATCGCGAGCGTGGCGAAGATCGCCTCGATCGCACCGGCCGCACCGAGAAGATGGCCGGTGGCCGATTTGGTGGAAGACATCGAAATCTTTGAGGCCGATTCGCCGACAAGCCGTTCAACCGCACCAAGCTCGATCGTATCAGCCATGGTGGAGGTGCCGTGAGCGTTGATGTAGTCGATATCGTCAGCTGTCAGGCCGGCGCGCTTCAGCGCCATCTGCATGCAGCGATATGCGCCATCGCCATCCTCGGACGGCGCCGTGATGTGATAGGCATCACCGGACAAACCGTAACCGACGACTTCGGCATAAATTTTTGCGCCACGCGCCTTGGCGTGTTCCAGTTCTTCCAGAACCACGATGCCGGCACCTTCGCCCATGACGAAACCGTCACGGTCGCGGTCATAGGGGCGGGATGCTTTCTGCGGATCGTCGTTATGCTGGGTGGAAAGCGCCTTGCAGGCGGCAAAACCGGCAAGCGCGATGCGGCAGACCGGCGATTCGGCACCACCGGCGACCATGACCTCGGCATCACCGAACGCTATCATCCGGGCGGCATCGCCAATGGCATGCGCACCGGTCGAGCAGGCCGTTACCACGGCATGGTTCGGTCCGCGCAGCTTGTGGCGGATGGAAACGTGGCCGGAAACGAGGTTGATCAGACGGCCGGGAATGAAAAATGGAGAAATACGGCGCGGGCCTTTGTCGCGCAGCGTGTAACCCGCCTCGACGATACCTTCCAGACCGCCGATGCCGGAGCCGATCAGAACGCCTGTCGCGATCTGGTCCTCGTCCGTTTCGGGATGCCAGCCGGCGTCGGCAAGCGCCATGTCGGCAGCAGCCACACCATACAGGATGAACGGATCGATCTTGCGCTGCTCTTTGACTTCCATCCAGTCATCGGCATTGAAGGTGCCGTTGGAGCCATCGCCGACGGGAATGCGGCAGGCAATCTTTGCGGGCAAGTCTTCGACTTCGAATTCAGTTACGAGACGGGCACCGTTTTGGCCGGCCAGCAGCCGTTCCCAGGTGATTTCCGTTCCGCATCCAAGAGGAGATACCATGCCGGTACCGGTGATAACGACACGCCTCATCGCCAACGCTCCGCCCTTATCCAAATCATCGGTCTTTTTTGCAACGCCGCACACCATGGAATGGCGGGAACAGGCGCAGCAACATTTTGAATTTCCGCATAATCTTCCGCAGGCCAGAGCCGGTTCGGAAACTTATGCATTGGTCAGGACGCACGTCTTTCGGGCGCGTTCCGCCTCACGATAAAATATTGGCCCGGACAAGCCGGGCCAAGACGGGAGGATATTACACCTCCCCGATGCAGGTCGATCAGGCCTGGGCCTTCTCGATGAACTTGACGGCGTCGCCAACAGTCAGGATCGAGTCAGCTGCGTCGTCAGGGATCTCGACGCCGAATTCTTCTTCGAAAGCCATGACCAGTTCAACGGTGTCGAGCGAATCAGCGCCCAGATCGTCAATGAAGCTTGCGCCTTCAACAACTTTGTCGGCGTCGACGCCCAGATGATCAATTACAATTTTCTTTACGCGTTCTGCGATATCGCTCATGTCGGTTTCCTCGACCTTTATTTTGAAGGGAATGCCTCGCGGCACCCTGCCCTGTTAGAAGCCCTCATGCGCCGTTCAAATCCGGCACTGCTGGCAAACCCGTTCAACCCGGTCCAAGCTAGACATCGTCGCGCAAAATCGCAACGGCTTCCTGTCTCTCCGGGACGACTGTTCACAGTCTTGGCCCGATTAACACGGTTTCAATCGGTCGAAAAGCCTGAAAACGCGCTAAGCACAACGTATGACAGGCAATTTCGCCGGAAACCGGCGTGGAGGGTCTTGCGGCGCCCAGCTACCCAAGAAGGTGCTGAAATAGCGCCGCAATCGTTTCAAGACGCCTTTTACCCGGCGTCAGATCATCGCCATGCCGCCATTGACGTGCAAGGTCTGGCCGGTCATGTAGGCAGCTTCATTGGAAGCCAGATAAAGAACGGCCGAAGCGACTTCGGCGCCTGTTCCCATGCGCTTCATGGGGATGGCACCCATGATGGCGTCTTTCTGCTTGTCGTTCAGCTTGCCGGTCATGGCGCTTTCGATGAAGCCAGGCGCTACACAGTTGACGGTGACGTTGCGCGTGGCGATTTCCTGCGCCAGCGACTTCGAAAAACCGATCATGCCGGCCTTGGAGGCGCAATAGTTCGCCTGGCCGGGGTTGCCGGTGACGCCGACGATGGAGGTGATGTTGATGATGCGGCCGAAACGGCGGCGCATCATCGGATGCGTCAGTTCACGCGTCAGGCGGAACATCGCCGTCAGGTTCACTTCGATGACGTTATCCCAGTCCTCGTCGCTCATGCGCACGAACAGGCCGTCCTTGGTGATGCCGGCATTGTTGACGAGAATATCGACGCCTTCCAGCTCGGCTTCAGCCTTTTCGCCGAGCGCCTTGACTTCGGCGCGGTCGGCAAGGTTGGCCGGGAAAATCTTGACGCGATCGCCAAGTTCCGCCGCCAGCGCCTCGAGCTTTTCAACGCGCGTGCCGTGCAGGCCGACGGTTGCGCCCTGTTTGTGCAGAAGGCGGGCGATTTCTTCGCCGATACCGCCGGTCGCGCCGGTTACGAGAGCCTTGCGGCCTGTCAGATCAAACATGGTCCGTTCCTTCTTTAGAGCAATTCCGCAAAAGCCTTTTAGCGGAATTGCATCGGGAATTATCGTAAAACAAAAGGCCGTTACGGGGTGAAGCCCGTCTCAGCCGATAAGCGTGGCGAGAAGCTGGTCGATATCGGCAGCGCCGTTGACGGCAACGCCATTCACCGTCTTGTCGATGCGGCGGGCAAGGCCCGTCAGCACCTTGCCGGAGCCAATCTCATAAAGCTGCGTCACATTGTTGGCGGCGAACCATTCCACCGTCTCGCGCCAGCGCACCTGGCCCGTCACCTGCTCGACCAGCAGGGCGGCGATCTCATTGGCGTCGGAAACGGGAGCGGCGCGCACATTGGCGATAACAGGTACGACCGGGTTGTGCTTTTCGACAGCCGCCAGCGCCTCGCGCATGGCTTCTGCGGCCGGCGCCATCAGCGCAGAGTGGAAGGGCGCGGAAACCGGCAGCATAATGGCGCGCTTGGCGCCCTTTTCGGAAGCGAGCGCCGCGGCCTTCTCGACAGCCGCCTTGCCGCCGGAGATGACCAGCTGGCCGCCGCCATTGTCGTTGGCGATCTGGCAGACGCCGAGAATGGCGGCCTCTTCACAGATTGCGGAAACCACATCATGCTCCAGCCCGATGATCGCTGCCATCGCGCCCTCGCCCACCGGCACGGCGGCCTGCATGGCATTGCCGCGGATACGGAGAAGCCGTGCGGTATCGCCGATCGAGAAGGTACCGGCGGCACAGAGCGCCGAATATTCGCCGAGCGAATGACCAGCAACATAGGAGACGGCGTCGGAGAGCTTCAGACCGCGCGCTTCCAGAACCCGCATGACCGCCATGGACACCGCCATGAGGGCCGGCTGGGCGTTGGCCGTCAGCGTCAGCGTTTCTTCCGGGCCGTTCCACATGATATCGGAAAGCTTCTGGCCGAGCGCCTCATCGACTTCCTCGAAGACGGCGCGCGCCTCGACGTAGGTGTCGGCGAGTTCCTTGCCCATGCCGACGGCCTGGCTTCCCTGACCGGGAAATGTGAATGCAATACCCATGGGATGTGGTCCTTCTTGTCTGGCCTTGCCTTTATTCTTTGGACTTCCATTCACATTCCGGCCTTAGGAGTCAAGGCTTGAAGCCCTCCGGCACCCCATCCACGGGTTTTGCCGATCTATTTTCCCCTTTCTTTTCATCATATTTTTTCTTGCACTGCGGCAATTCCCCATTACTTTCATGCCACCTTTCAAAACATCTCCCCAAGCACCGGAACATTTCCATGAAACAGAGACTATTGGGCCGCACGGGTATTTCCGTGTCCGAAATTTGCCTTGGCACAATGACGTGGGGCACGCAGAACACCGAAGCCGAAGCGCATGCGCAGATGGATTACGCGCTGGAGAAGGGCGTCAATTTCTTCGATACGGCCGAGCTTTACCCCACCACCCCCGTTTCCGCCGAAACGCAGGGGCGGACGGAAGATTATATCGGCACATGGTTCGAAAGGACCGGCAAGCGTGATCAGGTCGTGCTCGCCACCAAGGTCGCCGGCGCCGGTCGCGACTATATTCGCGGTGGCCGCGATATCGATGCGAGCGCCATCCGCGAGGCGGTGGATACCAGCCTCAAGCGCCTGAAGACTGATTATATCGACCTCTACCAGATCCACTGGCCGAACCGCGGCACCTATCATTTCCGCGGCGCCTGGAGCTTCAATGCCTTCGGTCAGGAGAAAGAGCGCACGCTGGCTGAAATCACCGAGAAGCTCGACACGCTCGGCGAACTGGTGAAAGCCGGCAAGATCCGCGCCATCGGTCTTTCCAACGAAAGCGCCTGGGGCACCCAGAAGTATATCGATATTGCCGAGGCCCGTGGCCTGCCACGCGTCGCCACCATCCAGAACGAATATAGCCTGCTCTACCGCACCTTCGATCTCGACATGGCGGAAGTCGCCCATCACGAGGATGTCGGCCTGCTCGCCTATTCGCCGCTGGCGGCCGGGATTCTCACCGGCAAGTACCAGAACGGTGCCCGCCCGGCGGGATCGCGCGCCACCATCAACGCGGATCTCGGCGGCCGCCTGCAACCGCTTCAGGAAGCGCCGGTCAAGGCCTACCTGGAGCTTGCCGCGCAACATGGCCTCGATCCGGCAAAGCTTGCCATCGCGTTCTGCCTGACACGCCCCTTCATGGCCTCGGTCATCATCGGCGCAACGACGATGGAGCAGTTGAAGGTGGATATCGCGGCAGCCGATGTGGTGCTGCCGGAAGAGGTGCTGAAGGGCATCGCGGCGATCCACCGGCAATATCCGATGCCGATCTGACGAGAGCACGGCGCGCTTTTTCGCCCTCGGTCCTTGCATTCCGGGCAAAAATGGGTATAAGCGCGCTGTTCACAACACCCGGTCCAATTGGCTGGTGGCTGAACGGAGGGCTGGTTCCGGTAACGGAACAGCAGGAACCATAAGGTTTTTCCGGCCTCCCGTGTCTCCGCTCTCGACCGTCTCGAACAACGCTTTTCTTGCTTTAAGGCTTCACCGCCTACCCAAGAGCAGTCGTTGAGGCTTAGCGCCGTTGCCGGGTGAAGGACGAAACGCAAGAAAGGCAAAGCTTAAATGGCTCTTTACGAACACATCTTCCTTGCCCGGCAGGATATTTCTGCCCAGCAGGTCGACGCACTTGTCGAGCAGTACAAGGGCGTTATCGAATCGTTCGGCGGTAAAGTCGGACGCGTCGAGAACTGGGGTCTGAAGTCCCTCACCTACCGCATCAAGAAGAACCGCAAGGCTCACTACGCTCTCATGGACATCGACGCTCCGGCGCCTGCAATCCATGAAATCGAGCGCCAGATGCGCATCAACGAAGACGTTCTTCGCTACATGACCATCGCCGTCGAAGCCCACGAAGAAGGCCCGTCCGCGATGATGCAGAAGCGCGACCGTGACGACCGTCCGCGCCGCGATGGCGACCGTCCGGACCGTGGCCCGCGTGAAGATCGTGGTCCCCGCGCACCGCGCGAAGGTGGCTTCGGCGACCGCGAAGACCGTCCGCGCCGTCCGCGCGAAGACCGTGCATAAAGGAGAATTGACCAATGGCTGATACATCCTCTTCCCAGGCACGCCGCCCGTTCCACCGCCGTCGCAAGACGTGCCCCTTCTCCGGCGCAAACGCTCCGAAGATCGACTACAAGGACGTTCGTCTCCTGCAGCGCTACATTTCCGAGCGCGGCAAGATCGTTCCTTCCCGCATCACGGCCGTTTCCCAGAAGAAGCAGCGCGAACTCGCCCAGGCGATCAAGCGCGCCCGTTTCCTCGGCCTGCTGCCTTACGTCGTAGCGTAATGATTTGAAGCGAGGCTGCGTTTTGGCGCGGCCTCGTTTTCGTAGATCAGCTGGCTCTTAATCAGCGGGTCGAAAACTACTGATCCTTCCGCGTTGGGCGTGGATCGATACCATAAATCCCATGTTGGGGACGACGATCCTGATTGGACCGGTCCTCTAACTGCTCAAGTTTCTAGCAGGACAGCGAAGTGCAAAAGTTGAACCAGACAGTGCTGATCACCGGCGTTCTCGCCGGCATATGCGCCGCGTTTCTAACGCTTGGCGCAACGGCACAGTCGTCCTTTTCTTTCCTGCTTTACGCCGGTTCGGCCATGCCCATCTTCATCGCCGGCATGGGCTGGGGCAATCGCGCTGCCGTTGTTGCGATCATCACCACGGCGATCATCGGCGCGCTCGTCATATCGCCGCTCTTTTCGCTGACCATCGCGATCTTCACGCTGATCCCGGCGGGCTGGCTTTCGCATCTTGCCAATCTGGCACGCCCCGCCTCCGAACTCGGTGGCCCGGATGATCTGCTCGCCTGGTATCCGCTGTCTGGCATCGTCCTGCATCTCTGCCTTCTGGTTTCGGTCGCGGTCGTCATTCTTGGCTGGATGATCGGATATGGTCCCGATCTCGTCGCCCGCATGGTCGACCTGATGATGACATCAGTGCAGAGCCGCGAACCGCTGTTCGAACCCAATGTCGAGGCGCTTGCGCAGACGAAGTCGCTGCTGGTTCTGATGTTGCCGATCGTTCAGGGCGGCCTGTGGGTCATCCTGTTGTTTGCGGCCTATTATTTCGCGGCCCGGCTGGTCGGCTCCTTCGGTAAGGGCCTTCGCCCGCGCGAGGACATCCCTTCCGCGCTGCGCATGCACCGCAACGCCATCTTCGTTTTTCTCTGCGGCATCGTCGCCATGTTCTTCGGTGGCGCCGCCGCCATGATCGGCGCCGTCGTCTGCGGCACATTCGGCGCGGGCTTCCTGATGGCGGGCTATGCCTCGCTGCACAAACGCGCGCGTGGAAAGGACTGGCGTCTGCCGGTTCTCATCCTCGCCTATCTATCGGCGGTCTTTGTCTTTCCGCTGCTTCTCATTCTTGTGTTGGGATTGAGCGACGTGCGCAGCACGATCTCCCTCACCCCGACGCGGAAAACTGACAACACGAACGAAAACAACAACTAGAAAGGATCAAGAAGATGGACGTTATTCTTCTCGAACGCATCAACAAGCTCGGCCAGATGGGCGAAACCGTAAAGGTTCGCGACGGTTACGCACGTAACTTCCTGCTGCCACAGGGCAAGGCGCTGCGCGCCAACGCCGCCAACAAGACCCGCTTCGAAACCGAGCGCGCAACGCTTGAAGCCCGTAACCTCGAGCGCAAGTCGGAAGCCCAGAAGGTTGCCGAAGCACTTGAAGGCAAGTCCTTCATCGTCGTCCGTTCGGCTGGCGAAACCGGCCAGCTGTACGGCTCTGTTGCTGCTCGCGACGTTGTCGATATCCTGGCTGCCGAAGGCTTCAACATCGGCCGCAACCAGGTCGAACTGAACACGCCGATCAAGACCATCGGTCTGCACGACGTTACGCTGCACCTGCATGCTGAAGTCGAGCTTCAGGTTGAGCTGAACGTTGCCCGTTCGGCTGAAGAAGCTGAGCGTCAGTCCAAGGGCGAAAGCCTCACCTCCGCCGACGCCATCTACGGCGTTGACGAAGACGCGCTGCGTCCGGAAGACTTCTTCGATCCGGAAGCCGACGGCAACGGCGACGACGAATAAGATTTGGCCTTGTGGTCATAAGGAAAACCCCGGATGGCGACATCCGGGGTTTTTCGTTTTTTGGCGGTGGCGTGGAGTGTGCGGAGAGGTTACCCCCCTCTGCCCTGCCGGGCATCTCCCCCACAAGGAGGGAGATCAGCAGGGCGATCCCACATCGCTAATAGCCGCAACGTTGAGGTTGTCGAGCGAAAGCCACAATTCGATCTCCCCCCTTGTGGGGGAGATGTCCGGCAGGACAGAGGGGGGTGCCTCCCTCGCCGCATGCACAACGTACCCACTATTTCGCCGCCGTCTCCGCTTCCGCAGGCTCGTTGCTCTTGTCCACATGCACGACCACCGACATGCCCGGCGACAGATCCGCCGCCAGCGGTTGATCGGCGTCGATTGCGATACGAACGCCGAGACGCTGGGCGATCTTCACGAAATTGCCGGTCGCGTTGTCGGGTTTGATGACGGCGAATTCAGATCCCGTGGCGGGCGAAAACCGCTCGACACGGCCGTTAAGCTTGCGACGATGCAGGGCATCCACCGAGATCGTCACCGGCTGGCCGACCTGCATGCCCGCAAGCTGGGTTTCCTTGAAATTGGCGATGACCCAGACATCATGCGGCACAACGGCCATCAATTGCGTACCAGCCGTAACATATTGCCCGGTGCGCACGCCGACTTCGCCGAGCCTGCCGTCCACCGGCGCATGAATTTCGGTATTGTTGAGGTCAATCTTGGCGAGCTCGACCGCAGCCTCGGCGTTGGCGACAGCGGCCTGCAGGGAACTACGATTGACGATGATCGTCTGCAAATCCTGCCGTGACACTTCGAGCGCCGCCTTCGCCTGCGACAGTGATGCCCGTGCCTTTTCAAGCGCGGCATGTGCCTCTTCCTGCAGGCTGGAGGTTCCAACGCCGCTTTTGATGAGATTGTCCTGACGGTCGGATGCAAGTTGCGCCTGCTTCAGCGATGCTTCAGCGCTGTCGACCGCCGCCTCGCTGGAAAGGATGTTGGCGTTGGCCGCGTTTTCCTGCTGGCGGGAATTGTCCAGTGCCGCCTTTTGCGTATCGAGTGCGGCTCCCGCCTGCGCCTGTTTCTGGCGATAGATGCGGTCGTCGATCTTTGCGAGCAACGTACCCTGCTTGACCTCCTGATAGTCCTTCACCGGCACATCCACGACATAACCGCTCACCTGCGGGCTCATCGTCGTGACGTAACCCCGAACAAAGGCGTTGTCGGTCATTTCGACGGAGGAGAGGAACGGCGGCAGGCGCCACGCGTAAAGCACGAGCGCGACACCGGCGAGACCACCGAGCAGCACGAGAATGGAAACGGGGGTAAAAATCTTCTTCAGCATTTTATCACTCTTGGAGGTTCAAGACTGTGGCGCCGGCGCGGCATCGACATTGTCCCGGAAAAAGCGAGGACGGATGCGCAGCCATGCAAGGTGGAGCAAAAGCGCCATGAGCGCCAGCGCCGCAACGGTGGAAATCAAAAGGAAGGTATCATTATAGGCAAGCACATAGGCCTCTCGTGTGACCTGCTGGCCAAGGAGGGAAAGCCCTTCGGCCTTCAGCAACGCCGGATCGGTGATGACATGGCTATAGGCGCCGGAAAGCTGCGACACGCGCTGGGCAACGACGGGGTTGGTGAGCAGGATATTTTCCACCAGAATATTGGAATGGAATTTTTCACGCAGCGTCACGAAACTGCCGAGCAGCCCGGTCATCAGCATCGATCCGGTGATCTGGGTAAACAGGAAGATGGTGATGAAATTCACCAGATAGGGCGCCCCCCGCGCAAGTGCGGCGGCAAAGCCCTTAGCCATCACAGGTGGCAGGAACATGGCGGCACCGAAGGCGATCATCATCTGGCTGAGATACATCTCACCCGGCCGCGTCAGATTGTTGGACTGGCTGTCCATGAAAGCGCCGGCCGCGATCAGGGTTAGTGCAATCACATGGGCCGTATCGACATATTTCGTCAGCATCAGCCACGCGCAGGCCGCGCCGCCGAGAACCGTCGCCAGAAGCACCAGAGCATAAAGCGAGATCGTCTGGTCGTTCAAAAGACCAAGCTGCTGGTAAAAGCTGACCGCCGTCGAGGATTGCTCGGAGGAAACCGCGCGGTAGATGAGCAGGACCGCGATGACGTGCAGGTTGGTTTTCGAGAAAATCCAGCGCAGGTCGAGCAGCGGGTTCTTGCGCGGCAACTCGATGAAAACCATCAGCGTGAGGAGCGTGATCGACGTGGCCAGAAGCACGCCAAGCCACCATGTTTCGAACCACCAGTAGAACCGGCCAAGCGTGAGCATGACCGCGAGGCAGCCAAGGCCGCCCGCGAACAGGAGATAGCTCAGAATATCCGTACGCTCGATGACTTTCGCGCGCGGCGGCGGCGTGACTTTCAACATGTAGATCAAAGCGAGCGAGATCAGCGCGAAGCCCATTTCCATGGTGTAGAGGGCATTCCAGCCGCCGATTTCCAGCAGGGAGGGCGAAACGATGCGCGCCAGCGGCGCTGACAGCAAGGTGCCGGTGAGCGCGATGCTGAAGCCCAGCGAGAATTTCCGCGCGGGTGGAAAGGCCTCCAGAATGTAGAGAAAGCCGAGCGAGGAAAGAGGTGCCGCCGCCATGCCGCTGAAGAAGCGGATAACGATCGCCGAATGCAGGTCTGTCACGAACAGGTTGAGGCAGGAGGCGACCACGAAAACGATAATCGAAAGTTCGGCAAAGGGCCGCAATCCATATTGCGTGCGCACCTTGAACAGCGCGATGGAAAACGTGGCGTAGGGCGCCATATAGGCGGCGGAAAGCCAGGCAACCTCGGCCACCGTGGCGGAAAACTCGCCCTGCAACTGGTAGAGATTGGCCATGACGAGGTTCATGCCCAACCCTTGCGTGATGAAGAACGCCAGGCCCGCGAAGATGAAACACAGCCGCAGCCACACTGGCCGCTCCACCGGTTGCGGTGCGACGGGAGTGGCGGGTTCCGGCGCGGTTCCGTCGGGGTTTGCGCTGCTCGTCACCTGAGGAGCAGCGGCGTCTTCTTTCTGTACATCAGCCGGTTTGACCGTTGCTTCGGCATTTTCGGAAGCGGCCTCATCCGCCGTTTGCGGCACCACGGTACTCACGATTGTACCCTCCCGCTCGCCAGATTTTGCAGATTGGCCGAAAGCCGCCGCATGACATCCAGCGCCATCGCCAGATCCTGCGAGGAAACATCGGCAGCGATTTCCGAACGAAGCGTCTTTGCCACCGCCTGCACCGTCTCGGAGGTTTTCTCTCCCTCCACCGTCATGTGGATGCGTTTGGCACGACGGTCGGTCTCATCGGAACGGCGCTCGATGAGGTTCTGTTTCTCCATGCCGTCAAGCACGCGGACCAGCGTCGGCGTTTCGATTTCCATTTCTTCGGCAAGTTCCGTCTGGGTCAGCGGCCCGCGCCGCGACAGGGCGAAAAGCGCACGCGCACGCGCCAGCGTCAGGCCGCTTTCCCCTACCCGCGCGTCAAAAAATGCGCGCAGCTTGCGGGTGAACGCGGAAACCTCGTCCAGAAGCTGTTCCTTGTCGGTTTCGCGGGACATGTCAGTCAGCCTTATAATTAGCACACTACTTATTTACTGCCTATTTATTTGGAAGCCTGACGATTTTCAAGTTTCTTTCACGCCGGGTCTGCCATGCGCTAAACTCATGGCAGCGAATCACGTTGCCATGAAATTCCGGAGCCATTAAACCGGGCCTGTCCCTCACCCGCCTGTGGATTGCTGGGGACAACTAAAAATGTGATCCAGCTTTGCAGAGCGGACGTCAGCCTGCCGTATAGTGTTGCAACAATATCATTGACTGCCATGCCCCAGAAAGCCAAACCCAAGGTTTAAGCACACAGGCAAAGGGAGATCGCGCAAACCATGAACGACGCTGTGAGAAAGATCACCCCCGCGCAACCGGCGGAACCGCATTACCGCGAAGCCCCGAACAACATCGAGGCCGAACAGGCGCTGCTGGGCGCCATCCTCGTCAACAACGACGCCTATTACCGTGTGTCGGATTTTCTCAAACCCGTGCACCTCTACGAACCCTTGCACCGCAAGATTTTCGAAGTGGCGGGCGATATCATCCGTATGGGCAAGACCGCCAATCCGGTAACGATCAAGACCTTCCTGCCCGCCGACGACAAGATCGGCGACCTGACGGTGGCGCAGTATCTGGCGCGTCTGGCGGCTGAAGCCGTGTCGATCATCAACGCGGAAGATTACGGCCGGGCGATCTACGATCTGGCCCTGCGCCGCGCGCTGATCCAGATCGGCGAGGATGTCGTCAACATCGCTTATGACGCGCCGCTGGACATGCCGCCGCAGTCGCAGATCGAAGACACCGAGCGCCGCCTGTTCGAACTGGCGGAAACCGGCCGTTACGACGGTGGCTTCCAGTCGTTCAACGATGCGGTGGCGCTGGCGATCGACATGGCCGGCGCCGCCTTCGAGCGTGACGGCAATCTCTCCGGCATTTCCACCGGCATTCATTCGCTCGACGCCCGCATGGGCGGTCTGCAGCGTTCCGACCTTATCGTGCTTGCGGGTCGTCCGGGTATGGGCAAGACCTCGCTTGCAACCAACATCGCCTATAACATCGCCGCGACCTACGATCAGGAAGTCCAGCCTGATGGTTCGTTCAAGGCGAAAAACGGCGGCGTCGTCGGCTTCTATTCTCTCGAAATGTCGTCCGAACAGCTGGCGACCCGTATCATTTCCGAGCAGACCGAAGTGTCGTCCTCGAAAATCCGTCGCGGTGACATTACCGAGGCCGATTTCGAAAAGCTCGTCGCCTGCTCCCAGATGATGCAGAAGGTGCCGCTTTATATCGACCAGACCGGTGGTATCTCCATCGCCCAGCTTTCCGCCCGCGCCCGCCGCCTGAAGCGCCAGCGCGGACTCGACGTTCTGGTAGTGGACTATATTCAGCTGATGACCGGGGCGGGCAAAAGCGGCGAAAACCGCGTGCAGGAAATCACCCAGATTACCACGGGCCTGAAAGCGCTGGGCAAGGAACTCAACGTTCCGATCATCGCGCTTTCACAGCTCTCCCGTGCGGTGGAAAGCCGTGAAGACAAGCGCCCACAGCTCTCCGACCTGCGTGAATCGGGCTCGATCGAGCAGGACGCCGACGTGGTGCTGTTCGTGTTCCGTGAGGAATATTACGTCAAGAACATGGAACCGCGGGATATTTCCGATCCCAAATATGCCGAGTGGGAAGCCCTGTTTGACAAGGTGAAAGGCACCGCCGACGTCATCATCGCCAAGCAGCGTCACGGACCGACCGGCACGGTGAAGCTCGCCTTCCAGTCCGAATTCACCCGCTTTGCCGATCTGGCCGACCCGAGCTTCAGCCAGTACGAAGAGCATTGATCTGAACCGAACAACGGGGGCGAAACGGCTTTGGCCTGTCGCCCTCGGCATTCTGCCCCGCGTTCACAGTTGAATGCATTGAGTCTTTTCAGGGCTTTGGCAGAGTTACCTCACAATCCGATTCCGCGCAGTATAGCCACGGTGACGACACCGAGTGTTGCGGCCGGCAGGAGACTGAGGCGAAGCGCGGCGATTGCCGTCACAGCACAGGCGATGGTTTCCGCCGGCCCGCTTGCAAGCGCCGTCGGCGTGACTACGGCCATCAGAACGGCGGGCGGAACTGCGCCGAGCGCTTTTTTCAGACGCGGCGTCAAGGTAAAGTGGTTGACCAGAAGCAGGCCGCCAAGGCGCGTGGCAACGGTTGCCGCCATCATGGCAAGGATCGCCAAAAGGGTGTTTGTATCAAGCGTCATGCCGGCTGCTCCACCTGTTCAGCATCACCGAGGGCGGCAACGGCAAGTCCCGCCAGCGCCCCGGCGGCAATATACCAGGCGCCCGGCACCAGCGCATGGATGAGGTAAGCGGCGGCGGCACTTGCCAGAAGCACGAGGCCTGTTTCCCTGCCCTTCCAGAACCCCATAAGCAGCACGATGAAGACGGCCGGGAAGGCAAAATCCAGACCGATGACCGACATGTCTCCCATGACCGACCCGAGCAGCGCGCCTGCCAGAGTGGCAAGGTTCCAGACCAGATAGATCGATAGTGCAGCGCCTGTGAAAAAGGCCGCAGTCAGCCTGCCGGTGATGACCCGGAACTCCGACAACGCCCAAGATTCGTCCGTCAGCACCAGCATCGCCGCATATTTTCGCCAACCGCTGAAGTCCTCCAGCTTGCCGGCGATCGAGGCGCTCATTAGCACATGACGCAGATTGACCAGCAACGCGGCAAAGCCGAGTGCGCTCCAGCTTGCCGGATGCGTCCACACATCCATGGCCACGAATTGCGAGCCGCCGGCAAAGACCAGCAGCGACATCAGCGACGCTTCGAGCGGCGACAATCCTTTGCCGACCGCGACCGCGCCGAACACCACGCCGATCGGCACCATGGCGACCAGTAAAGGTGCCGCGGCTCTCAAGCCAGCACTGAATTCTGCGCGTTTTCGCAAGTGGGACATCGCATTCTCCTTTTCAGAAGAGTGCGATTACGCCCGGCAAGCCCCACAGTCTTGAAGGAAAGTGACATTGCGTGGCGGAAACGCCGAGTTGGGTTTATGCCACCCGGAATTGCCCCGGCGTGACGCCGGTTCGCGCCTTGAAATGCCGGGTGAAATGCGCCTGATCGGCAAAGCCGCACAACGCCGCCACCTCGGCCGGCATCTCGCCGGCACGCAGAAGACGGCGTGCCTGCCGGATGCGCACATCCGTCAGATAGGCGTGCGGGGTGATGTGGAATTCCTTGCGGAAAGCGCGGATGAGGTGGGCGCGGCTGAGGCCGGCAATTGAAGCCAGTTCCTCAAGACCGATATCGGTCTCGTAATTGTCGGAAAGATAATCCCGGGCGGTATGGACCGCCGTTTTCTCGCGGGTTTCGAGCGGCAGGATGATGGCGCTGCCATGCCTGCCGAACAGCGCCGCCAGAACCGAAAACATGCCCTCATCCGCCTCAAGAGCGCCGGATTTGGCCTCCAGCCGGCGATGCGCCATCTGGAATGCCGCCGCCATCTGTGGATCACGCGGCAGAAACCGCGGAAAGGACGGCATGCCGTGAAAGGCCCTGCCCGTCACATCCTCGATGATATCGCGCAGAAGCGCCGCATCGGGATAGATCATCCGGTAGCGATAACCGCCGCCACCCGGCGCGCCATCGTGAATCTCATCCGGGTTGATGAGATAGAGATGCCCCGGTCCCGTCTGCTCGGTGGTGCCCTGAATGGTGGAAATCTGCGAGCCGCTTTCGATCGCACCAATCGAGAAGGTATCGTGCGCATGCGGCGAATATTCATGTGTCAGGAACGTCGCGCTCAAACATTCCATGCCGCCGAAACGCCGGTCACGCCAGAAACGCGTCGTTTCCGTCGCCGCGACGGGCATGAAATCCAGGGCCTGTTCCTGCGAAACATTGTGCATAGAGCGAGTTTAAATCAATCGGTCATTACCGTCTTGAACAAAAGTGCTAGGGTCCCACCCGGTTCAAACCAACCGGACGCATGGCATGACAGACGACTTCGAAGAGACCTTTTCCGAAAACGAAACCGACGCTTTCGAATATGCACCGCTAAGGCTCACCGTCGATCTCGGCGCGCTGGCCGATAATTGGCGGGACATGAAGAAGCGATCCGGTAAGGCGCGGACGGCGGCTGTCGTCAAGGCGGATGCCTATGGGCTCGGTATCGAGGATTGTGGCGCAACCCTCTACCACGCCGGCGCGCGGGACTTCTTCGTGGCAACGGTAGCCGAAGGAGCCACCTTGCGATCCTACGCCCCGGAAGCACGTATCTTCGTGCTATCAGGCATCTGGCAGGGCCAGGAGCGTCAGGTCTTCGACAATGATCTCGTACCGGTTCTCGCCTCCGAGGAGCAGCTTTCCTTTTGGATGGCGACGGTTGCGGACCGTGGCGAACACCCCTGCGCGCTGCATGTGGATACCGGCTTCAACCGGCTCGGCCTGCCGCTCGACGACGCGCTATTTCTGGCCGACGACGTGACACGGCCGGCGAGTTTCGACCCGGTTCTCGTACTGTCGCACCTCGCCTGCGCCGACACGCCATCTTCGCCGATGAACAGGGTCCAGCTCGAATCATTCCGCAAGGTTAGCGCCGCTTTCGAAGGTATCGAATCAAGCCTCTCGGCTTCGGCCGGTATCTTTCTGGGCAACGACTATCATTTCGACCTAACCCGCCCCGGCATCGCCCTCTATGGCGGCGAGGCTGTCAACGACGTGGCCAATCCGATGCGGCCCGTTGCGAAGGCCGAAGCGCGGATCATCCAGATTCGCGAGGCGGGCGAAGGCCAGACCGTCAGCTATGGCGGCTCCTTCCTACTGAAGCGGGCAAGCCGCCTTGCCATCGCTTCCGTCGGTTATGCGGACGGATACCAGCGTTCGCTTTCCGGCTCCGGCATTCCCTTGCGCGAAATGGGCCATGGCGGTGCTTACGGCATCATCAACGGTCATAAAGCGCCGGTGGCCGGCCGCGTGACGATGGACCTCACCATTTTCGATGTGACGGATCTACCGGCAAATGCCGTCCGCACCGGCGATTATATCGAGCTTTTCGGCCCGAACGTGCCGGTCGACGAGGTGGCGCGGGCGGCCGGCACCATCGGTTACGAGATGCTGACGGGTCTCGGCCTGCGCTATGAACGGCAATATCTGATGGCTGACGACTGAACCACGTCTTTAGCTCTTGGAAAGCGGAAGCGACCTGTGCTAAAAGAGAACAAAAGGAGATCGAAATGCCCGAAATCCATTTGAGCGAGCAGGACGAAAAGTTCATCGAAGAACAGGTGGCGGCGGGCGTCTATAGCGATGCGGACGCGGTTATCCATGCCAGCCTGCAATTGCTGAGCAGCGATGAGGGCAAGAGAGCGGCGCTTCAGTTGCTGATACAGGAAGGGCTTGACGATGCCGATGCGGGCCGGGTTCATCACTATGCTTCGTCGGAAGATTTCCTCAGCGATATAAAGCGCGTTTCCGCACAGCAGAAAACGGGGACAGGCCATTAAAATCCGGGGCCCTATCTGGACCACACGGGCAAGACTCGACGTTGCCGAGGACCATGCCTACATCGAAACCGATAATCCTGTTGCCGCGGATCGCCTTGTTCTCGATATCTTCAGCAAGATCGAATCGATAGCCGCACTCGGCTTGTCCGGTGTTTCCAGAAGCGGATATGGGGTGGGGCTGCGCAGCATTACCTATCGCGAGCGCGTGATCTTTTTCCGTATCGGCGAGAGCGATCTTACCGTCCTGCGCGTGCTGCATGGCCACCAGGACATTTCCGCCAAAGATTTCAAACAAGAAGAAAATTGACATAGATGGCCAAAGCCAAGACCCAATTCGTGTGCCAGAACTGCGGCACGGTTCACAACCGCTGGGCGGGAAAATGCGAAGGCTGCGGCGAGTGGAATACCATCGTCGAGGAAGACCCGATGGGTGGCATCGGCTCCGGCCCCGGCAAGACCCCGAAAAAAGGCCGGCCGGTCGCGCTCACAGCACTTTCCGGCGAGATCGAGGAAGCGCCCCGCATTCCGACCGGCATCAGCGAACTGGACCGGGCGACCGGCGGCGGCTTCGTGCGCGGTTCGGCGGTTCTGATCGGCGGCGATCCGGGAATCGGTAAATCGACCCTGCTGATGCAGGCGGCGGCTGCCCTTTCACGACGCGGACACCGCGTCATCTACGTCTCCGGCGAAGAGGCGGTGGCGCAGGTGCGTCTGCGCGCCCAGCGTCTTGGTGCGGCGGAAACCGATGTGCTGCTGGCGGCCGAGACCAATGTCGAGGATATTCTCGCAACGATTTCCGAGGGCAAGCGCCCCGATCTCGTCATCATCGATTCCATTCAGACGCTGTGGAGCGACACGGCCGATTCCGCCCCTGGCACGGTGACGCAGGTGCGTACCGGCGTGCAGGCGATGATCCGTTATGCCAAGCAGACGGGCGCGACCATGGTGCTGGTGGGCCATGTCACCAAGGAGGGCCAGATTGCCGGCCCGCGCGTGGTGGAGCACATGGTTGACGCTGTGCTGTATTTCGAAGGCGACCGCGGCCACCATTACCGCATTCTTCGCACCGTCAAGAACCGCTTCGGGCCTACGGACGAGATCGGCGTGTTCGAAATGTCCGACCGGGGATTGCGCGAGGTCTCCAACCCGTCCGAACTGTTCCTCGGCGAGCGCAATGAGAAATCGCCGGGCGCCGCCGTCTTTGCCGGCATGGAGGGCACGCGCCCCATTCTGGTCGAGGTGCAGGCGCTGGTCGCGGCCACCTCGCTCGGCACGCCGCGCCGCGCCGTGGTCGGCTGGGACAGTTCGCGACTCGCCATGATCCTTGCCGTGCTGGAGGCCCATTGCGGCGTGAAGCTCGGGCAACATGACGTTTATCTCAACGTCGCCGGTGGATACCGCATTTCCGAACCGGCTGCGGATATGGCGATTGCCTCTGCGCTGGTTTCCTCGCTTGCCGGTCTTGCCCTGCCCGCCGATTGCGTCTATTTCGGCGAGATCAGCCTGTCGGGCGCGGTACGGCCCGTCTCGCATACGGGCCAGCGATTGAAAGAAGCTGAAAAACTCGGCTTTTCCGCCGCACTTCTGCCGTCTGCTTCGGCTGAATTGCCGAAAGCGGGCAAGGGTCGCTGGACGGAAATAGAAAGCCTGCCGGACCTCGTGGCGCGCATCGCCGGTTCCGGCAACCGGTTCAAACAGGTTGAGGACGACTAATATTGATCCTTTCGCCAAGGGAAACAGTGGTGTAAGAGGGTCGCACAATTGGCAAGGCAGCGCCTGACAAGGCGTCGCACCTCCGGAGTTGGTATATGCCCATTACAATTTTCGACGGCATCGTCATCGCCGTTGTTCTTTTCTCCGCCATTCTCGCGATGGTACGCGGTTTTTCCCGCGAGATTCTGTCCATCGCGAGCTGGGCCGGTTCGGTCGCCGCCGCCTATTATCTTTTCCCGATCCTGTTGCCCTATGCGCGCAACTATACCGATGACGACAAGATCGCCATTGCCGGTTCGGCGGGCGTCGTCTTCCTCGTCTCCCTCGTCGTCATTTCCTTCATCACCTCGCGTATTGCCGATTTCATCATCGACAGCCGCATCGGTGCGCTGGATCGCACGCTTGGTTTCCTGTTCGGCGCGGCGCGCGGCATTCTGCTGCTGGTCGTCGCGGTCGCCTTCTGGAACTGGCTGGTGGACGTGAAGACGCAGCCGCAATGGGTGACTCAGGCCAAGGCCAAGCCGTTCCTCGACGGGCTGGTGGGCAAGCTGGAAGCGGTTCTGCCTGACGATATCGAGCCACAGATCCGTGCCCGTATCCTCGGAAAACCGCAGGAACCGGCAGCTGCGCAGACGCCTGCGGAAGATGCCCCGGCGACAAATGCGCCGGCAACGAATAATTGACACAGTGTCGCGCCTTGCAATGCATGCAAGGCGCGCTATTTGTGCTAAATATCAAGCACGACACAGACAGGCCGACCGGGAGACAAACTCACCGGAGGGGTCTTTCTTTTTTCTCGGTAGAGAGCAAGGGCAAGCCGGATGATTGAGCCGCTTTCGCATTCCAAGTTTCCTGGGGCCACTTTCAAAGAAGAGATCGACGGCGATACGCTGCACGAAGAATGCGGCGTATTTGGCATTCTCGGCCATGCCGATGCCTCCGCCCTCACCGCTCTCGGCCTGCATGCGCTTCAGCATCGCGGCCAGGAAGCGGCGGGCATCGTTTCCTTCGACGGCAAGCGCTTCCATCAGGAACGCCATATGGGCCTCGTCGGCGATCATTATACCGATCCGGCAACGCTTGCCCGCCTGCCCGGCTCCATCGCGATTGGCCACACCCGTTATTCCACCACTGGCGAAGTGGCGATGCGCAACGTGCAGCCGCTGTTTGCCGAGCTGGAAGAAGGCGGCATTTCGATTGCCCATAACGGCAACTTCACCAATGGCCTGACGCTTCGCCGCCAGATCATCGCAACCGGCGCCATCTGTCAGTCGACATCGGATACCGAAGTCGTGCTGCACCTCATCGCCCGTTCGCGTCACAGCTCCACCGCCGACCGTTTCATCGACGCCATCCGCCAGATGGAAGGCGGCTATTCGATGCTGGCGATGACGCGCACCAAGCTGATTGCAGCGCGCGACCCGATCGGCATCCGCCCGCTGGTCATGGGCGAGCTTGATGGCAAGCCGATCTTCTGCTCGGAAACCTGCGCTCTCGATATCATCGGCGCGAAATTCGTGCGCGACGTTGAAAACGGCGAAGTTATCATCTGCGAAATCCAGCCTGATGGTTCGATCACCATCGATGCGCGCAAGCCGTCGAAGCCGCAGCCGGAACGTCTGTGCCTGTTCGAATATGTCTATTTCGCCCGTCCCGATTCCGTCGTCGGCGGCCGCAACGTCTATACGACGCGCAAGAACATGGGCATGAACCTTGCCAAGGAAGCCCCACTGGAAGCCGATGTCGTGGTTCCGGTTCCCGATGGCGGTACGCCGGCTGCACTCGGTTTTGCGCAGGAAAGCGGTATTCCCTTCGAATACGGCATCATCCGCAACCATTATGTCGGCCGCACCTTCATCGAGCCCACCCAGCAGATCCGTGCTTTCGGCGTCAAGCTCAAGCATTCCGCCAACCGGGCGATGATCGAAGGCAAGCGCGTGGTGCTGGTGGATGATTCCATCGTGCGCGGCACGACCTCGGTGAAAATCGTGCAGATGATCCGCGAAGCGGGCGCCAAGGAAGTGCATATCCGCGTCGCCAGCCCGATGATCTTCCACCCGGATTTCTACGGCATCGATACACCTGATGCCGACAAGTTGCTCGCCAACCAATATGCCGATGTGGACGCCATGGCGAAATTCATCGGCGCCGATTCGCTTGCCTTCCTGTCGATCGACGGGCTTTACCGGGCTGTCGGCGGCGAAAACCGCAACAATGCGCGTCCGCAATTCACGGACCATTATTTCACCGGCGACTATCCCACCCGCCTTCTCGACCAGAACGGCGAGGCGATGGGCAGCAAGATTTCCATGCTGGCCAGCAACGGCTGATAGTCCGGAAATAACAAGCGGCCACCGGCTTCCGGTGGCCGCTTTTTTGTTGCGTGCGATTGAAACTGTGCCCGCTGTGGCCTTTTGATCGCTTGCGGTTGACGTCAGTCGCTTCATAAAAGAAGCGGAATGAATTTCGGAGGGGGCAACATGACAATCAATCTCAAGGGCAGGATCGCGCTCGTCACCGGCGCTTCGCGCGGCATCGGTTATTTCACGGCACTGGAACTCGCCAAGGCCGGCGCGCATGTCATTGCCTGCGCCAGAACGGTCGGCGGCCTCGAGGATATGGACGACGCCATCAAGGCCGTCGGCGGCACCGCGACGCTGGTTCCCTTCGACCTTGCCGACATGAACGCCATCGATGCGCTGGGCGCCAATATCTTTGAGCGCTGGGGCAAGCTCGATATTCTGGTCGCCAATGCCGGTGTTCTCGGCGTCATCTCACCGGTCGGCCATATCGAGGCGAAAGTCTTCGAAAGGGTCATGACCATCAATGTCACCGCCACCTGGCGGCTGATCCGCTCGGTTGAGCCGCTGCTTTTGAGATCGGATGCCGGCCGTGCGCTGATCCTGTCTTCGGGCGCTGCCCACACCTGTCGTCCCTTCTGGGGTGTCTATTCCACCTCCAAGGCGGCCGTCGAAGCGCTTGCCCGCACCTGGGCTGCGGAAACCGATAAGACCGCGCTGCGCATCAACAGCATCAATCCCGGCGCGACGCGCACCGCCATGCGCGCTCAGGCCATGCCCGGCGAAGACCCGGCAGACGTGCCGCACCCTTCTGAAGTTGCCGCCGCCATTGTTCAACTCGCCTCGCCCGAGCTTACCGAAACCGGCAAGCTCTTCGTGGTGCGCGAGGGTAAGTTCCTGGATTATCGCCAGCCGGAATAGACTTTTGGTCAAGGCGGTTCTGGCACCCGCGAGAAACGCTTGACCGCGCATGACCGGCACGCCATAAGGCAAGGCATGAAAACAACGATCTGCACCTGCTGCTGAATAATTTTTGCTGGTTCGCCACCGGCCAGATCGTTTTCGTCTCCCCGCAAGGTCCAACAGACAAACGGTCCGGTCAGGACAATTGACTGCCTTTAGGGAACACCCGCATGTCCTTGCGCCTGAAACTCCACAATACCCTGACACGCGAAAAGGCCGAATTTGCGCCGATCGACGCCGACAATGTGCGCATGTATGTCTGCGGACCGACGGTTTACGATTTCGCCCATATCGGCAATGCGCGCCCGGTCATCGTTTTCGATGTTCTTTTCCGACTGCTGCGCCATGTCTATGGCGAGAGCCAGGTAACCTATGCCCGCAACATCACCGATCTCGACGACAAGATCAACGCAAGGGCGCTACGCGACTATCCGCATCTGCCGCTGAACGAAGCCATTCACGCGGTGACGAAAAAGACCGCCGACCAGTTCCATGAGGATGTGGCAGCACTCGGCTGCCTTCAGCCGACCGTCGAACCGCGCGCCACCGACTACATCGCCGAGATGATCGACATCATCGAAAAACTGATCGCGCGCGGCCATGCCTATACGGCGGGCGGCGAGGTGCTGTTCGACACCCGGTCGATGGCCGATTACGGCCAGCTTTCGAAGCGACCTCTGGACGAGCAGCAGGCGGGCGCACGTGTGGCGGTGGAAGCCCACAAGAAGACACCCGGCGATTTCGTGCTCTGGAAACTTTCTTCGAACAATGAGCCGGGCTGGGAAAGCCCCTGGGGTCGCGGCCGTCCGGGCTGGCACATCGAATGCTCGGCCATGGCTGGTCGCTATCTCGGCGAGGTGTTCGACATTCACGGCGGCGGGCTTGATCTCATCTTCCCGCACCACGAAAACGAAATCGCGCAATCGCGTTGCGCCCATGACACGCAGGTCATGGCCAATGTGTGGATGCATAACGGCTTCGTGCAGGTGGAAGGCCGCAAGATGTCGAAGTCCGAGGGCAACTTCGTGACCATCTACGAATTGCTGCACACCGAAAAATTCGGCGGGCGCCAATGGCCGGGCGAAGTGCTTCGCCTTGCCATGCTGATGACGCATTACCGCGAGCCGATCGATTTTTCGGTGAAGCGTCTGGAGGAGGCCGAACGCCTGTTGGCCAAGTGGCCGGCGGCCGAAGTTGCCGACGTCGCACCGGATGCTTCAGTGCTTGATGCGCTTGCCGATGACCTGAACACGGTTGCCGCCGTGCAGGCGCTGCATGCACTGGCACACGCCGCCAATACAGATCCAACCCGACTGCCTGCCTTTGCGGCAAGCGCCGCCCTGCTCGGCGTTTTGCCGAAAAAAGCGGAAATGGACGAGGCCATCGTTTCGGCCGTGGATGCACTGGTGCAACTGCGTCTGGAAATGCTGAAGGCGAAGAATTTCGCGGAGGCTGATCGTTTGCGTGACGAGCTTTCCGAGAAAGGCATTCAGCTGAAGGATGGCAAGGATAAGGAAACTGGGGAACGGACGACGACCTGGGAGTTGAAGCGGTAGGCTGCTGCTTCAGCTGCGGCTGGAGGCTTACCCCCCTCTGCCCTGCCGGGCATCTCCCCCACAGGTGGGGAGATTAATCGCTGTTATCGCTCGCCCATCTTTAACGCTGAATATGGAGCGGGAGTATGCTTCCAGCTGATCTCCCCACCTGTGGGGGAGATGCCCGGCAGGGCAGAGGGGGGTCTACTACAGTCACCACAATCTGCTTGCGATTTTAAGTTACCTCAACCAATCTACGATGAGGCAGCTAACTGGCGAACCAATCATGCCACACGCGGACGTAGACCCGATGCATCGCAAATATGCGAAGCAGATGCGGAAAGTAATGACGGATGCCGAACTGAAGCTCTGGAATGCTATTCGCGCGCATCGCCTCGAGGGGTTAAGTTTCCGCAGATAAATGCCGATTGCCGGTTTTATCGTCGATTTCGCATGTTCGGATCATCGCCTAATTATCGAGATCGATGGCTCCCAACATACAACCGAGGCAGCGCTACAATACGATCAGGAACGAACGGCGCGGCTTCAGAAAGACGGCTGGACCGTCCTCCGTTTCTGGAACGACGATATTCTGAAAGACATAGACAATGTCTGTCTCCATATTGTTCGAACGATAAAGGAGGCCCAACCATGACCACCTACACAGGCGGATGCCAGTGCGGCGCGATCCGTTTCCGTGCGACTGGCGACTTGAAAGACAGCTCGGTCTGCCATTGCCGCATGTGCCAGAAGGCTTTTGGAGCCTATTATGCGCCGTTGGTTTCGGTGCGCGAGGTCGAATTCGAATGGACGCGCGGCGAGCCGAAACGGTTTCAGTCTTCCAGCGTCGTCAAGCGCGGTTTCTGCCCTGAATGTGGCACGCCGCTGACCTATGAGGCGCCGGATGGCATGGCGGTTGCGGCCGGTGCTTTCGATGATCCCGCCGCCTTGCCGCCCACCGTACAATGGGGTGTTGAGCGCAAGATCGATTTCGTCGACAGCATCCACACTTTGCCCGCAGTCCCGACGGAAGATGACCTGACCTCGGCGGACTACCTCGCCGATCTCGTTTCTTATCAGCATCCCGACCACGACACCGAGAGCTGGCCACCGGAGAACAAATAATGAGTGAAACGGGTTTTTCCGGCGGTTGCCAATGCGGCGCCGTGCGGTTCCATGCGGGCAAGCTTGGCCGAGCCTCCATCTGCCACTGCCGCATGTGCCAGAAACATTTCGGCAATTTCTTCGGCGCGCTCGTCAGCGCCGATCAGGCGCATCTGACATGGACACGCGGCCAGCCTTCCCTCTTCCGCTCGTCGGCCAAAATCCATCGCGGTTTCTGCAGCAAATGCGGCACGCCGCTGACCTATCATTATCCTGGCGGCGTGGAGATCGCCATCGGCGCTTTCGACGAGCCGGAGCGCATCGAACCGCAGGTGCAGGTCAATTTCCACAAGCGCATGCCGTGGATCGAGCAGCTGTTCGGCAAACCGGCCGTGGAACAGGGCGTGGATGAAGCGGAAATCACCTCATTCCAGCACCCGGACCACGACACCAAGGTCTGGCCGCCGGAAGACGACCGCGCATGAGTGCTATCGAAAACTTCAGTGGTGGATGCCAATGCGGGGCCGTGCGTTACCGCGTTGAGGGCAGTTTGCGCTATCCGCATGTGTGCCATTGCCGGATGTGCCAGAAGGCGGCCGGCAATTATTTCATGCCGCTTGCCGCAAGCAGCCGCGCAAAATTTGAAATGACCCGTGGCGAGCCTTCGTGGTTTCAATCCTCCGATGATGTCCGCCGTGGCTTTTGCGGGCGTTGCGGCACGCCGCTTTTCTACGACATACCGGATGCCGATTTCATCAACATCACCCTTGGCTCGCTGGACGAGCCGGAGCGGGTAAAACCCGAGGCGCAGTCCAATCTGGGCAGCAAAATACACTGGTTCGCCGAACTCGATGGCTTGCCGGTGGAACCCGAACCTGTGCCGGATGGCAACCGAGTACCGGTGAACAACCGGCAGCACCCCGACCACGACACGGCCAAATGGCCACCGAAGGAAAGTGAAACATGAAGCAGGAACTGCGCAGCTTTTACCCAGAGATCGAACCCTTCGAGACCGGCATGCTTGATGTCGGTGATGGCCACACGATCTATTGGGAACGGGTGGGCACACGCGGTGCAAAACCGGCGGTTTTCCTGCATGGCGGTCCGGGCGGCGGGGTGAACCCCACGCATCGCCGCGTTTTTGATCCCGCACTTTATGACGTCATCCTGTTCGATCAGCGCGGCTGCGGCCGCTCCACGCCGCATGCGGAACTGGAAGCCAACACCACCTGGCATCTGGTCGCCGACATCGAAAAACTGCGCGCGCTCTGCGGCTTTGAAAAATGGCTGGTTTTCGGCGGTTCCTGGGGCTCGACGCTGGCGCTCGCCTATGCCGAGACCCATGCCCAGCGCGTCAGCGAGCTGGTTCTGCGCGGCATCTACACCGTCACCAAACCGGAGCTGGACTGGTATTATCAGTTCGGCGTATCCGAAATGTATCCCGATCGCTGGGAAAACTTCATCGCTCCCATTCCTGAAGCCGAGCGCGGCGAGATGATGCAGGCCTATAACCGCTACCTCACCGGCACGGATGAGACCAAGAAGCTGGAATGCGCCAGGGCATGGAGCCAGTGGGAAGGGGCGACCATTTCGCTGGTTACCGATCCGGAACGTGTCGAGGATTTCGGCGAGGACAAATATGCCATCGCTTTCGCCCGCATCGAAAACCACTTCTTCGTCAATGGCTGCTGGCTGGAGGATGAGCAATTGTTGCGCAATGCCGGCAAACTCAGGGATATTCCGGGTGTCATCGTGCATGGGCGTTACGACATGCCCTGCCCGCTGAAATATGCCTGGCAGCTCGCCAAGGCGTGGCCGAAGGCGGATTTCCATATCATCGAGGCGGCCGGACATTCGCTGAGCGAACCCGGCATTCTCGACCAGCTGATCCGCGCAAACGACCGTTTTGCCGGTAAATAATCAGCCCTTTCAGAACCTTGCAGCGGCCGGATGAGAGAATGATTCACGCGGGCTTTCCAGCAGCAATCATCCGTCCGGCGGCAACGGCAGCCCGTTTCAAGGGCAAAGCGCCTTTTATTCATGCAGTTTTTCTCATGAACGCTTCACGGAAATGAATTGGCCGCCGCCACGCCGATCCGCTATAAAAGCGGCTATCCCTAATAATTGGCGGTACTCCCATGGCACTCGATAAAACGCTCCCGGCCCAAGAGGGCGGCGATAGCGCGCGCGGTTTTGCTTTCGCGCTTTCCGCCTATCTGCTGTGGGGGTTCCTTCCCCTCTACATGAAGGCGGTTGCGCATATTTCGCCGATCGAGGTCATCGTTCACCGCGTCATCTGGTCGGTGCCGATTGCCGCCGCCGTGCTCATCGCGATCGGCCGGACGGCAGAAATCAGGGCGGCACTGAAAAACCCGAAAATGCTTGCCATGGCGAGCCTGACGGCCGCTCTAATCAGCATAAACTGGGGCGTCTATATCTGGTCGATCGGCGCGGGCCGCGCGCTCGATGCGGCGCTGGGTTATTTCATCAATCCGCTGTTCAGCATCTTTCTCGGTGCAGTACTCCTGAAGGAAAAGCTCTATCCCGCGCAGATCGCCGCAATCGTTCTGGTGGCGCTTGCAGTCGCGATCCTTACCTGGCATGCGGGCAGCCTGCCGTGGGTTTCCATCGTGCTCACCGTCTCCTGGGGCTTTTACGCCTTCTTCCGCAAGACGCTGCCGATTGGCGCCACACAGGGCTTCCTGCTCGAAGTCATGCTTCTCTCCGTCCCCGCCGTTCTGGTCATGGCATGGCTGGGCTTCAGCGGACAGGCGCATTTCATGGCAGGTAACGCGACCGACACCTGGCTTCTGGTCGCCAGCGGCCTCATCACCGCCGTTCCGCTCATTCTTTACGGCAACGGTGCAAAGCTCCTGCGGCTGTCGACCATCGGCATCATGCAATATATCGCGCCGACGATGATCTTCCTCATTGCCATCTTCATCTTCAAGGAACCCTTCGACATGGTGCGGATGGCAGCCTTTGCGATGATCTGGGTGGCGCTGGCGATCTATACCGGCTCGAGCCTGCTGCGGCTCAAGCGATAGAGCTTGTGGCGTCGGGATTTCTTTCCTTCCTAATTCCTGTGCTTGTCACAGGAATGAGGGAAGTCGGAGTCAATAATCGACCAGCAATTGCGGTGTCGCGTCATAACCGAAGCGTGGCTTGACCCCGAGAAGGGCCGCCGTCTGGGTGATGATTTCGCGGGTCATGGGTGCTGCGGTCGAGGCCGCCGTGCGCCCACCATTCACGCCGGTCCTCGGGGCATCGATCATCGTCAGCACGACATATTTCGGCTTGTGCATCGGAAAACCGGCAACGAAGGCGTTGAAGTTGATATCCTTGGCATAACGGCCATTGATCACCTTGTCGGCGGTTCCGGTCTTGCCACCCACATGAAATCCCTCTACCTGCGCACCCCGGCCCGACCCCTTGATGCCGTTCCAGTTGAAAAGATAGCGCATATCGGCGCTGGTCTTTTGATTGACGACGGTGCGGGAAAGCGACGCCGCCGCCTCTTTCGAACGCGGCAGAAAGGTCGGCGAGATCAGGCTTCCGCCATTGATGAGGGCTGCGGCGGCGACCGCCGTCTGCAATGGGGTGGTGGCAACGCCATGCCCGAAGGAGATGGTGACGGAGTTGATCTTCTTCCATGTTCTCGGCTGGGTCGGTGTCGCCACGCCCGGCATTTCCGTGTCCATTCTGGAGAGAAGCCCGAGCTTCGTCAGGAACTGCTGGTGGCCTTCGACCCCAACCTTGTCGGCGACCGCCGCCGTGCCGATATTCGATGAATATTGAAATACTTCCGGGATCGAAAGCGGGCGGTTCCTGCCTTTGAAATCCTTGATGGTGAAGCCGCCCATGCGGATGGGCCGCGACGCATCCACCACTGAATTCAGTGTGATCGCACCGGCATCCAGTCCCATGGCGAGCGTGAAGCTCTTGAAGGTGGAGCCCATCTCGAAGGTCGCATTGCTCATGCGGTTGAACCAGCCCTTTTCATACTCCCTGTCGATGCTGCCATCGGCAAGGGTGCGGGAAGGCTCGTTCGGATCGTAATCCGGCACCGAGGCCATGGCCAGCACCTCGCCCGTCTCCACATCGAGGATCACCGATCCCGCCGCTTCCGCCTGATAGGCGCTTTTCGCCTTCAGCACGACCTCGCGAACGATGTTCTGTACCCTGAGATCGATCGACAGCCTCACCGGCTCCAGCGGTGCGCCGCTGGCGAGACCCACGGCGCGCAGATCGGCCAGCCCCTGCTGGTCGAGATAACGCTCCATGCCGGCAAGGCCCTGATTGTCGACATTAACGTGGCCGATGATATGCGAAGCCGTGGGGCCGCCCGGATAGAAACGCCGCTTTTCCGGCCGGAAACCGATGCCGGGTATGCCGAGGTCGAGGATATCCGACTGCTGGCGCGGTGTGAGTTGGCGCCGTAGCCATTGGAAACCGGTGTCCGAGCGCAATCTGCGGTGCGTCTCGCGCCAGTCGAGATTGGGGATCACGGTTGCGAGCTTCTCCACCACCTCGTCCGCATCGACGATCCTGCGCGGATCGGCATAAAGCGACACCATGTTGAGATCGGTTGCGAGCAGCGTGCCGTTGCGGTCGATAATATCGGGCCGGGAGGCGACTGCGGTGGCACCGGTGTTGATCCATGCGGTCGCGACGGGTTCTGAGAGGCCATATTGGACGAGACGGGCGGTAACAACGCCAAAGATGACGGCGAAGCCGGCGATCAATATGCCGAGCCGCTTTTTCGCCTCAACCCGGCGGCGGGCAGCCGAACCGAGGATCGCATCCCTGCCCTGAAACGGGCTTCTCTGAATAATAAAATGTGCCTGGCTTTTCAGCCGCACCAAAAAAGCAATCATTCCCCAATGAACCCCGCTCTCATGGCGGCGAAATCAAAATCCGCGATCAGCCAACACCGGATTGACGCTGGCACAGGATCAGGCGCGGAGCCATAAAAAGAGCGGGCGGGGCGATGCCGCAGTCAAATCTCTATTAATATACACTTAAAATTATAACGAACCGCTTGGCGGTTCGTTAACGGTTTCCCGAAGCTTAAAGACGGGAGATTACCGAAGGGTCGCCTTCCGGGTTCTGCTGCGCCAGCGCCCGCTCGATGATGGCGGGCACGATGTCCTTCACCTCGTCGATGACAAGCGGGTTGAGAAGATGGGCGCGATGGATGAAACCCTGATCGCGCATATGCTGCACCAGTTCCAGCATCGGGTTCCAGAAGCCGTTGATATTGGCGAAAACCATCGGCTTGGCGTGGCGGCCAAGCTGCGCCCAGGTCATGATCTCGACGATCTCTTCCAGTGTGCCGACACCACCCGGCAGCGTCACGAAGGCATCCGAGCGCTCGAACATCATATGTTTGCGCTCATGCATGTCCTTGGTGACGACAAGCTCGTTCAATTGTCCGAGAGAATGGCGCGTGGCCTCCATGTCGACCAGAAATTCCGGTATGATGCCGGTTACTTCGCCGCCATTGGAAAGAACGCCACTGGCAACCGCGCCCATGATGCCCTTGGTGCCGCCGCCATAAACGAGGCGAATGCCGTTTTCGGCAATGGATTTCCCAAGCGCGCGGCCCGCTTCCATGTGAGCCGGGTCACGTCCAGGCTGGGAGCCGCAATAAACGCAGATGGATCGAATCGCTGTATTTTTGTCCGTCATGAGGGGAAGGAACTATGCCGGATGCGGCACGTCAAGAAAATTTGGGAAATCCCTTGCAAATATAGCCTTTTGGCCACACGCCGCTTGTCTGGGGCAAGGTAAGACGCTAGCAATCTCAACTCGTGTAAAAAGCTTAAAATACCCGGAGATTCCAGGATGAAAAATAATAAAGCCGGTTTGCTGGCGCTGATCGTGCTGGGCATTGCGACCCTGCTCATGATCTTTTTCGTCCTGCCAAGAATTTCCAATGACGGCAAACCGATCGGCGACGCCATCAATGAAGCGGGCAACGCCGTGAAGAACAGCGTTGAAATGGGCGGTGACAAGGCCGGAGACATTCTCTCCGACGCTGCCGAAGAGACGGCCAATATTGCCGACAAGGTGGGGCGCTTGGCGGCCTCCGCAACCCAGTCGATCAAGGATCTGACCACGCTTTTCGCCGACAGCAAGGTTCCCTCCGACGCCGATTTCGCGACGGCTCGCAAGAATGTCGAAGCATCGCTGAAAGAACTGACCAATATCGAAATTCCTGAAACGCTGGACGAAACCACGTCGCGGCTCATCACCACGGCGCGCACGGCGGCCGAACGCACCAGCGTTTTCCTGCGCGGACTGCCCGATAGCGCCGCCGCTGCGGCAGCACAGGTTCGTCGTCTGGCTGGCGTCTTCACCGGCACCGACGACGGTGCAGCCGAACCGGCAAAGCCTGCCGATGCTGCCCAGACCAATTCCGGCGCGCCGACTTTCGACGTGCTTCGTGTCGAGCCGGATGGCTCGGCTGTAATCGCCGGCAAGGCACAGCCCGGCTCCAAGCTGGAAATTCTCAGCAACGGCAAGGTGATCGCCCAGACGACCATCGACGGCTCCGGTGATTTCGCCGCCGTTTTCGACAATCCGCTGCCGCCCGGCGACCATGAGCTGGTGCTGCGTTCGACCGACACTGCCGGCAAGGCGACGCAATCCGAAGAAGTGGCGACCGTTTCCGTGCCCAACGGCAAGGCGGGCGAACTGCTGGCAATGGTTTCCAAGCCCGGCGAGGCAAGCCGCGTGCTGGCCATGCCGGAGGCCGCCCCTTCCGCACTTCAGCCCCCGCAAGCCGCGCAGCCGGAACAGCCTGCAGCAGCAACCGCCAACAACACGCCTGCGCCCGCCGCCGGCACCACGGCCCCCGCCGTTGCACCTTTGACGGCGACCGTTCAGGTCACCGCCGTCGAATTCGAGGGATCGAA
>JWIT01000029.1 GCA_000949895.1 Agrobacterium arsenijevicii | reverse complement strand
AAACAGCCTGTCCTTGGCTCGTTGAAACAGCGTGAGCAGCAACCGGTGACTGTCACCTTCCCACGCATCAGTGTGAGGGTGGTAGCCTCGACAAAACATTAGCGGCTATGGGACAGGCGGAAATGGGCTACCTTAACAGTCTGAACAACACCCCCAATTTCACCCCGTTCATGGCTCCAGTCGAATTGGCATGCCTAGCCGGGCGAGAAGGCAAGTGGAACAAACGCTGTCTTGATTCCTATTCCAGACGCTGTGGCACCCGGCGGATTGTTACGTTTGCAGCGCAGGACATAACGTTGGAGGCTGTCATAAGCGCCCTCATACCCGTCTTCTCGCAAGACCTCGTAAAGACGTTGTGCCGTGCGCCGCTCACGGGCAGGTTTAAGTTTCGCTGTCTCATGCCACTCCAGCAATCGCTCTTCAAAACAACCTAGCCGCCGACCGGGTTTTACAGCGCGAGAGTAGACCGGCTGTGTCGTTGTCATCAGACGTTTGCGGATCACCGGGCGAGAAAGTCCAACTGAACGAGAAAGCGCACTTATGCTCTCGCCACCAACAAAATGTCGGCGAGGTATCTCGGCTGTCAATTCCATTATTATCACCACTGGTTCTCCGGATAAGCATCCGGATTGGATCACAACCAGTTGGAAACTTTTAAACGCTGTTTCCGCCCGGAACGTGGTAACTTTTGCACGCTGTTTGACCGCTTTAACTAAAAGGAGGCAGTCCGGATTTGGCCTTAATCCAGTTACCCTAATTCAGCCAAGTTACTGGTTCGCCTAATGAATCCTCCACACTCAGAACTTTGTAATAACAGGGGCGTTGGTTCTGATCCGTCCAAGGTCAGTGAGCTTTATGTGGCTCTCTGGCCAAAGCCGAATTGCGATAAGCGTCTCATGTCGCCTTTGCGTCTTCATGCCGGTCGTTCACACCACCCGCATTAGTTCCTGGTAGCTGTCGGTCTGCTGTTCGAGCGGTCACGTCCGGAACGTGGCTGATAGGTGACTTCAGCAATGATAAAACGCGCCAACCTTTGCGCCTCAGGAAAAGCCAATAGCCTCGCAAGCATTTGTAGGACGAGCGTTTCGAAGCAATTCGTTTTGGTATCGGTGCGCCTATCTCCAACGGCTTTGGCATTTCGCTGCAGTGTAAGAACAACAGGGGATTGACTTCACGTTTTGAAATGAACGGTCACCGAAAATGAGTTCCCATCCGGCGACTATGCGGTCATGTCTTTATCACAGGTCGTGCGAGCCATTGCTCGACGATACGCGAAGCAAAGAGTTGGCAGTATGGAAAATCCGGTTGCACTGAATCGTCTTTCCGAAAACACGGTCTTCCGTAAGGGCGATGTTTTCGTACTGTTCGGCGAACTATTCGGCCGCGGATACGCCACAGGCTTGCTTGACGAAGCCAGACGGGCTGGAATGGAGATTGTGGGGATCACCGTCGGGCGGCGCGACGAGAAAAATGCGCTGCGCCCGCTCGACGCCGAGGAACTGTCTTCGGCGGAGGCCCAGCTGGGCGGCAGGATTATCAACATACCTCTTATGGCTGGTTTCGATCTCGATGCGCCCGCAGACGGCCCAACTCCCACCGATCTCCTGTCCAGGATGACGCTTGAGAGCTGGGAACACGACAAGCTCGACTGGGACTATGTCGGGCAATGCCGCGACATCGCTACTGCGCGTTTTACAGAGTCGCTTTCAAAGGTCATGACCGTTCTAGACGGAATGATCGCCGCTGGCCGCAATGTTTTCTTCGCTCACACAATGGCCGGGGGCATTCCGAAGGCGAAGGTATTCCTGGTCGTTGCCAATCGAATCTACAAGGGAACTGGCACTCGCCACATGTCTTCGCAGACCCTGCTCGACAGTGACATGGGAAAGCTCATTCTGCAGAATTTTGACGATGTCTCCGCAAACACCTTTCGCCATCTCATTGATTTCAGCACGGCGATCCGCGAGCGGGTCGAAGCTTCGGGCGGACAAGTGCGATATACGGCCTATGGTTATCACGGATCGGCGGTCCTGATCGATGGGAGCTATCGTTGGCAGACCTATACCAACTACACCCAGGGATATGCGAAGATGCGGCTTGAAGGCATTGCAGAGGATGCCTGGGCGAAAGGGATCACGGCAACCGTCTATAATTGTCCCGAAATCCGGACCAATTCATCCGATGTGTTCACCGGTATCGAGCTGCCGCTGATACCGCTGCTGCTTGCGTTGAAGAAGGAAAACGGGAGCGAATGGGCCGACGAACAGTGGCAGGCCTGCGAGCAGCTGCTGGTCGATGGCTTAACCATGAAAGACGTCTTCGGCAAGATCGCCGCCATGCAGGCCAGCGAGATCATGCGTCCGTTCTATGATTTTTCGGCTTGGCCCATGGCAAACAGTCAGGCACAGGCCGATCTGACCATTGGCACCTCAAACGAGATCACCCAGATGCATCGGGATGGCAAGGTGATGATTAGTGACCTCCTGAGCAGTCTCGTTGTGACGGCAACAGGGCAGCTAATCTTTGGCGAATCGTCGGAACCCACGGGTCCCGTCCTGTGGCTCAACCACGATATCGTGGCTCGGCGACTTAACGCTTCCCACCCGCATTCGAAGTCTTCTGCGCCGCTTATCGCGCAGGGAATGGAATCCTCGCACCTTGAGATGGCGTAACGGCTTCCCAGCTTAGCTTGGAAGCCGGGTGTTTTGGCCATGAAGCACGAATTTTGCGACAGGAATGCGCCCTCATTTCAATCCTAGAGAACGTTCTGGAAAGCCGCCATATTAGGTGCTTAGGGAAGGCGAGCTACCTTGCAGCACGCGTACCGGTGCGCCTGACCGCCTCTAACGGAGGCGCGTCTGGCAGGGAAACCCTAGGATGCCATCCGCGCGCGCAGGCGGGGGCCGATCCAGTCAAGGAAGCACCGCACCTTCAGCGGCAGCGGATCGGCTGGTCCGTGAATAACATTTACTGGCAGCGGCTCCGGTGCAAACTCCGCCAATAATTCTTGCAGAGCGCCAGAGCGCAAATGTTCGTTGATCTGGTAAGACAGCACGCGAATAATGCCTATACCAGCTAGTGCAGCCTGAATGGCAGCCTCCGTCGTGTTGACCGCGAGTTTGAGGCGCGGCTCGACCGCGAAGGCCGCGCCGTCCCGGCGGTATCGCCATTCCGGGGCGGTCGCGAAGCCCTGGAAGCTTATGCCGTCATGCGGGGCGAGGTCTTCCGGCTGACGCGGCACTCCTCGGCGGGCGAGATAGTCGGGGCTTGCGCAGATCACCCGCCGGACGGTGCCCACGCGCGTTGCGATAAGCGCGCTGTCCGCCAGATGCCCGATCCGCAGGGCCACATCCACGTGCTCATCCACCAGACTTAGCTGCTGATCGACCAGGGTCAGGCGCAGGTTGATATCGGGTTGCTCCTTCAGAAATTCCAGCGCAATTGGCAGCAGAAGGCGCTCGCCGAAGGCAATCGGTGCGGTTACGTGCAGCCCGCCACGCAGGGCGCCATAATCGCCGCTGGCCTGCCGCTCCGCCGCGTCCAACTCATCGAGAATACGACGTGACGCGGCGACGAAGGCGCGCCCTTCCTCCGTCAAGACGAGGCCGCGGCGGGTGCGCACGACCAAGCGAACGCCAAGGTGCTTTTCAAGATCGGCCACTTTGCGGCTGACCGTGGCCAGCGGCGCATTCAGCCGCCGTGCCCCGGCAGAAAGAGTGCCGGCGTCGACCACCGCTAATAGCACCGACATCGCTTCAAACCGATCCATCGAATCCTTCCGAAAATTGAGAGGAATGTTTCCACATTACCAGGATACCCCGTTATTTGTGGATGTCATAGCATTTGCGTCGTCAAGGGGCTCGACGTAGCTCCCGTCGTGCTGCTGATCCGGAGAAAGATGTTATGCCTCAACTTTCACGTCGCGCCTTCGCTGGTGCCCTGCCTCTCGGCCTGATGGGAGGAAGCCTTCTCGCGGGAGGCCTGATCGGTGGCACGCCCGCCCTTGCCGCGACGCAGGTTAGCGCCGGGACGCCGGTCGGCATTACGCCGCTGGCGCAGATCCGCATTGGCCGTTTCACGGTTACAGCCCTGACGGACGGGTATGCCGATATGCCATACGACTATTTTCCGGGACGTTCCGCGGCCAAGGTCGAACAGGCGGCCATCGCACAGCTCTCCGCCCGGCCGAGCGGAGTTCGGTTCCTCTTCAACCAATATCTCGTCGAGGATGGCGAGCGCCGCATCCTGATCGACGCAGGTGCGGCAGGTTCTATCGGGCAGACCGGACAGTTACCACAGGCGCTCGCCGCGCTCGGTCTGAAGCCCGACAAGATTGACGCGGTCATCGTAACGCATATGCACCAGGACCACATGGGTGGGTTGGTTCTGGGAGGTAAGAACAACTACCCCGGAGCCGAGCTTTATATCGATCGTCGTGACATCACTTACTGGACCGATCCGGCCAAGCGCAACGGCGCGCCCGATTACCTGCAGACGAGCTTCAGGATGGCAGAGGAGGTCGTGCGGCTATATCCGAGGCTCCAGGCAATCGACGGAGCGCGCGAGATCATGGGGGGTGTTTCGATTGTCGACTTGACCGGCCATACGCCCGGCCACATCGGCGTCCGCGTCGAAGATGGCGGGAAGAGCATGATCATGGTTTCGGATATGATTTTTCCGGTCGTACATCCAGCCGCGACCGATGTATTCTTCCTGTTTGAGCAGGACCGTGCCGCTGCGAAAGCCATGCGTGATCGCTTCTTTCCGCGTGCCGAGTCGGAAGGCGCACTCATCGCTGCCACGCACATGCCGTTCCCTGGGCTCGGTCGTATCGTTGCTGATCATGGGGAGATGCGTTGGCAGGTCGCAGACTGGGCCTTGCAGGACTGATTTCTGCTCTCGGTGACCTTAAGGGTATAAATGCCAGGCACTGATTTCGGTAACCGAAGGTAAATCCGGACTCGCACCGTGAGACAATGATGCGAGCCTGCGTGGGCAAGGAGAAATATGCATGCCATACCATTTCCTTGAGGTTGCTGTAACGCCAAGCGTCAGAGCAGCTCAGGCGGACATGGGGGTGGATCAGATCTGGCTGGGCGCTGACAACCGTCCTTCAGACACCTTCACCGAAGACGAGATCGCCTTCATCGCCTCGCGTGACAGTTTCTATATGGCATCGGTCTCCGAAACGGGTTGGCCGTACGTTCAACACCGTGGAGGAAAAGCCGGCTTCCTTAAGATCGTCGATCAGCGAACACTGGCCTTTGCCGACTACCGGGGTAATCGCCAGTACATCAGCGCAGGCAATTTTGCCGCTAACGATCGGGCCTGCCTGTTCTTAATGGATTATGTGCGACGGGCACGGCTCAAAATTTACGCCTACGTGGAGCGACTGGCGCTTGATGCTGACCAGGAACTCACGGAGCTGGTGTCCGACCCGACCTACAAAGGAAGGGCGGAACGGATCTTCAGGCTTCGGCTTGAGGCGTTCGATTGGAATTGCCCGCAGCATATCGTCCCGCGCTACACTGAACAGCAGGTTGAACAGGCTGTCGCTCCTCTTCGTGAACAACTGCGGAGATTGGAAACAGAGAACGCGACCTTGCGCGCACGGTTGGAGAACCCTGCAAGATGACTGAAGCTCAACGACCACCCCTTCCGCCTTTTACGTTTGAAAGCGCGGTCGAGAAAGTTCGTCTTGCTGAAGATGGCTGGAACAGCCGCGACCCGGCGAAGGTCGCTCCGGCATATACGATAGACAGCCAGTGGCGGAATCGTGCCGAGTTTGTCAACGGGAGGGAAGCGATCGTCGCGTTCCTTTTGGCAAAATGGCGGCGGGAGATCGACTACCGTTTGATCAAGGAGCTCTGGGCGCTTAACGACAATCGTATCGCCGTTAGGTTTGCCTATGAGTGGCGCGACGATAGTGGGAACTGGTCCAGATCGTTCGGGAACGAGAATTGGGAGTTTGACGATAACGGCCTGATGCGGAAGCGCTATGCCTGCATCAACGACTTGGCTATCCGCGCTGAAGACCGCCGTTTCCATTGGCCGCTTGGCCGCAGGCCAGATGATCATCCTGGACTCAGCGAGCTCGGTTTTTAGTTGAGAGTAGGCTGTGCACCTCGCCAATAAATCGCGCTTCATACAGCCCAGCACGTCCATCTGAACAAGGATGGTGGAGATCGGGTCATGGACTTTGAGAGGCATGCTGATCCAGTCATTCCTTTCGACGTGTAGCCGCCGCGGCCTCGATACCCGGAGCTAGGTGGCCATCGAACCAAGCAATCATTTTGCGGATGCTTTCTGCGGCGGGCGTGACGTCACCTGCATTTATCAGCTCAGCCGCGGCTTGAGACATCGCCAACAGAATCCGTGCACTCTCCGGCACGTATGCAAGGTCGTTCTTTTTATCGTGACGTTCCCGTATGATCTGGTAGCGGAGGTTCTCAGGATACGTCCACGCGCTCACGAGCAGGTCGTGGACGCTAACCTTTTGCTCTCCCACATCAATCGTGGCGTCACGGTCAGTCTCGACATATTGCGACGCTTCTATGCGTTCGCATGCGTCGATTGCCGCATTCATCATGTCTCTGATCGAATTCCAGTCGGTTTTCACTACCACCTCCATGGTGAGGGCGATCTACGCAAACCGTATTTCGATAACCCTAGACGCGCAATGTTTCACAGACCGCGGAGTCAAATGATCGATGCAACCGCGGATTTGAGATGATCCACAAATGCCCTGACTTTCGCCGGAACGAATTGCGAGGTCGGATAGACGACGTGAACCTCAAGTGGGGTATATTGATAGTCGGGCATGATATGCACCAGTGCACCGGCGGCAATTTCGGTCTTAATCTGGGGGAGTTGAGCGCCACCTAGCCCTCGCCCGGCAACCAGCGCTTTGGTAAGCACGAAGGTATTGTTTGCGAGGAAGCGTGTTCTCACAGGAACCAGCAAGGGGCCGGTTGGTCCAATCAGCGGCATATTGTCGTCAGTTGTGGCCCAACTAAACCTGACCTGCCTGTGGTGAACCAGATCTTCCGGTGTTTGTGGGGTTCCGTGCGCCTGGAGATAGGCCGGAGAGGCAACCACGACGCGCTTGATTGTACCAAGTCGGCGGGCAACGAGACCGGACGACCGCAAAGTGCCGAAGCGGATTGCAACGTCGACGGCCTGTTCCGTCAGATCGACATATCTGTCGTCCAGCATCAATTCGACAGTGACTTCGGGGTGAAGTGCCTGAAAAGCGATTGCAATGTCGGCCAGATACATTTGGCCGAAACCTGTTGGCGCCTGAATACGCAAGTGGCCTGTTAATGTGCTGCCGGCGCCAGCCGCCTGTTCCGCTGCCTCTTCCGCGGCGGCAAGCACTTTCTTGGCGCGTAGATAGTAGTTTTGCCCCGCTTCGGTCAGCGCCAATTTGCGTGTGGTGCGGCTGACGAGCCGCACGCCCAGATGTTGCTCCAGCGCGGTCACCTTCTGGCTGATTGCAGGCTGCGACAGGTTTAAATCCCGGCCTGCGGCAGACAGGCTTCCAAGTTCCGCCACCCGAACGAAAACAGCCATTGCATTCAAAACATCCATGCGTCCACCTCAAGGAATTGCTTATAACTGATAGCGTATTCCCCAATCTAGTGCGAGTTCTACAAATGACTGATCCTGCGCCGACCCAATCAAGGGTGATGGAGCAGGACATGTCTGAACGTAAAAAAGTTGCCCTGGTTGTTGGAGCCAACGGCGTCATCGGCGGAAATTTGATCAATCACTTGCTGACGCTGGACGACTGGGAAATCATCGGACTATCGCGCCGCGGCGGTGTTTCAACAGATCGGCTGCGCTACATTGCCGTCGATCTGATGGACCGCGATGCCACGCGACAGGCGCTCGCTGGCCTGTCCGACGTAACGCATATTTTTTATGCGGCCTATCAGGATCGGCAAAGCTGGGCAGAGTTGGTACAGCCAAATCTGGCGATGCTGGTCAACGTGGTGGAGGCGGTTGAACCTGTTGCCAAGGGTCTCAGCCATATCAGTCTGATGCAGGGCTATAAGGTTTATGGCGCCCATCTGGGGCCGTTCAAGACACCGGCGCGTGAAACAGACGCCAATCATATGCCGCCTGAATTCAATATAGATCAGCAGAATTTCCTTGAACGACGGCAGGCTGGCCAGAACTGGACTTGGTCTGCACTTCGCCCGTCCGTCGTTATCGGCTTCGGGTTGGGAAATCCGATGAACCTGGCCATGGTGATCGCGATTTACGCCAGTGTGTCCAAGGAGTTGGGAATACCGCTGCGCTTTCCCGGAAAACCCGGCGCCTATGACAGCCTGCTTGAAATGACGGATGCCGGGTTGCTGGCGCGGGCAACGGTATGGGCCGCGACAACACCGGCTTGCGCGAACCAGGCGTTCAACATCACCAATGGTGACCTGTTTCGCTGGAGCGAGATGTGGCCAAGAATCGCGAGCTATTTCGATCTGGATGTCGCTCCACCACTTCCAATGACCCTTTCAACCATCATGGCCGACAAGGGCTCCCTATGGGAAAATATGGTGGCTCGATACCAGTTGGCGGATAACAGCTATGACGCGGTGTCTTCCTGGGCTTTTGGAGATGCCGTCTTCAGCTGGAACTATGACTTCTTTGCCGATGGATCCAAGGCCCGGCGTTTGGGTTTTCACGAGCATGTCGATACCGCTGAAATGTTCTTCTCGGTTTTCGATGATCTGCGCGAATGAAGGATTATCGGGTGACAATAAGATGGCGCGGGAAGGGGATGCCAGATTTGGTCATGACTACACACCCCTTGCCGCACATATCAAGCATAGTCGCCGTCTCCATGAAGATAAGCGAATATGCAGGGACGTAGACTATAGAGTGCGGAAGTAGCCCGAATTTGGCTATGTTTCCAGATGGCTGGCAATGCCAGCCCAAGTCCCGTCAGCAATCAGGTTTGCGACATGTGCGGCATGCCTTTCCTGGCTTTCCCACACTTCTACAAGTGTGAACCGGCAGGGGTCTTCGAGGTCCTGCATAACAGAGACAGCTTGGCAGCCGGCTATGCTGGGAAGGTCAATCTTGACTGTTTCTATGATCGTCTGGAAGGCGGAGAGACTGGTGATCATAGCCTTGAACTGCACGATGACGCTGACGGACATTTTTGCATCCTTAATAGAATTGAACATGGCAATTCTACTAAGGATCGGAGGGAAGAGCGCACAGACCTCATCTTGTCAAAAGAATACCCGATCCTGCGATTGCACCTTTGTGCTAGCATTTGCCGCCCTGCTGGAAAAATGTCTGCATGCTTCGGACATAGGCACGCGGAGAGATGCCAAGTAATTCTTTGAAATCCCGCGAAAAGTGAGCGTCGCTGGCATAGCCAGCCTCCTCGGCCGCCCTGGAAACGGTAGCTGCCGTATTCAGCAATAACAGGCTGATCCGTATACGGCACGGCCATGAAGATTGGGCGGGAGATTCTTTCTAACCAACCCCTTCGCCGAATTTATAACGTACTGGTCGTAAGTGCGAATCCCATCAAGGCGAATACACCCCACGTCCCGTATTGCGGCCTACATACTGTATTGCCATTTTCAACGCGCGATGCATGGTGCGGCTATCTACGTCGCAACGCTCAACCAGATAGTCTTTGGACAAGAAGCCTGGCAACCTCATCGCCGTCTATTGCCTCGATGCGGTATCTGTCATGGGGCGTGCCGCCTGTCGTTTCCGCGGTGATCATCGCATTGACCACCGCTTCTTCCACGCTTTGCACCACAGCCTGATAGACCGGATCGAGTACGTCGTCATTGACGATCTCGATGCTCAATAGCGGTCCGGCCTTGTGGCGCATTGGGTGTGGATTGGCGGTCGAAAAGGCGAGAAAAATGTCTCCGGAACTATTGCCGCCGACTGTGCCATTGCGGCCGATGCCAATTGAGCAGCGCCGCGCTAATTTCCGCAACTGGTGTGGTGCGAGTGGCAGGTCCGTGGCAACCACCACGATGATCGAGCCGCGCTCGGACAGCTCTGGGTCATTTTGTTGCAACAGTTTGCCAACGGGCAAGCCGCCGATTGTCAGCCATTCCCGCTGGCCGTGATTGGCCTGCACCAACGCCGCCACGGTGAATTCCTTGACGTCAATGGTGATCAGTCGCGAGGCCGTACCGGTGCCACCCTTGAAGCCGTAAGTGATCATGCCCATGCCGCCACCGACATTACCCTCGGCGAGGGGGCCGCTTTTAGCAACGTTCAGAGCCTCCAAGACATGATCGCCCGTTACGTGCTGGCCATTGATGTCGTTGAGGAGCCCGTCATAGGTTTCGGCTACCACCGGCATGATCCATAAGTGGTCGTCCCCCTCGTAAGTTGCGGCAAAGCGGTCAATCATCCAGCGCACCGCGCTTTGATGAGCAATGCCGACGCTATGCGTGTTGGTAATCAGGACGGGCCCTACAAAGTAGCCTCCATCTTCGATCCAGTGAGATCCTGTCATCTCGCCGTTGCCATTGAAACGATGAATACCAGCGAACACTGGTACCGGTTCGCTTGCCGTGGCGTGCGGCAGTATCGCGGTCACTCCGGTGCGCACTGGCAACTTGCGGCCGGGGCGGGGCGACTCTTCCCGGATCGTCGAGTAGCCGACATGGATCCCAGCGATGTCGGTGATGGCGTTGAGGGGGCCAGGCCTGCCGTCGAAGGCAATACCGAAGTCGCGCGCGCGTTTTTGGCTCGCTGAGGTCGTCTCGCTGATCATTGGTCCCTCCGATTTTCTGGCATCGTTCAACAAATCGTCAGCTTCACGTCGTTGCTGTCCAAGCTTTCTGTCAAATCTCCGCCCGGTGCCTTATCGGTAACGACGTGGGCGATGTCCCGCCAAGGGGCATAGCGCGCCGGGAAGAGCCGGTCGTGCTTGGAATGATCGGCGACCACAATGGTGCGCGCTGCGCGCGAGACCATCGCGCTGTAGACCGCGCCACACTCGAGCAGGGCGTCCGACGGGCCGTCGGGACCCAGACCGCTTGCGCCAAGAATGGCGAAATCGGCGTAGAAGGAATTGAGGAACGACACCGCATGCGCGCCAACGGTCGCGCCCTCGGTGGCGTAATAGTCGCCGGGAAGCATGACCACCTTGATTGTCGGGTTGATTGCGAGCACGGTTGCCACACCAAAGGAATGAGTGAGGACAGTGATGCTTTTCATCTCGACTGCTATGCGCCGCGCGGTGTGCACTGTCGTCGAGCCCGAGCCGATCATAAGCACCTGAGCGCCTTTAAGTATTTGGACGGCTGCCTTGGCGATCCTTTCGCGCTCGCCGACAAAGAGCGTATGGCGCTCGGTGACTGAAGGTTCGGTAGAAAGCGAACGCACAGCGCCACCATAAGTGCGATTGAGCAAACCCTGCTCGGTCATCTCGTCGAGATCGCGCCGGATCGTCTCTGTCGAGACGTCTAGGCGCCGGGCAAGTTCAGCAACGCGCAGGCTCGGTACTTGGTTGAGTTCAGTCAGGATGCGCGACTGGCGCACGCTCTTTGGTTTTTTCATCGCGCCTCACTCCCAATGGCTTTCCAGCACAAAACTCGGCCGGGTGGGGGACAAGCTCAGTGCGCCGTGTTCAGCTGCAAAACGGACGGAGGAGTTCTTGTCGACGTAAGCGCCTTCGAGTGCCTTCATCGACCAAGTTGTGTCAGGAACGTTCCGGGCGAACAAGCCCAGAGTGCCGTTCATCCCCGACTGTTTCATGCTTCTACCTGAGGCAAATAGCCGATCAGCTCTTCCGTAGTCATCACGTTGGCATAGATCATGTGCAGCCTCGCCAGTTCGCTGACGTGCAGCTCCATAGAGCCTGCTGCGCAGGCGTCGACGACGACGATGACGTCGAAGCTTTCGTCGGCGAGGCTGCGTACGGTGGAGGATACACACTGGTCGGTAAAAATGCCGGAGCAAACAACGTGGGTGATGCCCATATTGGTGAGCACAAGTCTGAGATTCGTGCCCGTGAGCGCGCTGTCGGTGGTTTTGGTGACAACGATCTCGTCGTCCTGGGGGGCGATTTGCGACAGGATCTGCGAGGCCTGCTCATCCTTCGGAAGTAAAAGATTGTTCCAGCCTGGTTTCTTCTGACTGAGCGAACGATCCCGGCCATCGGTGCGCAGACAAGCAATTCGCGCGAAAAACACCTCGAGGCCGAGCGAGCGAAACCGTTCCATGAGACGCTGGGTATTGGGGATGACGACGTCGTGCATGCGCTCGTGAAACGGTGTCCAGGCGTCATAACGAACAAGATCGTCACCCGAGAGGGCGCCGGGAGCGGGGCGATCAAGATACGTGTTCTGCATGTCGATGACGAGAAGCGCCACCTTGCCCTTTTCGAGCATCGGGTCATTGGGTTCCGGCGCGCCCTGATAATAGAAGGAACGGCGTTCGGTCTTCCAGTTCATCGGGCGTCCTCACGCATCCGCTTGGCGGCGGCGAACCAGCATGATGGCAAGCCCGCCGACCAGCAACAATACGGCGGCGGAAAGCGTGCTCATCGTGCCAAGTGCGGGCACCATCGGCGAATAGCCGGCAACCATCTTCGAATAGAGCCATTTCGGGATCGTCGAGTCGACGCCGGCCGTATAAAGCGACAGCGGAAAATTGCCCCAGGAGAGCAGGAACGCGAATAGGGCGCCTGACCAGATGCCTGGCCAGAGGATTGGCAGGGTAATTTCGCGCAGAATGAACCAGCGGCTCGCTCCAAGGTCACGGGCGGCCTCCTCCAGCGTCGGATCGAAGGAATAGACCTGAATGGCGATGACGAGCGTCACCACCGGAACGATCCAGACGAGATGAGCAATGACGGCCGTCTGCCAGCTCGGGTTGATGCCCAGCGCGTTGAACCACAGGAGGAGCGCAAGTCCCAGCACCGGCTGCGGAAAGAAGACTGGCAGAAGGATGGCCTTCTGGAACAGCTTGCGCCCCTTCCAGTCGTAGCGGGCAAAGGCGAGCGCGCCGAAGAAGGCGAATATCACGGAGACAAGCGTGACAATGAAAGCGATCAGAAGGGAGTTCTGCACGAGAGCCTGGATTTCAAGCGAGGCAAGGGTTTTACCCCACCATTCTGTTGAAAAGACGCGGATCGGGAAGCCGAAATAGCGCCCCTTGGACAGGCCGGCCAACGCTCCGCAAAGGATCGGGAGGTATACGGCAAGGACGACGAAGGCGGTCCAGGCCTTGACGAAGGCGCGGGCACGAATTTGGGAGCGGGTTTCCATGTCTCACTTCTTTCCGAGAATGCGGTCGAGATCGAGCCTGGACAGGACGTAAAGGGCAAGCCCGCTGACGATGGCGACGAGCAGGAGGGCGAGCGCCGAGCCAAGCGGCCAGTTCTGCGCATAAGTGAAAGCAACCTCGATATCCTGCGCGATGGTAATGACCGACTGGCCGCCGAGGATCTTGGATTCGGCGATCGCGCCGGCGCCGAGCACGAAGGTAAGCAACATGCCGATCAGGATACCAGGCATGGCGAGTGGTAACTCGATCTCTCGCCAGATCATCAGCCGATCAGCCCCGAGATCGCGGGCCGCATCGACAAGGTCCCTGGGGATCATGGCAATACCAAGCGACATTGGGAACAGCATGAAAGGGAGATAGACATAGATCATGCCGAAGAGGATGGCGCTGGGCGTGTAAAGAAGCTCAGGTCCGCCTGAGAAACCGAGCCACTTCAGCCCGCCGTCGAGCACGCCGTTTTTGATAAAGAAGAGCACCCAACCGTAGAGGCGGACATTTTCCGACACGAACAGCGGAAAGACGAAGAGCACGCCGACCAGACCAGACCATTTGCCGAACATGCGATTGAGACCATAGGCGATCGGATAGGCAATCACCGCCAAGAACACGACTGTGGCAAAGGCGTAGGCGATCGACCAGGCAAAGGACATCCAGACGGTGTTGGAGGTGTCAAAGATTACAGCGAAGTTTGCGAGGGTGAAAGATCGGAAGACGTCGAAGCTCTTCGGTGTGGCGAACGCATATGCGGCCACCGTCAGGAGCGGTGCTAGAAAGCCAAGCAGCAGAAGGATCGCGACAGGCGCGGCCGCGCGCAGGCCCGCGGAAAAAGAAGGCAGATGGCTTTGTTCGCCGGCCGTTTCAGCGTGGGTAATGGTGACCATATCAATCTCCCACCACGATCGCGTCGCCGGCATCCCAGCCGATGGTGACGGTGTCGCCTGAAGTGATACCGGTGGCGGCGGTGCGTGCGGCCTCAACCAGGTAGATACGGTCGCCGGAATGAATCTGATATTGCATGCGCGAGCCGAGAGAGTATTCGTTGTAGATCGTGCCGGAGATCAGGTTGTCGGCGCTCGATGAGCCGGTGACGAAGCGCATGGTTTCGGGTCGCACGATGACAGTTGCCGTCTCACCAATCGTTTCCGCGACCTGCGCAACGGTGATCGGCTTGCCATCAGTGAGCGTCCAGGCGCCATGACCCTCGCGCTTGACTTCGAAACTGTTGACCTCGCCGAAAAACTCCGCGACGAAGCGCGTTGCCGGCTTGGTATAGATTTCCTCGGGTGTGCCAATCTGAACAAGGTGGCCACGGCTCATCACCCCGACCCGGTCAGACATGACCATGGCTTCCTCAAGCGAATGGGTGATGTAGACAAAGGTCTTCCCGCTTTCGCGGTGTAGGTCCTTCAGCTCTTTTTCCAGAACTTTCTTCAGTTTGTAGTCGAGTGCTGACAGCGGCTCGTCGAAAAACAAGACATCGGGATCATAAGCGAACGCGCGGGCAAGCGCCACGCGCTGTTTTTCGCCGCCCGAGCAGCGCATCACGTTCTTGGAATAGTAACTCTCGGGCAGGCGCACCATGCGCATGAGTTCGAGCGCACGGGATTTACGTTCGGCGGCCGGCATTTTGCGGACTTTTAGCGGGAACTCTATGTTTTCGCCAACCGTCTTGTGCGGGAAAAGTGCTAGCGACTGGAAGACGAGACATGTCGGACGCTTGTCGGCCGGCACGCTGTTGATCACTTCGCCGCGCAGCGTGATATAGCCTTCCGATGGTAATTCCATGCCAGCCAGCATGCGCAGAAGTGTAGTCTTGCCGGACCCGGAGGGTCCGACAATGGTGACGAATTCGCCCTCCTTTATATCGACACTGATGCCGTCAACCGCGGCGAATTCGCCGAAAATTTTTCGAACGTCGACCAGTTGCAGCACCGGTTTCGACGCCGGATGGATTGGGGCTTCCATTTTGGATGAGGTGTCGAGTAGGGCAGGCGAGATCATCGCAAGGCTCATATTCTTTGCTCCGTCGGGACAGGCTTGGCTCAGCCGCGAACGCGCTTGGCGGCGGTCATCAGTTCCAGTGCCTTGTCATAGTCAGGCACGATGTCGTATTGCGCAGAGCGCGCCATATCCTCCTCAAGGCTGTCCCATTGGATGGCTTCCATCTCGTCCTTGGTGAAAAGTTCGAAGCACTTCGGATTGCCCATCTGGCTTACCGGGTTGAATGTGCCTTCAGCAAAGGCGACCGTGTGGGCGACTTTCGGATCCTGGACGTATTTCAGAAATTCCAGGGCGAGCGGCGAAACCTCGGGATTATTGACCGTCGAGGTGATCTCGATCCAGGAAATACCGCCCTTGCCATCCATCGGGCCCCTGAGTGGCGTGATCGCGCGCAAGTTCGTATAGCCATCGGCGCGCGCCGGGGAGACGGAATAGGTGCCACCAGTCATATAAAGGTCGATCTCGCCCGAGACGAGAGCCTGGTTGAGTGACGCCATGTCGCCGACCATCTTGGCGCCCTTGAAAACTTTTTCTGCGGTTTCGGCGAAGGCCTTGAACTCCTCCTCCGTGTGCTCCTTGAACGGGTCTATGCCGGCAATGAGAAAGATGTTGAAGACGTTCCAGTCATCGGATTCCTGTATCCCGTACTTGCCAGCCAGCGAAGCGTCGTTGAACAGGTCCCAGCCCTGTTCCTCCGCCGTTGCTTTGCTGACTTTGTCGGTGTTGACAACAAAGCTGTAGGGCCCGAAGCGCTGCGCCATGCCGAGCAGGTCGTTGCCGTCGTCGCTCATTGCCCAGCGATAAGGCGCCTTGAAATTGGGGAGCATAGTATCGAAATAGGGCTCGAACTCGGCGCGCGGCAGCGGCTTGATCAGACCGGCCGGTCCCATGACCTTGCGGGCCCAGGGATTGTTGACGTTAATGAGGTCCCAGATTTTGGTCTCGCCAGCGCGAAGGCGGTTGATCATGGTCGGGTCGTTGGTCAGGCTTTCAGCCTTGACCGTAGCTGACTGGCTGGATCGGAACGGATCCAGGACCTGGGCGGAATTGTAGCCTTCCCAGCACAGGATATTGAGCTCTTTCTCGCGAGCCGCGAAGGCACGGGTGGCGCTTGCCAGTGGGCCGGCAAAAGCGGCCGCGCCCATCATCTGCATCATGTTGCGTCTGGAGATTTTCATCATAATTGTTCCCCTTTTTCTAGGCCGCTTGAGTGGCTTGTGGATCATTTATGTTGGAACTTTGTCGTAAAAATGTGTGATTTACAACATCTATTTTCTGCTTCATTGTGCGAAGCGCGATTAGACTGCAAACATCCAAAGACCAACGCAATTGCTGCGGCATCGGAACGCTAACGATCTAATATTACTATGCATTTGTTTTGTGCAGATGACGCTAGCTGCGTGCCGATGTTTTGATCCGACGCCTCAAATTGATGCAGCGGCGAGAGGTGAATTTGTGGAAATTACAACAAAAAAGTGAGTGGAACATGTTGAAGTCACTGCAAGGAAAAACCGTCATCGTTACCGGCGCAAGCCGAGGGATTGGCAAGGGCATAGCATTACGTTTCGGGGAGGCCGGCCTGAACGTCCTCGTTGTGTCGCGCAGTCAGGTCGATGCCGACAGGGTGGCGTCCGAAATCGGAGCCAATAGCTCGGGATTCGCCGCGGATGTTAGTACCGAGGAGGGCTGCAAAGCGATGGTTGATGCAGCCGTAACCCGCTATGGCGGGGTGGCGGTCCTGTGCGCGAATGCCGGCATCTTCCCGGCGGCCAAGCTGGGCGAAATGACGATGGCCGACTTCGACCAGGTGATTTCGACCAATCTCAAAAGTACCTTTCTCAGCGTTTCCGCCGTATTGCCAACCATGACGAAGGCCGGTTCAGGCCGTATCATTATAACCTCATCGATCACCGGCCCGATTACTGGATACCCCGGCTGGTCGCATTATGGGGCAAGCAAAGCAGGCCAACTCGGCTTCATGCGCACGGCTGCGATTGAACTGGCGCCGAAGAACATTACAGTCAATGCCGTTATGCCGGGCAATATCATGACTGAGGGGCTTGAGGACAACGGTCCAGACTACATCGCCGCGATGGAGGCTTCTGTGCCGTTACGCCGTCTTGGCGCGCCAGCGGACATAGCGAACGCCGCATTGTTTTTCGCATCAGAAGAGGCAGCGTACATCACCGGCCAGGCGATCGTTGTCGATGGCGGTCAAACCTTGCCGGAATCGCTCGGAGCGCTGGAAGCGATGGGCTAGAATGGGAACAGCCGGACGATATCGTCGTCCGGCTTGTCTGCGAGGTCTTCAGGCGGCTCAACGCGCTTTTAGGATACCGTCCAGCGTGCCGGAAAAGAGATCAGCATCTTCGTCCGAAAAACATAGTGGCGGGCGGATCTTCAGCGTTGCGCCATACTTCCCTGCTGCCCCGATCAGAATACCGTTTTGCTTTAATTTATTGATCACATTCGTTGCAATCGCCGTATCAGGCTCCCCTGTGGCGGGATTGACAAAATCGAGGCCGATAAAAAGACCAGCCCCCCGCACATCGCCGATTACCGAATGTCGAGTTTGCAAAGCCAGGAGCGTTTGCTTGAAATGGCCACCGACAGATGCCGAGCGTTCGATCAGACCTTCATCCTCGATTACCCTGAGTACGGCGTGGCCAGCGGCGGCGGCTACCGGATTGCCGCCGAAGGTATTGAAGTAACCAGTTTCCTCGCAGAATCTTTGGAGCAGGTGAGGTCGCGTTACGACGCCACCCATCGGGAAGCCGTTGCCCATTGGCTTGCCCATCGTGACGATGTCGGGCGTCACGCCATGGCGTTCGAAACCCCAAAGGCTACCTCCCGTCCGGCCGAAACCCGGCTGGACCTCATCGGCGATCAATAAGCCACCAGCACGATGCACCACATCCGTCGCCTCCTTCAGGAAGCCGGCAGGATCGGCATAGATACCGTCGCTGGAAAAGATCGTATCGATGATCAATGCGGCGAACTTGATGCCGCGCGATTTGAGCTCGTTAATCGCCTGTTCCACAGATGCGGCAAAGCTTGCGGCAACGCTCAAGCCGCCACGGGCCGCAGGCGCCGGAATGATCGCCACAAAGGGGGCGGGCTTGCGCTTGCGCAGCGAGGAGGGGGAAATCTCGGTCACCAGCGCAGTATTACCGTGATAGGCTGCCTCGGTGACGACGAAGCCCTCGGCGCCAGTCCCGATGCGGGCGATGCGCATGGCGAGGTCATTGCTCTCGCTGCCGGTGCAGGTCAGAACGACATTGCTGAGCCCTGCCGGAAATTTGGACAGCAGCGCTTCGCTGTAGGACTCGACGACGCGGTTAAGGTAGCGCGTGTGGATGTTTAGTTCGCCAACCTGTCGACTAACAGCCTCGACCACGCGCGGATGGCAGTGGCCGACCGACGGGACGTTGTTGTAGACGTCGAGATATTTGCGTCCGCCGACGTCATATAGGTAGGCGCCCTGGGCGCGCACCATTTCGATCGGCTGCTCGTAAAAGAGTACGGATGAGGCTCCAAAAGTTGCTTGGCGCTTGGCGACGCGCTGCGCAAGTTCAGCCGGAAAGCCCTCGGTACGGCTTGCATCAAAACGATTGAGATCTAGAATTTCCTTGGTGGCGATGCTCATGGGGCTCTCCTCAACGGTGCTCTGCCAGATAGCGCTCTGCGAGCGCCACGGTGCCATCGGTATAGCCCGTGCCCATGGATTGGGCCGTCGGCGTTTCGGCGTGGGAAGCGATCCACGCCGTGAGTTGCATGCGGCGAAGCATGATGAACATCGGCAGCGCAGCCTCATGTTGCGCATCGAGAGGAGTGACACGGCGATAGCCTTCGAGCCAGGCAGCCTTTAGGTCGGGGATGAAGGGCTCATGCTCCATAAAGCTCACCGAGGCGGCAAAATCGTAAGCATACCAGGACAGACCGCAATCGTCGAAATCGATCACTCCAAGTCTGTCATCATCGACCAGAAGGTTGGCGGCGCGCATGTCGCAATGAACAAGACCGAATCGGTCCTCGCCATAGCCGTAGGAAGAGGTCTGAGCTTCGAGCAGCGCGTACGTTCTCTCTAAAACGGTCCTGCCCTCAAGCGTAAGCCCAGGGGCGTTGCGCCAGTTACCCCAATAGGCTCTGTCCCCGAGGATCCGGTTGAAATCCCATGTCTTGCGAACGAAGTTCTCCGGTCGCGTCCATCTGCGGCTATGGGCGTGCAGTTTCGCGTTGATTTCTCCGAGCGTTCTATACCAATGGACGAGGTCGGATTCAGCATCTGGCTCCTTGCCGGACATGTATTCGAAGGCGACGGCATGGCGCATGGTTTTGCCGTCTGAGAAGATCTGCAGGAGGCTGCCGTCGTTTGCTGTGACCGGCCGCGGCGTAACAACCACTCCGTCTTGCCGCAGCGCATCGATCCATGCGAGCTCGGACAGGATCTCCGCTTCGGTGTGGTAATCGGGGCGATGCACACGTACGATCAGATTCCTCCCCGTGGTCTCGTCGGCAATACGAAAGGTCGCGTTCTCCGAAATCGTCAGGAGTGCTAGATTGGCGTCCGGCGAAAGGCCCCACACCGGGGAGAGGTTTTTGAGGCCTTGCTCCAGCCTCGAAAGAAAATCTGTATGATACAACATTTACCGCGCCCGCTTTTGAATATGGTTGGCAAATCCAACAATATTAATGTTGGGAATGCAACATTTAATACGAGACAGGTGGTATTTTTGGATTTTTAAAGCGGAGTGCTCCGGTGCCAATGGAGCCCGCCATCAACCGGTTTTTGCGCAGAACTGTATGCCTTAGCTATTCTTGGGACCGCAATTTCCATCTCCGCCCCAGCGGGTCGAAAGTTCGCATCCCATCAAGAACAAATGAATCCTGGTTTGGCCATGCGATTACAGGACAACCGCGTGGGTTTATTGGGAGGTGTCGCCTGGTGATTATGCAAGTTTGAGGATCAGCACATCCCGGGCCGGAACGACGTCGCTCGTCGTGTCGCCGTGAACATGGCTGATGGGCCAGATCGCCGGTCCCGCCGCAAGTTTGCCAAGTCCCTCGGCAATCGACACCTCGATGGTCTGTGGTGTACGTGAAGGGTTGACTAGCCACAGGAAGCAGCCGCTTTCACCCTTGTGTACGCGGGCGAACACCGCCCTGTTCGAGAGGGTTACATGCGGCGTAGCCGCGCTCCATTCCAGGAGTTCGGCAAAGAACCTGCCATTCGCCTTACCATCGGTCTGGTGATAGGCAACGGAGGGGTTGGTACCGATCAGGAGTGTGCGCCCTTTGCCGAAGCTGTTTTCCACGGCCAGACGTCCGTCCGAAAAGTCGCCGCGGCCGTTGCCGCCACTCAGGGTGTAGGATTGCAGATAGCCGCTGCCATCAACCGCCGTGTTGCCGAACCTGAACTTGATGCGGTCGCCGATATCGGGCATGAATTCGACATCGGCCTGGCGAACGCCGAAAAGCGTATCTAGCCCCATATTCGGTTGCACTTGTCCAACATGACCGCGGTCGCCAAAATAGCCGGGGCAGGCCTCGGCAATGAGTGTGCCGCCCTTTTCCACCCAGGCTTTGATGCGTGCCGCCTGCTCGGCGGTGAACATGATTGGATAAGGGAAGTACAGGATGTCATAGGCACAGGTGATGCACCGAGCCAGCGAACGATAGCGTCCAGCCCGACGCGGAGTTCCTTCTTCAATGTGGGCGTAAGCTCTGCTTCGATCCCGCAGGCTTGCGAAAGATCGATCCAGTCAACACGGCCGTTCAACATTGGTGGTGCTTTGCGGTAGATGATCAGGCTGATGAGGTAGGGCCGGACATTTTCCAGAACTCGTCTTGATGAGATCGGAGCAATGCGCATATCGCAGAATTCGGAGATTTTTCGCTGAAAATGACGTGATGAAAGATCGTATTTGGGCATGCTTATTCCATTTCTTTCGGCATCAGCGCCGAGGGCGAGCGGAATAGACGCGCGCCATTAAGAAAGGATTGCGGCTGGCGGCTTACCTGCGAGACCATCTCCAATTGGGTTTGAGGCGTTTTCTACGCGCCGTTGAGTGATAAAATGATTTGCAATAACTCAATATTCAGGTGATTGTGAGTTATAGAAACGGTAGCTATAACTCATGCAATGGAACTGGCAGAACGCCAATTGGCCAAATTTCTCATATGATGCCGCGAGCATAGTCTCGTTCGAGCGGAAATTCCTTCAGTCATCCGGCGAGATTATTGGGGCCGTTCGGCATTTCAGTGAGGACGACAGCAGTCAGCTCCGAATTGAATTGCTGAGTGACGAGGCGGTCAAAACATCCGAGATCGAAGGTGAATTCCTCGATCGCGCAAGCGTCCAGTCATCGCTGCGTCGACAGTTTGGGCTCAACACGGATAACCGCACGGTTCGTCCCCAGGAGCGCGGGATCGCCGAGATGATGGCAGATGTCTATCGCAACTGGTCCGACGAACTGCGCCACGACGAGCTTTTCCATTGGCATTCGATGCTGATGGCTGGAAACCGGTACATTGAAACGATCGGCTCCTATCGTCGCCATGAAGATGCAATGCAGATTGTGTCGGGCCGTCTGGACAAGCCTACAATACATTTCGAGGCGCCCGCCTCACGTCAGGTAGGGCCGGAGATGGAACGCTTCATCGCCTGGTTCAACGGGTCCGGTCCAAACGGACCAATACCTCTGCAAGCGTTAACCCGCGCGGCCATAGGGCATCTCCATTTCGAAAGCATACACCCGTTCGAGGATGGCAATGGTCGAATTGGCCGCGCTTTGGCGGAGAAATCCCTGGCGCAGAATATCGGACAGCCGAGCCTGATCTCGCTCGCATTTACGATCGAGCGAAACCGAAAGGCTTACTACTCGGAGCTTGAACGTCACCAACGGATGCTCGATATCACTGGATGGGTCGTCTATTTTTCGCAGACAATCCTGGAAGCCCAACAGGCAACGCTCGAACGGATAGCCTTCTTCATCGACAAGGCGAAATTCTACGATCGATTTCGTGGGCGGTTTAATGAGCGCCAGGAGAAGGTTATCGAACGCATATTTCGGGAGGGTATTACAGGCTTCAAAGGTGGGCTCAGCGCGGAAAACTACATTTCGATCACTGCCACATCGCGGGCAACGGCGACACGCGACCTTCAGCAACTTGTCGAGATCGGCGCCCTTGCACGCACCGGAGAGCGGCGGCATACACGGTACGCCCTTCAGCTTCAAAATTGACGAGCTCACATGAGACCTACTGAGAACGCCAGGCAGGCTTCTGTATTTTCCCCGAACGAGGGTTCACATCCCATCAAGATCTAACAACGTATACGCCTTGGTTTCTCGCGTTCGGTCACTTCACGCGCTTTCCCGTCAGCCTTTTCTAGTGGCGTGAAACAAATTCAGCAGTGCTGTGCAATCACATATGCGCGGCACTGCTTTTTTGGTGTCGAAACGCTAAAGATAGCTAGGCGGCTTGCCGAGGACGGAATGACTTTTCTGCTGTCTTGGTATCACTCAACTCAAATTGGGCTAGCAGCTGATTGAGTGATGCCGCCTCGCGCGCGAGACCGTGGCTTGCAGCCGTCGATTGCTCTACCATAGCTGCATTCTGCTGGGTTCCCTGATCCATTACGTTGACCGCAGTATTGATCTCTTGCAATCCAGTCGCCTGTTCGCGAGAGGACTCGACGATCGCGCTAACGTGGATGCTGATTTCGCGAACCTCGGAGACAATCACCTCTAATGAATCTCCTGTTCGCTTCACCAAGTTTACGCCCGTCTGCACTTGAGAGCCGGATGTTGCAATCAACCCTTTGATTTCCTTCGCGGCTGCCGCCGAGCGCTGGGCGAGCTCCCTGACCTCCTGCGCCACGACCGCGAAGCCTTTCCCCGCTTCACCAGCGCGTGCTGCTTCAACACCCGCATTCAGTGCCAGGAGGTTTGTCTGAAAAGCGATCTCGTCGATAGCGGAGATAATATTGCCCATCTCGCCTGCGGACCGCTCGATTTCCATCATCGCTGCAATCGCATTTTGCATTAACACACCGGAGTGTTCTACACCGCTTCGAGCTTTTGTTACGAGCTTGCCAGCATCGTCTGCTCGCCGCGCAGAATCCTTCACTGTCATCGTAATTTGCTCAAGTGCGGCTGCTGTTTGCTCGACTGATGCAGCCTGCTGTTCCGTTCGTCTTGAGAGATCGTCAGCCGCGGCCCTGATCTCATTTGCGCCAGCATCAATGCCGGCTGCGTTGTGTCCCACAGAACGGAGAACGCCATGAAGTTTCTCAAGCGAACCGTTAAAGTTCAGACGCAGCTCATCGAGCGCGCCACTAAAGGGAGTGAGAATACGGTGTCCCACGTTACCGTTAGCCAGAAGCTGTAGCCCGTCAGCCAGTGAGTCCACTGCAAACTTGATATTAGTTGCGTCCGCAGCTTTCTGCCTTTCGCGATCTAGTCTTTCACGTTCGGACAGAGCTTTATCGGCATTGGTTTGTGTTTCAAGACGATCCTTTTCAATCGCGTTATTCCTGAAGACCAACACCGCCGACGCCATGTTGCCAAGTTCGTCACCGCGGTCTGACCCTGGCACGGCTTCTTCAACCTGCCCTGATGCTAGCGACATCATACGCAGACGAAGTCGCTCTATCGGAGAGGTGATTTCTCGTTTGGTAACTGTCACAGCAATCAAGAGAGCGGCTGAAAATATTGCAGCAAGTGCCACCAAGGCATAAATTATTGTGTTGTTGGTGTTTTTGGACAGTAGCCCAGACTGTTCCTTGATGCCTAAACTGTAATTATTGATCCAACTGCGCATTTCCCCCAAAGTACTTGCAATCTTCTCGTCAGCCTGTACCAGAAGTGCCTTCGCGTCCTCGTTCCGATTTTCCGACCGAGCAGCAACAGCTTTATCTGTGACTTCGATGACAGAATTCGCTTCAGCCTCAAATGACGCCAGCGTTTCTCTTTCGTTGGGCAACAGGCTTATGGCGTTACCAATCAGCTCGCGAGCGCGATTTTTACTTGCCGCGTAATCGTTTGTTGCCCTTTTCATACCAGCAGAGCCGGGATCATATAAAAATACTTGATAGGCATCATAGACAATTGCAACCAGGCGCTGGCTGGCGATTGCCATATCGATCTCCGCGTTCCCATCATTAGCGATGAATTCGGAGTATTCGGTATCGGCTGCTTTGAAGTTGCTTGAGACGTAGAGGGCGCCGCCCACTCCAATTAAACAGGTGGGAAGAATAAGTGACAGAATTTTGGTTCTGATCCGTAGATTTTGCATGAGCGACATGATTGCTGTCCCCGAACAGGAGTGGGAGAATCAAAAATGTGAGGTGAACGTCATCGTTATCGTTCAGATCGGGTTTTACTGTTCGCGCCTCTACACCAAGATCACGATTGGTAATATTTGTATAAGTCATTAAATCACTGTTAAGCTTATTTGAGGTTGAATTTAAGTTGTTGATATAGTGTTGATTTACAACCGTAATGTAATATTTTACTCACTCTGAGATCGGTTGATTTGAATCGAGCCCGCAGAGCCTTCTTTATTGGGGTGGAACAAGAACTGTTCAAAATCCCCCGCTAAGGTCGAACGGATCGGGGACTGCGTTGCGGGTTCCCATAAAGGTCATCCCGCGGCGTCAACTGTTTGCCGGAGGCTCCAACCTCTGAGAAAGTGGAGCCGATATGAGCTCGACAACGAACAAGTTTTCACCTGAAGTCCGCACGCATTGGTGTGGCCAGTGTCGGATCATTGCAATGGAGCGGAGAATGTCGCCCTTTACTTTACAAAGGCAATGACTTCGCCAAAACGGATCTCGCGTAGCGTTCGGAGAAAACGGATGTCCATGTTTGATGACGACCCAGAGATAGCAGCTGCTCCGCGGCTGTTAGAGACTCTATCAGGGCGGCGCTTCGCAACAGATCATGGCGGATAACGCATCGGACCCTTCTGGCAAACAGCGAGCCTGGGCTCCGGAAATCTGGTTGTGGTCGCCAGCGGAAGGTAAATGGACACCAGATGCCGGTGCGCCGCGCAAAAGCGTCCAGTTGTCAATGACCAGCCAGGAGGTGGCGCCGCACCAGCGGTACGATGCCTGGACGAATGTCGCGTTCTACGATTTCGAGCCGGATGCGCCCAACGATACGCAACGCCTGGATTTCCAGGCCGACGCCACGGGCACGGTGACACCGACAGGCACGTTGTTCCGTTATCGCTCAGAGGCCATTTCGGGCAGCCGACCGTCAACGGGCGCGCTGTCGAGCGCGCATGATGATATCGCCATCGGCTTGATCCTGACAGGCCAACGCCAGCATACAACATCGACCGGCGTGGTCCTGACCGCCGGTCCCAATGAATTTTTCGTCTACGATCCGACCAGACCCTCGCGTGTGGCCTGGCGCTCCAGCCATGTGGCCATTGCCCTGACCTTGCGCCGCAACGCACTGGTGGAGGCCTTCAATGGCGACGTGCCGGCGGAAGAGCGGATTGTCGAAGCGCTGCATAAATCACGACTGGCCCCTTTCCTCAGAGCTCAATTGCAATTGCTGGCCGAATATATCGACCAGATGTCGGCAACGGAAAAAGGCATGGTGTTCGGCAGCGTCGCCGACCTGACCCTGGGCGCGTTGCGTTCGGTCTATCAGGAACACGGCGCTGGCGATGCGCCGATGGCGCGCCGCGCGTTGTTCGTGGCGGCGACCCGCTATATCGACGCGCATCTGAACGACATGACGCTGGATGCTGACGCGGTGGCGCATGGTATTCATTGCTCGCGCGCCACGCTTTATCGTTGTTTCGCCGACCGCGACATCACGGTGGCTGGCGCCATCCGCATGGCGCGGCTGGAGCGCATCGGCAAACTGTTGCAGACTGCGCCGAGCCGGACGCCGATCGCCACCCTGGCGTTGAGCAATGGCTTCATCGACCTGCGAACCTTCAACCGCCAGTTTGCCAAGCGCTTTGGCATGACGCCCGGCGAGTTTCGCCGCAGCCCCCTGCGCCACGCCAGGTCGGCCTTGGCGGAATCGGATCCAGATTGATACGCGCTGCCCTCAATTGATACGGGGTTGCACTGCCGCAGACGACGCGACGAAAGCAACATCCCCCCGTTGCCCATCAACGGAGGATGCCATGTCCAAAAATTCAAACTACATCAACAGCCTTGACTATGATCTGGACAGACTGCTGGCGCTGGATTTGCAGCCAACGTCCCAGCCCAAGTTTCCCAACCGCGAACGCGCGTCCGGCTCGGTGATCATCTGCAGCAAGCGTGAGATCAACCTTGATCAGAAGATCGAATCCAGCGCGCTGTTGAACCCCGCGGCCGGGGTGATATTTCCAGGCGCGGTGATCAAACAGGACCAGACCCTGGCGGAAGGGCGCCCCACGCCCTATCGTTTTGCCCGGTCACCCCTGACCCTGCGGGTGGAATTGCCTGGCCTGGAAGAGCGAAGTGAAGTCCGGCTTGAAAAGCCAGACTACACATCCGTGTCGATCGCCATCGAGAAGACCGTTAACAGCTGGCTGAAGGACACCGGCGGCTACTTCCCGCCAATGCGCGCCTTCTCAAGCTCTCATAAATCATACACCCAGGAACAGATCGGCATATCGCTGGGTTTCGGCGCCCAATGGGGTAAGAACAGTGCCACCGCCAACCTGAAATGGTCTTCAACTGACAGCGAGACCATTGTCTACCGGGTATTCCGCCAGATCTACTACACGGTGGTCGCGCAGGATCCGCAGGAAGCCGGCGATGTCTTCGACGCGAATGTCACCCTGTCAAAGGCCAACATGGCTAATACCGAGCCACCCGGATTTGTGCGCAGCGTCGACTTCGGCCGGATCATGATCGTTCAGATGCGGACAAGCGAGCATGTGAGCGAACACGACGCCGAAGCTGCACTTGACTTCTCGACCGGCGGTGTCGAGGTGACCGCCGAAACCAAGGTCAAATATGAGAGCATCGCCAATGCCTCATCATTCCAGGCGATCGTACTTGGCGCCGGCGAGGCTTCGACGCCTCTGTTGGTTGGCGAGATCGATAAAATCAGGGAAGTCATCGAAAAGGGTATTGTCTTGTCAAAGGACAATCTGGGCTACCCGATTTCGTATGTCGTGGCTGACCTGAAATCGGCAAGGGTGTCAGAGATCAGAAATACCACCAGATATGTCGAAGTTGACCGCAAGGTGCTTTCGGATCGACTGATCACCGTTCGCCATCGCGGCGGTTACGCGGCCAAATTCGATGTAACCTGGAACGAAGTGGATGAGGCTGCGAGCACCGACGACAAGACCGTCTTTACCTCGAGAAGCTGGAGTTCGGGCGGCAAGACAAACCCTTATGATTGTACCCTGCCGCCATTCCCAGGCGACGCCCGGGATTTCATGGTGAAGGCCACAAACGACACATGGATAGCCTGGGACAAGCACCACACGGCGTTCAAATCCTATCCGACCCTCGACCGCGACAGGATTGTCACTATCCGCGGTACGACGATGAACATGACCATTGAGGACTGACGTTCCCAATGACTGCCGCCGGCCCTCGTGCCGGTCTCATCATATCATCAGACCAACCGGGAAATGCCGGGCTGCCTCACCTCGGGCGAGCAGTGCATTTCTCATCAAGGAGATCACCCATGTCATCCATCCATCCACATAAATCATGCACGACGCTGGCTCTGGGCGTGTTGCTCGCGGTTGCCGGCCAAGCCCAGGCCGCCAAGTTGAAATATGACGCGAATTGCACAAAGGAGCAGCGCACCTCGACGGACGAAGCATTTGCCAGGATTTTGCCGATCGCAAAAAAAGCCGCGAATGCAGTTGAGGGCATGAACGTGGGAAACACGTCGCCGCTTTATGAGACCTGGTTCGGTAAGGCCAACCAGACCCGGTTGACGAGAGTGCAAGGCACGATCGGCGGCGTGCGCGATCTTCTGCAACGCAAGGAAACATTCTCCGTCGAGTGCATGCCGCAACGCTGCGGTAACGGCACTTTTGCCCTGACAACCCACGGTATGGACTATATCGGGCTGTGCGCCGCATTCTTCAAGGCCCCGTTGACCGGCGACGATTCGCGCTCCGGCACGCTGCTGCACGAACTGACCCATGTAGTGGCCGATACCGAGGACCACACCTATGGCCGGACGAATGCCCAGAAACGGGCAGTCGGCAATCCCAATGAAGCCGTCGACAATGCCGACAACTATGAATTCTTCATGGAAGACTTGTCGGCAAAGTAGATTAGCGTGGCGCGCAAAAGGCGAAGGGATAGGTGCAAGCCTTTCCCTTCATCGTTTCAAGGGCGGCGGTTTCGAAGGCTCGGATCCTTTCAAGACCGGCATTCAGTCTTTTTGGGTTTCAAGGTGGCTCCAACTCAGCCTCGGAGGTGACATGAGGCCTGTCCATGATGGCGATCACCGCCAAAGAACTCGACCTGCGCGGTTCCTTCCGGTTTTGCAACTGATGTCTCGCGGACGCGCTGGCTCATCGACGTCAAACCGCTGACACCCAAACCGTGCCGCTCGACGATGCGCTTTCGGCCTTTGAGATCGCCTTGGACCGCAGCTATGCGACGAAGGATCAGATCGCATTCTCGTTGCCGTTTTGCGTATAGAGTGGCCGAACGAGGCCGCCTCTGTTGCATCTGCTAACGTTCCGGACGGGGGTTGATCAGAGATAAGCCCAATGCCCTTCGGTACCGAGTTTTTTAACGACGGCGAGCAAAATTTTTCTCACCTCGATCACCGCTCGCGTCGGCGGATGGTTGACCGGCATATCGAGAACGAGGCGGCGAGTGAGGCCAGGGGGCGTTAGGGCGATTGTGGAGAGAGTTCCATTTTCTTGCTCGGCATGGATCGCGCCGCGCCCAAGGATCGTCAGCCCGAGACCGGCGCGGATTGCCGCTTTCGTGCTTGCCACACCTTCGATTTCGCGGGCAATATTGAGCTCTCGGCCGAATATCAAAGCCTGCCGTTCAAGCAGAATACGGATTCCGTGGCGGCGTGTGGGCAGGATCAGTGGTAGGCTGAGGGCTTGCTCCACAGTTAACTCGGCGTTGGGAGCAAATTGTCCAGAAGGGCCGACTACATAGAGCACTTCATCGAAGAGGGGCGCGGATGTCGATTTGGCGACACTGTCTAGCGTAACCACAAGATCGTGGACACGCGTATTCACTGCTGCCCGAAGCCCCTGGCTATCACCCTCGCTAAGCGTCAGGCGGATATTCGGAAATCGTCGGGAGCACTCCTCGATCACCGGAATGGAGAGCGTCGGGCAAATCGAACTCAGAATGCCGAGCGAGACATCGCCCGTCGGGTATTTCGCCTGTTCTTTGGTCGCCGCTTCTGCCTGGTCGATTGCACGAAGGATCGCCTGGGCATGAGACAAAAGGGTCCGCCCTGCCTCGGTGGCGATCACGCCTCGCGGTGTCCGGTTCAACAGTTGCACACCCAGCTGGTCTTCGAGCCCGCGTATATGCAGGCTGAGCGCAGGCTGTGCGACACCGAGTTCGCTAGAGGCGCGTGTGAATGACCCCAGTTCGGCAATCTTGGTGAAGTAGCGCATCTTCAGCAGGTCGAGAGCCATGTCATACTCCGAAGGGGTATATATCAAATCGATATAGCTGATATCTCCAATATATATTTGTTTAGATAGTCGTCCATACCTAAAATACCCTGACAGCGCGAGGATCGCTGTGGAGGAGGAACAAATGAAACTGAAGCTATTTCTGGCTGCCGCAGTTTTTGCCAGCGCGGCCACCCTTTCAACCATTGTCTCTGCCGATCAGCTCGACGACATCAAGACCGCAGGAACACTTAACTGCGGCGTGTTGACGAACTCGCCGCCACTTGGCTTCCAGGATCCAAAAACACGAGAGCCGGCCGGTTACGAGATCGAGCTTTGCGGGATGTTTGCCAAGTATATTGGAGTCAAGCCACAACTCACGCCAGTCTCACCGCAAACTCGGATGGCGGAGTTGACCCAAGGCCGCGTCGATATTCTGGCGTCACTCCTCAGCTACAGCAAAGAGCGCGCCGAGCAGGTCGATTTCAGTGGCGCCTACATTGCAGAAGACTTCAATTTTGTCGTGCTGGATGCTTCGCCGATCAAGACCGTCGATGACCTGTCCGGACAGCGTATCGGTCTCGTTAAGGGATCCGTTCTCATTCCGCTGACGGAAAAGAGACTTCCCGATGCCCGCGTGCTTTCGTTCGAGACGAGCGCTGCATCGTTCCTCGCTCTCCAGCAGGGCAAGGTCAAGGCGACGGTCTATCGCTATTCCGAAGGCAAGGCGGTCCAGCGCAATGCCGGCGACGAGATCAAGGCACTGCGCTTCCTCGACGAACCGCTTCTGTCGATGCCGTCTGGTTTTGCCTTTCGCAAGGGCTCTCCGGAGCTGGTGAAGACCGCTGACGAATTCCTGGCAAGCCTTGAGACAAGTGGCGAGGGGCAGAAGCTCTACGACAAGTGGCTTGGCAAGGACTCGGATCTGAAGGCAACGCGAAAGTTCGAATTCGGCAAGCCGCAGGCAACCTGGTTCACGAACTGATCCTGAAGAACGAAGTAGGCTTGCAGTATCATGGGTTACCAGCTCGATTTTGGTAAAGTCCTGCAGGGTGAGTATCTCGACCTCATCCTGCAGGGGCTTCAGACGACAATGGTCCTGTTCGTTCTGTCGTGGGTTTTCGGGCTGGTGCTCGCGATAATTCTCACGGTCATCCGGGCCATCGAGTTTCGTCCGACGCAATTGCTTGTCGCTGCCTTCGTTGAATATCACCGCAATGTTCCGGTGCTGATCCAGCTGTTCGTCTGGTATTTCGGGTTTGCCGTCGTGCTGCCCGATGCCGTCAACGATTATCTCAACGATGTCGGGGCGGAGATCGGTTATGCGATCATGGCGCTGGCGCTCAACAAGGCCGCTTATATGTCGGAAGATTTCCGCAGCGGCATGCGCTCGATCCACCCCGCGCAGATGGAGGCAGCCCGTTCGATCGGCCTCACCTATCTCGGAGCAATGCGCTGGGTCATCCTTCCCCAGGCCTGGCGACTGGCGCTTCCGGCCCTGCTCGGCCAGACGCTGATCCTGTTTAAAGGCACAAGCCTTGCCGCAGGCATCGGTGTCGCGGAACTGAGCTATCAGGCGCGCTATATCGAGGAACAATCCTTCCGGATCTTCGAAGCCTACGGAATTGCGACGGCGATCTACATGCTGATCTCGTTTGCGATCATGTGGCTCTCTTCCGTTCTGTCCGACCGCTTCCGTCTGAGGGTGAAATAATGCTGGAGATCCTTCGTGAATACGGTCTCATGCTGCTGGTCGGAGAATATCCGCATGGGAAGCTGGGCGGTCTGGCGCTGACGCTGATCATCTCGATCGTCAGTCTCGCTGTCACTTTTCCCTGCGCGGTGCTGATCGCGCTGGCGAGAACCGGCCCGTCAGGTCCGGCGAAGACCATTGCGAGCGGGTTCGTCCATTGCGTGCGCGCCATTCCGCTTCTGATGCTGATCTTCTGGGCCTATTTCGCGCTGCCGATGGTGATCGGTTTTCCGATCGACGCGACCTATACGTTGATCATCGCCATCGTAATCTATCAGGCCGCCTATCTCGGTGAGATCATCGCTGCCGGGATCGAGGGCTTGCCCAAGGGCCAGATGGAGGCCGCGAAGGCACTGGGGCTCGGATATGTTCCGACGACCTTCCGGGTGATCCTGCCGCAGGCGATTTTCAATGTCATTCCCGGCATCGTCAACCAGCTGACCACCATCATCAAAGAATCGTCGCTCGGATCGATCATCGCCGTGTCGGAGCTTTCCTATGTGATGCTGCAGGTCAATTCGAACGAAGTGACCAAGCCACTTCAGATCTTCGGCATCCTGGCCGCCACCTATTTCATCCTCTGTTTTGCGCTGAGCCAGGCGACGAACTGGCTGGAGCGGCGGATCGCCAACAGGCGGACGGGGCGCGTGGTCGTGGAGGCGATGGCATGATCGAGTTTCAAGGCGTTTCCAAGTGGTTCGGGGCTCTCAAGGTCATCAAGAACATTTCGGCGACGGTCGACAAGGGAACGACCATCGTGCTGTGCGGGCCTTCCGGTTCCGGCAAATCGACCCTGGTGCGAACGGTCAACCGGCTGGAGCCTATCCAGCAAGGCACGATTACGGTCGGCGGGACGGACATCCATGCCAGGTCGGTCAACGTCAACACGTTGAGAACCGGCATCGGCTTCGTCTTCCAGCAGTTCAATCTGTTTCCGCATCTGAGCGTCGTCGACAATGTCATGCTGCCCTTGCGTCGGCTCCGGCAGCAATCGCGCAAGGAGGCACTGCCGACAGCACTTTTGATGCTGGAGCGGGTCGGGCTTGCCGATAAGGCAAATTCGCTTCCGGCCGATATTTCCGGCGGCCAGTCGCAGCGCGTGGCGATTGCCCGCTCACTGATCCTGAAGCCCGAGGTGCTGATTCTCGACGAGCCGACCAGCGCGCTCGATCCTGAAATGGTCGGCGAAGTGCTGAAGCTGCTGCGCCAGTTGTCCGGCGAGGGCATCACGATGATGTGCGTCACCCACGAAATGGGCTTTGCCCGTGAGGTGGCCGACCGCATCTGGTTCCTGAAGAGCGGTGAGTTGACCTTCGACGCCAAGCCCGAGCTTTTCTTTTCCGCCGAGACCCACCCGGACGTGCGGGGTTTCCTCTCCGCTATCCAGAAAAACCACTAAGCCCCATCATACGAGGTTGTCATGATCCATATCAAGCAAATGCCTGACCGTCCAAGCCGGGAAGCCATCGAGGCGATCGCCAAATTTTCGCCAGCGACACTGCACGAGGCGCAGGGGCGCAAGGGCGCGCTCTCCTCGCGCCTGAAGCCGATCGATTACCGGATGAAATTGTGCGGGCCGGCCTTTACGGTGAAATGCGCGCCACGCGACAACATCATGCTGCAGCTGGCGATCAATTATGCCCAACCGGGCGACATCGTCGTCGTTTCCGCCGGTGAATACGAGGAAGCTGGTTCGTTCGGCGATGTGTTGGCCAATGCCTGCCTCGCCAAGGGCATCGGCGGTCTTGTGACTGACACCGGGGTGCGTGACACGCTGCAGCTTCGCGACCTCGGTTTTCCGGTTTTTTCCTTGAGCATCTGCATCAAGGGAACGGTTAAGGAAACGCTGGGAACAGTGAACGATCCGATCACCATAGGCGATGAACTGGTTTTCCCCGGCGATATCATCGTTGGCGATGCAGATGGGCTTGTCGTTGTTCGAAGGAACGAAGCTCTCGCGGTGGCCGAACTTGCCCAGGCGCGCGAGGATGCTGAAGCCGGCTATATCGCTGCCTACAAGACAGGTAGGTCCGTTGTTGAGGTTAGTAACCTTGAGCCTGTTTTGAAAGCCAAGGGCCTCGTGGTCGATCTTTAAACCATCGCTCTGTCGGGTGGTATCCTGAAGGGAGACCGCCCGGAGTGTCGGCGCAACCCAGCGCAGATCATCAAGTTCGGGCAGGAGTTCGCCGGTGATGCGATGATGATGCGTCGGTCATCGAAACTGAAAAACTAAACCACACATTTGCCAGTGTTCGCATTTGACCATTGTGCTTACAGGCCAGTCCGCTCTCGATCCCTTGGTCGACATAGTAAACCTTCGGAGCAATATTTCATAGAAAATCTCAGGCTATATAACGGGTCAGAGATTCAAAGCTGCTCAGGAAAAAAGAGTGTATCCGGCTAAACTCGGTTGTGCACGAGAATGCATTTCCATGACATTTACCCTGTTCTTGCGCTAGGCATCGCCCGGATTGTGTAACGTGTCCGGAGGCATTCTCCAGCAGTAAAGGCCCAGGTAGTTTCAACTCCGGCTTGGCGGAGGGGATTGGTTGCCGCAGAAATGCGCTCTCCGAGATCGAATGCGGCGCGGACGGGCTCGACACCGAGTGCAAGATGGCGTCCGGACCATGGCTTATGCGTACGGCCACGGTTGGATATCCATAACATCAGGCTGGGAAAAATCTCCGGATCCCATTCGAGTTCAGTCACGTAGCTTTCAACAGTGTTTTCAAGCGCGGCCTTGCCGCTTGCGCCGCTGAGCAGCAGAAGGTGTTCGGAGGGCGACGCCAGAGGAAGCTGGCATGCGTCTATCGTCCGGCCATCGTGCGTTGGGAGGCGCGAAAGGTCGCGAAAGACGGTGTCGCTCTCGAAAGGCGACTGGCCGAGGCTTTCATCCAACGGATGACTATGGACGGCAGCGTAGGTGCCCGGATCAAGCAGCATCGATCCCGGCTTGGCGGATAGGGCAAACACCGGGTGGAGACCGATGGGCAAGCGACAGTCGCGGCGTGCATTGATGCTAAGCTCAAACGTCAGCTCTGCCTTGCCGGGAGTAGCGGTGATGCGACGGCTCAGGTGTGAGATTGCGCTCTCTGGCGGATACTCGATGTCAGCGGTTAGCGCCAAGGCGCCGATTGATGTCACACGCCAGTGGTTATTCGAGCCGAAGCCATGGGGATATGATCCGGAGACGTCCAGCTGTTGCGTCGCGTGTGTATCTTCCTGTTGCCAGCGCTGTGGAAGCGCGGCCTCCGGCTGCATGCCGAACGGCACGCATGGCCACTCTCCACGCAACCGATGAAGGATAGGCGGCTGATCGCTCAGATCCTCGTTTTCCCAAGGGGCGACGTGCAAAGGCTGCACTTCGCGACCGTCCGGCAGCCGAAAGGTCACTGGGCCGAGCATACCGCCGAGGCTTTGCAGCGAGGCTTCGCCGCAATCCCAGGCAATATGTGCTGATGAATGGTCGGCGCCGTTGATGTTACGCATGGCCAAGCTGCGGGCGTTCGATGATCAGGTTGATGAAGACGGCACCAAGGATCAGAATACCGCGGACCACTTGCTGGGCGTAAGGGTTGAAGCCCCAAAGCGTCATGGCGTTGAGGAGAACGCCGAGAAACAATACGCCAACGAAGGCCCCCCAGATCGACCCCTTGCCGCCGAACAGGCTGACCCCGCCGATGATGACCGCCGAGATCACTTCCAGCTCCATGCCCTTTGCAATAGTCGGATTGCCGGAGTTGAGGAGCGAGGAGTAGACGATGCCCCCCAGCACGGCGAAGAGGCTGGTGATGACGAGGCAGGTCATTCTGGTTCGGTTGACGGCGAGGCCGGAGAGACGGGCAGCTTCCGCATTGCCGCCGATCGCGTAGACGGCGCGACCGAAGCTCGTGAAGTTCGCCAGCACATAGGAGAGAACGAAGGAGAGAAGCAGGAGATAGACCGGTACAGGGATGCTGAATATCCGCCCGCTTCCGATAAAATAATACCACGAAGGGAAGGATTCGATCGGTGTGCCGTCGGTGATCATATTGGCAAGCCCGGCAAGCGTCGCCATCATCGCCAGCGAGGAAATGAAGGTCGGCACCATGTATCGGTTTCTGAGCCAGCCGTTGAAGATGCCGACAGCCGCGCCAAACGCGAAGGTCAGCACCATCGAGAGAACGACGACGAGGACACTCGGCTCGAAATCGCCGCCAGAGATCGCATTGACCAACCATGCGAGGATACAGGCAGATGCTGCCACCATGGAGCCGACCGACAGGTCGATCTCGCCAACGATGATCAGCAACGTCATGCCGAAGGCGATCATCCCCGGGACGGCAATGGTGCGCAGGATATTGAGCTGATTATCCAGTGTGAAGAAACCGCGAGCGGTGGCAGCAACCAGAATGTAGAGGGCGATGAGGATGAGCAGCATCGAGTTCTGCCGCACGTATGCGCCGACTGTCCCGCGGGAAGTTGTCATCGTTGATATCCTCTTTGTCAGTTTGGCGTCCGACGCACCATGCAGCTCGCGTAGAGCGCCTTGGGGTCGAGCTGATCGTTGATGAATTCGTCGGCGATGACGCCGTCGCGTAAAATCAGGATGCGGTCGCAGCATTCGACCAGGTCTTCGAGTTCTGTCGATACGACGATGCTGGCAAGGCCGCGTGTCGCCTGTTCCCAGATGATCTGGTAGATCTGCTGTTTGGCGAGCACATCGACGCCACGGCCGGGCTCATCGAAGAGCAGAATGCGCGGGTTGTTGTTCAGCCAGTTGCCGACGACGATCTTTTGCTGATTGCCGCCAGAAAGACTGGAAACAGGCAAAGAGGGATCGCCAACCTTGATCAGCAGGTCCTTGATCTGGCGGTCGACGAAAGGTTTTTCGCGCGCAGTGGAGATGAAGCCCATCCTGGCAATCGACTGCATTGCCGCCAGACAAAGGTTGGCGTGGCTCGACAGGATTTGAGCGAGCCCGCCGTGCTTGCGGTCTTCCGACGTGTAGCCGATTCCGAGTGCTTTCATCACCGGGATGGACACATCCTTGATCGCCTTGCCGTCGACGATGATCTCGCCTGTTTCCATCGGTCCCGCACCGTAGATGGCGCGCAGCAGTTCCGTCCGTCCCGAGCCAAGCATGCCGGCAATGCCAAGCACCTCTCCATGATGCAGATCGAAGGACACGTCCTGAAGCTTCGGCGCAAGCGACAAATTGCGCACCGACAGCACAGGTCGGCCCCTGTCCTTTTCGTGCGGCGGCCGGTTCACGGGCTGCATCTCGCCGAACATCAGCTCGAGGATCACGTCAGGCGTCGCTTCGGCGATCGGTCGCGAGCCGGTGAGGACGCCATCGCGAAGGGCGGTGACCGTGTCGGCGATCTCCGTCAGTTCTGCCAGTCTGTGGGAAATGTAGATGATAGTGACGCCGCGATCGCGCAGGCGCTTGATGAGCGTGAACAGCTGCTGCACCTCGGCCTGCGCCAGCGCCGAAGTTGGCTCGTCGAGCTGCAGGATCGAAGGGTTGAACGACATCGCCTTGACGATTTCGATGACCTGTTGACGACCGATCGATAACGATCCGGCGGTCGCGTCCGGGTCAATGTCTCCGGCACCCATGTCGTCGAGCAGCGCACGCGCCTTGCGGCGGAGCGCTTTCCAGTCGATGAACGGCGTGCCTGAAATCTTGGGCAGGCGGCCGATGAAGATGTTTTCGGCAACGCTCATATGTGGGACCAGGCTCAGTTCCTGGTAAACCGTGACGATCCCGGCATCCAGCGCTTCGGCTGGCCGCGCAAACCGGCAGGGTTTGTCATTCAGGATCACTTCACCGGCGGTCGGCTCCGTCGCGCCGGACATGATCTTGATGAACGTACTCTTGCCGGATCCGTTTTTTCCTAGAAGCGCGTGAACCTGTCCCCGCGCAAAGCTGTGACTGAAATCGTCGAGGGCGGTCACGGCGCCGTAGCGCTTTGTGAGTCCGCGCAGTTGAAGAACGGCCGACATGCCTGCTCCATTCAAGTCCGTGGAATTAGGCGGCGCATGCCCGAATGGGTGCGCCGCCAGATGTTTAGTTCTTCAGCGACTGAACGAAGGACTTGATGCCCTCAGGTTCGGTGCGCGAAAGCAGGATCGCCGGCACCGTGGTCTGCTGCTCGACCTTTTCGCCCTTGAGGATCGAAAGCGCTGCGTTGACACCCTCGGCACCCATGGCGAACGGAGACTGGGCGGTGACCGCCTGCAGCACATTGTCTTTCGCCATCAGGCCCTTGGCCAGTTGCTCTGAACCGTCGATGCCGAACACATAGACCGACCCGGACTTGCCGGCATTGCGGACCGCCTGCATCGCGCCAACCGTGCCGCCTTCGTTGGCAGCATAGATGACGTTGACGTCAGGGTTTGCGGTCAGGATATCGGTTGCCACGGAGACGGCCTTTTCCGGCAGCCATGCATCCTGTTCGGTGACCACTTTTATCTGGTTTCCGGCTTCGGCGGCGGACTTGAAGCCGCCGGTGCGATCGCCGCTCTGCTCGGGCAACAACGACTTGAAACCGAGGATGGCGACATTTGCCTTGCCTGACAGCGTCGTCTTGATGAAAGCGGCAGCAGCCTTGCCGGTCGACATGCCGAGATCCTTGTTGGATGTCGAGAAGGTCGCCTGGGCGATTGTGCCGTCCGTCAGGCCACCATTCACAGCGACGACAGTGATGCCGGCGTCACGGGCGCGCTTCAAGGCGGCAGCCGAGTTCTTGGCGGAGACCGGCGCGATGACGATCGCGTTGACCTTGCGGGCGATATAAGTGTCGATCGCCTGCGATTCCTTGGCCTGATCGCCATCGATGTTGGTTTCCAGAATCTCGGCGCCGGCCTTTTCGGCCGCGCTACGCATGCCGGCCTGCAACGACTTCATGAATTGGTCGCCCTGGAAAACGATGCTGGCCACAACCGGCTTGTCAGCCGCGTGGACGAAGCTCGTTCCGGCCATCAGGCCCAACGCGGCAATGGTGAAAAATGTCCTCATAACTACTCCTCCCTTGAGTTGGTGTCGGACTGGCGGTGGATTTCATGCGTCTGGCCCGCCAGGGTTGAACTGCCGATCCGTCATCGCGAGACGAGGGGTCGGCGGGGTCTAGGCTTTGCATCCGCGGACAGCGTCACCATGCGCGTGATTGTTCGCAGTTGTCATGTAGAAATCTCGAAGACGGATGCCTTCGAGATTATGATCCCGTTGGCCGCCCATCAGGTGCCGATGCCGTACTCCAGCTGGTCAACGGCGGCGATGACGCCACGAAGTTCGGCCAGGCCCTTCAGCCGGCCTATGCATGAATAGCCTGGGTTGACCGCCTTGTTCTGGTCGTCGATCAGCAGATGCCCATGATCCGGTCGGAACGGAATATTGCTGTCTGTCCGCCCAGCGGCCATGCGGCGCTGCTCCTCGCGACGGAGTGCCGAAATCAGCGATACCATGTTGACGTCACCATCGAGGTGATCGGACTCGATGAAGGATCCGTCCGCTTCCTTCTTCACGTTGCGGAGGTGAGCAAAGTGAACGCGGCTGGAGAACCGGGTGGCCATCTCGGTCAGGTCGTTGCCAGTGCGCGATCCATAGGAACCCGCGCAGAGCGTAATCCCATTGACCTCATGATCGACCGCATCCAGGATCGCCTCTATGTCCTCAGAATGCGAGACAACACGCGGAAGACCGAACAGCGAGAAGGGTGGGTCGTCTGGATGGATACCGAGGCGGACGCCATATTCCACCGCGACCGGGACGATTTCCTTAAGGAACTCCACAAGGTTGGCACGCATATCGTCCGACGAAATATCGTCGAAACTGGCGATCTGAGCGCGGATGCCCTCGCGGGTGTGGGTGCCTTCCTTTCCGGGGAGGCCGGCAATGATATTGGTCTCGAGCGTCAGGATCTCTTCGTCCGACATTGCCTCGAACCGTTGCCGCGCCACCTTGATCAATTCTGGCTGGTAGCTGTCTTCCGCCGCGCGGCGCTTTAGCACGAACAGGTCGTAAGCGGCGAAATCCGCCATATCGAACCTCAACGCCAAGCCGCCGGTTTCCGTCGGGTATCGAAGGTTCGTACGTGTCCAGTCAACGACCGGCATGAAATTGTAGCAGACAACGGGAATTCCGGCGCGGCCGAGATTGGCGAGGCTGTCCTTCCAGCTATCGACATATTGCCGCCAATCATCGTTACGCAGCTTGATCGCCGAGTTCACGGGGATGGATTCGCAGACCGACCAGACCATGCCGGCGCGCTCGATCGTCGCCTTATGCGTCAGGATGTCGTCGACGCTCCATGTGCGACCGTCATAGATATGATGCAGTGCAGTCACGATACCGCGGGCACCGGCCTGGCGCGCATGTGACAGGGTGACCGGATCGTTGTTTCCGAACCACCGCCAACTTTCCAGCATTGAAGTCTCCATCCCATAATGTTGGACAATAAAGACATTGGAGTCGAAAATTGGCAAGATAAAAATGGGTTTGCAAAAATAAGACCAACATATTATGCCGTACGGAGTGTGATGAGGAGATTTGCAGTGAAAGCGCCCGATCAGGACATCAAGGCGTCTGCTGTCGATGAAGTTGTAGGCCAGATACGCGCCTTGATAAGGGAGCGGGGCCTCGGTGTCGGTGATGTGTTGCCCAGCGAGGTCGAGCTTGCCGAAATGTTCGCGTCCAGCCGCAACACGGTGCGAGAGGCGTTTCGCACGCTCAAGGCCTATGGCATCGCCGAATCCCGCCAGAAGCTCGGGGCTGTCCTGACCGACCAGCATCACAATGCGATGCGCGACCTGTTCGCCTTCGCGATGGATGTGTCGGCCGACGCGTTTCAGGACATTCAGGGTTATCGCCGGCTGACGGAAATGAACCTTTTCGATCTACTCATCGAGCATCTGACGGCCGAGAAGCTGGGTGAAATCGAAACGGTCAATGCGTCGATCCTGACCGCGACAAGTGCGGAGGAAGCCTCCGAGATCGATTTCAAGTTCCACATGCTGCTGGTGACGGCTGCCGGAAACCGAACGCTGACGGAAACCTATGGCAT
>JWIT01000028.1 GCA_000949895.1 Agrobacterium arsenijevicii | reverse complement strand
GAAGCTTGCGAGCGCGGCGCGACGCGGATCGCCCGCGTTTCGCCTAATCTTTCCGTTGTGTCTTGGGCTGATGAAGAGTGGCAGACATCCTGACTTTTGAACGGCGCAAAAATCGGGCTAACATATCGAGAAAAACTCGGGAATTTGCAACAGAGACCCTGGCAGTTTTTCTGTTGCATCTTTATCTCGCGAGATGAGCACCGCCATTCACAGGTATGACCTGGCCTGTCACATGCCCGGCACTGGGTAACGCGAGAAATGCTACCGCCGCAACCACGTCTTTCGGCTGCCCTGCTCGTTTTGTGAACGTCGCCTCGACAAGGCGCGCCCGACGCTCATCGGCGAGCCTGCCTTGAAAGAACTCAGTGCTTTCGATCAGCCCCGGTGCCACGACATTGGCGGTGATACCCCGGGAGCCCAACGATCGGGCCAGATCCGCGGTCCATGCCTCGATCGCCGCCTTGGCCGCGCCGTAGGACCCGCCGCCTCCGGTGCGACCAGCAATCGAACCTATGGTGATGATGCGGGCATTGTCGGTGAGCCGGGCTGCGAGAGCTTCCGTAACAAGAACGGCCGATAGGACGTTCGCCTCGAAGTTCGCTTGCCAACGCGAAGCAATTTCTTCCAATCGTCCCTGCGGCTCGGGTGCGCTGATTGCAGTTGATAAAGCGGCATGCGACAGATCGGTATTGCCACCAGCATTGTTGATGAGCACATCGACGCTGGTCGGCAGCTTCTCAAGAGCAGCGGCAACGGCAAAGGGGTCAGAAGCGTCGAAAGCCACTGCCTCCACCCCGAGGGAAGCCGCGGACTCCTCTAGCACCTCCTTACGCCTGCCAGTGATGATGACCTTGTTTCCTTCGGCGGCGAAGTGGGCGGCGCATGCGCGTCCTATACCCGTCCCTCCACCGGTGATGACTACGGTGCGCACCATATTCCGCTCCTAAAGCTAATGACAAGTATATTGTTTAGGTCTAAACATTTCCCATGTCAAACGATGAGCATAACAGTAAGGGGCGCGGAGGAAGGGCCAACGCGCCCGACGAAACCGACATCATCCAGCAAGAATGGGCTCTGGCACGGCCAGACCTGCCGGTCCGATCAATCGGCGTGATCACGCGCATCTGGAGGATCGCCAAATTGCTGTCTGACGATCGGCGCCATACGATGAACCAATTGGGTATGGAGCCGGCAATTCGAGATCTCCTGGCCAATCTCCGTCGCTCCGACCCGCCATATCGACTTCGGGTGGGCGAACTTGCGGCTCGCTGCCACGTAAGCAAAAGCGCAATCACTCAACGCGTCGAGCGAGCGGTTTCAGCCGGTTTGGTCCGCACGACGAGCGCGCGCGTTCACCTTCGCGAAAGCCCAGCAAGCAACGATAAGCGTGCAGTCTGGATCGAACTCACACCCCACGGCAAGGAACTGGTCGAGACAACAGTCGAGGCGTTGCTCACCCACGAGGATGCACTCGTTGCGGAACTAGGCCACGCGGAGATTGCCAACTTGTCGGATTCCCTTCGGCAGCTTCTTGGCCACCTAGAACAGCGCGTGCACATTGATGGTATAAGGTTTGAAGGGTCGGACTTCTGAGCAGCTAGTTGCGTAAATGTCCGAAATTTTATCGAGAAGTCATGTCATATGGCGGAGGAACACCTTATAAGATGCGGGAGCTTCGAGAGTTGGCGGCATATCATGAGGCGGGTCATGCGGTCGCAGCGTGGACCCAAAAGCTCACCATCTATTCTGTTTCCATCGAGGGGAACCAGCAAGACGCCGGATATATGATTCATGAGGACAGTCTGCGTCCAAGCGATCTGCTTTTCAGTCCTCAATCCGGGCGGACACGGCTTGGAGCAGAGCGCAATATCCGGGTGGCATTGGCCGGCGAGATTGCGCAGAAGCTCTTTGATCCTTCGAGTGTGGAGGACCGCCACGGTGCAAATGATCGGCTCGCTGTGGATACTCTTCTGTCCGCTCTGCACGGGGCGATGCACCGAAGCCTTATAGATGCCCATTTCCGGTTGCTTGAAATTGAGACAAAGCTGATCGTCAGCAAATACTGGTCGGTGATAGTGGCGGTGGCGTCTGAACTGCTACGGCAAGAGCGGCTAACTGGAGTACGACTGAGCCGGGTTATCAAAGAAGCTACCTCCCATTGGCGGCTTTCGAGAGATGGATAGACTTTGAGCCTATAGTATCCTGTCTGGCGCGGATAGCTCACGCTACCGTTACGGTCACTGCCGTTATTGTTCGTGTTGCCCTGCGACGGAATAATCCGGCTGGCAACGGCGTGTCCCCAGCTCCTCTTTGGGCCTATCTCGGCGAAGTTTCCGGTGCTTTGATGGTAATCCTGGCATCAACGTCCGTGGACTCTCCTATAGGGCTTTCGGGCACCAGAGCGCTTGGGCTAGCAGGGCAGGTCGTCTTCATCTTAGTCGCAGACATATGCGGGTTATTCGGCTTGCCGAGAAGCCTTACGGATGCCCGCGATCTCATCGTGCTCGGGTTGATTTTGGCCGGCTCTCCGAGGTAGAGGGTGATCAAGCGGGCTAGCTCTGTCTGCATCGCAGGGTCGGCGATGGCACCACGCCGGGCCGCATTATGGATCACCCCGTCAATCGCGTCCGAAATCACGCGGGCGGCGACATGATCCGCCGGATTGGGCTGACGCTTTCGGTATGTGGCGACGGCCTCCGCGTAATAGGAGAGATATTCAATCTCGAATGCGCTGTTGGGGTTCCGATACTCTTCAGAGCTGGGAGCTTCGTCCAGCAGGACACGGTGTAGGCCCGGATAGACGCTGTGGGCCGCGACTACGGCCTGCACCAATTGCGCCGCGAACTCTGCTGGCGGTACCCCATTCGCGCGGATGCTCCGCATCACCGCCATGCTGTCATCCAGATGACGTTGGCGGATCGCATCGACCAGAGCGAGCTTGTCGGGGAAATACTGGTAGAGAGAGCCGATGCTGACGCCAGCCAGTTCCGCGACCCTGTTTGTCGTGAACCCGGCCCATCCCTCATCGCTCAGAATGCGAGCACCAGCCTGAACGATCGCTTCGACGGTTGCGCGGGACCGAGCCTGTCGCGGCTCCTTGCGCATGACGGATTGCTGCTTTGCAATGCGAGTAGACAAAACACCATCCCCATAGAAAATGTGAACAACCTGCTCACATTTCTAAACCTTGAAAGGATCGGTGGCAATGAGCACCCTGCTTCAAACGCTCTACTGTTATCACGCTTGGGCCAATGTCGATTTGTTCAACAAGCTGGAAAGCCTTGACCCTGAGAAACATGGGGCGGAGCTGCGAACCGCTCTTCGGCTGATCAGCCATTATTATGTGGTTTCACGGATATTCTCCGGTCATCTGCAAGGCACTCCGCATGGCTTTACCTCCGATAATCTCGAAGAAACGCCAGCACTGGAAGAGCTGCGGGCCGCCGTCATGTCTTCTGACCAATGGTATCTCGACTACCTTGGCACCGTGTCTGCCACTGCATTCTCCGAGGCAGCGCCCTTCATCTTCACCGATGGCGACAAGGGCTATATGACTCGCGAGGAAATGCTGACCCATGTTGCCCTGCACGCAGGCTATCACCGGGGCGAAGTAGGCCGCATACTCTGGCAACTCTCCATCACACCCCCATGGGACACGTTCGCGGTCTATCTCCATCAGAGCGAGCCAACCCGACGACAGCAGGGCAAAAGCACGCTCGTTCCGGCCTGAAGGATACGCTTACGTTGATTTTTGTCGCGGAAATCCTGCAGAGCGTCCAAAAACTCTTTGGATGAATGATGGCATGCGCTGTTCAGTACCGGAACTCTGTGGGTGGCGAGATTTTCCGGATTTCGATGCCCAATAGCCCCGAGAAGGCGCTAGTGGGCGCCTGGTCGCCGCTGTTTGGTTCAAAAAAATGCATAGGGTGGCCGCTTACGCCCTGACGGCGGTGATCAGGCCGGGAACGCCGACAAGAGCGATGGCTCTTTTGATATTGTAGGCGAGCGCCGTCAGACTGAACTCCCCTTGCACGTTTTCCAGCCTGCACATCAGGAACGCGCCCTGATACATCCATTGTTTGATCGTGCCGAACGGATGCTCGACGCTTTCGCGCCGCCGGTCCAGAACGTCCGGCCGGGCGACGAGACGGGCTGCCATGCGGTCGAGCACTGCCTCGTTCTCCAGGCGCGACACGCGACGGAGGCTTCTGGTGCAGCGTTCGCGCAGGCCGCACGCCTTGCAGGCGTCACGATTGACATAGTCGATCTTCACATTGTCGCGGGACTTGCCAAAGTGGCGGGATGAGAGCGGCTGGTCTGCGGGGCAAAGGTAAATGTCCTTGTCCGGATCGTAGCGGAATTCCTCCTTGGAGAAGAACCCTTCGGCCACGGCCGGACCACGGATCGGCTTGGGAACATAGGCGGTGATGCCGACCTTCTGACAAGCCTCGATATCCTCGATCTTGAAGTAGCCACGGTCTGCCACCGCCTCGATCCTATCAACGCCGAGCGTTTCCATCGCCGCCTCGACAGTCGGCGCAAGAAGCCCCATGTCCAGTACCTGATTGCTGACCTCCTGCTCGGCGATCAGCTTGTGCTTTACGTCCACGGCAAGCTGGATGTTATAGCCGACGCCAACTTTCGTCATGCGCGCCATGGCACGGGCATCCGGACCGGTCAGCGAGATCTGCTCCCAGCCAGTCTTGTCCAATTCATCCAGCAACGCCTTGTGACGGTCACGTTTGCCTTTGATCGCCGCGATCTTTTCCGCGAGTTTGCGATCGCTGCGACTGGTGCCGCCGCCATGGCCGCCGGCTTCCTCCTCTTGCGCATCGCCCTCGTCGAGCCGCTTCATGTAATCGGCCAGTTTCTCGTCGGCTTCGTTGATGAACTTGGTCAACGCTCCCCGCATGAAGTTGCGATCCTTGTTGTTCACCGCCTTGATGCGCGTGCCATCCACTGCAAGCAGTTCCCGCCCGAACAGATCGAGCTGACGGCACAGGATGACGAATTCCCGGAACACCTGTTTGAAGGCCGATCGGTTCACGCGGCGGAAATCGGCGATAGTGCGGAAGTCAGGCTTCAGATGTCGTAGCAGCCAGATTACCTCGATATTGCGATGGACCTCGGCCTCCAGCCGCCGGCTGGATCGCTCCCGGTTGATGTAGCCGTACACGTACAACTTCAGTAAATCGGCCGGATCATAACCCGGACGCCCGCTATCCTTGGCCGTCACCCGCACGAAACCGGCGGCCTGGAGATCGAGGCCATCGAGGAAGGCTTCGATAAAGCGAACCGGGTTGTTCGGTCCGACATAATCGTCCACCGCTTCCGGCAAAAGCAGCAATTGCGCGCGGTCTATTCCTGATAGATGTGACATGACGTAAGCTATCATGGACGGCCATCCCTGAGAATCCAGGACAGACTAGCCTGTTACATTCCGCAAGGACACGACACAGCAATGCACCACTATTTCCGACCGATCACTCCCGACGACAGTGCTGACCTGGAAAAGCTGTGGCGCACTTCATGGACCCTGACTTACGGCCCGAGCCTTGGCCCAGAGGCGCCGTCCAAAATGCTGAAGGATCTTGATGACAACGGAGTTGCGTCGATGTTGCCAGGGACTGGTGAGCGCGGCTATTGCATGGTGAGAGAGAACGAAATTAACGGAACCGCCGTCATCATCGAGCGCGGGGACACCGCCTATCTGTGGGGGATGTATGTCCATCCTCAACAACAACGCAAAGGGCTTGGTTCACTGTTGCTGAATGGCGTGGCCAATACAATCACAGACGCGCAAAAGGTCGAGATCCGTGTGCTAGAGCACGTCCGGTTTAATCCGGTTCATATCCCGCTGCCCTGAAGTAGTTGGCGCATTCGGCGGGGGTGAAGAGCTCGACGATTAAACTGGCGGCGTTCCAGAGAGCCGAAATGGTTCGTTCGGCCTTTGCCCGCATCAACGCCTTGAGCTTGGCGAAGGCGTTTTCAATGGGGTTAAAGTCGGGACTGTAAGGCGGCAGGTATAGCAGGCTCGCGCCCGCCGCTTCGATGGCGTCGCGCACACCGGCGGCCTTGTGGGCGGGCAAGTTGTCCATGATGACGACATCGCCTGCGGCAAGCGTGGGAACCAACACCTGTTCGACATAGGCGCGGAACACGTTGCCGTTCATGGCACCGTCGTAGACGAAGGGAGCGATCATGCCGGTCAGCCGGAGCGCGCCGGTGAAGGTCGTGGTTTTCCAGTGGCCGTGCGGCACACCGGCCCGGCAGCGCTCACCGCAGGGCGAACGGCCACGCAGGCGCGCCATCTTGGTCGACAGGCCGGTCTCATCGATGAAGACCAGCTTGGCCGGATCGAGATCGAGTTGGTTGTCGAACCAGGCGCGACGGCGCTTTAGGATATCGGGGCGATCCTGCTCCAGTGCATGTGCGGACTTTTTTTGAATGTCCACCCGTGCCCGCCAAGCCAGTCGCTCAAGGCACTTCGGCCGATGCGCATAGAGCGCTCCGTATCCAGGCGCTCGACCATCTCGTTTAACGTGATGTCCTTGCGCTCCTCGATCATCCCGACGATGAAGTCTGCATATCCGTCGAGGCGCGAGCCGCGCCGTCGCCCTTGGGGTCGCGGCGTCTGTTCCCCGATCTTCGCTCGTGCAATCCAGCGGATCGCGCTCGATATTCCAACACCGAACCGGGCTGCCGCCTGCCGGGCCGATGCCCCTTCATCCGCAGCTTTCAAGACACGCAACCGCAAATCCCTGCTCAGCGCTCTGGCCATCACCAACCTCCGTCAAAGCGGATGTTGAATCAAAAATCAGCCAGCGCGTCACATCACAATCGATTCATTGATCCCCGGACGTGCTCTAGGTTCGAGCCCGCAAGCTCTGGCTTTTTATCAAACGCACGGCTTTGTCGAATCCGGAAGAGAGGCGATCGATCTTTTGGATACGCTAACAGCCGAGGCGATTGTCATGAGTGCCTACGTCGAGAATTTACGAACCCGTTTCGCCTGAATAGATGGTGTGTCTTGGAAGTGGCATCAGCCGACTACTTTTCAGACAGTCTGCCCGACATTTGTTCAATTTTTATAGCTCACTTTTGCAGCGTCCGAAATTCAGGATTTTAGCGGCTCTTCATCCTCCCAAGACACAACGGAAAGATTAGGCCATACAGTGATCCACCGCATGGTTTTGGCATCGTATATTTCACGGGTAATCTGCTTCTTATTCGGTCGCACAACTCCGTTCATGAGGTCATCAGTCCCGAATGGAGCATCGAGGAGAAGGGAGCCCCCGGTGGGCTTCAAGCCAATTGCTGTCGCCGTCGTGGGAAACGTGGTGATGGCCTCGGCAGTCGAGGTGTATGGCGCAATCTGATAGCCAAACTTGGTCTCGTACCACGTATGCACCCGAGCTTCGTTCTTTACATCGATCCAGACTGGCAGATGTGAGAACGCCGCGCGAATTCTTGCTGCGCGGTCGACTTCCCCTTTTTCCGTAAGGTCATCCGGGTCGAAGTACACGATATCGACATCGGAAATGCCGTGGGTGGATGGCAGATCGAACGTCTTGTTCCAAACGGTTTGAGCGATAGCCCCTGCGACCAGCCAACAATCCGGCAAGGCCAGCTTATCCCACCCATCAATGATCGGCCGAAGCAATGGACTGGCGAGAACAGTAGATCGAAGTTCTCCGAGCTGGTCCATTCGCGTGGCTTCCTCCTTCTCGCAACTCCGGTTTTGGGTAAGCATGTTACCCCAACTTTGCAGGTGCTGCAAAATCAGGACTTCCGCGACATACAGGAAATTTCGCGATCACTAGAGGGGCTAGGCGTCGGACGTTAAACGCTGCGTTCAGCAACGTAGCATGGATATTCGCTGCGTCGGAGAGCCGCGAGTTCTGGCCTTATATCGACAACGAGCAATGGGTTCGTTGAATCGGTAGTGAGCAACAGAGTCCCATCAGGACCAAATGCGAAGCCCGCTCCCCCAAAGGCAGTGCCGCTCTCTGAACGCCCGACCCGATTGGAGCTGACGACATAACTGCCTGACACGATGGCAGCCATCCGACTGGCGGTGAGCCAGTTTTCCGTCGACGTGCCCGCTACGCGGGGGATTGCAATCAGCACAGTGCCTTGCTGGCCATAATGCCGGGCGTGCTCATTGAACATTGCGTCGGTGCATAGCATGACGCCCATGGCGAGGTCGGACACTTCACTCAGATTAAAACTATCCTCGCCTGCCTCATACCAACTCGCTTCATACCAGCCGGCTTCCTCGGGGAATACTGTTTCGTGTGGATCGTGCGCGCCTCACCACCTTCGATAGCCACAGCCTGATTCTGGAGGCGATCCGCCGACCAAACCGGGCGCGACGAAACAATGGCAGGTATCGCAAGCTCCTTCAGAGCATCGAAAGCTCTCGCGTGAGCGTCTATGCTTGCCTGAGCTGTTTCCCGATTGTATGGCTTTCGGTCTGCGATCCACGGACCGAAGGGAAGTTCGTTGGTAATCAGCATTTCCAACCGAGCAGCAGCGAGATGGTCCGTGATCTTGGCCCACTGCGAGTCATATGGCTCAAGCCCCTCAGGCCACTCGACAAAACCAACTCGCAATTCAGCCTCCTCTGACATCAATCTTCTTGCACCAAGTAGAGCACTTTTTGCAGAGGCCGCCCCTAGTTCGATGACTATCTGCCTTAGCAATATTCCCGGACTTGCTCGATATCTTAGCCCGACTTCTGCACCGTTCAAAATCAGAACTTCTGCGACACACTCGCTTGAGCTACGAAATCGACCAACACGCCCACATTGCGCGAGGGGGCAGCTCCGGCCGGCCACAGAAGCCGAAGAACGCCGGCGTCCCGCACATTTCCCTCCAGGATCGACAACAAGCGGCCATCTTCGATGAGACGGCTGACCGCGATTGACGGCACACAGGCGATGCCCTCATTTGGGTAAGCGAGGGTTCTGTCCTCAACGACAGACATGCCCTCTTTGAGGGGCAGGGTATATATTTACGGGAAGACGGCAGGGGTATGATGATCGGCGGACCCCCTCCGATCGGCGTTCTGTTCATCAGTCGTTACGACGAGAAGAAAAAAGTGCTCACCTTCCGCTTCCGCGTGGAAGAACAGGGCAAATGCGTTGATGGCGAAGCCGCCTACGACCCGAAGGCCAAGACGCTGGGTGGTGGCGTCAAACTGCATCGACGTGTTGACGGCATGCCGGCATATTGGAAGGATTACCTTGGGCTCAAAGATGTCCCATGTTCCTGGTGACAGGAAAATGTCGGATCGCTTGCGGCGGCATGTATTTTGATCAGCGCGACGTCGCGCAATTCCTAAGTTTGCAGCGCTGCAAAAGTCGAGGTAACATATCGAGCAAAATCCGGTTTTTAGAACACGTTTGAGCGGCGGACACGAAGCGACTTTTTCCCTCTCTTCTTGGTGGGCTTCTCGCTGGCCTTAGTGCATGGGGGCTCAAACTCCTCGTGTACCATATTGGGGTGTCGCCACCTCAAGCTATATCAATATCATGGTATATTCATCTTCTTGGTATGGTCCGCAGGATGGCCTAAATCGCACGCTCGGGCCGACAGGGCGTCGTGGGAGCGATGACAATGGTGAATAGAGATTGCAACATGGAGGGGCCGGGATTCCTGCTTCGCGTCCTGTCTTTCCTGTTGATTTGCATAGCGGCTCTTTGCGGTATGGTTCTGCCTGCTTGGGCAGATGGGTTTCCAAGCAAACCGATTCTCGGGCGGTGGATCGAAAAAACAACCGATGAGGAAGCCGGCGCTCTGCCTCGCATCCCCATGTTGGATATTGTCACTTGCGGAAGCGACTATTGTGGCATCTTGGTCACTGAGGACGGTCGCTGTGGCGAGACGATCTTGCGTATAAGCCCCCGCCCGGAACAATGGACGACCTATAAACTTCCTCGTCCTGACGGAGATATTGGCGCCACCTTGCCGACCAAGGCTGTAGGTCCACGCGAACCCGATGGCAAATATGAGGACTATCTCGTTTTCAATGCAGCCATGGATTGGCTCGGAAAGAAAACCTCTCGGGCGGCCCTATCGCACAGACAGGATGATGAAGTCTCCTTCGGAGCTGGCGAGGAACGATCGTGCACTCTCCCATGTAAGCAATACCTTCGCTCCTATTTCGATGGCAGCTTCACTCGGCGCGGCGGAGCACAGTGCATTCATCTTAGCGATCGGTCCAGTGCTGAACCGCCTCAGTAAGGTCACATACGGCCTGAAGCTGCGATTTTCGACCACCTCGCAGAACCAACATATTGGCCTGCTTCCGGTTTTCGGGACACCAGGTTAGCATGCTCGGCCTTCTCCTCGTGACCGATCACAGGCGGTACGTGCGAGCAAGATCAAGACGACTGGCCGGAAATCCCGATTTTCGGACGCTGCAACAGGAAGCTATAAAAATCGCACAAATGTTGGTATTTTGCGACCGAAACGATATGTAGGAAAGCCTATGGCCGAAATTGACCTTCTTCTTCTAGATGGCACCCTGACAGATGGGCCATCCTCGGAAACAAACTTTGGAGGCTTGCCGTCTACCGATAGCCGTTTCTCGTGGCCAGCATGTAAATCTTGTGGCGTCAACATGCAGTTCCTCGGGCAAGTTCGCCGCGGAGGCGCGCAGAGGCTCCACTTGATCTTTATGTGTCAGAATGACCCCGGGGTGTGTTCGGAGTGGGAGCCGGATGGCGGCGCAAATGCGGTCGTTTGCACAGGCATTGAGGATCTCAAAATTGCCGATGCGCCGTCCGAAGGCGAGGTCGTTCGCGCTGGCCTGCGATATGGCGCTTGTATCGAGCGGGTCCAATCCTTGACCTATGACAAGGCCCGGGAGGAATGGGCGCAACGGCATTCTCGCCGCCAGCGTGACGTTCTCGGCCAGATTGGTGGAAAAGCAGTTTGGCTACAGGGCGACGAAACGCCGAGTTGCCATCACTGCCAAAAAAAGATGGGTTTTGTTGCTCAGCTTGAGGCCGGCCCAGACTACGAGACGGAAATGAACTTCGGGGGCGGTTGCGGTTATCTTTTTGAATGCGAATGTGCAGGAGGGACTGGCAAGTTCCTATGGCAAAATTGACAACCGTCGAGGCGCCATTTCAATGACCATATTTTCGATTGTCGTTTTTAATGATGTCTCCTCGCCGCCTGACCCGCGAGGAAATGCTGGCCCATGTTGCTCTGCACGCATCAGCAGAAAGTGGTCGATGCATACCTGCGGAGAGCGAATGAACGTTTCAGGCCCTTATGCCGTACTCTGTCATTCCCTCGGGACGCCCTCTCCTTGAAGCATCCTCGTCGCCCATCAGAACGTCAGGCAGAGCAAATCTTGCATCGCTTCGACCTCAATCCTCCGATGTTGAGAGCTGTCTCTGCAGATCCACGCGGTTTTCTCCCGATACCGCCCGAGATGGGGTTGGTGCCGCCAATGTTTCACGCCCGAGGAAGAGGCAGAAACGCGAAACGCGGGCGATCCGCGTCGCGCCGCGCTCGCAAGCTTCGGGCGGATCTACTTCGAGCATCCGAACTGCTCCGGTGGCCGCGACACACATTCCTCCACTGGCTGCCCCGTGGGCTGGAACTGACATTCCTGAACTTCGACCATGATTACTTTCCCATGGAAGGCGCCATGCGACTTGGGGCTCTGGCGCTGGCCGAAAGAGGAACAGGATGCCCTGCGCGCCTTGTTCTGCCGCGTCGCGTTGAATTGGTTCGATGGCGGCGATCCCGTGCCGTTCGAACGTGTGATGGGCAAGACGGGTAGGGACATGGATACTTATGTGTCCGAATGCATCGTCGAAGCGCTCCTGATGCTCAGGGTCGACCCATTTGATCTGTTTGCCTGGCTGGCACGAGTGAATACAACACGAGCGCGGGACGTTCTGGTTGGCCTCGCGACACGAGGGCATCTCGTGGATGAAGGTGTCTACTATGTTCTGGACGATGGAGCCTACGAACCAGTGCTGCGCAACGCCATTCGAGCTTTAGACCGGCTCTCGTTGAACGCTCTTCATCGGATCGCGACCGACGAGTGGCTGGTACGCCTGTGGGAATGGGCTGAACGGGAAGATCGAGTGTTGGCTCGCGATATCGAGGATACCGAACCGTTGCGGACGACCCGTGCCGTTCGCTTAATGGCAACGGAACGCCAGAGGGATCGTGCAACCATAAAAGCCGCGCTCGCCTGAACGGCCGCACCCAACCAGCCGGTGTGCGGCTGCCTGGATATACGTGTGCGACATTTTCGAACCGTATGATGGCTATCGCGCAAACCGATTGCCATCTGGACGGCCGCGTTGGGGTCCGGCCGGGCGAGCAGCCCATGGTGGGCCGGTTTCTCTCTCTCAATCCGGATGGCGGTGTATTGGATCAACCCAATAAACCTCTTCCGGCTTCTCTACAGGATCGACATCCGTGATGTTGACGACGACTGCCTCGTTGTCCGATCGCACCAGGACGCACTCGAGCACGTTGTCAGGATCGGCATTGATTTCCTGGTGCGGTACGTAAGGCGGCACGAAGATGAAGTCGCCTGGTCCCGCCTCCGCGACATATTCCAAATGATCCCCCCAGCGCATACGGGCCTTGCCACGGATCACGAAAATAACGCTTTCGAGCGCACCGTGGTGGTGGACCCCGGTCTTGGCGTTCGGCTCGATTGCGACGGTGCCTGCCCAGATTTTCTGTGCGCCGACGCGGGCATGATTGACGGCTGCCTGCCGGAACATGCCAGGCGTCTGGGCCGTGTTGGAATCGAGCTGGTCGCCCTTGATGACACGGATCCCGTTGTGCTTCCAATGGTCCGAGTGATGGTGGTCGTGGTGATGGTCGTCGCTCATGGTGCGGTCCTGCTCAGATGACGTTGAAGAAGTGCGTGCCGTCGCGATCGAGCTGCGCGACCAGTCCGTATTCCCAGTCGAGATAGGCCTGCATAGCCTCCACGGGGGCGTCCGTGCCTTCGTAGGGCCGACGATAGCGATCGATGCGGGGTGATGCGAGGTGGGACTCATCGGTTTCCAGGATTTGACCGGCAGCCTTCCAGGCAGCGTTGCCGCCCTCAAGAACGAGGACTGGAACATCGACCAGTTTCTTGAGGTCGACGGCGGCATAAATGGCGAGCGCGCTTGTGCCGCATGTGACGACGTAGGTTTTTGCGGGAGGCGCGCGCTTGATCGCTTCCGGGAGCTGGGAGCGTAGCGCGAACCACGCACCCGGGATGTGCCCCTTTAGGTAGTTCGCGCTGGTCGTGAAATCGAGCACGACGATATCGGAATTCGGATTGGAGATCGCGGAAGAAAGATCGCGGACGCAGATCGTCGGGGTCGGCTCGACTTCGGGCGATATGCTCTTGAAGGATCCTTGTTCGCTGAAGGCATCACTCGGAGCCTGTTCTACGACATAGACTTCCCAACCCATCTGCGCGAGCCAAGACGCTGCCATATTGGCACGCGTTGTCTCGTCATCGCTTAGTACGATACGCGCACCACGGACAGGCGCGTAGTGATCAGTCTCCTGTACAAGCTGTCCCCCTGGCACGTGCATGAAGCCCGGCAGGTGGCCTTCGAGGTATTCTGGTTCGGTGCGGACGTCGATCAGATAAGTCGTTCGGTCCGGGGTTTGAAGGCTGCCGATGTCCGACAGAGCAATGCTCCGAACACCCGCGCGCGCGGCGACGGCTGCAGCGGATTTTTGCGCCTCCGAGCGGTCCCTGGCTTCGACGTCAGCGAAGCTCCTGCTCGCTCCCTGTTCCAGTGTCTGACCTGCCAAAGTCCATCCAATTGTTCCGTTGCGAAGACCGACGACCTTGTTCGGTATCCCGGCATTGATGAGAGACTGCGTCCCGATGATGCTGCGTGTGCGGCCAGCACAGTTGACGATCACAAGGGTCTCGGGATCGGGAGCAAGGTCCCGTGCGCGCAGGACGAGTTCACCACCGGGAACGTTGATACCCTTTGGAATGCTCATCGTTTGATATTCGTCAAAACGGCGCGCATCGAAAACGACCGCGTTGGCTCCTTCATCGAGAAGCGCCTTTACCTTGGTCGCGTCCCAGAGCGGCGTGTGCCTTTTCGCTTCGACCAGTTCACCGAATGACTTGCTCGGCACGTTGACGTCAATGAACAGTTCGCCGCCGTCGGCCTTCCACGCTTCCAATCCCCCTTCGAGGATATGGACATTCGTGTAGCCGAGCGATTTCAGTTTCTCGACGGCGATGGGAGCGAGGTCTCGTATGCCATCGTGACCATACAGAACGATCAGCATATCGCGTTGTGGGATCCTGCGCCATGCATCCAGTTCAAGCCGGGCAATGGGAAAGTTGGCTGCCCAGAGGGGATGCCCTTGCGCGAAAGGATCTTCTTCGCGGACGTCGGCGAGAAGGATTTCCGAGCGGGCCAGAAGATGCTGCCGCACTTCGTCGTACCTGAGGCTGTGCTTCGTTATCGGGGCTGACATATTTTCTCCTGCTATCGATCTCGTGTGCTATTCACGAGGTGATGGTCTGGCTGGCAGCTTCAAAGTCGACCAGCCTGCTGGGAGCTGCCGCGCCCTGAAACAGCGTTGCGGCTCTCGCTCCAAAAGCGCTGATGGGCGGTTCGAAAGCACCGAGAGTCGGCGCGTGACAAAGCCAGAGTTCTGCGCGCAACGAAAAGTCGCTGACCGGGATGATCTCCAGTTTGGTACGGTGGGGGCTCATCTCCAGAAGGGGCACGGGAACGAGTCCAAGTCCGAGACCTGCGGCAACCATCTCCAACTGCGTCTCTCGAGCAAAGGTGTCGAGATTGACCTTGAACGGAAGATTGAGCACCGCATGCACGCGCTGGAGTTCTGCCCTGAAACCGCATCCGTCGGGGTTCAGAATCCATCCGGATTTATGAAAGGTAGCAAGGCGTTGGGCACGGTCTCCGCCCGATCCGAGCGGCCCGACGATCGCCATCTCGACCTGCGCCAGCGAAACGGCGGTCACTTTGTGCGGAAAGATTTTCCGCGTGGGCATCAATACGATCGCGGCATCGATCTGGCCGTCGACGAGCTTTTCGACAATCTGGTTCGCCCAGCCTGTGGTAGCACGTATAGACAGTTCCGGCCATCGTTCCCGTTGCAGATGGACTATGTCGGCAAGAATCACATCGCAGACTGCCTGGGTCAGTCCCAAGCGCACACCACCCGTCAGGTTCGAGCGGGCACTCAACGTCAAGCGGAGCTTGTCGACCTCCCTGAGAATATTGAGACACTGTTCGTGGACGCCGAGACCTACGGTGGTTGGAACGGGTGGCTTGACGCTTCTGTCGAGCAGTGTAACACCGAGGTCCTTCTCGAGGTTCTGGATGCGCTTCGAGATCGCCGACTGGGTCAACGAAAGAATAGCCGCCGCTTGGCTGAGCGACCTGGCTCCGACCACGGCGATGAAAGCTTCGATGTCGTCGAGGTTCATTTTCAGTGGTCTCCGCTTGGTGCATTTCTGGAGTTCAGTACCCTGGAAAGAACCTTCTCCTCGATTGACGTGAACGCCTGCGAACTGCGCACACGAGGATGCGCAAGCTCGATATCCAGCTCGAGAACGATCTCGCCTTTCTCCATCAAGATGACGCGATCGCCGAGAGCAATGGCCTCCTCGACGTCGTGTGTGACGAGAAGGACCGTGAATCCGTGGCGCGCACGGATGCTTTCGATGAGGTCCTGCATTTCCAGTCTCGTCAGTGCATCCAGTGCGCCGAGCGGTTCGTCAAGCAGCAGGAGACGCGGCCGGTGTATAAGGGCACGGGCAAGGGCAACACGCTGCCTCTGTCCACCTGATAATTGGGACGGCCATTTGTCAGCGTGTTCGGAAAGACCAACCTCGGCAAGCGCCTTGCGTGCGCGGTTCTGCCATGGGTTGGGCAGGCCGATCCCGATGTTTTGGAGAACGGTTCTCCAGGGCAAGAGGCGCGCGTCCTGGAACATCATCCGCACCTCACCGGAGATTTCGGACAGGGGATTTCCGTCGATCTGGATTGTCCCGCCATCGATAGTTTCCAGGTCCGCGATCAGCCGCAGCAGAGTGGACTTCCCACAGCCCGAGCGACCGACAATCGAAAGGAACTGCCCGGGGGGTACGTTGAGCGAAAGTCCCTTGAGGACCTCCGTCCCGTCGAAGCCCTTCCATAGGCCAAAGATGTCCAGCGCGGCTCCGCCCGCGGAGGTGCTGCTCAACGAAACCTCTTTTCCCACGTTCGACCGCGCCGTTTTCAAGGAGACTATAGTCACCATGGACCTCTCTTACTTCTGATAGGATGGATGCCAGCGTAGCCAACGGTTCTCCGCGAGCCGCGCCAGCCAGTCTGTCAGCTTGCCGAGAAGCGCGTACAAGATGATCGAGAGCACCACGACATCGGCCTGAAGGAATTCGCGCGCGTTCGTAGCGAGAAGGCCGATACCCGAACTCGCTGCGATCGTCTCGGCGACGATCAACACGATCCAAGCCACTCCTAACGCGTATCGCACGCCGACGAGAATGGACGACATCGCTCCTGGCAAGATGACATCGCGCACAAGACCGGTTCGTGTCAGTCCGTAGTTCCGCCCCATCTCGATCAGACCCCCATCGACCGATTTGATGCCGTGGAAAGTGTTGAGGTAGATCGGAAACATGGTAGCGAACGCCACGAGGAAAATCTTGGCTTCCTCGCCGATTCCGAACCACATGATGACGAGTGGCACCATGGCGAGCGACGGAATATTTCGGAGCATTTGAAGCGAGCTGTCGAAGAGCGTTTCACCGGTTCGCCACAGGCCGTTCACAAAACCGAAGAACAGCCCCAGAGCCGCACCTATACCGAAGCCGACTGCCGCGCGCCAGAAGCTGGCTGCCATATGCTGCACAAGCTCGCCGCTTGCCGCCAGAGACCAGGCGGCCTCCAGGACGGCGAGCGGCGAGGGTAGAATGCCTTGGGAGAGCAGTCCTCCCGATGAGGCGATCTGCCAGAGAATGACGACGATTACAGGAAATGCCCACGGAACAAACGCCTGGGCCAGATACCGTCCTGCTGTGATTGGAGTCTTCGCGCTGGTCGTCATCATCGTCAGCCTCTGCGTTCGTCAGTCCGTCTGCTTGGGAGAGAAGGAGTCGTCCAGCAGGTCGCTGGCGTTCAGCTTCTTGTCGATGATCCCGGCTCCATAATAGAGATCGATCGTGCTTTGCTGGAGCTTCTCGACGTCTGCGTTGATCAGCTGGGGAGCGTGCCTTTCGCGGGTCTGCTTGCCGAGCGCCACGTCATCGGGAATTTTGACGAGCTGGGCGATAATCTTCGAGTATTCCTGCGGATGCTCGAGCCCCCAGGCGCGAGCCTTGGCGCTGCGGGCGACGAAGTCCTTAAGGATATCGCGCTTGCCTTCGATAGCAGCCTCGGAAGCGATGAAATAGGAAAGGCTGGGGTAGTTCTTGCCATCGACGATGATGCGAGCCCCGGACTTGAGCGTCGCGAAGGAGATGTAGGGTTCCCAGAGCGAGACGGCGTCGACCGCTCCGTTCGTCAAGGCGAGCGTCGCCTCCGCAGGCGGCAGGAAGACCGGCGTGATGGCGTCTTCCTTGAGACCAGCCTCTTTGAGCGACTGAAGGATAAGGGCGTGGCCCGCCGAACCCTTCACGAAAGCGACCTTCTTGCCGACGAGATCCTTGATGCCCTGATAAGGTGCGTCGTTCTTTACGATGATGGCGTTTCCTTCGTACTTCGTGGCGAAGATGGCCTTTGCCTTGACACCACGTGCAGCGGCAAAGGTCAGTGGCGCGTCGCCGACCGAACCAGCGTCAAGAGCTCCGGCAGCGAGAGCTTCGAGCAGAGGGGCGGCGTTGGCGAATTCGCTCCACTCGACTTGATAGGGGACGTCCTTAAGCACGCCGGAAGCGTCCATGACAGCGCGCGCATTGCCGCGCTGGTCGCCAACGCGCAGGACGTCCTGGGCCAAGGCGACTGTTGCCGCGACGGACAGCGCTAACGACAGCGCCAGGCGAATGATTGACTTGGTCTTCATCACAATACTCCTTGATGCGAGGTCAGAGCGCAGCGCGCCGTTTCTCGGTTGTTTCGCGTGTTTCGAATTGATTGGCTGGCCGTTCGAGACCCAGGGTCTCACGCAGGGTGGTTCCGGGATACTCCCGACGGAAAAGTCCGCGCTCCTGGAGAACCGGGACGACGCCTTCGAGGAAGAGGTCTTCATCACGACGGATGTAGGGAGGCAGGATGACGAAGCCGTCACAGGCGCGCTGCGCATACCAATGGGCCAACTGGTCGGCGACTTCATCCGGCGTACCGACAGGCGCGAAGAATGACAGGCTTTCCGCATACCATTTTCCGACCTCGGCAACCGTCATTTTCTGTTCAATGGCGCGCTTGATGACGTACTGGAAGCGGCCGACGCTGCCGGTGATCTTGTCGGTGATATCGGGGAAGGGTGCATTCTGGGGGAACTGGGCGAGGTCGAAGTTCATGCTCGCCGACATGAAGCTGAGGCCTGCCTCGGGCAGAATGAGTTCCTTGAGCTCTCGTTCCTTGTCCAGTGCTTCCTTACGGGTGCGACCGACCACGGGGACGATGCCGGGGAGGACCTTTACGGCGTTCTCCGAGCGGCCGCCTTCGACTACCTTTTCCTTGAAGTTCTTGTAGAAGCTTCGTGCGCGCTCCAGTTCAGCATGGACGACGAAGATCACCTCGGCATTCTGCGCCGCGATCCCCTGGAACCGGTCCGAAACGCCAGCCTGAATGAGGACCGGACGACCCTGCGGTGGGCGGGGTACGTTGATAGGCCCGCGGATTTTGAAGAAGTCGCCTTCGTGGTCAATGTAATGGAATTTGGTGGGATCCGCGAAGACGCCGGACTTCTTGTCGAGGACGAGCGCATCGGCTTCCCAGCTATCCCATAGCTTGCCCATGACGTCCGCAAATTCGATGGCGCGGAGGTAGCGCTCCTCGTGTCCGAAATGTTGCTCCCGGCCGAAATTGCGCGCCTCGCCATCGCTGACGGAGGTGACGAGGTTCCAGGCGGCGCGACCGCCGCTGATATGGTCGATGTTCGCCAACATACGGGCGGCGGCATAAGGCGAGGCATATGATGATGAGATCGTGCCGCCTATGCCGATATGATCGGTGACGGCTCCGAGCGCCGCCAGTGTGGTCAACGGCTCGGGCCTGGTGACGAGACGATACTTCACAGTGTCGGCAAAGTGCTGGCCATAGTTGTCGTCGATCGAAAGCTTGTCGGCGACGAAAAGCATGTCCAGCTTCGCGGCTTCTGCGCGGCGGGCGACGGTCTTGTAGAGCGCCCAGTCGACGCCGCCTGAGGTGGCCGACTCCGGGAGCCGCCAACCGCCGAGATGTGTGCCGGCCTCGAGATAAAGAGCGAGATGCATCCGTACGCCTTCCTGAGATAATCATTCTCAGAAAGACTATTTATATAAAATCTACCGTCAATATAGAAATAATGGAATAATGCTTGGTATCGAAAGAAAGCCTCAGGGGTCTAATTGTCTGAGGTTTGCGGAAACAATTTCCTCGTAGGCAACAGTTTTCGCGAATAGCTGCCTACCACGATGACGTCGAAATTGTCGCACGCGTGTCCTGATCTGTTGGGGAAAGCCACACATCTCTCCTTCAAGGCGGTGGGGCGGGAACCCGCCAATATGAGCTGCCGAGTCGGATGACTGACTGGGAGGCCCTCTCGTCTGGCACGTACACGGTCCAATACCCCACGCGGGAGGGTTTAAGTCTCAATCAGAATTTCGGGCGCCACCTCTGGAAGGATGACGGTGCTGATCGGGGTGTAGAGATCGACATCAGCCGCAGTTCGCAAGGTTGCGACAAGCGCGTAACGAACCGCTGTATCGCCCCTCCTCTGACCAGTATTCTCCCGCCACCATCCGCCAGTCGGATAAATGGCGATAGCGTCACGCTGGGAGAGCTCGACGGCGTTTCCCTCCCAGATATCCCCATGCAGCGATCCTCGATTGCGCAGCACCGGTCCCAGCGTCCAGCCTGCGTCCCCCGCCGCCCTTGCCGGCGGCCTGGCTCCGGCCGCGGCATTAATGCGACGCAAGAAGACATCAGGGCGCTCGTCGCCCGGTTTCAAGGCAAACCGCAATCCATGCGAGGCGTAGCTGTGACGGCGTGTTTGGCCACGCTCCCCGGGATTGGGCTCGATGAAATAGCTGAGCGTGATCCGCAACTGGACCTGAGTTTCACCAAGAGCCTCTAGCTCCTCCGTCGGCCAGGGAAGCGCGTGCAGGACCATGTCCTTGGTCTCGATCTTGCTGCCCACCGTCTTGAATGGTTGTATTTCGTTCTCGATGACCATGGTGACGTCGTTATCGAGACTTCCAAGGGCGCGCACCAGTGATGGAACCCCGAAACCGTAACGCCGCATCAAGGCATTCTTGTTGATCCCGCCGAGATGGGCCTTCATCGTCGGCGTCCATTCGGCCGAATGGACGATCAGCGCTCTGACCGTCTCGGACCACAGATCAGGACGCTGAGCCAGAACCTGCGCACCCATCCTTGCCGCAAGCGCGGTCGCCGCACTGGTCTCGCCCGTCGTGGTGAACGCCCGGTTCTCGGGCGTCCGATAGGTCGTCAGCAGCGCGAGATCGTCAAGGTGATCACCCATGAGCGTCGCCGGATCTACGCCCAGATTGCCGCCCTCGAAGACGACATCGGGTTTGAGAGGCCAATCGTAGTTCCAAGTGACGGAGGTACGGCTACGTGGCATGAGATCGCCAACCTGGGCCATGACACCCCATCCGTTGAAGACAGGGTCGGTGATCGCCGTCTTCTCGGTAAATGCCCCGACCGTGAGCACATTCCACGCCTGGGCAGGACTTTCGATCGGCGTGATGTCGTTGCGGACGAGATAATCGTTCTGATGGATATCCTCACGAATGTTGCCGGCGGAGACCGCAATCAGGCGTGGCGCATTGTCGGCGCCATAGGCGAGTGCGTCGAGAGCCGCAGACCACGACGACGGACGGCCGCGCCAGTGATCGCCATCACTGGTCAGGGCAAGGCAGATGGCGCGAGGCCGGTTCGGTGCAACGATCTCGGCACGCGCTATCGATTGGGCGGTGATGGCGCCGAAGAGATCGGGGTCATTTGCACCGTGGTCGGGCAGAATCTTTACCGACTCCAGTCGGTGCGTCAGGATGATCTGCCCGGCTCCGGCGAGAACATCGGTCAGGTCACCATAAATGGCAACGCCGGAAAGCTGGGTCCCATGGCCGCCGTGCCCCTGATTGCTCGTGTCTTCGACGTTCCAGCCGGGATCGAATGCCTGCTGATCCACTGCTGCGAGCGCCGGGAGGATCAAAGGGTGACGGCGGGTAGAGCCTGAATCGAGCAGGCAGACGGCGGGACGGTCACCATCGGGGGGCACAATGCGGCCCGCCGTCTCCGCGGCCCAGGCGCGTTGCTCGGCGCCGTCCATCTCCATAAAGAAAGCCGGTGTATCGCGTGCGGTTCTTAGCTCTGCGATCGTGTCGGTGTGCGCAATGATCCGCCCGAGGGTTTCGGCGCTCGCGTGGACGATCAACACCTCCCGCTCCGGAAACTGAAGGGCGTGTTCACGCACCGGAAGCTCCAGTCGCTCTGCCGCAGCCGCAAAGGTGTCTCTGGTCCCGAGACGCAGCCAGATCTCCCACCAGATGGCCGTACCGGGCACCGGAAAGAATGCCTCGTCATCCGTATAGAGGGATCTGGCCACCGCAAGGCGCGCGGTCTCAAGCGAGGCCACGAGCACTTCATTCTTGGGTCCGTTGTTTCTTTCGACGATCTCACCGTCGACCTCGATCCGTTGGATCCGGTCCTGGTCGCGATATTCGGCCACCTTCTTGAGGTAATAGTCGCGCTGGCGTTCGGGGACGAAGACCGTGGCGGCGATTGAGTTCCCTGCCTCTCCTAACGGGCGAACGCTAACAAGTTCGATCGGAAACTTGCCCTGGCGGTTTTCGAGCTTATCGACGATCTCGCTCTGGGATGAAGGGAGTTCGAACTCAAGATAGAAACCTGGCGTTCCACCCGCAAGGTCGGGCTCGCGAGCTCTCAATTGCGCTTCCGCGTCTGCCACCGCGCGGGTAAGGGCTTCTGTCAGCTTTACAGCATGCTGAGCCCTATCGCGCGCCGGCACGGTTGTGCCGCCACCTCCGCCTCTGGCGGTGTAGTCCCGGATGTTCCCATGACCGGGCAAATAAACGTGCGGGAGTGGACGCGGTGGTTCTTCTGCCATCGATTATTGCGACGCCGCTCCTTTGCGTTCGGCTATCGCGAGGGACAGATCGTTCTGGGTGATGCGGTCCCGGTCGGACAGGACAACGAGTTTCGCGGCGTCGGTCGCAGCGCGAGCAATCTCGGCCTGGCTCAAACCGGCAGCATCTGTAACCGCTTTTGTCCAGTTGATATCCCGGGTCTCGAAGCTGGAAAGGCGCGCCTGCAAAATCCCGGTCGCGACCTCAACGCTCGGCAATGCATACTCGATGACGTCATCGAAACGCCGAAAAAGCGCTGGATCGAGCAATTCCGGGTGATTGGTCGCCGCCACCACCAGACCGTCACTCTCATCCTCTTCCAGGAACTGAAGGAACGAATTGAGGACACGCCGGATTTCGCCCACGTCATTGCGTTCCGCGCGCTTCGCGCCGATAGCATCGAACTCGTCGAAGAAGTAGACGCCTTTGGTTTCAGCCATGGCGGAGAACACAAGCCGCAACTTCGAGGCGGTCTCCCCCATGAACTTCGTCATCAAACCATCGAGCTGAACGGTGAACAACGGTGTATGGAGTTCACCGGCGAGCGCAGCGGCCGTCATGGTTTTTCCGGATCCGGGGGGACCGATGAGCAACAGTTTGCGCCGTGGGGCCAGCCCATGGCTGCGAAGCTTATGTTGTTGTCGCTGCTCGAGAATAACGCGCTTCAAACGAGCTTCGAGCTCTGCTGGAAGGATCATGCTCGACAACCGAACGTCAGTGTAGCGGACCACAACCAGGTTCGCGAGATCACCGCGTGGCTGCGCAATAGGAACAGGGGCTTTCTTGCGCCCGGAGGTACGGTCCTTGTTGGCGCGCGCTGCATCGACAAGCTCGCGCAGTTGCACAGCCACCTTTCCATGGCCTCTGCGAGCCTCACTCGCTGCAGCCTGCAATGCAATCGTCAGGAACTGCTCGTCGTCGCCTTCGACGTGGCTCTTCAGCAGCGAGATCAACTGCTGCGCCGTGGTCATGACGACTGAGCTCGGTTCATAGATCGAGCTCCTTCTGATTGAACGGTCCACATTTGCTTCATCGTGTTCCTCTCGCGGTGACTTTTGGGCACTTTCGAGAGATAGACGCCTCTCCCCAAGAACTGGTTAAAATCCAGTTTATTGATCGCCATAGAGAAAAGCAATTTGAACGAAGCAACAGTTCCCAACATTCGAGACTGCAACGAGTCAGGCGCCGGCGCCCACGCTAGCTGTTCCAGTTCGTGGAGAATATCGACAGGAGGCCCGACCGTGACGTTCATGATGTCTGCGCTCCCGACGGTGCTCGATAGAGGATGATCCGTCCGGTCGGCAGAATCTGGGTGAGGAAATCAAAAACGCGGACGTTGCCGGTCAGCACGCTCGCCCCCAATTGACGCGCCTGCAGGAACACGAGGGCGTCATTCAGGAAGCAGCGCTCGTTCCCTGCCCCTTGGGCAGATTGCTCAGCCGGAAGAGCAAGCCGGCCAACACACCGGCCTGTACCCAGATCTCTGCATCCGGGGAATGTAGGCGGTGGTTCGGAATATCCTCTACCGTGGCTTCAATTGTCTCGAGGACAGCTTTGTGGAGGCGTGCTTTGGGTCGAGCCGACCGGGTCAGCCTGCAAGACATTGTAAAATGACGACATCGTTCCCGGAGCAGCGGCGATGAGAACGTTTTTCTCTCCGCGCGATCGAATTTGGATTCATCTAGTTCGTCTATAGATTTTATAAACTGTATCAATGAAGAACTGACTACTGTTTATTCAGTCGGCCCCTCAATATCGACGGAGAATGGCATGACAACGATCGACGGGCTGGCTCGGAGCCAGCGGATTTCCCGTTTGCGCATTCCGGACGAATCCGAACTGCCTGAAGATATTCAGGCTTTAGTTGATCGTCACCACCATGAGAACTGGGTTCGGGCGCTTTCGCTCAATCCTGACACAGCTCGCCGCTTCACCGGTCATTTCGAGCATCTGTTCGCGGCGACGGGCAGGCGGTTGCCGCTACAGGATCGCGAGTTAATCGCCGTGGTTGTCTCAGCGACGAACGGATGTGGCGTTTGCGAGATTCATCACACGCGCGCCTTTGGCGACCTGCTCAATGATCCGGGTTTTGCTCGTCGGGTCGCGCTCGACTACCACCTCGCCGACTTGTCAAAGCGACAGCGGGCTTTGGCTGATTTGGCGGTCAAGGTGACTCTAAGCCCCAAAACTATCTCGCAAGCCGACTTCGAGAAGCTCAGGGATCTTGAGCTTTCCGATGAAGAATTATTGGAAGCTGTTGAAACAGCTTCCTGGTTCAATCACACCAACAGGGTCACTATATCTTTGGGGATCCTTCCGGATGATAAATTCTTCTCATAATAACCGATTTTCCAATAGTCCGTTTAAGACTTAAGGAGGACTAAAGGATCAGTATGGGCACTCATTCCCCTGATGCAAAATTGGAGGAAGGCCAACATCTCCTTGATGAAGCCTTGCTTCGCACCTTTCAAAGTCGCGCTGCGGATTATGACCGGGAAAATCGCTTCTTTTTTGAGGATCTCGCCGATCTCAAAGCAGTCGGGTACCTACAGGCAGCACTACCGGTAGAATTCGGTGGCCGGGGGCTGACCCTGTCACAGGTACTGGCCGAACAGGCCCGGCTCTCTTATCATGCACCCGCCACGGCATTGGCAATCAACATGCACCTCTATTGGATCGGTACTGCTGCTTATCTCTGGCGGCGTGGCGATCACTCAACCGACTGGATCCTCGAAGAGGCGGCAGCGGGTCGGATCTTTGCAGCCGGCCATGGCGAGCCAGGCAACGATCTTGGCCTGGCAGGCTCCAACGTTGTGGCCGAACCACTCGCCGACGGTGGCTACCGCTTTCACGGACGGAAGATTTTTACCTCACTTTCTCCCGTCTGGGACTGGCTCGGAATCCATGCACTCGATGCAAGCGATCCAGCCACACCAAAAATTGTCCATGCTTTTATTCGCCGGCAGGATCCGGGGCACCACACACGAGAAACCTGGGATTCGCATGGCGTGCGCGCGACGCGGAGTGATGATACAATCCTGGAGGGAGTGATCGCGGCAAAGCCCTATGTGACGCGCGTGCTTCCAGCCGGCCCGCCAAACGATCCTTTTATTGACGGCATCATGGCTTCGGCTGTTCTTCCGATCGCTGCTGTGTACTACGGCATTGCCAATCGCGCGTTCGACATCGCGGTGGAAACGGCTAAATCCCGCGTTTCTCCGGCACTCTCCGGTCGGACCTATGCCCATCATCCGCAAACACAGGTCGAAATCGCCAAGGCTTCTATAGAACTCGGTAGTATTTGGGCTTTCCTCAGCCGCGTAGCGGCGGAATGGACCGAGGGCGTGGATCACGGGCTACTTTGGCCAACCAAATTGCTTGGCGCCAAACAGCACGCTGTCGATGGGGCACTCCGGATCGTTGATCGCGCCAGCAAGGTTGTCGGCGCAAGCTCGTTGCTCCGTCGAAACGAACTGGAGCGGCTGACGCGCGACGTCCGTTCCGGTCCCTTCCATCCGCCGAACAGCGACGCGACCCACGACCTCATTGGCCAGATCCATCTCGGCGTCTTTCCTCCGGCAGCGCAAGCCGCCGAATGACATGGCGATCTTTGCAAGATTCGTTGGCGTAGCGGACTCATTGGTACTCGACGCCTCATGGCCATCGGGTACCTAGTCGCCGCAAAGGGATTTTAACAGCGATCTCGACTTCAACCCCACAATCGGGAGACTTTCCATTATGAGCCAAGCAACAGCGCCCCATTCCGTCAGGTCATCTACCGGGCAGTTGGAAGAGTCCGTTTCGCGTCTTCGCGTTCCGACAGAGGACGAACTGCCCCAGAAATTGCGCGACATCCATGTGAGGATTCGAAAGAAGTTCGGTTTTGTCCCGAATTTCCTGACGGCGCTGTCTGCCAATCCGGGTACCGCACTGCGTATCATGGCCTTCTATGAGCACCTGTTCGACCAGAGCAACAGCCATCTCAGCGCATCCGAGCGTGAGTTGATCGCAGTCGTGACGTCTGTAGCGACAGGCTGCAGCTATTGCGTGTTCAACCACCGCCCGGCGTTGGCAGCCGCCCTTGGAGATCGTGTGTTGGCGGACCGGATTGCCCGAAACCATAATGATGTGACGTTGGCACCACGCGAGCGAGCGCTGGCCGACTTGGCGCAGAAGCTGGCCACTACGCCCCATAGTGTGGGCAGTGACGACTTCGCCCGGCTCCGAGCGATTGGGTTCAGCGAACCCGCGATTCTGGAGGTTCTGGAAGTCTCTGCTTTCTTCTCCTACGGCAATCGTTTGACCATAGCATTGAACGTGCTTCCCGACCCTCAGTTTTTCGTTTCGGCTTGAAGGAACACCGTCATATGACTGAGAAATCACCACATCCCGCCTTTGGTGACGGCGCGAAAGCGTATGATGTGCCCGCATTCGGCCTGCAAATCCACACGGTTGAACATGGTTCAGGTGCGCCAATCGTCTTTCTCCACGGCAATCCCACGAGTTCCTATCTGTGGCGCCACATATTCCACCGTCTCCATGGTCACGGTCGGCTATTGGCCGTGGATCTGATCGGGTACGGTCAATCTAGCAAGCCTGATATCGAATACACATTGGAGAATCAGCAGCGTTACGTTGACGCTTGGTTCGACGCCCTCGACCTAAGGAATGTGACGCTGGTTCTGCAGGATTATGGCGCAGCGTTTGGACTAAACTGGGCCAGCCGGAATCCAGACCGCGTCCGAGCCGTGGCCTTTTTCGAGCCAGTGTTACGGAACATTGATTCGGTGGATCTGTCACCGGAATTCGTCACCCGCCGAGCGAAGCTGCTCCAACCGGGCGAAGGTGAAATCTTCGTTCAGCAGGAAAACCGCTTCCTGACTGAGCTTTTCCCCTGGTTTTTCCTTACCCCTTTGGCGGCGGAGGACCTAAGGCAATACCAAACGCCGTTTCCGACGCCGCACTCGCGCAAGGTGATACTCGCAGGACCACGCAATCTTCCAGTGGATGGCGAGCCAGCAAGCACTGTGGCATTCCTGGAACAGGCGGTAAACTGGCTCAATACGAGCGATACTCCCAAGCTACTGCTGACATTCAAACCTGGTTTTCTACTCACCGATGCCATATTGAAGTGGAGTCAAGTTACCATCCGTAATTTGGAAATAGAAGCAGCGGGCGCGGGGATCCATTTCGTACAAGAAGAGCAACCCGAGACGATCGCACGCCTCCTGGACGCATGGCTAACACGCATTGCAGGAAATTAGGCAGAACGTTACCAATCATCCCTAATCAAACAGAAAAGTCATTGCGAACCAGGTCCAGGTCTCGGATCAAAATATTCTCCTTCTGAATTTGGGCGGCACCCACAGACGCTGAACCTGTCAATGTCGAACGACTATCACGACAAACTATCCTCCAGGATCATTGCCGCCCCCTTCTCGCCAATCATGACGGTGGGTCCGTGCGTGTTGGAGGATGGCATTGTCGGCATGACGGACGCATCAACGACTCTCAGTCCGTCAACACCGATCACTCTCAGTCTCGGATCGACGACGCTTGCGGAATCCGTACCCATCTTGCACGTTCCGATGGGATGGTAGGACGTCAGACCGGTTGTTTTTGCCCATTCCAGGATGTCCTGATCGCTCTGCAGACCCGCGAGGTCGTTGTCCCGTGAGACCATAAGATCATCAAAGACCGAATCCGAGGCAATTCTGTTGATGAATCGAAAGGCACCGAGCATCGAGCGGAGATCCTCCTCGTGTGAAAGGTAGTTCGCAACGATCGCCGGCGGCTCCGCGGCGGCGCCCGACCGGATGTGGCTGGAACCCGTCGAATTCGGCCTCAGGACGAACGTCGAGATGCTGAAGCCGGGAAACTCATCCAGACGTCCGCTGATATTTCCGGTATTGTGGGGTGCACTAAAATGCAGCATCTGGATTTTCACATCCGCCCGTTCGAGGTCCGACCGGGTTCTCACAAATGCATGGGCTGTCGCCCCTATGGTAGATAGGGGACCGCCGCCTCGCGCAAGCCAGCAAAGCATGGCGCGTACCTTCCAGACGTAGCTGTGTTGGACATCATTCAGGGTGCCGCGGAAACGGGTACGAAATCCGACGCGCACATTAAGGTGATCGCGCAGATTTTCTCCGACGCCCGGGAGGTGCACCAGTGGCACGATACCTGCCCGGCCAAGCACCTCACCGTCCCCTATACCCGAAAGCTCAAGCAGCTTCGGGGATTGGACGGTGCCGCAGGATAGAACGACCTCCCGCCGTGCGATGGCACATCTCAGGCCATCCGCCGCGCGATACTCCACCCCGATCGCTCTCTTCCCTTCGAAGAGGATGCGGTTTGCAACAGCGCCTTCGCGAATGGTCAGGTTAGCACACCTGCTGGCGGGCGAGAGATAGGCACGGTCTGTGCCATGACGCAATCCCCGGCGCTGGTTGAACTGGAGATAGCCTGCGCCTTCCGAAATACCCGCATTGTAATCATCCTGCTGTGATACCTGCATGTTACCGCAAGCCTTCAGGAAGGCATCAGAGAGAGGATCTGCTGGACGGTGCCTGGTAACCGTCACAGCCCCGCGCTGCCCTCTGCTCGCCGGATCACCGGGAATGTATGTTTCGCTGCGCTTGAAGAAATCCAGCAGATCGCCATAAGACCAGCCGGTACAGCCTGAGGCAGCCCAGAGGTCATACTCCACCGGGTCTCCCCGTACCCAGAGCATGCCATTGATGAGAGAGGAACCCCCAAGTCCCCTGCCGCGCGGCCAGACAAGTTCCCTGCCATTGAGGCCGGGTTCAGGCAATGTCGTGAAGTTCCAGACTGCATCCTCTTTCGCAAGCGCGAACGGAGTCAATATCGGCAGCCGGAACCGGATGCCGGACTGCTGTCGACCAGCTTCCAGGAGCAGAACCCGCAAGTCCGCACGCTCAGCCAATCTTGCAGCGACGGCAGCGCCAGCGGATCCTCCTCCGACGACGATGAAATCGAATTCATCAGCTTCTACTTGCTTCAAGATTTTCTTCCCACGTGTTGAGAATGAAACTTTACCGGCGTCCCTGTTGAACCGTTTCGCCCCGAACGAGCCAGCGCTGCGTGGATTGAGACCACTTCATCAGTTCCTGTTTTCCTTTGGTCCGGTCTCTGCTTTTCCAGAAAAACGTGTTTCGCTCGATTAACCGGCAAGGAACCCCCCGTCGCAGGGGATGATTGCACCAGTGACATAATCGGAGGCGTCGCTGGCCAGGAAGATCGCCAGGCCCGCCACATCGGCGGGCGATCCCCATCTTCTGGCAGGGATGCGCTCGATGAAGCGGGTGACCACTTCAGGATCGTGGCGCAGCTTTTCAGTCAGGGCGGTGACCATAGCGCCGGGCGCTATGGCATTGACCCTTAGTCCTGAAGGTGCCCATTCGTTCGACAAGGTCTGAGTGAGCAAGGCGATCCCTCCCTTGCTGGCTGCATAGGCAGCCGCATTGTGGCCTCCCCTCAGACTGCGGATGGAGCCAATGTTTATTATTCGTCCGCGGCCTCGGGGAAGCATCAGCCTGGCTGCATGCCTGCTCAGCGCGAAGGCCGCAGTCAGATTGACCTCGATGATCCTGTCCCACATCTCAAGCTCCATATCGAGCGACGGCGTGTCGTCCCAGATGCCTGCGTTGTTGACAAGGACATCGATCTGGCCCCCCAGTCGCTCCACAGCTTCATCGAATCCGCGCTTCAGGTCGCTACGGTCGCTAAGATCGGCCGTGACAATCTGCCGGTTATCGGCCGGGAGGTCAGAGCTTTCCCATCCACGGTCGATGCAGACGACATCAGCTCCCACTTCTAAGAAGCCGTCAGCGATAGCGCGCCCGATCCCCCGAGCGCCGCCCGTGATGACGGCCCTCCGACCGGAAAGGTCAAACAGCGTCGAGATGTTGGGGATTTGCGAAGGATATGTCATGACAGGCCCACCATCATGGGATGCGAACGCGAGCCCTGCACGCCGCTTGCAAGTCCGTAATCGACTGACAGGTCTTTAAAGACGTGCGTATCCCGAACATGCTCGGAATTGCGACAGCTATCTTGCCGCCGCTGTCCGGTGGAACCCTGTTCGATATTCATGTCTGGAATGCCCATGACGGCGCGGGCGGGCTGATGGGCAGCCCAAGGTTCTCGCGAAGCGTATGTCCACGATAATCGCGATCCACGAGGCCTCGACGACGCAGGATCGGGATGACCTCGTCCACAAACAACTCGAATTCCGCAGGCAATTCATGGGGCATCACCATAAATCCGTCCGTCGCCCCTCCCACAAACCAGGTTTCTGCCGCATCAGCGATTTGTTCCGGCGTGCCGATAACAAGATGATGGCCGCGGCTTCCGGCCAAGGCGCTGGCCAGTTGCCGGATGGTTAGTGGCGATGTGCTGTCAACCAGGGATGAAATGACCGAAAAGCGGCTCTTGATGCCCTCATACAGATCGATGTTCCCGAGTGTCCGCGGCAGGGGCTCGTCGAAATCGAACGCGGTCAGGTCGATACCGAAACTCTGTAACCAGCCATGTGAGGCGTGGGGCAGGATCAAGTCGTCAAGCGCCTTCTTCTTGCTGCGGGCCTCTGCCTCGGTGGAGCCGATGACAAAGCTGAGGCCCAGGATAAGACGCACATCATCGGGGTTTCGGCCATGCGTCACGGCGCGGCGCCTAAGGTCATTTCTGAAGTCCCTGCCAGCTTCGAAATTCCATTGGGCGCTAAACACCAGTTCGGCGAAACGGGCCGCGAAATCTCGCCCCGTGGCGGAAGACCCGGCCTGCACCAGAACCGGGCGGCCCTGGACCGGACGGGCAATCGGTGCAACATTGTCGGGGACCGGTGCGCCGTCCCAGTATGCGAGCACCTGTTCTGTGTTGCGCGCGCCCAATTCATAGCGCTCGGCATGGGGGATCGGCTTATCGAGGCCGTAGTTGGCACCGGCCGCCGGCTCGCCCGAGGTCACGATGTTCCAGGCAGCGCGGCCTCCCGTGGCATGGTCGAAGGTCGAAAAGACCCGGGCGACCTCAACCGGATCGGAGAAGATCGCCGAGCCCGTGGCGATGAAACCGAGATTCTCGGTTGCTTGAGCGACCGCAGACAAGAGCGTGACGGGCTCGACTTCCCAACGCGGGCTGTACATGACCGCAGGATTGAAGATGAAAAAGTCGGCCATGAACACGGCGTCGAATCGTCCACGTTCGGCAGTCCGGGCGAGTTGCTGGAAGTAATCGAGACTGTGAATCCGCTCGGGCTGTGCGCGTTCCGTCCGCCAGGCTGCCTCGTGGTGGCCGCACAGCAGGGGATTGACCAGAAGAGCGAGAGGACGGCTGGTCATGCGGAAACTCCATTTCTTCTAAGGGAAAACAGGCTTTCCGGACGAGATAACCCAAGCGTGTCACGCAAATTGCTTCCGCGCGGCTTTGACCATAACCCAATATCTCTCGCCGCCCGCGCGACGGCATCGATCCGTGGCGCTACACGGACAGTCGCTCCATCAACGTCCCCATCGTTGAGCAGTGCATGCATCGACGCGAGATCGTCAGTGTCTGCAACGATACTTAGAAGGGTGGTATTTCCCTCGGCACGAGGTGCGAGGGGCTTGTTCGTGCTCTGACCGGGGACCGGAACGATTTCAATGATGTCCGCCGTGGGCCATGCGCCTTCGGCAAGATCGGCAGCGAGGACCTCTCGAACCAGGACCGGTCGACCTTGAGGGGCGCGCGGTATATCGAGCGGGCCAGCTACCCTATAATATTCCCCGATGTGATCGAGCCGATGAACCTTGCTGATGTCGACATAAATTCCACTCTCCTTGTCGTAAAGGGCGGCATCGTCATCCCAGCTGTCCAGGAGGTGGCTGACGGCATGCACGAACTCCGCGATCCGGGCTTCTTCAGGCTCATCGGCAGTCGAATATGGCTTCCAGCCTGCCCGTCCACTCGAGAGGTGATCAAGAGACGCCAGACGGCGTGCAAAATCATAAGGCAGAGCCGTATCGACGTTCACCGCCGCAACCAGCCCGATCTGCTCGGTCCTGGCCGCCAGCGCGGCCAGGATTGTTGTTGGATCCAGGATGGTTTCCCTGCCCCCGATAGTCAGTGTCGTGAACCCAGCCTTTTCAGCCGTTCGGGCGACCGAAACAAGATCTGCCGTAGTGATTGGGTCTGATATCATCAGCCCAAGACCGAATACTTGGCGAACGCCCATCAACATACCCTTCTCATTTCGCTGAACGCGTGTTCGTGTTGCTGAGCCAGACCCAAGTTGCGTGAACGTGCGTTTTTGGTCGAAAAATCAAGATCGCAATAGTTCCCGGGTCTGATCCTCCGGATGCCGCCAAAGCCTCGGAACGAGGTGACCGGTGGTATTCATAAGAAACGCATTTGACCTGATTTTCTCGGCATCCTCTGCCTCGCGTTAGAAATTGAAAAAGGCCTGATCCGCGAAGTTGGATACTTCGAAGGTTTGCCTGATGAAGTGGTTGTCCAGGAGGAACTTCACGGAATCCGCCAGCTCTGCCTGGTCCGCCTCGGTTACGGTCGGTTTCCACTCGAAACGGGAGAAGGCGAGCTCAGTCTGCTTTGGCGTCAGGCCTACTACCGGCGCGAGGACCTGGGCTGAACCGGCCGGATCAGAGCGCAATGCCTCGGCCCCGCGCTTTACCGCCTGCAAATATGCCTTCAGCACATCCGGATGCTTGGCGGCGAAGCTGCCTAAGGCGACTATCGGGTTGAGGTTACTCTTCAGGCCGGCGCCGTCTCGCAGGGTACGCGAGACACCCTCGCTGTCCAATTTGGTAAGTAGCGGTTCCCACACCAGGACGGCATCGACGTCGCCCTTGGTGAGGGCGATGCCCATGTCCTGCAGGCCAAGATTGAGAAACTCCACGTCGGAAATCTTCAGGCCGGCCTCGGCCAGCACCAGTACCAGCAGCTCATGTACATTGCCGCCGCGCAGGGTGGCGACCTTCTTGCCCTTCAAGTCTTTCACTGTCTTCACCGAACTGTCCTTGAGCACTATCAGCGCCTCAGCCTCGGCCCCCTTGCAGGCGAGGCCCACAAGGCGAGTATCGATGCCATTGGCGAAGGCGATGAGGGAGGGCGTGTCGCCCAGCGCGGCAATGTCGAGAGCGCCCGAGGCGAAGGCCTCGTTCACCGGCGGACCGCCCGCGAACTGGTGCCACTTTACCTCCACGTCCTTCAAGCCGGCCTTGGTAAACTCCTCATCTACCCAACCTTTTTGTTTGGCCAGCAGGATGGCGGAATAAGGCACGAACGGCATGAATCCAATGTTTACGGTCTCCGCTGCAGCGGAACCGGACCAGAGAAGTGCGGCGGCGACCAAGGCAGTGGCAGTTTTGGCAATGTTTTTTAGCATCTTGGACGACTTTCTTTCAAAATGAGCTAATTGCGGTGGTGGAAAAACTGGGCATGCAACTCATGGCGCAGACGGGCGAAGGCGGGATCGCCGCGGTCGCGCGGATGGGGCAGCTCCACGGTAAACCGCGCCCGTACACGGCCGGGACGATCAGAGAACACCACGATCTCGTCTGCGAGATAGATGGCCTCCTCGATGTCATGTGTGATGAGCACGGTGGTCAGATTGTCAGTATGGCGGATGCGCAGCACCTCGTCCTGCATCTGGAGGCGGGTCAGCGCATCGAGCGCACCGAAGGGCTCGTCCAGCAGCAGCAACTCCGGCTGGTGCGCAAGCGCGCGCGCGATGGCGACGCGCTGCGCCATACCACCGGACAGTTGGTGCGGATAGGACCGCCCAAATCCTTCAAGGCCCACCAGCTTCAACTTCTCAGTCACGACTCGCCGCTGCTCCGCCTTGGGCAAACGGTGGAGACTGAAGGCGATGTTCGCCTCCACCGTCATCCAGGGAACGAGGCGGTGGTCCTGGAACACGATGCCTCGGTCGAGGCCCGGTCCCTTCAGCGGCCGACCGCCCAGCAGCACCGTCCCGCCGAACTGTGGTTCCAAGCCAGCGACGATGCGCAACAGGGTACTCTTGCCGCAGCCGCTTGCACCGATAATGCAGGTGACGCTGCCGTCCCGTACAACGAGATCCACATGGTCCAGAGCACGCACTTCCGACCCGTCAGGCCGACTGAAGCTTTTGGAGACGCCCTGGACCAGCAGCGTATGATCGGTAGCGGCGGGGGGTGTTGCAGGGAATGCGGCAGCGGTCATATCACCCCTCATAACCCGCTAAAGCCGGCGCGCCAGCGCACCAGACGTCGCTCAGCGAAGCGTAAGGCATCGTCGGTCAGCTTGCCAAGGACGCCGAGGGTAATCATTCCCGCAAGCACAACGCTGGCATTCGACATTACGCGGCCGTCCATGATGAGGAATCCGATGCCACTCGAAGCTGCGATCAGCTCGGCTGCCACAACACACATCCAAGACATGGTGATGCCGAGCCTGAGCCCCGACATGATCTGCGGCAGGGCGCCGGGGATCATCACCTGACGGATGAAGTTGAGCCGTGGCACTTCCAGCACCCGAGCTAGTTCCACATAGCGGACATCAGTCTGATGGACAGCGTCAAGAGTGCTTACTAAAATGGGAAAAAAGGCGCCGAGGACGATGATGAAAATTTTGGCCTCCTCCCCAATACCGAACCACAGGATGGACAGCGGGATCCAGGCAATAGGCGGGATGGGTTTTAACACCTGCACCATTAGATCAGCCAGCCGGTTCAAGGGCCCGATGAGCCCCATAACGATGCCAAGCGCGAGGGCGAGCACAGCGGCGATGCCGAACCCTTGGAGCACACGGGCGCTGCTTACCGCCACATGCTCGGCAAGCTCCCCACTCAATGTCATGTCCCATATGGTGCGAACGATGGTTGATGGGGCCGGCAGCAACACGGGTCGCACGGCTCCAAAATCACATGCCACCTGCCAAACGGTGACGAGCGCCACAAGCGGCCCCACTCGAACGGCGAACGCAGAGAGGAGCGCGAACGGGCGATGCGACGGAACTGAATGACCAATGGTGGTAGAGACAGCTTGCTTACTCACGATCCCTCCGTCCTCCCGGCTGCCACGACGTTGCGTTTGGCATCCAGGAAATGAGAGCCGAGGGGCGTCTCTCGAATTGAACGCACCAGAATGGACAGACCGTTGGCTGTCATCCAACCTCCTCGTCGCAATTGTAGGGTGAACCTCGTTTTCCGCGTGCCTTACGGTATGGACTTGAAACGAGCCTGAGACTGCCAGTCTATAAAATCTATGTATAAAGTCATGAAATCTTGTTCTCTTTTATGGGCACGAGGAAGCAAAGTGAGTTTCTAAGTCATTCAAATGCAAAATTTTTGCCGCGGGCCATCACGTACTGGCTTTGGGGAGCGGCAGGGCAAAAGTCTCGCGTCGGGGCCGCCGGTACAGCCGTTATGGAAAATGCCGCGATCCTAAAGAATTGGCATCACGTGTTCGAGGAAGAGAGCGCCGTTGGCTCGCATAAAGGTCGGCAGCACGATAAAGTCGTCGCCCCAGAAGAGGGCATCGCGTTGGTTTCCCGCTGAACAACGGTTGGCGTGAACAGGGACAGAACACTCAGGCTGCCCGCGCTCCGTCAGAGATGACAAGTGTTTTCCGGGACCTGCTTTTGGCGGCCTGCTCCCAGAGGAAGTCGCCGGAGAATGCGATATGCTCCCATCCGACGGGTGAGGTATGTGCCATCATCGCGTCATCCACGATCTTACCGGTCGAACGTATATGCGCAAGGGCGTCGGCCATATAGGTCGAATTCCAGTACACGATCGCGGCGATGACGAGGTTAAGGCCGGACGCGCGGTACTGTTGGGCCTCATGGCTGCGATCGATGATACGGCCCTGCCTGAACGTGCAGATAGCCTGCGTAAGGACATGACGCTGCTCACTTTTATTCAGGCCAGCCTGGCAACGCTGGCGCAGTGCCGGATTCTCCAGCCAATCCAGCATGAACAGGGTTCGCTCGACCTTGCCGATTTCCTGAAGGGCGACATCGAGTTGGTTCTGACGCTCGTACGCAGCAAGTTTTCGCAGCATGGCCGAAGGTGCGACGTGGCCCGATTTCAGAGAGGCAACGAGCCGCAGGACATCATCCCAATGCTCTCGGATGATGTCCGCGCGGACCCTCTTTCCGAGAAGGGGCGCTAGGTGCGGATAGCTGCCGGTCGGCTCGATCGGAATGAGACGTCGATCCGGGAAATCGCGCAGCCGCGGGCAAAACCGGAAGCCCAGAGCAGTGCAGAGAGCGAAGACGTGATCGGTGGCTCCGCCAGTGTCGGTGTAGTGCTCCGAGATATTGAGACTCGTGCCATGATGCAGCAAACCGTCGAGGACATAGGGCGCTTCATGCGTAGCGGCCGAGATGACCTTCACGTGGTAAGGGCCATGCTGATCCGATACATGGGTATAAAAGCCGAACCCCGGATCGACGCCGTATCGGGCATTCACATCACCGCCGGTTTTTGCACGCTTTCCACCCCGGAAGAATTGACCGTCTGAGCTTGAAGTCGTGCCATCGCCCCAGACCGACGCGATCGGCAGCTGGTGGTGCGCATCGATGATCGTTGATAAGGCGGCGGTATAAGTATCGTCCCGAATGTAGGCGTCCTTGGTCCATATCAACTGATCTCGGGTGATGCCTTCGCTGGCGCGGGCCATGCGGGAGAGGCCGAGATTGGTGGCATCGGCGAGGATTGCGGCCAGCATTGCACTGTCGTTCGGGCATGTCTGTCCCGTCCTCAGGTTCGTAAACGCTCCAAGGAAGCCGGTCTGACCGGCGACCTCGTGCAGCAACTCGGTGATCCGTATGCGCGGCATCATACCTTCGATTTGGCTGACCAGAGTTTCCGCACTCGCGGGCACCACTGATTTCAAAGGAGTGATGCTCAGGCGGCTTCCATCGAAGTTGACGCCTTCAACCTGATTTTTCTGGAGACGTTTTGAGAACCGCTTCAGCCGCCAGTCCAGTTCCCGGCCCCGCTGCTCCAGCCAATCGTCAGCAGATGCGGGCAGCCCTAAATCTTTGACGACTGGCGCCGCCATTTGCGGAGGCAGGAGATAGCTGTCGAAGCGGCGATATGACGATGAGCGCTCTACCCAGACGTCGCCCGACCGCAGCTTATTGCGCAGATGCGCGAGTGTCGCGACCTCGTAGAGCTTACGATTGATCTTGCCGTCCGCGCCGACCACGATCTTCTGCCAATCCTTTTTGAACGGCATAGGCGCGTCGGCAGGTAATTCGCGTTTTCCCGTTCGATGAGCCTCTCTAAGCACCCTGACAGCGGAAACGGTCCGCGCGCTGCCTCTTCCGGCCTTGAACTCAAGCGCCTCGATCAGGGCCGGCGCAAATTTTCGCAATGTCGCGTATCGGTTAGCGGCAACAATCAGCGGATCCTGATCCGCAGTGTCCGCTATTTCTGCCACCTCTTGGCGCGCTCGCAACAGGTTTGCCCAGCCGACCGATGCATTGATGGTGTCGATCGGATCGCTGTCAGTCTCGATGGCATCCGCCAACGCGTCAATTGTGCCTCGAAACAGGCGCATCAATCGCGACACATCCTTGGCTGTCGCCTCGTATCTTCGGGCCTTGGCGTTCTTGGCGCGGGTGAACATAGAACCGATCAGCTTGTCCGCCATATCGATTGCGGCATCTGTCAAGCGCTCTTCGGCGTCGATCAGGAATGCTACCAATGTCGCTCGCCGTCGTGAAAGGGTGTAGCGCTCGATCATATAGGACGGCGACATACGCCCTTCACGGACAAATTGGCGATACCGGTCGGGATGCAGGGCCATACTGTTGGCTGCCGGAATGCCGATCGCCCGGACAAAGGACAAACGTTCCAGAATATCGCGAACGTTGTCGGCCTTCGCAGCAACGGGCATGGCCTTCAGCCACGCCAGAGACGACAGGCCAGTCTTCGAACCAATCTGAACGAGGCTATCGAGCATGCCGAGCTGATGGGAACTTAAGCCCCTGATAAGCTCCTGGCTGGCATGTTTACGAGCTCGCGCCCTTCCGGCAATTCCTGCTCTCTCGATTGTCGAAATGGTGGGAAGCACGATGCCCGCCTGCCGCAATGTCGTGACAATGTGAATCGCGATCGGCATTCCCTTATCTGTCGCCGTCGCGGCGACCGCTCCCGCTTCGATCATCGTAGGGATATCACCGCGTTCGGCCGCCCGCATGCCCATCATCTGCGCTATTTCACGCGCATGGTCCGTCATCGTCTGGCTTCGAAGGCCATAGCTGGCTAGATCGTCAGGTCGAACGTCGATCTGCTCTGCCACGAAGGAAACCATTGAAGCCGGGATCGTGCCGAGGATTCGAGCCAAAGGCACACCTGGATGACGAAGGGTACAAAGCTGTAAGGCGAAGCCAAGCTTATTGTGATCCTCGCGCCGATACCGGATCAGGTCGAGATCATCTGGCTCAAAGGTGTAGAGGCGAGCCAGGCCGTCTCGGTTTTCAGGAATGGATAAGAGCTGTCGCCGTTCATGCTCGGTCAGAAGTTCATGTTTGCGCATCTCTACCCCTAAATCGTCCACAAAAGGCCCTGATAATCTATGGACAGCAGGGAATAAAGAGACGTATTCTATGGACGATTTTTCAGTGTCGGAATGAGGATGACTGCCACCGTCCACAGAACGGCCGTTTCGGAGACGCTATCATGGGGGCAATCCTCGGCTATGCACGTGTCTCGACCGGCGATCAGGATGTCGCGGGTCAGACGCTACGCCTTGAGCATGCCGGTGCAATCAAGGTGTTCACCGACGTGAAGTCCGGAAAGAGCATGGACCGGCCTGGTCTCACAGACCTGATTGCCTATGCTCGCGCTGGCGACACACTGGCGATCGTTCGGCTCGACCGCCTTGGCCGGTCGTTGGCTGAACTGCTCGAAATCGTGAAGATGCTCCGCGAGCGCCAGATCGACCTGTTGAGCCTGGAGGAAAAGATCGATACGTCTTCCGCCTCCGGCGAGCTTATCTTCCACGTATTCGGCGCCATCGCTCATTTTGAGCGACGGCTGATCTCGGAGCGGACGAAGGACGGTATCGCCGCAGCAAGGGCGAAGGGAAAGAAGCCTGGTCGCCAGCCACTTGACCTGAAGAAAGTCGAAGCCGCCATTAAACTCATCGAAGCAAAAACGTCGCCAACAGAAGCTGCACGGCAACTCGGGCTCGGGCGATCAACCATATACAGGGAAATGCGTCGCCTAGGTCTCAGCCGCCCTGCGTAAACGTCGTTTCGATCCGTCGCTATCGTAAGCGATACGTCTCCTACCAGAGTTGCAAATGCGGCAGTCCCTCGCGGTTGTATGCTGCCAACACAGTGTTGTGCATTAGAACCATAATCGTCATTGGCCCAACGCCTCCGGGTACTGGTGTAATGGCACTGGCTCTCTCAAGAGCGGCTGAGGAATCCACATCACCCAGCAGCCGCTTTTTGCCATCCAAAACTGCTTTCGTGGTTCCCACATCGATCACCGTTGCCCCTGGCTTGATCCAATCACCTTTGATCATCCCGGCTTGGCCCGCCGCTGCTACCACGATATCCGCCTGACGCACTTTGTCAGCAAGGTTTCGCGTTCGAGAATGCGCCATTGTTACCGTGCAGTTCGCTCCCAACAATAGCTGTCCCATCGGCTTGCCGACTAGGATAGAGCGACCGATAACGATTGCATCGAGCCCTGTTAGATCGCCCAGTTGATCACGAAGCAGCATCAGGCACCCGAGCGGGGTACAGGAGACCAGTCCAGGTCGCCCGGAGACCAGACGACCGGCACTTTCGGGGTGGAGACCATCAACGTCCTTATTCGGATCGATTGCCTGAATAACCGCCAACTCATCAATGTGAGCGGGAAGCGGCAACTGTACGAGTATGCCGTCTACCTTATTATCGGCGTTCAATTCTTTGACGAGTTCCAAGAGTTCGTCCTGGCCCGTCTCGGCGGGAAGAATATGCTCGAAGCTGGCCATGCCGAGCTCCCGGGTCTTCCGCCCCTTGCTTCGGACATAGATTTCGCTGGCCGGATCACTGCCAACAAGTATCACTGCCAGACCCGGCACGCGTCCGGTCTTTTCTATAAAAGCTGGGACGGCGGCAGTTATTCGGTCTGCCAGCCCGTCAGCATAGGCTTTTCCATCAATGATTTTCGCGCGCATATGGGCTCTCTCTTAAGAAAGTGATCGGATTGTCCGACGGCCCAGGCGAACGGCGCATGTTTCGTGCGCTCCCCGGTGGTCCTCCACCTCAAATCGCCAGTTGCGCACGCCTCAACTTAAGCGGCTCCAAACTTCACGTCAAAGTCAAAATTCGGGTCCAAGTTGTTTCGGAGGTCGCAATTTGTTCACTCGTAGCGTTGTTTGGCGGGAAAGCAGCGCGACGCCCTCCATCAGTCAGATAGATGCTATGTGCGGGGACCTGTGTTGACAGGCCAAGGGCATTCGCCGCGCGCGCACCGGCGATCTGCACCTGAGATCCGGTCTCCCGCGCCAACGCTTTCGCCACATCGTCAGGCCTAGGCGAAAGGGCCCCAAGTTGCGGATGAACCTTTGGGAAGTCGTACAGGCCTCGCGTCAGGCGCCGAAGCTTTCCATTCCTGGCCAACCGAGAAAGCGCTTGGTCGACGGCCGCGCGCGCGGCCACGTCCAGGAAATCACTGGGCGTGAAGACACTGCCGCGCCCGCCGGCACGGGCACGCTTCATAATTAGGTCTGGAACTGATGTCGCGAGGGGTTTCATGCGTCAGAAATTAGGCTATATTTTTCTGACATTCAAGAGCGCGCTTCATGTTCGAACAATATGAGTAGATCCAAGGCGACCATTCACACGGTCGTCGTTCAGTCTACTGCCGGCACGGCTCTGCTTTCTTACATACGAAAGCAATGCCTTGAGTGCGGCGGAGATATTCCGGTTCTTTGGATAACACAGCATGAACCCCGGATGGGGGGCGACCCAGCCTTCCAGGAGTGAAATCAGACTGCCGTCGTCCAGAAAAGGCTTCGAAATTGGCTCTATGCCATAGCCTATGCCCTTGCCGCTGAGAGCGGCTGAAAGTGTGTAGGTCGAATCCGACACGATGAGCGAACCGCTGACAGCAACCTCGAAGCGTTCTTGACCGCGCTGAAACTCCCAGGGGTAGATTGCTCCGGTGTGGGGGCCTCGAAAGTTGATGCAATTATGATGAACGAGGTCTCCCGGTTCAGAGGGCGCCCCGAAACGGGCGAGATATCTTGGTGAGGCGTAGACAATGCGCTTTAATTCCGGTCCTAACCGAATAGAGACCAGATCGTCCTGGATGCTCCGGTTAGGGATGACCGCAGCATCAAACCCGGACACCGCGATGTCGACGAGCACATCTCCAATCGTGAGATCGATGGTAATGTCCGTGTAAGCGGCTTCGAAGCCATTAAGAAGCGGTTCCATATAAAGCCGCATCGGCATACGCGGGACGCAAAGCTTCAGCGTCCCGGAGGGCTTTTCCCGAGGCTCCGTCAGGTCCTCCATCAAGGTGTCGAATTCGGACATCATTGGCCCGAGGCGCCGGGCCAATCGACTTCCAGCTTCGGTCAATCTGACCGTTCTCGTCGTACGCTGCAGCAGTTTCGTCCCAAGCCGCCCTTCCAGAACCTGGATTGTGTAGCTGAGAGTGGAAGGCGCGATTTTCAGGGCTGCTGCGGCCCGAACGAAACTGCCGGAATCCACGATCATCATAAAAGCACGCAGATTGCCAAAGTCGGTGCCCCGCATTCTTCGAACCTCTCGAATAGTGAAATCGAAAACAAACATATAATCGACAGGAATATGCACCAACGTCTATAGAATTAGTAGACTTTTGCTTCCTAAATAGGCCCGCCGCCCGCAATTTGAAACCGTCTGTCATGGGCGCGGCACCTCCTTATTCCTGAAGCAAAGAACGATATGCAACGAGAACTTCATTTCACCGCAAATTACAATCTTGGCCTCGGCTTGCACCCAGCGCGATGGCGCCTCATCGACAACCCCGCGCAGTTTCTCGATGTGAACGCTCACATCGAGGTCGCGCAGATCGCGGAGAAGGCAGGTTTCGACGCTGTTTTTCTATCGGACTTCCAAAGCCTTCCGATGGAGCCGCCAGTCGAACCGTGGCACGCACTCGATCCATTGCTGGCACTTTCGGCGATAGCGGCGAGAACTGAATCCGTGGGACTGATCGCCACTGTTTCCACGACATTTTCCGAGCCCTACGAACTCGCCCGCAAGCTCTCTTCGCTCGATCATATCAGCGGTGGCCGTGCTGCCTGGAATATTGTGACAAGCTATCTTCCGGAAGCAGGCTGGAATTTCGGCATGGACCTGCCGACGCATGACGAGCGTTACGACCGTGCGGAGGAGTTCGTGAGCGTTGCAAAGGCTCTCTGGGCAAGCTGGGGAGACGGTGCGCTATTACTCGACCAGGCTGGCGGCACGTTCGTCGACTGGAAGAAGGTCAGCCATCTCAACCATGTTGGAATGCATTTTAAAGTCCGTGGGCCCTTGCAGGTGCCGACCAGCCCGCAAGGAAAGCCCATCCTGGTACAAGCCGGATCCTCCGAGGTCGGCCTTAGCTTCGGCGCAAGGCACGCCGACCTGATCTATAGCCTCCAGACCAACCTCGAGGCGGCCCAGGCGGGTTACAGAAGGACGAAGGATGCGGTGCGCAAGGCGGGGCGCGATCCCGACCGGACGCTGTTCATGCCTGGAATCTATCCGGTCGTTGGCTCAACCGAAGAAGAGGCGCTCAGAAAAGTTGAACGACTCGACGCGCTTCGCGACCTCGCCGCCGATGCGCGCTGGTTCGGGATTCGTCTTGGTGTCCCTCTTGGTGGCGAGGACCTCGACAAACCGGCTCCGACCCGCGCTCAGGCTGACTTCACACCTGCGGTTTCAACCGGGATTTCGGAATCCACCTGGCAGATGATCGAGCGGCGGCCCGGCGCGACGCTGCGGGAAATCCTGCTCAGTTCGCAGGGACGCAACCGCTTTATTGCCGGGACGCCAGAGAAGGTCGCCGATGAGATTGAGTTGTGGTTCCGCAGCGGTGCGGCTGACGGCTTCAATGTCAGCGCCACGCATTTTCCCGATGGCTTCAGTTCGTTTACGGAAAGCGTCATCCCCATCCTGCAGCGACGTGGCATCTTCCGGTCGGAATATCGGCACAGCACATTGCGCGGAAACCTGGGGCTCGGTGAATGACGCGCGACCCTCACCACACGCTCACATCCACGGAACTAACGCAGAACGATCCGGTCCCGTCACCCGCTGATTTTGACGAAAGCCCAGTCGCGCGCATCTTCCGGCAGCCGACGATGCTCGGCCTCTTTCTGCCACTCAATGCCGGTGGCTGGAGTGCGTCGCATCTGCCACGCACGACGTCATGGGATTTCGGCTACAACCGCAACCTCGTACGAATCGCTGACGAACTCGGCTTCGACATCGTCTTTGGACTGTCGCAATGGCTTCCGAAAGGCGGGTTCGGCGAAGTACTGAACGGCACCTCTCTCGACCCCTTCGTCACCATGGCTGCGCTGGCGACAGAGACGAAGAATATCCTGCTCGCATCGACCGTGCATATCCTGTATGGACCTTGGCACCCGCTTCATCTGGCGCGCGCCGGCGCCACCCTCGATCACATCACAAATGGCCGCTGGGGCCTCAATGTCGTGACCGGTCATCGCCGGATTGAACACGAGATGTTCGGCGGCTCGCAGATCGAGCACGATCAGCGGTACAGGCTCGCCGACGAATTCGTCAATGCGCTGAAGGCATTGTGGCGCTCGGACGAGCCCGTCACCTTTTCCGGTAAATCGCCATGGCGGATCAAAGAGGGCTTCATCACGCCGAAGCCGCGTTTCGGCCGACCCCTTCTGATCAGCGCGACAGGCTCGCCCGCCGGCATAGACTTCGCTGCGCGGCAATCGGATATCGTCTTTGTCACTAGCCCCGGCGGGGGCAGTTTCGAGGCAGCGCGGGCGTCGCTCGGCGCCCATACCGCCACCGTCAAGGCAGCTGCGGCTCGAAACGGGCGCACAATCCGCGTCATCCTCAATCCAATCATCGTCTGTCGCGACACGGATCAGGAAGCTCAGGAATACTATGGCGCGATTGTTGCCGCCGTCGAGCAGAGGAATGTCGGCGGGCTGCATAACATTGCTGACACGAAGGATTTCGACAAACGGCTGGTCAGCGACGCGCAGGCGTGGGCGAAGAGCAACGATGTAAACTCGGTCGATGCGATCGCTGTCGGGGGGAATGTCCGGCTCGTCGGCTCGCCTCAACGGATCGTCGAACAGCTTGCCGCTTTGCATGCCGAAGGAGTGGACGGTTTCCACATCTCCTTCTTCGACTACCTGCCCGACCTCACCCATTTCGGACGAACCGTTCTCCCGCTGATGCGGGCAGCCGGTTTGCGGCTCTAGGGGTGATGAGATGACAGTTCAACAAAAAATCGCGTCGGGCCGATCAAGCGGGAGAACGGTGTCGCAAGAGCGTCTCAACCAGCTCAGTGAACAGACGCGTCGCGCAATCGCGCAGCTCGAACCGGTCACTCTGGATTGGGTTGCTCCGGTCGCCACAGATATGGACGTTGCCGTCATCGGCGGTGGTCAGAGTGGTGTTGCCATTGCGTTTGGACTGCGCCGTGCCGGCATCCGACGGGTGCAGGTTTTCGATGCCGCCACGCCGGAAACAGCGGGCGTCTGGAATACCATAGCCAGGATGCACACGCTTCGCGCGGGCAAGGGATTTACCGGTCTCGAACAGGGCATCCCTGAACTGACATTCGAGCACTGGTACGTTGCGCTTCATGGTGACGCCGCATTTGCCGCAATGGCGGAAATACCCCGCACCGTCTGGCTCGACTATCTCAACTGGTATCGCGAAACGGCGGGGATCGACGTGCGATGGCAGCATCGCCTGATTTCGATCGATCCGCGTTCGGACGCCGAAAACGCACCGCTCAATCTGCGCTTTGAACTGCAGGACAAGGGCGTGATAGATCTGTCAACACAGACGATCGTACTGGCAACTGGCCTGGACGGCTTGGGCGAACCCTATATACCGTCGGTTCTTTCCCACACTCTTCCTCCCGACCGCCTTGTCCACACGAACGACCTCATTAATTTCGCTAGCCTTCGCGGCTTGAGCGTGGGTGTGGTCGGAGCGGCCGCATCCGCGTTCGACGCAGCGGCTGTCGCGCTGGAACATGGTGCAGCGAGTGTGCATCAATTCGTCCGACACGGCGATCTCGTAGAGGCCAACGATCAGGCTGCCGCCAGACCCTCGGCTGACAAGCTGTTCTTTCCGGAATTCGATGATGCAATGCGATGGCGTTTGATTTTGGAGCGCCGGCGACGCAGCTCCGCGCCGGATGCGGCCATCGCCCGGGCCTGCCAGCATCCGAACCACTATCTCCATTTCAACGTTGCGGCAGAACAGATTGTAGCTCTTGGCGACGATATCGTAGCGAGAACGACGACGGGCGATATAATGCTGGACACGGTCATTGCCGCGACCGGCTATAGGCAAAACGTTTATGCCCGGCCGGAACTGACCGCCGCGGCTCCCCACATTCTCCTCTGGCAAGACCGCGTTGCGGCGGCGGAGAGGGAAAGCGGCTGGTCTTCGCATCCCTATCTTGGGAAAGGTTTTGAATTGCAGGAGATAGAGCCTGGTTCGGCGCCATGGCTTAAGCGTATCCATGTCTATACCTTCGCGGCGATCATCAGTCACGGCATCCATGCTGGCGATATCGGCAGCGCCGCGATCGCACTGCCCCGCCTGATCGCGGCAGTCGCTCGCTCACTCTTTATCCATGCTCGCGCGGACTACGAGCGGCTTGCGAGCCTCGGGCCGTCCATCGCGGTCGACCGCGTCGCTCCCTCACCCGTCTCCGGACCTTGGGAGGCAGCTCCATGAAGAGGCTTACGCGGGTTGGCCGCAGTCTGCTACGCAACCTCATTCAGGCGGTCCCGACGATGTTCGTCATCGTCACGCTCGGTTTCTTCGTGCTGCAGCTCGCGCCTGGGGATGCCGCCGATTACATGGCGGCCGAATCCGGTGCCGCCACGCAGGAAACGGTGGCCGACATTCGCCGGGCTTTCGGGCTCGATCTGCCGCTGCTCGATCAGCTTGCGAACTACTATACAAGTCTGGCGCATTTCAGTCTCGGCATATCTCCCCGCTACGGTGTCCCCGTCGCCGATCTCATCATGGAGCGTCTGCCGGGTACCCTGACGCTCATGGTTCTTGCGATCGTCATCGCCCTGCTGGTGGGGATCGCAGCTGGCACGATCATGGCACTGAACGCAACGCGCGCGGCCGATCGCATTCTTTCGGTGGCATCGCTGCTGTTCTACTCAGTCCCGACATTCTGGATCGGATTGATCTTCATCATCGTCTTCTCGGTGAAGCTCGGCTGGCTACCGGCTGGCGGCATGAAAACCATCGGCGCTTCCTCGGGGGGCTTTGGCTGGCTTATCGACCGCGCCTCTTATGCATTGCTCCCCGCGACGTCACTGGCGCTCTATTACATGGCGATCTACGCACGTCTCACCCGATCTTCTATCCTTGAGGTCATCGGGCAGGATCATGTCCGCACCGCAAAGGCGAAGGGTCTGGCGCCACGACAGGTTGTCCTTCGCCACGTGCTGCGCAACGCGCTCATCCCGATCACCACGGTGGCCGGTATCCACGTGGCCGGCATTCTTGGCGGCGCCATCGTCATCGAAACGGTCTTCAGTTGGCCAGGCATGGGTCGGCTTGCCTTTGATGCCGTCATGGCGCGTGAATATACGCTGTTGCTCGGCATCATGCTGGTCTCGTCTGTCCTGGTGATTTGCGTCAACGCTATCGTCGACATCATCCAGGCTGCCCTCGATCCCAGAATCGAGGTGCGCTGATGAGCGGCTTCGATATCGAATCCTCAACCGCACGCATGGCAGCCGGTGAAGCCCCCTGGAGCAACATCGGCAATCCTGTCATTGCGCGCTCGGTCCTGCGCGACTTTCTCTCGAACCCGGGCGCGACAGCCGGTCTCATGACACTCAGCATTATAATGCTCCTGGCGCTGTTGGCCCCGTGGCTGGCTCCGGGCGATCCGCAGTCGATTGTCGGCCCTGAGCGTCTTTGGCCCGGAGAAAATCCGGACTTTCTACTCGGCACGGATTCACTCGGTCGAAGCGTCTGGGCGGGACTGGTACATGGCGCCCGTGTCTCGCTGCTGGTGGGGATTTCCGCAACAATTCTCGGTCTGGTGTTCGGTGGACTTATTGGAGCCATCGCCGGCTATTGCGGCGGCTGGATCGACGATCTCATCGTCCGGTTCATCGAGATATTCCAGACCATTCCTAGCTTCGTCCTGCTGGTCGTTCTCGTCGCCTTCGCGACACCGACAATCGGTACGGTCATCGTCGGCATCGCACTTGTGTCCTGGGCGATGATCGCGCGTCTTACCCGCGCCGAGTTCCGCTCGATCCGGGAGAAGGATTTCGTCATGGCTGCCAGGGCGTCTGGCATTTCGGCGCCACGGATCATTCTGCAGGAAATCCTGCCCAACGCCCTGCCCTCGCTCATCGTGGTCTCATCGATCATGGTTGCCTCGGCGATCCTGATGGAATCTGCGCTGTCCTTCATGGGGCTTAGCGATCCGAATACCGTCACCTGGGGATCAATGATCGGCGCCAGCCGCGAGGTGATCCGCAGCCACTGGTACCTCACGCTCATGCCCGGTGGGTGCATCGTCCTCACCGTGCTGGCGCTCAACCTCATCGGGGATGGCCTCAACGACGCGCTCAACCCGCGGATCAGGCGCAAAGTCCGCTCGCGGAAAGCAGTGGAATGATGGCGATACCTTTGCTTGGTGTCCGCGACCTCTCAGTCCGATATCACAGCCGGAGCGGTGAAGCGGTTGCCGTCGAGAACCTTTCCTTCGACATCGCCGCCGGCGAGGCTGTCGCTCTGGTCGGCGAATCCGGTTGCGGGAAAAGCACGACTGCCCTTGCGCTGTCCAACCTCCTGCCGGACGAAGCGTCCAGCAGCGGCGAGGTGACCTTCGATGGCCTGGATCTCTTCCGCCTCCCACCCAAGGCATGGCGGCCCATTCTCGGACCCCGGATCGGCATGATCTTCCAGGAGCCGATGAGCGCTCTCAATCCGGTCTATACGGTCGGAGACCAGATCGCCGAGGTACTGCACGCCCATGAACGGCTGTCCCGGAAGGCTGCACGTTCGCGGGTTCTGGAATTACTCGATCTGGTGTCAATGCCGGAACCACACCGTCGTATCGCGTCCTATCCACACGAACTGTCCGGGGGCCAGAGACAGCGTGCCATGATCGCCCAGGCGATCGCGCTCACGCCGCTCCTGCTGATCGCAGACGAACCGACCACGGCTCTCGACTCGACGATCCAGAGCCAGATCCTCGAATTGATCGATCGTCTTCGGCGCGATCTGTCCATGGGCCTGCTTCTCATCTCCCACGATCTGACACTGGTGTCGCGCTGGACCGACCGCGTGGTCGTCATGCACAACGGCAAAAGGATGGAAGAGCTCAAGGCAGAGCATCTGTTTCAGGAGAGCCAGCATCCCTACACGAAAGGGCTGATCGGCGCATCGATCCGTCTCGGCGATGGGCGCCACGCTTCATCGGAGCGGCTGAACGAGATCCGGACCCACAGGAACAGCAACGGCACAACCAGCTTCGAGATCCGTAGCCCGCCGGTTGCAGCGGAACCGCGCACCAATGCAACGGCAGATGCGCTTCTGGAAGTCGAGGATCTCACGGTTCGCTATGACCCCGCTAGCAAGACACCGCCTGCCGTCGATCGTGTGACCTTCGAACTCCTGCGCGGCGAAACGCTCGGGCTGGTCGGAGAATCCGGTAGCGGCAAGTCTTCGCTTTCAAAGGCGCTCAGCCGTCTGATACCCGTTGCCGGCGGACAGATCCTATTCGAAGGTCAGGACATCACCCACGCAGGTGGAGCCGACCTGCGCGCCTTCCGCGGGCGCGTGCAGATGATCTTCCAGGATCCTTATTCTTCCCTAAACCCGCGCCGGACCGTTGGAGATATTCTCGATAGCGTGCTGCATGCACACAAGTATCGCAATTCCGCCGACAGGCAATCGCGCATAAGCGAAGCTCTCGACCAGGTCCGCCTGCCACGTTCGGCGGTGGAGCGCTTTCCCCATGAATTCTCCGGTGGGCAGCGTCAACGGATCGCGATTGCCAGAGCCCTGATCGTGCGGCCCTCGCTCGTCATCTGCGACGAACCGGTATCGGCACTCGACGTGTCCGTTCAGGCGCAAATTCTCAACTTGCTTGCCGATCTCAAGGAGGAAGCCGGTCTTTCCTATCTCTTCATCTCCCACGATCTGGCTGTCGTGAAATACATCTCGGACAGGATCATGGTCATGAAGGATGGACACATCATCGAGCGCGGCAACCACCAAAATCTATGGAGCAATCCCTCCCATGAATACACGAGGAAGCTGATCGCAGCAGCTTCGTAACGGCAACGGACTCCCTAAAACAACAGAACCCGAAACTTCACGAGCCAGGAGAATTTCATGATCAAACTGTCGCGCCGGACGTTCAACGCCGCCCTCGGAATCGGCGCATTGGGTACCGCCATACCCGGTATTTCGTTCGCTCAAACTACGCCGGTGCGTGGCGGTACCGCCCGCATCGTCGCCGCCAGCGAACCCGCCATGCTCATCGAATTGTTCCAGAACACCGGCAACGCCGGCGTCGGTTCCCGTGTCATCGAAGGGTTGTTGAAGGTCAGTTTCGACCGGACCTTCAAACCACATCTTGCGGAGAGCTGGGATATCAGCGCGGATGGAAAGACCTACACTTTTCACCTGCGCCCGGGCATCAAGTGGCATGACGGTCAACCGTTCACCTCCGCGGACGTTGCATTCTCGCTGCTGACGTTGAAGGAAACCCATCCGCGCCGGCGTGTGACGTTTGCATCGCTCGAAAAGATCGACACGCCCGATCCACTGACGGTCGTCGCCCAGTTCAAGACACCGGTTCCATTCCTGTTGCCGGCCCTTTCCGGCATCGCTTCGCCCATCATCCCGAAACACCTCTACGAAGAGACGGATATTCGGGCGAACCCCTATAACGCAAAACCGATAGGCACGGGCCCCTACGTGTTCAAGGAGTGGGAACGCGGCAGCCATATCCTGCTCGAACGCAATCCCGATTACTGGATCAAGGATCTGCCCCTGCTCGATGCTGTGGTGACACGGTTTATCGTTGATGTCAGCGCCCGCGGGGCGGCTTTCGAGGCGGGAGACGTCGATGTAGGCTATCACACACCCGTGCCGCTCGACGAGATCAAGCGCCTTGGCGACGATCCGCGCTTCGGCGTCGAGACTCGCGGTTACGAGCTTGAAGGCAGTCTGAACCAGTTGTTTTTCCGTCTGGATCATCCGATTCTCAGCGATCTGCGTGTTCGCCAGGCTTTCGCTCACGCCATCAATATCGACGACTACATCCGTCTCGTCTGGAAGGGATATGCTGTGCCGTCCCCGACCGCGATTGCACCGTCGATGGCAGAATATCACGATCCAAGTATCGGCTTCTATGCCTTCGACAAGGCCAAGGCGGAAGCGCTTCTTGATGAGGCCGGCCACAAGCGTGGTGGTGATGGGAAACGGTTCGCGCTGCGCCTTACCTACAATCCTGTCTACGGGCCAACCCGTGTCGGCGCAGAATTCCTCCGATCCGCCTTCGGCGACATCGGCGTCGACGTGGCGATCCAGAGCTACGACTACGCGACCTACATCAAGAGCGTCTATACCGACGCGGCCTTCGATATCGACCTCCAGCATCTTGCCAACGGTTATGATCCGACGGACGGCATCCAGCGCGGCTACTGGTCGAAGAACATCAAGAAGGGCGTGCCGTGGTCCAATCACTCCGGCTACAGCAATGCCGAGGTCGATGAGATCTTCGAGAAAGGATCGATCGAAATCGATCCGGCGAAGCGCAAAGAATACTTCGTCAGGTTCCAACACATCCTTCACCGCGATCTGCCGGCGGTAAACCTCGTTCAGTTCCAGAACCTGACGCTCTATCGCAAGACGCTGCACAACCACACCGAGGATTCGTCCGGGCATTCGGTCGACTTCGCCGCTGCGTGGCTGGGAAGCTGAGCTTTATCCGGCAGGCGGGCTCCACAGGCGCCGCCTGCCACGTAGCGCGACAACACCGTCATTATTTCCAAATTGTAAGTGAACGCCCTTGACCCATCATCCTCATACCTGGCCGACAATCGACACACCCGCATTCCGCACACTCGTGGCAATTTTCCGGCCGGTGTTCGCCGAAATCGCCGAAGGCTCGCGCCAAAGAGATGCGACACGCACACTCCCGCGCGATGAAGTCGCAAGGCTGAAAGCGCTCAAATTCGGTGCGCTGCTTCTCCCCAAAGATAAAGGCGGTTTGGGAGCGACACCGCTGGAACTCCTTGCATTGCTCGTCGAGCTTGCAGAGGCAGACTCGAATGTCGCGCAGATCTTCCGCGCCCATTTCGGATTGCTCGGACAGCTTCTCGACGAACCATCCAACGCCTGGACGAGGCGTTGCATCGACATCATCGGATCCGGGGAGATCATCTCCGCTGCAGCGACGGAGGTTGGAAATGCCACGCTTGGCAAATTTTCGACTTCCATCATAAAAACCAATGAGGGCCATCGTCTCAACGGCCAGAAATTCTATACGACCGGCGCTCTGTTCTCGGAATGGATGACTGTCAGCGGCTTGAACAATGCTGACGAGCTGATCATAGCGCTTATAAAAACGACGGCGCCAGGAACGTCCATTGTCGATGACTGGAACGGTTTCGGACAGAGACTGACCGCCAGTGGGACCGCCGTATTCGATCAGGTCCTTCTGCACGATGACGATATTGCGCCATCGGCATCGCGGTGGCCGTTCCTGACGGCCTTCGCTCAATTGGCCCATCTGGCAACGCTTGTCGGAATCGGGCGGGGGGCGTCCACTGCCGTTGCGGACTATGTGCGGTCACGCAAACGGACATATTCCCACGCGGCTGCCAGCACCGCGAGCGACGATCCGCAGGTGCTCCAGCTCGTCGGTAAGGTGTTTGCCAATGCGCACGGGGCAAACTCGATCGTACTTTCAGCCGCCGACGCCTATCACCGCGCTGTTGCTAAAGGCTGCAGGGAAAGAACGGAGATCGGCAAACTCGAGGTGCAGATTTACCAGGCACAGGTCGTCGTCCACCAACTCATCCTCGATGCGACGACCGTCCTCTTCGACGGACTGGGAGCGTCTGCGCTCAGCAACGAGTTGGGGCTGGATCGCTATTGGCGAAACGCCCGCGCCATCTCCTCCCACAATCCGGTCATCTACAAGGAGCGTCAGATCGGTGATTTCGCGGTTAACCGCAGCCTGCCGCCGGATCTTTGGACCACCGGCATTGGAAAGGCCTAGCGGATGTTTCGCGTCGAGGCTGGTCAACCTCACCTCAGCCGGCGCTGAACCAGATCGCGTGACTTAATTAGGAGATCTTATGGGAAATAAGCTGTTCGTTCTCGACCTGGGTGAAATTCGTGTCGACGAAAACTTCATCATCGCCAACTCCACTTTTGTCACGCCGCAGAAGCCGACGGTGAGTAGTCGTCTGATCGACATTCCGGTCTCCGCCTACCTCATCCAATGCACCGATGCCACGGTCCTCTACGACACAGGATGTCACCCGGAATGCATGGGAACGAATGGCCGGTGGCCCGCGCAATCGCAACTGAACGCGCCCTATATCGGGGCGTCGGAATGCAATCTGCCGGAACGGCTGAGGCAGCTCGGCCTTTCACCGGACGATATTTCGACGGTGGTCCTGTCGCATCTTCACAATGATCACGCCGGTTGCGTCGAGTATTTCGGAAAGTCGAGGCTGATTGCACATGAAGATGAATTCGCAACCGCAGTCCGGTATTTCGCGACGGGGGATCATTCGTCGCCTTACATCGTCAAGGATATCGAGGCGTGGTTTGCGGCCCCACGAAACTGGGATCTTGTCAGTCGCGATGAGAGAGAAAGAGAACTCGCGCCTGGAGTGACCCTGCTCAACTTCGGAAGCGGCCATGCTGCCGGGATGTTGGGTATTGCCGTGGAGCTTGAGAAGCGGCCCGGGTTTCTGCTCGTTTCAGACGCTTGTTACACCGCCACAAATTATGGTCCTCCGGCCCGCCGAGCCGGCGTTCTCCACGATACGATCGGTTACGATCGGACGGTCAGCTATATCAGGAAATACGCCGAATCCCGTTCTCTCAAAGTCCTCTTCGGTCACGACCGGGAGCAGTTTGCGAGCCTGATCAAATCCACGGACGGATTTTATGAATAAGGAGCTCGCCAGGACTTCAACTGGCGGCGGCCGCGGCTGTGAAAACGCCAAGGCAACTACCCCAGTAGAACTGCCCAATTGCCTCTACCTCAAACCGCATAAGCCAATTCACCCTATGAAAGGATCCTTCAAATGACTTCATCTAAAGTAACTTCTTCACCCTTATCAAGCTCGCTTTCTCGCCGCCGTCTGCTCCAGGCAGGGGCGGGTCTTGCCGTGGCGGGAAGTGGATTTCTGCCCAGCTGGGAAGCACGCGCTCAGAGTTTTAAATCCGCTCCGCTGCATCAGCTTTTGCTGCTGAGCAATGAATGGAACACCATCATCAACGATGCGGCAAAGCGGGCCGCAGCTGTTCTCGGCCTTCCCTATAGTTCGACGACGTTCAACCTCAACGATGGCACGGCCGTTACGCAGGCGCAGTCCGCCGCTGCGGCAGGTGCAAAACTCTTCCTCATCGTCAGCGCCGACGGGAGCAGTCTGAAGCGGATTGCCCGGACAGCGCAAGAGGGCGGCGGCTATGTGGTCAATGTCGGCAACAACATTCCCTGGACATCTCCGATTGACGCCGGAACCGGCTTTGCGCAGGCAATCGTTGCGCGTGAGGACGGAAATCGCGGCGGTAATATGTATGAAGCCGTCAAATACACCATTGGCCTGGCGGTGAAGAAGTTCGGGCCGGACGCCAAATTCCTGCATATCACCGGTTCGAAGGGTTCATCCTACGACAATCTGCGCACGGCGGCCGTGAAGCGTGCGCTTGCCGAATTTCCCGGTGTAACGATCGCCGGAAGTCTGCCAGGCAATTGGAGCGCCGAGGAAGGGCAGAAAGCGACCGAGGACCTCATCGCCCGCCACGGCGTGCCCAACGGCATTATCGCCCAGAATGATGGATCGCTGACCGGGGTTCTGGCAGCGCTGCGCGGTCTCAAGATCGAGGCCGGTGAGGAAGTGCTCACGGTTGGAGCGGATGGCGCAACCGATATCTTCAGGGCAATCAAGGCCGGAAAAGTCGCGGCCACCGCGTTCCAGTCTCCGGCCTATTACGGTGTCCAGGCTGTCGCCCGGCTCTTCGATGCTCTGAACGGCTATGAGGCGTCCGCCCCGGAAAGGTTCGTGGGGTTCAATGGGCTTCTCGTCACCAAAGACAATGTTGATGGTGTTCTGGCGCGCTACGTGGACAATCCGAACCTGCCCTTCGATCCGAAGCTGCTGTCGCATGTTATCAGCGGCGACAAATGGGACCCTCAGGCGCCGCTCGCCCCGATCAGGTACGACGACTACTTCACTGCCACCGGCATCGAGAAGCCTGCAGATTACCGACCTCAGGCAGACTATGCCAAGTCTATCGAAACGGGCGAGTTCGACGCTGTCACGAAGCGCTACGAGAGCGCCTACAAACTCAAGCTGGACGACTTCAGCTTCAAGGGCATCAAGGCCTGAGAATGTCCATTCTGAGCGTCGAGAGCCTCACCCATTCCTTTGGTCCTTCGCCCGCCCTTCGCGATATAAACCTCGCGATCCGGTCGGGAGAGGTTGTCGGTATCGTTGGGGAAAATGGAGCTGGCAAGTCGACGCTTCTTAACGTGCTTTCCGGTACATTGAAACCATCCAGAGGAACCGTAGCGATCGGCGGCACGCCGGTCGCCCTGGAAAATTATTACGAGGCCAATCAGCGCGGGATCTGGCGGATCTTTCAGGATCCCGCGCTGATCGGGGCCCTGCCTGTCTATGAGAGCCTTTTCCTCGGCCATGAAAAGCGTTTCACGCGCTTTGGGGTGCTGAATAAGGCGAAGATGATTGATATTGCCCGCGACCTCGTGCGTTCCATGGGTATCGCGGTCGACGTCAAGCACCTGATGCTGAACTACGACTTCGCCACCCGGCAATCGCTGGAGGTCTGTCGGGCAATTCTGTTACCGAAAGTGCTGGGGTTGCCCTCCGGTTTCGTACTCTTCGACGAGCCGACAACCGGGCTTAGCCGTGCCGAGGTGGTCCGGCTTCTGGAAAGCATGGGCAGGCTTCGCAGGCAAGGCGCGGGCGTGGCCTTCGTTTCGCATCGCCTGCAGGAAGTTTTCGACGTCTGCGATCGGCTGATCGTCCTGAAGGATGGTGCGATCGTCGGAGAAGGGCCGATTTCTCAGTTCGATGAGGCCGGATTGCACCGGTTGATGGTCGGCCGGGCTTTCGAAAGCACGACGCCGGGCAAGAGGTCGACGCTCAATGAAGAGCCCTTTCTTGTCGTCAAGGGGCTTTCACGTTCCAGCCGACCGTCGGCAGGGCAACGCTTAACGCACCTCACCGACATTTCCTTCAACGTCGGAAAGGGCGAGATCGTCGGTATCGGCGGTCTTCTGGGATCGGGCAAGGGGCAACTTCTGCGCGTTCTGGCGGGCGTAACCTCCCATCGGGACGGCACGGTCGAGCTTGGGGGCATGCCGCTTGCAGGATCTATCGCCCAGCGGAAACAAAGGGGCATCGCATTCATTCCCGGTGATCGGTCGAACGAAGCGGTAGTCGTGACCGCGGATGTCGCATCGAACATTTCTCTGCCGAGCGGTCATGCCGGCGCTCGCGGTTTTTCCAACGCATTCGGCATCTGGCGTTCTGCTCGTGAGCAAAATGTCGCCAGACAGATGATCGTGTCCCTGCGGATCAAGGCCGTTTCAGGTCAACCCCTGCGTACACTGAGCGGTGGCAATCAGCAGAAGGTATCATTGGCGCGCTGGATCCATCGCGAGCCGGTGCTGCTTCTGATAGAGAATCCAACCGCTGGCGTGGATGTGGGAGCCAAGCGTGAAATCTACGCGCTTTTGCGAGATCTTACCGCTCATGGCACCTCGATCCTTTACGTTACAGATGATCTCCCGGAGCTGATCTCGCTCAGCGACCGGATACTGATCATGCGAGATGGTCGGATCGTCAGCGATATCGACAACCGCCAAACGCTCACGACCGAGCACGCCCTTGTCGCCGATATGATTGGTCCCGCCTCGAACGAGAAGACGCCGATTGTTGCGCCTTGAAGAGATTCCTATGATCCCGAAGCAGATTAGTGAAATTGAAGTTCCGCAGGCAACCGGCAAAATAGAAACCTGGAAGGCGCGTGTTGCAACGGCCATCGTTTCGCGCGAACACCGGGCGACCTGGCTGCCAGCATCGGCGCTTCTCATTCTTATTGGCTACTTCGCTTTCCAGCAGCCCGCATTCTTGTCGCCGCTCAACCTGACGGTCATGGGAGCCCAGGCCGGGCCACTGCTCTTGATCTCGCTCGGCGCGACCTTCATCGTGCTAATGGGCAGCATCGACCTCTCCGTTGCTGCTGTCGCAGCGCTCGCCTCCGCGATCAGCGCCGTTCTCCTGCAGAAATTTGGCACGGGTTACACAACGGCCCTCCTCGCCGTGCTCGGTTTCGGCATCGCTGCCGGCCTGCTCAATTCCGTTCTTTCGACAGTCCTGCGGCTGCCGTCGTTCATTGCAACTCTTGCGTCCAGTTCCATCTTTACGGGCATCATGCTGCACGTGCTTGATGGCACTGCCCTGTTCGTCAACGACGACGACTTTTCGATGCTCGCCAACGGGCAGATAATCCCGCGGGTGCCCAACGTCCTTCTCCTTTCGCTGCTGCTTTGGGTCGTGCTGAGCCTGACAACGTCCCATACCCGGTTCGGCCGGTACATCGTCGCGATAGGGGCTGGCGAGCGTGTCGCGAAACTGAGCGGCATCGCTATCAACCGCTACAAGACCTATGCGTTTGTGCTTTCAAGCACACTCGCTGCGATCGGTGGGTTCTTTCTGTTGTCGCGTTTGGGTTCCGCCACCCCCTCAATCGGGGACGGGTATCTTCTCGACACGGTCGCTGCAATCGTCGTTGGCGGCACGGCACTTACAGGCGGGGTCGGCGGCGCACAGCGCACCCTGCTCGGGGTCGCGCTTATCACTATCCTGAGCAACGGCCTGAACGTTTCTGGCGTCAGCACGTTCACCCAGGAAATCGTCAAGGGCGTTGTTATTGTGATTGCCGTGCTCACGACGATCGACCGCGTCAGCCTTCAAGACATCGTGAAATGACGACACAGTGCCCCAAGCAACGGCGATGAGAAAGTTTTTCTCCCCACGCGTGCGAAATTAGATTCGTCTAGTTCGTCTATATCTATGTATTAAGTCATGAAATGTTGTTCTCTTTTTGGGCACGAGGAAGCAAAGTGAGTTTCTAAGTTATTCAAATGCAGAATTTTTGCCGCGGGCCATCACGTACTGGCTTTGGGGAGCGGCAGGGCAAAAGTCTCGCGTCGGGGCCGCCGGTACAGTCGTTATGGAAAATGCCGCGATCCTAAAGAATTGGCATCACGTGTTCGAGGAAGAGAGCGCCGTTGGCTCGCATGAAGGGCGGCAGCACGATAAAGTCGTCGCCCCAGAACCAAGAGACGTCACAGCGCCGGCTTGCTGAAGTTTGAAGGATCGGTACGTGCGCAGGACCGGGTGCAAGCATTAAAGCCGGATCACGCCTCTCAACACGACAATGCCTGTCCCGGAGAGTTCCGGTTCGGGCTTCAGCCGGATATGCAGAATGCTGCGGCGGCCCATCTTGGTACCTTGTTCGATCACCAATTCGTTGTTCCTGAGGTTTCCCGTGGCTGCAAGATACGCCGCCAGCGGGCCAGCGGCGGTTCCGGTCGCCGAATCCTCCCACAGACCAACAGTTGGATTGAAGAACCGGGCGTAGGCAGTGTTCGATGCTCCGGCATCGAACGCATAGACATAACACCCTTCCGCCACCGTCTTTCTCAGAACGGCGAGCAGCTTGCCGACATCGGGTCGCGCCTCGTCAACCGTGCCGGCATTGCGAACGCGCACCATCAGATGAGCCGCACCGGTGTCGGCGGGACGTGGCGCCGGTTCTGACAGAATGTCGCCCAGACCGAGGCCAAGAGCGTCGGCGAGAGGCGCGACATCACTGAGCGCGTCCGACAAGCGCAGCGGCGCCTGGAGCATGCGGCCGTGGACGCGGCCGGCGATCAATTCGAGCTCGATCGGAAGAACATCCTGACCGATCTCCTGCTGAAGGGTTCGGGCGGTCGTCAGCGAACCGAGATTTCCATGTTCTCCTAGCCAAAGCCACGCACCGAGGGCGTTGTGGCCCGCACCGAATACTTCCGCGCCGCTGGCGGTGAACGACCGCAGTTTCCAATCGGCACGTGCGCTCCGAAGTATGAAGGTGGTCTCGGCCTGATTGAATTCACCGGCGATCCGCCGCATCGCATCATCGGTAAGGTCGTCGGCGTCCTGCACCACCGCGAGCGGATTGCCGGTCAATGGCGCATCTGCGAAGACATCAATGAGACCTGCGACCAGTTCGACCATTTTTCCTGCTGCCTTGAATGAGTTTATTTTGATAGGGTTTGACGATCAGCACTGTACAGCCGCTTATACAAATAGAAAAAGTCAAATTACTCAGCTTCAAGGTGAACTGGATTCAGCATGAGTCGCTCTCGCTTGCCGCCATTGTCCGCCCTTCGCGCTTTCGAAGCCGCTGCACGGCGGGCGAGTTTCAAGGCGGCGGCTGAAGAACTCTCGGTGACGCCGACGGCCATCAGCCATCAGATCAAGCAACTCGAAGCCCATATGGGCCTGCGCGTCCTGGACCGGTCGCCGAGAGCGGTGACGTTAACGCCGCAGGGCAAGACCCTGTACGAGGCGACGGCCTCTGGTTTCGGCGAAATCGAAAGAGCAGTCACGCGACTGCTGGCAGATACGACCCCGACGACAGTCACCCTCTCATCCACCACTGCTTTTCTCAGCCACTGGCTGGTGCCGCGGATGGACACGCTCCGCCAGGCTGTTCCGATGATCGATCTCCGGCTGCATACGTCGAACTCCGTCGAGGACTTGCGGGCGGGTGGTGTCGAGACTGCAATACGTTACGGGCGTGGTCCCTTCCCCGGCGTGGTCAGTACCTACCTTTGCCGTGACGTGATGACACCCGTTTGTAGCGCACGGCTCGGTCTGTCCCACCCTGATGATCTGCGGCGCGCTATACTGATTCATATCGACGGACGAAACCGGCCCTCGCCGGAACCAGACTGGTTGCGCTGGTGCGCGCAGGCCGGTGTGGCCGACGTCGACACCAGTGTCGGACCCCGCTTTCCCGATAGCATGCTAGCCGTCCAGGCGGCTATCGCGGGACAAGGCGTGGTCATAGCCAGCCGGGTTCTGGTAGCGGATGCGCTTGCTGCGGGCTTGCTGATAGCGCCTTTTTCCGGGGAGCTTGCCGGAGATGCCTATCACTTTGCCTGCGCTATTGGGTTAGAAACAAGAGCTGACATCGTCGCACTTAGGGAGTGGTTTCAGGCATCGCTCGGGCCAATGTGTCATTAACGGACCTCTTTCGGCAGACGTGTCCATGGTCGATATGATGATCGAACTTGGTCCGGATTCTTTTGCGCCAACTCAACGCAATCTGAACGCCGGCAGTGGCGGCAATCTCAATCCGCGGCGCGCCATCATGAGAAAACCGCATATGGAGCTCACGCCACAGGCCTATAAATGGATATTCGATCGGGCTCGAGAAGTCTCTGATGCGGTCTGGCGCGCTCGATCTCACCGATCCGCGCTTCGACCTACCGGCGGTGCAAGACAGCTCCCCGGGTGTGTTTGCGACCGTCCCACAGGTGCCAACGCAGTCTCCAGAGGAGTAGAAAATGGATATACCGCACGTCTCTCGTCAGCCACCTGAGATCGGCAGCCGAGTGAAAATCTACTTTGACCGCACGTCTGGTGATCTCATCATTGAGACCCCTAAAGGCCAGCGCAGCAGGGATTTCATGGGCGTTTGCATCAGCGACGCCGTCTTCGACACCGAGGCCACTGTAAGGGGCAGCACCCGTTGCATCGTGACGGGAACTTTTCTTGCTGTCCCGGGTTCACGTGAGAGCCGCGATATCGAGTCGGAAATCCGCGCGCAGGGCAGATCGCATCTGGAGTTTTACTGGTGGCGAGATAAGACGTGGCCACTCCGCAAAGCGCGCCTGGCGTTCATTACGAAGCCTCATGGTGGCTTCCCGACTTCGATGGTCGTCGACGGAGAAGTCTGACAGGGGGCGCTTCGGCGCCGTCTGTAGTCTACAGATCAAAGATTTCGAGGCCTGGAATTATCATTTGCGCCGTTCCCAGCAATGGTCTGGGAAGTCTCGCTGCAAAGGCCTGCCTACCGCTATCGACAATTGCCATTATGCGATGTCGGCCGTCCATGACTGAGATCCATCCCTCCTCTTTTGAGGTCGATGTCAGCACCGGAAAACCTATTGGTTGGTTGGAACCGATCCGGCGCACCCAATAGTCATATTTCCCTTGCTTGAAATCCACGCCGCCGCCGCCTCTCCTATCGATCGACCAAAACCATGGTGCATGATTTCCGAGGTGCTGATCAAACCCAGCACTCGGCACGTGGACGGTTACATAGTCGTCCAGGTCCGCGAGCGGCACTTTTTCATTTGAGATATATGTGAGGCCGAGAAGGGTCGTCATGGAGCGAGCATCTCTGATGGAATTATGGGATTGTAGTAAATCACATGATTTGCTGGTCAGAAGGTGAAACCAACACACCGACATAAAGTCGGCCATTTAACCCTGCGTCCGGAAGCGTCGAAGGGCGCGCGGCGAACGGCGGTCAAGAAGCAGGACCCCGTCAAGGCCGGACGAAACACTTCTATCCTGCCGACCCGCATAGTTCTGCGACCGATCTTCAAGGGCAGAGAAGACCTGGGCGACACGCCTGCGACGCGTTGCTTCAGTCGGGGGCCGCTCTTGTACCAAGGCAAGGATTTCCTTGTCGATACCCAAGAACACACCATCATCGATCTCGCGGCCGACATAACCCGCACCAACCTGATCGGATAGATCAAGTACCGGCTGATCGAGGATAAAGGAGTAGGCTCGTGTAATCGCTTCGAAGAGATCAAACGTCACGGTGATGCCGTCACCCTTTGCCGGCGGATCCAGCACTCTGCCCTCTGCACCACCGGCCTTGAACATGAAGAAGCTTGCACAGCGCGTGGTCGGCGCCCGTCCGTTGACCGTGTGAAGCGCCGAAACCTGCCCCAGTGCCTTCGCAACGGTGCTTGCGGCTGGCGCTCGGATGCGACCCTTACTCTCGAACACGTGGCGTTCCCTTCGCTTGATGCCGATAAAGTCGGGACGCGATTTTGGAGGAGGAGGCGCTGCGCCAGCCTTCGGCACGACCGGAGCCGTTGGGGATCCCCATCGGCAGGAGGCAAGGCCGGCGACATGCACGAGATACTGCACGCTCATCTGACTCTGAGCATACCAGTGCGTGAACGCCTCGCCGAAAAGGAACGAAACCCCCACCTTCTCCGACTGCTCCAAACTCCGAAAATAGGCAGTCGTGCTCAAGGAGGCATCCAGATAGCCCGTCGCCATCGCGACCAGCATTTTTTCCCGCCAGGGGCCAACGGTGCGGACAGCGGCTCGACGGCTGGGATAGCCGACGGTCAGCAACGAGCGGATGATGTCGGCATGTGTCGCTGGCAACGTTCTCGTGCCATTCAACGCCGTAAATCGCCCCGAGAAGTTTGCGGAAGTGACTGTAACGGGCATGCCTAACGCCCAGCCCGGATCGACACCCCGATAGACCGCAGGGCGGGTATCAGGTCGGCTTGACGAACCAACTCGACCGCCGGAGAGGCGACAAGTTTCTCACCGACAGCTCGATCGTAGACCGCCACGCAATCTGCCGCCGTGAGGCGTGAGGAATAGAGCAATCCATCGACAGCATAGGATCGAAAGATCGACTCGCTCAGTCTCTGCCCTTCCTGATGTTCCTTGCCCCGGGCTGCGTCCGTGCTGACGCCCAACCTCAGGAGGCCGGTCGTGCGCAGGTCGAGAAGAATGAGAGCATCCGTGGCCGTCACCTCAGTGACCGACCAGTCCTCGATTTCGCTCTCATCCAGCACTCGCTCCTGGGTCCCCTCGAAGCGGTCGCGCACAATCGTCTCCGCAATCGCGGTCGCGAGATCATATGCGGCATAAAGCAGTCGGAACATCTGGTTGGGGCTCGAGAATCGCGATTGGCCGAAACCCATGCCAAGCGGGGTCGACATGTGGGCTACAGGTATAATGCGGACATAAGATTGCGGGAGAAAGGCAAGCGCGAGCTCCCGAACCGTTTGGGGATCAAGTTTCACGATTCAGCTCAACCAAAATCGCGCTCAGCTGCATCCAGAACTTCGTCCAGATTGCCCATCTTGAGATTGTCGAGCGGCGTTCCGCCTATGCTTGGCTTCGGCTGGATCAACCATTGCCACGCTACACGCGGATTGCGGATGATTTTGGTGACCTGAGGCATGCCCTCGACCGGCCGGCCATCCACAAACTGAGCCAGGGGAAAGACATGCTTTCGCTCGCCCCTGAGCAGACCGACGACAGCTCCGCGCTTGTGCCAGTCGTGCAGGGTCGATCGCTTCGTGCCGAACTTCTTCTCGATATCGCCCGGACCGGCGACCGGACCGGCCCAGTCTTCGATGCGGGTTGGCGTCGCAAATTCGTCGAGCCTGCGGCGCCCTTCCTCAATGTCTACCGATTGCCCCAGACCACCACCTCGGCTGACCTCCACAGGTTTTTCGACCGATACCTCCGCGAGCACATGACCTGGCTTCGCAGCCAGTTCGGCGACGGCGGCTTCCACAATATGGGCGAGTTCCGTTTCGTCGTCGGCAATCCGACGCTGTTGCTCGACAGAAAGGCGCGCTGCTACCGCAGAGACCACGGCCATGACCCTGCCAGTCGCTGCAAGAGCCGGCTTTGAAAGGCCTGGATTGTGTCGGGCCAGAACCTTGAGAACATCGGCTACCGCAGCTGGATTGACTTCTAGCTTTGCGCCCATCTGCGTTTTACGGGTGACAGCAACCATCTTCGTCTTCCTTCTTGACTACAGCCAAGATAATGCGGATTGTCCGATTTGTCCAGATTGTTGCCCTCAGATTCGGGAGCGGCCAGCACTGAGGCCCTTAGAGATTTGATGGCAAACTTTCCCTCTTTTTATCGACCTGATTTACAGACGGGCAGTTAGGCTTATTCGCGTATTACTATCGGACTTTTTAGTTTGCGTATTTTTCTACTTGGCACGAGGGTTGTCGTTTCGCAATGGAAGAGCACGAAATACGGAAATGGCTGAAGGAATTTCCCGGAGCGCGCCGCGCCGCGAATGGTTTCATCATCGGCGATGAACGTGGCGAGTTCTACGTCACAGGGATCGAACCACGCGATCCAGATCTCAGCAACGAAGAACTGGTTTATGCGCCCTTCTGCTCTAAGAATGAGATTCTCCGGCTGAGGTCGTTGAGAAGCGCGCATGACTACTTGCTGCGAATTCGGGCTAACTCCGTTGCCGATTCTCCTCGAGTTACGAGGGTGCTTGCCCACCGGAAGCGTGCATTCCAGCAGAACGGTCGCCCTTGGACTCTGACGTCCTATTACGAAACCGTCAATTTGGCTCCGAGACGCTATCTTGAGCGACTGCCGAAGGCCTTACGAAAATCCGCTCGCTCAATCCCATATGGCTACGTCCCAACCCTGGAAGTGAACGCGGCTTGCTTAAAATCCCTGGTAGGCGAGGTGATCATCGTCTCCGAAGCGTTGCGCTACTTCCTCTATTTCATGACTGTATGTTTTCATGGCGCACACTATGAATTTCCGATGGGCGACCGGATTGATGCAGCCTTAATCGCCCTGCGGACGATGATAGGGTCAGAAGCCCAGGACTTTGACATCGATCCGCGAGCTAAACTTCCAGCGAGTGTGGACGCTGCTATCAAGCGCGATGTAGACGACATGCTCGAATTCACATTCGGGCATGAGTTTAGTCATTTGCTTCTAGGTCATATGGAAGAAGCATCTTCGACCGAAAATCTGGAGGATCTAAAAACCTATAACCACGATCTAGAATTCAGTGCTGACCTCCACGCGATTACAGCCATCGGGTCGGATAAAGATGCAAAACTCCGCCTTTCCAACGGCGCCTATCACATATTTCTCTTCCTCCACTTAATTGAACTTTTGGGCTCCCGATTTCTCGACATACCTCGGTTTTCGGTATCCGAGACCCATCCAGCGCCGCTTGAACGGCTGTATGCGCTGAAGGCAGCGCTTGGAGATAGGAACCAACCAACAAAGCAACATCTGGACGCACTCGTAAAGCACGTCGGCGTGGTGGCCGAGGCGCTAACACAACGAATCGACGGTGCGCCGCGGAGCGATCTGTTGTCATTTTATGGCTCCATGTATTTATTTGGCCTTGGTGGTGAAATGCGAGAGGACAGAATTGATTTCTGACTTTCAACCTTGGACGTCTGTGAATTAGTGGATGCAGAAAACATGGTTTGTCATCCTGCTCCTGCCATATCGTTAGGCGTCAGTAACGCCCGCCGAAAAAATAACCTGCAACACGTCTTTCTAAGTAGTAGGTATTTTCAATGCCTCTCTCTTGGGCATACATCTGTTAAAGCAGAACTGTCGGTAAAATGGGGGGCAAGAGGTGGTCGATTTCAAAAAGCTTCGCGAGGACAAGGCAAAGCCGAAGCCCGTCGCCCCACGAGATATCTTTCATTCCCTGCCGAAAGCCGTCGGGATCAATGACCTTTATGTTAGCCAAGCCGAAGCTCTCGATGCTTGGTATCCATCCCGGAGAAACGACAAGGATGTCGTTGTAAAACTGCATACGGGGGGAGGAAAGACCCTGGTTGCGCTTCTCATGGCACAATCAACCATGAATGAACTCGGTGAACCCGTTCTTTATCTCGCACCAACTACCCAGCTCGTCGAACAGGTTATTGCCAAAGCGACTGAATATGGAATCCGCGCGGTGCCCTACACGAGGGGGCAGCCTTTAGCCTCCGAGTTTCTTGATGGTAACGCCGTTCTCGTGGGGGCCTACGAGAGCCTTTTCAGTGGTCGCAGCAAATTTGGTGTTCGAGGTTCCGCCAAACCGGCAGTGAAAGTCGGAGGCATCATCTTAGACGACGCGCACGTCGCGCTTTCCTCTGTTCGTAAAGCATTCAGCCTGACGATCACATCGAAAGACCACCTCGAGGTCTATCAGGAGATGGCGGATCGTTTCAGGGGCGCGTTCGACGAGGTCGGACGAGGCGGCGCCTTTGCTGACATCACGAGGGGGAAGGACTTCGGCGTGATCGAGGTCCCCAGCTGGGCTTGGCTGTCCAAGGTCCCCGAAGTTCGGGAATTTCTTTCACAGCATGTCGAGGGCGTCGATCCCTACATATGGCCTCTCCTACGTGACAATCTGGCCATGTGCCACTGCCTCTTCAGCCGCAAATCGGTGACGATCACCCCCACCTTTCCGCCGGTTGATCTTCTTCCGACGTTCGATGACGCTAAACGCCGGATCTACATGTCTGCTACGATTTCGGACGACAGCGAGATTGTTCGCACATTCGGTGCCTCCCCTGCTGCAGTTGGCAGACCGATTCAGTCTTCATCGCTCGCGGGTGTAGGCGAGCGCATGATCTTGGTGCCCGAGCTGATGCCGCTCGGCAATGTCGCTATCACACCGATGGTTAAACAGATCGCGAAATGGATTGCCGGTTACGCCGGCGTCGCGATTTTGGCGCCGTCCGGGACCGTTGCCAAAGGATGGTTGGATACTGCGGAATATCCAGAGACAAGTGAAGCGGTTAGCCACCGTATAAAAGATATGCAGGCCGGATCGTTCAAGGGTCCGATCGTTCTTGCTAACCGGTACGACGGCATTGATTTGGCTGGTCAGTCTTGCCGCCTGCTGATTATGGATGGCCTGCCACAGGGTACGACCGACTACGATATGTTTCGGACGAGTGTTCTTGCAGATTCCGCGGTCAACTCGTTGTTGGCCCAGCGGATCGAGCAGGGCCTAGGGCGCGGCTCTAGGGGGGGCGGCGATTTCTGCGTGGTCGTCCTGACGGGAAGCGATTTGGTTGCATGGATCGGACGCAAGAAGAACCTTGAGCATCTGACCGCGAGCAGCCGAGTACAACTCAACGTGGGACAGGAAGTGAGTGAGGCTGTCGCCAGCTATCAGGAAATTGGCGAAACGATGCTCAAGTGTTTGAACAGGGATCCGGATTGGGTTGCCTACCATGCGTCAGAGTTGGCAGCCGCCACCCGGCCCCCGGGGATCGACGAACTGTCGCTGAAGGTCGCCGGTGCTGAGCGCAGGGCTTTCCGGCTGGAAAGAGTGGGACAGTATGAAAGCGCCATTCAAGAACTCGAACACCTGATTTCCTCACCAGACCTTGCCCAGGATGGTCAGAGAAGGGCATGGCTTTCCTCGTTGGCAGCTCGCATCGCTTTCCATATGAATGATGATCACAAAGGTCAGCGACTTCAGACGTCAGCTTTCGCAACCAACAACAACCATATCCCACCTCGCATCCGACCGGCCTACATTCCGCGACCAATGGCTGGTCCACAATCCATGGCGATTGTTAGCCGAATCCTCGAATATCAACGTCGTGGATCGCTCATTCCTGCTTATAACGAAGCGGTCTCGGCTTTAGTGCCCGACGCCTCCCCTTTCCAATATGAGGAAGCGTTAAAGAACCTTGGAGCATATCTTGGTTTTGACGCCGAGCGGCCGGAAGCAGTGCACAAAACAGGGCCTGATGTTTTGTGGCGAACGAGCGGTTTGTTCGATTTCGTCATAGAAGCCAAAAGCGACAAGGAGAAGGACAACCCGCTCTACAAGAACGACCATGCTCAACTCCTAGAAGCCGAGCAATGGTTCAGGCGATGCTATCCCGGAAGGCAGTCTTTGCGGGTTTCGGCGCTTCCGGAGCCCATCGCCGATCGGAAAGCAAGCACCCAGGGAACGTACGCCCTCAAATTGGAGGAAGTGACAAAGCTCGTCGGAGCGGTCCGCAATCTCTATGTCTATCTAATTGGGCAACCCGGAGACAGGGAGGCTCTTCAAGAGCGCTGTGAGGCTGAATTGCGTCGTACTGGCCTAACGCCGGACGGCATCAAGACGATCTATTTAACTGAGTTCAAATGAACGTTGCCGCCCTCTCCTGCGGATTTTTACGGCGGCGAATGCGTGTCGTTTGCGACATGCGTCGCCACGAATGAGCCGCGAAACAAAAGGAATTCTATGACCAGAAACATCTAAACGCGCGAGGACGCGACCGCCTCAATTCGTTCAATTCTCGCACCGACCATGTTTGCCGCCTTCACATCAAATCACACCCCATGCACGGAAGCTTCCTCTCCCCGTCACTTCCCGAACGCCGAGTTCGGCGACGAGATCGAGCGCCGCACGATGGCTAACCTTCAATTCCTTGACTATCATCGACGAGGACACGATCGGTCGCGTCATCAGCAAGTCCACAACGCGCGGCAAACTGCTGGACGAGCGCTTTCCCTTCAGTTTTCGCTCGAGGTGCTCCCTCGCCTGTCCCAGCCGAATGACTTCCTTCATGGCCAGTTCAGCGCTGCTCGCCATTGCATCCAGCCCGGCAAGCACTCGTGATACGCGATTGTGTGATCGCCGCCGTTCCCGCGGCACAGCTTTAAGACCGGAGCAGATGCCAAACAGGTGCGAGGACACCTTTCCGCGCACCCGGAAATATGAATTCACGAGTTGGGTACCAAGCCAATGCTGCCGCTGCAATGGCTCCATGCTTTCCCATGCGTCCCATATCACTGCGGCCGCCAAGGTAGTCGGCAAGGCGTCAGCCTGAGCCAGAACCGCTCTCCAAGCCGAAAGGCGCCCTTCCTCGTCCCATCCCGGATCCCGGACAACGAGCTCACCGACCATCAGAGGATCCGCCTTGCTGCCCTCTACCGTTACCACCGCTTCGAGTACGCGGGTCGACCGATCCAGAACGGCATCGATTTCGGCCAGCTCCGCCGCGAAACCGTTTTCGTCATCGTTCAACGTCAGTTCGTCGAGCAATGGCTGACTCCCCTCCCCTCCCGCTTCCCGTTCCGTAGAGGCCTCTGATCGCCCCGCGAGGCTTACGACCCCAGCCCTGCTCGTCGCCCAGCCGGGGTCAGCGTTTGCAATGCGCCGCCGCGCCCTCAAGATTGAATGTGCGATTGTGACTTCATGGGTCGGGGTACGCACATCCCGATTTGCATCGTGGAGAACGAGATCATCGAGATGGACAAGCTCGCCGGCGACCCACATGCTGGCGGCCGCCTCGATGAAATGCGACCTTTCGGTAAAGCCCTGCCTGACGGGGCTGCGACGAACAATTTCGTCGAGACGCGCGAGCTGATCTTCCGCTGTGGGTTTTACTTTGCCATTTCAATTTGGAAAATGTCATGCCCCCGTTAGGTTTAGCCGATAAACACAAGGCGATTTTCCGCTAACTATTTCAGTGGGAGCTGCCGTTGCCAAAGCGATTGCGCGATCGAACACCCGGGGCGGCTCCGACCGTCACGGACGAGCAATGGTCGGCGGCGCGCCGTGCGGCCCGTGAACTGGATAAAGTTCTCGATGACGATGGGCCAAGGCAAGAAGCTGTCGCCCGAGCCGCGGCCGAACTCCGTCTGACCACCCGGCATGTCTACAATCTGCTCACACGCTATCGCACTGCCCGCATGGTAACGGCGCTGCTGCCTCGTATTGCCGAAACCCGGCGCTCGCGGCTTTCGGCCGAAGTGGAGGCGATCATCAGCACGACGTTACGCGAGCAATGGCTGACACTGGAGGCGCCGCCGCTCGCGCCCGTCGTTGCCGAAATCCGTGCCCGCTGCGAGGAAGCCGGCCTGGTCCGACCGTCCTACGTGTCTGTCGCCCGGCGAATTCCGGCTTTATTCGGGCCTGAAGAAATAGCCAGGAAGCGATCGGCAAATCCGAAGCACCTGCTGCGCCTGAAACCTCGACCGGGTTACATCCACGCGGCGCGCCCGCTGGACGCCTGTCAAATCGACCACACCCCGGCCGATATCAATTTCGTGGAGGTCGTCGACACAAGCGGGGTGTTTGTCGGTCGCCCCTATCTGACGATCGTCACTGACGTTGCGACACGATCGATCCTTGGCTTCTGCCTGACGCTGGAAAAGCCGTCGGTCCTGTCTATCGCGCTTTGCCTCGCCCATGCCATGTGCCCCAAGGACGCCTGGCTTGCCGCACGGAACCTTGATCACCCGTGGCCGATGTTCGGTCGGCCGCGGCTGCTCGTCACGGACTCGGCAAAAGAATTCAAGGGGCACGCGTTCCAACGCGGCTGCGATGACTTTGGCATCCGGATCCGCTACCGCGATCGCGGCCGGGTCCATCAGGGCGGCGTGGTCGAACGCCTCCTGGGCAAGCTCAACGCGGTTCTCGCCACCTACCCGGGCTCGTCCGGCCGATCGGTGGCCGATCGTGACGGATATCCTGCCGGTCAGCATGCCCGACTGAGTTTTGGGGATCTGGAGCGTTGCGTCGCTCTGGCCGTCATCGATCACAATCTTCAGGAAAATACCAAGACGCTGAAGGTGCCGATCACGGAATGGCGGCAGAACGGTGAGGTCTTGCCGCGCTTCGAGGACGACCCGCAACATGTGTTGTTGTCGTTTCTGCCGGGAACGGAGAGACAATTGTCGCCGCAGGGCATCAGCATGTTCGCCTTGCACTATTATGCACCTTGGCTTGGCGTCCTCGTTCCGCAACGCGACCGGCTTGGAAAACTGGAGATCCGGTACGATCCCCGCGACATCAGCCATGTCTACGTCCGAGACCCGGAAACCCGGCAGTATCGGCCAGTCGAGCGGCGGGATGGTCGACTGACGTCGCTGACGCTGTGGGAATTTGAGGCGGAGCGCGCCCGTCGGCGCACGACAAACCAGCGCTCGAGCGTCGAACAAGTGGCGTTTCGCCGGGAAATCGCCAGCATTGCGGCGGCGGCGAAACCTTCCAAGAGCCAACTGCGCGATGCCGTTCGCAGCGTACATGCCGCTGCGGCGGTAAAGCCCCATTTAGCCATGCAGCAGCAAGAACCTGCGACGGCCGGCCATCCAGGCCGTCAGAAACGCACGCTTCCGGTCGAAGATTGGTGACCGGGCATGGCGAACCATCTCCTCGAACATGCGCGCTCCTATCTCGATCGTGATGTGGAAGAACGCGTCGCCTATGTCCGTGCTTCGCGATGGATCGGGCATCAGATAGCACAACACGCCCATCGGCGGCTGGAGGACTTGCTGTCGCGACCACCATCGTTGCGCACGCAAGGTCTGATGCTGGTAGGACCGTACGCCAATGGCAAGACGATGATTGCCGAGCGGTTCGCTGTCGAACATTTGAGGCACTCGCCCGAACAAAGAATATGGATGATCCAGACGCGCGAGGGCGCCGGGCTCGGACACTTTTACGGCAGCATTCTCCAGGCGCTGCGAGCTCCTGGCAGCGACCTTCACAATGTCGGGCGCAAGGCCGAGCAACTTGATCACCTGCTGGCCACCCTCAAGCCAAGGATGCTGATCTTCGACGAATTCCACAATGCACTACGCGGGCGCACACGCGACGTCGAGGCTGTCTTTGCCTTCCTGCGGCGGATCGGGCGCCAGTACGATATTTCTCCGGTGCTGATCGGCGAGGTGGCCGTCTACGACTTCATCAATGCCACCAGCGAGATGGCAAGCCGGTTTGACTTTTTAGCTGTTCCGCGCTGGCAATATGGCGAGGAGTATCTCATGCTCCTCGACAGTCTGGAAGCGGCCTTGCCTCTCGCCAAAGTTTCGGATCTGTCCGGCGAACGCTTGGCGCGACGCATATTCAACCTGTCGGGGGGATTGATCGGAGAGATCGTCGCCATCGTCACGAAGGGGGTCATCGCCGCGATACGCTCGGGAGCGGAACGTGTCACCAAGGCCGGCCTCGACGAACTCCGCTATATACCGATCTCGCAGCGACGCAATGCCGCCCTGCGCGAGAGTCTGCTATGACAATCTTCGAAGGCGGGCCGACGGTCGCCATCCGCGCGCGATACGATGAAGTCGTTTCGGACCGATGGCCGGTCTTCGTCCGACCTCAGCCCGGCGAGTTGCTCTCAAGCTGGGTGCATCGGCTTGCATTCGCGAACGGCATTGCCCCTCGGTCCTTCGGCCGCGTGCTCGGCTTCAGCGGCGGAATGTGGTCTCCATCCCTGGATATGAATTTCCAGAGCGACGCCGTCACCATCCTGAGCATACGCACCGGTATCTCCCTGCCGCAACTTTTCAGGATGTCCTTGAAGGGATCGCCGCTGAAGCGCCTGCTCCTTCCCCTTCGTGATGATGGACGCCGCCGCGGTTCGGCTTGGCTGCAATTCTGCCCGCAATGTCTGGCGGACGACGCCCACCCGTATTTTCGCCGGCAATGGCGCTTGGCGACGAGGATCTCCTGCCCGCACCACCGATGCGGATTGCGTGATCGATGCCCGTCTTGTCGCAGTCGCATCGCGGCCTTCAACCAGGTCGAACTCGTTCCGCAGCATTTTTGTGTCGCCTGCGCGTTCGATCTGCGACAGGCTTCGAAGGTGTCTGTCAGTCCATCCGTGCGGTCGCTGGATCAATGCCTTCACGATATCTGTAGGCTGGAGGCGATCACCGGTTCACTGCTCAATAATTCTCTTATCCGCCGCCTGCTGGCCGTTCCCGACTTTTGCCGCCAATATCCGGCGGCATCTCTCGTCAGCCTGTCCACGTCCGCGCGCATTCGATGCTTCGTGCGGCTCGCGATGCGACCGAATGACTGGCTGATAGAGGATGACGATGCTGTGGTCGCGCTTTGGCGACGGTCTATCCTGTCGGCGGATGGACATGCGCTATTGATCGGACTGCTTGCGAACGCCCTTGAGCGCAAAAGGCAACGGCTCTTTCCTGCGAAGCGCCCGCAACCGACGACCGAGCTTTCCACCTTACTGACAGCCTACCTACGAATGATGGAAAATCCTCGACGTAGGCCAGCTTGAACAGACCTAGACCTGAGGATTTTCTCGGCACTTAGAGACAACAACTTCAACCTGCCTTCACCAGTTGCGGGAACATATGGGATTGTTCACGGGCCGCGCCCGAAGGCGCGGCCCGGCAGATCACATCATGCGCTTGATCTCGGTGTAGGCGCCATCCGTGGTCAAGGTAACCGTGACCGGTTCGCTGGTGCGATTGCGCCAGAACCAGCCATGGTTGCCGTCGAAAGCGGCTTCGATAACGCCGGAATCATCGGCAGCGCCGCGGCCCTTCTGGTAGCTGATGTTCTCGCCGCCGCCGTCGCCGTGGGTGTCGAAGTTCACCTTGCCGCCATTCGCGCTCCAGGCGTAATTAGCCTTCGCGCCCTTGACCATCGTCAGCTTGATCTCGGCGCCTTCGCCGGGCTGTAGGATGAGCGAGATTTCATCCTTCCGCATCTCCTGCGCCTGGGCCGACGAGATACCGAACTCACGAACGATGCGGTCGATCAGAGAGGATCCCTGCTGCGGGCTCGCTGGCGTTGTCCCCGTGGACTTGACGCGATCCGTCTCTGCTTCCTCGGCGAGCTGGGTCTTGATCTCTCCCATCGTAGTCAGCCCAAGTGCCGAGCCAACGCCAGTCGGATCAATCGCGTATTCCGATGGAAGCACGACGGTGACGAGAATGGCGGCCGCTGCCGCCGCCGCGATCACGGTCGACTTGATGAGTTGCTTCGACGAAGGAAGATCGTCCGGAGCGGGTGCCTGTGAATTGAACATGTCTGGATTCCTTTCGAGATTATGCGACGAAGTAGCCGGTGAGCTGATATCCGATCAGCACGAAGCCGGCGGTCATCATGACGACGTTGGCGGTATAGGCGTGGCGCAGGAAACTCGATGTCTTGCGCCAGTAGCTCATGGCGATGAGGATGACCGTCAGGGCGATGAGCTGGCCGATCTCGACGCCGACATTGAAGGCGAGCAGGTTCGGTATCAGCCCGTCCTCGGCAATGTCGTATTCGAGGATCTTGGTCGCCAGACCCAGTCCATGGAAGAAGCCGAAGATCAAGGTGGCGATTTTGGTGTTCGGCTGGACGCCGAACCATCGTTGGTACGCCCCGAGATTGTCGAGCGCCTTGTAGACGACCGACAGGCCGATGATCGCGTCGATTAGATACGAGCTGACGTTCCAGCCGTAGTAGACGCCGAGCAGCATCGTCGTCGAATGGCCGACGGCGAAGAGGCTGACATAGATGCCGATGTGCTTCAGCCTGTAGAGGAAGAAGATCACCCCGAACAGGAACAGCAGGTGGTCGTATCCGGTCACCATATGTTTGGCACCCAGGTAGACGAACGGGATCAGATTGGTTCCCGATATCTCCTGGATGTAGCCCTTGTCGCCTTCTGCGACCGCGTGGGCTGCCGCTGCACCAGCCATCACAAGGAATGATAGCAGCGCAAGCAGCGGTTGGAGGACGGAGAAACCGGGCACGAGCGCGCGGCTTCCGCCTCCGGAAGAGGATTGCTTCATTTGGAAGCTCCGTGAATTCGTTGAAACGACCGCTTAAGCGGTGTCGATCAGAACGAGATCACGAACGTGGTGGGCCGTCTATGCCGTAGGGAGGTCCCGACGAAAGGGAGCGCGAACGGTCCGAATAGGAAACCGCGGTTAGAGAGCGCAGGCTCGATCCGGTCGAGCCGAGCAGGCCGGCCTTCTCGTGGGTATGATCGGCATGGTGATGATCGGGGGCGTCGGTGGCCTCTGCCTCCGGCTCGACGTCGGCGTGCGAGTGTCCGCCGTCCGCATGGCTATGGTCGCCGGCCGCGACGACGTTCGAGGCTATGTGCAGTCCTGGGTCATGCGATCCCAACGCAACGAACGAATACAGCAGAACGGCGATCGCGGCCGCGAGGGCGGCGAGCATGCTCGAGCTGTTGTTCCGGCGATGAATCATGCCGCAATCGATAACCTTGTTCGCATCCGCACACAAGAAACCAACTTGACGCATCCCCTCCAGGGGGATAGGTGATCGACATAATCAATCAGAGGTCTGCAATGTTCGCCAGCATCAGGGAATGGTTCGGTTTCGGCCAGGGCGGTCAGTCCCATGGCCACAGTCATGGCTCGCACGGCCACTCGCATGGAGATGCCGGAGGCCACGGTCACACGCACGGCGTCGTTGATCCCAGCATCGCCTCGTCCGAGCGCGGCATCTGGGCGATCAAGTGGTCCTTCGTCATCCTGGCGATCACGGCGTTGCTTCAGCTCGTCGTTGTCTTTTATTCCGGAAGCGTGGCTCTGCTGGCCGATACGATCCACAATATCGGCGATGCCGCCACCGCAATTCCTCTGTGGATCGCCTTCACGCTGGTCAGACGGAAGCCGACGAAAACCTTCAATTATGGCCTCGGCCGGGTGGAGGACCTTGCCGGCATGCTGATCGTGCTGATCATCCTCTTCAGCGCCATCGTCGCCGGCTATGAGGCGATCGACCGCCTGCTGAACCCGCAGCCGATCACCCAGCTTCTGGCTGTCGCGGTTGCCGGGGTTGTCGGTTTCATCGGCAACGAGGCGGTGGCGGTGTTCCGCATCCGCGTGGGCCGGCAGATGAACAGTGCCGCCCTGATCGCCGACGGCTATCATGCGCGCACGGACGGTCTCACCAGCCTGGCGGTCGTGCTCGGCGCCCTCGGCGTCTGGTTCGGCTTTCCGCTTGCCGACCCGATCATCGGCCTGCTGATCACCATCGCGATCTTCGGCATCGTCTGGCAGTCGGCGCGCGCCGTCATCACACGCAGCCTCGACGGCGTCGAGCCTGGGATCACCGACGAAATCCGTCATGCCGCGGAGCATGTCGAGGGCATCGGTAGTCTGACGGACGTGAAGGCTCGCTGGATCGGCCATAAACTCCATGCCGACGTTACGATCTCGGTCAGCGGCGACAAGCCCGTCGCGGATGCCAACGTCATCGTGGCCACGCTTCGCAATGAGCTTCACGCACATCTTCCGGCGCTTGGTACGGCGACCATCCAGATCGCCGAGGCAGCCGCAGAAGCGCCCACCAGCGCTCGCGGCCACGGGCATCACCACGCACCCGCTGCGTTCACGGTGAGTTCCCGATTGGCGACCGGATCGCTGGAGATTGTCGACACGCCCGAGGGTGAACGCATGCGGCTCTCCATTTCGAAACACGCGAAGGGGCTCGAGGCCGTCGTGGAGATCGATCGCGATGGCGTCGTTGAGCGGCTGCCGCTGCTCCCTTCGCCGGCCGATCATCACGCTTTGATCAGCAACGTCGCTCCTGCCGAGCCTCACGAGTTCGACGCGGTGCTGAAGCTGATGGCAGGCGTCGAAGTCGACGACCTTCCGTTTCGAATGGAAGAGCCGGAAGGCCATCATCACTGACTTGTCCCGGAGGCGGTCCCCGGCGTAAGGTCGAGCGCCCTTCTCCTTTAGAAGGATCGAGAACATGGACACGATGACCGAACCTCACACCCACGCCACCCATCCTGAGATCGTCAAGCGCCTGAAGCGGGCCGAGGGTCATCTGAAGAGCGTCATCACCATGATCGAGGCAGGCAAGCCGTGTGTCGACATCGCCCAGCAGCTCTCCGCCGTCGAGAAGGCGATCATCAACGCCAAGCGGACGCTGATCCAGGATCATCTCGACCATTGCCTTGAAGAGACGGTCGGCGCCCTGCCGCGTGAAAAGCGTCAGTCGATCGACGAATTCAAGACGATCACCAAGTATCTCTAAGGGCATGGCCGACCTGCTGGCCTATCTCGGACTGTTCGCCGCGGCGCTCGGAGCAGCAACGATCCTCCCGATGCAGTCCGAAGCCGTGCTTGTCGGCCTTCTGCTTTCCGAACATTTCTCCACCTTCTGCCTCATCACCGTCGCGAGCCTTGGCAACGTCCTCGGCGCGCTGGCGAACTGGCTGCTCGGCCGCTGCATCGAACGCTTCAGGGAAAAACGATGGTTTCTGATCGGTCCGGCAGCGCTCGACCGTGCGCAAGGCTGGTATCGCCGCTTCGGCAAGTGGTCGCTGCTCGCAAGCTGGCTGCCGATCGTCGGCGATCCGATCACTGTGATCGCCGGCGTCCTGCGAGAGCCGCTGCCGACCTTCCTGCTGCTGGTGGCCATCGCCAAGGTCGGGCGATATCTCGTGCTTGCAGCAGCGACGACGGGGCTTGCGTGATGTTCCAGCAGATCGTCGACGTCCAGCGTGAAATCTACCTCGCCTTCGCCGGCCACATAAAGGAATTTGCTGCGGGCGGCGGCTGGGCGTCGTTCCTCGCCTTCCTGCCGATGGGCGTCGTTTTCGGGGCCGTCCATGCTATGACGCCCGGCCATAGCAAGTCGGTGCTTGCGACCTACCTTGCGGGTTCTTCGATGAAGGCACACAGGGCACTCCTCGTGTCATTGGCGCTTTCCTTCACGCACGTGACGACGGCGGTCCTCATCGCGCTGCTCGCCCTGCCGCTGGTGTCGCATTCCTTCGTCGACGCCGGGTCGTCTCCAATCCTTGAGGTCGTCAGCCGCGGTCTACTCGGCATCATCGGTCTGTGGATGCTGGTGTCGGCTCTGTTCCGGCACGATCACCTGCATGCGGAGGGCGAAGGGCTGTTGGTGGGGATAGCTGCCGGTCTGGTGCCGTGCCCGCTCACCCTGTTCGTTATGACCTTCGCGATGATCCATCAGGCCATTGTCACCGGGTTGCTGTTCGCGATCACCATGATGATGGGCGTCGCGCTGACCTTGTCGGTGGTTGCCATCCTCGCCGTGCTGTTCCGCGAGCGCATCTCGCATCTGATGCGGACCCGCCCGCTGCTGCTCGCCTCCGTCTCCCGCACGACTGGAGGGATCGCAGGAGCGGTACTCGTAGGCGTCGCCGCAGTGGAAATCTCGAACTGGATCGCGACTGCTTGACAGAGTGGTCGCGCTTTGAGAGTTTCGCATTATGGGGCAGCGATCGCCCCACGAGGCCACGGCCGAAGAATCGCGTCCTGTAAACCCGCTTCAACGGAGGACGCGCCATCATGCCGTCATTTCTTGAAATCACAGCAGACAAACTCGCCCGCATTATCGGCACGCCAAACCCGCCGACCATCATCGACGTCCGCATCGACGAAGATTTCACGGCCGATCCTCGTTTCATTCCAGGATCGGTTCGACGAGACTTCCGGCGTGTCACCGAGTGGGGTCCGGATATTTCCGGTCCATCAATCGTCCTCTGTCAGAAAGGGCAGAAGCTCGGCCACGGGGTCGCCGCGCACCTCCGTGTCTTGGGAAAGCAAGCAGAGGTTTTGGAAGGCGGCTTTGAGGCTTGGCGTGAGGCACGGGGCATGCTCGTGCCCGAAGATAAACTCCCCCGTCGGGACGCCCAAGGGCGAACCGTCTGGGTGACGAGGTCCCGCCCAAAGATAGACCGCATAGCCTGTCCCTGGCTGATCCGCCGCTTCATCGATCCGTCCGCTATCTTCTTGTTCGTGCCGGCGTCCGAGGTTTCGCTGGTCGCCGACCGGTTTGGCGCGACGCCGTTCGACATCGAGGACGTGTTCTGGTCTCACCGCGGCGATCTCTGCACCTTCGACGTGATGATCGAGGAATTCGGCCTGGACTCGGTCCCTCTCCAGCGTCTCGCGACGATCGTCCGGGGCGCCGACACCGGGCGGCCGGAGCTTGCCCCGGAAGTCGCGGGTCTGCTTGCTGCGTCGCTTGGGCTGTCGCGCATGTTCAACGACGACCTGGAGCAGTTGGAGGCGGGCCTGACGCTCTACGACGCCTTCTATCGCTGGTGTCGCGACGCCACCGGGGAAACACACAACTGGCCGAACGCAAAGGCGGGCCAGTGACATGGCGACCGTGGAAAAGGAAGAAATCGCAGCACCTGCTGCGCTCGAACATGGACTCCCGTTCTCGGAGGCCGTGAAGGTGTGGGCCCGCGTCGCCGCGCTGAGCTTCGGCGGACCTGCCGGCCAGATCGCGGTGATGCACAGGATCATCGTCGAGGAGAAGAGGTGGATCGGCGAGGAACGCTTCCTCCATGCACTCAACTATTGCACGCTCCTCCCCGGCCCGGAGGCGCAGCAGCTTGCGATCTATATCGGCTGGCTGCTCCACAAGACCAAGGGCGGCCTGGTCGCCGGGACGCTGTTCGTCCTTCCCGGTGCCGTCGCAATCATGGGATTGAGCTGGATCTACGCGATCTTCGGCAATGTCGGCGCGGTCCAGGCGCTGTTCTTCGGTCTGAAGTCTGCGGTTCTCGCCATCGTGCTCGGCGCGGTTCTCAGGATTGGTAGCCGATCGCTGAAGAACAAGGTCATGATCGGACTGGCGGCGGCGGCCTTCGTTGCCCTCTGGCTCTTCCAGGCGCCGTTCCCGCTGGTGGTCGTCGTCGCCGGCCTGATCGGTTTTGTCGGCGGCAAGGCCGGATGGGCGGCGTTCTCGACGGGCGGAGGCCATGGAAAGATCGGCGGCAAGCAGGTGGCCGACGCCGACAGCCTTCTCGGCGAAGGCGTGCCCGCGCACACGCGCCCGAACGCCGCGTGGCTGTTGAAGGTCGCGGTGGTCGGCGCGATCGCCTGGCTCGGACCGATCATTCTCCTGTTTGCATTCCTCGGCTCCCATAACGTCTTTTCCGACATCGCCGTGTTTTTCTCTAAGATGGCAATGGTGACCTTTGGCGGCGCCTATGCGGTGCTGTCCTATGTCGCCCAAGAGGCGGTCAACCATTACGGCTGGCTGAAGCCCGGCGAGATGCTTGACGGCCTCGGCCTCGCCGAGACGACGCCCGGCCCCTTGATTATGGTCACCCAGTTCGTTGGCTTCATGGGCGCCTACCGTTCGCCCGGTGGGCTGTCGCCGCTGCTGGCCGGAACGCTCGGGGGCCTGCTGACGACCTGGGTCACCTTCGTGCCGTGCTTCCTGTGGATCCTGCTCGGCGGCCCCTTCATGGAAACGCTCCGCCGCAACAAGGCGCTGTCGTCTGCGCTTTCGGCCATCACGGCCGCCGTTGTCGGCATCATCCTGAACCTCGCTGTCTGGTTCGCTTTGCACGTGCTGTTCTCGGAGGTCGTCAGGGTTGGCGGCTTCGGGATATCTGTCGATGTTCCCGTTTTGACATCCATCAATCTGCCGGCGTTGGCGTTGACGCTCGCTGCCGTCATCGCCGTCTTTCGTTTCAAGATCGGCATGCTGAAAGTGCTTTTGGCGTGCGCTCTGGCCGGCCTTGCCTACGGCCTGACATTTGGAGTGCATCCATGATGAACTCATCCCCACGGATCGCGATCGTCTGGCGCGGCGACCGGGAAGCTCGGCGCGCTGCCACGCCGCAGAACAACCGCTTCCACCGGATTTTCGAAGAACTTGCAGCCGTCGGCCTTGCACCGGAGCCGGCCGTGTTCGACGAAGCATTCGCCGACGAGTTTCTCGCCCAGCTTCTTCAGGTCGATGCCGTGCTCGTCTGGGTAAACCCGCTCGACGATGGAAAGACACGGACAGTTCTCGACCGGCTCCTGCGCAAAGTGGCGGAGACGGGCCGTTTCGTCAGCGCGCATCCGGACGTGATCCTCAAGATGGGCGTCAAGGAGGTGCTCTACGAGACCAGGCATATCGGCTGGGGCGTCGACACTCGCCTCTACCGTACCCCTGCCGAGGCCCGCGAGGCGCTCCTCCCGACGCTGCAGGCCGAAGGAGCGAGGGTGCTGAAGCGGAACCGTGGCAACGGTGGCCAGGGCATCTGGAAGGTCGAGCTCTTCGAATCTCCATCGGCCGGCACGACCTTCGTCCGGGTGTTGGAGGCGCGCTCGGGCAGCATGCCCGAAACCGTTGCTCTGGACGAATTCATCGCTCGTTGCGAAGCCTACTTCGAGGACAACGGCTGCATCGTGGATCAGCCGTTCCAACCCCGCCTGCCGAAGGGAATGATCCGATGCTACATGTCCGGAGGCAGGGCCGTGGGTTTTGGTCACCAGTTGATCAAAGCTTTGGTCACCCCCCCGCCGGGATCCGAAGCGCAGCCATTGCAACCCGGTCCGAGGATCATGCATCCCGCTTCCGCAGAACCCTTCCGGGCTTTGAAGCAGAAGATGGAAGATGAGTGGACGCCGGAGATGATGGCGGCACTTGGCATTGAAGAGGCGGCCTTGCCGATCATCTGGGATGCAGATTTTCTGTTCGGACCGCCTGACGCCTCGGGCGCCGACACCTACGTTCTCTGCGAGATCAACGTCAGTTCCGTGTTTGCCATTCCTGACGAGGCGCCTGCGGAGATTGCGCGCGAGATGGCATTGCGGTTGCGCCTGCCTTTGCCGTAAGGGTGATGCCGAGGACTGAGTAGCCTGAGGCCGGCGGTGGAAAATCACTCGATCGAACTCAATTCCTCGTCCTCATCGGCGACGCTCTCTCGCGATGCGGCGACGTCTTCCTGCACGGCATGCCGGCTCAGAAGACCCGCGTCCTCGAGCGCTTCGATGTTGGGAAGATCTCGCAACGTCTCCATGCCGAAGGCGGAGAGGAAGTGCGGGGTGGTCACATAGGTGTAGGGCGCGCCGGGCGTCGGGCTGCGGGGTCCGGATGCGATGAAACCCGCACTGCGCAAGGCTCCGATCGTATCGCGGCTCACCTCTTTGCCGAAGATTTTTGATAGCTCGCCGCGGGTGACCGGCTGGAAATATCCCACCGCCATCAGCACCATCGCCTCGAACTCCGACAGCGCCGCCGCCCCTCCCCTTGTCGGCGCCGATGAAGCCCGTATCGCGTCTGCGTAACGCGAACGCGTTCGATGCTGCCAGCCGCCGGCGACCGACACCAGTTCATAGGGTCGGGACCGAAGTTCCTCGCGCAGATCTTCAATGATGAGGTCGATACTGCAATCCTTACCGATGACCCGGGCTAGCGTTTCCCGGTCGACCGGTTCGGCCGAGGCAAAGATCACCGCCTCGACCCGCAGCATCCATTCCCGCCAACGCAGTTCCGCCGGCAAATCCTCCAGCTCCCGATCAAAGGACACATCGTGTCCCGACTTTTCGCTGGATGATCGCCGTCTGGTCTTCGCTACGTTCGCTCCTGCCATGGTCACAACCCAAACATCCGGAAGGACGAGCGGCCGGAAAGCTCGCGCACCGCGTCAAAACTCTCGAGCCGCTCGAACAGCCGGGTGGCCGCCCAGCGCGACAGGCCACTGCCCGGCGCCGCGGCCGGTACGGCATCCTCGTTCAGCAATCTGCGGATCACGGCCTCGGCGCCTTTTGTCCGCAGCTTCGGCGCCACCGCCAGCAGCCGTGCGGCCCGGCGATCGATATCCAAGGCAGAGCGCAACGCGGCGTCGACGCCGTCAGCCAGCGCCAGGCAGATCGCTTTTGGGTACGCCAACTCTCCCGGGCGAACGCGGCCTCGCCCACTGATCGTCCGGAAAGCCGGGCCGTAGCGCTCGGTCAAAAGCAGCGGCACGGGTCTCGCCCAGCTCAGCTTTTGCGCCAGTATGATGTCGGCCAGGCCCAAGGCCAGCACCTCGGCGTCCGGGCGGGCTGCGCAAATCGCTGCTATCAGATCCGCCGCGACGAAGGGCGCCGCGCGGCCGGACTGGATCGCCGAATCGATCCGGTCCGGGACTGTGGCAAGACCATCGTCCCAGCGGATCCCCAAAAGCGCAGCCAATTCCTTGATGAGAGGCGACCCAAGCGTGTTGGGCCGGTGCGACACCATTCGCATGGCCAAAAACAGCTTGCCGGCCGGCCCCGGATCGTCCCCGGTTGCCGTCAACAAAAGCGCATCACGCAACGCGTGTTCGTCCTCGCTGCGACCGACCATTTGGGCGGCGACCGTGGCCGATTTGAGGGCGAGGCGATCGCGCCAGCAGCCGAGCCACGGCGGGTCGGCGCGGATGAGATCGTCGAGCGATTTCAGGGCGATACCGGCGGCGAAGGTGGCGTCGGCTTCATGGACGCCGCCGCGGCGCGACAGCGCCCAGCCTGGCAGGCGGGGCGACCACAGCGCAGCTGGTTCTATGGCGGGCGGCAACGAATCCATCCGAACAGCATATACGATTGGTGCGCTTTATGCGAGGGAAAGTGCTTTAAACCGCACATCTTGTCGATGCATAAAAACGAACGATAAACTTCCATTATCGTTCGTTTCTGTCATTATAGAGAAATGGCCCATATCATCGAGCAAAACAGCGAAATTCACCCCGGGCGAAGCTCAGCTCCGTCTGACAGCATGGCCGCCGGCGAGCAAGGCGGTCTCCCCTCCCCTCTTCCGGAAGCAGGCGCCGCATTGCCCGCCCACCTCGAGCAGCTTGCCGACCAAGCGCGCAATTATGTCGAGGCGGCCAGTTCCGCCAACACGCGCAAAGCCTATGCCTCCGACTGGAAGCATTTTTCCGGATGGTGCCGCCGCCAAGGGCTGGAGATCCTGCCGCCCAACCCACACACCGTCGGCCTCTACATCACCGCCTGTGCCGGTGGCAGTGACACCGCCTCGGGTGCGGCGATCGCCGGCCGCAAGCCGAATTCGGTGACGACGATCGAGCGACGGCTGTCCGCGATCACCTGGAACTATGCCCAACGCGGGCTCCCGCTCGACCGCAAGGATCGCCATATCGCCACCGTGCTCGCCGGCATCCGCAACACCCATGCCGCTCCTCCCCGGCAGAAGGAAGCGGTGCTGCCCGAACACCTGATCGCCATGCTGGAAACGCTCCCGCGCGGCACCTTGCGGGGCTTACGCGATCGCGCCATGCTGCTGATCGGCTTTGCCGGCGGGCTGCGGCGCTCCGAGATCGTCGGGCTCGACGTTGGCCGTGACCAGACGAAGGACAGCCGCGGCTGGATCGAGATCCTCGACAAGGGCATGGTGGTCACGGTCCGCGGAAAACGCGGTTGGCGCGAAGTGGAAATCGGCCGCGGCTCCTCGGACGCCACCTGCCCTGTCGTCGCGCTGCAGACCTGGCTGAACCTTGCAAGGATCGCGCACGGTCCCCTCTTCCGGCGGGTGACCGGTCAAGGCAAGGATGTCGGCCCCGACCGGCTGCTCGATCAGGAGGTGGCGCGCCTCGTCAAGAAGGCGGCGTCGGCTGCCGGGGTGCGGCCCGACCTCACCGAGACCGAGCGCGCGGAAAAGTTTTCTGGCCACTCGCTGCGCGCCGGCCTTGCCTCTTCGGCCGAGGTCGACGAACGCTATGTGCAGAAGCAGCTCGGCCACGCGTCCGCCGAGATGACCCGAAAATATCAGCGCCGGCGGGACCGGTTTCGGGTGAACCTCACCAAGGCGTCCGGGCTTTGACTCCCTCCCTCCCCTCTCGGCGTGAAGCCGTTAGGTCAAAATTGAGGGCCGAGATTTCAGCTTAGCGTTTCAATTGAAATCGGGAAGTAAAAGCCACACAGTTGCGACGTGTTTAATTTCACTCCAAAGTCCCAAGAGACGTTTACAAACGATCGTTTATTCTTATCCTCTACGTTTGGAAAATTGCTCTTTAACACTCCTCAGGCACTGCAAATGGCTGCTAACACCAAGAATAAGGCTTCCCGTCGCCCACAGGGCCGGCTGATCGGCTATGCACGCGTGTCTACGGACGAGCAAGCGACGGAAGCCCAGGAAATCGATTTGCGATCGGCGGGGTGCGATATGATAGTCCAGGAACACGGATCCGGCGCGTCGCGCGCCCGCCCTGCCCTTTCCAAACTCGTTCGCGAGATCCGCGTCGGCGACACGCTTGTTGTGGTGCGGCTTGATCGTCTGGCGCGCTCGGTCAGCCATCTGCTCGAGGTTATCGAGGATCTGACGGTGAAGGGCGCGCATTTCCGGTCGCTGCGCGATCCCATCGACACGTCGACGCCGCAGGGTATGTTTTCCCTCCAAGTTCTCGGCGCCGTGGCGCAGCTCGAACGCGCGCTCATTTCCGAACGAACCAAGGCGGGCATCCGGGCAGCCAAGTCCAAGGGAAAGCTATCCGGCAACCCCGGCATCCGGGAAAAACGCCCCGAGGTGTTGGCCAGGATGACCGCAGCCCAGAAAGCTGCATATGGAGATCGTATCCAGGCATCGGCTAACCAATGGCTTCCGACCGTTCGGCGCATGCGGCCGGATCACACCTGGGACGACATCGCACGAGTGCTCAGGCAGCGCGGCCTTGAATGGACGCCAGAACGTCTTCGCCGAGCTGTGAAGTGGATGGTGTCTGAACGCATGGCGGATCCAGCGCTGCTGAAAAAATCGCCGCCCCGTCTTCCCGAAGACCGCCTGATGACGCTTGTGGCTGGCATCCATTCTTCGAACCCGGCCCTCAAACTCCGTGAGATCGCCGTCCAGCTTGAAAGACTGCACGAACGTACGCCGCGCGGTGGATCCAAATGGTCGCCTTCGTCCGTCAAGAACCTGATCGATCGCGCCCGACGTTCCGGGTTGATCGCTGACGTCGACATGACCGCGGCTGAATAGCGAGAGGATCACAACGATTTCGGCTTTCGCAAGCTTTTCAGAAGCGATTCCGATACGTGGAGGCGGCTATCATCCTCAGCGTCCTCATCAGTTCGCGGCTTACCAGTGCTGAGCGCATTCTTCTGCTCGTCCAGCTTCGCGCGGAGCAACGCCATGACCATCGGCCAGGTCGAAAACTTCCCGTCCTTGGCCCGGTCGGTCAGGCTTCGGAGATAACCGCCGGCGTTGTTGATCTGACCGGCCCGCTGATAGATTGACGCCAGCGTGATCGCAGCGTGTTGCTCGCCCATGGTTTCACGGGCCTCCCGCCAGGCGCTCGGACTAATCCCCAGCATCGGCCGGGCAAGCTCAGCCGCCGCCAGCAAGTCCCGCCAATGCCGGATTGTCCCTCCCTGGGCCAGTTCCTGAATTTCGGGGCAGGCATCCAGCACTATCCCAAAAGGCAGCTCGCGTTTCGGCAAGCTCCGCACGTTGTCGGTTTCCGCAACGCTGCCGCCGGCTTCTATATTTTTTCCAGAGCCGTATTCAGATTCAGATTTAGAGTCTGGTTTTGAATTCTGTTTGTGGCGACCGGAATGGGACTCATTGCCGTCCAGTTTCATTGCTTTTGCAAATGATTCCAATACGTCACGTATCTCGGTGCAGAGAACCTGAAGTTCGTGACCAATACTCTCGACAAGCTGCCGGGGTGCAGAGCGCGGCAAGCGGCCGATGATCCCCTGATAGGTCTGTGTAACTCTTCCCCAGTCTCCGGGAACGCCTTCTTCGACGCCAGTCTCGATCATTTTGACGATGTCGCGGCGAAGCAGAGTCAGCCGTTCCTTGGAGACCCGGAAAGCCTTCTTTTCAGCTTGCACCGCCTGGGCCAAATCTCGGAACTCTTCGGCCCGCGCTACGATCGGCGACAGATCGAAGCCGTAGGCCTGCTCGATCTCCCCTCCCCTTCCCTTGCGGGCGAACCGCTTGCCGTTGGGACTGTCGCGGCGAATGATGAGCCCGCAATCAACCAGTACGGCAAGATGCCGGCGTAGTGTCGTGGCGGGCATGCCGTTGGCGCGAGCCATCAGCTGCTCGTTAGAAGGCCATACGACCAGTTCGGCGCCCCCAGTCAAGGCGGTCTCCGGGTAAAACGTCAACAGCGCGTTCAGGATCGAGAGTGAGCGGTCCGTGGCTCCGATCAGTTCCCGGCATTCACGGATGTGCTGGAAGACCTGCCATTTGTTGGCGACAGCGTCTGATGCGACCGCTTTTGCGGCCATCTGGCTTGCAAGATGGCCGAGTGTCATCGGCCGCCGCCCAAAGGACGTCGTTGAGATATGCGTCTGCATTTCCTTTTACCTTTTGTTAGGCAATAGAAATCCGCCCGTCGAAATGACGCTTTCCCTTACGGGACCCTTGACTACGATTTCTGGAAATGCGATTCTCTTAGCTGCGAGACTACAGAGAAGGTCTTCCGGAACGCCGTTTCGGGGGCCTTTTTCTTTTGCGGTGAGAGCCAGTCCATCTCAATCGAGCGAAGCTTTGAATTGGATGAAACCCTGGCTATTGGTCGAGCTTGCCTCCTCCGGTTGTTTCAATGAATTGGGAGTACAGACTATCCAACTGGTCAGCGACATATTCGCCAAAAGTTGGCACCAGTCTCTCGTCGAAAACCAGAGCCGTTCGTCCGGTTTCTTGTCGGATCGTCGCAGCCTTTTTCCCCTTTGGCGTGCTCCAAGCCCTTACCTTTTTTGGAGCCTTAGCGGGCGGCTTTGAAACGGCGTTGAAAATGAGGGCAAAGCGGGTATCGCTATCGGAGTGCTTGAACTGCTCTGACTCAAGCACCGCTTCGATTGCGTCCGTTGCTTTAGGCTTCCCAAGCCCCTCGGCAAGTGCGACCCAACGCGATCGACCCGCTTTCGACGCTGGACCGATTTGTGTGGCGAGGTTCAGCGGTATGCCCCTGGCTACAGTTATGTAGCGGCTGAGGTCGGCCTTGTCAGTGGAAAGCGCGGCAATGATAGTGGCCCGATCAAAACCCGCATCTTCGAGGCGCAGGGCGAAAAGAGCCTTCTCAATGAACGAGAGGTCAGCACGGTCAAGATTTTCGCGGCCCTGGGCCACGACCAGTTCACGGTCCGTGAGATTTCGAACAATTGCAGAAACCTCTCTCCGTAGATTTACTGCCGCGCGCAGTCGCCGCCTTCCATAAACGATCTGATAACGACCGGCAGCCTCAGGATGCGGTCTGACCAGAATTGGTACTTGCTGCCCCTCCTGCGAAATGCTCGCCTCAAGCTGTTCGAACTTGGGATCTACGTCCGCGGGCAGTCGATCTGCGATCGGCGACCCGTCTATCATGGAAGGGTCCAAGGATACGACGGCTTCACCCGCAGCCAGTTGATCATGCAATCGAGCTGCAGCTTTTGCTCCCTCGGCCATCTCTTGCAGCGAGGAACCCATGGCCGAAATCGCGCCCGTACGAACACGAACGGCTGATTTGTCGATTACTGCCCTATCGGCCGCAGGTTGCTTCTTGAGGAACAAAGTATCGATTGCGTCTTTACGGCTCATGATATCTGTCTCTTGGGTTTGAAGTCGTCCTGTCGCATTTTTGATTGCAAATGCGCTTGGTTGGGAGCTCCCAACAAGAAAAGGCGGCTGTGCCCTAGCCAATAAGCTATGGGCATACGTCGTTGTCTCAAATCACCGAAGTATCTCCAGCTCCCGCTTCCCAGGAGGCGATTCAACACGTCCCGGTTGGGAGCTCCCAACAGCCCCAAGGGGAGCGCGACACCCGTCATCATGCTCGCCCCCACGCAGTCTTGATCAAAGCTTCGATCTCGGAGTTCACCGCATCTAAAGATTCCATCGCCCGGTCGTATGTTGACCGCGTAAGGTTCTCACGCCCTATTTCGTAGAGAGTCTGCTTCGTCAAACCAGCATCAGACACTGCAGCAGACTTCACCATCGGATTTGTAAGGACGTGATCATCGAACATATTGCGCAGCAGCGCCGCAACCTTGGTCTGTGGTGCGTCCTGAGGCTCAAATCGAGTAAGGAGATAGCGAATGAAATCATACTGAAGATTGCCCCCGGCTTCCTTCACGACCCCAAGAAGATCACGGGTCATGAGCAGGAACTGGCTCATCGAAGCGATATCCAGCATCTGGGGATGCACCGTAATCACCATTGATGTCGCAGCGCATAATCCGCTGAGTGTCAGAAATCCGAGCTGAGGAGGGCAGTCAATGACCACGACATCGTAATCATCAGCGACCTCGTCGAATGCTTGAGCGACGCGTGTGAAGAACAGCCCGTCGCGGGTGCCGCGATCGGTCAAGGCCTTTGGAGTTGTATGTTCGAACTCCATAAGCTCAAGATTTCCTGGAACGAGATGCAGGCCTTCGAAGTATGTCGGTCGGATAACTTCTTTGAGCGGGCGCTTGGTGCCGTCGTACCGAATTGCTGCGTACAATGTTTCGTTGGCACCGACATCCGTTTCCGGAAGCACGCCGAGGAGTGCTGAAAGACTAGCCTGCGGATCAAGGTCGACGGCGAGCACCCTATAGCCTTGCAACGCCAGATACTGGGCAAGATGAGCAGACGTCGTCGTCTTCCCGGAGCCGCCTTTGAAGTTGGTTACCGCAATGACCTGCAAATGCTCAGAACCGCGGCGATGAGGCACGAACTCGATGCTTTCGCGTCCACGAGCCGAACCTGCGAGCATATGCCGGATCTTGTTTATCTGACCGAGCGTGTAAAAGCGTCTTCCGTTGCTGGCAAGCTCAGGCTGGGGGCCTTCGCCTGCCAACGTCATCTTGCGAAGCGTCGAATCAGATATTTTCATCAAGCGCGCGGCTTCGCCCGATGTAAACTTGCGCAAGCTCTTGTGCGACGTCGGAGGAAACAGAGCCTCGCTCATCGCCTGAAGCTGAGAGCTGAGCTGCTCAGCATGCTCACCAATGGTAACATCTACCGACGGGCGATCATTTCGGGATATGGCAGCGGCTTTGCTCACGGTGTAATCTCTTGTCACGGTTAATTGGCGTGTATTGCCATTTATCCGTGACGATTACCGAAAGCGTGTGAGGTTGCAAGCCGTTTTTGGTTAACGAATGGTTAAACACGTTTCAACCGAAACCACACTAAATGCCAATTCTTCAAATTGTATCTGTTAGTTAGACCGATTCCCTGCTTCGGTGCTACGTGGCGCGAAGTGCAGATTTGCACATCCTTCTCGGTGCCTAGCCGCTCTCCACCACTCGCATTTTGCAACACGGAACACCGACTCGATAGAATCACTGGGTGCAGATTTGCACGTAGGCACCCGCGCCGCGAGATGATTTCTATCCGCATGACCTGTTCATGCGGAGATCATGATGCGGATACTGACAGTCTCACCGGACCAATACGAACGGTATCGAAACTTCCTTGAACTGATGCACCGTCTTCGCGCGGCGGTATTCGGTGGCCGTCTAGAATGGGACGTCTCCATTACAGCGGGGGAAGAGCGCGACCAGTACGACGATTGCAAGCCGACCTACCTCCTGGCGATTACAGACAGTGGATTGATCGCCGGTTGCGTCCGGCTTCTTCCGGCTTGCGGGCCTACGATGCTGGAGCAGACTTTTCCCCAGCTCCTCGAAACGGGTTCGCTCGTCGCGCATTCCGGGATGGTCGAGAGCTCACGCTTCTGCGTCGATACCGCGCTTGTCTCGCGGAGGGATGCAAGCCAACTGCATCTCGCAACGCTCACCCTGTTCGCCGGCATTATCGAATGGTCGATGGCGAGCGGCTACAGCGAGATCGTCACGGCCACCGATCTTCGTTTCGAACGCATCCTGAAGCGCGCCGGATGGCCGATGCGACGGCTCGGCGAACCATACGCGATCGGCAACACCATCGCCATTGCGGGCAGCCTACCGGCAGATAGGACGAGCTTCCGGCAGGTTTGCCCACCGGGCTATCATTCGATTCCCCGAATCGACGTGGCAGCGATCAGGAGTGCCGCGTGACCCAGCTACGCTCCCATTCGCGTCTGGTCCGCAAACTCCAGGACGCCCTCGGCGACCAGCTCTGCGTCGCGCTTGATGACGCGACGGTCGTTGAGATCATGCTCAACCCCGATGGTAAGCTCTTCATCGAGCGCCTGGGGCATGGCGTGGCCCCGGCCGGCCAACTCAGCCCCGCCGCCGCAGAAGTGATCATCGGCAGCGTCGCCCACGCACTGCAATCAGAGGCCGACGACGCGCAACCGATCATCTCCGGCGAACTTCCCATCGGCGGCCACCGCTTCGAGGGCTTGCTACCGCCGGTCGTTTCCGGACCGAGTTTCACGATCCGGCGTCGTGCCTCGCGCCTGATCCTGCTCGACGACTACGTGAAACACAAGATCATGACCGAGGCGCAGGCGTCGGTTCTGCGCAGCGCAATCGCGTCTCGCATGAATATCGTCATCTCCGGCGGCACGGGCTCCGGCAAGACGACACTCGCCAACGCAGTCATTGCCGAAATTGTCGCCAATGCGCCGGACGACAGGATCGTCATTCTCGAAGACACCGCCGAGATCCAGTGCGCGGCCGAGAACGTCGTAGCACTCCACACAAGCGACACGATCGATATGGCGCGACTTCTCAAGAGCACGATGCGCTTGCGGCCCGATCGCATCATCGTCGGCGAGGTCCGCGACGGCGCGGCGCTTACGTTGCTCAAGGGATGGAATACCGGGCATCCTGGCGGCGTCACCACCATTCACTCGAATACGGCGATGTCGGCTCTTCGCCGGCTCGAGCAACTGACCGCGGAAGCGAGCCAACAGCCGATGCAGGAAGTGATCGGCGAGGCGGTCGATCTGGTCGTCTCGATCGAACGAACGGGGAAGGGGAGGCGGGTCCGCGAAGTCATCCACATCGAGGGTTTCGCCGACTCCCGTTACCGGACCGAGCACTACGCCCAGATCGATGAGGATAGCCATGTCGCATAAGACCCAAGTCACCCTTGCCCTTGCAGCGCTGGCCGCCTTCTTCTGGATCAGCGTTTCCAATCCGGCGTTCGCCTCTTCGGGCGGCGGCGGACTGCCGTGGGAATCTCCGCTGCAACAAATCCAACAGTCGATTACGGGACCGGTGGCCGGCTTCATCGCCCTCGCAGCTGTGGCGATCGCCGGAGCCATGCTGATCTTCGGGGGCGAGTTGAATGATTTCGCAAGGAGGCTTTGCTACGTCGCCCTCGTGGGCGGCGTGTTGCTCGGTGCCACCCAGATCGTCGCTCTCTTCGGTGCGACGGGCGCTTCGATCGGCGAGATCGAGGCACGAGGCGGGCCTGGGATTGTTGGATCGTCGGCGACACTCCGACGGGCAGGGGATGAGGCTCATGGCTGAACCGGGCTCCAACCTCGCCCGCTCGCGGGTCCATCGGGCGCTGTCACGCCCGAACCTGCTGATGGGCGCCGACCGCGAACTGGTGCTGCTCACCGGCCTTACCGCCGTGATCCTGATCTTCGTGGTGCTGACCTGGTACGCCGCACTGTTCGGCGTTGCCATCTGGCTGATCGCGGTCGCCGCCCTTCGTATGATGGCGAAGACTGATCCGCTGATGCGCCGCGTCTATCTGCGGCACGTGTCCTATCGATCTCTCTACCGGCCAACCTCGACGCCGTGGCGCAAGTTCTGAAGAGGCGGACATGGTGGCACTGAAACTCTTCCGACACTCCGGACCGTCATTCGCCGATCTGGTTCCTTATGCGGGCCTGGTCGATAATGGCATAATCCTGTTGAAGGACGGCTCACTGATGGCCGGCTGGTATTTTGCCGGCCCGGACAGCGAAAGTTCGACAGACGCAGAGCGCAACGAAGTGTCGCGCCAAATCAATATAATCCTCTCACGTCTGGGCTCGGGCTGGATGATTCAGGTCGAGGCATTGCGGGTTCCGACGATCGATTATCCGGCCGGGGACACTTGCCATTTCCCTGATCCGGTAACGCACGCAATCGATACCGAGCGCCGGTCTCATTTCGCGAGGGAGAGCGGGCACTACGAGAGCCGACACGCGCTGATCCTGACGTGGCGGCCGCCCGAGCCTCGGCGCTCCGGCTTGGCGCGCTACGTCTATTCCGACACTGCCAGCCGTTCGGCCACCTATGCCGACACGGCGCTAGAGTCTTTCCGGACCTCGATCCGCGAGGTTGAGCAGTACCTTGCCAATGTCGTCTCCATCCGCCGCATGGTGACGCGCGAAACCGAAGAGCGCGGGGGTTTCCGGATAGCCCGCTATGACGAGCTGTTCCAGTTCATCCGCTTCTGCATCACCGGTGAGAACCATCCAGTCCGGCTCCCGGATATCCCGATGTATCTTGACTGGCTGGTCACGGCCGAGCTGCAGCACGGTCTGACGCCGACGGTCGAGAACCGCTTCCTCGGCGTCGTCGCCATCGATGGCCTGCCGGCGGAAAGCTGGCCGGGGATCCTGAACAGTCTCGACCTCATGCCGCTCACCTATAGGTGGTCATCGCGCTTCGTCTTTCTCGATGAGCAGGAGGCACGCTCGAGGCTGGAGCGCACCCGCAAGAAATGGCAGCAGAAGGTCCGTCCGTTCTTCGATCAGCTTTTCCAGACCCAGAGCCGCTCGCTCGATCAGGATGCGATGATGATGGTCGCCGAGACGGAGGACGCAATCGCCGAGGCATCGTCGCAGCTCGTCGCTTATGGATATTACACGCCGGTCATCGTGTTGTTCGATGAACAGCAAGAACGGCTTCAGGAAAAGTGCGAGGCGATCCGCCGATTGATCCAGGCCGAAGGATTCGGCGCCCGGATCGAGACCCTGAACGCGACCGATGCCTTTCTCGGCAGTCTGCCGGGAGTTTCCTATGCCAATATCCGCGAGCCGCTCGTCAACACGCGCAATCTCGCGGACCTCATTCCGCTGAACTCGGTCTGGTCGGGAAGCCCCGTCGCGCCATGCCCATTTTACCCGCCGGGATCGCCGCCGCTGATGCAGGTCGCCAGCGGCTCGACGCCCTTCCGGCTCAACCTCCATGTCGATGACGTCGGACACACGCTGGTCTTCGGCCCGACCGGTTCGGGCAAATCGACTTTGCTGTCGCTGATCGCGGCGCAGTTCCGACGCTATGCGGATGCGCAGATCTTTGCGTTCGACAAGGGGCGGTCGATGCTGCCGCTAACGCTCGCCATAGGCGGTGATCACTACGAGATCGGCGGGGACGCGGCCGAAGGAGGGGAGGGGGACTCGCCGCGACTGGCCTTCTGCCCGCTCGCCGAGCTCGCGTCCGACGGCGACCGTGCCTGGGCGGCGGAGTGGATCGAGACGCTGGTCGCCCTGCAGGGCGTCACGGTCACGCCTGACTATCGCAACGCCATTTCCAGGCAGCTTGCCCTGATGGCGGAATCCCGCGGCCGCTCGCTTTCGGATTTCGTATCAGGCGTGCAGATGCGCGAGATCAAGGACGCGTTGCACCACTACACGGTCGATGGACCGATGGGCCAGTTGCTCGATGCAGAGCAGGACGGACTGGCGCTCGGCGCTTTCCAGTGCTTCGAGGTCGAGGAGCTGATGAATCTGGGCGAGCGCAATCTCGTACCGGTCCTGCTCTATATGTTCCGGCGGGTGGAGAAGCGGCTGACGGGGGCGCCCAGCCTCATCATTCTCGACGAGGCCTGGCTGATGCTCGGTCATCCGACGTTCCGCAACAAAATCAGGGAATGGCTGAAGGTGCTGCGCAAGGCCAACTGCACCGTCGTGCTCGCGACCCAGTCGATCTCGGACGCCGAGCGTTCCGGGATCATCGACGTGCTGAAGGAATCGTGCCCGACCAAAATATGTCTGCCCAACGGCGCGGCACGCGAGCCAGGGACGCGCGAGTTCTATGAGCGCATCGGTTTCAACGAACGGCAGATCGAGATCGTCGCCACCGCACTGCCGAAACGCGAATATTACGTCGCCTCCCCCGAGGGCCGCCGGCTGTTCGATATGTCGCTCGGTCCCGTGGCGCTTTCCTTCGTCGGCGCTTCCGGCAAGGAGGACCTGAAGCGCATCCGCGCCCTTCACTTCGAACACGGGGCGGATTGGCCCAAGCACTGGCTCCAGCAAAGGGGGATCGCCCATGCCGAAACACTTTTCCAGGCCGCTTGAAGCGGCGCGCGCCGCTATGATCACGGCCATCATGATCCCGGCCGCTCTCCCGGTTCCGACTTATGCCGGCGGCGTTACCGGACAGGCAACCGAATGGACGCAACTCGCCAACAATGCGGAGCTCATCAGTCTTGTCGGCAAGTCCGCCGAGCAGGTGAACAATCAGATCACCCAGATCAGCCAGCTTGCAGAGCAGATTCAGAACCAGATCAACATCTACAAGAACTTGCTGCAGAACACCGCGCAGCTGCCGAACCATATCTGGGGTCAGGTCGTGAACGACCTCAACAAGCTCCAGAACATCGTCGCGCAAGGACAGGGCGTCGCGTTTTCGATGGGCAACGTCGATGACGTCCTGAAGCAGCGGTTTCAGAGTTTCGCCGACATGAAGAGTAACCTTCCAGACGGTCAAAGCTTCTCGTCGACCTATCAGAACTGGTCCGACACCAATCGCGACACCATCACGGGCACGCTGAAGGCGGCTAACCTCACGGCCGAGCAGTTTTCCAGCGAGGAATCCACCATGTCCTCGCTGCGCTCGATGTCGGAGAGCGCCGACGGCCAGATGAAGGCCCTGCAGGTGGGGCACCAGATCGCCACCCAGCAGGTCGCGCAGATGCAGAAGCTGCGCGGGCTGGTGTCGCAGCAGACCACGATGATGGGAACATGGTTTCAGTCGGAGCAGGCGAGACAAGACCTCGCCCAGGCCCGACGCGAAAAATTCTTCAACGCGCCGACCAATGACATTCGCGGCGGCCAGACGATGGAGCCGCGCTGGTGAGCCCGCGCATCCTCATCGTCCTCGCAGTCGCGGGTCTGGTCGCCTTCGGAGCCGGCATGATCGTCTCGGTGGTGGTCCAACCGGATGCTGCGACTGAAACACCGGCCGGGACGTCCGGTTCTGGCGCAGCGCAGCGCGAGCACCGGGAGCGCTTCCTCGGCGGTGATCCTGACCGGGATGTTCGAGGCGGGCAGGAGATGGAGCCGCGATGGTAGTCGTCCGCCCGTCCCGCAAGCTTGAAACCGCTTTCATCGTCATCGCGATCCTGGCTCTTGCGACAGCGCCGGCGCTCGCCCAACAGGGTTCCGTGCTCACCACGCTCGAGAACCAGGTCGTCACCGCCGCCAAGGGCTGGGAGACGACGATCCTGAACGCGGCGCGGTCCCTGTTCTGGATCCTTGCCGGGATCGAGATCGGCATCGCCGCCGTGTGGCTCGCGATCAACGCCGCATCGCTTGATGCCTGGTTCGCAGAGCTCGTGCGTCGGATCATGTTCATCGGTCTCTTCGCCTTCATCCTCGATCGCGGCCCTGCGCTCGCCAAGGCGGTGGTCGACAGCCTGTTCCAGATCGGCGCTGGAGGCGGCTCGGCTTCGCCCGCCAACATCTTCGACGCTGGCATTCGCGTCGCCTCCAAGATGTCGGAACAGGCGAAGTTCGGCCTCTGGGAGGATAATGCGCTGGCGATCGCCGCGGTCTTCGCGATGATCGTGGTCGTCGTCGCTTTCAGCCTCGTCGCTGCGATCTTCGTCGCCGTCATGGTCGAGATGTATGTGGGCCTCCTCGCCGGCATGATCATGCTCGGCTTGGGTGGCAGCTCCTATACCAAGGATTTCGCGGTCCGTTACCTTGTCTATGCCTTCTCGGTCGGCATGAAGCTGATGGCGCTGGTGATGATCGCCAAGATCGGTTCCGACATCCTGATCGGGCTGGCTGAGGCGCCGACGGCGACCTCCGACCAGTTCATCACTACGATTGGCATCGCCGGCATATCGGTCGTCGTGTTCGTCATCGCCATGTACGTGCCGCCGATCATCCAGGGCGTCGTGCAGGGCGCATCGGTCTCGGGCGGCATGGAGGCGATCCGCCATGGTGGCCAGACGGCCGCCTTCGCTGCCGGTGGCGCCTTCCTTGGCGCGGGCGCTGCGATGAAGGGGGCAGAATCAGCGAGCTCCGCGAGGGCAGGGGGCTCGTCCATGGCCGGAGCTGCACTTCGCGGCATGGCGTCCGGCATCGGCAACGCCGGATGGGCGGCAGGTTCGGCCGCCAAGGAAAAGGCGATCGCTTCGCCCGGCGCCTATGCCGGCTCTCTGCTCGGTCTCGCCAACGCCAAGCTTGACCAGACCCGGCAATCCGGCAGGCCCTCGGCGCCTCCTCCGCCTCCGCCCGTCAACGAAAACAAGTAAGAGGCTGACCGCACATGGCCGGACGCACCCCGCCCGACAATCCCTATATCGCTGCGAGAACGGAATGGAACGAGCGTTACGGCTCCTATGTGAAGGCAGCCGCGGCCTGGCGTCTGGTCGGCGTCACCGGGATGACTATGGCGGTGGTCGGCTTCAGCTACGCTCTCTACCAGAGCACGCAGGTCAAGCTGGTGCCCTATATCGTGGAGGTCGACAAGCTCGGCACGGCCTCAAGCGCCGGCTTCCCGCAGCAGATCGAATATGCCGATCCGCGCGTGGTGCGCGCCACGCTTGGCAGTTTCGTTTCGAACTTCCGGTCGGTGTCGCCGGATGCGGTCGTGCAGAAACAATATATCGACCGCACCTATGCGCTGCTTCGGACCTCGGATCCTGCGACAGAAAAGGTCAACGCCTGGTTTCGCTCCTCCTCGCCATTCGAGAAAGCAAAGAACGCAACGGTCGCCGTCGAGGTCAATAACATCGTCGCGCTGTCGAACCAGAGTTACCAGATCGACTGGACCGAATTCGAGCGAGACCGCCGCGGCAAGGAGACAGCCACGCGCCGGTTCCGCGGGATTGCTACCGTCACACTGACGCCACCGCAGGACGAGGGCGTCATCCGGCTTAACCCAATCGGACTCTATCTCCGGGATCTCGACTGGACCGCGCAGCTTTGAAAGGCATGGCCCCGAACATGAACATTCGACTGAGACGTTTTTCGGCCACGCTGACTGCTGCCGCGATTGTTGCCTCGATCTTGCCGTTTTCCGCTTCTCTTTTCTCCCGCGCGCTCGCAGCCGATGGCGTCACCGCCAATGAAGCGAAGGGGATGGGGATTTCCACCCAGTGGCGCGGATCCCGCGGACTTGTCACGAAAGGACCGGACGGGAAGGTGATCTTCCTCTATGGCGAGGTACAGCCCTCCGTCGTCTGCTCACCTTTGCAGGTCTGTGACATCGAGCTCCAGGGCGGCGAGGTGGTTCGCGACGTGCTCGTTGGCGACACCGTAAGGTGGAAGGTGGAGCCGGCAACCTCGGGCGCTGCGGGTGGGCAGGCGATCCACCTGATCGTCAAGCCATCAGAGCCGAACCTCGTCACCTCGATGGTGGTGACGACCTCGCGCCGCACCTACCACATCCAGCTCAAGTCGCACCAGGCACAATACATGGCACGCGTCGGCTTCGAATATCCGGAAGACGTGTCCACCAAGCTCGCCGACATCAACGCACGAATGGAGGCCAGCACCATTCCCGGCACCGGCGTTCCCGCCGAGCAGTTGAATTTCGCCTATTCTATGTCGGGCAACGCAAGCTGGCGGCCGACGCGCGTCTATTCTGACGGGGAAAAAACCTACGTCCAGTTCCCGCGCTCGATCTCCGGCCAGGACGCGCCGGTGCTATTTGTCGTCTCCGGTGGTCAGAACCGCATCGTCAACTACCGGATGAAGGGCGATATGATGGTTGTCGACTATCACGTTGACCGCGCGGTTCTCGTTTCCGGCGTCGGCTGGAAACAGGAGAAGGTGACAATCAAAAGGGGAGGGCGGTGATGCCAAGCTTGCCCTCCCGCACGCACCCCTTGCGCCCCCTCCGCAGCCTCGCTGCCACCTGCGCCCTCATCCTCCTCCTTTCCGGATGCCAGTCGCTCGGAACGGATGGATTGGCCTCCAGCAACGCGCCTGCCGAGATCTCGGGGCCGGCGGCAAGCGCTATTGCCGGCGACATGGTGAGCAGGCTCGCAGAGCAGATCGGCCCCGGGACCGCGACTGTCTCGCTGAAGCAGGACAGCTCGCCTTTCGGGCAGGCGCTGGAAGCGGCCCTCAAGGGATGGGGTTATGCGGTGGTGACCGACCAGAAGACGGATGATGCTGCGCGCACCGTACCGCTCGCCTATGTCGTCATTCCGTTCGAGGGGCAGGTCCTGGCCCGCCTTTCTACGAACAGCGTGGAGCTTGGCCGCGCCTACACCGTCACAACGACGGGTGCGCACCCGGCGAGCGCACTCTCAGTCATGAAGCGCGGTTAGGGGAGGGCGGTCATGGTTCAATCGCTCAAGCTCGGCGGCACTGCCAACTACGAGACAGGCTCCGGCATGCGCCGGATTAACCGTCTGCCGATCATCGTCGTGATCGTGCTGGTCGTCGCCTTCCTTGGTGTCATCTTCTACGGCCTGGCGTCGCGCGGGCTATATTTCCGCGACACCGGACCGGACACAAGCTCCGGCGATCCAGCCTCGACCTTCGCCGATCAGATCAAGCGTGGCGTTTCGGACGCCATCATCGGCGAGCCGCAACAGGTGACGACGCTGCAGCCGACGCCGGTCGAGACGCAGGAAGAGAAGCGCTCCGTCAATCCATTCACACCTCAGCCAGGTCAAAGGGAAGATGCGCGGACGGAACCGCAACTGGAATCTGAACAGGTCTGGCGCGCCCGCTTGCAGCGCGAGCAGGAAGAGCAATATCTTCGTGAGCGGCAGCGCCAGAGATTGGCCCGGCTGCAGGCCAATGACGCCGCCTATGACTCACCGATCGCTATCGACCGCGGCAAGTTTGACAGGCAGGGAGCTAATGCAAACGACACGGGCGGGACGACGAACGAGGTTTCCACGGCAACGGCTCCCGGAGCATCCGACCTCTACGCCGCCGCTCTTCGTGCGGGTCTCGGCGGGCAAAATGTTGATCCGAACGGCCAGAAGACGAAGGAGGATTTCTTCAATGCCGACCTCAAGGAGCTCGGTTATCTTCCGAACCGTGTCGTCCCCCAGCAGTCGCTTTACGAACTCAAACGTGGCTCGGTCGTTCCCGCGACATTGATCACCGGGATCAACTCCGACCTGCCCGGGCGTATCACTGCCCAGGTAAGCCAGAACGTCTATGACTCGGCGACAGGACACCGCCTCCTGATCCCGCAGGGAACGAAACTGTTCGGCCGCTATGACAGCAAGGTGTCGTTCGGCCAGAGCCGTGTGCTCGTCGTCTGGACGGACATCATCTTCCCGAATGGCTCGACGCTCCAGATCGGCGGCATGTCCGGGACGGACGCGCAGGGCTACAGCGGTTTCCGCGATAAGGTGGATCGGAAGTGGCTCCAGACGTTTGGTTCGGCCATCCTTATTGCGGTGATCGGCACGGGGATCGACATGGCCGTGCCCGAGAGTTCGACACTGGCGACGCAGGATACGGCATCAGATGCGGCGCGAAGGAACTTCGCAGAGACTTTCGGGCGCGTCGCTGACCGGACCATCCAGAGAAACATGGACGTGCAGCCTACGCTCGAGATCCGGCCTGGTTACAAATTCAATGTGCTGGTCGATCAGGACATTGTTTTCCCAGGAGCATATCGATGAGACACGTGCCCAGACCCAACAAGTCTGTTGTGTTCGGGCAAAACATCACCGTGTCGAAAGTGCGCAACCGCTCGAATTACAGCGTTCCGGGAATCACAGTGTTCGGAGGCATCTTTCTATCTGCAGTCGCCACAGAATCTCCGTCTAGCCGTGATTTCGACGAGCTGCGCGCCGGTCCCGCTGCCTATCGCATCCCAAGCGAATACCGAGCCGACGGAGATACCAGCAACAATGTTTTCGTGCGGGTAAATCTCGCCGACTGGTGGCCTCTAGAACGGGATAAGCCGGGTTCGCCAGCCTTTCGACCGCGACACCGGGCTGGACCCGATATCTTTGACAACTTGCTGCGATCCTGACGATCAAATGGTTTCATAGGGCAAGGCTTTCAAAGCATCAAGCAACGCTGCCCGGAACTCGCTAACCAAGCGCGGCGGTGGGCTGTCGGTCGGAAGAACGATAGCAAAATGGTAGGGGACAACCGGATCAAAGGAGCGCTGAATAACCGGATTTGCACTGTAGTAGTCGGCAGTGAAGGGGTCGACGATACCAACCCCCATTCCCCTGCTTACCAGATCGCAGAGATTCAGCGCCAGACTACTTTCTATCCTGCGATTACAGTGGACGCCGCAACTGTCCAGTGCGGCGTCCGTTTGCATCCGTAGAAGGCTCACTGGAGAGAGGCAAATCAATGACTCTCCTTCAAGGTCCGTCGCATGAACAGTTTCCTTGTCTTCGAGACGATGCCCCGGCGGTAGCAGGCAGACGGCACGAAACGAAGGGACAGGTTCAATGGTGAGACCAGGATAGTCGCCAGCCAATATCGATATTCCGAGATCGTAGTGCTGGAGCGAGACCAATTCGAGGACCGTCTGGGAGGGAACCGTGTCGAGGTAGACCGACACGTCGGGCCGATCGGCGATGAACGTCTGGATGACGCCGGACATAAAACTCAGAGCCGGCGCCGTATAACAGGCGACCCTTAGAGACCCCATGTGAGACTTCTTCAGTTCAGCCGCGACTTTGTCGATGTGCTGAATCCCGTTGAAATGTCGCGACACTTCCTTGAACAGAATACCGGCCTCCCGCGTAGGACGTAACCGGTTGCCCGTTCTTTCGAAGAGGCTGATTCCAATTTCCTCTTCGAGATCCCTGATCAGCCGGCTGATCGCGGGCTGCGTGATCCTCACCAGATTCGCTGCTGACGTCATACCTCCTGTCAGCATGACTGCCCGGAACGCTTCTAACTGACGCGATTGAATCATTGCTTTCTCCATAACAAATACACATGGGCGCATGCCTATTACTGCCCTTGCGATATGGAAGGCAAGCTTTTAGTAACAATAGAAAACTGGGTCCTACTCTCGAAGAATGTACCGCGGTGGCCACGTGAACACGTGTTTCACCTTTGAGAATGAAAGCCGGACAGGTGCCGGCTGCGCCATTCTCGGCCGTGCTAACGGCACGGTTTTTCGCTGCATTGCAAGAGATCGGGAATGATAGAACAAGGGAACGCGAATGGACGGTACGCAGCCCACCCTGGTGGCAGAAGATATCCATAAGAACTTCGGAACGCTGGAAGTTCTGAAGGGCATTTCACTCACAGCCAATAAAGGCGATGTGGTTTCGATTATCGGCAGCTCCGGGTCCGGTAAGAGTACTTTCTTGCGCTGTATGAATTTCCTCGAAACCCCGAACAAGGGCCGTATCGCTGTCGGGCAGGAAGAGGTCGTCGTCAAAACGGATGCGGCTGGCCGATTGATCGGCGTCGATCGCAAAAAGATCGAACGCATGCGGATGCAACTTGGCATGGTGTTCCAGAGCTTCAATCTGTGGGGACATATGACTGTCCTGCAGAACGTCATGGAAGGCCCCGTACAGGTTCTCAAGCAGCCCAAGGGCGACGTGCGCGACCGTGCAATGGATTTCCTGGACAAGGTCGGTATTGCCGACAAGCACGACGCCTACCCGTCTCAATTGTCAGGTGGGCAACAACAGCGCGTCAGCATCGCACGCGCACTGGCTATGCAGCCGAGCGCGCTTCTCTTCGACGAACCAACCTCTGCCCTCGATCCGGAATTGGTGGGTGAAGTCCTGAAGGTGATCAGGAAGCTCGCCGAGGAGGGGCGGACGATGGTCGTGGTGACGCACGAAATGGGTTTTGCTCGCGACGTATCGAGCAAGGTTCTCTTCCTCGAAAAGGGGCAAATCGAAGAGCAGGGAACGCCGCAAGAAGTGTTCCAGAACCCGACGTCACCAAGGTGTCGGGCCTTCCTCTCCAGCGTTCTGTGAGCGCGTAAGCGCGCAGAAGAGTCAAGATTCGAAATAAACAATAACAGCAACAGAGGTGAACGTTATGAAATTCTTCAACTTGAATGCGCTTGCGGCAATTGTGACCGGCGTCCTTGTCGCGGCAGGCCCGTCAGTGGCCAAGGACTACAAGAGCATCACAATTGCGACCGAAGGATCTTACGCGCCCTACAACTTCAAGGATGCGGGCGGAAAGCTGATCGGCTTCGACATCGATCTCGGAAACGACCTTTGCAAGCGCATGAACATCGAATGCAAATTCGTCGAGCAGGCTTGGGACGGGATCATACCTTCCCTTACCGCGGGTCGGTACGATGCCATTATGGCAGCGATGGGCATCCAGCCGGCGCGCGAAAAGGTCATTTCGTTCTCCCGCCCGTATCTCCTCACGCCGATGACGTTCCTGACGACAGCGGACAGCCCGCTTCTGAAAACTCCGGCTACAGTCGAGAACCTTCCGCTCGACAATATCACCCCCGAGCAGAAAGCCGAGTTGGATAAATTCACCAAGGTTTTCGAGGGCGTGAAGTTTGGCGTTCAGGCCGGTACATCTCATGAAACGTTCATGAAACAGATGATGCCGAGCGTGCAGATCTCGACCTACGACACCATCGACAACGTCGTGATGGATTTGAAGGCCGGTCGGATCGACGCGAGCCTGGCTTCGGTCAGCTTCCTGAAGCCGCTGACGGACAAGCCCGATAACAAGGACCTGAAGATGTTTGGCCCGAGAATGACGGGGGGACTATTCGGAAAGGGTGTCGGCGTTGGCATCCGCAAAGAGGATACCGATCTCAAAGCGCTGTTCGACAAAGCAATTGATGCCGCCGTCGCGGACGGCACGGTCCAGAAGCTGTCCCAACAGTGGTTCGGCTACGACGCGTCTCCCAAGCAGTAAATCTCTTTTAGTTGGAGCGTCGGCACTCGTGCGTCCGGCGCTCTATCCGTTTTGCAAGCTTGAGGCGTGGGCGATGGATTTAACACTATTACAATGGGGAGATGCCGGCTGGGGCGATGAACTGGTGCGTGGGGCAATGATGACCGTTGTCGTCGCAGCCTGTTCGTACTTTTTCGGAATCATCTTTGGTTCGATTTTTGCTGCGGCAAAGCTATCCCGTTTCTGGTCACTACGCCTGCTCGGTGACGTCTATACGACGGTCGTTCGCGGCGTCCCTGAACTACTCATCATCTTTCTGGTATTCTTCGGTGGCGGGACACTCCTGCGCACCATTGCCAACGGACTGTTCGGATACGGCGGATACATCGAGCCTCCAATCTTCGTGATCGGCGTGCTCTGTATCAGCGTGAGTGCCGGAGCATATGCCACCGAGGTCATTCGCGCGGCCGTTCTCGCTGTCCCCCCCGGTCAGATCGAAGCGGCGAAATCCATTGGGATGGGTCCATGGCTGCGGCTGCGCCGGGTGCTGATCCCACAAGCGGCTAGGTTCGCCCTCCCAGGCCTTGGAAACGTCTGGCAGTTCACGCTCAAGGACACGTCGCTAATCTCCGTTGTCGGCCTGGTCGAAATCATGCGGACGGCGGCGATGGGCGCAGGTTCGACGAAGCAGCCCTTTACCTTCTACATCACCGCCTTCGTGATCTTCCTTCTTCTTTCCTCCGTGTCAAATCGGGGCTTTCTCAAAGCTGAAAAGTGGGCGAACCGCGGTGTGAGGAGCCAATAATATGGATATTCAACTCATCATCGAGTCGTTCCCCAAACTCATTGCTGCCGTCCCCACGACGCTGGCGCTCGCGTTCATATCGCTTCTCATCGGATTTGTTGTTTCGGTGCCTGTCGCGCTTATGCGGCTTTCGAAAAACCGCATCGTTTCTTCGGTAGCATACGGCTACGTATACCTGATCAGATCGACCCCGCTTCTGGTGCAGATGTTCCTGATTTACTACGGGTCGGCTCAGTTCAGAGTGTTCCTCACGGAAGTTGGTCTGTGGTCGTCGTTCCGCGAACCGTGGTTCTGCGCGATCCTCGCTCTGGCCCTCAATACCGCAGCCTATACCAGCGAAATCATCCGGGGCGGCATACAGGCGGTTCCTCTCGGGCAGATCGAAGCCGCGCGCGCTGTTGGCATGTCCACAATTCTCCAGTTTAGGAGAATCGTGTTCCCGATCGCCATCCGGCAAGCGTTGCCGGCCTATGGCAACGAAGTGATGCTCATCATCAAATCGACGTCGCTTGCTTCGACAATCACGATCGTCGAAGTGACCGGTCTGGCGAAGCAGATCATCTCGGCTACCTACAGCCCGGTCGAAGTGTTCATCGTCGCCGGTGCGATCTACCTGTCCATCACGTTCGTTGTTAGCCGTCTGGTCATGCTGGCGGAGTGGTGGCTCAATCCGCACATGCGCGCCCGGGTGGGCGGAACGGCTCCGAAGGCCGTGGAGACGCATTAGAACTTGGAAATCCCCGTTGGATTACCGATCGAAAGAGTGCGCTCAGGCGAATCTCGACGTAACATTCAAATATTCGGGTTTGACTGTTACGTTGCTTTGTATTGGTGAGCGGAGATGTCGTATCAAATAGAGATCGGAAGCATCCGCTGCTTTGTCGTTGCCGCTGAAGAACTACATTTCCGCAGAGCCGCGATCCGACTGAACATGTCGCAGCCAACCCTCAGCCAGCAGATCAAGCGGCTCGAAGAGCTTATGGGGGTGCAACTGTTCATCCGCTCAACGCGGCGCGTGGAGCTGACGCGTGCGGGGGCGTCATTCCTTGATCACGCGCGCGAGATCCTTTTGAAAATCGACGAGGCGATCCTCAATGCCAAGCTGGAAGCCGGCGGTCTCAGTCCCGGCGGAGAAGAGCTGATCATCGGAGCGATCAGCCCGGCCACCAGTCAATTGCTCCCCTTGATCTTGAGCCGTTTCCGGCAAAGGTTTCCCAGGACAAGGCTTGTCATCAAAGAGGTCGATTCTATCGAGCTTCTGCGGGGGATCGAGCGCGGTGACTTCCATGTCGGGTTGATGCGACCGCCATCAAATAGCAATCTCGTGCGGTTTCGCCACCTGCTCTCGGAACGATTTGTCGCCGTCATGCCTCGCCAATCGGCACTTGCGAGGAAACCGGCGTTGAGATTGTCAGATTTCGCCGGGCACGGTGTTTTCGCGCTCAAGCGCTTCGAGCTATCGTGTTTTGAGACTGTATACGAACAACTTGTCGGCGCCGGCCTGCTGATCGAGAACGACATAGCGGTCTCCGACACCAATACAGCTCTGGCCCTGGTGACTGCCGGCGTCGGGATCACATTCCTGCCGGAGTGGGTGTCTGCGATGGCCCCCGACGGCGTTGTTACCCGAGTTGTGGACGATATGTCCGTCGAAATTTCGATGGCCGTGGGCTGGAATCCGGATTGCCCGGTTCCAGGGATACTGCCTTTCGTCGAGTTTGCGACGTTGGCTGCGCAAAACCTGATTTCAGCGCGAAAATAGCGGCGCTTTTGAAATCCTGAATGAACAAGGGATGCCCCCTTGGAGGAGGCATCCCTTCCAATAGCCGCACTTTCAGACGACCGTTCACACTAACTGCTTATGATCACAGGACCATCGCCGCTACAACCGGCCAGCTTCTTCGGCGATGACTTGATCCAGTTTCCCGGCATCAACCCGTTCACCTTTCGCCAACAGGCGGTGATGAACGCGATCGACAAGCTGGCTGCGGATGCGCTGTTCATAGGTCAGTGCTCGCGATGCCAGTTCCCTGCGTGTCTGCTGCGACCACACCTGGTCCTGACGCTGGCGTTCGATGCAGAAATTGAAGTCGTCTGACTTTCGGTTTGCGCGTTCGCGGCGATGTTCCGCAGTCGCCGCCTCATCGATCTTTCCGTCCCGGTCGAAGACTACAGCATAAACGTCGGCGGCCCGCTCCGGGGAAAGCATGCCGTTTTCGATCTCGCGCGCGATCGCCGCCACATCCCGCTCAAGAGGTTCGCCGAACGCCCCGCCTGTGGAACTGGTGATCCTGAGAATATCGCCCTGTCCGAGCTCCAGCACCGAGATCTTGCCGACCGATCGCTCATCGGGTCGGCCAGGATTGACGACTGCCTTACCCAGAAGACCGATCTCTCCCCCCTTGAAGCCCCACGGCGCGAACACAAACCGGTTCAGGTTTCTGACCGTTATGACCGCGCGATTTGACGTGTTTTCCATTTCGATTTCGAGCGCGGCGCCGCTGGCGAACCTTCCCGCGCGGCGACTGTCCGGCACGAGGCGGAGCGCCCGCATGACCAGCACCGTTTCGATCTCGATGACTTCGACTGGCACGCTGCGCTGTGAGTAGCGTACTTCCGATCCGTCCAGGCCGTCAACGCCACGGCGGGCACCGCCGCCGCCGTCGATCGTACCCACCACGTTGACACGGTCACGGCCTGTACGAGGATCGGGAGCCGAAACGACGATAACCCCGCTCATACCGCCACCGGCTGCGGCAAGGCCCTCCGGTAGTGCCTGATTGAGGCACCCCAGGATAACGTCGTAGGCGCGTGTCGCTGATGCAGCACGAGACCCGCCGGATGCGGGATAGACCGCGTTGAGAACCGTGCCGCGCGGAGCATGGCCGTGGATCGCCCGCAAGATACCGGAGTTGCGCGGCGTCAGCGGATCAACGGTCAGGATGTAGGCGTAAAGGCACTGGATAATGTAGGGGTGGGTGGTTGCCCCCGTTACCAGGTTGTAGGCCGCCGCCAATTGCGGATCCGTGCCGGTAAAATCAACCTCGATCTCGCTGTCCTTCACCGTCATGGTCACGCTGAAATAGGCCAGTTGACCATCATGTATCCCTTCAAGATAGTCCGAGAAGGTATAGACACCATCCCGAATCGTCCTGATCACCGCGCGGGCCTTGGTCTCCGCGTAGTTGATGACGTCCTGCATCCCCTCCTCGACACTCTCACGATCATATCGCTTGCAAAGCTCGCTGACGCGCCGGTCCATGCTCTTCAGGCCCGAGATCATGGCCTGAATGTCGCCCCACAACTCGGTCGGAATTCGGCTGTTGTCCTGAAAAATCGACTTGATCGCTTCGTTCAACACCCCTCCTTCGTAGAGCTTCATTGGCCTGACACGGAGGCCCTCCTGGAATACTTCCGTGAAGGCTGGCGAGATACTTCCTGGAACGGCGCCCCCGATATCGGACGCATGGACAAATGCCCAGCCGATCGCGATCAGCTTCTCGTCGTAGAAGATCGGATAAAGCAGCGTAACGTCCATCAAGTGCGTCACCAGACCGTCCGTCGCAAAGGGATCGTTGGTGATGATGATATCGCCTGGCTTCAGGTTCTCCCGGCCGATGGCATCCAGCGTCGGCTTCAACGGTGAGCCGACGAAGACATTGACGCCAGACAACATCGGATAAGCGAACATTTCGCCTTCGGCAGTCGCAATCGCACACTGGTAATCCTGCACGATCTTAACAAAAGTCGTGTGGGCGGTGCGGTAGATCGCGGCAGAGGCTTCTTCGACAATCGCGTTGAAGCGATTGTTCATGACGGCAGTACGAACGGCATCCATTGATCAGCTCCGGGTCATGAGGATTGCGCCAAAGGCTCCGACGCGGGCAACGAACTCTGGCGGAACGACGATCGTCGCATCACGCTGCTCGATGACGGCCGGCCCCTGGATCGCATCGTTGGGGGTGAGAGATGCGCGATCGAAGACGCGTACCTCGGGAATGAGTTTGTTGTGGAAGCGCATCGAACGAACCGTTTTGAGCGCACCGCCAGCCCCGGACGTTTCAGGTGTTGTGGGCTGAGGTATCGACATCGATCCACGCACGCGCATGCGCAGGTCGACGAACTCGACTGGTGCCGCTTTGTCGGCATGGCTGTAGATGCGTTCGTGCTCTTGGTGAAAGGCGGCATGCATCGCGCCGATGTCTTGCGCTTCGATCGCCGTATCCGGCAGCCGCACGTCGACCTGGAAGGACTGCCCGACGTAGCGCATCTCGGCCCAGCACTCGAACGTTTTCGACACAAGACGCTCCGGCGATGATTGCCGCGATAACCATTCGGCTCCCTGCTCGCGAAGGACCTGAAACTTCTTCGCGATGAGAGAACCATCGATATCAAGGCCGTGGACGGTTTCGAGCGCGTCATTGCTCAAATCAGAGACAAGGCCCCCGAGGGCACAGAATACGGAAGGTGTCGCCGGCACAAGAACGCGGTTCACGCCGATCTCGGCCGCAAGGAGCGGCCCCTGGATCGCGCCAGCCCCGCCGTAAACGAGCACCGTCAGATCTTCGGGATCGACGCCCTGGCGTGCGAGATAAGGCAAGACACCGGCCACCATGTTCGAGCTTGCGACGGTGACGCACATTTCCGCGGCGCTGAGCACGTCCGTCTTGAGAGTCTCCGCAATCGGCGCCATAGCGCGTTCGGCGGCATGACGATCGAGCTGCATATCGCCGCCAAGAAGGGCTTCAGGCAAATAGCCCGCAAGTAAAAAGGCATCGGTCAGCGTGGGTTCCGTGCCGCCTCGGCTGAAGCAGGCAGGGCCAGGATAGGACCCAGCACTGCGCGGGCCGATACGCAACACCCCGCCATCAATCGTGACGACCGAACCGCCGCCTGCGCCGATCGCCTCGATGCTGGTAACTGGCATGACAACCGGAAACTCACCCACCTCGGCCGAAGTCGAGGTCAGAGCTTCGCCATCGCGCACGAGCGAGATGTCAGTGCTGGTGCCACCCATGTCCATGGTGAGGATGTTGTGTTCGCCCAAGGCGCGGCCGAGATATTGCACAGCCGTCACGCCAGACGCCGGACCCGACAGAAGCGTATGGACGGGGAAGTTGCGCGCCTCACTGGCGGCCATCGCACCACCGTTCGAGCGTGTGACGAAAAGTTGCGACCCTGGCAACCGTTCAGCCACATAAGTTTCGACCGCACCGATATACTCGTTCATCCGGCGCTTCACGAAAGCGTTGAGCACACTGACGATCGCTCTTTCGTATTCTCCGATCCGCGGCCAGATCTCGCTGGACAGGCTGACCTCGGCATCTTCGCCGACCGCTTTACGGATAGCCCGCGCGACCGCTTGTTCATGCTGCGGGTTGGCGTAGCTGTGAAGCAGCGCGACCGCATAGCCGGCAGCACCTGCGTCGGCTGCACGACGGGCAAGTGCCTCGACTGCGGCCTCGTCGATCGAGGTTCGAACCAAGCCGCCGCGCAGCAGGCGTTCCTCAACCTCGAAAACCATCTCGCGATCGATCAGCGGCCTGGTTCGGGTCTCGAACAGGTTCAGAGGGTTGCGGACGCCGATCCGCTGCAGTTCGAGCAGATCCCTGTATCCCTTCGTTACGAATAACGCGATCTTCGGGCCTTTTCGCTCGATTACGGCATTCGTGCTGACCGTGGTGCCGTGCATGACGAAGGCTGCCTCGCCCGGCTCGGGCGCGAGCCGTTCCAGTAGTTTTTCGAATCCCTCGCGGAAACCGTTTTCGAAAGCGGGAGGAGTCGAAGGTACCTTCAGAGTGACGATCCTGTCCTCTCCTTCACGCCACCCGCAAAAATCTGTGAACGTCCCACCGATATCAACGCCGATTCTAAGCATCTGCCACTTACCCTCGCTTCTTCAGTTGGTCGGCCTGCGGGATATTTCGATCTACTCTGATCTTCATGAAACCTGTCTCCGTCCTGGAATGATTCGCGATATTTCAGCGATGAATACGCTGCTCACTCTGTTTGGAGAATTTGCATATCCCACCGATTGATTGGCAACGGCAATCAATCGGAACGGATGAGACTCGCCTGCTTATAGAAACTGAGGGCGACGAAGGTGACTGAGATTAACCGGTCGCGTCCTGTGGCTCGCGACGGCCCTAGAACCGTGCCGCCTTCATAACATTTGAACATCGCCGTATGCCTATTACTGCCCTTGTAGCATGGGCGGCAACGCCTTATCCCTAAGCTGGAAGGCAAGAATTCCAAGATAGCCAGATCTGCAATAGACCCGCTTCACATGGTGATCATCTGTTCAAGACTGATGAAATCGAAGCAAAGAAGGTCCTCAAAACTTGGCCGTAAAACGGCGACAGCTGGACACACTGTATAGCCGACCGCACGAGGATTGAAGGATGCGTCTGGCTCACTGGAGGCTAATGGCCACGGATCGAACGTTTCGCCCGGGCACGGAAGCCTTCGTATTGTGAGAAGGTTAAATGGATCACGAGTTCGAGACAACCATTGTTGGCGGCGGTGTAGTGGGCGCCGCAATTGGATACGGGTTAGCCAAGTTGGGGCGCCGGGTGATCATCATCGATGGCGCGGACGATGCGCTGCGTGCGTCCCGAACGAATTTCGGCCTGATCTGGGTTCAGGGCAAGGGCGACGAATATCCTGAATACCATCGCATCACGCGGCAAAGCGCTGAGCTGTGGCCAGGTTTTGCCTCCGAGTTGAAAGAACTGACGGGTGTCGACGTGGAGTACCGCCGCAACGGTGGTTTGCTCTTCTGTGCGTCGGAAGCTCAGGCAGAAGAAGAAAAAGCGATCGGCGAGAAGATGGCTGCCATTCATCCTGACTATCGCTTCGAGATGCTGGAGCGCTCGCGCATCGAGCGCATGCTTCCCGACATCCGTCTCGGGCCGAAGGTGTGTTCAGCGTCGTTCAGTCATATGGACGGTGACGTCAATCCTCTGCTGGTCCTTCGCGCTATGCTGGACGGATTTGTGCGCCTCGGTGGAACCTTGATGACGGGCGAACACGTCGACAGCATCGCGCCCACGCTTGGCGGCTTCCGACTGGCGACGGATGGCCTCACGATAGAGGCGGAGCGGGTGATTATTGCAGCGGGAAATGACTCCATGGCTTTTGCCAAGAGCCTGGACCTTCCGCTTCTGCTCGTCCCGGAAAAGGGGCAGCTTCTCATCACGGAACGGGTCGCCCCGGTTTTCCCTTACGCCGCCAGCGGTATCCGTCAGACCATGACGGGCACGTTTCAGCTCGGCGTTACGAATGAACGTGTGGGCCGGTCTACCGACGTGACAGCTGCCGGCGCACGTCATATCGCCAATCGCGCGATCAATGTGATGCCTGACGTCGGCGCGTTGCGTGTCATACGGCAGTGGGCGGGACTACGCGTGCTGACCCCGGACGGGGTGCCTGTCTACGATCGGTCGCGGCGATACCCAGGTATCCACGTCGTCGCATGCCATTCCGGCGTCACCCTTGCCGCTCTGCATGCAGGTCCTTTTGCCGAATGGTTGGCAGCCGGTGGAAGGGAGCCATCCTACGACGCTTTCCGCGGCAGCAGATTCAAGATGGGGATCGCGGCGTGACGAGTGAAATTCTCTTTCCCTCCGGCCAAGCCGTGGAAATCACCGTCGACGGTCGTCTCGTGACCGCTCGCGATGGAGAGCCTCTGGCCGCCGTCTTTCTGCGTCTGGACGACATCCATACGCGGACCTCCTTTCCTTCCGCCCAGCCCCGGGCGCCCTACTGCATGATGGGCGTCTGTTTCGAATGTGTCGTGCACGTCGAAGACATCGGCACGATCCGAAGCTGTCAGCAAACGGTTCACGCCGGCATGAGGGTCGAACGCCATGACCATCCGAAGAGGCTGAAATGAACCATCATTCGAGCGCCGACCTGTTGATCGTCGGAGCCGGCCCCGCTGGCATGGCCGCAGCGAGGCGCGCTGTACGCGGCGGTCTGTCCGTCATCGTGCTGGATTCGCAATCACAGCCTGGAGGTCAGATCTGGCGCAATGCCGGCCGCAACGCTACAAGCCCAATCATAAACATTCTGGGGGCGGAATATCGACGCGGCGTCCGGCAAGTCGAAGCATTTCTGGCCTGTGGCGCCGACTACATCCCGGATGCTCAGGTAAGCAGGCTCAGCCAGGGTTGGACGGTGGAATACGTCTGGGGCGGAGAAATTCGCTCCGTCAGGGGACGGCATCTCTTGCTCGCTACGGGCGCACAGGAACGCCCGGTTCCGTTCACCGGCTGGACGCTACCCGGCGTCATGACGGTTGGCGCCGCACAGATCCTGTTGAAAACGGCAGGTCAGTTGCCGAGAGGCCCCGTTGCCGTCGTCGGCAGCGGGCCTCTCCCGCTGCTATATATGCAGCAGATGCGGCTCGCGGGGGCAAAGCCGGTCGCTCATCTCGATACGACCCCTCGGGGTCTCATCAGCCGTTCGCTGCGCGGTTTTCGCGGAGCACTGCAGGAGCCTGGCCAAATCCTGAAAGGGATTGCCTGGTTACCGCAGTTCAGTGGCGTTCGGCACGTACGCAACGTGGTCAAAATCAGCGCCAAGGGAAGCGGACGACTGGAAACTGTACGGTTCGAAACTTCAAGCGGAAGGTCCGACAGATTGGAGGTCAAATCCCTTCTTGTTCACGAGGGGCTGGTGCCAAGCCATCAGTTGGCGGTGTCGGCCGGCGCGCAACTGATGTGGGATGTCGGCCAGTCAGCGTTCCGGCTTGAGCGCGACGAGTGGATGAACGCAGGTCCGGACGGACTATACATAGCCGGGGACGGTGCGCGGATCGGAGGCGCCGTCAATGCCGAGATCGAGGGAGAGATCGCCGCGATCGGCGTCCTTCTTCGTGACGGCGCCCTGACGGCCGCTCAGGCGGATACCGAGACAAAACCGCTGAGAGCGCAGCATGGCCGGCAAAAGTCGTTCCGGCGATTTCTGGATGGGGCCTACCCGCCGAATATTGCGCGGACCCCGCCGGACGACGCAACGATCGTCTGCCGGTGCGAGGAGTTGAGCGCGGGCGTGTTGAGGGAAGCTGCTGTCCGTGGCGCTTGCCGAGGCCCCAACCAGCTGAAGAGTTTTACGCGCGCGGGCATGGGTCCCTGTCAGGGAAGGCAGTGCGGCTACCCGGTGCACGAGCTGGTGAAGTCAGTCGCCGGGCTGACCGCCGGCGAGGTCGGCCTGTTCAATCCGCGGCCTCCCTTCGTTCCATTAACGGTGTCGATGCTGGCAGCTCAGCAGGCCGAGGAAGTCGTTTCAGCGTCGACACATGAGTGATCGTTCGGCCATCGCAACTGTGCGGTGACCAAAGTTGCAGTCAAGAAATGAACGGTGCTGGCGAAATCAACGCTTCGCGGCATCGCAAGGAGAATGAGTTGAAGACGTGCCAAATCCTGGGAGCTCCCGTTCAAAGTGGCGCATCCCAACCCGGATGCCTGATGGGACCTGATGCGTTTCGGACTGCCGGCTTGACGCAAGTTCTGACGGAGCTGGGCTGGGCTGTCACCGATCTCGGAGATGCGACACCAACGGTCGAACCCGAACTCAGCCACCCCAATTCCGCGGTGAAGAACCTCGATGCTCTGGTGGGATGGACGCGCAGTCTGTCCCAGAAAGCTCTGGAGATGGCCCGCAGCTGCGATCTTCCGGTCTTTCTCGGCGGCGATCACTCGATGTCTGCTGGCACCGTCTCAGGTGTGGCCCAACGTACAGCCGAGCTTGGCAAGGAGCAATTCGTCCTTTGGCTGGACGCGCATACGGACCTGCATACCCTCCACACGACCGCGAGCGGCAATCTCCACGGCACACCCGTAGCCTACTATACGGGCCAATCCGGCTTCGAAGGGCTGCCGCCGCTGGCCGCGCCTGTAAATCCCCGCAACGTATCCATGATGGGGATTCGCTCAGTCGATCCGGAAGAGAGGCGACGGGTTGCCGAGATCGGTGTTCAAGTCGCTGACATGCGGGTTCTGGACGAACAAGGGGTCGTACGCCCGCTCGAAGCTTTTCTTGACCGCGTGAGTAAGGTCAGCGGCAGATTGCACGTCAGCCTTGATGTCGATTTCCTCGATCCCGCGATCGCGCCAGCAGTGGGCACGACCGTTCCTGGCGGAGCGACCTTCCGGGAAGCGCACCTCATCATGGAGATGCTCCATGACAGCGGCCTTGTCACGTCACTCGACCTGGCGGAGCTCAATCCGTTTCTGGATGAGAGGGGGCGCACTGCCCGCCTCATAACCGATCTTGCCTCGAGCCTATTCGGCCGGCGCGTGTTCGACAGGGTGACAACAGCATTTTGATCACCGGGTGTTGCCCGGTGCGATCGAGGTTTGCCTCTCGCACCGAGACAAACCCTTCGAAACCAGGAGGAAGAGGATGAAGGTAGGAATAGCCGGAGCAGGATCGATCGCCATTGGGTATGCGGCGTTCCTCTTACAGAATGGCCATGAGCCATTGATCTGGTCGCGTTCACGCGAAAGAACTGCTGCTTTCTCTGCCGGCGCACCGGTGAAGATCACGGGTGCGATCAGCACAGAGTTCCACCCGCATATCTGCACGAACGCCGAGGAATTGACCGAAGCCGATGTGATCGTACTGGCACTGCCCGCCTATGGCCACCGCTTTGTTCTCGACGCTCTTCTGCCGCACCTCAGCGCACGTCATTCGGTGATTATCAGCGCTCATCTTTCCTTTGCGGCGCTTTATCTCGCCAAGGGACTGGCCGAGCGTGGAATCGAGATCCCGATCACGGCATGGAGCACGACTGTGCTGACCTGCAAGCCGCGGGCGGCGGATACGTTCAACATCGGCGCCATCCGGGCAAAGGTCGATATGGCGACGGTACCGGCCCGTTTCGCAGAACGGGCGCACGAAACCTGTGTCGCCCTGTTCGGCGATCGCTTCGACGTGAAGGACGACGTCCTTACGATCGCATTGAGCAATCTCAATCCCCAGGACCACATGGGGATCGCGCTGTGCAATCTGTCGCGTATCGAGCGGGCCGAGGAATGGGGTCAGAACACCAACGTCACGCCTGCCGTCGGGCGGTTCCTTGAGGCGCTCGATCTGGAAAGGCTGGCAATCGCGTCAGCCTTCGGCAAAACGGTCCGGTCGACCTTCGATCACTTCCGATTGTCGTTCGACATATCCGGCCAATCCGTCTCGGAAATATCATCGATCCTCGTCGATCGCGGAAGCGATCCGGCAGGCCCGAAGAGCCTTGATACGCGCTACGTGCTCGAGGACGTTCCCTTTGGTCTGATCCCCACCCTGCATCTGGCAAAAGCAGCCGGCCTGTCTGCACCCTTGCATGAAAGCGGCGTGCGGATCTTAAGCGCCTGCTACGGACGCGACTTCTCCGAAGAAAACGACCTGCTTCCAGACCTCGGCCCGCTGGATCTGCCCACGCTCAAGAAACGGGTAGTTACCGGGTACGCGATCACGGCCGAACCCGTGTGATCGGGGCTCGTCCGGCAGCCTATCAAACCAATAAAGGGGGCCAAAAGATGCCTGCACTTGCCAACCTCAACATCGTTCCGTTCATCAGTGTTGAAAACATGATGGATCTGGCGGTCAGCACCGGGATCGAGAACTTCCTTGTTCAACTGGCCGGCTACATTGAAGAAGATTTCCGGCGCTGGGAAAGCTTCGACAAGATTCCACGCATCGCCTCGCATTCGCGGGACGGCGTGATTGAACTCATGCCGACGAGCGACGGAACGCTCTATGGCTTCAAATACGTCAACGGGCATCCGAAAAACACGAAGTCGGGACGGCAGACGGTGACCGCGTTCGGCGTGCTCTCCGATGTCGATAGCGGCTATCCGCTGCTGCTGTCGGAAATGACAATCCTGACGGCCTTGCGAACGGCCGCGACCTCCGCGATCGCGGCAAAGTATCTGGCCCGTAAAGATTCGCGCACGATGGCGCTGATCGGCAACGGTGCCCAAAGTGAGTTCCAGGCTTTGGCCTTCAAGGCGCTGATCGGCGTCGATCGGATACGACTTTACGACATCGACCCCGAGGCTACTGCTCGCTGCTCCCGCAATCTCCAGCGGTTCGGGTTTCAGATCGAGGCCTGCACCTCTGCGGAACAGGCGGTCGAAGGTGCCGATATCATTACGACAGCAACGGCCGACAAGCACAACGCCACGATCCTGAGCGACAATATGATCGGGCCCGGCGTCCACATCAACGGCGTCGGCGGCGACTGCCCAGGCAAGACCGAGATGCACCGCGATATCTTGCTGCGTTCGGATATTTTCGTGGAGTTCCCGCCA
>JWIT01000026.1 GCA_000949895.1 Agrobacterium arsenijevicii | reverse complement strand
TAGGGCCTGATGTTCTTGCTGCCTCACAGAACGCGCTTTCGTCTGATGGAAACTATGTTGGGAAACAAAACAGATCGTGTCCCAGCGCGTGGTGTATCTGGATTTCATAGCCATCGGTGATTTCCGGTAGGGTCGGGTTGTTCAAGACCAACCTGAAGGACACCACCGATGACCGACGACATGATGAACCTGCGCTCGCTTGTTGAGAAGAGTGCCGATGCCGATTTGCTGCGCGAGATGATCGGCTTTGCTGCCGAGAAGCTTATGGCGCTGGAGGTCGGTACGAAGACCGGCGCGGGCTATGGGGAGAAGAACGGCTTCCGACTTGCCCAGCGCAACGGCTACCGCGACCGGGATTGGGAGACACGGGCTGGCACCGTCGAGCTGCGCATTCCCAATGACCTGCCACTGAACTTTCATCCAGTGGCGATTAGAGCCCCGGCGGTTTTGAATACGCCAAGTGGCGCGGTGTGAGCAACCGGCGGAAACGCGAAGCTTTCATTTTGCGCAGCGTTGGAGCCGGTTGCGGCGATGGACCCGGCATAGTCGGCCGGGGTCTGATATCCGAGCGATGAGTGCGGCCGGAAATTGTTGTAATCTTCGGCCCATTCAGCGATGGCGCTTCGGGCATGATCGAGGCCGAAGAACAGGCTTTCGTTGAGCAATTCGTCACGCATTCGCCGGTTGAAGCTCTCGACATAGCCGTTTTGCATGGGCTTTCCCGGCGCGATGTAATGCCACTCGACCTTGTGATCCTTCGACCAGGCAAGGATGGCATTCGAGGTGAGTTCGGTGCCGTTATCGGAGACAATCATTCCGGGCTTGCCGCGTCGTTCGATCAGCATCGTCAGCTCCCGTGCGACACGGCGGCCGGAGATTGAGGTGTCTGGAATTGCTGCCAGGCATTCACGCGTCACATCATCGACGATGTTGAGCACCCGAAACCTCCGTCCGCAGGCGAACTGGTCGTGGACGAAATCCAGCGACCAGCGGGCGTTTGCCTTCGCTTCGACCAGGATCGGAGCACGCGTGCCGACAGCACGGCGTCGGGCCTTCCGCTTGCGTACTGAAAGCCCTTCCTCGCGATACAGCCGATAGATGCGATTGACGCCGGACGGCTCTCCCTCCCGCCGAAGCAGGACGAACAGTCGACGGTAGCCGAAACGCCGTCGCTCATTAGCCAACTCGCGCAGCCTTGCTCGCAACTCGGTCTCCACCGGTCGGTTCGACCGGTAACGGATCGTCTTGCGATCGGCAGATATGATCTGGCAGGCCCGCCGTTCCGAAAGCCCCATGACGGTCTTCAGGTGCGTGACGGCTTCACGCTTGGCGGCGGGCCCTACCATTTTTTTTGGAGAAGCTCGCGGAGTGCGGCCGCATCAAGCATCTGTTCGGCGAGCAGCTTCTTCAGCCTGGCGTTCTCGTCCTCAAGCGCCTTCAGCCGCTTCGCCTCAGAGACCTCCATGCCGCCGTATTTGGCTTTCCAGTTGTAAAACGTTGCTTCTGAAATTCCATGCCTGCGGCAAAGGTCGGCCACCTTCGCGCCAGCCTCCTGCTCCTTCAACACCGCAATAATCTGCTCTTCCGTAAATCGCTGCTTCTTCATGCGTCCGTCCTTTAATGGGCCGGACTCTAATCCATTCTGGAGGAAATTCGCAGTGGCAGGTCAATCTTACTAAGGGCGTCGGTCATTTACCGGCCACAAAGCGGCTGACGGATGTCCCCCTTCCGTTGTCCCGCCTCCGCCCATGCGCGAGGTGCAGGTTCGTCGCGGCGATCTACGATTTGATCGTTTGCGCCTCCCTTGCAACAGCCCACATGAACCCAGCCAGCTCTCTGGCAATGGCGGTGCAAACCACTGTCGTACGCTTTCCTCGGGCGGCCAACGCACGATATCGAGCGGTCAACCGGCTCTGAGCTTTCCATGCTATCTCCCGCACTTTCGGAGGCGCTTGCTCCGACGGTACAGCTTCCTCGCGCCAACCTTCGGTGGATGGCGATATGTCCAGGCGCTTTCGACCAGCATGTGCCGAACCCGGCCGTTGCCAGCCTTGGTAATCGCACCTCGTCGAACCGTCTCACCCGTTGATCGCTCACCAGGAACCAAGCCGAGATAGCCCATCAATTGGCGCGGATTTTCAAATCGGGTCACGTCGCCAACCTCCGTGGCGAAGGTGACGGCGACGATCAAATCGACCCCTCGTAATGTCTGCAGAGCTCGAACGACTGGGGCCAGCGACCAGGTCGGAATGAACTCCTCGATCACCTTCTCCAACCGCTCGACGCGCTCTTTCGATACGTGCACCGCCTCGACCATTTCCTGAAGTGCTATTTGATGCGCGTGGTGATCGAACTGTTGCTCCTGCAGTCAGCACAGATATCGCATCGTCCAGCCCTTCTTGCGCGGATAGATGCGACTATGCTTGAGCAAAAAGGCACTTACCTGTTGCCGATGAACCCGTAATGTCTCGACCGCAGCAGCTCGAGCACGAACAAGATCGCGCATAGCCTCATGGCCCTCGTCGGAAACCCACACTGCCGTGAGCTCGCCGGCCCTCAATAGCCGGGCGAGCGCGAGTGCGTCTCGACGGTTCGTCTTCACCCTGTCGCCAGGCTTCCTCGGGATCAATGACGGGGCGACAACCATGCATTCACGGCCAAGGGATTGGATCAGCCGATAGAGGCCATAACCGGTCGGGCCGGCTTCATAACAGAAATGCACGTGATCAAACTTGCGGCTATTCGCAGAATTATGCGGCGCATGCTGGCATAGGATGCATCAACCTCGCCGAAATAGCGTACCTCTCCGTCCCGGCCAGATTCCGCAACAGCAATCGCATTCTTCACCTTGGCGACATCGATTCCGACAAAAGCTTCTCTATAATCTGCCACGGCTCGTCCTCCTGTGATGAGGATCGGCTCGGCCTGTCCGAGCAACCCTCGGAAGACCAGTGTAGGGCGAGCCACCTCAGGCGCGAAGACGGACATACGGTCTTACCAATCGGTGATACTATCAAGCCAAGTTCTTGATGAGCTTACGGATCTCACGCTGAGGGAATTTGTGAATAACAGCGCAGGGAGCAGGCTTTGCTCCTGAAACAGACGGTAGCACCTCAACCAACGTCACCGGCCGAGGCTGACGCCAATCCTGGCCGACAGCAGGCGCTTAGAAACTTCGTCCATACGGAAAACCCGATCGCCCTCACCGCCGCTGACAGGGGCAGTGAGGCAAAGTGCCTCCGGCCTAGTGGCCGATTTTCGTGGGGTGTTGCTACTGTATGAATATCCATTAGGCCTTGACTTCAGCCAGAACTAGTGTGGACTGTTGCATAGTATTGCTGTGCCCTGAGTCCCCGTCATAAGGTACGCGCAGGCTTATTTTCGTAGATCAAGGAAGGAGAGCATTCATGGCACTTAAACCAGGACCAAAGCCGATAGCGAAATCCACAGGGAAACCGGATCAGCGCCGCCGTGATAACAAAAGCACACCAGGGAATACACCGTCCCTCAAACCTAGCAAGTCCACCAAATAAGGCACCTCAAAGAGGGCTCTCGCTGATTTGCACTTCTACCGCAGTATTCGATTGAACCTGCGCGAAATGTCGCGCGGACTGCCTGCCTGTCGGATGTTGGATGTCAGCTTTCTCGAATTCCCCGCCGATACCGGTCAGTCCGATAACGGCCCCAGAAAGGGACCTTCTTTCATGGCCGATCGACGGCCTCTTCAGGCATGGAGGGTCCGTTAAGCTATTGGGTTTCGCCTCAGACCCTTTCAACTTGTTCGACCTCGAACCCTTACTCAACTCATTTCTTAGGTAAGACTTTCTGTTTCGGTTGATACAAACGCCGTTTGACGTTTGAGCGCAGAGCGTTGCAGAGATCCTTGTCCACCACCGCCAGGTCGAACCATTCCGGGTCAAAGTAGCCACCGCACCAACGAATGGTCTCGGCATATTCTGGATCTTCCCGATCGGCGATGATCTCCAGGAACCGCTCATAACTTGACACACCACCAACATCTTCCGGCGGTCGCGCCCTTTCGCCGGCGATGCAGCTACCGTTTTTGGGTGTTGACGCGAGCGTCAGGAACTCCTCCACCACAACCGTATGCCGCCAGCCATCCCCGAAATCATAGTGGTAGCTGAAGACTGCACCTTGCTCGAAGTCCAGCAAGCGAACCTCTTTCTGATCGAAGACCCGAGGATCGTCATCGGTCGCATCCTCCATCAGGGCCTCGACGTCGCCATACCGCAGACCACCGATGCGGAATTCATAGAGATGATAGTTCCACCAGTTGAATGCGGCCTGAATTCCGAGATGCAGGTGCTCCAGGTTCCAGTGGGCAGGCAGGACCAAACGGCGCCAGACGTCCGGCTCGATCTCGTCGATGGAAACTCTGATCTGCACAGCGTTTGCGGCTTTGAACATTGGAAGAATGAATAAGGTTGGGAGAAGATCGTCAAGAAGGCTGCTCGATCGTGGCACTTTTATTGGAGTTGGATCGTCCTGGCGGCGATCCGACGGCTTGTGCAGCCTTCGACGCTCACTATCTCTGAGATGACCCTGAACAGGAGCATCGCATGGATCAAAGCGCGGCCGATCTGCTGTCGAAAGTCTGCATCGAAATTCTTCCGCCGGATCGCGATGAAACGTGGGCGTCGGATGCAACGATATGTCCGTGTTGTGGAAAGTTGCGCCCGGCATCCAGCATGGATGACGACGGCTGCGGGATCTGTGACGAATGCCTCGCGCCTTGACCTCCTGCAGAAAAGCACCTCCATCTGTCCTGGCAACGTTCGAAGAAGCGCTTGCGAAATTGCCGGAAGGCTATGTTGACGGAAATTTTGGTAATCGATCATGGGGCGTGACCGTCAAGCGGTCGGAGGATGGCAAACGAACCTGGCTTTATGGCGAGGAGCTTGGCGGAACCGATATCGTCAGCTTTAACTTCTATCGATTGATGGGGTCGGGGCCGATGCTGATGCCGTGCGAAATGTCCTCTGCGACGGTGGTCGAATTCGTTCTCGGCTTCGAGCCGAGTACGGAGAAAGCTGCGCTTACACCATAATGGCCGAAAAATGAGCACAAGATTAAGTTGCATTGCAGCAAGCGCATGGCTGTGCTGCGGTCTGAGCGCTAGCGATCGGGGCAGCCTCTGGTATCTTCAGGACATCGAAGCAATGCACCTCCTCCCGCGGCAGGCTTTTTCGTTTCGATACAAGCCCGGAATTCAGGCGTCAAAGCAGACTGCCCTGTTCCACCAGCTCTCCGGATTTCGAAACGATCGTGGATCCGTACGGTTCGCGGGACGAGGGCACATATGAGGTGATGAAAGCGGGTAACCAGAGGCTCCTGTGGCGGCGATCATCATCAATCTCAAACATTCCCAAGGCAGCGCGGCTGGATGCCGCGCGCCACTCGTTGAAATCCGATTTCCTCATGATACTCCTCTTGCCTCAAAATGGGGAAAGAAGGCGTCTACAAATCTCGGTGCTATTCAAGCGACAAGCCGCCGACTGTAGTCCCTGACGGACATTGGGTCCATTGCTTGGCCGGTAGCATCTTGAAAAGAATAGCGTCGCAGGTAATGTAATAGTGCTATTCAAGGTTGCCGGCTTAAGAAAGATGAACAACGGGCATTTGGCATTGATGTATCTCGGTATTGCCTTTCTGGCCACTGGCTGCGCAACGTTTTTGGGCGGTCTGGTTTATCTCTTTTGGCTTATATTTAGTGAACCAGCCATCATCACAGGTGAAAGCACCGTCCGCGCCTTAATGCGCTAGGGTTAGGAGCCAGTCTGTTGGGCGGAAGCTGTCGTTGCCGGATCTCAGGATGTGGCAACGTATCCGGAGATGTCCTTATAGGCCGGGGAAGCGGGCAGCTTTCATATGACATGCGACGGAGCGAACCTGTCGCTCGGCCTCTCGGCTTTCAGCAGGTGGGACAGAATGGTCACGACAGCGTCAAAGGCTGGGCTTCTTGCTCGATAGGCCTGTCTCATCGGCGGAATGTGGCGCCAGCATCGCTACCGATTATATCACGGTCCTCCCACGATGCGCACCTCAAGTAGATCAGGTTTTCCGCGGCGGTAGTTTTTGCCGTTTTATGAGCTTGAGCTTTGTGACCTGGCCTTGCGTCAGGCCGTGCGACCACTTGGAAAGTATCGCGTTCTGGACTGCGGCGCGGTCTCGGATATAACTGGAGGCATGGGCCGTTCGAACTTGCCGACTCTGTCGGGGTGGCATGGTTAGCCGGGCAATTCGTCGCTGAAGGCATTGAGGTCCCGCCGCTGCTGAAAGCGGCCGTGGAAGCTGGTGGCTTTTATCCAAAGCCCGGCCAATATCTGAACAGTGACGGCAGCATCGAAACGTCGCGTGACTCGCAGGGCACCCTGACAGTGGCGTCGATCAGGCGCAACAGTCAGCCAGTCGATGACAATGCTTCGGCCTCGGTCTGGAACATCGGCAATGGCGTCGCGTGCCTCGAAATCCATACCAAGATGAACGTTTGCGATATCGGCGTGATTTCTCTGGTCGAAAAGCTGCCAGATCTGATCGGTCGTGATTTCCAGTCGCTGATCATCGGATCCGACAATGCCAGAGCATTCTCTGCGGGGGCACAACTCGATACGTTCATCGACTATGTGAAGGCGCAAGACTGGACGAGCTTGGTGGATTTCATCAGGCGTGGGCAGAATGCCTGGCTTGCCCTGAAATATGCTCCTTTCCCCGTGGTTGCCGCCGTGGGCGGCATGGCGCTGGGCGGCGGTTGCGAGTTGATGATGCATGCGGACGAGATCGTCGCCCATAGCGAACTTTTCGCCGGTCTGCCGGAGCGCAAGGTCGGAATATTGCCCGGTTGGGGCGGGGTAACGCAGCTTCTGCTGCGCCATCAGAAGCTGACAGATTTCGGAAGCGCGGCGGACAAGACATTTGCCGTGATCACCGGCGGCGACGTGACAGGTTCGGCGCTGCTTGCCGTCGATGCGGGCTTCCTGCGTTCGACGGATCTCATCGTCATGAACCGGGATCGTCTGCTTTCCGCAGCAGCGGCCCGCGCTGCGGAATTAGCGAATGCGTATCAGGTACCGGCGCGGGCGCTAATCACCGTTGGTGGTCCTGCACAGATGGCGGAGTTGCAATCGACGCTGTCCGAAATCGTCGGCTCGAAGAGCTTCACCGCAACGGATAGGCGGATCACAACCAAACTGGCCTGGGTGATTTCCGGCGGCGCGCAAGAGGGCGTCATCAGTGAAGAGACGATGATGGCACTGGAGCTCGACGCGATCGTCGATCTCGCGCGCGAGCCGGAAACGCTCGCAAGACTGCAGCACATGCGCTCCACCAACAGACCACTTTTCAACTGAGGAAGATCGCAATCATGGGATATTCCGCTCCAGTCAACGAGACGAACTTCTACATCCGATGCTGCACGTCGACATTGACGCTGCCAGCCAGCACGCTCGAACTCGATGCGGAACTGACCGGAGCCATCCTAGACGAAGCCGGCAGTTTCGCTTCTGATGTTTTGCTGCCCCTGGATCGAACGCTCGATACGGAGGGCGTGGGATACGAAAACGGGACAGTGACGACCGCACCGGGACATCGGGATGCCTATAGGCAGTTTCGCGAAGGCGGCTGGCTTGGGATTTCCATGCCGGAGGTCGATGGTGGGCAAGACCTGCCGCCGACCGTAACGGCCGCCTGCCAAGAGTTCTGGCACTCCGGCTCCATGGCCTTTTCTATGGGGACGTTGCTGACCATGGGGGCGGCAGAAACACTGAAACGGCACGCGTCCGAAGAGCAGAGGCGCGTATATTTGCCCAAACTCGTGTCTGGTGAATGGGCGGCGACGATGGCATTGACCGAGCCCGGTGCCGGGTCCGACCTTGGGGATACTCGAACCCGCGCCGAACCGCTGGAGGATGGGAGCTTTCTCGTTCGAGGCACCAAGATTTTCATTTCCTACGGCGATCACGACCTGACAGAAAATATCGTGCATCTGGTTCTCGCACGATTGCCCGATGCATCGGCCGGCAGCCGTGGCTTGTCTCTGTTTCTGGTCCCCAAAAAAATACCGGACAGACACGGCATTCTTCACCAGAATGACGTGTTGTGCACCGGCATTGAGGAAAAGCTCGGCCAGCACGGGTCGCCCACCTGCACCATGGCCTTTGGTTCCGGCAGTGGCGCGAAAGGCTGGATCGTCGGAGAACCGCATCGTGGACTTACGGCTATGTTCACGATGATGAACAGCGCCCGGCTGGCGGTTGCCATGCAGGGGGTTGCCATCGGCGAGCGGGCAACCCAGGCCGCTTTCGCGTTCGCTTCGGAACGCAGGCAGGGTCGGCTGGCCGGTCGCGTGGAGAACATGCCTATCGCCGATCATCCAGATGTCTGGCGGATGCTGATGACAATGCGAAGCACAACGACCGCCGCGCGGTTCATCGCGCTGTCGACCGCAGACGCTATCGATCGTTCGAGGCGTAGTCCCTCGCAGGACGAGCGGGACGCCGCGCGGATTGAAGCGGACATCCTGACACCGGTTGCCAAAGCTTATTGCACCGATAGCGGCATCGAGAACGCATCGCTGGCGATCCAGATCCATGGCGGGATGGGCTATGTCCAGGAGACCGGGATTGCTCAGCTGTGGCGTGATGTGCGCGTCACCAGCATCTATGAGGGTACCAACGGCATCCACGCCATTGATCTCCTGACGCGAAAGCTTACTGGCCCCGGTGCGCCGCAATTTCTCAAGATGATAGACCAATATGAACAGATCGCCACTCGATTGGCGGACGTCCACATGGAGTTTGCCGATATCGGCCAAGTGCTGAGCGAAAGCTATATACGACTGCGAAGTGGTTTTGCGGATATGACCGCGATGCTCAACCAAGACCGACAGGAAGCCTTGCGCGCGGCGACGCCGTTTCTGCGACTTGTCGCGCTGGTGACGGGGGCGAGCCTTTTAGCCCGCGCAGTTCTGGCCTGCTCGGAGGATCACGACATGCGATCGAAGCTGGAGGCGGATTTGCGTTTCTTCTCGCTGGTTGTCCTTGCCGAAACAGCTGCAATCTCAAGCATCATAGTGAATTTGCCACGTCTTGGCGGCTCGGCGAAAGGCCTACCGTCGGATGGCGGAAATCATGCGGCAGAGGGGAAGGTCCGTGGGAGGGAACGCCGCACTTTGCTGGAAGAGAAAGCCTAGTCATTCATCCAGGGAGGAAATTGGAATGAAAAGTGCATTGACATTACTGCCGTTTTTTACACTGGTGCCATTGTCGGCGACAGCCGCCGACGTAACCGTCTGCATCAGCGTCTCGGCCACGGGACCGGCCGCATCGCTGGGCATACCGGAACAGAAGACCGTTCCCTTTTTGCCGACCAAGGTGGGCGACACCGGTATTAGATATGTCGTCTATGATGATGCGACGGATCCGACCGCTGCCACCCGGAACGCCCGCAAATGCGTCGATAGCGACAAGGCTGACGTCATTATTGGTTCGTCGTCTGCTCCAACCTCTGCATCCGCCGCAACGGTCGCGGCCGAGGCGCAAACTCCAATCGTTGCTCTTGCTCCGGTCAACGTTCCTGAGAATGTCGAAAAGTGGACCTTCCGCTCCGTACAAAAGAACGAGCAGATGGCGGGCGCGCTTGTCGAACACATGAAGAAAACAGGGGTCAAGAAACTAGGTTTCCTCGGCTTTGCGGATGCCTATGGCGAGGATTGGCTGAAAACAGTCACCACGTTGCTTAAGGGTAGCGGAATCGAGATCACGTCTGTCGAGAGGTTTGCCAGAAGCGACACGAGCGTCACAGGGCAAGTGCTAAAACTTTATAGCGCGAAACCGGATGCCATCCTCATCGGCGCATCCGGGACGCCGTCCGCTTTGCCTGTGGCATCCCTGGCGGAGCGTGGTTATAAGGGCACAATTTATCAGACCCACGGTTCTGCCACCCGTGACTATATCCGTGTTGGTGGCAAAGCCGTCGAGGGTAGCATCCTGCCGGTCGGGCCTGTGGTTGTCGCCGAGCAATTGCCGGATGACCATCCCTCCAAAGCAATCGGCGTGGAATACACTAAGAAGTACGAAACGGAGAACGGCAAGGGTTCGGTGTCAGCCTTTGGCGGAATGATGTACGATGCGGGCCAACTGGTCGCCGCTGCCATTCCGGGGGCGCTCAAAAAGGGGGTGCCAGGTACGCAAGAGTTTCGCACCGCCTTGCGTGACGGTCTCGAAAACCAGAAAAATGTGGTTTCGGTCAACGGCGTGTACAATACCAGTCCGATCGACCACTTTGGCCACGACCAGCGCAGTCGGGTGCTGATTACCGTCACTAATGGCGAGTTCAGATATCTGCCAATGAAATAGCCTCCCAAGGCTGGCATGCCGCTGGCCATGGGCTGCGGCATGCCTCGATTATCTCTCAGAGAAATGCGGTTGTCATGGATAGCGCGATCCTTCTTTTTCTTTTTCAGGACGGTATCTTGGGCGGTGCGATCTATGCGTTGCTCGCCGTCGCCTTTGTACTCCTCTTTTCCGTCACCCGGATCATCTTCATCGCACAGGGCGATTTTGTCGCCTATGCCGGATTGACCCTCTCTGCGCTCGAACGAGGCGAAACTCCGGGGTCGGTATGGATGTTGCTGGGGCTTGGTTTTGTGGCCGGCATCCGCGAGTTTCTGCGTCTTCACCGACCGATCTACGGGCGACAGGTTGCATCGATCGTTTGCCGTTATCTGCTCCTGCCGCTTTCTGTGTTGCTACTGTGCGAACTCGGAGTAGGTGCTCTCGGCGGGCTCGCGCGCTTCATGTTGACACTTGCCATTGTTGTTCCAATGGGACCGTTCATCTATGCCATTTTCTTTAAGTCCATGGCTGAAAGTTCCATACTCAACCTGTTAATAGTGTCGGTTGGAGTCCACTGGATGATGACCGGTTTTGGTCTGCTGTTCTTCGGCGCCGAGGGTTATCGCACGGCGCCGATGCTGGATGGCAGCTATGAGATGGGTCCGCTGATGATCTCCGGACAAAGTATCCTCGTTCTCCTCCTGACGGTCGTCATCCTGCTGATGTTGTATGTGTTCTTCAGCCGCAGCCTCGAGGGCAAGGCGTTGCGTGCGGCTGCGGTCAGCAGCCGGGGAGCCGGGCTTGTCGGCATTTCGCCGACCGATGCGGGAATGAAAGCTTTCCTGATGGCGGCGTCGATCGGCACCTTGTCTGGCATCCTGATTTCACCGATTACGACCATATATTACGACAGCGGCTTCTTGATCGGCTTGAAGGGCTTCGTTGCCGCGATCATCGGCGGTTTTGCAAGTTATCCAATCGCTGTTTTCGGTGCACTTGTGATCGGTGTCGCCGAGGCGTTTTCGTCATTCTGGGTCAGCGCTTACAAGGAAATCATCGTATTTGGCCTTATCATTCCAGTCCTCGTCTGGCGTTCAATCTTCAACCCTCATCCGGAAGAGGAATAGGCCATGCCATTGCGTTTCGCGCCAGCCGTTGTTGCACTTGCCCTTCTGCTTGTGGCCTATGTGCCTGGCATGCCGATGTTCTGGGTCTCTTTGCTTAATCTCATCGGGTTGGCGAGCCTCGTGTCGCTGGGACTTGTAATCCTTACTGGCGTCGGTGGCATGACGTCCTTTGGTCAGGCAGCTTTTGTCGGCTTTGGTGCCTACACGACCGGGCTACTCTCCACACAGTACGGCCTATCGCCCTGGATGACGCTACCGCTAGCTCTAGCGGTCACAGGTATTGCCGCCGTCCTGATCGGGCTGATTACTGTACGCCTTTCCGGCCATTATCTGCCGCTTGGCACGATCGCCTGGGGTATGGCAATCTTCTATCTATTCGGCAATCTCGAATGGATCGGCGGCTTTAACGGCATTGCTGGTATTCCACCTCTTTCGATATTCGGTACGCCACTCGTCGATGCCCGGCAGGTTTACCCGGTCGTTTGGATCATTGTGGTTATTGCAGTGACGCTAACCCAGAATCTTCTCCATTCCCGGACAGGTCGGGCGATCCGCGCGCTGCGGAGCGGAAGGACTGAAGCGGAAGCGTTCGGAATTCACACCGAACGCATGAAGCTAGCCGTTTTTGTTTATGCGGCGCTCCTCGCAGGCCTCTCGGGCTGGCTATTCGCTCACATCCAACGCGCCGTTACGCCGACCGCCTTCGGTCTAAATGCCGGCATCGAATATCTGCTTATGGCAGTGTTGGGCGGTGCGGGGCATGTCTATGGAGCTATCCTCGGAGCCGGCGTGGTGGTGATCCTGAGAGATCAGTTGCAAGATATTCTTCCGATCGTCTTCGGGCATGGCGGTAATTATGAAATTATTGTCTTCGGCTTGATATTGTTTCTCATCCTTGAATATGCCCGACAGGGCCTTTGGCCGCTGCTTGCTCGTAAGTTCGTCAAAGCAGGGACAGACGCTTTTTGCTTTGGCGAACCCTCACCCATGCGGCTACCAACGTGCACGGGGAACAGCATCGAACTTCTGCGCGTCGTCAAAGCGGAAAAGCGGTTCGGCGGTCTGCTTGCCGTTAGTGGCGTCAGTCTTTCGGTGAATGAGAGCGAGATCGTGACGCTTTTGGGGCCGAATGGGGCAGGCAAGAGCACCACTTTCAATCTGCTGACGGGTGTGGCAGGGCTCAGTGCCGGCGAAGTCTGGATCGCCGGCGAGAAGGTCGACGGCATGCCGCCACGCGCAATCGCCCGCCGCCAGGTTGCTCGTACCTTTCAGCATGTCAAGCTCGTGCCGGACATGACCGTGATTGAAAACGTCGCGTTGGGAGCGCATCTTCGTGGGCACGCGGGCTTCCTCCGGGCGATGCTGCGGCTCGACCGGGCGGAAGAGCGTTTATTGTTTGCTGAAGCGGCTCATAAACTGGAACTCGTCGGTCTCACGGACAAGGCCTCGATGCTTGCCTCCGAACTTTCTCTTGGGACATCGCGCATTGTCGAGATTGCCCGAGCGCTGTGTCTCGCACCGCGGCTGCTTCTTCTCGATGAGCCTGCGGCCGGGCTGCGTCGTTTCGAAAAGGACCAGTTGGCATCTCTTTTGAAGACGCTGCGTTCGCAGGGAATGGGCATCTTGCTGGTCGAACACGACATGGATTTCGTGATGAAACTGACCGACCGCATCGTTGTACTTAACTTCGGCACACAAATTGCGGAGGGCACGCCGAGCGAGATCCGCAGCAACCTAGTCGTTCAAACCGCCTATCTAGGGGGTGCGGCATGACGACGATTCTATCAGCTACAAACATCTGTGCCGGCTATCACAGCATGAAGGCTGTTTCCAACGTTTCAATGGCGATCCCGGCTGCTGGCGTCGTGACATTGATTGGCGCAAATGGAGCCGGTAAAACGACTTTTCTTAGCGCATTGATGGGTCTCTTGCCCTGTACGGGAACGGTCCTGTTCCAAGGCGAAGATGTCACTCGGGCCTCGGTTCCTGAGCGAGTTGGAATGGGCATGTCGCTGGTATCGGAAAAACGCGACCTGTTTTCCAGCATGAGCGTAGAAGACAATCTCCTGCTTGGGTGCTACCGTCGCAACCGCGCGTCTTCCGTTTCGTCCCTTGACGAGGTTTACGGGCGCTTCCCGAAACTGTTGGAACGGCGTCATCAGGAGGCCGGCACGCTTTCGGGCGGAGAGAGGCAGATGCTCGCCATGGGTCGGGCACTGATGGCATCACCAAGGCTATTGATGCTCGATGAGCCGAGCCTAGGATTGGCTCCTCTGATCGTTCATGACATTTTTCGGATCATCCACGAGTTGAAGTTATCGGGTATCTCGATCCTCCTCGTCGAACAGAATGCACGGGCAGCCCTCAATGTCGCCGACCACGGTTGCGTGCTGGAACTTGGCGAGGTCATTCTACAAGGGGCTGCGACGGAATTGTTGAGCGACCCTCGTCTGATGGCTATTTATCTAGGGTCGGCAGTATGACAGGGGCGCAGCGCAGGGAATGCCTGCCTTGGTGAGTTCATAGGCCAGCGTTCCGCCGCCGGCACCGGAGCCGATGACGACAACGGCTTTCTCGTCTTTCGCGATCTGTTTCATTGGCCGGCTCCCGTGTATTCCTCAATTCGGGGTTCGGGCAGCCAGGCAAGGTCGTTGAAGCCCCGCTCCTACATCAGGACTACGTGGTTAAAAAGGGTACAGATACGGCGGCATTGAAGACCGCCATGCTCAAACTCCTCGACGCACGGGGCGCCGAGTATCCGGCCGAACATAATGTCGGACACATCTACGCAGCCAAACCCGACCTCGCCGCTCACTACACCGCGCTCGACCCGACCAATAGCTTCAACCCCGGCATCGGAAAAACATCCCGGTCGCGTGTCGCCTTTCAATTCAATGGCTGCACGTGTGGAGAACCGAACCAGCAGTCAACTCGGATTTCTGTCCCGAAGTGAGAGCGCAGGTGGCCGAGCGCTGAATGAAGTCCACGTGTGTTGTACACCAGAGGTTTATCATCGGCCTGGTCGGCGAGTATTGTATCCGAGATTAGGGACGACAACTCCGGAGATTCAACTGATCGCAGGCGATGCGGTGATTCTGAGAAGCCTCCACAAAGAACGCGATGGCTGCGCTTAGGTCTTGAGCAACTCTCGAGCGGTCAGTTCGTCGGTAATCAATACAGTCGGACGGATTGCATTTATGGCCCCCAGCAGGGACTGAACCTTCTCTCTTCCTCCGGAAGCCAGAACCCTCGATCTGGCCCTCCGCAACTGCTCGAGATCGATGGAAATGGCTCTTTTGTTTACTGGATGATCAACCAATCGTCCTTCGATGTTGATGAAATTGTAGAGAATGTCTCCCACAGCTCCTGCGTTCACCAGCGCCTTCCGTTCGGTCTCCGATATATGTCCGATGCGGTAACTTGTTGTAATCGTCGCTATTCCGCCGACGGATATGATTGCGATATCAAGATCACTTGCCATTTCGAATATTTCGGCAAGGCCACATTTATCGAGGAGTGCACGCTTCGTTTCAGGACTGTCGACAAGCGCGGGAGCGGGGATTAGGAAACCCTCACCCTGAAATAGTTCGGCGAACTGCCAGGCGAATTCGGCGGGGTTGAAGCGCCGAGCAGCGGCTATCCCGCCTAATAATGATACGACCTTGAAATCTTCCAAGGTTTTGCCGGCGATGAATGGCAGTGTGTTGTGCAGTGTGCGTCCCCAGCCAACGCCGACGGTCATGCCGGATTGCATGGCCGAATTGATGTATGCACCTGCGGCCGCGGCAATAACCTTCGTGGGATCCGATTGCTGTTCGCTAAAAGGCGCGACGATAGCGCGGGGGATGCCGTAGCGTTTCTCCAGACCGCGCTCGATTTCGGACAAGTCCGCCAACGGAGCCGAGATTGTAATTCTCACTTCGTTGCGCCGTTTGGCTTCGGCCAGAAGCCGGACAATCGCAATTCGGTTTATTCCAAGTATTTTTGCAATTTCGTTCTGCGTTTTGTCTTCCACGAAATAGAGCCATACTGCCCGTGCGCGTAGCCTGTCTGTTTCAGTCCGTGGCACGCCACCTGAGATGCCTTTGCTCACTGTTTTCTTTTCTGTCACTCTCTACTCCCTTAAACATGTCACTTTAATCGCGGTATCCTACATCTGCTCTAGGCGTTGGGCGACGCAATCAAGCACGGTTGTTATGAAATAGCATCGGTTTCATCGGAGAGTCGCAGGTTGACAGGCGCCATCCGGTCTCACGTTCAATATAAAATATGAACAATTGGATTCATTGAAGGATAAATGTGCGACAGTCACTTTGGTAGTCTTGACAGCCCGAAGCCTTGAACATAGTGTCATCGTGCTGAACGAAAGTTCACGCCTCTTGCTGTCAGAATTGAGGAGAGCCTGCTTGCAGGTCAATTTTGATTTTCACAAGGGCACCATCTCAGGGAGGAGATCAAAATGACTGAAGATGTTCGAAATCTGTCGAGGCGCGCCTTCTTGCGCAACTCAGCTGTCGCAGGGGCTGCTGTCGGCATGTCGGGAATCTATAAGCCGGCTCTCGCACAGTCGACTTTGCCCGATGTCCAGTCCGTCCTTGACCGGATTTCTGTCAAGGAGTACGTCCGCAAGGACTACCAGACCTTGTACAAAATGACCGGGGAGCCCCTTTGGGATCCTGCTAAAGACTGGATCCGCAATGTGGATTGGGAAACCGTCCGCGCTGAACAGGCAGGCAAGACGGTCCGATTTGCTGTCGGCGCCGCAGACCAGGAGTCCGCTGCAAGCGGCTTGAAGCCGTTCGAAGAACTGTCTGGTATCAAGGTCGAGCTGGTCCCGATCCCCGACGATAGTTTCTATGACAAGGCGATCGCCGAGTTCATCTCCGGCAACGCCAGCTTTGATGCGCTGCAATTCTTTTCCCCGTGGCTCGGCGACTTCGCGGCGCCCGGTTTTCTCGCCAAGCTCGACGACTTCGTCGAGAAATGGAAGCTGCCTCTCGACGACTTCTATGACACCTATCGCCTGAACTATGGCTATTTCGGTGATAAGGGCCTGTACGGCATTCCGTTCGACTGCGACGTGCAGATGGTGCATTTGCGCAAATCTCTGGTCGAAAAGGTCCTGGGCGGCCCAATCGATCTGTCAAAGTCAATCCCCACCTATGACGAACTTATTCGGGTGACGGGTGAACTGAACAAGGCCGGCGGCGGTGTTTCCGGTATCGGCATGCTCGGAGCGCGTGGTTTCTGGGCGACCTACACCTGGGAACACATTGCAGCACAATGTGGTCTTGAACTTTTCGATGAAAACTTCAACCCGATTTTGAACTCGGATGCCGGTCTCAAGGGTATCGAGATCATGCTCGCTCTATCAAAAAATGCGATTGAGGGTGTCTCGGGCGCCGGCTGGGGCGAAAACCGTGCGGCCTGGCTTGGTGGACAGGTCGCGGCAAACATCAGCTGGCAGGACAGCGGGACACAGGCAATGCGGCCCGATCAGAGCCAAATTGTTGGTGATTTCGTGACCATCTACGAGCCGCGGGTTGCTGGCGGACGCTTCGCGCCTCCGAATATCGCAGGCTCTACCTCCTGTGTTGCCGCTAGTTCGCAAAACCCCGAAGGGGCGTTCCTGATGCTGGCGTTCCTGACGACGTCGTCGATCATGGCGATGAACGAGGCCAACGCAAACGGCGTCGCGCCGGGCTACAAGTCCGTCTTGTCGAATCCGAGGTTGCGCGAAGTCAGTCAGCCCGCAAAGGTTTGGGCTGACAGTCTCGAACACGCATGGTGCGCACCCCGCATCCCCGGCATGTTCGAGATGGAGCAGACGCTCGGCAACGAGATCAATCGGGCACTCGTCGGTCAGATTACCGGCAAGGAAGCGCTCGCAAACGGCAACGCAGCCTGGCAGAAGATCATGAAGAAGAATGGCTTCTTCAGTGATCGCCCGCCGCTTCAATACGCCTCCGTCAAGCCGGGGTTGTATGTGGGTGCGGGCAAAGCTCTACCTTTCTGAGCACTAGGACAAGAAACATGACAATCCCGAACGTGGTGAGGGGGGCGACCGATGTCGCCCCCGCGAGCCGACCCGTTTCCAGAAAGAGGCGCAGCCGCGCAATGCGAGCGGCCTTCCCCTATCTCCTTGTGGCGCCTGCCGTGATTTATCTTCTGACAATCACGCTCTATCCGGGTGCGTATGCCTTGTATCAGAGTTTCTTTCTCGTGCGCTTCAACGAGTGGGTTCCCGTCGGGATAGAAAATTACGCAACGCTTCTCAGCGACAGGGAGTTCTGGGCAGCGCTTGCCAATACCGTGATCATCGGCGGGATCGCACTTTTTCTCGAGTGCGTGATCGCTCTGACCCTCGCCTACTTCGCATATCGGGATCCTCTGATCCGCAGCTGGCGGATCGTGTTCCTGATGCCGATGCTATTTATGCCATCCGCCGTGGCATTTATCTGGAAGCTCGCCTTTAACGACGGGCGTATCATCTCCGACCTTTTGTTTCGCCTCGGGTTGATCGACGGCAATATCGACTGGCTCGGCCATATATGGCGAGCGCGGGCGACTCTCATTGTCGCCGACGTCTGGCAGTGGACGCCCTTCGTCTTCATCATTTTTGTCGCTGCGCTGCAAAGCCAGGATCAGGAGGTTGAGGAGGCGGCGCGGTTGGATGGCGCAAGTTGGCCGGCGATCTTCTGGAACATCTCGCTACCGATGATGCGCCCGGTCATTGCCGTTGCCGTCGTCCTTCGCGGGATCGACATCACCACGATGTTCACCAACGTTTACATCATGACCCAAGGCACCCCCGGTGGGAGCACCGAAACGATGAGCTACTTCATCTACCGTCAGGGCTTTAAAACTTTCAATTTCGGCTACGCGTCGGCGGCCTCCGTCGTGATGTTGATCGTCACCATCTTTCTTGCCCAACTGGTCGTGAAGCGTTCATTTCGCTCAGGGAGGTCGTAATGGCATCAATTCGCCGCTCGCGAAGTGAAAATCTCTTCGTTCGCTATCTCATACTCGGGTCATGGGCGTTGATATGCCTGGCACCGATCCTTTGGTTTCTTTCCATCGGCTTCCGCCCGCGTACCGAAATCATCACACCGCGCCCCATCTATTGGCCAACCTTTTCGCTCGATGCCTGGCGAATGCTGATGTCGGACTGGCCCATTGCGTCCTATCTTCGCAATTCCGTCCTGGCGGTCGGCGGCTCGGTTATCATTGATCTCGTTCTCGCCATTCCGGCGGCGTACTCACTTACTCGATACGATTACAAGGGACGGGAAGATATCGGCTTCTATATCCTCTCGACCAGAATGATGGCGCCTGCAATCGTCGCGATCCCGATTTTCTTCCTGTTCCGCAATCTCGGCCTTCTCGACAGCGTCTGGGCTCTGATGCTGATCTATGCGGCGATAAACTTGTCCGTGGTGACCTGGATCGTCCGAAGCTACATGCTCGATATTCCGAAAGAGCTGGAAGATGCGGCGCGCGTCGATGGTGCCGGCGATCTGACGATCCTTTGGGAAATCATCATCCCCGTCTGTCTGCCGGGTATCATCACTGCCGCCGTTATTGCTGCAATCTTTGCGATCAACGAGTTTCTGTTCACGCTCCTCATCGCCTCTACGCAAAACGCTTATACGCTCTCGGTTGCCCTTGCCAATTTCACCGGCGGCTCGGACGGCGTCATCTACAACGCAATCGCTCTGGTGTCCTTCCTGGCATTCCTGCCGATCCTCGCTTTGGTCATTCTGATCCAAAAGCATCTGTCGCGCGGTCTGACCATGGGCGCTGTGAAAGGGTAACGAACATGGCCTCTATCCACCTCAACAATATCGTCAAACGCTACGGCGCGTTTACGGGTGTCGAACTGATGAACCTCGAGATAGCCTCGGAGGAGTTTCTGGTTCTCCTGGGTCCTTCGGGATGCGGCAAGACGACAACGATGCGCATGATTGCCGGGCTTGAGGAGCCGACAGAAGGCGATATCGTCATCGCCGACGAAGTGGTCAACGGCGTCGATGCCCGCGACCGGGACGTTGCGATGGTCTTTCAAGGCTATGCGCTCTACCCGAATATGACGATCTACGACAATATCCGCTTCCCATTGCGAATGCGCGGTGTGCCGAAGGCGGAACATGATAGTCGCATCCGCCAAGCCGCTGCGATGGTAGAACTGGGTGACTATCTCGACCGCAAGCCGAACGCCCTGTCCGGCGGGCAGCGTCAGCGCGCAGCCCTTGCACGCGCGGTTGTCCGCAAGCCGCATGTCTTCCTGATGGACGAGCCGCTTTCCAACCTCGACGCCAAGCTGCGCGCGTCGATGCGCGCGCAGATCAAGCATCTACAGCGTCAGCTGAAGATCACCACTGTCTACGTCACGCACGATCAGATCGAAGCCATGACACTGGCGGACCGCATTGTCATCATGGACCGGGGGCGTATCCAGCAGGTCGGAACGCCGGACCAGATTTATTCCGATCCCGCCAACACGTTTGTTGCGGGCTTCATCGGCGCTCCACCGATGAACCTGGTCAAGGGCAATGCGCAGAATGGGCGGTTCACAGCTCCGGGGCTGGCGACAACATGTCCGGATTTCGTCGAAGGTTCGGTTATTCTGGGTGTGCGACCAGAGGATGCCTCCGTGACCGGGGCCGATCTGGCAGGGCAAGTCTTTGCGGTCGAGCCGACCGGCGACTGCACCTACCTGACAGTCAAGACAGGCGAAACCTTCTTCGAAATCAAGGCCGCCCGTGATTTTCGCGCAGATCTCGACACACCCATCCGGATCGGCTTCGACCCAAATCGCCTTTACTTTTTCGAGGCGGCCAGCGGTCAAAGGATACGGGGAGAACGCTAATGGCACGTTTCGACTATACATCAATGGGTTTCTACACATTCGATGCACTCTGCCGTCCGGTGACCGAGATACCTCCCAGCGGCGGCACCTATTTCGTCGAGGACTTCGCCCTCGCCGTTTCGGGTGCCGCCGGCAGCGCTGCCATTGCTGCTGCGAAATACGGCCTGAACGTTCAGGCCGTCGGGGGGATCGGCCAGGATGACATGGGCGATTGGGTACTCATGAAACTGGGTAAATATGGAATCGATACGGAACTCATGCAGCTTTGCGACGGGTTCTCTACCTCGTCATCGATTGTCACGACACGGCCGGACGGCGCTCGCCCGGCGCTTCATAAAAAGGGCGCGACCGGCGGCTTCTTTGTCTCTGACGCGGATATCGACCGTGTTCTCGACACCAAAATCCTGCATGTGGGCGGGGTAGGTCTCATGGACCGTATGGACGAAGGCCGGACGCTGGAGGTGATGAAGGAAGCCAAGCGCCGCGGCATTACGACAACGCTCGACGTCTTCGCGGCAACGCAGGCAGACTTCCCGAAGGTTGAGAGCCTCCTTGCCTACACCGATTATTTCCTCCCGTCCGAAGACGAGGCGATGGCGCTGTCGGGGCTGCGCGACCTCGAGGCAGTCTCCGAATTTCTCCTCTCCAAGGGGGCGGGATGTGTCATTCTCACGCTTGGCAGGGATGGTGCCCTTTACCGCGATCGGCACGGGTTGAACTTTCACATGCCGAGCTTCGTGGTCGACGTCGTGTGTACCTGCGGCTGCGGTGACTGTTTCAATGCCGGTATTGCCACCGGCTTGCATCTTGGGCTTTCGCCCCATGAGATGGTGCGCTTGGCGCAGGCCTCTTCGGCGCAGAATGCTACCGCTCTGGGCAGCCAGGCCGGAATTGTCGATTACTCCACCACGCAGCGATTTATCGCGCAGACGCCGCCACGCTCCCACGAGGGGCGTGCCTCGAAACAGAAATTGTCTCACGCCTGATTATTGGCACGGAAGGGCGCGAACGCGGGTCGAGATACCAACGGCATTCGCGGTGCCCGCCAAGGATCGCCTTAAAAGGGCGGCCTTCTAACAAACACAAAAATGAACATTCATGTTGACACAAATACAAATGTTCAGATAGTCTTGATCATCGTCGTAATTTGGGAGGAAGTCCTATGTCCATCAATGTCGCGCCAACCGGTTTGGCGCGCGACCTGGTCGCGCGCGAAAATTCCGGGCGTCCGATTCGCATCGGTCTCATCGGATCCGGGGAAATGGGAACGGATATCGTCACGCGGGTCGCACATATGCCCGGTATCGAGATCGGAGCAATTTGCGACCTGAACATCGAAGCCGCGACGAAGGCGGTCGACATCGCCTATCAGGAGACAGGTCATAGCCGGGAAGCGTCCAATACAGGCGCCCTGACGGCTGCGATGGAGTCCGGCAAAATCGCGGTCACGGCCGACTCAAGCCTGGTCCTCGGAAACGGCCTTATCGACGTGATTATCGATGCCACAGGCGTTCCGGCTGTCGGTGCTGAAATCGGCCTCACGGCGATGGAGAACGGCAAGCACCTCGTCATGATGAACGTCGAGGCGGACGTCACGATCGGCGCCTATCTCAAAAGCGAAGCCGAGCGCCTGGGTGTGACATATTCTCTCGGTGCGGGCGACGAACCATCGTCCTGCATGGAGCTGATCGAGTTTGTGTCAGCCATGGGGCATCCCATCGTGGCTGCGGGCAAAGGCAAAAACAACCCCTTGAACATTGACGCCGTCCCGGACCAATACGCGGAGGAGGCGATCCGCCGGCATATGAATGTCCGCATGCTCGTCGAGTTTGTCGACGGTTCCAAGACAATGGTAGAGATGGCGGCAATCGCCAACGCCACCGGCCTCGTCCCCGACAAGCCCGGCATGCACGGTCCTTCCGCGACGCTGGAACAGTTGGCAAAGACCTTGGTGCCCGAGAAGGACGGTGGCGTGCTGTCGCGGGTCGGGGTTGTTGATTACTCCATCGGCAAAGGCGTTGCTCCCGGCGTGTTTGTGGTTGCCGACATGTCGCATCCGCGCATCTCGGAGCGCATGGAAGACCTGAAGATGGGCACGGGTCCTTATTTCACCTTCCATCGGCCCTATCATCTAACCTCGCTGGAAGTTCCGCTGACATGCGCGCGTGTCGTTCTCTACGGCAAGCCGGACATGGTGCCGTTGTCGAAGCCGGTCGCGGAAGTGTGTGCGGTCGCCAAGAGAGACCTCAAGCCGGGCGAAAAGCTCGATGCCATCGGCGAATATTGCTACCGCGCCTGGATCATGACGGCGCCGGAAGCGCGCACCGCCGGCGCGATCCCTTGTGGTCTTCTACAGGGCGGGACAGTCACCGCCGCGATCAAGAAGGGCGAACTTATCACCTATGCCAACGCGGCTGTCGTCCCTGGCTCAAAGATCGCGGCATTGCGAGCCCGTCAGGACAAGCTTGTTTATGGGACAGGAGCATGACAATGGCGACGACGAAGACAGTCGAGACGGTTTCTCAGAGCGTGGCAAACATGCCCTTTCTTTACAGGGAACATAGCCGCGAGCAGTTGCTGGAGGCGCTGCGCAAAATGCATTTGATCCGGCAGTTCGAGGAAGGCGCGGAAGAGAGCTACACGCGTGGCCTTATTCATGGAACGATGCATCTTTCCATCGGTCAAGAAGCCAGCGCCATGGGTGTCTGCCTGGCGTTGACCAACGAAGATCAGATCACGTCGACGCATCGCGGGCATGGACACTGCATCGCCAAGGGTGCCGACGTGAAGCGGATGTTTGCGGAGTTCTTCGGAAAAACGACAGGCTATTGCGCCGGGCGTGGCGGATCGATGCATATAGCCGACGTTACGACCGGAAATCTGGGTGCCAATGGCATCGTGGGAGGCGGTATCCCCATTGCAGTCGGCGCGGCTCTCACATCCAAGAGAATGAAAACCGGAAAGGTTATCGTCTGCTTTTTCGGCGATGGAGCAAACAATGAAGGCGCGTTTCATGAGGCGCTGAACATGGCGTCCGTCTGGAAGCTGCCGGTCGTGTTCGTTTGCGAGAACAACAAATACGGAATGTCGACGTCCACGGAACGCTCCACCGCCGTGGCGAATATCGCTGACCGGGCCGCTGGCTATTCGATGCCTGGCGTCATTGTCGACGGGAACAATCTTTCCGATGTTGCCGAGGCCTCGCGCATCGCCGTCGAGCGGGCGCGATCCGGTCAGGGGCCGTCCTTGATCGAGTGCAAGACATACCGTCACCGTGGTCACTCCAAGAGCGACCGTAACCGTTATCGGACAAAGGAAGAAATCGACGACTGGATGACCAATCGCGACCCGATCGTGCTTTTCGAGAACCAGTTGGTCGAGTTCGGCATCACCGATGCCGCTGCCCTGGAAGCCATCCGGGAGAGTGTGCGGCAGGATATCGCCGCCGCGATCACCTATGCCAAGGAAAGCCCAGCCCCCGAGACAGCCGATCTCGGACTGAACGTATATACGGAGTCCGCGTGATGGATGTCGCAGTGAGAGAACTAAGCTATTCCCAGGCAATCCAGGAAGCAATGGCCATCGCCATGGAGGCCGACGAGCGCGTTTTCCTGATGGGAGAAGATATCGGGGTATACGGCGGCGCTTTCCAAGTCACGGGCGACCTGATCGACCGTTTCGGTCCGGACCGGGTGATGGACACTCCGATTTCAGAACTCGGAGGTGCCGGCGTTGCCGTCGGTGCAGCGCTGACGGGGATGCGCCCGATCTTCGAATTCCAGTTTTCCGACTTCGCGGCGCTCGCCATGGAGCAGATCGTCAACCAGGCGGCCAAGATTCGATACATGCTCGGGGGTGCCGTTTCGGTGCCCGTCGTCATGCGCTTCCCTGCGGGTTCAGGCACCGGCGCCGCGGCGCAGCATAGTCAGAGTCTCGAGGCATGGCTGGGCCATGTTCCGGGCCTCAAAGTGATCCAGCCGGCGACGCCGCATGATGTGAAAGGCATGCTCCTGGCAGCCATTGAGGATCCCGATCCCGTGATGATCTTCGAGCACAAGCTGCTTTACAAAATGAAGGGACCAGTGCCGGAAGGACATTATACGGTGCCGATCGGCAAGGCCGCGATCTGCCGCGAAGGCCGCGATGTCACGATCGTTGCGACGTCAATCATGGTTCACAAAGCGCTGGAAGCCGCCGAAAAGCTGGCGGGAGAAGGCATCGATGTCGAAGTCATCGATTTGCGCACCATCCGCCCGATGGACAAGGACACGGTCATTGCCAGCGTCAAGAAGACGTCAAGGCTCGTATGCGTCTACGAAGCCGTCAAGACGCTGGGCGTGGGTGCAGAGGTCAGCGCGATGATTGCAGAGAGTGACGCCTTCGATTATCTCGATGCGCCGATCCTTCGGCTTGGGGGCGCGGAAACGCCTATTCCTTACAATCCCGAACTCGAAAAGGCCGCTGTTCCGCAGGTCCCAGGCATCGTCGCCTCCGTTCGCGATTTGGTCAAGGGAGCGCGCTAGTCATGGCAACTGAAGTCATTCTTCCCAAGGTCGACATGGACATGGCGACCGGGCGAATATCCAAATGGTTCTTCGAAGACGGGGCAACCGTTACCAAAGGCGACGTTCTCTTCGAAATTGAAACCGACAAAGCTGCGATGGAAATCGACGCACCGGCAAGCGGCATCTTGCGCGATATTCGAGCAGCAGAAAATGTCGACATTGCAGTCGGCTCCGCCGTCGCGTGGATTTACGGAGAGGATGAGGCCTATTCTGGCAGGCCGTCAGGGGTTCCCAGCGACCAACCACCCCCCGTCTCCAAATCCCAAGTCGGCAATAGTGTTACCGCCGAGGTTTCTTCCCCGGAAGCGGCCAATCAGGGTGCCGGGCAAAAGGATGTTCGCGCAACGCCTTTGGCGCGAAGGCTCGCGCGAACGAGCGGTATCGATCTCGGTCGCGTGACGGGATCCGGGCCGAACGGGCGAATAAGCCGGGCAGACGTCGAGAGCCATTCATCTGTGGCGGTGTCTCCCTCAGCCGAGGGCGCGCAACCTGTCACCGTCCTAGCGGCGTCGTCTCCTGCGACCGTATCAACCGAACAGATCCTGAAACTCTTTCCGGAAGGAAGCTACGAGCAGGTCGCCCATACGAACATGCGCCGGACGATCGCCCGCCGCCTGGTGGAAGCAAAGAGCACCGTTCCACACTTCTATCTCACTGTGGACTGCAATATCGACGCGCTGCTCAAATTGCGGACAGAGCTGAATGCCTCTGCTCCAGTCGTCGATGGCAAGACGGCCTACAAATTGTCCGTCAACGACATGGTCATCAAGGCTTATGCTTTGGCCCTCGCGGCTGTGCCGAATGCAAATGTTTCGTGGACGGACGAAACCCTGCTGATGCACAGGCATGCGGATATTGGCGTCGCCGTTTCGGTGCCGGGCGGGCTGATCACACCGATCATCAGGAGTGCGGAGACCAAATCTCTCTCGGCAATTTCGCGGGAGATGAAAGAACTCGCCGGCCGCGCCAAGGACGGAAAGCTGAAGGCGGAAGAATATCAGGGCGGAACGGCGGCGATTTCCAATCTGGGAATGTTCGGTATTCGGGACTTTGCCGCGATCGTCAATCCGCCCCATGCGACCATCCTGGCCGTTGGAGCGGGTGAAAAACGCGCGGTGGTGACTGATGATGCGGTTGTCGCGGCGACCCTTATGACGGTCACATTATCGACAGACCATCGCGCCGTGGATGGCGCATTGGGCGCAGCTCTGATTGGTGCGTTCAAGACCTATATCGAGAACCCTATGGCAATGTTGGTTTAGGCCGGTCCTGGTCAACTAGAACAGTGCGGGATCTTTTACCGGCGGCGTGAGCGCCAACCTCAATTCTCTCTGTTGGAGCGTCATGTCGTGATCCTTCCGGACGCGGGATGCATCCGGAAGGTTTTTTATGACACAGTCCTACGACGTCATCGTTATCGGTTCCGGCCCAGGCGGCTATATCGCGGCCATTCGCGCAGCCCAGCTTGGGCTGAAGGTTGCCGTGGTCGAGCGCGAGCACCTTGCAGGCATCTGCTCCAACTGGGGCTGCATTCCCACCAAGGCGCTGCTGCGCACTGCCGATGTCTTGCATACGGCTCAGCACGCCAAGGACTACGGCCTGACGCTCGAAGGCTCGATCAAGCCTGATGTCAAGGCGATCGTTGATCGTTCGCGCGGCATTGCCCACCGCATGAACAACGGCGTCGGTTTCCTGTTCAAGAAGAACAAGGTCGATATCATCTGGGGCGAGGCCAAGATCACCAAGCCCGGTGAAATCGTGGTTTCCAAGACCCAGAAGAAGCCCGTCGAACCGATGGGCCCGGTTCCGAAGAACACGCTGGGCGAGGGCACCTATACCGCCAAGCACATCATCGTCGCCACAGGCGCCCGCCCGCGCGCGCTTCCAGGCATCGAACCGGATGGCAAGCTGATCTGGACCTATTTCGAGGCAATGAAGCCGGAAGAACTGCCGAAGTCGCTGCTCGTCATGGGTTCCGGCGCCATCGGCATCGAATTCGCCAGCTTCTACCGCACCATGGGTGTCGACGTTACCGTCGTTGAAATCATGAGCCAGGTGATGCCGGTCGAAGATGCGGAGATCTCTGCCTTCGCCAAGAAGCAGCTGGAGAAGCAGGGCATCAAGTTCCATCTGGAAACCAAGGTTGCCAAGGTCGAGAAGGCTGCGAATTCGGTTACTGCGACGCTCGAGAAGAAGGACGGTTCGTCCGAGAAGATCACCGCTGACCGGATGATTTCGGCTGTCGGCGTCGTCGCCAACATCGAAGGCATCGGCCTTGAGGCCGTCGGCGTGAAGACCGATCGCGGCTTCCTCGTCATCGACGGTTACGGCAAGACCAACGTGCCTGGCGTCTACGCCATCGGCGATGTCGCCGGCCCGCCGCTGCTTGCCCACAAGGCCGAGCATGAGGCCGTGATCTGCGTTGAAAAGATCGCCGGTCTGCCGAATGTTCACCCGATGGACAAGCTCAAGATCCCCGGCTGCACCTATTGCAACCCGCAGGTCGCCTCTGTTGGTCTCACCGAAGCCAAGGCGAAGGAACTGGGCCGCGATATTCGCGTCGGCCGCTTCTCCTTTGCGGCCAACGGCAAGGCCGTGGCGCTCGGTGAAGATCAGGGCATGGTCAAGACCATCTTCGACAAGAAGACAGGCGAATTGATCGGCGCGCACATGGTTGGTGCGGAAGTCACCGAACTCATTCAGGGCTTCGTGGTCGCCATGAACCTCGAAACCACCGAAGAGGAACTAATGCACACGATCTTCCCGCATCCGACCATTTCCGAGTCGATGAAGGAAAGCGTGCTCGACGCCTACGGACGTGTGCTGAACGCATGATTGTGCTATGGCCCGCGTCCATCTGAAAGGACGGGCCATTCTATCCGGCGCTGACGGGCACTGTGGCGCTTGAAGCAAAATGGAAGCCATTGATGGTCACGATCCTCGACCGCACCACTCCTCATCCCGATGCCCGGCGTATCCGCCACCCGGAAAAGGCCCATCGGCCCGATACCGAGGTCATGCGCAAGCCGGAATGGATCCGCGTCAAGGCGCCGACATCCAAGGGCTACCACGAGACGCGCGAACTGGTGCGCAGCCACAAGCTGGTGACGGTGTGCGAGGAAGCCGGCTGTCCGAATATCGGCGAATGCTGGGACAAGAAACACGCGACCTTCATGATCATGGGCGAGATCTGCACCCGCGCCTGCGCCTTCTGCAACGTCGCGACCGGCAAGCCCAATGCGCTTGATATGGACGAGCCGGAAAACGTCGCCAAGGCCGTCAAGCAGATGGGCCTCAGCCACGTCGTCATTACCTCGGTTGACCGCGATGATCTCGCCGATGGCGGCGCGGAGCACTTCGAAAAGGTGATCTGGGCGATCCGCGCTGCGTCTCCCAACACCACCATCGAAATTCTGACCCCGGACTTCCTGAAGAAGCCCGGTGCGCTGGAGCGTGTCGTCGCGGCGAAGCCCGATGTCTTCAACCACAATATGGAAACCGTTCCGGGCAACTACCTGACGGTTCGTCCCGGCGCGCGTTATTTCCATTCCGTGCGCCTGTTGCAGCGCGTCAAGGAACTGGACCCCACCATGTTCACCAAATCAGGCATCATGGTCGGCCTTGGTGAAGAGCGCAACGAAGTGCTGCAGTTGATGGACGATCTGCGCAGTGCTGACGTGGACTTCCTGACTATCGGCCAGTATCTGCAGCCGACCCGCAAGCACCACAAGGTCGAGGCTTACGTCACGCCGGAGGAATTCAAGTCCTATGAGACGGTCGCCTATACCAAGGGCTTCCTGATGGTCTCCTCCAGCCCGCTGACCCGCTCCTCGCACCATGCCGGCGACGATTTTGCACGCCTGCGCGCAGCACGCGAGAAGAAGCTGATGATCGCTGCTTAATAGATTGATCGATCTGGGCGAACACTACCGGGCAGGGGACCGACTAAAGAACCTGTTTGTGGGTGTGGATCATCGTATTGCGAGCCGCCGCCGTCTGCATGGCTGAACGGGACTCGGCACGATCCGGCACGATCCAATTCGGCTCAGCACCGACAAAACGGTCGAGAAAGGCGATGGCATAACTCGGCATTTCCTGCGTATTTTCGCGGAAGGACCACCAGGTTCGCAGATCGTCGACACACTCTGTCAGTTTGAGTGTTTCTCCGAACTCCTGTTGATGCACGGCAGACACGGCGCTTATGCAAAAATTCGTGTAAAGAAAACCTTCCGGCCAAAATGCAGCGGCCTCAGGCATATCATCGACCTTGTTTGGCGAGAGTTCTACTCTGACGGGATGACGCTGTATCAGTTCGCGAAGCATCATTCCGCCGGAGAAAGTTATAAAGTCCGATCGATCAAGACTGGCGAGGCTTTTCTGACGATCGATTGTTTCGACCCAATTCACGAAAACTTCGGCAAGCACATCCTCGGCGATCGTGGTTTTCAGGCTATAACGCATTTCAAGCGTATGGACGCATGACTCGAATGCCTTGCGAAACCACCGCAACTGCCGCAGGCGATGGCCAAGATCCGGTACGCAACTCATTTCGTTTTGAGAAAGAACTTCCATACCAGCATCCTTCGAGCAATCTTGGCAGGTAATAACTATCAGCTAGACCTTGCACCTCACGCCCGGCTCGACTGTAAAAACGGATCAGATGGCCGCGCGTTTAATTGAACCGCGAGGGTCACTCTCCGCTTGAAAAAATTTAGCATTGTCGCGTCAGAAAATCGAGTACAATTCTCTATTTTGAACGTCAATTGTTCAGAAGTCGTGGTTTCCCATCAAGCAAGCTGTTTGATCAATTTCGAAAAAATCACTGCGAGATCGTTGTCCGAACCGGCCAAGACAGCTTCCGACACCAGCTCCATACGTGTGCCCGCCAGAAGAAGCGCATCGCGCACGACAAGCTTCACTTCCTCACGGGAAATTTGTCCGGTGACCGAAATGCCAAACAGCAGCGTGAGCGTAATGTACTGCCTGAGCAGGTCTGCTTCTCGACCGCCCACATCAACAAGGGGAGAAAATTTCACCAGAGAAAGCAGTAAGCCTGCGCAGAGCTTCTCAGGAGAAGATGCGGCCGAGTACTGAATATGCAACGTACGGTAAATGTCCGGCAGCCGTGATTTAAGGATAAGTTGGCTGGGGTTCTGTTCGGCGGCAATGGCTTTCAAGCCTTCGTAAAGATCATCGCAAAAAAGTTGCAGGCCCTCTGGCGCGAAATAACTTTGCAGCGAAGCAAATCCATGAAAGCCCGCCGGCGTCTGTCGAAGCGGTGTTCCGGCAGTTTCCACCAGACACATAACGTTGCCAACGGCGCGGAACGCGACGCCCATCAAGTTGTCTATTTCCGGAAGAGCGTCAGGCAAAACGGGCGGAGCGATTTTTGGCCGCTCCGCATCCGATCCCAGAATATGCACGAGATAGCGCAATCCTCGTAATCCATCGCCGACATTCTGTTTCAACTCTCGTCGGATTGACACCGGCATGGCATTGGTCTCCCTTTCAAGCAAGCTTGTTCCAACTATCAGACACCCATCCCGAATGAATGACAAGTATGCAGAGTGGTGTCTATTTCCTGCTTCAGGCGCGCGGCATCCCAGGCCAAACTTTCTGCGGCGATTCCAGCGGCTTCCGTGATAACGGTCAGCGAGAGGTCCCCCGATAACGCGATATCCGTACGGCGGAAAAGCAGATCGGTCAGCCGGCCAACACTCTCGTTCCGGCAAATCCAGGCGAGTTCTTCACGTCCATACCGTGGCAGGGAATGCAGCGGCTGATGGATTGAGTTCGCCGTTGAGGAAGCCACCAGCCGTGCACGGGTTCCATAGCGGTCAATAAGCCGTTGAGCGGCCTCTTGCGAGGGTGTCGTTGCAGAAATTTCCCGAACAAGACATGCGTGCGCGGCGGCGTCTGTCGGGAAATCCCGTCCGCCTCCGATTGCCATCTCGCGCGTCGAGCATCTGCGAGGGCGTGTCAACTCCCGCAGGACAAGGTCGCAGGCCTCCTCGGAAAAGCCACGATATGTCGTCCATTTTCCGCCTATGAGCGAATAGACAGGCGTCCTGCTATCTGGTAGCTCATCCTTCGCAATCGAATGGTCGCGGCTGACTGCTCCCGGATCCAGGCCTTCGCTTCGCGGCAGGGGACGGACCCCGCAATATGTCATGAAAATCTGGCTTGGTTCGATCGCGATGTCGGGAAAGACTTCCCGCGTCACGTTTGCCAGATAGCGCTTCTCCTCGTCGTCGCAGATGGCGAGGTCGGGGTTGGTGATGGGAATATCCGTGGAACCGACCAGCACGTTGCCCATGAAGGGATAGAGCAGATTGACGCGGCCGTCGGCGGAGCCAAAGTAAATCATCCGTCCGTCAAGCGCCTCGTAGAGGCGCTTGTTGCGCACGATCAGGTGTGATCCCTTGTTACCGCCGATGTGATGCGAGTCGATGCCGAGACTTTTATTGACGAGATCGATCCAGGCGCCCCCTGCATTGATCACGATATCGGCGGTCACGCTGGTACATTCACCGCTCAACTCGTCACGCAACAAGACGCCGCCGATACGGCTGCCGGTCACCGATACGTGATTAAGCGCGACCGCAGCTGGATTGTCGGCCTTGCCGTCGAGCAAAAGCTCCAAGCCCAGTCGTTCGGCATGGGTTATGCGCGCTTCATAATAGATCCCCGCAGCGACGATCTTTTTCGTCAATTCCGGCATCAGACCGAGCATCCGTTTTTTCAGGCGGAGGCGATGGTTCGGCATCGTGCGGACATGGCGTCCGAAAAGGTCGTACATCCACAGGCCGAGTTCGGTTATAATTGCGCCGCGATCGTTAAGTGTGGCCTTCAACCGAAAAAAGCGCCGGATAGAAGGCACAATTCCACCAAACCACGAATAGACGGGGAGCACTGTTTCCAGCGGCTTCACGTAGTGCGGCGCATTCTTCAGCAGGAGGTTGCGCTCCATTGCGGATTGCCGGACCAGCCGGAACTCGCCGGTCTCCAGATATTTGATGCCGCCGTGAATCAGACGGGACGGCGCTGCACTGGCACCGGAGCAGAAGTCTCCCTTGTCCACCAGCAGGCAATCAATCCCCTGGGCTGCAAGATCGCGAAAAAGGCCGCAGCCATTGATGCCGCCGCCGATGATGACAACCGGATAATGATGCGCAACTGCGCGGAGGCGCGAATTGGCGGTCACTGTGTTCGTTCCTGAACTCGACATCTGCTTTTCCTCAGGGATTGAACACAGCAACCTTCACGGCTGCACCCTGCTCGGCGGTCGCCAATGCCTCGGAAATGTCCTTCAGCTCGAAACGATGGGTCAGCATAGAATCGACCTCAATCTGGCCGGAGGCGATCATATCGAGCGATTTTTCGAACTGCAGGCGATTGAGGCCGAACGAGCCGGTGACAATCAATTCGTTGTAGTGGATCAGGTTGACATCCATGCTCGCCGTTTCCGCGGTCGAGAAACCCGCAAACAGGCTCACCTTTCCACGGTGACGCACGAGCGAAAGTGCATCATTGGCCAGGCGGGTAACACCGATCGCCACGATCAGCTTGTCGGCACCGAGCCCCCTTGTGTGTGCGCGAACGATCGACTGAAGATCCTCGTTGACCGGATCGACCACAACGTCCGCCCCGGCAACGAGGGCCGCTTCTCGACGCGATGCGCTTGGCTCGCTTACGATGATGCGATGCGCCCCGGAATGACGGGCAAGCTTGATGTGGAGAAGGCCGATCGGCCCGGACCCGAGGATAACGACATTGTCGCCGACTCCGACCTCGAGCTTTTCCTGGCCGTTGAGCACGCAGGAGAGTGGTTCAACGAGGGCTGCCTGTTCCCAGCTGACGCCTTTAGGAACTTTCAACACGTTGCGGGAATGAACTGCTTTGGCGGGAATGCGTATATATTCTGCAAAGGCTCCATCGATCTCGTAGCCGATTGCCGTCAGGTTCTGGCAGATGTTTTCAAAACCGCGTTTGCAATAATCGCAATAGCCGCAGGGGATTGCAGGACAAACGGCAACAGCTTCGCCGCAAGTAAATTCCCCGTGGCCGCCTGTGTCGACAATCTCGCCGGCAAATTCGTGTCCGAGGATGGACGGATATCGTACGCCTGCGGTTTTCCGCCCCCGAAAAATGCGAATATCCGTGCCACATACCGTAGCGGCTTTCACCCTGATCAAGAGATCGCCCGATGCCAGTTTTGGGTCGGCCACTGTTTCAAAGGTAAGATCGTTGGGTGCCTTGAGTAAGCCAGCTTTCATAATTTCCTCCATGGGATGTCGCACATATGTGACAAAGAAAATACAAATATGCAACTTTTAACACGATTTATTTGAATGACTTGGCTTGGGGTTTAACCCAGAAAATCGGATTTAGGTAGCAACCTAGGTGAAGCTTACAGAAAACTATCACATATAATCAAGTGCTTATTATGTTATCTCCGCAAGCGAGACGATTTGAGTTGACTCTGACATCAAACGCTGAACATTTATTGATTTATGTAAACGAATGTTTCGTGGGCTGGGAGGACGTGCGTTGCGGCATCTGGCATTTTTTGCGTCCGACAGGCTCGACGCTGGGCGGAGCTTCTGGACGAAGCTCTGTTGTGTGCCTTTGGTAGGGCGCGGCCCGCAATAGCAAACGGATTGATCGCGATGCCGGCCACAGAACGCGACGGCTTGGAGATATCGGTTTGTTCTAAAAGCGAACAAACGCTTAACGTTTCAACTGGGAGGTAGAAATGAAACTGTCCAAACTTCTGACGACTGCAGGCGTGTTTACGATGTTGGTTGCTTCCGGCGCTTTCGCGCAGAGCCAGCGGGACCTCATCAAGCCGATCAGCAAGGAACTGACCTTTATCTTCATTCCTAAGGTCATCCATCCTTGGTACGACGTCGTGGCCGAAGGCAGCAAATTTGCCGCTGAAGAGTTCGCCAAGTCCGGCATCAAGGTCAACGTCGTCTGGGATCAGCCGCCGCAAGCCGACGTCACGGATCAGAACCAGCGCATTGAAACGAATATTGGGCGGAAGCCCGACGGGTTGGCCGTTGCATGTCTCGATCGTGCGACGAACGTGCAGATGCTTGGTGAGGCGAAGAAAGCTGGCGTCAACGTCATTACCTTCAACTCGTTCTGCGATGAAAAATTTCCGTTCGTTGGCCCCAAGAGCAGCTATCAGGACGGTTTCGATCTCGGCGAATACCTCGCAAAACACCTGAACGGCAAGGGCAAGGTAGGTATTCTTTCCGGCAGCCTGACGGCGTCGGATCATGTCGAGCGCATCCAGGGCTTCAAGAAGGCCCTCGAAAGCCATCCGGATATGCAAATCGTTTTCGAGCAGCCCGACAACGACATCCTTGAGGAAGCCGTTACACTGACAGAGAACGCCTTGCAGGCCAATCCGGATATTGCCGGCATCTTTGGTTCCAATGCTTCCAACCCGATCGGCGCAGCTCGCGCCGTCAAGAATGCCGGTCTTGCCGGTAAAGTTGCCATCGTTGGCATGGACGATCTGCCTGAGGCGGTCGACGCAGTGTGCGACGGCACCATTACCGCACTCAAGGCTCAGCGCCAGTGGGACATGGGATACTGGGCTGTCAAATACCTGGTGGCCATGAACGAGAACCACACCTTCCCAATGTCCCACGACACCGGGTCGCGCTTCATCACCAAGGCCGACTGCAAGTAACGCGCGGGCAATTCATGAACCTTGCAGAGCGCTACATCGCGCTCCGCATTGGAGAAATGCGAATGGAACAGTACATCTTCGAGGCACGTGACATTTCCAAGTCCTACGGTGTCATTCATGCGCTGAAGGGGGTTTCCATCGGGATCGGGGAAGGCGAGGTTCACGCCATCATCGGTGAGAATGGTGCCGGAAAAAGTACGTTGATGGGCATTTTCTGCGGAAAGCTCCGGCCGACAGCCGGAAGTCTGCGCCGCAACGGCGAGACCGTGACATTTTCACGGCCGTTAGACGCTCAGAAGGCTGGTATCAGCATCGCTCCGCAGGAGATCAATCTGGTTCCGGATCTTACGGTTGCGGAAAACATCATGCTCGGCGCGCACGAAACCGCAGGTCTTGCAATCGATTGGAAAACGACACGCCAGACGGCAATCCGCCATCTGCTGGAAATCGATGAATCGATCGATGCACGCACCAAGGTTGACAGGCTCAGCAAGGCGCAGCAGCAACTCGTGCAGATTGCGCGTGCTGCGGCCACCTCCGCGCGCATTTTAATCCTGGACGAACCGACGGCGGCCCTGACATCCCGCGAGACCAACAAGCTTTTTACTTATATCAGGGCCTTCAAGGCCGGCGGCGGCTCTGTCTTTTACATTTCTCACCGGCTGGACGAGATTCTGGAACTTGCAGGTCGCATCACCGTACTGCGCGACGGTGCCTATGTCGGCGAACTCGATCCGAAGACGACGACAAAGGATGACATGGTCCGCCAGATGGCCGGTCGCGTCGTCGGTCGCGGCAATCCTGCTCCCCATATCGGTCTGGAAAACCGCGACGTCGTGCTGAAAGTGGAAGGCCTCAGCAGGGAAGGTGAATTTCACGACGTCAGCTTCGAATTGCACCATGGTGAGATCCTTGGTGTTTCAGGTCTGGTCGGCGCCGGCCGCACCGAGGTCGCAAAATGCATTTTCGGACTGACCAAAGCCGATAGCGGTACGGTCGAGCTGTTTGGTGAGCGGCTTGAGGGACGCACCCCGCTGGGGTGCATTAAGAAAGGGCTCGTCTATTTGCCGGAAGAGCGGAAGCAGGAGGGCATATTCCCCTTGTTGAGCATTACCGAAAATATCAGCATGCCCTCCCTCGATCGGTTCAGCGGCGCACTGCATATGCGAACTGCAGACATGCTGCGAGAAGTCGATGGCTTCGTTCAACGGCTGCGCATCAAGCTTGGCTCAGCCCGGGATCCGATCACAAGCCTGAGCGGTGGCAACCAGCAAAAGGTTATCATCGGCCGGTGGCTGATGCAGAACGCGCGCGTACTCATCATGGACGAACCTACCCGTGGCATCGATGTCGCTGCGAAATTCGAAATTCAGAACGAGTTGAGGCGCTTCACCGACAAGGAGGGGCTGTCGATCGTGTTCATTTCCTCCGAACTCGAAGAAGTGCTCGACGTCTCGGATCGCATCGTCGTGATGCACGAAGGCAAGGTTAAGGGAATTCCTACCGCGGCAAGCGCCACGCAGGAATCGCTCCTGCAGCTTGCCATGAGCTAGGTTTAAAAGGTCGACACCATGACACACGAAATCGCTGTTACATCCTCGTCTGCAAAGGCAAAGCGCACAAGCCTTGTCACGCGGTTCTGGCAGTGGGAGGCCAGTGGCATCCTGGTAGCCCTAATCGCCCTGATGGTTATCCTCTCTCTGGCGACGGACAATTTCCTGTCAACCTACAATATGTCTGTCGTGGCGCGCCAGGCCGCCTTCGTCGGCATCGTTGCACTTGGTCAGACACTGGTGCTTTTGGTTGGCGGCATCGATCTGTCCGTTGGCGCCGCAGCAGGCCTGTCTGCCATTGCCGGGTCGTTGATGCTCACCATGTTTGGCGTAAACCCCTATATTGTCATTCCGCTGACCATGCTGTTTGGCATGTGTCTCGGCTTTATCAACGGTTTCTTCGTCGCGGGATTGCGGCTCAATCCCTTCATCGTCACCCTGGCGACATGGGAAATCTTTGCGGGCATGACGATGGTCATCACCAAGGGGTATCCGATCCGTCCTTTGGGGGAAACATTCGGGTTTTTCGGCAAGGGCGAACTCCTGTCGATCCCCATTCCGGTTCTTGTGTTTCTGGTATCCGGTGCCTTTCTAATCTGGGTGCTTACCCAAACCAAATTCGGTCGTAATATCTTTGCCGTCGGTGGCAACAGGGATGCGGCGGTCCTGGTCGGAATCCGCGTAAAGTTTGTTGAGTTCATGGTATTCGGTATTGCCGGGATGTTTGCAGCGCTCGCCGGGATCCTGTTTGCAAGCCGAATGGATGCGGGTCAGCCATCCGTTGGCGAAGGTTGGCTCATGGGCGCCATTACCGCAGCTATTCTCGGGGGCACGAGCCTGCGAGGCGGGCAAGGTTCGATCGTAGGCACCATGCTGGGAGCAATGCTGCTTACGGTTCTTGCCAATGGCACCGTTCTTTTGAACGTTTCCGGCTTCTGGCAGCGCGTCATCGTCGGTGGCGTCGTGCTGATCGCTGTCCTTGTCGATCTATTCCGCAGGAAAAACTAGGAAAATGCACGGAAATACTTCAGATGTTGGCTTGTGGCAATCCGATGGCAGGTCCTTTATAGGCATGCAGAAAGAACTTCGGAAAGAGAGTGTGAAAGCGGTGTCTGATCTCAATGACGATCTGCGAACTCGGGCCGCTTGGCTCTACTACAAAGAAGGCCTGACACAGGATCAGGTCGCTCAGGAACTTGGATTGGCGCGCACGCGTGTTTTGCGGATGCTTGCAGCTGCTCGGGTGGATGGAACGGTGCAGATCCGCGTGCTGTCGAAACATAGCCATTGTGTCAGCCTAGAACGCGAACTCGAGCGCAAATTCAAAATAGACCGGGCCATCGTGGTGCCGATGCCGCAGAGTCCGGAAATGGTACCGGAGATTATCGGCACGGTGCTTGGCGAGTATCTAACCGACATCTTGACCGCAGATATGACGATTGGCTTGGGCTGGGGCAAGACGCTGAGTTCCTGTCTCCCGTCCATCCCCCAGCAGCAGCACTCCGGGGTTTCGGTTGTCTCTCTGCTCGGCGGATTGACGAAGGTCAGCAAGTTCAACCCCTCCGAATTTGCGTGGCGTCTAGGTGACCGGCTTTCTGCGGAAAGCTACCTCATCGCGGCCCCAGTCTATGCGCCCGACGAGCGCACGCGGGAGGCGCTGTTGACCCACCCGGGTATTCGCGAAGTGTTTCGTCGCTCGGAAAATCTTGACGTGGCCATTGTCAGTGTCGGCGACATGTCTCCGACGTCGACCTTTACCAGCTACGGCCTTCTCGACAAGGAAGAGATGATGTCGCTGCAGCGGGCTGGCGCCATAGGCGATATTCTTTGCCATTTCATCAATAGCGATGGGGAGATTGTTGATCACGACGTTAACCGCCGCGTTGTTTCAGTCGACCCCCGATCTTTGCGTTCGGCGCGCAAGATCGTCCTTGCTTCGGGTGGCTGGCACAAGATCGAGGTGTTTCGGGCGGCGATGAAATTGCTGTTGCCCCATGTGATCCTGACGGACGAGCAGGTGGCGGAGAGACTGCTCGACGGCTGAGCAAGCCATCGAGAGAGAAGGCATCGAATTATGAGAATGAAGCATGCGCCGGCTTGGGAGGGACGGTGCACAGGAGAGAATTTGGCATCAGTCAGCGGCCGTAATGCACGCGTTTTTCGGCCGCGTTTTTTGGGAGGAGAAAGAAATGCAATACGATTACACGTCGATTGGCTTCTACACGTTCGATTGCCTCGGGCGACCTGTTACGCAAATACCGCCGGCTGGCAACACTTATTTCATTGAAGAGTTGACCATGGCCGTTTCCGGTGCAGCCGGGGCTGCGGCGATTGTCGCTGCCAAGTACGGCTTGAACGTTCTGGCTGTTGGCGGCATCGGGGACGATCTGATGGGTGAGTGGGTGATCCGCCGGATGAAGCAGTTCGATATAGACACATCCATGATGCAAGTGTGCCCCGGCGTTGGTACATCCTCCTCGATTGTCACCACCCGCCCTGACGGCCAACGGCCGGCCCTCCATATGCGCGGCGCTACTGGCGCTTTTGTCATTGCGGAAGAGGACTACGACAGAGTCTTAAATACCAAGGTGGTCCATATTGGAGGCACCGGTTTAATGGACAAGATGGACGGGGAACGCAGCTTCCGGCTGATGGCCGAAGCAAAACGACGCGGCATTATCACGACACTGGACGTTTTTGCCGCCGACAGGAGGGATATGGGAAATGTCGCAGGTCTCCTTCCCCACACCGACTATTTCATTCCATCGATAGAGGAAGCAAGGGCATTGTCCGGCCTGGACACCAAGGAAGACATTGGGCGGTATTTCAATGATTTGGGTGTTGCTTGTACGGTTATGACCATGGGCGAAGCGGGCGCTTACTATCATCATGCAAACGGGACCAACTTTCATATGCCTGCATTCGATATTGACGTAATCTGCACTTGCGGATGTGGTGATGCATTTAACGCGGGTTTTGCAGCAGGCCTGCTGCAGGGTCTTGATCCAGAAGAAACGACCCGGTTGGCGCAGGCCTCCTCCGCACTGAACGCTACCGGTCTGGGAAGCCAAGCCGGGATTATTGACCTAGCATATACAAACATCTTTATCGAAAGTGCTCGCATCAAAAGATCTTTCGCAGCGTAGTGTGGACCAGCATTCTGTGGCAACGGCCGCTTGATTGAATACGAGATAAATGGATCCGCTGTTCCGCCAACAACACAACGTCCATCATCAACGCTCTCAAAGCATGGTCCGTCGATACAGCCTGGGAGGTTCTCACTGACGGCAACAGCGGCGCTGCTTCCTACATGAACCATTGGAGTACCTGATAACATATGTCAAAGACGGCAGTCCCCTACGCGTGCGGCAGTGGCTGGCATCAGCATCATGGGTGTCAGGAAATGGCTGATGGCGCGGGAAATAGCGTAACCGGTGTTCTGACCCCACATTGCCCGCTGTCGCCTGATCTGTGATCCACTTTCTCCATGGATTCTACATTGGAGGTTCTCGCGACGCGGGGGAGCCGACGTGAGGCTCATCGGCAATGGCCGGACGAAGTCAAGGCGCGGATCGTATCGGAAAGCTTGCGGCCGGGTGTGATGGTGAACGAAGTCGCGGAACGCCATGGCATCAAGGCCAACCACCTGTCGTCCTGGCGAACACTGGCGCGGCAGGGTAAGCTGGTCTTGCCTGAGCCGGAAGATGCAGTCGAATTCGCGGCCATGGTTGTGGAGACGCCCGCACCGGAGCTGCCGACCAGCAAAGCAATTTCCCGCGCCGAGATTGTCATCGGTCCAGTCACGATCCGCCTTGAGGAAGGGGCACCGGCTGCCCGGATAGCCGCCATCGCGCGGGCCTTGGCGGCGGCGACATGATCTTTCCATCAAACCGCGTCCGGATCATGGTGGCGACCAAACCCGTAGACTTCCGCAATTATGTGAAGCGTGCAGTTATGTGAAGTCCGCCGCGGCAATTGCTTGCCGCTTGCGGTGTTTGAGATTGGGATTACTCGACATAATTTGTCGATCGTCCGATGGACTTCAGCATCGCGAGCAGCTTGTCGGGAGCAGCAAAGCGATCCGGCTTGAGCGACGGCGGCGCCATCGCGGCAAGCGCCTCCAGTTTTTCGGTTGGATCAGCCCGCAGATAGATTTCCGTGCTTTGCAGGCTGGCGTGACCGAGCCAGAGTGACACCTTGCGTACATCGCGGGTCGCTTTCAGGGTGTGCATGGCGCAGGTATGGCGCAACACATGTGGGGTAATGCGTTTATCGGCGAGAGATGGGAGCTTCTGCGCCGCGGTAGCGGCGTGCTTGGCGAGGATATATTCGAATCCGGCCCGGGTCATCGCGCGTCTCACGGCATTGAGGAAGAGTTCGGCGTCGCCGCTCGCCGGGCGGACTGGCAGCCAGGCCTTCAACGCCGCCGTGGTCTCTTTCCAGTTCGCGGCGTCCCTTACCCATGACGTGGATGCTGGTGACCGTCTGGCGGTCAATCTGGTCGAGGCGGATGCTGACGAGCTCGGAGACGCGCAGCCCTGCAGCGAAGGCCAGATGCAGCATCGCTCGATCGCGAATGCCGGATAGGGGGAGGTCATGGTGCAATCGCTTAATCTCGGCGGAGCGCAGAACAGTCAGGCACAATCCGCCATGCGGCGGATCAACCGCGTGCCTATCATTGTCATCGTCGTCCTGACGATCACGTTCCTTGGCGTTATCTTTTTTGGTCTCGCCTCACGGGGCCTATATTTTGGCAGAAACATAGGCCCGGACATAAGTTCCGGTAACCCTGCCTCCACCTATGCCGACCAAATCAAGCGTGGCGTCACGGATGGCATTATCGGAGAGCCGCAGCAGCAGACCACCTTCCAGCCGACCCCGGTCGATACCAGGAAAGCCGAGGAAAAGACCAAAAATCCGTTCACGCCGCAGCAAGTACAGCGCGAGGAACAGCAGCGCAATGCGGAGCTCGAGTCCGAAGATGTCTGGCGGGCTGGCCTTCAGCGAGAACAGCAAGAGCAATATCTGCGGGAGCGGCAGCGCCAGCGGATGGCCCGTCTGCAGGCAAACAACGCCGCATACGACGCGCCGCTTGCAATTGACCACAGCAAACTTGGACAGCTCGTTGCAGGGAACGGCGAAGATGCCGACAAGTCGGCTGCGCCAACATCGGCCGCAGGCGCTTCCGATCTTTATGGAGCCACGTTGCGTGCGGGGTTTGGCGGCGAAAACAGCGATCCAAACGCGCAGCGTTCCAAGGAAGATTTCTTCAATGCCGACCTAAAGGATCTCGGCTACCTGCCGAACCGCGTCGTGCCCCAACAGTCACCCTTCGAGCTTAAGCGCGGGTCGGTCATTCCGGCGACACTGATAGCGGGCATCAACTCCGACCTGCCAGGGCGTATCACCGCGCAGGTCAGCCAAAACGTCTACGACAGTGCGACCGGCTATCGCCTGCTGATCCCACAGGGAACGAAACTGTTTGGTCGCTACGACAGCAAAGTCTCCTTTGGTCAGAAACGCGTTCTCGTCGTTTGGACCGACATCATCTTCCCGAATGGCTCGACGTCGCAGATCGGCGGCATGTGGGGGACAGATGGCCAGGGATATGGCGGTTCCAGAGAGTTCAACGCTTGCGACGCAGGACACAGCCTCTGATGCTGCACGTCGCAACTTCGCAGAGACATTCGGGCGGGTTGCCGACAGGACCATTCAACGCAACATGGATGTTCAGCCGACGCTCGAAGTCCGGCCCGGCTACAAGTTCAACGTCCTCGTGGATCAGGATATTGTTTTCCCTGGCGCGTATAAAAATCGCTAAGGCTCGGTAAACTCAGCGCTGCTCGGCGGCTCGGGATAGGCGTCATTGGTTTTTCGTAGCTCGCGCTTCAGATGGAGTCTGACCGTAGCTTTCCTTGAAAAGTTGCGTAAATCTGGACGGAGAACCAAAACCCCACTTGAATGCAATTGCGCCTAGCGGCAGATCATTATGGCTTAAAACTTCCTCGCGCGCTTTGGCTAGACGAAGATCTCGCTGATAGTGCGATATCGTCTGGCCAGTTGCGGTGTGAAACGCGTATTGAAGGGATCTAACGCTAACACCGCTTAATCCTGACAATTCAGAGGGCGATATATGGCGGCTTGGGTGTGCGTGAATGTAGTCCATTGCTCTTTTTACGTGCCTCGGAGCAATGGTGAGCTGGCGCTGCTGAAGCTGATCAGTCATGTTGTGGGGATAAAGCAGAAGGACTGCATCTGCGATCATATTCGCCATGCTGTCCGACCGGCCAAGAGTTGATGGGCTAAGCTGGAGAAGCGGCGAATAACGCCATTGCGCCAGAAATGCAGACAGGGTTGCAATCCTACCTTCTATCTCCAGTACCTCTTCGGAAAATGCCAAATCATATCTGGCTGGACGATCGATTAATGTGGAGAATCTTTCTTGCATGAAACGTTTGCTGACTACTACGGTGTGATGTCTGACGGAGTCAGGTATCTCCAGGGAACTGAAGGAACGGAAGGACAGCGCCGTCCCTGCCGGGTTGTCGAATTCTCGGCCATTCACTCGAAACCGGACGCCACCTTCGGAGCAAAACTTGAAAAATACAACATCTCGTTCAACCCTTGGCTCCACCAGAATGCTACCAACCGATAGGTTCCACGCGAGGAACACATCGTCCAGTCGTGACGTGGCAACCCTAACTCCAAAGGCTGACCCAGGTTCCATCGGACGAATTCGCGTGGGGCCATAGTCGCGGTCGATAAATTCTTCGAGCTCTTCTACAGTGCTTGTGATGATATTGTTGATTTTCAGCATCGCCATGGCGCTCCTCCGCGAATGGATGAAGTCTGTCGCTGTCCAGCGTGTTGAGAGAGCAGATATTTTGATGCAGGTTCCGGGTACTCCCGGCTTCGAAGGCCGGAAGTACATCTGCGTAAACACCACTCGCCCTGGTGAATTCCCACCTTCCTCCGAGGCGCTAGGAAGGCGAAGCGTCAGGCATTTATTGCTTAACTAGTCCTCAGCGATTGCGCTGTTTTTGCTCGTGTCGCGCATGAAAAAATAGACGACGAGGGAAATAGCAATCATGCCGGTCACGTAAACGTAAAACCCCTGCTCCCACCCGTTGCTCTTGAACAGGAGCGCAACATACTCGGCTGTCCCTCCAAACAACGTGTTGGCAAGTGCGTATGGCAAGGCAACCCCCAAGGCGCGAATATGTGCAGGGAACAGCTCAGCCTTAACCACCGCATTGATCGACGTATAGCCCGTGACAATCACGAGTGCCGCCATAACAAGCAATCCTGCGACGACCGGATCTCTTGTGGTCTCCAAAGCCGAGAATATGGGATAAGTGAACAATACGCCGCCTATGCCGAAGGCAATCATCAGCGGCTTGCGTCCGATCCGATCGGACAAGCCGCCCGCTATCGGCTGCAGCAGCATGAAGAAGAAGAGTGTTATTGCATTGATCTCACTAGCAGTTTCCCGCGAGAACCCCGATGTGTTCACCAGAAACTTCTGCATATAGATCGAGTAGGCATAAAAGGCGAGCGTCCCGCCGGCGGTCAACAGCATTACGAGTCCCGTTTCTTTCGGGTGCTTCGTGACAAGCTGCCAAAAGCCTGACTTGGGAGATCCGGACGTGCTGATGTTTTTGAAGCTCTCGGTTTCGGCAAGCCCGCGCCGAAGCCAAAATACGACGACTGCAAGGGCTGCGCCGATGAAAAAGGGAATACGCCAACCCCATGCACTCAAGGCCTCAGGTGTGAGGATGTTCTGGAGTATGATCAATACGGCGATTGCCAGGAGTTGGCCGGAAATCAACGTCACATACTGAAAAGACGAGAAGAACCCGCGGTTTTTCTTACCAGCCATCTCGGAAAGATATGTGGCGGACGCACCATATTCCCCACCCACCGAAAGCCCTTGCATGAGACGTGCGAGAATGAGAAGCGCAGGTGCCGCTACCCCGATCGTTTGGTAATCCGGCGTTAGTGCAATGATCAGGGACCCTAAACACATCAGGGAAACGGACATTGCTAAACCAGCTTTGCGTCCCCTTCGATCGGCATATAGGCCCATGATCCATGCGCCGACCGGCCGCATAATAAAACCGACTGCAAAAACGGCCGCCGTGTTCAAAAGCTGGGCAGTTTGGTCGCCTGCAGGGAAGAAATGTGGGGCGAAGTAAAGCGCAAACGCCGCATAAACGTACCAGTCGAACCATTCGACCAGATTTCCCGTCGATCCACCGATGATCGACTTTAGCCTTTTGCCCCGATCCGGCAAAGCTGCCGTGCTTTTGATATGGGTCGATGCTTCTTCAATTGTAGACAAGTTTTAGTCCTCCCATCGCCTGCGCAAACTCCTTCACAGGACGTTGCCACTGCTGTGTATTCGCCTCTTGTTTGCTCGGAATGGTTTGCGGATTTGACGTTGGACAATCGTTTAAACGGCTCAAAATCCGCCAATCCGCTCCTCGTGCGTCCTAGCGTGAACCCGTCAAACCCATCCAGCCATTCGACCCGACTAAACAAGCACGCCGCCTATCTGATGTGGATGGAAAACTCGGGATGAGGAATAACCGTATGAAAATAATGAAGTTATTGCTATTTTTGGATAGTATGTCACCGTGTTTTGTGCAAGTTTTTGCATGGCAATGCGCTCGGTTGTGCTGTATCCTGCACGCATGAAACATTCAAATTGGATCTCCCGAAGTCTTTTTGGTGCAATCGTGGTGACCGCGAGCGCCGGCATTTGGCAGATCGCTGCGTCGTTCTCACGTCACGATGCAATTGAACAACTAACCAATGAATGTGAGGCACTCGCTCACCAGCATAGCCGGCTGATCGACAGCGAGCTGGCACGTTTCCGGCTTTTGCCAATCGTGCTTGGCGAATATACCGATATCGCCGGGGCGCTTTCCAGCCCGCTCACCGAGACGGCAAGCCGCCTCAGCAACAAGCTCAACTTTCTTGCACAGGAAACCGGAGCATCAATTCTATATCTCATCGCGGAGAACGGACGTGTGGTGTCCGCCTCGAATGCGAGTAATCCCGACAGCTTCGTCGGGCTGGACCTTGGCTTTCGGCCATATTTTAAACAGGCTGCGAAATATGGTTCGTCTGAATATTACGGTGCGGGCGTTGCCACGAAACGATCGGGTTTATTTCTGGCGCGCAGAGTTGGTGATACCGGTAGTTCAACCGGGGTTGTAGTGGTCAAATACGAGTTTGGAGAACTATCGCAGATTTGGACAAACGATCCGGGCGAGACGCTGATCGTCGATCCAAAGGGTGTGATCCTGGCTGCGCCGGATGCCTCACAGGTGCTCACAACGCTCGCTCCCTTGACCCCTGAAGTTGCGCAACAAATCAAATCCAGCGGTCAATACGGTGATTTTGTTCTTAAAGCTGGACGTTACGCGAAGGCTCAATCGGGAACTATGTCAACCGCGGCGGGCGAGGACATGATCCGAGCCGATGTTCCGATTGCTGGAACTGATCTGACCCTGCTGCACCTCATGGACACCGGACCTGCTTTGCGTCAGGCCCGCCAGCGCGCTTGGCTATTGGCATTGCCAGCGCTGTTCGTTTTTTACATTCTCAGCGCTGCGGCATGGTGGCGTGTAACACGTGCGTCTCGAATGGCGGCCGATCGACGTGAGCTCGAAGCAGCCGTGTTGTCGCGCACCGCTCAATTGCGAGACGAAATGATCCAACGTGAATCCGCCGACCGGCGGTTCCGCGAAGCCCGCGAGGAGCTTGCCCAAGCGAACCGGCTAGCGTCACTTGGCTCAATCACTGCAGGGCTGATGCATGAAATCAACCAGCCCGTCGCGACGATCCGAACGCTTTCTGAAAATGCCTGTCATCATTTGGCGGCCAACCATCTTCAGCGTGTGAAAGACAATCTCGATGTCACCATTGAGATGGCGGAGCGCATCGGTACTATAACTCAGGAAATGCGCCGCTTCTCCCGTCGTAAGCAAGGGGAGGTCGGCGCAGAGGAGATTGATGCCGCTATCGCTGGCGCGATGCTCTTGGTCGAGGACAGAGTGCGTAAGACAAAGGTTCGGCTCGATCTTCCCCCGAAGGGCCAGCCCGTGATACTGGCCGAACGCGTTCGCTTGGAGCAGGTTCTTGTCAACCTTCTGCAGAATGCCCTAGATGCGGTCGAGGGTTCTGCAGATCCACACATTGCAATCGTTGCAGAACGCACCGACATCCATCTAGTGCTCACCATTGCTGATAACGGTCCTGGCATCGATCGGGATTTGGGCAAGAAGATTTTTCTTCCCTTTGTCACTGGCAAGCCCGAGGGGTTGGGGCTGGGTCTGGGCATCGCCCAAGAGATCATGACCGATCTTGGCGGATCCCTTGCCATAGGCAATTCACCCCTGGGAGGAGCGGCTTTCATCGTAACCGTGAGATTGGCATGAATTTACACCATTCGCAGAAGATTTTGCTCGTTGAGGACGACGCTGCTTTTCGATCAGCCCTCGCCGATTCATTTGCCATTGCGGGCCTTGATATAGAAGTTCATCGCGATGGCAGATCCGCCTTCGCAAGCCTGTCAGCTTCCCTCCCAAACGTCGTTGTCTCGGACATCCGCATGCCGAGCTTTGATGGCCACGATCTTCTGAACGCGGTACTTGAACGCGACCCCGAACTACCGGTCATCTTGATGACCGGCCATGGTGATATCGCTATGGCCGTGGCAGCCTTGAAACAGGGCGCCTACGACTTCATCGCCAAACCCTTCGTCACCGAACATCTCATGGCATCTGTCCGCCGTGCCTTGGAAACCCGTCGTCTTGTTCTGGAAAATCGCCGATTGCGGCAGGTTACTTTAGAAGACGAGGGGAACCTACCGCTTCTCGGCCAAACACCGGTCATGGTAAGGACCCGTGAAATGATCCGACAAGTGGCGAGCGCCGATGTGGACGTACTTATCGAAGGCGAGACAGGAACGGGCAAAGAACTCGTAGCTCGCCTTCTTCACCGTTGGAGCCGGCGCCATGGCAAAAGTTTCATTTCAGTCGACTGCGCTGCACTGCCGGACGTCATCGCAGACGACACACTCTTTGGAAACCGGACCAGGCGGGGTCGCCTTGCAGAAGCTCATCGCGGCACGCTATTCCTTGACGAAATCGACAGCATGTCGGCTCTTGTCCAAGGCCGACTGCTGCGGGTGGTCGAGGAGAAGGAACTGACCTCATCGACAGGTGAATCAACCGTTGTTGATCTCAGGATCGTGGCAGCGACAAAATCCGATCTGCACCAACGGGTCAACAAGGGTCTGTTCCGCGCTGATCTCCTCTACCGGTTAGAAGCCATCAGAATTCGAATTCCGCCGTTGCGCGAGCGTCGGCCGGACATTGGATTGCTGTTCAGCTTCTTTCTCGATGAGGCTGCGCGATTGCATGGCGTCCCGCGACCTATGCTGAATGCTACGATAGAGACAAGACTGATAACGGACGAATGGCTCGGAAATGTGCGGGAGTTGCGTAACTATGCAACTCAGGTGGTTCTCGGGCTTAGTCATGATTCTTCCGCGAATTCGGCGGAACTCGGACTTACGGAGCAAATTGATCAGTTTGAGGCAAACGTCCTAAAAACATCACTGGAGCGTTTCGCAGGAGATATCGGGCTTGTGTCGGATGCTCTTCAGATGCCGCGTCGTAGCCTTTACGCTCGCCTGCAACGTCACGACATAAATCCGGCACTCTACCGCAAGGCAGCTCCAAAGCACTGAAGCATCGTAGATCTGACTTGCATCAATCTAGCCGTTCTTGCTACGCATCGTACGACACGCTTCAAGATTTAGCGACATCGCAGTGCAGTCCCTGAAGTGGAGGGACGATACGTCCTGCCGAGACCATTGCAGCATACCGGCAATATCTCAAAAATGCAGCGACTATCCGATCGGTGCAACATTCTTCCGTAGAGCTTCTTAAAGCACCCACCCAACGGGAAAATAAAGATATTCTTCAGCATTTTGACCAAGTCTCTTCCCAGAGACTGATGCTCCATGATCGAGCATTCCATTAATTGAGCGACGTCGAATGAAGGATGTCGTCGTAGTCATTCGTCCAATGTCCTATGCGATTGAAAGACAACGTGCCGATATATCGGTCCGGCGCCGGTAGAATCGCGTCAAAGTTCATCGGCTCTGAGGCCACAACCTGCGAGGATCCATGTCGTTTCTGCAAAACACGAAAATCCGCACCAAAATCCTGGCACTGATCATCCCTCTTTGCTTGGCGGGTGTGGCAGGAGTTCTGGCCATCGCTTCGAGTTATAGAAATACCGACACTGCCCACAGCAGTTTTATCCTCAAGGACGGCGTCGCCTCTGTCGAGCTTGCTCGCATGAATGCAGCACTGGTTGTGGCGATTTACAATGCAGGTCAAGCACTGACCTACAGCGCCGACGATCCGTACACGAAGGAAATCTTGAAGAGCTATAATACGAATTCCCAACGTATCGCGAATAGATTTGTCATGCTCAAGGAGCTCATGCCGTCCATGGCCACAGAGCTTGCCGATTTTGAAAGGAAGACCGCAGCAATCCTCGCGTTGACGGACGAGGTCATCGAGCTCGGAAAGACGGACCAGAAAGAGGCTGCCCGGGCCATCCTGGTGAAAGCCGACCCTATGGTAACAGAATTTCGATTAGAGCTTAGGGCAGCCGTGGACCGGATGATAGACCGGTTGAAGACCGAAACCGGTCGTATGACCGGTGCAATGGAATCGACCATTCTCACCTATATCGTCGGTCTGCTGACTGTCTTCGCCACGCTGATTGGGATTTCGCTGTTTGTCGCCAGTCGCGGCATCACGGGGCCAATCGATGCCTTGCGTCTTCGCATGTTGTCACTCGCCGATGGGGAGACTACCGAGCCCGTCGCCGGTCTGGGCCGTAAAGACGAAGTCGGGGAAATGGCCGATGCTGTCGCGATTTTCCGGACCAATGCCGTCGAGCGAATTCGCCTTGAACATGAGGCAACGGCTAACAGGAGCCTGGCCGAAGAGGAGCGCCAGCGCACTGAGGCAGCCGACCGTGCTCGCACCGAAGAATTGACGCAGGCGACCCGCGGTCTCGGCGAGGGCCTGAAGCACTTGGCCGATGGTGACCTGAGCTTCCCGCTCTCAAATCCATTCGCTTCCGATTTTGAAACCTTGCGCGCAGATTTTAATGCCACGGTCGATCAATTGTCCTACACGCTGCAGGCTGTTTTCGATGCAACAGAAGCGATCGACAATGGCAGCCGCGAGGTGAGCGCAAGCGCGGACGATCTCTCCAAACGCACCGAACAGCAGGCTGCAGCGCTTGAGGAAACAGCCGCAGCACTCGACCAGATCACCGTTAATGTGACCAATTCCTCCAGGCGCGCCGAAGAAGCGCGCAAGGTCGCAGTGCAGGCGAATGAGAGTGCTGCTCAGTCAGGCCGGGTCGTGGCCGATGCGGTCGACGCAATGCAAAAGATCGAAGCGTCCTCCAATCGCGTGGCGAACATCATCGGCGTGATCGATGAGATCGCTTTCCAGACCAACCTGCTTGCGCTGAACGCTGGGGTGGAAGCCGCCCGTGCCGGCGACGCCGGCAAGGGATTTGCGGTAGTCGCACAGGAGGTTCGTGAACTTGCACAGCGCTCAGCTCAGGCAGCGAAGGAAATCAAAGATCTAATCCGCAATTCTTCGAGCGAGGTGCAGAGTGGCGTCAAACTTGTCAGCGATACCGGCGGGGCGTTGAAGACCATCGAAAGCTATATCGTCACAATCAACAAGCATATGGACGCAATTGCCACGTCATCGAGGGAACAGTCACTTGGGCTCGCAGAAGTCAATACTGCCGTCAACCAGATGGACCAGGTTACCCAGCTGAACGCAGCTATGGTTGAGGAAACAAGCGCAGCGGGGGCAACGCTTGCCGCCGAGAGTGGCAGGTTACGTGAGTTGATTTCGAAGTTCCGGCTGGGAGGCGGACAACGCGGAGCGACCGCCGTCATGGCGGCAGGTTCCGCACATCACCCGATCCACTCCCCTGTCAAAAAACTCGTGCGCACGGTCAGTGCGGCATTTTCCGGCAACGCTGCAGTCAAGGGCACTTGGGAAGAGTTTTGACGAGCGGTCCGCGTAACTCAAAATGGGCGCAAGTAATGCGCTTGAGTTCGCAGCTGCCCGGATGGACGACTGGAGTTCTTTGGCCACAACGATCATCCGCCAAATTCGCGGATGGGGACCTGCCACGCTGATTCCGGAAGGAACCGATGCAAAACTGTGATTCCGTCATGATCTTGCCAAAAGCCGGGCATGAAAAACACTCAGATTTAGAAAGTGTTGGCAAAGTGGATTGAGGAGGGGTGCCCACATTGATGCTGAACAGGAGCAGCTGATGACGTCGAGAGAGGCATCCGCATATACCAGACTGATCGTAAGGCTTGCGATCCCGGTGGCGGGTCTCGTTGCCGCCCTGTTGGCTCTGATGTTGGCGTGCCTGCTTTTTGTGGCATCGTACCAAAGCGATACGGCTTGGAATGAGCAGGCGAAACTGGCCGAGGGCGCGATTGTCGTCAAAACGGAGCATGTTAAACGGCGGGCGATGGACTACGGGGCTTGGGACGAGGCCGTCGAGCGACTAGTTGTCCACCCTGATGCCGACTGGGCGGACCAAAATGTTGGAAAGACCATCTTCCTCAATCTCGATATGGAGATGACGGTGGTCGTGGCACCCGACGACTCGGTAACATACGCATCGATCAACGGAGTCCGAACGGCGACACGGCTAGATGACATACTGTCAGGTGGCATCCGCGAACTCATCGCGAACCAGCGCAATGGACCCCGCAACGACGCTGTCGGCGGGTTGGTTGAAGCAAAAGGCGTTCAGGCGGTCGCCGCTGTAATGCCTATTCGGCCACTAGAACCGGATCCCTCACTAAGCGAGCCACAGCACCTGATTATCCTGATTGATGTGGTGGACAGGGAAATGCTTGCCGAATTCGCTAACGTCTATCTCCTTCCAGATCTTCATTTTTTAAAGAGCGGAGAGCCTTCGGGACGTTCTGTGCCATTGATCCTGAGCAACGGGCGCAAAGCAGGTGAACTTGCTTGGGCGGGAGCCAATCCAGGTTCGGATCTCCTTCGCTTTTCCGTCCCTGTCTGGATCGGCGTGGTGGTGGGATTTGCGGGCCTGACAGCAATTCTATTTGGAAAAGCTTTAACTGCGGCGAGAAAATTCGATGACAGCGAACACCGGGCAAAGCACGATGCGCTGACGGGATTGCCGAACCGGTTCTACCTTCTACAGGCAATAGAAAGGTTCACCACGAGCGAGGCAAACAGACATTTTACCGTCGCCTATATGGATCTGGATGGCTTTAAGGCCGTCAACGATCAGTTTGGTCACGCCGTCGGTGACCGGGTCCTTCTCATAGTGGCCGATCGCGTTAGGGGTATTGTACCGTCGAGAGCATTTGTTGCTCGCATTGGCGGCGACGAGTTTGTTGCAATATTTCCCCATATTGCCACTGCTCACGAGGCGCGGATTATCTGTCAGTCCATCATCTTCGGCGTGCAGGAACCTATTGTCATTGATGATCGATCGCACCGTGTCGGAGTCACAATTGGTGTAGCCATCAGTCCCGAGGATGGGACCGACCCCTTGGTTCTGATAAGGAAGGCAGATCAAGCTCTTTACGCCGGTAAGCGCCTTGGAAAAGGCGGAGTACGTTTCCACAGCAACGATCAGACCCCATCGACTTCCGGGTTGTGCGAGTTCGAGTCCGCAGCCGGGTCACTGTCTTTATCGACGAACATGTCGTCGCGTGATGACATCGTTTGAAGAGGGAGGCCATGAAGTACCTGAAAGAGAACCCGATACTAGACCGGCGTCTCCAGTGAAACGTCCAGGTCACGACATCGCCGGCGGCCAGTCGAGCGAGCGGAAATTTTGCAAGATTGAATGAATACTATTCCTCTGAAGCGCTCCCGTTGCCTTACCCGAAACGCACGAAAGTCCGCGACGCTCTCGAGTGGTATCGGCGCCTATGTTCTTCGTCAGGATCGCCATCGAACGATGGCAGATCACCAAAATCAAGGTCCGCAAGATTGCGGTTCTCATGTTTCTTCTTGGCCGCACTATCTGGTTGTTCAAAAAACCATTCTGTCGCTGATGTCAGGGAGCCCTCAGCTCGTTGCACGGATAATGGAATCTGATCCGCGTATCACTATACCAGCCCGCGGCACGTCATGGTCCCAATATGAGGTCCGAATATGTACGGACCCGATCACTCGCGTAGCGATAAAAAGTCCTTGCATCGAGAAGGGCATCCAAACATGAGAGCTGATGTGGATGCTCCGTCCCGCATGCGGCGGATCCCAGGGCAAGCCGAAGACGGCCTCCGTCCCATTCTGGGGATTGGATTGCCGGGCTGCGAATGAGAAAACGTCCCTCTCACCGCACTTTATTTTGTCTTGTTGAGGCGCTCTGCAATTTTCCGGAACACGGAACTTCGTGCGACGGAATAGCCGAGTTTGCGGCCGACGCTGGTGCTCATCACCAGATTTGCCAGTGTTGAGCTCCGCATGACTGCATCTTCCCGGATAAGTCGCTCATCGTAGCGCCCCTCACGGTCGGCGATGATGCGTTTTGCAGCATTGTGCCCGGGGGCACCGGACACGCCGCCGCCAGGATGACTACCGGAACCACACAGATAATATCCTTGCAGCGGCGTGCGGTAGTGTGCTGCCTCCTCGATCGGACGTTTGTCGAAGTTATTCTCAGTTCCTACCATCGACGAATGGAAGATGTTGCCGCCTGTGATGTTATAGACCCGCTCCAGATCGCGGGGCGTAATGACGTGGCGTCCGAGAATTTTGCCGCGCAGATTGGGAGCGTAGCGGAAGTAGACTTCCAGAACCTTGTCGGCCCATTCTTCCTTACGACTGTCCCAGTCGCCATCGGCGAGATCGAACGGCAGTTGTTGAACGCCGAGCGATATCGTGTGGTGCCCAGGCCTCTTGACCAGGCCGGGGTGGGTAACGGAAGGGATCAGGGCTTCAATCACGAAATCGTCCGGGAAGTCGCCTTTCTTCTGTGCCTCCCATGCCTTTTCGTAAAGAGCGGGGCTCGCCCCCATGATGACGAGACCCTGATGTTGTGGTCCGATTTTGCCGGGGGTAAAGCCAACATAGTCGGGCAGGGTATCGACAAGAAGGTGAATGCGGGCCATCGAACCGCGGACGTCGATCTGCGACGCCTTCCTCTCAACCGGCGGTGGCAGGACACCTGCATCAAGAAAGCCCTGCAGTGAGCGCTTGGGGTCGGCATTGGAAACCACCAAGTCTGCTTCTATCACTTCGCCAGACACCATCTCGACGCCAACTGCCCTATCGTCCCGGACTATCACTTTACGGACGAGTGAGCCGGTTCTGACGGAACCGCCATACGCTTCCAGACCCTTGGCAAGCGCATCGGAGATCATGCCCATTCCACCTTGCGGAAGGCCGTACTGACCATAGTTACCTTCGAACTCGCCTTGGGCGTGGTAACCGTAAACATAGGCGGTTCCGGGAGTGCGTGGGCCGCCCCAGGTCGAAACCATCCCCATGAACATCATGAAACCGCGCAGTCGATCACTCTCGAAATAGCGCGAAAGCAGATCCTCCGCAGATATCATGACAAATTCGTTGAACAATTCGCCTTCTCCCGCCTGCTCGAAAACCTCACGAAGTTCCTCGACAGACGGTGGATCGCTCATCAAAAGAGCGCCGGTCAATTCACCAAAACGCCTCAACCGCGTTCCAAAGCGCATGAAATTCGCGCCATCACGAGCATTGTGTCTTTCCATGGATTTCAGGGTCCGGTCAATGTCGCGCCACAGCATGACGTGGTCGCCGTCTTCCCATAGGCCCATCTCAAGCATGTCAGGTGCGACTGAAACCAGACCGTATTTTTTTAGTTCCAGATCCTCGACAACCTCGCGTCGCAACATCATCTGGATGTAGGAACAGGAAGAGAATGTGCCACCGGGGACGAGCTCCTCGCTGACACAAGCGCCGCCAATCACGTCGCGCGCCTCGAGAACGAGGACACGAAGTCCTTCCCTCGCAAGATAGTTTGCACAAACTAAACCATTGTGACCCGCTCCGATCACAATGGCGTCAGTCTTCACCGTAGACACGGATCCTGGGTTCATATTAGGCGGTCCTTTCCATGAGGGCACTCAAGCCAGTCAGGTTCATCATCTGGGGTCATTTCCGGGCTGCGGCCTTGATCAAGGCTTGGCCCGCATTTCTCTGTCCTTCAGGGTAAGAGCAGCCGGTAAACTTGATGGTCGACAAATGTCCCATCCGGGTATCCTACAAAGTTGCCGGTTACGACGCCGGTCGCTCCGGCGAACGCGCCACCGCCGTCCCGAATGTGCCAAGTGATCGAACCAATTTCCTTTCCCTCGTCTGCCGAGAGCACGATGCCGGTCTCTGGCGTAAACACGTCGAGGTAGCTGTCGATTTCAGGGAAAAGGACCCGACCAGCCTCCACGGTGCGGCCGTCTCTCGCCATCACGACGGTCTCGAAGCGGGCTTTCCCGCACGGGCTCGATAACTGGCCGTCCTGACCGACACCTGCCAGTTCGGGTCTTGCGATGACGCCGTCGGCCGTTGACGATACAAACCCGTCTGCATGGCCAATCTGCTCGCCCTTGCCGGAAAAAACGATCAACATCGTTTTCATGCGCATTTGTTACTCCTTTGGTAATCGGAAATGTCTTGAGGGGTGGGATCGTCCCCCTAGCTCGCGTGCGGTGACGCTCTTTCGCGTCCGGAAAGATTTTCAACATATCGGTAGGCGACCAGGTAAAGCCCGGTGAGAACCGCCATCATCAGGAGAATGAGACCGCCAACGGCTGCTGCCCGATCAAAACGATATTCCTGGAATGCCAGCTTATAGAGATAGGTCGCCAGCACTTCCGAAGATCTCCCCGGACCGCCCTTCGTCATGATCCACGTCATGTCGAAGAACCGGAACGTCCAGAAGAAGTCGAGCAGGCAAGCCGTCAGCATCACAGGAGCGAGATGGGGCAGCGTGACGAGGCGGAACTTGTCCCAGGCGCTTCCCCCATCGACGTCCATAGCTTCATAGAGATCATCGGGGACGTTCTGCAAGGCAGCCAACAAGACCAAGGTCAGGAAGGGATACCAGTTCCAGATGCTGGCGATCGTTACGGCCGCCAGTGCGGAAGATGGTTGCCCAAGCCAATCAACGGCCCAGTTTCCGAGGCCGACTTCGCGAAGCAGGGAATTCAAAAGCCCGAACTGACCTTGATAGATCAATATCCAAAGGATCGACACGGCTGCAGGTGGAAAGAGCCAGGGAATGAACTGCAGGCCCCGCCAAAAAGATTGCATGCTTTTTGCCGAATTCAACAGAAGTGCAAAGGTCAAGCCGATCAACAGATGCCCTATGACTGTGCCGCCGGTAAAGATGAAACTGTTAATCGTCGAGTTCCAGAAGACGTCGTCGTGCAAGGCCCATTTGTAATGGGTAAGGCCGACGAAATGCTGCTCCCCGCGTCGCGTCTGGAAAAAGCCCGTGTAGATGCTCGCTACCAGCGGAAATATGCCGGTGACGATCAGGAAGAGGAAAGTTGGCCCGACAAAGAATGCCCACTCTCGCCGGCGGGCTCTTGCGAGCTTCACGCGGTTTACATTGAGCGGAGCCAAAGCTTCCTGAGACTGCTGCTCGATGATCATTTCACACCTCCCGCAACCATTCCCTTAATAAATACGCCCTGGAAAAGCGCGAATACGACGAGCAGCGGAAACGCGGATAGGAAGCTTGCAGCCATGAGCACTTCCCAGCTGATCGTATAGTGACCGATCAGGAGGTTGAGCGCGACTGTGATTGGACGCGCCGCGAGTGAAGCGGTAAACGTAAGCCCGTAGAGGAATTCCTGCCACGCCATCAAAAAGGCGAAGATGAACGCCGCCAGAATGCCACCCCAGCTGAGCGGAAGCGTTACGCGAAAGAAACATTCCAGAGAGTTGCATCCATCGATGCGCGCGGCTTGCTCGATGTCCTCCGGCACGCCGTCGAACATGGACTTCAGGATGAGGGTGCAGAACGGCACGGTCAGCGTTGTGTCCAGGAAAATCAGCCCGATCCAGGTATCCATGAGGCCAACGGACCTCAGGAATGGGAAGTAGCTCAGGACCAGAATTTCAACCGGGATGACCTGGGTAAAGAGCAGCAGAACGATAAGTGTTCCGGACAATTGCACCCGGTAGCGTGACATGCCGTATGCGGCTGGCGCCGCCAGAACGATCGTGAAAAACGCCGTGAGGGCGGAGATTCCAACGGAGTTTCGAAACGGCAGTACCAGTTCCTCGGTCGAGAACACCTTCAGGAGATTCTGAAAGGTCACCCGATCAGGGATAACCTGCTTGAACAGCAGGTCGGCGGGGGTGATCGCAATGACGAGCATGTAAGCGATCGGCAGCAGCATCACACCGAGCAGGAGCCCAAGTATAATGTAAGTGTGATAGTTGCCGCGGATCAGGCGGCGAACCGCGGAAGGTCGCTCTCGCGGTGTAAGGCTATCAACGGCCACGGCGTATTCCTTTCAAATTGGTTTGCGCGGCCCAATGGCCGCGCGCTGCCTTCGCCCCCCCTGCCTATCGGGTGTAGCGGTCTCCGAGTTCGCCGTAGCTTTCGTCCCATTGCTGATAGAGGTCGGCCCATTGGTCGGCGACCCTGTCCATTGCTTCCTGAGCGGTCTGCTGGTTGGCGACCACGCCATGAAGCTCGGTTCGGAAGATGTCGACGGCCTGCAACAGCTGGGGAGGCATCTCTCTGTAGGTATCGTAGGCGTTCGGACGCCGCGACTGCTCCAAGGCGACCTTCAGCGAGTCGGATGTGCCAACAGTGCCATTCTCAACCTCATTCCAGATCTCTTTCCGGGTGATCAGGAAAGGCCACTTGTCGGCAATCGCCTGCTGGGTGTCATGGCCTGCCAGGACCTTGATGAACTCCCAGGCGGCCTTCTTGTCCTTCGCTTTGGCACTGATCGCGTAGGTACTGTCACCACCCATCAGCATCGCCCCTGTGGTCTTACCCTTCGGCAGCGGCGAGATCGCCCATTCGAATGTCGGCTTCAACCCATCGATCACCGCCGGGACGCCATTCCAGTCCGGCATCATCGCGACACGCCCGGATGCAAATGAACTCCGCAACTTCTCGAAGTCAGTTGTCGTGAAAGACGGCACGACACCATGCTTGTTCACGAGATCCACGATGAACTGAACGGTTTCGACCGCTTTTGGTTTGTTGATCTGGAAGTCGCCTCCAACCCGACCAATGCGGGTTTCATTGGCGTAGAACATCCAGGCCAGAGCAAGCCAAAGCTCAGGCCCGTTACCATCGAGACCGAGGCCATACATTTCCGGCGGCTTGTTCAGTTTCATTGCGAATTCCAACATCTCGCCGATGGTCTCGGGAGCGCGGTCCGGAAGACCAGCCTCCTTGAATGCCGTTCTGTTCCAGAGGAGCACATTGGTGAGGCCAAGCGAGGGAAGGACGTAGGTTGAACCCTTGTAGCCCGTGTCTGCCCACGGCTCATAGGCGCCAAGAATATCGCTGCCGGCCGCCTTATCTGCGTCGATCAGTTCGTCCAGGGGAGCGATCCAGCCTTCCTCGACAAAGCGAGCGAGCTGCGTGGGGACCCAGAGCTCGAGCGTGTCCGGCAATGCGCCGGCCTGGCCTGAAAGCTCCATTTTCTTGATGTACTCGATGAAGCCAATCTCCTCGATTTGCAGATCGACATTTGGGTTGGCTTTGCGATAGTCGTCGAAAACCTTCGAGAATATCTCCGGCAATTCGGTTGAGCGCCAGTTTGAATGGCTGACAACCATTTTGCCCTGCGCGAATAAATCCCCGGGCAAAGCTGCGGCTCCAAGCGCAATGGCGCTCGATTGCAGCAGGAAACGACGCGATATATGCGGAACTGTAAAACGAGGTGTATTAGTCATTGTTCATTCCCCTATCGTTTTTCGGTTGTTATTATCGGTCCATTTCTGACTTTCAGATGTGATGCCTTTTACCGGGACCGAACGCGTGTCCAACACCACCAAGCACGTCGCGCGGCCAGTCAGCGCGACTGATTAACCCGTTCAAAACGGCGGCTCCCGGTTCATCAGGCCGCGGTAGCAGCACTTAATTCCAGGCGTTTTCCGGTCGATTTGTCGAACGAGTGAATTTCCCGGAGCGGCACTCGAAATGTCTGCCGCTCTCCGATCGCAAATTTGCCGCCAGCCATTGCGGGCACGTCGGCAACAATCTGAACATCGTCGGCACCCTCCAGCGTGCCGTAGACGAGCTGAGTGGAGCCGAGCTTCTCTATCCGCCGTACGATGATACTGATTTCCCTCGTCGCGGCCTTTTCTGCAATCAGGCCATCTGGAAGCAGTTGCTCCGGACGGAAGCCTTCGAGGAGATTGCCACGCGCCACGAGGTTCATCGCCGGTGAACCGACGAATGTTGCGACGAACGTGTTGGCCGGGCGGTTATAGATTTCATCCGGTGTCCCCACCTGACACACCAGGCCTTCCGACAGGACAGCAATTCTATGACCCAGCGACATGGCTTCGACCTGATCATGTGTGACGTAAATCGTGGTCGCCTTGGTTTCTGCCTGGAACTGCTGAATCTCCTGCCGTGCCGTCGCTCGCAGTTTTGCATCGAGGTTCGACAACGGTTCATCCATCATGAACACAGACGGATCTCGTACCAAGGCTCTTGCCAAGGCAACGCGTTGGCGCTCGCCGCCCGAAAGTTGCTTCGGCTTGCGATCAAGGTGCCGCTCAATCCTGAACATCCGAGCGGCCCAGAGCATGCGTTCTTCGATCCGCTTGCGGTCGAGTTTCATCTTCCGCAATGGAAACTCAATGTTGGCCCGAACCGTGAGATGCGGGTAGAGCGCGTAGGTTTGGAAAACCATCGCGACATTTCTGTCCTTCGGTGACAAATCCGTGACATCCTTGCCACCAATCCTGATGGCACCCGACGTTACGGTTTCGATTCCGGCAATCATCCGCATCAACGTTGATTTGCCGCAACCCGACGGGCCGAGCAAAACAAGAAATTCGCCGTCCGCGACGTCGAGGCTGATCCCTTTCACTGCCTCATAATGACCGAAAGATTTTGTGACGTTGCTGAGTTGAACGAAGCTCATGCCATGCCCTCACGTATGTGTTGAACGATGGTCGCCTTGCGCAAGGCGACCGGCTATTGCACCGCTGCCTTGCGCTGGAACTCGGTGCTGCGAATGACGTGCTCGAAAGCATCCAGAAAGATGTCAGCATGCTCCGTCGCAAACGGTAGCGGCGGGCGGATCTTCAAAACATTTCCTTCAACGCCGCTCGCGCTGATCAGGATGTTCCTGTCGCGCAGTGCATTTACAACGAACAGGCCGAGATCGCCGTCAGGCTCCCTGGTCCGGGAATCCTTGACGAAGTCCAGACCCACAAAGAGGCCCGCGCCACGGATATCTCCAACGGCCGCCAAGCCGGCTGTCCGTTCGCGAAGACCGCGCTGTAAGTAGTTGCCGACGTTCAGGGAATTCTCGGCAAGCCCCTCGTCTTCAATCACGGAAAGCGTGGCGTGAGCGGCCGCGCAGCAGACGGGATTTCCACCGAACGTGTTGAAATACCGGGCGGTAGCTGCAAATTCGCCCAGAACTTCAGGGCGAGCCACCACGCCGCCGATCGGCAGACCGTTGCCCATTGGTTTACCCATCAGGACCAGATCGGGCACGATGCCATGGCGCGCAAATCCCCACATTGGCCCGGTCCGCCCAAATCCCGGTTGGACTTCATCGGCAATGAACAAGGCACCTGCAGCATGCACCGCGTCGAGAGCAGGCTTCAGAAAACCCGGAGGGTCTGCGAAGATGCCATCGGATGAGAAGACCATGTCTGCGACAAACGCGGCTGGCTTGAACCCATGGCGAGACAAATCTTCGAAAGCTTCATTGATCGATGTAGAAAAGACTTCAGCGACTTTCTCAGGTCCGAGGCGGTAGGCATCCGGCGCCGGGACAGTTCTGACATTGGGCCATAGCGGAACGCCAACCCCCAGCGATGGAGACATCCGCGCAATCTGCTCGGTGAGGCCGTGATAAGCGTTCTCGGTCACGACAATGCCGGCACCGCCGGTATGAGTTTTAGCTATCCGCAGGGCAAGATCAGACGATTCACTACCCGTGCAGGTGAACATCACATTCGACAGTTCAGACGGAAAATGTCCCAAAAGTTTTTCCGCGTAACTCAATACGACATCGTTCAGATAACGCGTGTGGGTGTTAAGTAATGCCATCTGCCGGGAGACGGCTTCGACAACCCTTGGGTGGCTATGGCCGACAGAGGGAACATTGTTGTAGACGTCCAGATAGCGTTGTCCCTGGCCGTCGGTGATCCATACACCCTCGGCTGAAACGGCGTGCACCGGTCTTTCGTAAAAGAGTTTATAGGAAGGTCCGAGTACCTGCTTGCGCCGCTCAATGAGCCGGATGGTCTCATTGTCCAGCCCGTCAACCGCATCTGGATCGAACGCGTTGATCATCAACGGCTTAATCATGAGAAAGTCTCCCTGTCGCAGGCAGCAAAAAACTGATCAGCTGCCCAATTTCTGTCGAGGCTTGTTAAATGCGATAGCGCGCGCCACGCGTAGCCGGTGTTTTTGAGTATCTGGCTTGCGCGTTCCGGAAGGCGGATCGCACGAAATTCCGTAATGGCAACCGCCATCGCTAGTCTCGTGAGCATAAGGTCATAGAGGATTTCAATCTCCTGCTGATCCAACCTCGAGACGAAATTGTAGCCTTGCGCCACGCCGAGCGCCCCGGAAAGTCCCGGTTCATCGAAACGCACTTGATAGCAAGCTGCGATCGCAACATCGTTGATCCGCTGGCTTCTCGTCACGTCTCCGAAATCGATGATCCCGGTGATCCTCGTCGCATCGAGAGGATCCATGAGTAGATTGTGCCCGTTGAAGTCATTATGGATGACTTGCGAAGGCAAATCTTGCAGCTTGCCATGGCTGATATCCTCGAAACGCTGCAAGATCCGGTGAGGCATTTGCCAGCGATCGGAGTTGATCTCCGGGAGCAGCGGTCGCACGCTTGCTGCATTTGCCAGGTCCCAGACGAGATTTCTCCGATCGGCAGGATGTTTGAATGTGGCAAGCGCGCTTGCAGTTCTTGCAAGGGCCCTCCCGATTTCGAATGCCTGCCGGCTGCTTCTTTGGGTGTCGACCTGCGGTATGCCGTCGAGGAAGGTCATCAATTGGACGACACGGTCTTCACCACTCTCCAACGTAGCGATCGCCTGCAGGCCCCCATTCGTGCGGATAATCTCCGGCACCGGCAGGACCGGATCAATTTCGGCGATGTGGACGCAGGCCCGAGCCCGCAGATCGGCCAAGAACGTTGATTCCGATGCACTGTAGATCTTCAGGACATAATGGCCGTTGTCGGCAGTAGTAACTTCAAGAATCTCATCACGCTCCGCTACCAGGCTTCGAACGCGTCCGCGCACTCCCCAATACTGCTCAAGTACCCGCGCGACCTCGTGCGCCTGCACCCGAGAACGGGCACCATCTCCACCTCCGTCAAATCTTTCGAGGAGGTCTTCAGACATCTCTATCCTCCTCTGTCTTCTTGCTGCGGAACCGGCGTGGCTTCGGGACAAAATCCCGTTTCCACGTTCGCCCAACAATTGCATCTGAGATCATCTGCTCGCCTGTTTGCGCTCGGGACTGTGGCAACCTGGAGTGGGCATCGCGGGCGGTCTCCAAATTGCAGTAAGCCTCGTCGGACGGTGCGAGGATCAACGCCTGCCTCTCAATTTGAACTAAACCAGCACAGACCATCGCGGTGCTCCTCTGCTTCGTTACGAGAAGTTGAACATCACATGGCGGATCGAGGTATAGTCCTCGAGGCTATAGATCGACTGGTCTTTGCCGTAGCCGGAATGTCTCAGACCACCGTGCGGCATTTCACTTAAAAGCGTGAAGTGCTGATTTACCCAGACCGTGCCGTAGCGAAGACGGGCGGCAACCTTGAGCGCTGTCGTGGTGTTTAACGACCACACGGAAGACGCTAGGCCGTAGTGGCTCTCGTTCGCCCAATCGACTACTTGCTCGGCGGTTTCGAAGCGGGCCACCGCCACAACCGGACCGAAGACTTCGCGACGGACGATTTCGTCTTGAACATTTGCGCCGACGACGAGAGTGGGCTCGTAGTAAAAGCCGTCTCCTAGGGCCGGCTTCCCGCCTGTCAGAACTTCAACGTGCGGCGAGCTGCGTGCGCGCTGAACGAAACTTTCGACGCGGTCCCGCTGACGCTGGCTGATTAGCGGGCCGAGTTCAGTCTGTTCGTTCTCAGGAGCGCCGCGGCGAATGCTCTTGATTGCGGTGTTGAGCTTCTCCACGACCTTTTCGTAGACACCTGATTGGGCGTAGACGAGGCAAGCCGCGCAGCAATCCTGACCCGCATTTTCGAACCCCGCCATGCGCACCGTTTCGACGACGGCGTCCAGATCGGCATCATTGAAAACGATCACGGGCGCTTTCCCGCCAAGCTCGAGATGCGTGCGCTTCAGTGTCGTAACAGCGGATTGCAGAACTTTCTGCCCGGTGGTGACGTCACCGGTCAAGGAGACCATCGCGACGCCGGGATGCGATACGAGCGTCGAGCCCACAGACTCTCCCCGGCCGGTAACCACGTTGACGACACCCTTCGGCAATAGGGTCGCCAGGAATTCGCAAAGCCGAAGAAGCGTCAGGGGGGTTTGCTCGGACGGCTTCACGACGACGGTGTTGCCAACCGAAATCGGCGCGAAGACCTTCCAGGCGGCCATCATCAGCGGGAAGTTCCATGGCGCAACGGAGCCCACGACACCGACCGGATCCCGGCGGATGATGGACGTATGATTTTCGACATATTCTCCGGCAGCGCTACCGTTCAACACTCGGCAAGCACCGGCGAAGAAACGAATCGCATCGATGATGGCCGGCATTTCACCATTGAGCATGCCGAGATAGGGCTTGCCACAATTCAGGGATTCGAGACGCGCATAAGCTTCAACATTCTGCTTGAGATGCTCGACAACTTCCAACAAAAGTTCGGAGCGCTGCCGCGGTGTCGTAAGAGACCAAGTCTTGAAGGCAGACTGCGCAGCGGCCACTGCGGCGTTGACCTGTTCCCGGCTCGCCTCCTTGACGGAAACAAGTATCGAACCTGTCGCCGGATTCAAGATTTTCTCGTCGCTGCCAATACCCTCAACAAGTTCGCCGTTTATAAGCAGCTTCGTCGAAAACGCCGGAGTTGTAATCATATCCATTAAGTGTCTCCCTGACCTATGGGCGATCTGCAACCACCGCAACGTGTTGCTGCGATCTGATCTTCAGCAGTTTGTCGCGGAACCGAGCAAAGGGAAAATCCGAAATGCTTGGGATGACATATCGGTTTTATTGATACCTCACTCGCCTATCGCTTCGAGTGGTAGTCACGGGCGACGGTTTTAAAAATCTCGGCTTGGTCTGTGTCCGGCGACCCTTGCCGCCATACCAGACCGACGTCCAACGTTACCGAGAGGCCCTCGACCGGTCGGGCTTCAAGACGATCACCCTCGAGAGTGTAGGGGCGAAAGGCGAGGTCGGGCATAATGGCGACGCCCGTATTGGTACCCACCAGGCTTCGGACCGCTTCTACTGAAGTCGTTCTCAAGAAGACCTGATCGATCAGTTCCTCGCCCTGTAGCCAACCGGAGATCGATTCCAGCAAGTCCTCATTCGCCAGCAAGATAAGCTTTTGATCCCGCAGATCGGATGATTTGACACGGCTTTTGTCGGCGAGGTCATTCTTTGGGGACACCCAGACTCTGAATCTCGATCGCATAAGCGGATCGACCGACAGGGCAAATTGTTCTTCGATGTTGGATATCACCATAAGTGCTAGTTGCAGCTCGCCACTGATGAGGAGATGTTCAATATATCTCCGGTGGTCCTCGACCACCTCTACCGATACTTCAGGGAACACGCGCCGGAACCGAGCGAGAATGTCAGAAAGAAAATAGCCAGCCACGAGATTAGTTACCCCAAGACGAAGGTTTCCGGCGACGTTGTCGTTTTTTGCAGTGAAGGCGTCCTCGGCATCTTTGACCGTGGAAATAATGAGTTGGGCGTGCCGCAGGAACCGGTGCCCCTCATATGTTAGTGCGATCCCCCGGGCATGGCGGGAAAACAACGCACTTCCAACCTGCTCTTCGAGTTGTCGGATGCTCTCGGTAATTGCGGATTGAGAGATTCGCGCGGCCGTCGCCGCGCCAGATATGGTTCCTAGTTCGGCCGTTAGCACAAAGTACTGGACCTGTCTGAACGTAAAATACATACATATTCCCCTTGTCCGGGCGAATTCTGCCCGCCCTTGTCTTTGTGTGCCATTTGCGGCTGGAACAACGTATCGGCATAATCGATATCTCGGCAACGGCAAAACATACTTCTCACGATGACGAACTCGATCTTAAATTCATCGCCGTCCACCCATGCCACTGAGTATTGTTTGGGGTTCCGGTTCATCAGTCGAGCGCAGCTTGCGCGAGCGTCAGATCAGGAGGTCGAAACGGCCGAGTGAAGAATACTTTTGATTTGAAGTGGCAGGCGGCGGAACAATGGGCCGCGGCCTTCAGATCCAACGGCTGCGCTCTTGTTGAGCAGCCTTGGGTCTCATTTCAACCGTAGCATTTCCGGCTTGGATGACGGCATGACACCGTGAATAAGCTCGTCAGCAATGAACCGAAGCCCGGGCAACGGGGCCGCATGGGCTAAACGAAACTCTGGAAGCATGGACCAAGATCATGGCGGACCTAAAAATTGCAATCATTCCCGGGGACGGCATAGGCGTTGAAGTGACTGCGGCAGCCTGGGAGATTTCGCTTGCCGCCGCGGCGGCCTGCGGCGTTAAACTCTCGGCTACGACATTTCCCTGGTCCTGCGATCACTATATTGAAACGGGATCTATGATGCCGGCGGACGGCATTGAAACGCTCCGGAGATATGACGCAATCTTGCTTGGCGCTATTGGGTGGCCAGCGAAAGTCTCGGATGACGTTTCGCTACATGGATTGCTTCTTCGCATCCGAAAAGAATTCGACCTTTATGCGAATGTCCGCCCGCACAAACTGCTTCCTGGTGTGCAAGGGCCCCTTCGTGCCGGGAACATCGATGTCCTTTGCATCCGTGAAAATACGGAAGGAGAGTATTCTGGTGCTGGTGGCAGGGTACACCGTGGTACCGCAGAAGAGGTCGCGGTCGAGACGAGTGTTTTCACGCGCAACGGCGTAGAGCGGATTCTGCGGTACGGCTTTGAAACGGCGCGAAAACGCAGGAAGCTTCTTGCTTCAGTAACGAAGTCCAACGCGCAACGCCACTCGATGGTTTTTTGGGACGACGTAACAAGGGAACTTTCTACGGAATATCCGGACGTCGAGGTGCGCAGCTATCACGTTGATGCCATTGCCGCTCGCATGATCATGTTCCCGGAAACATTGGATGTGATTGTCGCGTCCAACTTGTTCGGCGACATCTTGTCCGATATCGGCGCGGCAATCCAGGGAGGACTTGGATTTGCGGCATCCGCAAACATCGACCCGACTGGGCGCTCGCCCTCCATGTTCGAGCCGGTCCATGGCTCAGCACCAGACATCGCAGACAAGGACGCGGCAAATCCTATTGCTGCGACATGGTCGGCCGCAATGATGTTCGAGCACCTGGGGCAGACGGAACTCGCGACCACAATTTTTGAGGCCATCGGTCGCGCTTGTTCGCGTGGAATTGGCGTTGGGTCCCCGGATTCCCGCTACGGCACTCGTCATATCACAAGCGAAATTCTTTTCGAAATCGCGCGCTAGCCGCGCGGGCACCTTCCATAAAGGACAAAGGCCATGGCTCTCAAAGATAATACCTTGTTCAGACAGGCCGTTCCCGTCGCCGGGCAATGGATCGAAGCCGGCGATGGTCCCTCGGTAGATGTGGTCAATCCGGCCGATGGTCGTCTTCTCGGCCGCGTTCCGAAGCTGGGAGCGGTCGACACACGCAAAGCTATCGAAGCCGCGCAATTGGCGATGCCAGCATGGGCCGCCCGCACGGCCAAAGATCGTTCTGGTCTCCTACGGCGTTGGTTCGAGCTCATCGTCGAGAACAAGGATGATCTCGCCGAAATTCTCACGCTCGAGCAGGGCAAACCCTTGGGCGAGGCCAAGGGAGAAATCCTCTACGGTGCCAGTTTCGTGGAGTGGTTCGGCGAGGAAACACGTCGCGTATATGGCGACATCATTCCGGGGCATCAGCCGGACAAGCGCATACTGGTGATGAAGCAACCGATCGGCGTCGTCGCAGCCATCACGCCATGGAATTTTCCAAACGCGATGATCACCCGGAAAGCCGCTCCGGCCTTGGGAGCAGGGTGCGGAGTTGTCTTGAAGCCTGCGTCCCAGACGCCGTTCTCCGCGATTGCGCTCGCAATCCTCGCTCAGCGCGCAGGTATCCCTCCAGAACTTTTCAGCGTTGTTACCGGCCGGGCTCGAGAGATTGGGGCAGAGCTCACCTCCAATCCCTTTGTTCGCAAAGTAACATTCACCGGCTCGACCGACGTTGGCGCCGAGCTAATGCGTCAAAGCGCCTCGACGATCAAAAAGATGGGGTTGGAGCTTGGTGGCAACGCACCCTTCATCGTGTTCGATGATGCTGACCTGGATGCCGCAGTCGAGGGTACAATCATCTCCAAATTTCGCAACAATGGTCAGACGTGCGTCTGCGCCAACCGTATTTATGTGCAGGACGGAGTATTCGAGGCGTACTCGGAGCGGCTTTGCAAGGCAGTATCGAAGCTGCGGGTCGGTAACGGTATGGACCCAGACGTAGCACTTGGTCCGCTGATCGATAGCGCTGCCGTTGCAAAGGTTGAGGAGCATATTTTGGACGCCCAGTCGAAAGGCGCACGTGTCATGCTGGGTGGCGCCCGGCACGAAAGGGGCGGGAACTTCTTCCAACCGACCGTACTCGCTGATGTAACCGCTGGCATGATGCTCGCGCATGAAGAGACATTCGGGCCGGTTGCGCCGCTTTTCCGCTTCAAAGATGAAAACGATGTAATTCATCAGGCAAATGATACGGAGTTTGGTTTAGCTTCCTATTTCTACACTCGTGAACTTTCGCGTGTCTTCCGCGTAGCCGAAGCGCTTGAATACGGCATGGTCGGTGTCAACACAGGGCTTATCTCTACGGCAGAAGCGCCATTCGGCGGCATGAAATGCTCTGGCCTCGGCCGTGAGGGGTCAAGATGTGGCATGGAAGAGTTCCTGGAGCTCAAATACATCTGTTTATTGGTATGAGCATATTATAGCACTGAGATCATGAACCCCATGCTGACTGATATCCGCTCCTTTTGGAAAATGCTGGCGTAGAAGGCCGTTGGCATTTTAGTTGCTGCCGCGCTGCCATGGGCTTTGCGGGACACGGAAGTAACTCTCAAGGCCCAGTCTCGATGCGGAATTGATCCATCTCCGCGCCCTGATGCCAAATCAATGATCTACGAAGATGTGCTCGTAGATTCATGATCGTTCCAGCGATGGGCACAAGACAAATAAGAGTTTGGCCGAACGCAGACGAATTCGTTCCGTCGCGTTCGACGTTCGACAACATTCTGACGAGCATCTCTCAGGGCTTCAATCCAAATCCCTATCTGTCGCCTCTGAAAAAATCGATGGTCAACGTCGGCTTGCTCTCGTCGTACAGCGAACCAGCTGACAATCGCCTTCTCATCTAAGGCAGGAGGCGCCTCTCCAGTGTAACCGGTGTTCTGACCCCACATTGCCCGCTGTTGCCTGATCTGCGATCCACGTTCCATGGACGAGCGATAGGAGTTTCTCCATGGATTCTACATGGAGGTTCTCGCGACGCGGGGGAACTGACGTGAGGCTCATCGGCAATGGCCGGACGAAGTCAAGGCGCGGATCGTATCGGAAAGCTTGCGGCCGGGTGTGATGGTGAACGAAGTCGCGGACGCAATAGCATCAAGGCCAACCACCTGTCGTCCTGGCGAACACTGGCGCGGCAGGGTAAGCTGGTCTTGCCTGAGCCGGAAGATGCAGTCGAATTCGCGACCATGGTTGTGGAGACGCCCGCACCGGAGCCGCCGACCAGCAAAGCAATTTCCCGCGCCGAGATTGTCATCGGTCCAGTCACGATCCGCCTTGAGGAAGGTGCACCTGCTGCCCGGATAGCCGCCATCGCGCGGGCAGGCTCCCGTCGGCACCGCAGCCGATTCAATTGCCGCTCCGTTCCCCCGCGTCAAACTTGTTTCTGGATGCTTCGATGTCCTGCCATGTGTCCCGAATCCAATCGGTAAACCCGGCCAGCGGTTTCAGCATCGACCTCCCTCGGTCCGTTAGCTCGTATTCCACGCGGGGCAGCAGTTCGGTGTAATAGTGCCGTGCCACAAGGCCATCTCTTTCAAGATTGCGAAGAGTCAGCGTTAGCATTCTCTGCGAGATGTCGGGAATTCCCCGCCGGAGCGCTCCGAACCGAATTGGGGCGTCGGGGAAGAGCGAAAGCAGCGAGATCACGAGAATCGTCCACTTGTCGCCAAGCCGCGCCAGCACACTTCCAGGAGCACAGGGCGTCAACACAGGCCCATGGGACGTTTCGATAACAGGCCGACCATTGATTTCACGCGACATGTGAACCTTCTCCAACGATTTCCATTGGTTCTCTCCGTGTGACTGAGGACCAAAGATGTGCCGTCTTGCGCGGCTTTTATATTAATTCCACATGGTAACTAGCAAAGGGTTATTATGGAGAACTATCATGTCGAATTCCCCAGAATTTCTTGTCTTCGGGGCTACTGGTCAACAAGGCGGTGTCGTAGCAAGGTCGCTGCGTGAAGCGGGCCGGGAGGTTCGTGCCTTCGTTCGTGATCCGCAGAGCGAAAAGGCCAAAGCGCTTGCCACTGAGGGAATAACACTCGCGGTCGGTGATCTGTTAGATCGAGCATCGATTGATCGTGCTATGACCGGGATACGAGGTGTTTTCAGCGTGCAGACCAGTTCGCCTTCTGGACTGGTCACGGATGATCAGGAAGTTGCGCAAGGCAAGGCTATTGCCGACAGCGCTCTGGCGGCCGGGGTCGCTCATCTTGTATATTCTTCCGGAGGGGCAGCAGGAAAAGGCCATACCGGCATGGGTCATTTCGACAGCAAGTCTCAGATCGAAGAACACATTCGCAGCTTGCCGATTGCTGCAACAATCACTCGTCCGGCCAGTTTCATGGAAATGATGATGCTTCCCGGAATGGGGTTGAATACCGACGTCTTCACATTTTTCATGAGGAGGGATCAGTCGATGCAGATGATAGCGCTTAATGATCTCGGGCGCATCAATGCACAGATACTTTGCCAACCTGAACGCTATGCTGGTCAGGCGCTGGAACTGTCAGGGCAGGATGTCACGGGGGAATCTTTGGAAGAGGCATTTTCTCGGGCGGCAGGCCGTCCTATTCGTTATCAGCGGTTTTCCGAAGAGTTACTGGCCGGAAATGATTTCCTGCGACGGCTTACCATGCTTGTCGATAACGGTGTCGTAGCCGGGGTCGCAGACATCCCCGTACTGGAGCGGGAATTCGGACCGATGCTGAAACTGGATCAATGGCTTTCCGGCCCAGGAAAGGTCCTATTCGAGGAAGCACTTAATACGCCTAACGCCGGTATAGCTTTACGGTAATGTCCAAAATGCCGGGAGGTACGCTTACCTCCCGGCAGTGACGACGTCGTCCGCGAAGCCACATATCGCCAATGCATCCAAGTCAATGTGACACCTGGACCCCACTTACTCTCCAGTTCGCTTATTGGTGGAATCACTAAGACATAACAAATGGTAGATTTCTGTGCATCACGCCGGATCCTAGCTGACGTCGAAATCATCCGGCCTGATCAGATGAACGAGGCGTTCTCTCGTGTCGTCGATAAGGATGTGCGGTATCGGTTCGTCATCGATATGAGCTCGATGCTATATCCTCTGCAACCGCGGCCAGTGCCGGGCAGGCCAAGCGCTCATTGACAGTCGTTGTTGCCCAACGCAACTAACTGCTATTCGGCAATGCACTGAAACACGATCGAAACGCAGTCAAGGAGCAACAGATAGATGTCAAGCGGTGTAGCAATAGTTACCGGTGCCAGTCGCGGTTTGGGACGAGGAATTGCCAGAGCACTTGGGGGTAGGGAGTTAGTGGTTTACATAACCGGCCGGAACCTGGAAGAGCTTTGTCACGCGGCCGAAGAAGTCAACTCCAATGGCGGCACCGGAATCGTTGTCCAATGTGATCATGTAGACGACACACAGGTTAAAGCCCTATTTGAGCGTGTAAGAAAGGACGCTGGCCGGCTGGATATTCTCGTGAACAATGCCGCTGCCGTGGACCTTAGAGCACTACCTGCACCCGGTGGGTTTTGGGAGAAGCCACTTAGCCTTGCGGACATGATTACGGTTGGTCTCCGGTCCAACTATGTGGCTTCCTATTTCGCAGCCCCTCTTATGATAGAGACTGGCAAAAGTCTGATGGCGCACGTTTCGTTTTATGGTGCCGTGTCATACCACTATGGTCCGGCCTATGGCGCCGCAAAGGGGGGTACTGACAAAATGAGCTTCGACATGGCAGTTGACTTGCGGCGACACGGGGTGGCGTCCGTTTCGATTTGGCCCGGGTTTGTCTTGTCTGACAAGCTCAAGGCAATTCCGAAGGAAAACCTCCCTGCCAAGTTGGTCGCAGATCTTCCGAACTTTGAAACACCAGAATTTACGGGCTTAGTTATCGAGCGACTCTGGCGAGAACCGAATCTCATGGAGCGATCTGGTCAAACCTATATCACCGCTCAGCTTGGAATGGAGTTTGGCATAAGAGATCTCGATGGTAAGCAACCGCGCCTGTATCCCGAGCTGGGAAGCCCGGTGGGTCGATTTGTTTTGCAGGGGGAACGCAGCGACCACTAAGGTCTCCTTACAGAGATCATGTGGGGGAGACATCACGGATCATCTCCCCCAGCCGATTCGAAGCCGTCTGAACACTAACGTAGGTTCGACTGCTCCGCGGCGAGGCGGCCATTGTGCCACAGGTATCACTCGTACCGGTATGGTCTGAAGGAGCAGGCCATGCACCTTCATCACCCGGTAGACGCGTTTGACGTTTGGCCAGGAGCGGCCATCGATGCTGGCGTTTCGGCGCAGAATGGCGTGAACCCGGCGATAGCCGTAGCTCGGCATATCGGCGATGATCGTTTTTGTAGTGGCCCCCTAAATCTCCGGACACGATCTCCCACTTGTTAAGTGTTAGGAGTAGTGTGCCCATTATGACCAGTCACATACCTAAGATAGAAGTGCTGTCCGGCCCGGAGCGGCGCCGTCGCTGGTCGACAGCGGAGATGCTGGCTATAGTCCAGGAGACCTACGAGCCTGATGTCACGGTCAGCATCG
>JWIT01000025.1 GCA_000949895.1 Agrobacterium arsenijevicii | reverse complement strand
CAGCTGTTCTTTCCTATGTCGCAGCCAAGTATCGAAATCGTCAGAATCTGGCTCCTCTTCCTTCAATGACGAGACATCATACTCGATGTTCTCGGAAGGGCGGGCCATCCCATACCCAACACTTGGCGCTTTCTGAGCTGATCACGCTGCCTTCTCTTGGAAGAGAGATGACAGCCTGCATTCCATCGCTTGTTGTAGCCAGTAATATGTCACCACCATGCTGGCGCGCAGCTGCTCTGGCTATTGACAGACCAAGTCCAATACCACCAGTTTCCCTGTTTCGGGATGCTTCCATTCGAACGAATGGCTCAAAAGCACGCTCTACCATGTCCTCGGGAATACCGGGTCCTCGATCTTCAATCAGGATCTCCACTGTGGATGCCGTCTTGCGTATCGAGACCTTTGCCTCGGTGCCATAGCGCACGGCGTTTTCCACAAGGTTACGAATGGCGCGTCTGAGGCTGTCAGGTCGACATCTGTACGTAAGCTTCTCTCCCTCGATAAACCGAACAGGATGTCCCATGTCCGCATGATCGTCGCAGATGCTCCCCACGAGCGCTTCCAACTCTATGTCACGCGTGATCTCGGAAGCAGACTCATCACGCGCAAATGATACTGCGGCTTCGGTTAGACTTTGCATTTCGTCTATTGTCGAAATCATCTTTTCTTTGACACTGGCGTCTTGGACGAATTCGGCGCGTAAACGAAGTGAAGTCAGCGGCGTCCGCAAGTCGTGACCTATGGCGGCAAGCATCCGCGTTCTATCTTCCACAAAACGGTGTAGCCTGCTTTGCATTCTGTTGAACGCCTCTGCCGTACGCCGTATCTCATCAGGCCCGCTCTCTGGCAATGCCGGAAGATTTTCCCCACGACCGAGAGCTTCAGCGGATGTCGCTAGATTCTTGAGTGGCTTAGCAAGCCGACTGGCGATCAGTGCTCCGATGATGGACAGAATGAGCGCTGTCAGGCCCAAAGACGTTAAAGAAGTAGATGTCCACCAGCTGTTTGTTTGGGGTTTGTAGGTTGCAGCATTCAACCAGCGTCCGTCATTCAGCTGGACAGCCAATCCGTACCCTGTCCCACCTCCCAGGTAAATAAATTTAGCGTGCTGCGGAAGGGTCCAAAGAATTGGCCGTGGACGACCCCACATATCGCCGGCATGAGCTGGACCGATTGGTGTCAGATCCAGCTGAGTCGATGTCGCGTTCCGCGATCCATGTTTCTTTGCCAGATCCACAAAGTTATCCAGAGGACGCGACAACTCGATGGATGCCCGACGCCGCCATGTCATTTCCTGTCCAGGCTCTCCGTCAGTCAGCCAGAAACGTGAGTAACGTGTCTCGCTCGCCAGCAAAGCCTGTTCACGCATGTTTGCCGGAATGGTCTCCATCAATTGTGTGATTGAAGAGGAGCGGCTAAAAAACTCGCTTTTCATCGCAGCATTCAATGCCTTGGAACGCTCATCCCAAGATATTCCGAATGTTAGTGCCTGGGATATTATCAGCGCCAGTAGCGTGAGGCCAATAAACTGCGCGGCAATGCTACGAAACCAGCGACCCGTCATACCCTAGCAACCTCGACTGCGAGACTGTAACCGCCCCCCCAGTGGGTCTTGATGATTGTTGGATTTTTTGGGTCCTGCTCGATTTTCTTACGAAGACGGCTTACCTGGTTATCGATACTTCTATCGAATATTTCGGCGGTCCTTCCAACAGTAAGATCCAGAAGCTGATCGCGTGTCATAACATGTCCTGGACGTTGGATGAAAACCTTAAGCAACCTGAATTCGGCCGTGCTCAGGGAAACGCCGACACCATCGTCGCCCGCAAGTTCCTGGCTTCCCATATTAACGCACCACTGGCCAATACGAATCTTTTTTGTGAAATCCGGTTGTTGGCAATGAGACGCCCTCACCGCGCGGCGGAGCACTGCTCTAACGCGGGCAAGCAATTCTCGCGGGTTGAACGGTTTTACAAGATAGTCGTCGGCACCTAACTCCAAGCCGATGATACGGTCAGTATCGTCAGCCATCGCCGTCAAGAAAAGGACCGGAACATTCGTTGAAACACGAAGCTGACGACAAATAGACAGCCCGTCTTCACCCGGCATCATCACGTCAAGTACTATAAGCTCGGCGGGATCGGTTTCGATTATTTTGCGCAGCGTCGGACCGCCGTCTGCAAGGCTGACTCGGTAGCCATGCCTCTCCAGGTACTGTCCTACCAGATCTCGAATGTCGCTGTGGTCGTCGACAACCACAATATGCGGCGCTGCTTGCATGTGATTTCCCTCTGAGCCCGAAGATTTTATCGGAACAATAGCCAGACCGCACTGGGAAAAATGTAATAAATTGTCGCAACATTGTCGCGCGGTCCCGATTGATCCGCAACCCGTCGGCCGTTGGAAAGCGTTTCCAAGAAAATGCATCAGAACGGGTGAAAGCCGCGGCGTTTTGTGCCGTCACACGTCCCGTCACAGGATGTTTCAAGCCCGGTTTTTAGACCGGGCTTTTTTAAATGTTAGAGCTCAGAAGCCGCGCTGGACACGAACGAAGCCTCGGACTTCTCCGTCCCCGCCATCCTCCTCATAGTAGTTGGCGGTGATCATTGTTGTGAGGCCCTCAACGACGCGGTAGTCGACAGTCAAGCCGGCTGTCCAAGCATCGTTGTCGGACCAGTCTGCAGCAATGATATCACCGTCGCCGTCTCTTGAGGAAACGCCGGCGAGGTACTGTGCACCTGGGATGATCGTGAGCTTGTCCGTCGCCTTGTATGCGTATTCCGCGCCAACGGTCCACTCGCTCTCAGCCCAGTAGGAGTTCACACCAGAAGCCCAGATGCCAGACAGACCCAGGGTGCCAGGTCCGATGTCGGCAAACAGCATGCCGCGCACAGCACCTTCTTCATAGTCTACATCATAGGAGCCGACGATGGAGTAGGTGAGGGCGCCAATCGTACCCCCAACAAAACCGCTGACGCCGACATTGTTGTCCTGCTCATTGCTGCCTGCAAAGCCGATGCCTTCGAGTTCCTCAGCCGCGATGTAAGCTGTAAAGCCTCCCGCCTGGTAGGTATAGCGGACGGAATTGAACAGGGTATTGGTCGACAGAATATCGGTTTCGCCGGCCAAGTCGTTGTCCCATTCGCTGTAGATCTTACCGACAGTCAGGCCGCCAAGCGAGATGAAGGCCTGATCCACGTGGACGGCACTGTCTTCACGGCTGCCATTTGCGGCTTCACCGCGGAAACCGATCAAGCCACGTAGCGCACCAAGCTCGGTTTCGGTGCGTGTATCAACGTCGAACTGCGCGCGCGTATTGAAGTCCCAGTCTGAGGACCCGCGTCGGTCTTGGCCGAAGCGGCCTTCGAAACGGATGTATCCGCCGAACTTGAGGCAGGTCTCGCTGCCTGGAATGTAGAAGAAACCAGTGCCGAACGCGTCGCAAACGCGCACATATTCGAGAGGCTCAGGTTCTGCTGCAACGATCGCGTCGGCAGCTTGTGCGCCAGAGACAGCAGCGAGAGCCGCTGCGGAGCCGATGAGGAGGCTCTTGATGTTCATAGTGATCTCCATTCTTCAATTTAAAGTTGCTTATCGCACATAAAAGGAAGCTGTGCGATACTTCACAGTTAGGCTGACAAAAAGTTGAGTCGCAAATTAAATCAGTGTTTCTGGTATGTTGACGCATACTTCAAAAAAATCTGCGTGACATAAATACAACTATAGATTGATTTGGAGACTCTTCCCCGTTCGCACAGTCGTGCGTTGCAAATGCCGGGTTCCAGGAAAGCCGCGCTCCCCGACCGCAGGGAGGTCGAGGAGCGTTTGACTGGGGAGCAACGCAGGAGTCCCACAACTCCCTTGGATCGCGCTTTTCCAAGACCGTCATAATAAAAGGACGTCACACAGGTTTGCCCGTCATGGGCAAGATTGTATCAATTTGTAACGAGATGTATTCGCAACAGCGTCATCCACACGTAGGTGCCGTCTCCGCCCCATTGGACTGGCTGTATTTTGAGGCTTGCTGGGTGTACGAGAAGGTTTCCAGGGCTATCTGGAGATTTGCATGGCAGATGATGGATGTTGGTCGCTACGAATTTGTCGAGCCGCGCCGCCGAAACCGGCGTTGGCCCGACGATGTGAATCTCCAACGCCGCGCTCGGTCTATGGGCTACGAGCTGGCACCCCTAACTGCTGGAGTGTGTGGTTCTTCTGCGACCATCACGCTCCTCACTTTTTTCGGAACGCGTAATGTTGCCGTAAGGCGTCAACCCGATTCCTTTCTCAAGATGCAACGAAGCCTCGGAAAGGAGCATTCCGAATGAATTTTCACAAACTAGGGAAAGTGACTGCGACGCTTGCAGTTGTCCTGTCGCTCGTGAGCGTGCCGGAACTGGCCCATGCTGGAAAGAAAGAGCGCAACATTGCCCTAGGGATCGGTCTGGGGCTTCTCGGCGGCGCCATCGTCTCGCAGGGCGATCCACGTGCCGTTATTGGCGGGCTGTCGCAGGCGGCCTCATCGGTGGTGTCGTCACAAAGGACAATCGCCGCTCGTGGCGGGACGACCGCCTTGATTGGCGCCGGGGGCAGATGCCTCGCCACTACGACCAGTATCGACCTGTCCGCCACAATTGACTGCATAAGTAAGGAATACCACTGTGAAAATAAAAATTGCTATGCTGGCGACTGTCCTATTCTCGGCCAGTGCAATCACGGTCCACGCCGAGGAAGTGGCTGATAAGGCGCTCATCGACAAAGCCTTTGAGCAAATGGATACGAACAACGACAGCTCAGTCGACCGTCAGGAATTCGGTGCGTACATGACGGATATTCTCGCGAAGCAGCGGGCAGAGCTCGACGACAGCTTCAAGGAACTGGACATCAACAAGGATGGGAAGATCGATCGGGAAGAGGCAAAAGCCAATGTCGCGCTCGATGGCTATTTCGACAATATCGATTCCGACGGCGACGGCTTTCTAAGCATGGACGAGATTAAGGTGGCAATTGCCTCTGTCTCGCAAAGGTCCGAACAGCAGCCCTGATCTGCTGCAGGCTCTGACGCAACATACGCTCCGGCAAAATCGGTAGAAGTGGTCGCCAGGACCACTCCGGCCGACGCCCTGTCGATACGTCGGACGCAGATCGTCACTCTAAGCACGCTCCCATTTCCATGAACCGACATCCGGCGTACTTAGGCGCAATGGAATGGACGACCGCGCATATGGGAGCGAAGGCGGTGGCAATGGCTGTAACGCTACTGTAGGGACCACGCAGTTCTGTCCGATTGAGCGGACTGATGTAAAACAGGGTATTAAATCCAAATAACCTCAGGAGCTCGAAAGGTACGGTAGATGCGAATTCTTCTGGTCGAGGACGAGCCGGAGATGGCCGATGCCTTGACGACCGTGCTTCGGCGTCACGACATGATCGTCGATTTCGCACCCAACCTCTCTATCGCCCGCGAGGCCTTGGAGCACGATGTACATGACGTTGTGCTGATTGACCGCCAATTGCCGGACGGAGACGGCATCACGCTTGTTCCACGACTCCGAGCCCGCGAAAGGAAGATACCTGTGATCGTGATTTCGGCACTTGGTTCGGCCAAGGACAGGATTTCAGGCCTCGACAACGGGGCGGATGATTACCTGCCCAAACCCTTCGAGGTTGACGAGTTGCTTGCCCGCATCAGGGCGGTTCTGCGACGATCGCCGGACATTTCAACCCAAAAGATTGCGCTTGGCCACCTGGACTTCGATATCCAGGTACGCGAGGCCTATGTCGGGGGCGTTCGGCTGGCGCTGACCCGAAGGGAACTGTTGATTCTGGAAAGCCTCCTTCGACGTCCGGGACGGACCATCCTCAAGAACGTGCTCGAGGATGCCGTCTATGCTTTCGATGACGAGATCGCCTCCAACTCGCTCGAAGCCAATGTCTCACGGCTGCGAAAGAAGCTGATCGAAGCTGAGGCAGGTGCCGAAATCCACAATATCCGTGGCGTCGGCTACTTCATCACCCCGAGTGCTGCGCGATGAGAGGCAACTGGTCACTTGGCTGGCGCATCACCTTGGGTCTTATGATCTTCCAGGCTCTGACGCTGCTCGCCGTTGCTTGGTTGGGGATAGCGCTCGCCTTCAAGGCCACGTCGGGGGGCGTCGTTGTCCATCCGCGACTGCCCGTGTCGATCGCCCGGTCGTTGGTCCGCGATGCGAATGGACGAATTGCGCTCGCGCCGACTTCGCAGTTGCGGGAGTTCATGTCGGCCTCGCCCGGTCTCTGGATCATCGCCCGCTCGCCTGACGGTGAAGAGCTGACCTATGGCCCTGTCCCCCACGTCACCTCCTCGGTGATGGCATTGGCCAACGACATCAGGACGATCGACCTTCGGGCGACAGACCGCGCCGACTATTTGACCTCGCGCTTCGACAACCTCGATACGGCAGTCGGCCGTACTGCGATCTGGACCGGGGGCGGCGGCTTCCTGTCCGACGTCGACGCGGTTCTGCGCCTCGGCGGCATCGCAGTCATTCTTCCCGTCCTCGCATTGATCGTGCTGACCATGATCGGCGTGCCACTTGTCATTCATTTCAGTCTGAGATCGGTGAAACAGGTTGCGAGCCAGATCGACCAGATCGACTACGAGGCAAGAGGAACCCAGATCGAAGACGGACAACTGCCTCGCGAAATCCTACCGATGGTACGCGGCATGAACAAGGCTCTCCTCAGGATCGATGCAGGCACGGAACTGACGGAGCGCTTCTTTGTCAACGCTGCCCACGAGTTGCGAACGCCGATCGCCATCCTGCAGGTCCGTCTCGAAGTGCTCAACCCGGGACCGGAGACGGACAAGTTCAAGCTCATTGTTCGTCGACTGGCCGTTCTCGTGAAGCAGTTGCTCGATATCGAGACGTTCCGGCAGAACCCGCCCGAGCGCCGATTAGTCGATCTCGGTAAGATTGTTGCTGAAGCGATTGCCGATCTCGCACCCTACGCGGTAGCCGAAGGATACACGATCTCTCTCGACTGCCCGGAAGATCCGGTCTGGGTGAACGGAGATGCGGCCGCGCTGGATCGGATGTTCGTGAACCTGATTCAGAATGCTGTCCAGCACGGGGGCAAGAAAGGAAGCATTTCGGTCCGCGTATCTGAAGGCGGCGTAATCGAGGTGGAGGACCAGGGTCCCGGCATCGATGACGCAAAACGCGAGCTCATTTTCGAGGCGTTCTACCGGTTCACCCCCCATGGCAGCGGAGCGGGCCTCGGCTTGAAGATGGTTCGGGATATTGCCCGCGCGCACGGAGGTGAAGTGGTTCTGGAGCCAGAAACCGGGGTTGGAAGCAGATTCGTTGTATCGCTGCCCGTGCACAATCAGCATGAAAACGGGCAGCAGCCAAGTCGATCCCAAGCAGGACAGTCGCCTTAGCGAAAGGATGGTCACCACGATTTTCGTAAGGTCCCCGTAATGGAACCACCGCATCAAGTGTGTCAACCAATGATGGATCGACCTCGATCATCATGGTTCCAAACGAAACATCCTACGAGGAAACCATTGTGGAAAGATTGATTGCCATTGCTCTCGTTGCACTTGCTCTGACGGGTTGCTCTGAACATGCCGGCCGCGGCGCTGGAATTGGAGCGGCGTCTGGCGCCATAATAGGCGGATTAGCCAGCGGCTCCTGGGAAGGTGCGGCCGTCGGCGCAGCCGTTGGCGGTGCTTCCGGCGCGATTATAGGTAAGGCCACAGAGCCCGGCAAATGTGTCTATCAGGATCGTCGCGGCCGTCGCTATACTGATCGCTGCTGATTCAGCCCCGCACTCTGCTTGCATGAGACGGGGCACCAACCTATCACCGAAAGGCACGAGATCGGTGTTGTCATCGGCCACAACGTCGTAGGCAAACCGCTTCTTGCGCGTCTCGTCCAAGGTCCACAGTCCCACAAAGTCCGCCGGACTTCAATGTCGCGGCGGCCTTCACCTCGATTCCGACGATCATACCGTCTCATTCATCTGTTGGCCGCAAAAATGGTAAGGCGTCAGTTGTAGGTCTGTGGTCGTAAAAGCGCGCCAAAGAGGTCGCGGTTCGACTTCGCCCGATCAGACCTCGATCCCGCGCGCCGGGGCGAGCGACTGCGATCCGAGGAACTGGTCCCCCTGGGCCTTCTGGCTGACTGCGCTAATCTGAAGTTCAGGGCTTGGATCAGGCGAAAGTTCAAACGCTTTCAGTCCCATAAGACACGAGCCAGTCTGCCGAATGTGCCAACTACTACTTCAAAGCCGCAGCCTGTAGCGGATTAAGCTGGATGCGCTGGCGCGCTGCGGGTAGGGAAAGCAAAATCAGCGGTAATTTTTGCAGGCCGCGGAAAAATCCCTTCAAGCCGTTTGGCCGCCGGATTTGAGGCGTTTTAGCGGCCACTAGAGGCAGACGTCGTCATCTGGCGGCGTCGCGCTCGGTTATTGCGAAACCGTCACGACGATTTTGCCAAATGGCCCGCGTTCAAGGTGATCGAAAGACGCACGCGTGTTCTCGAACGCGTAAGCCTCGCCGATCACCGGCTTGATGCCATGCTCATCGATGGCACGCACCAAATCTTCGAATGCCCGCCTGCGCCCGACAGTGATGCCCTGGATGACAGCCCTTTTCAGCATCATGGGAACCCGCCGTGTACGATCTCTGATCCCTTGAGGAAGCCGATCTGAGCGATGCGGCCGCCGCTTGCGAGTGCTGCGGCTGATTGATGGAGATTGTCACCGCCGATCAGTTCAAGCACATGATCGACGCCGCGTCCGTCCGTGAGGCCCAATGCAGCGGCCGACCAGGGCGACACCGCCGGTGCCCTGCACCACTACCGTATCTCCGGCCTCCAGACGACTAGTCTCGATCAGGGTAAACCATGCAGTCAATGCTGTAACCGGCAAGGTCGATGCCTCATCATCCATCAGCGACGCGGGCGCAGCAACCGCGATCTCTTCATGCATAGTCACATAAAGCCCATGCCGCGTTATTTCCTGCTGAATAAGGCTTCCGTTTCATAGCCCATCGAGGGGCCAATACTTCCAACGCTCTCGCTGTGCGGTGTAGGCGATCCGCAGCGAGTCGTATTCGCCAATATGTAAGATAATCTGGCGAGGTTATCTAATCGCTTGGGCTTGGTTTTGCGGCGCGACTAAAAAAAAGGCGACTGCATCTCGAGCTTGATAAATGTTTGATCCGATGTCGGCGCGGACATTACAGCTCGTTGAATTGCGCAGGGGACGTTCTCCGACATCCTCCACTCCATGCACAAACTCCTGGTAACCATTTGAAAATAAATAAATCTAAGGGATTTATAGTTGTCCGCCTGGGTCAATAAGCAATGCTTCATCTGTCTTCATTCCGGGAGTTGGCACGGTTTTTGCTAGAATAAAACCGAACGACCGTTAGTTAGATTGGCACTAAACGTCGTCGCCGTATTTAACCTATCATAAGCAGTGAGCACCGGATGATGGCGCAGGACGAAAAACAGAGCGTAGCAATAGTCGGAAGTGGCCCCTCTGGGTGTTACACGGCCCAATTTATTCGCAAGCGTTGGCCATCTGCCGAAATCGTAATCTTCGAGGCGCTTCCTATCCCTTATGGTCTAATTCGTTATGGGGTCGCAGCTGACCACCAAGGAACAAAGGCCGTCACGGCCCAATTCGATCGCCTGTTTGAGCGCGATGACGTCCGTTTTGTTGGACACGTCTCAGTCGGGAAAGATATCGAGTTCGAGAAGTTGGCGGATGCATTCGACATCGTTGTTCTTGCAACCGGACTTCCGGAAGATCGGCTCCTTCCTGTGCCGCAAAGTCCTGGGGCTCGGATCGTGGGCGCAGGACGCATACTGCGTGCCTTGAACGGGTATCCCTCATCGACCGCGGAAGAGATGAAAAAGATCAGGTCGCTCGGTGAACGATTGATTGTCGTGGGGAATGGTAATGTCGCCGTCGACGTAGTGCGCTTATTGTGCAAGGCACCAGCGGATTTGTCCGGTTCCGACTTAAATGATGATGTGCTTGAAGCAATTCGGCCCGCTCCGCTGACGTCGATAGATATAGTGGGTCGTTCGCCGGCAAGCCTGGCCAAGTTCGACGTCGCAATGCTTCGAGAACTGTGCGCGCTGTCCAACATTGAGATTCTCGCCGAAGGCATCTCTGATACGGAGGACGGTCCACAAGTAACGCTATTGAGAGAGGCGGTTCAGGCTTCAGCTACCTCCAACGTTCCGTCGAGACAACGCGTTACGTTTCATTTCGGCCTGGAGCCTCGCTGCGTAACCCAGGCCGGGTGTGCGACGGCCCTGCATACCTCAACGGCTAACGGATCAGTTCCCCGCAGCTTCGAAGCCGATGCCATTATCACGGCTATTGGATTTGTTGCCGGCGAAGGTCGCGACATCCCGGCACCGAGCGAGGCTTGGTGCGGCGCCAACGTGTTTCGTGTGGGTTGGCTTCGACGAGGTCCAATCGGCACGATCGCTGAAAACCGCCGTTGCGCGAAGGAAGTTGCCGAAACGATCTTCGACTGCGCAGCAAACGGACGGTTGAGCTTCGGCAAGCCGGGGTTCGAGGCAGTGTTTCCGCTGATCGCGGAGCGGGTTATCGATTTCGACGGATGGCGCAGGATCGACGCATATGAGCGCGCCTCTGGCTCTCCAGTACGTTGTCGGAAAAAGGTGACGGATGTCGGCCGAATGATTTCAATTGCAACCCACAGTGCGGAGACGTCTTTGGTGTCAAGACAGGACGCGGTGACGTTAAGTACAGGACACGTATCGGTACATGTGAAGTAGCGCTGCTGGGTACGACTTCCCGCACCCATGTGACCCGAACTCTGGGCAAAGATTACGTTTCGAAAGATTGGGCTGAGATGCCCGGTGTGTGCCGGAGCCGCACTCAACTAGCAATGCTCCAAAGCAGTCTCATATAGCTCAACAAAACCAAGGGAACATATTCATGACGCAAATCCTGTCGAAGCCCACCGGCCGTAGAACTCTTCTCAAGGCAAGTGGTGCTCTAGCCGCCACATCCCTGTTCACACCGGCTCTCAACCTGAAGGCGTGGGCGAGCGAGGAACCCATCACTCTTCTCACATGGGAAGGATACCAACCGGTCGAGTGGGTGAGGGAGTGGCAGGACGCAAACGGCGGCGTTCAGATCAACCCCGTTCTCATTTCGTCCGGTGACGAGGTTTTTGCACAGCTCATGTCTGGAGCGGTTAAGCCCGATGTCATCTATGCCGAGGCGTCTCTCGCCGGTCGACTCAGCAAGGCAGGGCTTATCTCCTCATTCAATGCAGCCAAAGTTCCGAATATCGCGAATATCCTTCCCGCTCTCGACTGGCAAACGCCATTGTCCGTCGATGGAACCTTGATGGGCATCCCGCTACATTGGGGCACCCAGCCGCTGCAGTACGATGCGAACGTCATCAAGGAAGCGCCGACAAGCTGGGCGGCATTGTGGAATAAGGAATATACCGGCCGGGTGACCACGTTCGACGACGCGACGGTCAATTTCCAGATGATCGCGCTTTATGTGGGCGCCAAAGACCCGTTTAATCTCACCGAAGAAGAGTTCGGACGCGCAACGGATGCACTTCGCGAACTGCGTGGTCAGGTGCGCGTCGTAACGCGCGGTTTCGATGACGCAACGACCCTCTACGCCTCCGGCGAAGCCGTCATCGGCTACTGTCATCTTGTGACGGTCGTCAACTCGCTACGCACTCAGGGCAAAAATTTCAAGTACATCCTGCCCAAAGAAGGCACACCTGCCTGGATCGAAGGAACGTATATCAGCCCGAAAGGCCAGCGCGACGTCGTCTACAAGTTCCTCAACGACACCATGTCCGTTGCGTGGCAGACCCGGTTCATGAAAGCAACAGCGAGCAATGGTGTCCTCACGGCAGAGAATGCTCTCAAGGGCGGACTGACGGATGAAGAGCTGAATAGCACGAATATCCCCGACGCAGACAATCCCTCCTTCAAGCAGAACCTGCTGTTTGCGCGTGAGCCAGAAGATGTTGATCGCCGGATTCAAATCTGGAGCGATTTCCTCGCCGGAACGCTTTAAATCCATTTCAGTCAAACGGAGGTAGCCCCATGGGCATTACCCAGACACCGGCGGTTCTATCGCTGGACCTCGTATCCAAGACCTACACAGGTGCTCAAAAGCCCGCGCTCAACAAGGTTTCGTTCTCTGTGAAGCAGGGCGAGTTTTTCTCGATCCTGGGCCCGAGCGGTTCGGGCAAAACCACGATTCTACGGACCGTCGCCGGGTTCGAGCGTCCCGATCACGGCAATATCGTCATGGATGGAAAGGCTGTGAACAACGTCCCGCCATTCAAGCGCGATGTCAGAACGGTTTTTCAAAGCTACGCGTTGTTCCCGCACCTCACGGTGCGGGAAAACGTCGAATATCCCCTGAGCATGCAGGGCGAGTGGGGACCGGACCGCCGAAGGAAAGCCAGTGACATGCTCGCCCTCGTCGAGATGGCCGATTTCGGCGACAGGCTGCCACACCAGCTTTCGGGGGGGCAGCGCCAGCGTGTCGCCCTTGCCCGGTCCCTTGTGTCCCGTCCGAAACTTTTGCTTCTCGATGAACCGCTTGCGGCGCTCGACCTCAGGCTCCGTCAGCAGATGCAGCACACGCTTGTCGCGCTACAAAAGGAGCTTGGCATTGCCTTCATGTATGTCACCCATGATCAGGGTGAAGCACTTTCTATGTCAGACCGTGTCGTCGTCGTGAAAGACGGGGAGGTTGCACAGCTCGCTACCCCCAGGGAGATCTATTTTTCGCCGCAGAATGAATTCGTCTCCAGATTTGTGGGTCGGTCGAATCTCTTGCCTGTCGAATTCGAAGACGGTGCCGAGGGCTGCACCGGATCAATAATGGGCCGCCGCATCGAGGGGCTGACGTCAAGCAAAGCCGGCACGGCACGTATGGCGATACGCTACGAGGCGATCCAGATAAGCGAATTGACGGCGTCCAATTCAGCTGCTGGAGCTATGCGAGGCGTGGTGGAGGACGTGCTGTTTCTCGGAACGAATTGCGAAGTGAATGTGCGCTGCGGCGATCTGCATCTCATCGGTTCGGTGCCAACGGCCCGCGAAACCACCTTTGCGGTTGGCCAACCGGTCTCGCTTGACTTCGATCTGACAAACTCACAGGTGTTCCATGACTGATGGCGTCGTCTCCTCCACGGGTCAGATCGTGGGCTCGCAAACTTCACCCTGGAATTTGCAGAGATTTCAGGCGGTAGCCTCTTCCGCGTTGATCAGCGTGCCGATCCTGACCTGGCTCGCCCTCATTGTCGTCATGCCGAGCCTGCTGCTGATCGGCGTGAGCTTTCTCAAGTCCACCGGCGGTGTGATAAGATTCGAACCGTCACTCGCCAACTATCTGAGACTTTGGAATTCCTCCGGTTTCTGGGTACTGTTGGGACGCACGCTCGCATATAGTTTCGCGGGATGCCTCGTCGCATCTTTCATCGCCTATCCCCTGGCGTTCTACGTTGGCAGGGTTATCACCCGCAATCGGGCGCTTCTAACCACGTTAATTATCCTGCCGCTTTGGATCAGCCTGTTGATGCGCGTTTTCGCCTGGCGTGTCATCCTCGGCCAGTCCGGCGTGCTGAACACATTTCTGGTGTCGTCCGGGATCTTACAGGAGCCCTCGAATGCCTTTCTTTACAGCCCTCTCGCGGTGGTTATGGTTTTTGCCTATATCGCCATCCCGTTTATCTTCATTTCCACGATGGGTGCCTTCGAGAAAATCCCACAGGATCTGATCGAAGCAGCACAGGATTCCGGAGCGAACGCATTCTTCACGTTCGTGACTCTGGTCTGGCCGCTCACGAGAAGGAACTTCGCGATAGGGTTTTCCCTGGCATTCCTTGTGACCGTCGGTGACTTTGTCACGCCCGCCATGATCGGCGGTATCGACGGCACTACCGTTGGCGTCGTCATTTCCACACAGTTCGGCTTTGCGAATAATTGGCCATACGGTGCGGCAGCGGCCGTTGTGCTGATGGTGAGCGTCGGCGTTCTCCTGTCGATTGTTCTTGCCCTGTGCCCATCGCGAGGTGTGATGCTCAGTGTCGAGGGCGATAACAGCCAAGCCCAGACGATCGCGTCGAATACGATAGGCCGCCTGATCGGCGCCCTAGGCACCGGCATGGCGATCGTCTACCTCTATGCGCCCCTTGCCATCATTTTCATCTTCTCGCTCAATTCGTCGTCTGTGCAGGTGTTTCCGCTTCAGGAGCTATCGCTTCAGTGGTATGCTTCCCTCACCAGCAACGAATCCCTGATCGCCGCTGCGCAACGTTCCCTCATTGTCGCAATCAGCGTCGTATGCCTTGCCGCCGCGCTGGGTACTCTGTTTGCGGTGATCATCCATAATGGTCGACTGAAGGGCGCGCGCTATTACGAGCTTGCCTTCGCGCTGCCGGTCGCGACGCCTGGCGTCGTCCTGGGGATCGAAATGGTGCTCGGCACGGAAATCTTCGGAATTCCATCAGGAATCCTACGCATCATCGTGGGGCAGATGAGCTTTGTCATGCCCGTCACCTTGCTAATGGTCCTGGTCAGACTTCGCAAGATCGACCCGAGCCTGATGGAGGCCTCGCTCGATCTTGGGGCGAACCGGCTGAAGAGCTTCACTTCGGTCCTTTGGCCGCTGATCAAGGGCACCGTTCTTGCGAGTGCCTTCCTGGGGCTGACCCTTTCCGCTGACGACGTCATGGTCACGCTGTTTCTTTCCGGCGGCGCGCCGACCCTTCCGATCTGGGTATTCAACCAACTCCGTTTCGGCTTCACGCCAGAAGTCAATGCGGTCTTCTCGCTATTGATGTTCGTCTGCCTGGTAATCGTATTTCTCACAAACCGGCAGGCCAGCCGGTCGAGGGGCTGATGTCCCCGGCGTTCATCCAAATCATTGGAGGAAACGAAATGCGTAAAGGACTTCCGGGGTTGCGCGGAACCGATCATATCGGCCTCACCGTCCCCAATCTCGATGGGGCAATTGCCTTCTTCTGCGATGTGATCGGGTGCGAGCTCATCTATCGCGCTGGCGCATTCAGCGACGAAGGTACCTTCATGGCGGATCAGTTGAATGTTCATCCCCGTTCCCGCATCCGAGGCGTTGCGTTTCTGCGTTGCCACAACAATTCCAACTACGAATTGTTCGAATACGAAGGCCCTGACCAGGCGAACGCCATTGCTAAGAACAGCGACATCGGCGGGCATCATCTCGCCTTCTATGTCGATGACATGGAGAAGGCCATCGCCCATCTGCGCGAAAACAACGTTCGGCTGCTCGGTAAGCCGGTAGTAGAACCGGAAGGACCGGATGAGAGAACCACCTGGCTCTATTTTCTGGCGCCGTGGGGACTGCAAATGGAGTTGATGCATTATCCACATGGCAAGGGGTATGAGGCAACGACCAGGGCACGGCTTTGGGACCCTCGCAAGACGTAGTCGCACTGGACCGCTTCAACGTTAGAGCGCAAGACGTCATACGCCCCGCCAAGACATCAAAAACAAAGCGGCGGGGCGTCTTCGCGACACCGTTCAACACGGAGATGCGCTGTCGGGCTAGGTTCCGGCAATGACCGATCGCGATTGCACGGCCCCTTGTCGCGCGCGCTTCAGGCCGCAGCTCGTTTGAAGTCAGGATATGTATCGCTATGCCAAAATATGGATTGGATTCAGCCGACAATGTTATTATCGGCTCGGGGATGGGCGGCGCCACCATGGCGTGGTTGCTGGCCGAAACGGGCGCGAGAAGGGCAATCAGTTTCAGGAAAGTCCCGAAAACCGCGATCTGCGGGCCATTTTCCAGCGCGGCCATTTTCACCCGAAAGAGAACTGGTACAGCCTGACTGAGCGGCTTTCAATCCGGGAAACTACTACTACCACGGCGGCAACACCAAATTCTACGGCGCCGTCCTGCTGCGCTATCGCGCCGAAGATTTCGATGGGCTGGAGCATGCGGACGGACAGACGCCGCCCTGGCCGTTCCGTTATAGCGAACTGGCACCGTATTACGATGCGGCCGAACGGCTGTATCAGGTCCGCGGAGTCCTCGGAGAGGATCCGACGGAGCCCCGCCACGAGCAGGCCTATCCGCATTCGGCGATACCGGACGAGCCCGCCATTGTGGAGGTTCGGGCTCGCCTGAAAAAGATGGGCCTCAGCCCGTCATCCCTTCCGATGGGGCTCGACCTCGATCGCTGGCTTGCGCGCGCGCCGACCACCTGGGACACCTTCCCCGATGCACGCGATGGCAAAATGGATGCGGAAACATGCGCACTGCTGCCTGCCTTGGAACACCCCAATGTGACCATTGTCAGCGGCGCGGAAGTATCCCGCCTGATCCCGGCGTCGGGCGGCAGGAATATCGAAAGCGTCGAGGACAAGAAGGACGGTGAGGCGCGCAGGATCAGATGCGGGAGGTCGTTCTGGTGGCGGGGGCAGTGCGTTCCGCGGCGATCTTGCTGGCGTCGGGCCCAAGCTGCTTGTCTCGCGTTTTCACGACATTCTGAGGGAAATCGGCTTTCCAATAGTCGTTACCCAGTTGATGGACCGCCGGACACCGTCGCACCAGTGCGGGACTATCCGGCTTGGCAATGACCCCGCAACAGCGCCTCTCGATCCGTTCGGACGAGCTTTTGAGCATCCGAACCTTTTCGTAACGGATGCCAGTGCGTTGGTGACCTCGGCCGTCAATCCATCTCTTACGGTCGCTGCTTTGTCCATAAGAGCCAGCGAGGAAATCAAGCGTTCGCTTTAGGCAGCGCCACATCGGAACATTGCGATGAATCCGGGTGTTCGCTTTTTGGGTATCGCGGACGCCGTACCCGAGGCCGCAGGCGCTCTTGCAGGCGAGTTGGACGTGCCGGTGCGCGCCGTCGAACAACTAATCCAGGACGAACACCGACGCTATCGTCATATGCTCGTCTACGGATACCCACGCCGACTTAATCGAAGCAGCGGTGTTGGCAGGCAAGGCCGTTTTCTGTGAGAAGCCGGTCGATTTGAGTTCCGATCGGATCAGATCCTGCCTTAAGGCCGTAAAAGCAGCGGCAATACTGTTGATGATCGGCTTCAACCGGCGATTCGACCCTCATTTTTCAGCGCTTCGCGCGCATTTGCGCAACGGCGATATCGGAGAGTTGGAGCTGTTGACGATTACCGGCCGGGACCCCGCGCCGCCGCCGGTATCCTATGTAAAGCGGTCAGGCGGAATTTTCCGCGATAAGACGATTCACGACTTCGACATGGCGCGTTTCCTTCTCGAAGAGGAGTTTGTGGAAATCCTTGCAATCGGTTCGGCTCTGATCGACGGTGAAATCGGAAAGGCCGGCGATGGGGACACGGCCGCCCTCATGCTGAAAACCGCGTCGGGGAAGATAGGCCAAATTTCCAACTCACGCAGAAGTACTTACGGCTATGATCAGCGCGTCGAGGTACACGGTTCCCGCGGGATGCTTCAAGTCCAGAACATCCCGGAAACTATGATATCCTATGCGGGAACGATCGGCGTTCAAAAGGGTCCGTATGTTGAGTTCTTTCTGGAGCGTTACGCCATCGCCTACGAACGGGAGTTGCAGCATTTCTTCGACTGCATTCGCGAAGGGCGCTCTCCAAACCCGACAGGCGAAGACGGACTGCGGGCGCAACTGATCGCTGATGCAGCCACGATCGCTTCGCAGACCGGGCAGCCGCAGCAACTGTGGGAGTAGGCTGGCATCAGCATCTGACAAGTCGTCAGGCTGGGAAACCGACGGCTCACGGCTGGCAAGGGAACGTCGATCGTCGTGAGCCCGTTTTCAAGAGGGTGATCGCGGCGTACATTAAATTACGTCGCGGCGTCGAACAGGTCCTCCCGTTGCAGGATCATCCGGGTTATCTTCTTCGCGGTGTTTATATGATATGGAAGGTCTTCCGGTTTCCTGGACCAGCCGCACCATGAGGTTGCGCTGTCAAGCACGGAAATCACAAGCCGAAGAGATGGCTCCGAGAACTCAAATCCCATTTCGACAATGATCGCGCGCATCAACTCGTGAATCATCGATAACCAGACGCGCATTTCATTCCGGCAATCATCGGGGAGAAATTCAGAAATTTGGTCCATTGCCCAAAGCATGTCCCATACGTCATGAGACGAGATGCTCAACTGCCGCCGCACATAAACCGTGATCAGCGCGTCCCAAAGGTCGTTCGCATTCTCGGCCTTTTCGGACGTAGCCAGAAACTCGACGCCCCAACCATGATAGCTCCAGCGCAATGCTTCAGAAATGATCTCGTTGCGGCCATTTTGAAAGTGTGAGTAGATTGAGGACGGCTTCAAATTGACGGCGGAGGCTACTCTTCGCATCGAAATTGACCCATATCCTTCCGACGCGAGGAGTTTAAAAACTGCCTCCAAAATCAAGGCACGCCCTGGCGTAATGTGAGATCTGCCAATCGAAGCAAGATGCTCTCGAATGCGATTGAGTGCCTTAACCGTACGAGGTCGGAATGACATACAACGATAACCCACTACGCGTCAGAAAACCTGATTGAAATGCATGCATTTGTCGCATGCCATCGATGCAACTCCTTGTCAACGCGGAGGAATTGCGACGTCACTTATTCTGTTGCCAGTGCCACCGGCCACAATCGCGGGCTCGGCAATGAGGCAGAAGAGTTGGATGCCTGATAGCCGAGGCTACGACAGACTGGGTGTTTTCGCATCCTCATAACTCAAACAAGTTCGTGCAGCGACAAAGCCTCCGCACTAATGGGTACGCGTCGTCCTTCACGGGGCCGAACAAGATTAGTGCGAAATCGTATGCTAACCGAATTCGCGTATATTTTCCGTAGTTTGCCGCCTGTGCTGAATATGAAGTTTTCGGGTGAATGCTATTTGTGGCCCAGTTTAGGCAACGAATACCGATCACGAGCGTCACGTTCTCGGCTAAACGTACGATTTGCACTAATCTTTTTCTGTCCCCGAATCAAAGGCTCCATTCCCGCCTGCGGTCGTCGGATAGACTTGGCAGTGTGTTCGAGCTCTAAGCCGTTTGCGGCTTCCGCTCCAGCCGGCCTGAAAGCCGAACCGCTGGTAAAAGGATTATGAGATAGATTATCGCCGCCAGCGTCAGCGACGAGGTGTTGAACGTCACGGACCGTATGGTGCTGGCCGAATATAGAAGGTCGTGAACACCAACAATCGAGGCTAGTGAAGTCGCTTTCACAACCTCGATCGTATTGGATGCAAGATCCGGCAGCACGTTGCGCAATGCTTGCGGCAGCACGACATAACGAAGGGAATCTGTGTATCCAAGGCCGGTGGAGCGGGCAGCTTCCATTTGCCCCCGCGACACCGAACCGAGGCCCGCTCGAATGATCTCGCAATAATAAGCCGTGTTGTTGAGCAACAGCGCAATGACCGCGCACAAGATCGCAGGCAGCCTGACGCCTAGAAACGGCAGGGCGGAGAAGGTGACGATGATCAGCACCAGCGGCGGCATGGTGCGAAAGACGTTAACCCATGTCCTGACAACCCAGCGCAGCACCGGCGAGCGCGCTTCAGACATTAGCGCTAACCCAAGGCCGATACCGAAACCGACGGGTGCCAGCACGGCCGTGAGCACAAGGGTGATCATCAGCCCGGAGATGAGATAGGGTAGCGCCTGGCTCATGATGTCGAGATTGAAGAATTGTTCGATCAGATCGGTCATGTCCGCGTGCCCCAGGCCATACGTTTTTCAAGGCCGCCTGCCAAAGCCATCAGCGGCATGAAGATGATCAGATAAAGGATCGCCGCCATGATCAGTGGCGTCGCATTTCCGGAGAAGGACAGCGCGGTCTGCGCTTCGTTCAAAAGCTCTGGCATGCCGATTGCTGTTCCAAGCGCCGTATTCTTGGAAATGGCCAGTGCACGGTTGGTCAGCGGCGGGATGCAAAGCCGCATGGCCTGCGGCAAGACCACATAGCGCAGGGTCTGTCCATTGGTCATGCCGGTCGAGCGAGAGGCTTCCCATTGCCCTGGGCCGACGGCTGAGATCCCCGCCCAGAAAATCTCCTCGGCGAAGGACGCAAGTATGAGAGAAAGCGTCAGCCAGAGTACCCAAGATGCAGAAAGGCTGATACCGACACTTGGCAAGCCGAAATAAAGCAGCAGCACGATCGAGAGCGGCGGAACAGCTCTAAAACAGTCGACGAAAAGGCGCAGGACCCACACGACAGCCTTGTTCGACACAAGACGGATCAGCGCCAACGCAAGTCCGGACAGGAGCCCGGCGATTACGATCGCCAGCGACAGATAGATCGTAATCCAAGCGCCACGCAGCAGATCGGGCAGATATGTTTGCGCGACCGCCCCGTTGAAGAAGAGATCGACGAGACCGGTGATATCCATCGCTCAGTGTCCGTGCGAGAGAAATTGGAAAGCGCGGCTTTCCGCGCCACGCGCCAGAATTTCGGCGGGCGTTCCGATCTCGACGATCTGCCCCGCCTCCATGAAGGCGACCCGGTCCGCAGCCTCGCGGGCAAAGCGCATCTCGTGACTGACCACCAGCATGGTCATGCCTTCTTTTTTCATATCCATCATCGCCTGCAGAATTTCGGCGACGAGTTGCGGATCAAGCGCCGAGGTTGGCTCGTCGAGAAGCATGACCTTCGGCCCAAGCGCAAGCGCCCTCGCGATAGCGACGCGCTGCTGTTGGCCGCCGGAAAGCTGCGATGGGAAATGCGTCAGGCGGGCGCCGAGACCCACACGGGTCAATTCACGGCGCGCGATTTCCCGCGCCTCGTTCGTGGATTTCTTCTGCACCCTCTGCAATGCCAGCATCACATTCTGTTCGGCTGTCATGTGCGGGTAAAGATTGAACTGCTGGAACACCATGCCGATGCGCTGGCGCATGTTGTTGATGTCTGTCGCCACGGCGGTGATATTGATTCCGTCGACAATGATCGCGCCGTCCGTCGGCTCTTCCAGCCTGTTGCAGCACCGCAGAAGAGTGGATTTTCCAGACCCCGAGGGTCCGATCAAGAACACCAGCTCACCCGGCATGACGCGCAGGTTGATGTTGTTGAGAACATTCACGCCGTTGAAGGACTTATACAGAGCATGAATGTCGAGCATGGGCTGCGCGATCGATTGCGACATGGTTCTAGGCCTTAATCAGTCAGTCTGTTTCAGTTGCACGACAATTCGTGCGGCGTCGCATCGTAATTGCCGAGGCCGACCGGGCCGAAACCGGCTTGCGGGGTCACTTCCAGCGATCCGGCCTCAGGCTTCACGCCAAGCCATTTTTCATAAAGCGATGCTGCCGTGCCATCCGACTTGATGCACTCAATGACGGTTTCGATCTGCTTACGCAGTTCTGGCGAGGACTTGGGGATCGTGTAAGCGAAGTAGCGGCCGGTGGTTTCCTTCAGGTCGGCAGCCTTCAGTGCCGGGTTCCGCTTGGCGAAGGTCAACGCAGTCGGCACGTTCATGATCGCCGCATCCGCGCGCCCTGCCTGAACGGCCTGCGCGGCATCGCTGAGCGATGCATAGGACTCGATCGTCCAGCCGATTTCGCCGGCCTTCTCGCGCGCCCACTTCTCGTCGGCGTTGCCCTTGTTGGCGGCAATGACCTTGCCCTTCAGCTGGTCATAGCTCTTCAGCGCCGGCGCATCCTTTTTGGTCACGAAGGCGAGATCGGCAGACCAGATACCTTCCGTCAGCAGAAAGATGTCGGAGCGTTCCTTCGTTACCGTCATCGGAACCGACAGCATGTCGTAGGTGCCCGCCTGCAAGGCCGGAATCAGCGCCGAAAATGCCATGGCGTCGATTGTAATCTTGCGGCCGAGGCGCTTGGAAATCTCGTTCGTCATGTCGACGGTCAGACCTTCGATGGAACCGTCCATCTTCGGTTGGGCGAAGGGTGGTGCATTGCCGTCGAGTGCACTCTTCAACGGTTCCTGGGCAAAGGCGGGCCCAGCCGCAACGGCGAGCAGGGCAATGATGGCGTAGATTTTTTTCATGGTCGTTCCCCTTTATATTTTAATCAGGCTACAGAATTCGAATGAACATTTCAAATGGATGTTTCATTCATTTTTATTATTTTTAGACTTCCAGATCGCGGCGCGGTCCAACCAGCGGCTCGAAGGTTTTATCCGTGACGCGCGGGATCATGCGTCCCACTTCAAGCGCCTTGCCGAACGTGATCGCGGCCGCGGCCAGTTCATCGCCGGTCGGGGCCGTCTCGCCGCAACCTCTCCACAGCACCTGAACGGCAAGGCGCAAATCCTTGGTATCCTGAGACATGCGACTTACCCTTCTGCCCTAGTGGCGATTGAAAGAACATGCTGTGGCTCTGCCCGCATCGGGTTGGGGGTCAGAACCTGTTCGAGCGCCCACGCCGCGCGCATCAGCAGCGCTTCGTTCCTGAACCCGGCCGCCAGCTGTACAGACAGCGGCAGGCCCTCCGGCGAAAACCCAGCGGGCAGCGCCAGCGCCGGATGGCCGGACAGCGAGAACGGGCTACCGGCAGAACCTGCCGTATAGGAAATGACCGCCGGATTGTCGTGAATGGGCGGCGCCACCCGATAGGTCATCGGTAGCAAAAGCACATCGACCTTCGCGAAAATCTCATCAGTGCGGGCAACAAGCGCACGCCTCTGGCGCAGGGCGGCAAGGTAGTCGGCAGCCCTCAGATACATGCCCATTTCGAGCTTTTCGCGCAGCGAACGGCCCATAAGATGCCGATGCTCGAGATAGTCGCGCTCATGAATGGAAAAGCTCTCCGCCCGGTTGATCGGCATGGCGATCGAGCGATATTCGGATGGCGCAATCGGCAGGTCGATTTCGACCACCTCAGCGCCCAGTGCGGCAAACATCGCCGCGCTTTTGGCAAGTGCATCGAGAATAGCCGGCTCCGGCGCTACGCCACACGGATCGAGATTGCGGACGAACCCGATCTTCAGATCTTTTACGCCGTCCTTCAGACCCGGCAGTGTCGGCTCAACCGGCACGGAAAGGCTGACGGGATCGGCTTCGTCAAAACCGGCAATCACATCATAGATGAGTGCCGTGTCCTCGGTGCTGAGCGCCAGTGGACCTGGCGTGTCGAAACTCCAGCAATTCGGCATGACGCCATGACGGCTGATACGACCGAAGGTGGCCTTCAGCCCGACGAGACCGCAGGCTGCGGCTGGCAGGCGCACCGAACCGCCCGTATCGGTACCGATTGAAAACAGTGCGGTGCCCGCCGCGACAGCCGCAGCCGAACCTGTCGAGGATCCACCGGTAAAATGTGCCGTATTCCAGGGGTTACGGCTTGGCGGCGCATCAAGATCGAAATGTACGGCACCGGTCCCTGTGCCGTATTCCCAGGTATTCAGCTTTCCCACGAGAATGGCGCCAGCCGCTTTCAGCCGCGTTACCAGCGTGGCTGTCATGTCGGGATCGTGGCTCTGCGGGACACGTGAGCCGCCGGTCGTTTCCATGCCCGCGGTGTAGATGTTGTCCTTAACCGCGAAGGGAATCCCGTCAAGCGGGCCGAGCAGCGTCCCGCTTGCGGCCCGCTTGTCCGATGCGACGGCGTTCTCGCGCGCAGCGTCTCGATCCATGCGCAGATAGGAATAGATCACGCCGTCGACCGCATCGATGCGGGCAAATACGGCTTCCAACAAAGCCGATGGCGTGATCTCGCCGCTCCCGATTTGCCGCCCTGCCTCTGCCACCGACAGGCCGGCAAGTCCGATGCCTGCCTTTGCCGTTGCTTCTGTGTTTTCTGTAGCCTTCATGAGCGTCAGCTCCTTGCACTGTATGCTTTGTGGCGGCTTACGTCAGCGCCATCGGCATGTTGTAATCCGAGGAAAAAAATGCCGGACAAAGCGGTTAATCCGGCAACGACGAAAATGGAGGCCGAGATGGCATCCGCCGGTATTGTCACGCCCATTGCCTGGATCTGCGCCACCAGTACCGCCGCAACGGAGATGCCCAATCCCATCGACAATTGCTGGCCGACACCGCCAAGCGAGGTACTCGCGCTTTGCCTCGTCCTGGGAATATCGGCGAAGAGAAGCGCGTTCGTCGTGTTGAACTGAAGAGAGCGCATGACGCCAAACAGGAAGACGACGCAGACCGTGATCGCGAGTGGTGTGTCCGGTCCGATCCAGCCGATCAGCGCAATGGTCACCGCACCCAGCATGGCGTTACCAAACAGCGTTACCTTGAAACCGAATTTCGCCAGCACCCGCCGCATCATGGGTTTGAGTGCAATCGCGCTTGCGGCAACGATGAAGACAACCCAGCCGGCATCCGCCGCGCTCCAGCCAAAACCGATCTGCAATTGCAGCTGGAAAAGGAAAGGCAAGGCATTGAAGCCAAGGCGCGAAAGTCCCCCGCCGAAGAAGCCCACCCGGAACAGACGCAGCTTCAATAGCGTGAGGTCAAGCGCTGGCGCTTCACGCCTCGCCATATGGCGGGCGTAGAACAAAACGCAGACCGGCAGGATTGCAATCATGACAAGGATCGCGGAGATCGGCAGGAAGACATGAACCAGCTGGTCGAGCAGCAGCTGTACCGCGCCGAGAAACACGGCACAGGCCACGAAACCCCAGAGGTCGAAATTATAGCGTTCCCCGGGCTCGTCGCGTGGCAGCAAACGCGCTGCGAAAATCATGCCGAGAATGCCGAAGGGCATCTTCACAAAAAAGATCCACTGCCAGGAAAGGTAGGTTACCACATAGCCACCGATCAGCGGCCCCAGCACCGGACCGACAAGTGCCGGCGTCGACATCCAGGCAATAGCCGAGGCCAGTTGGTCCTTCGGTGCCGCTCGAATGAGAAGCAACCTGCCAATCGGCGTCATTAGCGCCCCGGCCACCGCCTGCAAGGCGCGCATCGCGACAAGCGTCGCAAGGTCCTGCGCCAGCGCCGCGCCCACCGACATCAGCATGAATGCGCCCATCGCCCACAGGAAGATACGTTTCGCACCAAAACGATCAGCCAGCCATGCGCTTGCCGGGATCACGGCCGCCAGCGTCACGAGATAGATCGAGAGCGCCAGATTGACGCGCAGAGGCTCAATGCCGAAGTCGGCCGCAATCGCCGGGATTGCCGATACCATGATCGTGCTGTCGAGCCCTTCGATCAGAAAGGCGGCCGAGATCGAAAGGGAAAGCAGCATGAGGCTGCGCTCCCCTGAAAGGCGAGGCGTTGAAACCATCTGAGTCTATCCGGTGCGTGAGGTAACGCTCAGGCGCTAAAGCCCAATCGTTGCCTCGATTATTTCGGGAACGGTGACGCTCTTGGCACCCTCCATCGCGAAAATCTGGTCGAGTATCCGCTCGAAAGCGGCAATCCTGTAGGGCTGCCCCATGATCCAGGGCGAAAGGTTGATCGTAAGCAGACGGCCGTGCCCGCTTTCCTTTGCTTCGTTAGTCAGACGCCTGGCGGCGGCTATGAAGCTGCGTTCCACATCCTGCAGAGGCTGCTTTCGAACAGCGAGCATTTCACGGTCGGAAAGCTCCATCGTCGAGGGCAGCGCAATGATCTCGCCGGCACCGGTGTCGAAACGATAAGGCACCTCGTCATTGACCCAGTCTGCCATCGCCGTCACGCCGGCTTCGACCAAGAGGCGCGGCGTGCGCGTCGATTGCGACCAGGATGGTGAATGCCATGCAACAGGTGTTACGCCGAAACCATCGAAGATGGTGAGCGTTTCGGCAATTATCGCGGCTTCCGTCTTTTCATCCAGCCCTTCGTGGTGGATCGAACCGGCATCAAGGCTCGCCGCTACGATTTCCCACCCCTCACCGAGAATTTCCCGCATCAGGATCGGGTAACGCTGTGCGACACGGGCATTGAGGAAGGCGCTTGCTGTCAGTCCCCTTGCCTTCAGTGCATCCATCATCCGGAAGATACCGACCCGGTGACCGTAATCGCGCTGGGTGTAGGTCTGCGTGTCCGGCCATGCCCGGTTCGGCGCACCGACCGGCAGAAAAGGCTTGCCGGAGATGTTGAGTGGAAACCACTCGACGGCGATCTGGATCCAGACGCCGAGCGTGGTGTCGCCAGACCATTGAAGCCTGCGCTCGCTCCAGGTGTCGCGCCAGGCGTAGAAGTCGTGATCCATCTGACGGTGACGGCGCAGCGGCGTTTCGAGATAGGCGGGCCCGGTTGGTCGGATCATCATTGCTCTCCCTCAAGCCCGGACAGCCACGCGGACATCTGGTCGTAGTGGTGCTCGTAATACCAGTCGGCGATTTCGCGCGCCGTCGGATACCAGACCTGATCATGCGATTTGACGTAGTCGAGGAATTCGGCAAAGGCATCGATGCGATGCGGATGCCCGAGCACCAGTGGGTGGATCGCAAAGCACATTACGCGGGCGCTGTCGGCACCTTCGATATAAAGCCGGTCGAACTGCGCCTTCAGTGACGCGAACATTTCGTCCACCGAGTTATTGTTCCAGGCCGCCATCGGAATGTCGTTCATCTCGATGGAATAGGGCAGCGAAATAAGCTTGCCGCTTTTCAAGTTGAGCGGCATCGGCTGGTCGTCATGGAAGTAGTCGAGGGTATAGCGAATACCTTCCTGCGCCAGAATTTCCTGGGTCTCGAGGCTTGGCGTAATGGCCGGCGTCAGCCAGCCGTCCAGCCGCTGACCGACCTTCGCCAGTGTCTCGCGGGAATCGATGACGACCTGGCGCTGCTCGTCAGGCGTCATGCCGTAGAAGTAGCGGCTGTTGTAGACCCCATGGCTGAAAAGTTCCCAGCCCAGATCGTTGCAGCGCTTGATGATATCAGGATAATGGTCGCATACGGCCACCGAAAGCGAAACCGATCCGCGAATGTCGCGCTTGGCCATCTCGTCCGCAATACGGCGGAAGCCGATGCGATTACCATAATCGCGCGAGGAATAGTACAGAACGTCCGGCAGGGTACGGAACGGAAAGCGATTGGGATTGACCGGTGGCTGCCATTCGTAGTGCTCGATGTTCGGAGCCAGCCAGAAGGCGAGGCGCGCACCGCCCGGCAGGGCAATCTTGGGCCTGCCCCGCATCGGCGCATACCGATACTGTCCCGTATGGACGTTTGCTTGCATCATGTCGTTCCCGTCACGTTCCCAGCTTCATTCACGATATGTCTTTGTCAAACACATCATTGAAACATTTGTTTTGAACATTATATTCAAACATCTGCTGGTGCAAGTCTGTTTTTTTCGGTAGAGCATCGTAACTAAAGAAAACAGGCAAGACAGGGATGGAGATCTCCATGGAAGAGGAAGACGCAACAACGCGCCGGAGTGAAACACGCGATGCGATCCTGAGTGCTGCCAAGGAACTCGTTGCGCGCAAAGGCCCCAAGGGCACGACCGTGCGCGATATTACCGAGGCGTCTGGTGCCAATACGGCAGCGGTCAATTATTACTTTCAGTCGAAGGATGCACTTGTCCGTCTCGCAACGCAGGAGATCACCGGCGACGTAAACCAGCAGCGCTTATCGCGCCTCACCGAAATGGAAGAGGCGGCAGGCGAAGCGGCTCTTACGCCCCACCAGATCCTCGAGGCTCTGATCGAGCCCATCCTGACCGCTTCCCGGTCCAGCGACGGCGGAAGTCTTTACGTCCGGAACGTTTTCCAGATGCGCGTCGATGCCCGCGCCGGATACAACAATTTCAACATCAACAGCCATGCGGCGCATCGCTTTATCAAAGCGATGCAGAAAACCTTTCCCGAGCTCGATCTGGAAGACGTCATCTGGAATTACGAATTCGCCCGCGGCACGTCGGTCCATCTTTTGGCAAACCTTGATCCTGTCTCGCGTCGCTTTGAACAGCTGATGACGCCCCCCGGTGAAACCTTGCCGCAAACGCCCAGATTTGAGCTTGGAAAAAGCGCGGTTGAGCGAGTGATTGCAGTTATTCTGCGTGGGTTCGGCAAGCCTCTCTGAGACCCGGCAAATATAGACTCCCTTAGGCTGCCAACTTGGCCAGTCGTCCGCATTCGCGCGCGATGGCTTACCAGCCGTTTAAGTGAAGACCGTGCGAGAGACTTTTGACCGGCGTCAGTTAAATCAACGGGCCACGGACGAGATATCGCCGGGACAATTGTGCTTACCCAGGATCGCTGACTGGATGTGAACTTGCCGCTATCGCCACTCGCGACTGATATGATGACGCGCACTTTCTCCTCCGGAGTTTTGCCTAACATGAACCGCCGTCATTTTCGGCAAACGTCAGTTCAACGAAGATCGATAGCGTTATGGGCTATGCCCTGCCCGGGCTAAGACATCGCGTGTCTTCTTGAGCGCCATGGCGGTGTGAGGGCCGGCCTCGAACAATATTACTACGTCGTCGTATTGATTTAACGAGGACACTATGGCTCCAGGTGACCAAAATCTTGGCTCAACTACATGATTGATTTGGGATCGACACCCGTCAGGCCGCTTTTGGAATGGACGGCGGCAATAGTGAGCGATTGACTGTGTTGGGGCGCCGTGTCGGTCGAGATGAGCAGTTTGTCTACCTCATAGCTCTAGCCGGCTGACGCTTGTCTATCCTTCATCGTCCAGTAGTGGCAATGGGGACGCTTGCGTCCTCAGAGCCACACCTGAATACACTCCCACGAACTCACGTCATCCATTTACATTATTTCTTTCGCGATGCAGTTTACACATGCAAAGCGAATTCTATAGCCAGCAGGAGGCTGTACTTGAGTGCCAAGTTGCTTGCGTTCGAGCGCCTTCGACACCGGGCGCTGCGATGCAGAGGATATGCCGAACATCACATAGGTGGAGCTTCTATCCCCGAAGAGCTCGCTGCTAAATCGCCAGAAGAGGTGACGCTCACACTGGCGGAAATTGATGGTGCCGATGAAATTCTCAAGTCGGCCGTCGACGGATACAATCGAGCCACCAATTCCCATATTCGTTTTTTAGGCTTTAAAGATTACGCTTTGAAGTATGGAAATCCAACAGACTCCGTCTGGAGATCTATTTCAGAGACGTCACGCCTCGTAGCAATGTGGTGCGATCTTGCGATGACGCAGATAAGTGGGCTTGAAGAGCCCATGCCTTCCACAACCATCAATATTGGCTCTATGCAAAACTCGCCGTTGCAGTATATCGCACCCCGCGGTCACGGGGTACAGAATTCGACGTATCACGTAACAACAAATGATCTTCGCGCGATTGTCGATTTGTATCGAAAGCACATCGATGAACTAAATCTTGATGTCACGTCGCGGCGAAAAGCCGATTCACAAATCGCGACGATCGAAGCCCAGTTATCGGATGAACCTGATCCAGCCATTGTGACGGCCGCAGGAAGATCGCTCAAGACGATCGTCGAGGGGGCAATCGGGGGAGCTATGGGAAACGTGCTAGCAAGTCCCGGTGTATGGGCTCCCTTACTGGCACTATTTAGATAGCCTTCGATCCCGGTGGCTTGTTTGTGTTCGCAAGGGACGGCTGACGAGTTTCCGGACTGCCTTTGATTTGCCGAAACCTGTCGGAAAGTCCGATTTCCTGAACATTAAACTCTAGAAGGCTGGCGGGTTAGCTTCGGCCCTCGACGCAGCCAGAAAAGCATGGTGCAATTGCAGCCGAGCGCATCGTCGGCGCCATCTCCTCAGTCAAAGCGCCGGGCTGAGCTATGGCTTCTTCGAGCCCGAAGACGGGCCACTCGCCCAAGCCGGCGTCTCCGACCGCATAGATCGCTCCGGCGTGGCGCTTGCCGACAACATCCAGCGTCTTGCCGGTGTCCCGCTGTCATTCGCACCGGGGTCGGCCTTCCGCTATTCGCTCGGTATAGATGTCGCAGGCGCCGGGATCGAGGCGGCAACGGCGCTCGCCCTGCCGGAGACCATCCGCAGGCTCGTTACCGAGCCGCTCGGTCTCACGACAACAGGCTTTACACTGACGGACGCGTCCCGGCTCGCTATCGCTTACGCAGACGATACACCGCGCCCACGCCGGATGCGTGAGCCCGACTGCCTTCCGTTTCTTTCCGGCATTGCTGGCGTCATCATGGACCCGGCTCGTCTGTTCGATTCCGAAGCTTACCCTTCCGGCGGCGCCGGCATGGTTGGCACGGCATAGGACGTGTTGCGGCTCATAAAGGTTCTGCGGCAGGGCAGGGGCGACATCATGGCAGCCGACCTGACACTGAGTTGGCACGCGACCAGATCGCCGGGATCGACATCGAAGGTTCGCCCGGCTGGGGCTATGGTCTCGGCTTTTCGGTCCTGCGCGACAGTTAGGCCGCAGGCGTGGCCGAGCCGGCCGGCACCTGGCGCTGGGGCGGCGCCTACGGGCATAGCGAGTTTACCGACCCGAACACCGGCCTAACAGCTGTAGCTTTGACCAACACAACGTTCGAAGGCATGTCTGGCGCCGGGCGGTTTTCAGCCGATCTCAGTCGGGCGATCTGTGCAGCGACTGTAGGGCCGTCGTGAGTGAGAAGTGGCATCCGCGCCAGTCTGCTCCCTCACAACCCTGATAGGGCCACACGTGCTTTCGAGCGACGCCAGTCCTCAACATCCAATGACGGACCCATGGTCGCGGTCGAAAATTATCGCTACTCCATGACGCTGGAACCGGAACGATCCGCTCGTGATAATTCTTGGCATCCAGCCTCTGGCCACCGATGACGATCGGATGGAGATCAATCGACTGGACCTGCGCCTCGGCATCGAAATGGCAGGTGCTACAACACTTTTCCAAACTTCCGGCTCGCTCCACACGTCCTCGCCCTTGCTCCATAGAAAACCTCCGTCAGGCCGGCCTTGTGATAGGTCGGAGCCGCCCAACCGGTGTTGGCAAAGGCGATGTGGTAGGCCGCAGCCCCTCCCGCCTTGAGCTTCGTGAACATCTCCTGGTCGCTTTCAGCGGGGATGGGGCGAACTTTGACGCCAGCTTTTCCCATGATGTCGATAATTTGGGCCGAGACGTAAACCGCCCAAGCCATCACGTTCAGCTCGTCTGAGTCTGATTTCCATGCGGAAAGGAGCGCGGGCGCGGCGCGGCTGATTGCCGTGGCTCCAAGGAACCTACGTCGTGTGATGGCACTCGGAGTGGTACGAGGGGTGTCGTGCATGTTGCTGATCTCCGGGATAGTAGGCGTTGCGTGGTATCCTGGCAGCTATTCTGAAATACCCGTCTCGGGCATCCACACTGTTGGATGGTATAGAAGGGCGTGCTCGGACACCCCAGGAAGTGGGATGGGAACAGGTTAGAATTGGTCGTGGCCGGCCGTCAGCCAGCCGCCATCTATGACGTAATCGCTGCCGTGAACGTAGTCACATGCATCACTGCCCAGGAATGAAGCCAATTTTGCAATCTCTTCAGGCTGGCAGAAACGTCCCGCGGGAAGGTCGCGCACAGCGGCTTCGACATCCGGAAAGTCTTCCGATCGATCCTCCGGGAAGTTCATTGGGGTCGCCGTAGCGCCAGGAGAAAGCGAGTTCACGCGGACGCCCTTCGTGCCGTACTCGAACGTCAGCGCGCGGGTGAACCCGATCAGGCCGTGCTTGGAGGTAGTATAGGCAGATCCGCCGCCGCCAGCTTTCGAACCGGTCACTGAGGCAACATTGATGATGACGCCCTTGCCTTGCTCAAGCATGAAGGGGATGACGGCACGGCACATGAGGTAGGGACCGACGATATTGATGTCGAGAACCTGACGCCAACCGTCGATATCGGTCTTATGTACGGGCGTATAATCGTCCATGATCCCGGCATTGTTGACCAATAGGTCTATCCGTCCGCGTTGTGCGTGAATTTGTTTTACCGCCTGGTCGACCGCTTCGGCATCGCTCACATCAATGCTTAGTGCCAGCGCCGTTCCAGGATCGGGCAGCAAGGCCAGCGTGCCCTGAAGCTTGTCCATGCGGCGGCCTAACGCCGCGACGAACGCTCCCTGAGCAGCGAATTCCTGCACCATCGCCCGGCCGATGCCGGTTCCTGCTCCGGTGACAATGACCACCTTATTGACGTAACTCATCTTATTTGCGTCTCCAGTTTGTGCTTCGGTGCCAGGCGCCCAGAGCAGTATCGTCTGGGCGCTCGAAAGGCTGCGGATGGACTTAGGCCGGGATCGCCTTGATATCTGCGAGCAACTCATCCAGCGTTCTGCCGAGGGTATCGACGATCAACTCCACTTCTTCCTCCGAGATGATCATCGGCGGGCAGAAAATCAGCGCGTCGTAGACCGGGCGTGTAATGACTCCATGGTCATGCATCTTGTCGGCCGCGATCTCCGCGAGTTTGCCAACCCTGCCTAGACCAGCCTTGGTAACCTTGTCGGTCACGAGTTCCACTGCTGCGAGAAGCCCGACGCCTCGAACTTCGCCGACAAGAGGATGCGACAGATACTTCGAAAGACCTGCCCGGAGGCGTTCGCCCATCGCCTCTGCCCAAGCAGGAAGGTTTCGCTCCTCGACGATTTTGATTGTCTCCAGAGCAACGGCCGAGGCGACTGGATGCCCGCAGTTGGTGAACCCATGGAAAAGCCCGCCCAGTTCATGGCTGGCCTGCATGATCGGATTGACGAACTTCTCGTTCATCAGGATCGCCGCAAACGGAATGTAGGACGACGTCAGTTGCTTGGACAGGACGATGACGTCCGGTTCGATGCCGTAAAGTTCGCTGCCGAACATTTTGCCGGTCCGGCCGAAGCCGTTGATCACCTCGTCGGCAATCAGCAGGATATCGTATTTCTTGAGGACGGCCTGCATTTTCTCCCAGTAGCCGGCAGGCGGAACAATAACCCCGCCGCCGCCCATCACCGGTTCGGCGATAAACGCGGCCACTGTCTCCGGGCCTTCCTCTAGGATCTTCTGCTCGAGTTCGCTCGCCAGGCGAGTCGAGAACTCTTCTTCCGTTTCATCCGGAAGACCGTCACGATAAAGATGAGGGCAAGTCAGTCGGATGACGTCCGACACGAGAAGATCGAAATTGCGATGGTTGACCTCAAGGCCGGTCAAGCACACCGTGCCAATGGTCGCTCCGTGATAGGCACGGTGCCGGGTAATGATCTTGCGCTTCTCCGGCTTGCCCATCGCGCGTGCGCGATACCACAAAAACTTCATCACCGTATCGTTGGCCTCGGACCCGGAATTGGTGAAGAACACCTTGCTCATCGGTACGGGCGCGATCTGGATCAGCTTTTCGGCGAGATCGATAACGATAGGCGTCGAGCGGTGCGCGAAGATGTGATAGAAAGGCAGCGTGTCCATCTGGCGTTTTGCGGCCTCGCCAAGACGTTTTTCGGAAAAGCCCAGTCCGGCTGACCACATGCCGGACATGCCTTCAAGGTAGCGCTTTCCTTCGCTGTCATAGACGAAGACTCCCTCGCCACGCACGATGACGGTCGGCCCTATTTCGGCGTGCACGACGGCATCCGTTGCGCAATGCAGAACGTGCGCAATGTCACGGGCCTCCATGGAATTGAAATGCTTCACTTCTAGACTCCAAAATCTTGCGGGATGCACGAGTTTGTCCTCGCACCAAACGAACGAACACTCGTTCGTAGTCTAGAGATGCAAGTGGCGTGCCAAGCCGGTGCCACCCGCACCGTGTGAAGAGCCCGAAATGCGTGAAGGCGTAAAAACTTGAATGAGGCTGCCTACGATGACCAGATAACTAGGTCACCCGAAAACAAAGGCGCGGGTGCATCGATGCAGGATTCAGGACCAGTTATTGTGTTCAAATGAGAGAACTTTATGATCAACAATGCCGGCAACAAAGCTCTTTATCGCTATGCAGCGCAACCGGCGTCAGCTTCCGAACCGCTCATGAACATATTAGCCGTAGACACAAAACATCCCGGGGATGCCTCTGAAATTACCATGCCTTTGCGTAAAGATTGAACACGATTTGCCTATTTTCGCCCACTTTGACGGCAACATAGCTGGAAGAAGCTATCTAGCTTCCTTCAGGAGGTATCCGAATGCAGGCGTTCCTAACAAACCGGTCGTGCTAGAATCGTTTTTGCGCGGGCAGGAGCTTGTAGCTTCAAGAAGCTGCAGCGCTGTGCCCATATAAATGCACCACGTCCTAGGAAACCTTTAATTGAGAAAGAGAATTTGATGTCCCCTGTGAACCCAACTGGGAGGATGTTTTAGAGAAACTTCCTTTGAGCCTCCCAGAAGCCGCTTCCGCTTGTGGAGACGACATCCGCAGGACATGGCGTGAGATAAAAATAGCCTGTTCGGCATGAGTATCCAGATCGGATGCTTCGCCATTCCACCTGAAAATTGACGGTGATCCATCCAAAGCGGCAATAACCGTGCGGATTGTCAACGCATCAGCGTCATGACCCATTTCAACAGCAACCACCTCAAGCAACTTCTCAACGAGAAACAGCCATCGGTCAACCTCCTGGCGTATCAGTCGGGGAAGAAATTGCGCAAAGTTGTCTGATGCAAGAAGAATATCCCACAGTACGTGGCCCGGCATCGATAGTTGTCGGATCGTGTACACACGGACAATTGAATTCCATGCTTCGTCCACCGATTTGCAGCGGCCAACCGCATCTAATACAGCGTTACCCCAACCCAAATAATTTGAGCGCAATGATTCAACTATGATTTCGTCGCGACCACCGGGGAAATGGAAGTATAGGCTTGAAGCTTTCACGTTCACAGCCTTGCCGAGCTGGCGCATGGTGACAGCGTTGTAACCTTGCGTGGTCGCAAGCTCCAGAAATGCATCAACAATCAGTTTTCGACCAGCAGTAATTCTTGCCCCGTCCAACTGTTCTAGGTGTTCTCGCATTCGTTTGAGCGCGTTTTGAATATTCGGAGACAAAGCCATTTCGTTACCTGAGCAATGATTGATCTCGATCGCGGTACGGAGATCTTAACTTCTCGCGCCGCCGTATCGTTGATCGAACAGATAAAATGGCGTTTTTTTTGTCGCATGTCGACCACCCAGCATGTGAGCCTCATTTTAGCGAGTATATTTCGTGGCCAACCCACCGCTCTTCCATATTCGTTCCCTTTGCCAATTAGTGCATTCAGTCGGCACGCGGCAAGCTAGCGCGTAGCTGGGATGCGACTGTACTGACGGTCGGTGATGTTTCCGTCAGCGCGTTCTGTCGATTTTACTGAACTTCGCGTGGCACAAACCGCACACCGCGCCGGGTTGAAATCAAAGTATGAGTGTCCTTATGAAAGGGCATACTCTCAATTGAGATTGGCATTTTTTTGCTTCCGTTGTTAATGTATATGCACGCTCTGTCCAAGCTGTGAGCGTGGCATGCAAATAGATTTCAATAGCTCTCACTGAAAATTGCCGAGCACTCCAGCTTCATGCGAGACAAACAACCAATATGCTGGCGTTTTGGATCGGATACCAATCCCATTCATGCGACCCGGCGCTGTCGAACCCGGTCGCAGCAGCAATGATCACGGTTGCGGCAAGCGACATTGCCGGAATGACGGTCGATGCAAAATACGAGGAATGAAAGCGGGCATGAGCACGGCCGAAGTGATGCGGGAAGCCGAAGGTTCTCGAGAGCGATTGTTGAAATGTCGGGGCACGGCCTATTGGCTGCACATGTTTTGACCACTTCCCGTAAACTTACCATGCAATGCCCAATTTTTTTTCATGTCGCCTCCTCCATTTCACGCAGCAACTAGAACGACTGTTTAATTGCTTTCGAGTAGGAAATCGGGCGCACCCGGTTTTAGCCCCCGTCGCTGCTGCCCGCTGCCTTGCTGCTCATTCCGATCCTAGGGATATCGCCGCGCTACAGTCTTTGCGCAGTGGCCGCTACGCTGCATCTGGCATAAGAATTGCGTCCATCAAACCGAACGGCCGTTAGTTAGACGCCGATTAAAGTAGTCAATGATGAGGCGCTTATGCAAAATGTGATGATCCTATACGGAACGGAGAGTGGAAACGCTGAAATGGCGGCAGATGATATCGCTGCCACGTTGGAGGCCGCCGGTATCGGTGGGAAGGTTTCTGCGATGGACGAGTTTACCGTCGATGCACTTTCTCAAACGCAGCGCGTGGTGCTTGTCACGTCGACATATGGCGACGGCGAGATGCCGGACACGGCCATCTCCTTCTACGGCTCCCTCAATGAGACCCGGCCGGATCTGAGCGGTCTTTCTTTCGCTGCGTTTGGTTTGGGAGATGCAACCTACAAAACCTACAACAACGCCATCGATAGGCTGGTCGCTACGGTTTCTGACCTTGGGGCATCCCAGTTTGGAAAAACTGGCAAGCACGATGCCGCCAGCGGAAAGGCGCTGACGGACACCGCGATAGGCTGGACGAAAGAGACTTTTTCCATCGCGTGATTTTTCTCTAGAGGACAATAGCAATGCTCAACACTTCTGCACCGCACGACAAATATCTTCCCTGGGGAGACGCAGGCTTTAGAGCCAATCCTTATCCGTGGTATGCTAAACTCCGCAAAGACTTCCCAGTCTATAAAATCGACAATAGGGAATACGTGGTCACTCGGTATGACGATTACCTCGAGTTCGTGCGGCATCCCGCGATGAGCATGACGGAGCCTGGCTGGGTTGCGCCCCATTCATGGCATGTCTTCTTGAACACGGTGCTGTTTTACAATCCGCCCAAACATACCGCCATGCGGCGGCACAGCAACAAATGGTTTACGCCGAAGCTCGTAAAGGAATGGGTCAAGAATACGGCAGAGGTAACGAACCAGGCGCTCGACGGTATCGGGCCTGATGGGCTTGTGGAAGCGCATCACAATCTCTGTGTCATGCCGACACACGCAACGATGTGTCGGGTCTTGGGAGTGCCGGAAGACAACGTTGAGGAAACCATCGAGAACGTACTCAGGATCGTTATGGCGCAGAGCCCCGTCTCGACGGCAGAGCAGGAGAGCGAATCCATCAAGGGGTTCGAGTATCTCTTCGGCCGGTGCCGGGCAATGATCGCGGACAAGCGCAAAAATCCCGGCGACGGTCTGCTGGACGCGCTCATCGCGGCTCAAGAGAAGGGCGAACTGACTGAGGACGAAGTGCTTGAAACACTTGTGCTCTTCTATTTCTCGGGAGCCCCGAACCCGGCTTACGTTCTGGCGTCCTGCCTCGAGCATTTTGCGCGCAATCCGGAGGTCTTTGAACTCTATCGCACTCAGCCGGAAGCTCGTCACGCCATCATCAACGAATTCTTCCGTCTATACCCGCCGGAACTTTCCTTCACGCGCTACAACACGGAAGACATCGAAATTCGCGGCGTGAAAATACCAACTGGGTCCCGAATTCGCTTTATGACTGCTGCGGTCAACCGAGATCAGGAGGTTTTCCCGAATCCTGATGCATTCGACCATACCCGGCCGCCTGAAGCCAGCCAGAACTTGACGTTCGGCATTGGCACGCATAGCTGCGCAGGTCAGGTCATCAGCCGGGTGGAAGTCGAGACGGTTCTGTCCACCATCGCCGACCGATACAAGCACATCGGGCTTAGTGGCACGCCAACGGTTATGCATGACGATCGCATTCGCAACTATCTTACGCTGCCGTTGCAGCTTTCATGACGTGGGAGGCATAAAAGGTCGGAACACCGAACAGTCCTCTTACTTGGAATCCGGCCGCGCCGCAGCCGGATTTCTTGAAGGGTGCCGACCGCGCTTTATTAGTTATGCCAGCCCGCCTGAGGTTCTATAGGCGGACCAATAAGAGTTCCATAATATATCTTATGCAATCTTAGATTGATTCATGGTACTCGCGACAGCCAATAGGTGCAAATGACCTGTTCCACCTGACAATAACACGGAGTACAAAATGCAACATTGGCTGGACAAGCTAATCGATCTTGCTGCACTTCGAGGCGACGAACGCGTCCTGAAGGAGGCCCTAGCCCAGCTTACCCAACACGCCGGCTTCGGCGGGTATGCTTATCTTTACATCCGACCAGGTCATACGGTCGCCGCGTCTAACTATCACCCCGAATGGCGGTCGCTCTACTTCAGGAGAAGGTTCGAAGCCATTGATCCTGTTGTCAACCGAGCCAAGTCTCTGAAGCAGGCTTTTGCATGGAGCGGGGAGCAAGAAAGGCAGCGGCTTTCAAAGGAAGAGCGGGAATTCTATGACCGAGCAGCCGATTTCGGTATCCGCTCAGGAATTACCATTCCCATCAAAGCCGCGAACGGATCGACATCCATGTTTACGCTGGCTTCCGATTTGACGGCAATTCAACTCGAGAGAGATATCAATCCGATTGCCGCGGCCGCCGCCGTCGGCCAGCTTCATCTCCGCATGTCCTTAGTGCCCCTGACTCCGAGCGAACAGCATCCCGATTGGCTCGACCCCAAAGAGGCCGCCTACCTAAATTGGATTGCTGTTGGCAAAACCATGGAGGAGGCGGCGGACCTAGAGGGGGTTAAATACAATTCGGTAAAAAGCAAACTCGAGGAGACCCGGAAGCGGCTTCAGATTCATACCATGCCACACCTCGTTGCGCTCGCTGTCCGCGCCGGTCTCATCTGAGGGAGGGCTCAGTTGACCGATACTTTTGGAATGTAACCCAGCACTCCGATCAGCATGTTCAGTGATCCCATTTGGGCATGCATCTCAATCATCGCCTCGATGTATCCGAGATGTTGCACTCCCCCGGCAACTTTTCCTGTCTTGAAGTCATCCGGCAGCGCGTGGAACAGTTGATCTGCCCTTTCAACCAACTGCCTGTGAAGCCGGACGGCATCGACAGTGAGGACTTCCAACTCGGTCTTGCTAAGCCCACGCGTCAGCCCGATCACTGGGCGCAGATCAAATGTATCCAATATCGAAAAATCTTCCGAAGCCATCTGCCATCCAACCAAGGTATCGTCCGCGGTGCGCCCCCGCCAACGTTAATCTTCTGATCCCAAGCCGGGGGTTGGAAACTGTACTCAGACAGTCCTACGACCTTTAGCCGGAGCCTGGACATACGTCGCAGGCCCCCGGCCACAAAGCCAGAGGATTCTGATGCTGCATCGGCCAGCATCAACCGCTGAGTAGGGGTTTCCACACCCCGGAGCAGCGCGTACTGCTCTACCTGCTCTTATAGAGGTCGCTTGGTGTTTTCGCTAGGGGAGCAGAGCGACAATTACTTTGCAGATCTGCAGACGTACGAGCCTAAGGTGCTGAACCGATGCCGGAAAGGTCGATTCTAATGCCGGCATTGTTCGGATTGCCGACTTCAGCCTCGGTTTGCGCCTCGACAGGGATTGCGTCGGCTCCATCGCCCGGATGAGGTTCTGCTTGCTTGCGACCGGTTGGTTGAGCAAGCTTGATCTGACCAGAATCTTCCGCGCGAAACACCGCTACCCCCTCGAAATATCCCGTCTGCCACGCGATGATCGCATCGTCGAATACCTGCGGCAGCACTTCCTCCGCGGTCGGATTGCCATACCACCTGGTGACGATCCGGTAGACCTTTGCGAACAGCGCGGTGCCCATGCGGATGTTCTCGCATGCATCGACAAGATCTGCCTTGCTCTGACCCGCCTCCAGGATACCAAGCCCGGCGGGATATTGCGTGATCCCGACGCGCACGATGTTACGGCCGAGATTGTCGCGGATCAGCGCCAGCGCCTCTTCCCGTGTCTTCGGTTTCGGCACGAGCACGACGCGGTTTCCTGAGCGAACCGTAATCGCCAGCGGGTCCTCCGAGCCCGCGCGTTCGATGAATTGCTCGACGATGGCGGGTTTCAGACCCGGATCGGCGCATTGTTGAATCAGGGCGGCATCGACCATCGTAAAAATCTCCTCACGTGTTAAAGGCCATAATGACAGGCAGAGCGAACAGCCTCGCCCAGGCGGTTACGCTCGCCTTCTGGATCGCAACAATCGACGTGCCATCGGTCCACCATCCATTGCCCATGGCAAGAATGATGTCGGGGGAATGCAGCATCGACTGGAGGACCGGCCAGAGGATAAGCTGCTCGTAGCAGATCAGGGGCGCGATCCTGGTCCCATCAACCTCAACCACCGGATTGCCGAAGAATTCGGCCCGTGCACTGCCGCCCTGCCCGGTCCATTGTTGCCACGGCTGCCACATCGAGCCCGGGACTGGCATGCGCTCGCGATAAAGCACATCCGCCGCGTCGGCCGAGATCGTCACCATGACGTTGTCGTAGCCCCGCGGATCGACGATGGCCGCGCCGGCGATGATGGTGAGGCCGGAGCCTCGCAGCCCCTCCTGCCAGACGCGCTGAACTGTCGGCGTCCAGAAGCCGAGCGTGCTTTCGGGGAGAATGACGACGCGGATGCCGTCTATATGAGCAGTGGCTTTGCGAACCGCAGCGATCAGGCCACGGTGATACTTGAGCGACAGGTCGCGGCCGAGGCTTTCTCCCATTTCGAGATCGACGCTCGTCCACCCGGGTGTTAGCTTGTGGGGCGTCCAGTCCGTGGCGGGCCAGACGTAAAGTCCTCCCAGGACTGCGACCGCGATTTGCCATCTTCGACTGGTCATGACGACCAACAGAATCGCGGTCGCGGCGAGGCCCCACCACCCCCATCCTGGAAACAGTACGCCGGCTGCCGTCAGCGGATGCGCCCACCCGGTGATGCCGAAGGGCGGCAGCGCCGTTAGCACCATCGCCAGCAGATAGCGCACGGCCCTTGCCGAACCCGCTCCCCTCTTTCCGGATGCAAATTCACCAGGATGCTTCGTCCAGAGTGCGGCATGCACTCCAACGAACGACACTGAGGCCGCCACCCATAGAAAAAGCCCAGGCCAGAGATCGGTGGTGTAGAAGTTGGCGACGCCCTGCGGAAGGCCTCGCGAGGCCGCGAGGAAGTACCCGGTCGAAACGAGTGCTGCGACCCTGCGCGACGGCGACTGCGCCCAAAGCGCAGGGAACAGCATAGCGACCGGGAGAAGAGACACGTTTCCACTCCAGCCGAGCCAGCCACAGGCGACCGAGGCGATGACAAGCAGAGCAGATTTCCAGCGGTGGTCTACTCGGCCATCACCATTGTCACGGATCGAAGGTGATGATCGGCCGCGCCAAGCCAAGAAGGCCGGAATCCGGAACCGGCCCAAAATATCGGCTATCATAGGACCTCGCAAAGGATGAATGGAGAAACAGGGTTTCGGGCGGCACAACCCCACCGGGATCGGGCACAAGCAACCTGCCCTCGCCATCCCTGTCGCGGACGGCTGAGCTGGCGAGAACGGTACCATTGATGACAACGTGGCCGGTGATTTCAACATGCTGGCCGGGCAGTGCTGCAACTGTCTTGATCAGCGGCGCGACTCCCCCAACGCACAGACCGCGGCGGAGATAACCGCGACGGCGCGCTTGCTCGAACTTCGCGTTCGCGGGCAGGCAAATGAACACCAGATCGCCAACCTGGACAGGGCGATGAAGCTGCTCGATCCGCCAGAGCCCGAGCGGTTCACTCGGTGTCAGGTTGATCCGGTAGCCGCCAACCGCAGCACCTGTCACGAAGGCGCTGATGATGACGGTAGAAGCACACACGAACATGATGGAGTAGCGCCGCGTCATTGCTTTATCACCGGAGACTGGCGTTGCGTCAGGCGCAGTTCCTCCACCTGCTTCAGCGTCTGCGTCGTGCGTTCATGAGCAGCAAGCTGCTGCGCTGTCCGCACTACCGGCCAGGCTTCTTTCAGCTGCTTCTTCTGTTCGGGCTTCATGCCCTCGGACAGTTTCTCATACAGCTTTCCCGACGGCTCGCGTGCGGTGTTGGCAAGCAGCGTGCGCTCCCCGAACCGCTCGGTGATGGCCCGGTTGAACCCGTCGATCTCCTGCTTGGTTTCCCGGTTGCTGAGCGCGTATCCCATCGCCGCCGGCAGGTCATTTCTGTCGATCGCATCGCGCACCCGCTCCAGCACGACGAGCGCCGCCGGTGACAGCGCCGGAATGTCGATCGAGACACGCTGGCGTAGCGCATGTTCATCGGCCTGCAGCCGCTGCGCGGCAATTTCGCGCATCCGCAGATATTGCTCGAGATCGCGCTTCAGCGCCGGCACATTGACCTCGGCGATACGGCGATCCTCACGCTCTGCCCTGCTGGCGAGGATCCCGGTCTTGCCTTTCAGCGGCCCGATCGACGCCGGATCGGTCTCGACCTTCTGCAACGCCTGACGCGCGATCTCCTTGTTGCCGAGAACATCGTCGAAGTTCATCGCCCGGAATGCCGTTTCGGGATAGGCAAACACATAGCGGAAACGCGCGGAGACTTCTTCCCATTGCTGCTTCAGGGCCGGATCTGCCCCGAGCCTGTCACCGACTGTGTCAGCGACAGAACCGGGGAATGTCTTGATGCCTGCGACCATCGGCGCGGTCTCCTTCATCGTTTGAATGTTGGGGGATTGCTGCAGGCCGAGACGCTCACCAAGCGCCCGAAGCCGCCGGGTTAGATCGGCCAGTCGGTTTTTCTGGCGCAATGTCCAGTCGAGCCGGTCGCGGACGAGCGTGCGCGCCACCTGCATGATGTGCAGGCCACGGTTCTCCGCGAACTGCAGCGCCTGCCGGTAAAGCGTGCCGCGCTCGTAATCGAGCGTGGTTTCCTTAGCGTTCTTTCGGGACAGAACCTTGGTCAGGCCGCCATTGAAGGAGAAGGACCGCGTTCCGTAATAGACCTGCAGATCCTCGCGATGGCGGGTCATTGCCACATAGGTGAGATGCCGGTCGAGCGACAGGGATGCCAGCACCTTGACCTTGTCGACGGTCGCACCCTGGCTCTTGTGGATCGTCGTTGCGTAGCCATGATCGAGATTGCTGTAGAAGCGCTGTTCGACGGTGACCTGCCGCCGCTGATCGCCTTCTCCGATCATCGCCACGATGTGGTTCGGCGCGGCCTCGACAACGTGTGCGATCATGCCGTTCTTGACGCCGAGCGATCCCTCGTTCTTCAGGAAGACGATCTGGTCACCGACGTCGAAACGGCGTTCACCATCTGCGGTTCTGAAGACGTGGCCCTCGCCGACAATCCCACGCTCGACCAGTTTGCCACGCGCCATTGTGTTCAGCATGCGCACATCGCGGCGCAGATGCGCGAGGATCAACGTCGTCTTGGTCTGATCGTAGTCGTGGTTCCAGTCGGCGATCAGCGTCTCGACGGCTTCCGCCTTCAAGCGCGTGCCCGTGATCCTGACATTTGCGTCATAAGCCGCCAGCGCCTTCTCGACGTTGCCTCGCGCCAGATCGAGCGAGGCATGCCGCATCCAGTCCTCGCGCTGGCGATAGATCGTCTCCAGTTCGGCATAGCCGATCCGATCGACGATGGCGCGGAAAGCCGCCCCCGCCTCGATCGGCTGAAGCTGCTCCGGATCGCCCACCAGCACGATTTTCGCATCGGCCCGAACCACAGCATCGACAAAGCCTGCCATCTGTTTCGACGCGACCATGCCAGCCTCGTCCATGACGAAAACGGTCTTGTTATCTAGGACGTCTCGACCGCTGCCCCAACGCAGTTCCCATGAGGCGAGTGTGCGGGAAACAATCCCCGCTTCCTTCTCCAGACCTTCCGCCGCCTTACCCGCAAGCGTACCACCGACAACACGATATCCGGCCAGTTCCCACGCCTCGCGCGCCGCCTTCATCATCGTGGTCTTGCCGGCGCCCGCGCGGCCAACGACAGCGGCGATGCGGGCGGAACCGGCGATCCGCTCGATAGCGGTCTTCTGTTCTTCCGAGAGCCGCTCATGCCGCCGGAACGTTGCGTCCAGAGCAGCGTCAGAGACAGCATGACCGTCCCGGTTCGACAGCCATAACGCCTGCCGCACCATCGCCGCTTCCAGCCGGATCATCGCCCGGGTCGAATAGCGCGCCGGCACCTTCTCGCCGGTCGCGAACTCGATCGTGTCACGCTGCAAACGCAAGACTTCCGGGTTCAAGATGATGCGCAGCATCAGCTGCTGGAAGACGGCGGGATCGTCGATGTAGCGATGCAGGACCTTTGCCACGTCGCGTTCTTCGAAGACGCTCTTCTCCCGCGTGATGAGGTCAAGCACGATGGCAGGATTCTTGACAATGCGGCGGGTGTTTTCGGCGCGGCGCGCGTCGTTCAGTTCGACCCGTTCCAGTTCCGGGCGGATACCTTGGCTCTCCGCCTTGCGCTCGATCGCCTTGGCACCAACGCCAAGATGGATGGTCGGTTCGAGATCAATACCCTGCTTTTCGTAAGAGCGGCCATCGATACGGAGATCGATGCCGCCAAGCGCCAGATGATGGTTCAACCGTTCGAACCATCCATCCCTGAGAACGTTGAAGTCGTCGGTCGATCCAGCCCACAGTTCGTAGAGGATTTTTCCCGTTTTCGTGCGGACCGGCTGCCCGTCCTCGGCGATAACGGCAGTCTTTTTTGACCCGAACCCGTTCTCGGTGAGCGGCCGCAATGTAGTCATCAGGTGAATGTGCGGATTGCCGGGATTGTCATGAAACACCCAGTCGGCGACCATACCCTTGGCGAGAATATGCTTTTCGACAAAGTCCCGTACCAGCGCGATGTTCTGTTCGGCGGAAAGCTCCAATGGCAGCGCAATCGTCAGGTCACGGGCAAGCTGGGCATCGGAACGTTTTTCGAAGGCCTCGACCCTGTTCCAGAAGGCTTCCGACGCTCCTGAAACAGAGCGGTCGGCTATCAGCGAACGAACCCATTTCGGGGCAGCGGGCGGCAGGACGAATTCCTCGTGCAGAAGGCCCTGCTTGCGCGTGTAATCGATAGTGCGGGCCTCCCGCTCGTACTCCATCTTCGCACAGTGCCGGTAGGCCGCAGACAGCACGACGCTGCGACCGGAGCCGCGGCTGACGATGCTGGCTGAAAAGTGGGCGATGGCCACGGCGATGAGTACTCCAGTTTGAACCATGTTCCTCGTGAGCGGCAGCGAAGCGGGGCCCCGCTAGGGCTTTGAAGCAGCACGTCGCATCGCGACGTATAATTGCGCCCTTGGAACCGCTCCTTCGGAACGGCGGGATCATCCACAAAAGCATCGCCTCTGGCGATCTGCAGATCTGCAGATTTCATTTCAGGCTCAACCGGGAGAATCTGGGCGTCGCAACAGCAACGCGCAACGAGTTCAAGGGAGCAACCGGAATGAAGAAGCCATCGTCCAGGATCAGGGAAGAAATAGCCAGATTGCAGGACCAGCTGAAACAGGCCGAAACACGCGAGGCCGAACGCATCGGAAGGATAGCGTTGAAGGCCGGCCTTGGTGAAATCGAGATCGACGAGGTGGACCTTCAGGCTGCCTTCGAGGAAATCGCCAAACGGTTTCGCGGAGGCAAAGGTGCTGCGACCGGGAAGAAAAATACCAGTGATGGCCGAACCGGCAGCGAAACACCGGCTGCGTTCACGACTGGCGCGGATGCGGGCAGCGCTGGCGAGGCTTGAGCGGATGGCGAAAACAATGGCGAGCGATGCGCGCAAGAAAGACGCCCGCGAAAAAATCGAGCTCGGGGGCCTGATCGTCAAAGCCGGCTTGCGCTATGAGAAGCGGGCACTGCTGCTCGGTCTTTTGATCGACGCAAGCAACCGGATCAAGGGCGACGACGCAGAGAAGTCGCGCCTCACCGCGATCGGCGCGGAGGCATTCGGCGATGACAGCGAATAAGCTCCTTCTCCTGATACTTCCGGCGGCTATCATGGTCGCGGCGATGGTGATGACATCCGGAATGGAACATCGGCTGGCGGCGCTAGGATCATCCGCGCAAGCGAAACTGGCGCTTGGACGCGCGGGCATCGCCCTCCCCTATATCGCGGCTGCGGCAATCGGGGTCATGGCGTTGTTCGCCACCAACGGCTCTGCGAACATCAAAGCCGCAGCGACCAGCGTGTTGGCTGGAAGTGGTGCGGTGATTGTCGTTGCGATCATGCGTGAAGCAATCCGACTGAAGGGTATCGCCGGCAACACACCGACCGGACAATCGGTTCTGGCCTACGCCGATCCGGCGACGATGATCGGAGCGGGCATCGCCTTCGTCAGTGGCGTCTTTGCTTTGCGCGTGGCAATCAAGGGTAATGCTGCGTTTGCGGCAGGCAGCCCACGGCGGATTGGCGGAAAGCGCGCGGTCCACGGCGAGGCGGACTGGATGAAGATGCCCGAGGCCGCAAAGCTCTTTCCCGAACCGGGCGGCATCGTCATCGGCGAACGATACCGTGTCGATCGCGATAGCGTGGCGGCGATGCCGTTTCGCGCCAATGAACCGCCAAGCTGGGGCGCCGGCGGCAAGTCGCCGCTCTTGTGCTTCGACGGTTCCTTCGGCTCGTCGCATGGTATCGTCTTTGCCGGTTCCGGCGGCTTCAAGACGACATCTGTAACAATCCCGACGGCCCTTAAATGGGGTGGCGGACTGGTGGTGCTCGATCCGTCAAGCGAAGTGGCGCCGATGGTCGTTGAGCACAGGCGCAAGGCAGGGCGGAAGGTGATTGTGCTCGATCCCGCCAAACAGGAAGTCGGCTTCAACGCGCTCGACTGGATCGGCCGCCACGGCAACACCAAGGAAGAGGATATCGTGGCCGTCGCCACGTGGATCATGACCGACAACCCACGCTCCGCATCGGCCCGCGACGACTTTTTTCGCGCGTCGGCCATGCAGCTTCTGACGGCGCTTATCGCCGACGTTTGTCTGTCCGGCCACACCGACGAAAAAGACCAGACGCTGCGCCGCGTCCGGGCCAATCTCTCCGAACCGGAGCCCCAGTTGCGGGCACGTTTGACGAAGATTTATGAACAGTCGGAATCCGACTTCGTGAAAGAGAACGTCGCTGTCTTCGTCAACATGACGCCGGAGACGTTTTCGGGCGTCTATGCCAATGCGGTGAAGGAAACGCACTGGCTGTCCTACCCGAACTATGCCGGTCTCGTGTCGGGCGACAGTTTCTCAACCGACGATCTCGCAAAGGGCGGAACGGACATTTTCATCGCGCTCGATCTCAAGGTTCTGGAGGCACATCCCGGCCTGGCGCGAGTCATCATCGGCTCGCTGCTCAATGCCATCTATAATCGCAATGGCGATGTGAATGGCCGCACCCTCTTTTTACTCGATGAGGTGGCCCGTCTCGGATACCTTCGCATCCTTGAAACCGCCCGCGATGCCGGTCGAAAATATGGCATCACGCTGACGCTGATCTTCCAGTCGCTTGGTCAGATGCGCGAGGCCTATGGCGGCCGCGACGCGACCAGCAAATGGTTCGAATCCGCCTCATGGATTTCCTTTGCGGCGATCAACGATCCCGATACGGCCGACTATATCTCGAAGCGCTGCGGCGACACCACCGTCGAGGTCGACCAGACCAACAGATCGTCCGGAATGAAGGGATCAACGCGGTCGCGGTCCAAACAGTTGAGCCGCCGGCCACTGATCCTGCCGCACGAGGTGCTGCGGATGCGCGCCGATGAACAGATTGTCTTCACGTCAGGCAATGCGCCGCTCCGATGTGGCCGCGCCATCTGGTTCAGGCGCGACGAGATGAAAGCCTGCGTCGGCGAGAACAGGTTTCATCTGAAAGAATAGATGACGTAACGTGGCGTAGGGATCACTTCGACATAACCCGCCGCTCACAAAATCGAAAGGGGCAACAACGAATGCATTGGAAAAATGACTGGTATTCCCTGCTGGGGCCGCTGAATATCTGGGCCGCGTTTATGGCCTTCACACCGATCATCGTTGTTGAAGCGCTCATCAACCTCGAAATATTTCCACAGCACGCAAACCTGATGCTGAGGTTCGTTGTCTTGATCTGCACGGCTGCGTTTGTACCGTTGGCGACCCTTGCTGAGATCGCCCCGCCATTCGTGACCAGGGAGGAGGTCAGATGGCGTAACCGTAACGCGGAAACGCTCTTTGAAAGGGACGTCGTCTGGGACGATGTTCCGTTCCTGCCGCCGATACTGAACCGTGTCCGCTCAACGAGCGGCAAGCGGGCACAGCGTGAAGCTGAAGATCACACGGCGGTCGGCATCACACCTGTCAGAAGGTGATACGTCCTCACTGCCGATATCGACGCCCGGACATTCCTCCGTCATCGCCAATACCCATCACAGAAATGAATCAGAAGCGATCTTTCGATTCATAAGTCTCGTTGGACCAGATCGCGAGCATCGCCGATCATGCGGGGATGGGAACACACCACTACCAGCTTTATTGCCAGAGGATCGACGCCAACAGGAACATGGCCCGATATTACGCGCTTGCGATCCGGCCAACCCTTTTTGGGGAAATAGCCGTCGTGCGAAGCTGGGGACGGATCGGCAAGGCGGGCGGGGAGATGACCGAGGTGTTCGGCAACGAGAAGGACGCGATATCGCGCTTTCTCGAACTTGTGCTGCAGAAGCGTAAAAGAGGCTATCAACCGGCAAGAAACTGTGGAAACCCCGGCAGGAGCGCCACTGTGAGGACATCGCCGCATGACAACGTAACGATCGTCTGAAAGGGTTTTTCGTCTTTAACGAGGAAACCGTCATGACCACAACCAATGAAATCGCCGACAAGATCGCATCCGAACAGAACCTGACCAAAGCCCAGGCGAAATCGATCGTCGAAACCGTCTTCGCGTCGATCACGACGGCAGCCACGTCCGGAGCGGAAACATCTATCCCCGGATTCGGCAAGTTCAAGATCAAGGATACCCCGGAGCGTGAGGCTCGCAATCCGGCAACCGGCGCCACCATCAAGGTTGCCGCTGCGAAGAAGCTCACGTTCCAGCCCGCCAAAGCACTGAAAGATGTGCTGAACAAGTGAGCCGCACCGCGGCAAGCGGGGTTGTCAGGGGGAGCCGCCAAAACGGCTCCCGGCGGCGGAGTGTCATCGGCGCTGCTTGCCATCTCGCTTAAGCTGATCTCGATCTCGATGGCAATCGGACGGTGGTGGCAGCATTGTGGGTGTATGCCACCCTCAGAAGGGCGGCACGGCGTCAACGGAACCGTCCTGCTCGGCCATGATAACGGCCAGTTCGGCCAGAGCCAGTTCCAGCTCCGCGGCAATCTGGCGACGCTCGTCTGGGTGGCAATGGTTCATCTCGGCGCGCAGTTCTTCGATATGTTGTTCCAGTAGCATCGTCATCTCCTTGACGTTTGAGAAAGATGACGCCGCGGGGCGTGAGGAAATGACGGGGTCAGGGATCGTGTCGGCGACCGCCAGAGGCGGCGAGTGGGGTGCCGGTTTTGTTGAAGCGCAGGGAACCGGAGCGGAAGCAAAATCGGGGGGCCACGCGAAGTCCTTGAGGCCGGCATTTACTCGCGGCACGATTGGTCACTCTGAGCAGACCCCGCCTCTCCGTATCGCGACCAGAAGAAGAAGCGGGCTAGATGCCCGGTTCCTTCTTGGTTTGAACAAGGGAAAAGCCCCGCCGTTTCCGGCAGGGCTTCGTCTTTGATCAGGCGTCGCGCTTCGGGCGGTTCCAGACCAACGTATAGTCGCCTTCCCTCTCGGTCGGCCAAAGTGCCGCATTGATCGGGGCCGGAAAGCTCGGATCGTCGAGCTTGACCGAGATGTAGGGCTCTCCGTCGCCGGAAACCTGGCTCCAGGCGGCGCCGACTTCGGCCGCTCCGGACATGATCCGGAAGTCGGGAGCGTCGCGGGATGTGCGTTCGATCGGGTTCAGGCGGGCCTTCATGGAGACCGTCAGAGTGCGTACGTGGCCGAGGATGGTGTTGCCGTTGGTGGTGAATTCGCCGATGATTGCCATTGTCGTGATCCTTTCGGTTTGATCGGGCCGCGACCATCGCGTCCTCGATGACTGTCGATTTGATCGGGGACGATCGGACCGCATCCTTAAGGGACCGGAATGCAATGGAGGGCGGCGGGAGACGGCTTTCTTGGACCGCGAGGAATGCGAACGCAGGTCGCAGGGGAAGAAAGGGGGCGATGCCGTTGCGGGAGAACGATCGAGGCGCAGCCGATCTTCGATCGGACATGTCAAATCGAGGCCGCGTTGGCCGCGCCCACTTCCTATGCCCGAATGGATGGCAGCAATGGCCACATCGATCGTTTGGGCATTGCCGGGCCAATGCGACAAGTCCGGTGAGCGTCGCCGAACTTTCCTTCTCGATGGCGGATCCGGTTTTCAATCTGGCACATGTCGCCCATGCTTGCTCGTATCCGCAAGAATGACCTGTTGCTGATGCAGGACGCATAAGGGCCAGTCGCAGCAAAACTGGCTCGCGCCCGCACGGAACAAGATCGCCTTCGCTTTCCTCCCGAACGGTCAATCCGCGCTGCCCGGATTCAGATTTTACGGTCAGCATATTTTGTCCTGCACTCAATCGCAGCTACTTGGTGCCCTCCCCTCGGTCGAATGTGGGTGTGTCAACTCTTCCCTTTGTCGCGCACATTGAACGTATCGGAGGAAGAGAGTGAAATGCCTGTCATGGAGAGCGAGCACTCCGGACCGAGACACCGATGTCCTTCCGTGCGGGAACGAGGCCTGGGTGGCGAAGAAGCTCGATTGCCGGCGTCGATTGTCAAGATTGCAGTATACATTACAATGTGACGGATAGGTCCGCAGACGGCCGTTGTTTTCTCGACGGCGGGCGCACCTAGGACTTTCGCCTTCGTCGAGGCGATAACCAAAGGACGCTCTAAAAAGAGAGGAGCGCTATTACGCTGCCTCCCTCGTCGCGCAGGCACCCGCCCTTGGCTGAAGACCGTGGAGATAATTGACCGCCCGCTGCGCATGCGCGGCCGCTTGGAAAATTGCCCGCTTGTCGTTGGCCAGCACCGAGAGCCATGACTGCAGATAGGACGCGTGATCCGGCCGCGGCTCAAGTTCCGGCGCGATACCGAGGTCGGCGCAGAGGAAGCAACTGCCAAGTTCGGCAATGAGTTCTTCCCGCGCCCGCTCCGTCCGGTCCTTGGCATAGCGCGACAGGTCACGTCCCACGCGATGTTCTGCCGCCGTCCAGTGGGTCGCCTCATGGCTGAGGACTGCCGCATACCCGGCGGCATCGCGGAAGGCTTCGAACGGTGGCATCTGGATATAGTCCATGGCCGGAGAATAGTATGCCTGGTTGCCGCCGTGCCGAATGACCGCGCCGGTATTGCGGAAGAACTCGTCGGCGTGACCGATGCGCTCGATCGGGCTCAGGAGCGGTTCGGGTACGCCATGATAGTGGTCAGGCAGGCCGTCGATCTGCGCCACGTTGAACACCGTGTACGATTTAAGGAACGGAATATCCCGCTCCACCTCGCCGCCGTTGCTGTCGGTCTCCGATTTGGTGAAGCGGCTTGCATAGATGACCGTCGTCCCGGTCTCTCCCTTGCGAACAGCGCCGTTCAGCGGCAAGGCCTGCTTGAACGTCATCCATGTGGGTGAGACATAACCTTGCGCCACACTCTCCGACCACAACAGCAGCACGTTGAGGCCACTATAGGCTTCGCCATTATGGCGCAGCGGTCGGGTGATCCGTCCGGTGGTGTTTGCGGCCGACCACGGCTTCATCCATGGACGCACGCCTGTTTCCAGCTCAGCGACAATCCTGTCCGTGATCCGCGCATAGAGATCGGCGCGTTCGCCCTGCTCTTTTCTTTTCATATCCTTGAACCTCCGTTTTCGGGGGTCGCGACCATCGCGACCCCGTCACGTCGGTCAAAAGCCGGGGAGATCAGGGATGAGCGCACGCGGAACGCGCCGCAACGGCGTGAAGGAGGGCGCAAGCCCTTGCGCGAAACCCTCACCCCGGCAGGACCGGAGGCGGGACGGGTTGCGATGAGATCGATTATCGCGCCTCTTCCTCGGCGCGGGCGACGGACTTCACCAGCTGGACAACTTTCTGCCGCACGGCAGCCGAAGGGATCTGCATGAAGGCACGGTTGAGATTGAAGCCTTCCGTCGAAGACAGGAACAGCGCGACCTCATCGGTCTCGCGGGTGATATGGGGATTATCGTCGTCTTGCCGCTCACCCTGGTTTCCGTCGAAGAAATAGGACATCGGAACATCCAGCGCTGTCGCGATCTGGCTGAGGCGGCTGGCGCCAACGCGATTGGCACCCTTCTCGTATTTCTGGACCTGCTGGAAGGTCACGCCAAGCTTGCCCGCCAATGACTGCTGGGACATACCTATAAGCTTCCGCTTCAGCCTGATACGGGCGCCGACTTCAACGTCGATCGTGTTCGGGGCTTTCCCTGCATCACTCAATTATCTGCCTCCTTGCGCCTGTGGGGGTTGCAGAATGACGCGCCGGCTACATCCGTTGCAAGACCGTATTCTGATATGCGCATGATCGAATGGAAAGTTTCCCCGTCTTTGAAACTACTTGTCCGGGCTTGGACCGGTTGCAACCTCTTCGGTCCGCGCAAGCTCGGCCGACGCCTGTCTCTCCCGGCGGATTTCCTCGACGCGCAGCTGCGCCGACAGGCGGTCCGCTTGATCGACCGGGCTGACAGGCGTACCGGTTGCATCATGACGCATGGCGTCCGGCTGAGCGCTCGCCAGCAAATAGTTCTTCGAGCGCGCATAAGCGGCAATCGCCCGACGCAGGTGCACTGCCGGCACATCCGGTTGCAGAGAGGTGCGGAACGTTTCGAATATACCGATCACGAACGGAAGGATCGGATCACCGTCTTTTACGGGAAGGACCGGCGCGGGCGCGGATAGAAGCGCATCGATCGCTGCAGCCTTTCGCAGATCCGAGGGATTAGCCAGCACGGGTCCCTGTGACTTCGACCAGGGTTTGGTTTTCGGGGCTGAGGTGTTCTCCATGGATGTCCTTTCGTCATTGATCCTCTCGCATATAAGCATGCAGTGCTGACGAGAACAGGACACCCCGTCTACGTGAAGGATTGGCGGGGCCGAAGCCCCGCCGTGATGGCTGTTATTCGA
>JWIT01000023.1 GCA_000949895.1 Agrobacterium arsenijevicii | reverse complement strand
GGGGCGGGTGTAGCAGTTCCCGGTACCGTTGCGTCCGGGTGCGCGTTGATGTTTGTATTCTGAATAAGTGGACGCAATGACCTTCCGGCAGCCGCCGTTGTTTTCAACGGAGACCATGCCGATGCGCCTTGTTCTGACGGTCCTTTTCCTGCTGCTGGCATTCACCGCCACGGCGCTTGCCCATGAATCCCACAAGGGGTTCAAATATGAAAGCTATTGCTGCAATGGCGACGCCGAAACCGGCGATTGCCAGATGATTCCCACGCGAAGCGTTCGTATCACGCAGGACGGTTACGAGGTCTCGCTTGCACCCGGCGATCATCGGCTGGTGACGCGGCGCCATGTCTTCAGCTGGTCGCAGCGCGAGGCAAGACGGTCCGAGGATGGCGAATATCATCTCTGCCTGTTCCCGGACGAGGACACGCCGCGCTGTTTTTATGCACCGGACATGGGGTATTAAGACGTTTGCGGCCAGTTTTCTTCGATCCGCTTCAATATCCAGTCGCGAAACAGCCTTATCTTGCGAATGTTCCTGCGGTTTTCAGGATAAACCAGCCAATAGTGTTTTCCTTCGCTGCTGAGGTGCTCGAAGGGCTGATAAAGCCGGCCGAGTGCAATCTCGTCCGCATAGAGTTCCGGGGTGAGCATGGCCACCCCCTGGTTGGCGATGGCCGCTGCAGCTTCAAAGGCCTGCACGTTGAGACGGCTGCGCGGATAACGGTCGAGGCCCGGATTTTCGACGCCGACTTCCCGGAACCATTGGCTCCACCAGATGTCGCCGGGATCGATGATGCGCAGGCGCAGAAGATCCTCCGGCTTTTTTAATCCGCCGATGGTTTCGGCAAGGTTCGGATGCAGCATTGGCGTATAAACGCCCCGCAGCAGTCGATGATAGACCAGCCCTTTGCCATCGTCGCTGCTCCAGCGGATGGCGACATCGCAGTCTGATTGTGCGAAATCGATCAATGCGCTTGATGTATCGAGCCGCACGGCGATGGAGGGATGTTCCAGCTGGAAAGCACCCAGATGCCGCGAAAGCCAGCGCGATGCGAAAGTGGCGGTGGAGTGAATGGTGAGCGTCGTGTCGGAGGTGTCGCGCACATTATCGACGGCCTCTCGTAAAGTGTTGAAGGCTTCCGCAACCTTCGGCGCCAGTTTCTGCCCGGCCTCGGTCAGCACAACCTGCCGCGTCTTTCTGATGAAGAGCGGCTCGCCAACATTCTCCTCCAGCAGTTTCACCTGATAGCTGACCGCCGTCTGCGTCATGCCCAGTTCCTCACCGGCCTTGGTGAAGCTGAGATGTCGGGCGGCGGCTTCGAACACGCGCAGGGCGTTCAGGGGGAACTGGCGGGACATTTTCATGGATAAGTTCTCTTTATGTCAACTGCCAAAGGTTTCATTGGTTTTTATCCGGAAAACAGAGCATTTTTAACTCAATTCATCAACTGAGCTTCTGACATTTTTTTAAATGGAGACGAACATGCGCACAGCACTCTTGCGCGCGTGGTCCCGCCTGCGTGCGGGTCTGCGGACAGCGGAACGGTTTACCCTTGAAAGCCTGGCACCAGACAATCTGGCGGATGAAAGCCTGCCGGATGGGCTCAGGCGTGATCTTGGTCTTGAGGATGGCCGCGTTGATTTTCGTTGCGACGGGTTTCGGCAGCGGAAAATGCTTGCAGTAACTCGGCTGCCACAAGGGCCGCTATGATTGCAGGCCGCTTGTCCCTGACGCCATTGCCACCGATGGGCAGGACGAGTTTTTTAAGGCGGGAAGGGGGTTCTCCCTCCCGCTCCAGCCAATGGGCGAAGGTGGCGCGTTTGGTCTTGGAGCCAATCATGCCGACATAGGCGAGATCGTCGCGGGCAAGCGCTTCCCTGGCGATGAGGAAATCAAGCGCGTGATCGTGGGTGACAATGATCGCAGCACCGTTCGCCGGAATTCTCGTAACGAGCGCCTCCGGCATGGGGGTCAGCAGGGATGTGACCTCCTGCGGAAGACCGTGCAGCTCGTTTTCACGGGTTTCCACAACAGTCAGGGTCAAAGGTAGGAGCGACAGAGCCTGCGCCAGCGCCTTGCCGACATGACCCGCCCCGAAAATGAAGATGGCCGGCTGTTGTTCGGCTTCACCCTTCAGCCTTGCCTCGAGCGCTGCCGCGATTTCCGCCGTTATCAGCCGGAACCGGAGCAGGGTGCGCCCGCCGCAGCATTGGCCGATTTCCGGTCCGAGCGGAATATCCATGCGATCTTCGGCGGCACCGCTCCTCAGCATCGCGCGGGCGTGGTCTATCGCCATATATTCGAACTGCCCGCCGCCGATGGTTTCCCACAGTGCCTCCTGCGAAACCAGCATGAAGGTTCCGGCCTCGCGCGGCGATGAGCCTTTGACGGACTCGATTTCCACGAGGATCGCAGCGGGGTATTGCGCGAGGAAGCTGGAGAGGGAGGTCATGTGTCTCCCCTCACACCTTCTTTAACCGTTCCACCGCCATCAGAACCCGCTCGGGCGTTGCCGGCGCGTCAAGCCGCGGGCAGACCTTGTAGTCAGCGACGGAGGCGACGGCCATGGAGAGCGCTTCGAGAACCGAAATCGCCAGCATGAAGGGCGGTTCGCCCACGGCCTTGGAGCGACCGATGGTGGGCTCGGCATTTTCCGACCATTCCGCCAGTTGCACGTTGAAGATTTTCGGCCGGTCTGAGGCAAGCGGGATCTTGTAGGTGGAGGGCGCGTGGGTGCGCAGCCGCCCCTTGCCGTCCCACCACAATTCCTCCGTCGTCAGCCAGCCCATGCCCTGCACGAAGGCGCCTTCCACCTGGCCGATATCGATGGCCGGGTTCAGCGACTTGCCGACATCGTGGAGGATATCGGTGCGTTCCATCAAATATTCGCCGGTCAGCGTATCGATCGACACTTCCGAGCAGGCCGCGCCATAGGCGAAATAATAAAACGGCGTGCCGCGACCGGCGGCGCGGTCCCAGTGGATTTTCGGCGTCTTGTAAAAACCGGCGGCCGAGAGCTGCACGCGGGCGAAATAGGCTTTTTTGATGAAGTCGTTGAAGGCGATTTCTTCAAGCCCGATGCGCACCCGGTTCGGCAGGAAGACGACCTCTTCTTCCGGCACATTCCAGTTTTCAGCAGCGAATTTGACCAGCCGTTCGCGGATCTGGCGGGCGGCGTCATAGGCTGCCATGCCGTTGAGGTCAGTGCCGGATGAGGCGGCGGTGGCCGAGGTGTTCGGCACCTTGCCCGTGGTCGTGGCGGTGATTTTCACTCGGCCGATATCCACCTGGAAGGCATTGGCCACCACCTGCGCTACCTTGGTGTAAAGGCCCTGGCCCATTTCCGTGCCACCATGGTTCAGGTGGATAGAGCCGTCATTATAGATATGCACCAGCGCGCCCGCCTGATTGAAGGCGGTCAGGGTGAAAGAGATGCCGAATTTTACCGGCGTCAGCGCTATGCCCTTGCGGATGATCGGGCTGGTCTTGTTGAATTCGATAATCTCCTGCCGGCGCGCGCGGTAATCGCTCGAGGTTTCCAGTTCCTCGACGATGCGGGCGATGACGTTGTCCTCGACCTCCTGATGATAGGGGGTTGTGGTGCGCTCCGAGCCGGTCTCTCCGTAGAAATTCAGCTTGCGGATATCGAGCGGGTCTTTGCCGACGGCATAGGCGATTTCCTCGATGAAACGTTCAGCCCCGAGCATGCCCTGCGGGCCGCCGAAACCGCGAAAGGCGGTGTTGGAGACGGTGTGGGTTTTCAGCGGCCGGGAGGTCAGATGCACATGCGGATAGAAATAGCTGGAATCGGCGTGAAACAGCGCGCGGTCGGTCACCGGGCCGGAAAGATCGGAGGAAAAACCGCAGCGCGCCGCATAGGTGGCGTCGACGGCGTGGATACGGCCTTCCTCATCGAAGCCAAGCTCGTAGTCGACACGGAAATCGTGGCGCTTGCCGGTGGCCGTCATGTCCTCGTCGCGGTCGGGGCGGATTTTCACGGCCCTGTTCAATTTCTTGGCGGCGATGGCGCAGAGGGCGGCGAACTGGTTGCCCTGCGTTTCCTTGCCGCCGAAACCGCCACCCATGCGACGCACCTGCACCGTGACGGCATTGGAGGGCACCTGAAGAATATGGCTGACGATGTGCTGGATTTCGCTCGGATGCTGGGTGGAACTCCACACGGTCACCTCGTCATCCTCACCCGGCACAGCCATGGCGACGTGGCTTTCAAGATAGAAATGCTCCTGCCCGCCGATGCGCATCGTGCCGGTGAGGCGGCGGGGCGCGACATCCATTTCCAGCTTGGCGTCGCCGCGCTTCAGCGTCATCGGGTCGACAACCAGCGCGCCGCCATTTTCAATCGCGGTATCGATATCGGTGAAATGCGGCAGGTCCTTGTAGGTGATCTTCGCCTTGCGCGCGGCCTTTCTGGCAATATCGCGGGTCTCGGCAAACACTGCGAAGATCGGCTGACCGTGGAATTCCACCCTGGTTTCCGCAAGCAGCGGTTCATCGTGACGCCCTCCGGAGGAAACATCGTTTTCGCCGGGCACGTCTTTGCCAACCATCACCCAGAGCACGCCTGATGTGGCTTCCACTTCGGAAAGGTCCATCGAGACGATTTCGGCATGCGCCCGGTCGGAAAGGCCGAGCGCGCCGTGGATCAAGCCGGCAGGTTCGGGGATATCGTCGATATATTCGGCGCTGCCGGTTACATGCTTATGGGCGGAATCGTGCCGGAGCGACGCATGCATCGGGCCGTCGATTTCGGTTTTGGTCTTGTCGAAGCTTGTCGTGTCCATGGTTCAAGCCTCCTCCAGAGTGAAGCGTGCAAGTTCCTGCTTTTCGCCAGAAGTCTCGAGGAAGAACCGCGTGAGCAGGTTCTTGGCCGTCAGTTGCCGGTATTCGGCGGTGGCGCGCCAGTCCGTCAGCGGGGTGAAATCATCGTCCAGCGCATCGCGCGCCGCATCGATCGTTTCCTGAGACCAGGGCTTGCCGAGAAGTGCCGCCTCAAGATGCGCGGCGCGTTTCGGCGTGCCGGCCATACCGCCAAAGGCGATGCGGATATCTTCGACGGTGCCGTCGGCGTCGAGCGTCAGATTGAAGGCGGCGCAGAGCGCGGAAATATCCTCGTCGCGCCGCTTGGAAATCTTGTAGACGGCATAATGGCTTTCAGGCCTCTGGAACGGGATGAAGAGTTTCTCGACGAATTCGCCGCTCAGCCGGTCCTGTTTGCCATAGTCGATGAAGTAGCTTTCCAGCGGCACGGTGCGGCTGCCGGAGGAGGAGCGCAAGGTGAGCGTTGCGCCAAGCGCGATCAGCGCCGGGGGTGTATCGCCGATGGGCGAGCCATTGGCGATGTTGCCACCGATGGTTCCCATGTTGCGCACCTGCTCGCCGCCGAGGCGGTCGAACAACCGGGCAAGCGGCGGAAAATGCTGCGCGATGGTCTTGAAGGCCTGGCTGTAGGTGACGCCGGCGCCGAGCGTGACACCTTCCTCGTCCACGATAATGCCCTGCAAATCCCCGAGATTGTTGATGAAGATGACCGGGTTCAGCGCCCGCATCTGCTTCGTTACCCAAAGACCGACATCGGTGGAGCCGGCGACGATGGTCGCCTTGGGTTCGGTTGCGTAAATTTCGGTCAGATCAGCGAGTGTCGCCGGAATGATGGTTCTGTCCTCGCCGCGCGTCACCACGATCGTCTCGTTGGCGCGGATGGCCCAGAGCCTTGCCATGATATCGGTGCGGTCGCGTTGCAGCGGGTCGAACAGCGCGCTCGGGCGGGCAGCGGCGATCTTTTCGGCGGCCCGCACGATCGGCTCGTAACCCGTGCATCGACAGAGATTGCCTTGCAGTGCCTTTTCGATATCGGCGCGGGTGGGGTTTTCGCTGGTAAGCCAGAGGCCGTAAAGCGACATGATGAAGCCCGGCGTGCAGAAACCGCATTGCGAACCGTGGAAATCCACCATCGCCTGCTGCACGGGGTGGAGCGTGCCATCGCGGCCAGCCAGATGTTCTACCGTCACGATATGGGTGGCGTGCAGCGAGCCTAAAAAGCGGATGCAGGCGTTGACGCTTTCATAACGCAGCGAGCCATCGACAAGCCGCCCGACCAGTACCGTGCAGGCGCCGCAGTCGCCTTCGGCGCAGCCTTCCTTCGTCCCGGTCAGCCGTCTTTTCAGGCGGAGATAATCGAGAAGCGTGTCTGTCGGTCCGAATTCCTTCAGCGAAATCGTTTCGCTGTTCAGGATGAAGCTGATCGCGTCGTTCATGCAATGCCCTGCTTTTTTGACCGGCTGCCGAGCCGGTTTCTTGTCATTGTTCCTGCACATCTATGCACGCCCGCAGGCGTATATCGATTTCCGTTTTGGCAATTCATTGTTTCCATTACGGAAAGAAAATCTGGCGATTATTGCGCCGTCCAGCCGCCATCCACGGAAATATGCGTGCCGGTGATGTTGCTTGCGGCATCGCTTGCCAGAAATAGCGCGGCTGCCGCCACGTCATCGACGGTGACGAATTGCTTGGTCGCCTGCAATTCCAGCATCACGTCGTTCTTCACCGCCTCTTCGCTGATGCCGCGCACCTTGGCCATTTCCGGTATCTGTTTTTCGACGAGCGGCGTCAGCACATAACCGGGACAAATGGCGTTGACGGTGACGCCCGTCTGCGCAAGCTCAAGTGCTGCCGTCTTCGTCAGGCCCATGATGCCGTGCTTGGCCGCCACATAGGCCGATTTGAACGGCGAGGCGACAAGACCGTGGGCGGAGGCGATGTTGATGATGCGGCCTTTGCCGGCCTTCTTCATCAGCGGTATCGCGGCGCGCATGGTGTGGAAGGAACTGGTCAGATTGATGGCGATGATCCAGTCCCATTTTTCGGGCGGAAACTCCTCGATCGGAGCGATGTGCTGAATGCCGGCATTGTTGATGAGCACATCGACTGAACCGAGTTTTTCATTTGAGGAATTGATGAGATCGGCGATTTCGTCCGGTTTCGTCATATCCGCCGGGTGGTAAAGCACGCGCCCGCCGCTTTCGGCTTCCAGCAAAAGGCGCAGTTTTTCGATCTCGTCTTCGTCGCCGAAGCCGTTCAGCACGATATTCGCGCCTTCTCTCGCAAACCTCTGGGCGATGGCAAGGCCGATGCCGCTTGTGGAGCCTGTCACGATAACAGTCCGATGCATGCTTTCCCCTTTTTGCATTACTTCGCACATGTTTAAGCAAGGTATGCCCAAAGGGGGCGGGCTGGCAATCGCGATTTCGGGCGCCATTTCGGAGGAGGCCCGCATGGCAATCGGAGCAGGGTAGAATGGGTGGAGGATGTGGCACGCCCATCCATTTTTTCGAAGCTAAACTTCCAGATTTTGCATTTGTCTGCGAGGTTGTCCGTGCCTATCTCTCAGACAATCAAATAGAGGTATCGCTTATGGAACTCGGTCTTTACACTTTTGCGGATGTCAATCCCAACCCCGCCGATGGCCGTGGGCCGGAAGGTGCGCGCCGGTTGCGGGAGCTTCTCGAGGAGATCGAGCTTGCCGATCAGGTCGGGCTTGATGTCTTTGGCCTCGGTGAGCATCACCGTCCGGACTATGTCGTGTCCTCGCCCTCCACCGTGCTTGCGGCGGCGGCGGTGAAGACGAAGAATATCCGCCTGACAAGTGCCGTCTCGGTTCTGAGCTCGGACGATCCGGTGCGGGTCTTCCAGCAGTTTTCGACCGTCGATCTGCTGTCGAACGGCCGCGCCGAGATCATGGCCGGGCGCGGTTCCTTCATCGAATCCTATCCGCTGTTCGGTTACGATCTTGAAGACTACGACGTGCTGTTTGCCGAAAAGCTCGATCTGCTTTTGGCGCTGCGCGAAAACGAGATCGTCACCTGGTCCGGCACCAAACATCCGGCCATCAATGGTCGTGGTGTCTATCCGCGCCCCTTGCAGGAGCGGCTGCCGGTGTGGATTGCCGTTGGCGGCACGCCGCAATCGGTGGCGCGGGCTGGCGCCATGGGGCTGCCGGTGGCGCTTGCCATCATCGGCGGCGAATATCGCCGCTTCGCGCCGCTGTTTGATCTTTATCATGAAGCCGCCCGCCGGGCCGGTCAGGAAAAGACGAAGCTGCGCACCAGCATCAACGTGCACGGCTTCATCGCCGACACCACGACCAAGGCGGCGGACCAGTTTTACGGACCGCAGGCGGAGGTGATGAACCGGATCGGCCGCGAGCGCGGCTGGGGTCCGACGAACCGTGCTCATTTCGATGCCGCACGCGGGCCGGAGGGCAATCTCTTCCTCGGCGAGCCGGAACTGGTGGCGGAAAAGATCATCAAGGCGCATGGCGTTTTCAGGAACGACCGTTTCCTGTTGCAGATGGCCATCGGCCTGATGCCGCATGACCAGATCATGCGCGGTATCGAGCTTTATGGTACGAAAGTCGCCCCTATTGTCAGAAAAGAATTGACGGGGAGTGCCGATCCGGTGAAAGCCACGGCCTGATTATTACCAAGGCGGGTATCTTGATACCCGCCATTCGGAACGACGGACAGAAACATGGTCATCTCCACCGACGAAGAACTGGTTTTGCTGAAGGATATCGGCCGCATTTGCGCCGTGGCGATGCAGACCATGGCGGATGCGCTGGAACCCGGCATTACCACGGCGGAGCTGGATGCGATCGGCCGCAAGGTGCTTGAGGATAGCGGCGCGCAATCGGCGCCGGAGTTCTGCTACAAATTTCCCGGCGCGACCTGCATTAGTGTCAATGAGGAAGTGGCGCACGGCATTCCCGGCCCCCGCATCATCAAGGCTGGCGATCTCGTCAATATCGACGTCTCGGCGGTGAAGAACGGCTTCTTCGGCGATACCGGTTCGTCTTTCGCCGTGCCGCCGGTGAAGAAGGAAATCGAGCGGCTGTGCCGCGATGGCAAACGCGCCATGTGGACGGGCTTGCAGCAGGTGAAAACCGGGCGGCCCTTTGCTGACATTGGCAATGCCATCGGCTCCTTCGCGAAAAAGAACCGCTACACGCTGATCACCAATCTGGCGAGCCACGGCATCGGCCGTTCCCTGCACGAAGAGCCGAAGGAACTGGCGACCTGGCCGGACAAGGACGAACGGCGCATCATGAAAGAGGGCATGGTGTTCACCGTCGAGCCCTTCCTGTCGACGGGCGCCTACTGGGCCGAAGACGGTGACGACGATCCGTGGACGCTTTACAGTGATCCTAGCGCGCCGACCGTGCAGTATGAACATACCGTGGTGGCGACGAAAAACGGGCCGCTGGTGCTGACGCTCGCCGAGTGACAGATAAAGACCGCTCATAAGGCCGATCAAAATAACTCGCTTGTCCGTCATCCGCACGGTTGCGATAAGCCAAACATGAGCATCGACAAGCCACTCTCCGATAAAAATCTGATCGCGCTCGGTTTTTCCGGGGCGCTGATGATGGCCTCCGCCATGGGGTTTGGTCGTTTTTCCTTCACCCCCATTCTTCCCGGCATGATGGCGGATGTTCCCCTGTCGGCGGGGGATGCGGGTATTGTCGCGGCGGGGAATTTCGCCGGTTATCTGGCCGGTGCGGTTCTGGCCGCTTATTCCTGGGGTTCGGGACGGGAGCGGCTGGTTGCCCTTTGCGGGCTGTTTTTCACCGGCGCATTGCTGCTTGCCATGGCCGCCTTCAATTCCGTTGCGGCCTTTACCGTCATCCGGTTTCTCGCCGGTGTCGCCAGTGCGATGACCATGATCTTCACCTCGCAGATCGTCATCGGCCACGCCATGAAGGCCGGCAAGGACCATATTCAGGCGCTGCATTATGGCGGTGTCGGCGCGGGCATCGCGATTTCGTCACTCGTGGTCTATCTCATCGGCGTGGTGTTTAACGGCGGTGGCTCCTCCTGGCGGGAGGAGTGGATCGCCGGTGCCGTGTTTTCCTTCGCAACATTCCTTCTCGTCTGGCGGGTGCTACCCGCAGGGCCTCCCCGGAACGCCTCTTCGGTGGCCGAGCCACCGCTTAAATGGACGAAGCCGCTTTTCCTGACGACGCTTGCCTATGGGTTGTTCGGTTTCGGTTACGTCATCACCGCCACCTTCATTGTGGCGATTGCCCGCATGGCCGCCGCCGGCGCCTTCGTGGAATTTCTGGCCTGGTTCGTGACAGGCTGCGCCGCTGCCGTCTCGCTTTTCCTCTGGAAGCCGGTCTTGAAGTCGCAAGGGCTGAAGCGTGCTTTCGTGATCGTTCTTGCTGTGGAAGCCATCGGCGTCTTCGCTTCCGTCATGCTGCCGCCCGTGCCGGGCGTGCTGGCGGGCGGTCTGCTTCTGGGCCTGACCTTCATGGTCATCACCGCCTATGGCCTGCAGCTCGGTCGGGAGTTCGCCGGACCAAGCCCGCGCCGCGCCTTTGCCCTGATGACGGCGGCCTTCGGCACGGGGCAGATCATTGGGCCTCTCGCCGCCGGCTGGATTGCCGAGGTGACGGGAAGCTTTACCGCACCGAGCGTTCTCGCCTCCGCCGTGCTTGTCGCCAGCATTCTGCTGATGCTGCCGGTCCTTGCCACAGAGCGGCGGCACTAGGCCCGCCAGCTGCTTTTTGCGCCTCATAAGGGGCGATATCCGGAGACTTTTGCGGGGATCGATCCGCCGTTTATGCCTTACATCTTGTTAAGGTCGTCGCTTCTTCGTTGCTGTGCACAAATTTCTGCCCTAGGTTCGGGCCAAACAAGTGCTTCGCCAATAATGGCTGACTTCAAACGCGCGTGAGTTCGAAACGTGTTTCATTCTTTCTTTCCCAAACCGAAATTGTTCTTCACCTCCGCTATCGTCTGGGCTTTTGTCGCCATTCTTGGATGGTACTTCATCGTTGAAGGGCTAGGCAGGTCTTGGGGCTACGTGATGCCCGAACACGAACCTTACGATCTCAGCTATTTTCTGGTTCCCGCCAATCTGTTCTTTTACGCCTATCTCGCATCCTGCCTTGCGTTGTTCGGGGCTGTCTGGACCGTTCTCGCCAAGGATCATCCCTGGAAGCTCTGGTCCATCTGGGGATCGCTGCTGATCATCGCGGTGACCTATTTCGGTGTGCAGATTTCCGTGGTCATCAATAATTTCCGGCGGCCTTTCGGCGATCTGCTGCAAAATGCCCTGTCAAAACAGCCGGGTATCGAAGTCTGGGATTTCTACAGCCTTCAGATCGTCTTCGCCAAGATCGCCTTTCTCAGCATGGCGGTTTCGATCCTGACGGACTTCTTCACCAGCCACTACATCTTCCGCTGGCGTACCGCGATGAACGATTTCTACATGTCCAAGTGGGAAAAACTGCGTCACATCGAAGGTGCTTCGCAGCGCGTTCAGGAAGATACGATGCGGTTCTCCTCCACGCTGGAAGGACTGGGCATTACCCTGATCAATTCGGTGATGACGCTCGTCGTGTTCCTGCCGATCCTGTTTGCGCTGTCGTCCTACGTCTCCGAACTGCCGATCCTCGGCGAAGTGCCGCATGCGCTGTTCTGGCTGGCGATTGTCTGGTCCGTGTTCGGCACGGTGCTTCTGGCGACCGTCGGCATCAAGCTGCCCGGCCTGAATTTCCGCAATCAGCGTGTGGAAGCGGCCTATCGCAAGGAACTGGTTTACGGTGAGGACCACGCCGACCGCGCCCAGCCGCCGACAGTCAAGGAGCTGTATTCCAATGTGCGGAAAAACTATTTCCGCATGTACTGGCACTATCTCTATTTCAACGTCGCCCGGTATTTCTACATTCAGGCCGACGCGGTGTTCCTGCTTCTGATGCTTGTTCCCACCATCGTGGCAGGCAAGATCACCTATGGTATCTACCAGCAGATCGCCACGGCCTTCGGTCAGGTCAGTAATTCGTTCCAGTATCTGGTCAATTCCTGGACGACGATCATCGAGCTGCTTTCCATCCACAAACGTCTTGTGGCCTTCGAAGCCGCAATCGACGACCAACCCCTGCCTGATATCGATCAGCGTTATCTTCAGCGCGAAGCGGAAAGCGGAGAGCTGGGCGCCAGCAAGGCTTGACGGAAAACAAAAAAAGGGCGGCCGATTGGCCGCCCTTTTTGCATGACACGGAGGGAATTACCCTTCGATCTTCTGTTTCTTGCGCGCCTTGATGATCGGCATGGCCTCAGCATAGCTGACGCAAGAGACGTCTTGCTTGTGGCAGACTTCGCGCAGCAAGCGCTCATAGGCGTTCCAATAGGCGCCACCGTTCATCTTCACGAAATGAAAACCCATCTGCAGGGGGATGCGCTCGCCGTTATATTGCTTGTCGAAAGCGGTGCGGAAGGCCGCATAGGCGCGGTCTTCGAATTCCTGCGCGCGGTCCGGCGTCTCGATGCCGATGGAATGGCGGATGAAGAGGTTGTAGTCCATGGCGATGATCGGGCGGTTGCCGGGACCTTCCGGAACGAGTGGCAGGCCGAAATGTTCGATGCCGTCGCGTTCCACCGGCCATTCCGGCCCCTTGGTGATGCTGGTGGCGTCATAAACGAAACCGTGCTTCTTCTGCGCGGTGGTCAGCGCCGGTCCCTGCGAAAGATAGGGTGCGCGAAAGCCGTTGATGTTTTTCACCATGCTGCGCCAGCCTTCGGGTTCCTCACCCTTCTTGCCGATCATTTGCCAGGCGTTTTCCAGCGTGCTGGTGAAGGTGGTGAATTCACCGTCCCATTGCTCGGCTGTCCACTCTCCGCCATCGAAATGGCCGCAGGTGTGGTTGCCGATCTCGTGGCCTTCCTGATGGGCCGCCCAGATGTTCCTGAGGCGAGCCTCCACTTCTTCGGGCGACTGGCCGAAGCCGACATTGGAGCGGCCGGCCTTCTGGCCGGGGCCTTGATAGGTCTTGGCGCTGGTCTTGCGGTCCATCACCAGCGTGCAGGCGAGAAAATAGGTGAAATGCGCGCCGACCTGCTTTGCCGTCGCCCGGCTTCTTTCCCACAGCGTATTGTCGCCCGCGCCGTCGAAGGAGACGATGACGAGCTGCTTCGGCTTCTCCGCGTCTTGGGCAAAAGCGGGAAGGGCGAGGCAGAGAGACAGGGAAAAAGCGGTAAATGGGCGAAACATCAGTCATCCGTCATATGAAACACCGTGGCCTTTTGCGGGTGGAATAAGGCGAAGCTTTGAATAAACTGGCTTTTTCACGTCTTTCGGCCTAATTCGTTTTCTGCGTCGCGGTGATAGGGCCGCATTCGTTGCACCGGGGGACCGTGTTCCATGCTTTTTCTCGTCGTCTGTCTTGCCTTGTTTTTCCTGACGCATCTTCTGAAGGTGTTTGCGCCGCAATTTCGCGCGCGGATGATCGCAAAGATGGGCGAAGGCCCCTTCAAGGGCGTCTATTCCCTCGCAAGCCTCATAACGCTCGGTCTCGTCATCTATGCGTTCGGTCAGGCGCGACAGGTAACCGGCATGGTCTGGTATCCGCCGGTCTGGATGAGCCATATCGCCGTGACCCTGATGCTGCCCGCGATGATCTGTCTTATCGCCAGCCTCATCCCGGCTGGCCACATCGCGACGAAGACGAAGCATCCGCTCATTCTTTCCGTCAAGATCTGGGCGCTTGCCCATCTTCTGGCGAATGGCGAGACCTCTTCGATCCTCCTCTTCGCATCGTTCCTCGCCTGGGGCGTAGTGATGCGGATTTCGCTGAAGCGCCGGGAAAGAGCGGGCGAAAAGGTGGTCCGTCCCTTCGTTTCGGGTCGCTTTGATCTGGTGGCGATCGTCGGCGGCATCGTTCTCTGGGGTGCTTTCATCCTGAAACTGCACGAATGGTTGATCGGTGTTCAGCCGATCACCATGTAGGAAATCAACGTTTCCCCCTTACATATCAGGCAAAATAGGCTAGAAGGCCGACCATGACCCGGTTGGCCTGAATTTCGCTGACCCGGGTAAGCGGCTTGGTATGTCCGCGAACGGATGGATCGGCGACGATCTCCGCGCGGGTAACGGAGAATTTGATGGCAAACGAAAATGATACCTTTATCCGCGAAGTGAACGAGCAGATCCGTTCCGAGCAGCTTTCCCGTTTCTGGGGCCGCTACGGTATCGTGGTCGTTGGCGCCGCCGTTCTCGTGGTTGTTGGCGCCGCAAGCGCCGGCATCTACGAATACTGGAACACCAGCCGCGCTTCCAATTCCGGCGACCAGTTCATTGCGGCGCTGAAGCTTGCTTCGGACAACAAGACGGATGAGGCGCTGAAGGCCTTTGCCGATCTTGAAACCTCCGGTCATGGCAATTATCCGGTGCTGGCCAAGTTCCGTTCTGCGACGCTGCTTTCGCAGAAGGGCGATGCGGCCGGCGCGATTGCCGCCTTCACCGCCATCGGCAACGATACGTCCGCTCCGCAGGTCTTCCGCGACACGGCGAAGGTGCGTGCGGCGTGGCTGCTGGTCGACAACGGCACTTACGATCAGGTGGTTGCGCTGGCCGAGCCGCTCAGCGCCGAAGGCCAGACCATGCGCGCCTCCGCCCGCGAAGCTCTCGGTCTTGCCGCCTACAAGGCTGGCGATTTCACCAAGGCCAAACAATGGTTCGAGCAGATCGTCAGCGACGCGCAGGCACCGCGCAACGTGACGAACCGCGCGCAGATCATGCTCGACAATATCACTGCTTCGGGCAAAGCTGTCTAATACAGCTTTCCCACCTCCAAGGATTAACGATCAATGAGCTTCACCGTCGCCATAGTCGGGCGCCCCAATGTCGGCAAGTCCACGCTTTTCAACCGTCTGGTCGGAAAGAAGCTGGCGCTTGTGGACGATACGCCGGGTGTCACCCGTGACCGCCGCCCCGGCGACGCGAAGCTTGTCGACCTTCGTTTCACCATCATCGATACCGCCGGTCTGGAACAGTCAGGGCCGGAGACGCTTCAGGGCCGCATGTGGGCGCAGACGGAAGCGGCGATCGATGAAGCCGATGTGACGCTTTTTGTCGTCGACGCCAAGGCAGGCCTGACGCCCGCCGACGAGACGCTGGCCGAAATGCTGCGCCGTCGCGGCAAGCCTGTGGTTCTGGTGGCCAACAAATCCGAAGCGCGCGGTTCCGATGCGGGCTTCTACGACGCCTTCACGCTGGGTCTTGGCGACCCTTGCGCGATCTCTGCCGAACACGGGCAGGGCATGATCGATCTGCGCGACGCCATCGTCGAGGCGATCGGCGAGGACGTTGCCTTCCCGCCCGAAGTGGACGAGGCCGAAACCGATATCGTTCTTCCGCGCCATGAACCGGGCAGCGAGGAAGAGGAAGAAGAAGAAGAAGAAGAAGAGCCTGTTTATGACGAGACCAAGCCGCTGCGCGTCGCCATCATCGGCCGGCCGAATGCGGGAAAGTCCACGCTCATCAACCGTTTCCTCGGTGAAGACCGCCTGCTGACCGGCCCGGAAGCCGGTATCACCCGCGACAGCATTTCCGTCGAGTGGGATTGGCGCGGCCGCACCATCAAGATGTTCGACACGGCCGGCATGCGCCGCAAGGCCCGAGTGACGGAAAAGCTCGAAAAGCTTTCCGTTGCGGATTCGCTGCGTTCCATCCGCTTTGCCGAAACGGTGGTGATCGTGTTCGACAGCACTATCCCGTTCGAAAAGCAGGATCTGCAGCTGGTCGATCTCGTCATTCGTGAAGGCCGCGCCGCCGTGCTCGCCTTCAACAAATGGGATCTGGTCGAAGACCCGCAGGCATTTCTTGCCGATCTGCGCGAAAAGACCGAGCGTCTTCTGCCGCAGGCCCGCGGTATCCGTGCCGTTCCGATGTCCGGCCAGACGGGCTACGGCCTCGACCGGTTGATGCAGAACATCATCGATACCGACAAGATCTGGAACCGCCGCATTTCGACCGCCAAGCTCAATCGCTGGCTGGATTCGCAGACGACGCAGCATCCGCCGCCGGCCGTTTCCGGCCGTCGTCTCAAGCTGAAATACATGACGCAGGTAAAGGCCCGTCCGCCGGCTTTCATGATCTCCTGCACCCGTCCGGAAGCGATCCCGGAAAGCTATACGCGTTACCTCGTCAACGGCCTGCGCAAGGATTTCGACATGCCGGGCGTGCCGATCCGCGTGCATTATCGTGGGTCGGATAATCCGTTCGAGAGCAAGGCGAAGAAGAGGCGTTAATCTCACGCGCGGGCAGACGTTGACTACTGGGTCTCCTCGCATCGAAGGTCATCCTCGGGCTTGACCCGAGGATCCACAACTCTCTGATTTTGCTGACGTGCTTGGATCCTCGGGGCAAGCCCGAGGATAACGCCGAGCGAAAATTACAAGTCAGCGAAAGGGTACAGATATCATGTTGATCAAGCAGACCGACTATCACCGGATTTACCGCGTCATCAACAGCCTGCTCGTCAACGACAATGCCGATCCCGCTTCGGCCAGCATGTATTTCAGCACCTTCGGTGCGTTCATCCTTCAGCAGCATTACAAGGTGAAGGCTGTGCCGAAGGGCGGGCTTGCCGCTTATAATCTGGGTGGGACTGTCCTGCTTTTCGCAGACCATCGTGATGATGGATACGTGACCGGCGCCGGTGACAATTTCCATTGCTGGGTCGAGGCGGATGGATGGGCGATCGATTTCATGGCGCCCGCTTTCTCGCAAACTGCGCAGGGATTGACCGTGCCGCCGAAGATGTTTCAGCGTCCGCTATCGGCAATGGCAGCGTCGATCAACGATCTTAATCAGTCCGGCGATTTCTTCTACCGTTCCGAGCCGGAAGCCACCGCGCGGCGTTTTGCCGACTGGCACAAACAGGCGACGATCGGCGATCTCGCAAGCGTTGCCGCGAAATGGTTCCGAAAGTCGCCGAAACAGATGTCGGCCTCACTTTCGGTCACGGAGCGGGACGGCAAGGCGCGGACTGTGCCGCTTTCCGGCCAAATGCTCACCGGAGCATGGTAAAGGCAGGTTACGCTGCACGCCGTCGATCCCGAAGATTTTGGCAGCAAAAGGCCTTTTGATTTATAAGGGCAATCGTTGCTACAAGACTGAGCTTCAACAGCGACGGGATTGATGTGCTCCTATGGCCGATGACACCATTTCAATAAGCTTTACGCCCGACCCGGAACATGTCCCCGCCTATGTCTACGGCTATCAAAATCAGGCGTATGAAAATTACAGCATGATTCTCGACAAGTCCTGGACACGCCATTTTGCCTCGGTAAGAGTGAAGCTGTCGATATTTGCGGGACTGGCTGCCGGTTTCATCTATTCCCTAAGCCTGCCGTGGTTTCCGGGCGTCTGGCCGGTGGTCGGTTATTGGGTTTTTGCTCCCGCACCGTTTGTGGCTCTCGTCATCTGGTGCATTATCTGGCAGGGCGCGAGACGGGAGATGAAATCCTATTACGAGGTCCTTGCGCACTGGAATATCGCCAACGAGCGAATGTATTCGCCTCATTATCAAATCGAGATCGGGCCTGAGGGCTACAAGCAGATCACACGACTGGACACCGTGCAGCTAAGCTGGGCACGCTATCATCTCGCGATCACGCCGCCGGACAGTTTGGTACTTGTTTTCCATGGAACGGTGGCTGTCATACCCAACAGCGCCTTGCCGATCGCTCCAAAGGACCTTGTCGAAAAAATCAATCATTGGTGCACAGCCCAACAAAAAGAAATCGTCCGTTTGTCCGGAAATTAGGACGGCCAGCGTGTCCTCGCGGCAGCCGCCTGACGTCAATCAGCAGCCCGACCCCGTTCTAAAGATAACGGCGGTCGCGTCCAGATCGTCTTGTGACACTCCTGTCGTGTTTCGTCCACCGTTCCCCGATAAAATGTCGGGGATCAAAGCGCCGTCGCGTCAGGCAAGCCGTGAGCGGGACAGGAGCGGCAGGGATTTTCCGGCAGCATGAATGACATTGTCGAGGAATTGCCGCGACGCCTTTTCCCAGCTGTAGCTTTTGGAAAGCGCCAGGGCCTCCTGCGGTGAACAATGAAGTGCTGCAAGGCAGGCATCGCGAAGATTGTCGTTCAGCGCTCCCGCAGCGGGATTGCCGCCGAGAATGTCGATCGGCCCGGTAACGGGGAATGCGGCCACCGGCACGCCGCTTGCCAGCGCTTCCAGAATGGTGTTGCCGAACGTATCGGTCTTGGATGGGAAGACGAAAACATCGGCCTGCGCATAGGCATCTGCGAGTTCTTCACCGGTCTTGATGCCGGTAAACAGCACATCTGGGTATTTTTCCTGCAGCTCGTGGCGGGCAGGGCCGTCGCCGATCACGACCTTTGATCCGGGCAGGTCGAGATCGAGGAATTCCGGCAGGTTCTTTTCCACCGCCACGCGCCCGACCGTCATGAAGATCGGTCTTGGCAGATCGAAAGGAAGCGTGGTTTTCGGCCGGGGATGGAACAGTTCGGCATCGATGCCGCGGCTCCAGCGTTTCAGGTTACGGACGCCACGGGCTTCCAGTTCGGTCTCGAGGCTCGGCGTTGCCACCATGCAGGTGTTGCCGCCATTGTGGAACCAGCGAACAAAAGCATAAAGCCAGCTTTCCGGGATGGGAAAACGCGCCGCGACATATTCGGGAAAGCGTGTGTGATAGCTGGTGGAAAACCGCATTCCGTTCTTCACACACCAGCGCCGCGCCATGAAACCCAGCGGCCCTTCCGTGGCAATATGCACGAAGGAAGGCTGGCTTTTTTCGATTTCCGCTGCGACACGGCGATAGCCGGCGACCGACAGGCGGATTTCCGGATAGGTCGGGCAGGGGATGCTGTAGAAACTCTGCGGCGTCACCATGTGCACATCCACGCCCAGCCGCGCGAGTTCCGTATTGGTGTTTTCAATAGAACGAACCACGCCGTTGACCTGCGGGTGCCAGGCATCTGTGACAATCGTGATTCTCGTCATGAAACACCGATCCTGCTCAACTGTGCGCGGACGATTCCCCACCACCCGGCTTCCGCCCGTATATGCGGCGTGCGTGTTACAGGATCATGTCAGGGCGAATGACGGCCGGAAGCGCCCCTCAATGGGCAGCCCGTCGGGCGTTATCCGACCAGCGGGAGAAGCTCGGGGCTGATCAGCGCGCCGTGATGGCCGATGACGGTTGCCGCTGCCCGTGCGGCAAACACGGCTGCCTCTTGCGGCGAACTGCCGGTCACATAACGGGCAAGGAACGCGCCGTTGAAGCTGTCGCCCGCACTTGTCGTATCCACCACGTCCACGGCCTCCACTGCCGGTGCGTGGCTGCGGGCACCGGCGAAATCGAGTGTGGCACCCTTCGCGCCGTCCTTGACGACGACATTGGCGACGCCGAGCGCACGGTAGCGCTCGATGGTCGCTTCCACGGAGCCGTCGCCGAAATGGCTGGCTTCGTCATCGAAGCTCGGCATGACCAGCGTTGCGGCGCGGGCGCCGTTGGTGATCGTTTCGAGCATCGTGTCCTTGTCGGACCAGAGACGCGGGCGGATGTTCGGGTCGAAGACCACGGGTTTGCCCGCCGCCTTGGCGCGGCGCAGTTCCGCAAGGAAGGTGTCGACATCATGCGGCGAAGCGAGAATGGCGAGTGTGATGCCGGAGAAATAGACGACGTCGGCGCTTTCCACCGTCTTGCGCAGGTGATCCGCATCGGCCGCGAGCTGTCTTGCAGCGGCGGCGTTGCGCCAGTAGCTGAAGGTGCGCTCGCCGTCCTTCAGGTTGATGAGGTAAAGGCCGGGCGTGCCGCCCTTTATGATGCGGATTTTTTCCGTGCCGATACCGGCTTCAGTGATGAAGGCGAGCATGTCCTGCGAAAGAGGATCGTCACCGAGTGCGGTGAAATAGTCGACGGACCAGTCGTCGGGCAAGCAGGCACGCGCGTACCAGGCCGTATTGAACGTATCACCGGCAAAACCCTTGCGCAGCAGCCCGTTTCCGGCCTGCGACAGTTCCACCATGCACTCGCCAATCGACAGAAACCGTCCGCCCACGCCGTCATCCTCCCGTTTTTTCCAGCCATGCGGCTTACGACGAGTGCAGGCCGCTGACAAGTGCGGTTTTGGCCGATTGTGCATGTGCGAAGTTCCGGTTTACGCGGACGCATTGGCTTTATATTCTCGCGCCAGACACCATCAGGAGATCGCCGATGACGCCAACCCATGCCACGGTCCACAAACCCCAAGCGCAATCGGACTGGTGGAAGGGAGCGGTGATCTATCAGGTCTATCCGCGCTCCTTTCAGGACACGACCGGCGACGGATATGGCGATCTTGCCGGGGTGACGAAGCGGCTGTCCTATATCGCCTCGCTCGGTGTCGACGCCATCTGGCTCTCGCCTTTCTTCACCTCGCCCATGGCCGATATGGGCTATGACGTTTCCGATTATTGCAATGTCGATCCGATGTTCGGCACGCTCGCCGATTTCGACGCGCTGATGGCCGAGGCACACCGGCTGGGGCTGAAGGTCATCATCGATCAGGTGATCTCGCACACATCCGACAAGCACCCCTGGTTCGTGGACAGCCGCACCAGCCGCATCAACAGCAAGGCAGACTGGTATGTCTGGGCCAACCCCAAGCCGGATGGCACCGCACCTACCAATTGGCTTTCGGTGTTCGGCGGGCCGGCATGGGAATGGGACGGCGTGCGCAAGCAATATTACATGCACAGCTTCCTTGCCTCGCAGCCGGACCTGAATTTCCACAATCCGGAGGTTCAGGATGCGCTGCTAGAAACCGTGCGGTTCTGGCTTGATCGCGGCGTCGACGGTTTTCGCCTCGATACCGTCAATCACTATTTCCACGACAAGCTGCTGCGCGACAACCCGCCGCTTTTCGACGACGAAAGCTTCGGTCTCGATGCGTCCGACGTCAATCCTTACGGCATGCAGGATCATCTCTACGACAAGACGCGGCCGGAAAATGTGGCCTTCCTCAAGCGCTTCCGGGCGCTGCTCGACGAATATGAGGGCCGCGCCACCGTGGGCGAGGTGGGGGATGGCGCGCGATCGTTGAAGACGGTTGCGGCCTATACATCCGGCGATGACAAGCTCAACATGTGCTACACCTTCGATCTTCTGGGGCCGGAGTTCACCGCAAAACACCTGCGCAGCTCGGTCGAGACTTTCGGCAAGGTCGTTACGGATGGCTGGGTGTGCTGGGCCTTTTCCAACCACGATGTGGTGCGCCACCTCAGCCGTTTTTCCGAAGGCACCCAGGAGCAGACACGGGTTGCGAAGCTTGCCATCTGCGTTCTCGCCAGCCTGCGTGGCTCGATATGTCTTTATCAGGGCGAGGAGCTTGGTCTGACCGAGGCCGAACTCGCCTTCGAGGATCTGCGCGACCCCTATGGCATTCGTTTCTGGCCCGCCTTCAAGGGCCGCGATGGATGCCGCACGCCGATGGTGTGGGAAACCGGCAAACCGAATGCTGGCTTTTCAAGCGCTGAGAAGCCTTGGCTGCCGGTGCCTTACGCCCATGCCATGCAGGCGGCAGATGCGCAGGAGCGCAAGCCGGACTCGGTTCTCAATCACTACCGTGCAGTTTTGTCCTTCCGCAAAACCCATGGCGCGTTGCGCGATGGTGACATGGATTTTATCAAGACCAACCTCGATGTGCTGGCCTTCACGCGCCAGAAGGGTGACGAAAAACTGCTGTTCGTCTTCAACCTTACCCGCGACGCGGTTGAGTTTCCGGTGCCGAAAGGCATGCGCGTCACCGATATCCTGCCGATGCCGGGCTTCGAGCCGCTGTTCGATGCAGGCATCGTCAAGCTTGAGGGGCTGGATGTGTTTTGTGGGGTTGTCGCGTGAGCGGAAGGTTTGTCATCAAGGACGCCGCCGTATCGCTGGATGACTGGTCCCTTTTGCGACACCGTTTATGGCCCGATGCCTCATTTGTCGAACACAGGGCGGAATTGCAGAACCTCTCCGACAACGAGGTCGGATTTATGGCCTATGATCTGGCCGGAGTGGCTATCGGTTTTGCCGATGTCAGCCTTCGGCATGACTATGTCAACGGATGCGATACTTCGCCCGTGGCCTTTCTCGAAGGCGTTTATGTGGAAGAGGCATTCCGCGGCCAGGGCGTCGCCGCCGCGCTGATCGATGAGGTGACCCGTTGGGCAATCAGCAAGGGCGTGAGCGAACTTGCCTCCGATGCAGATATTTCCAATGTAGATTCACACCGCATGCACGCGGCGCTGGGGTTTGAGGAAACGGAACGGGTCGTTTATTTTAGGAAGTTTTTGTCGTCGGATTCATAACTTGTCGACACAGTTAAACCAGCTGATTTAACAATCTGTCCGTATAGCGTTGTCTGAACCGAGCATTTTCACGCTAACTTTGTCAGCGGAGTAGCTCGGCTCGTTTATGCTCAATCCGGGAATCTGCGTGGCGCGGGCGCTTAAGTTGGGCCTTGGCGATCAGATGCAAAACCATCTCCGTCATTAAATAATAAAATATCAAATTAATAATATTTTTAAGTATTATTACATTTTAAAAGATGAATATTCGGTCTGTCGCATGCTGATATCCTTTGGTATGCCGTAAAAATTACGCGTTATGGGTGATGGTTGTTTCCGTTGCTTGATGAATTGGTGAGCTATAGGCAAGGTTCGAGTATTAAAGTTTGAGGTACGCCAGATTTTTCGGTCGCCATCCATAAAGCGAAGCAGGGATTGTCATGTCCGTATCATTCAAGAATTGGAATCAGAGCAATTCCGCATCCTCACGCGCCAAAGCTCAGGCCGCTGCCCTGCCATCCATCAGAGACGTTTTCTCTTCCGGACAATCGTCAGCCCGCGCATCGTCCACAACGGCTCAAACATCAAAAACACCTTCAATCGACTACCTCGCGTCATCAGGTTTTATGCGGAATCTGAAGGTCAAGCTTTCGACGGCAGGAGACGACCCGGCGCAATATCTGCGTTCCCAGTCGATGATGAGCGCTCTTGAGCGCGGGCGCTTGCAGGTTTCGGACCCCACGCAGGGCAAATCGATCAATGCCTGGGATCCGAGCCAGAAAAATGCCAAGTCGACAACGGCTACGGAGATCGCCAAGACCAACTGGGCTGATTTCCTGAACTCCCAACTCAAGCGCACCGAGGATGGAGCGCTTTCCAAGGACGGAAGTGGCAGCTATGTCGACAAGACAACAGGAAATAACGCCTATTTTGGCAGGGTCGCGGGCAAATATTATTACGTGACCTGGCCTGCAGAGACGAAAACCTAAGGCTGCTCTCGCTGCCCCAGAAACGTAGATCAAACCTATTCCGCTGTTTCCGGCCGATAAGCTCCATCATCAGATCAGCATAAACCGGTCCACATCCACCATGCCCATGTCTGATATCTTCAGGTGCGGGATGACGGGCAGCGGCAGGAAGGCCACTTGCAGGAAGGGCTCTTCCAAGGTCGTGCCGAGCGCATAGGCGGCCTTTCGCAGGGTGTGAAGTGTATCGCGCACCGTTTCGTAAGGTTCGAGGCTCATCAGACCGGCGACGGGAAGCGGGATTTCGCCCGTCACCTTGCCGTCTTCCACCACCACGAAACCGCCTTTGATTTCGCCGAGCCGGTTTGCGGCCAGTGCCATATCGTCCTCGTTCACGCCGACAACGCAGATATTGTGGCTGTCATGGCCGACGGTGGAGGCGATGGCGCCCTTTTTCAGCCCGAAGCCCTGCACGAAGCCGTTGGCGTGGTTGCCATTCTTGCCGTGGCGTTCGATGACGGCGACCTTGATAATGTCGTTCTCCAGATCGACTGTCGTCTGGTTGCCATCCGTCGGTAGCTTGTAACGGCGGTGCTCGGTGATGATCTTGCCGGGGAGCACGCCCATGACAGGGGTCTCGCCTTCGGTAACCGGCACGCCGAAATGGGAAGCCAGCACCGGTCTTGCCTTGACGCTGTCGAGGCCGACGGGTGCGACCGGCTTGCGGGTGGCAAACAGGGCGTCATCGACGATCCGTCCGCCGGAGATCACCATGCTCGCCTTGCAGTTCTGCAACGTGTCGACCACCACGAGGTCCGCGCGCCAGCCGGGCGCGATGAGACCGCGATCGCGCAGCCCGAAGGCCTTTGCTGCGGAAATCGAGGCGGCGCGGTAGATGGCGAGCGGTTCCACGCCGCTGGCGATGGCCGTGCGGATCATGTAGTCGAGGTGGCCCTGTTCGGCAATGTCGAGCGGGTTGCGGTCATCCGTGCAGAGTGCCAGATAGGGCGACAGACGCTCGGTGATGATTGGCATCAGGGCGTGCAGGTCTTTTGAAACCGAGCCTTCGCGCACCAGAATATGCATGCCCTTGCGGATCTTCTCCAGCGCCTCGGCGGCAGTCGTGCATTCATGTTCGGTGCGGATGCCGGCTGAGAGATAACCGTTCAGCGCAGTTCCGGAGAGAAGCGGGGCGTGCCCGTCGATGTGCTGGCCCTGAAAGGCTTCGAGCTTTGCCATGCAAACCGGGTCCTTGTGGATGACGCCCGGAAAATTCATGAATTCGGCAAGCCCGATAACCTTCGGATGATCGCGGAACGGCAGCAGCTTTTCGATCGGCAGATCGGCGCCGGAGGTTTCCAGATGGGTTGCGGGCACACAGGAGGAGAGCTGCACGCGGATGTCCATGATGGTTTCCATGGAACTGTCGAGGAAGAACTGAAGTCCCTCCACGCCGAGAACATTGGCGATCTCATGCGGGTCGCAGATGGCGGTGGTAACGCCATAGGGCAGAACGCAGCGGTCGAATTCGTGCGGCGTGACCAGCGACGATTCGATATGGAGATGGGTATCGATGAAACCTGGAACGACGATCTTTCCGGAAATATTGATTTCCCGGCGGCCTTTGTAGCTTTCGCCGGTTCCAACGATGGTATCGCCGCAGATGGCGATATCAGAGGCAACAAGTTCTCCAGTCACGAGGTCGAAGAATCGTCCGCCCTTGAGGACCATATCTGCAGGCTCTCGGCCCGTACCCTGATCGATGCGCGTTTCAAGTTTCGAATTCATGCGGCTTTTCTTCGGCTCCTGGTTTACGTCGTGTGCGAGAATTTTCAGTATTTACATTCTAGGGTTGTTTCTTGTTTTATTCGGACTAATTCTTTGCGTTTTAAATATATCCAGAGTAAAAAATTTTCATATTCGTGTTATCTTATCTACTATGTTGCATATTTAAACAGTTTCGGGAGGCGTAACTTTATCCGTTCAGGCATGCTGGTTTTATACCGGCGTTTCACCAATGACGGTTGAGGTTAGCATTCCCGGGAAGGAAAATAAAAGCGTCTGATGCTCAAACGAATTTCCACCCGGCAATTAACTGTTGGCATGTTTATCGAAGCGGTCGAGGGAGCGCTTTCGAACAGTAAATTTTTGCAGCGACATCGGTTTCTTCTGCGGCATGAAGAGTTGATGCGTCAATTGAAATTGAGCGGCGCTGAAAGCATCATCATCAACACGGCCAAGGGAAACGATATCGAGGGTAAGCCGGGTTCCACCGGAACCGTCGCGCCGCACTCGGACAATGGTCCCGACAGCATTGCCGCCGTCACTCACGCCGTGCGCTCGGCTGCCGACGCGATTGCCGAGACCTTTGCTGTTGCCGAAGCCGGCGGCTGCGTATCGCTGAAGGGCATGGCGACGGCGGCCGGCAAGATTTCCGATGCCATCCAGCTGAACCCGGCGATTTTCATCGGCGTCACCCGGTTGAAGTCGAAGGATGAGACGACCTTCGTGCATTCGGTGTCCGTCAGCGGGTTGATGATCCATTTTGGCAATCATCTCGGGCTGGACAGGGAAACGGTCAATCTGCTTGGCATCAGCGGGCTGCTGCACGATATCGGCAAGGTGGAAATTCCCTCGTCGATCCTCAACAAGGCGGAAGGGCTGAACGCCAGCGAGCGGGAAATCATCAATCTTCACCCGACATTCGGTCGAGATATTTTGTCGCGCAACGAGCAGATGCCGGCCATGGTTCTTGATGTCTGCTTCAATCATCACGAGCGGATGGATGGTGGCGGTTACCCCAGCGGCCTTGCCGGCAACGAGATCAGCCTCTACGCGCGCATTGCGGCGATCTGCGATGTCTATGATGCCGTAACCTCGGTGCGGCCCTACAAGAAGCCTTGGACGGCAAACGACGCGCTGACGTGGATGTTGCGCCGGGAAGGTCACTTCGACACGCAGCTTCTGAAGAAATTCGCGCTTTGCATTTCGGCCTCGCTGCCGCGCAGTTAGTCGATCTCGACGTCGCGCGGTTTGAGGCTTGCCCGGCGGCGCCGAAGTGACGCCGCCAGTGTAAAACTATTTACGCCGCCTTGGTTTTCGCCTTGCGGGTCAGATGCACCACGACGTTCTCGATCATGCGCATCCCGGCGTCCTGGCCGAGTGTCATGATCGATTCCGGGTGGAACTGAACGGCGGCAACCGGCTCTTTTGCGTGTTCGATGCCCATGATCGTGCCGTCCTCGCTTTCCGCCGTGATGATGAAATCACGGGGAAGAGTGGAAGGGTCGGCGAAGATCGAGTGGTAACGACCGACGGTCACTTCCTTGCCGAGACCGGAGAAGACCAGACCAGGCTCCAGCACGCGGATGCGTGAGGGCTTGCCGTGCATCGGCACCGCAAGCTGGCGAAGTTCGCCGCCATAGGCTTCCGCCAGTGCCTGAAGACCGAGGCAGACGCCGAAGATCGGCAGTTCGCGGGCGCGGGCGGCCTTGATCGTCGCCTTGCAGTCGAAATCCGACGGGCTGCCGGGTCCCGGCGAAAGCACGACGAGATCGGGCTGGAAGCGATCGAACACATCAGCTGCGACCGGCGATCTGACGGTGGAAACCGTGGCACCCGTCTGGCGGAAATAATTCGCCAGCGTGTGCACGAAACTATCCTCGTGATCGACGAGCAGGATCTTGACGCCGTTGCCCACCTTGGCGGCATCGCGCTTGGTGGCAGCCGAGTTGGTGCCCTTTGCATCGCGAATGGCTGATATCATCGCGGATGCCTTCAGTTCGGTTTCGGCTTCTTCTTCCTGCGGGTTGGAATCGTTGAGCAGCGTCGCACCGGCGCGAACCTCGGCAATGCCATCCTTGATGCGGATGGTGCGCAGCGTAAGCCCGGTATTCATGTCGCCGTTAAAGCCGACCATGCCGATTGCGCCGCCATACCAGGCGCGCGGGCTCTTTTCATGGCCTTCGATGAAGCGCATGGCCCACAGTTTTGGCGCACCGGTGACGGTGACGGCCCATGCGTGGCTGAGGAAGCCGTCAAAGGCGTCCATATCGTCGCGAAGGCGACCCTCGATGTGGTCGACCGTGTGGATGAGGCGCGAATACATCTCGATCTGGCGGCGGCCGATGACCTTCACCGAACCCGGTTCGCAGACGCGGCTCTTGTCGTTACGGTCCACATCCGAGCACATGGTCAGCTCGGATTCGTCCTTTTTCGAGTTGAGCAGTTTCAGGATCTGCTCGCTATCGGCAATCGGGTCGTCGCCGCGCTTGATGGTGCCTGATATCGGGCAGGTCTCGATGCGGCGGCCGGAGACGCGCACGAACATTTCCGGCGAAGCGCCGACCAGATATTCCTGATGGCCAAGATTGATGAAGAAGGAATAGGGCGACGGGTTGATCGCCTTCAGACGGCGGGAAATCGCCGACGGATTGCTTTCGCAGCGTTCCATGAATTTCTGGCCGGGAACGACCTCGAACAGATCGCCACGCCGGAAGCTTTCCTTGGCCTTCACCACCAGTTCGGAATATTCGCCGGGACGGTGATCGCCCTTGGGCGGGATCGTATCGGTGGTCTTGAAGGGATCGGGCGTAATGTCGGAGGATTTGCCATCCGTCGTCACGCCGCCCTTTTCGAAATCGTAGCGGTCGATCCACGCCTTGGCGGAATAGTGGTCGACGACGAGGATTTCGTCGGGCAGGTACAGCACCATGTCGCGCTGGTCTTCCGGCCGCGCCAGCGACAGCTTGATCGCGTCGAACTGGAAGGCGAGATCGTAACCGAAAGCGCCGAACAGGCCGATGGCCGAATCCGCATTCGAATAGAACAGGTCGACGACGGCGCGCAGTGCCGTGAAGACGGTCGGGATCTTCGAGCGTTCTTCTTCGGTGAAGACGCGGTCCGGTTCGTTGACGGTGAGATCGAGACGGCGGACGGAGGATGCGCCGAGCGTAAGATCGGGCGTCGCCTTCAGCTTTTCGGTGATGAAGTCGAGCAGGACTTCGCCGCGGCCGTTATAGGCTTCGATCCACATCTTGCGGCCGAAACAGGAAATGCCGAGCGGCGGGTCGATGATGGCCGTATCCCAGCGGGTGTAACGGCCCGGATATTCGTAGTTGGACGAGAAAACCGCGCCGCGATGTGCATCGAGCTTTTCGATGTAGTTGTCGATTGCGCTGGCATAATCGGCGGCGCGACGCTTTCGGCTGACGTTGATGCCGCCTTTCGTCTCGTAGGTTTCCGCTCCGTCATCCTGAATGATCGTTACCATTTCTTTCGCACTTCCCGTTGTTCAGGCCCGATGACAGGCGGCAGAATAACAAAAAAGCCGCCTGAAAATTCGGGCGGCTTGGACTTTGTCTGAAGACATGACTGGTCAAGGCCGCGTGAAGCTGCCCCACCACCAGTTAGCAATGTTCTTAGACACGATGTTCATGGCAAAATTGTTAGCCTGCACAATTCGCCTTGGCAAGGGGATTCCGGCGACGGAATGAACCTTACGGGCGCGAGTTGCGTTCCTGCCCTGCTGAAACAGTCAGGAGTGCCCCGCAAAATGCTTCATCGCCTGTGTCTTCTGATGATGAGCCTCGTCCTTATTTCCGCCTCCGAACCGCCACCGCAGGTGCCGGTGCCACAGCCAAAACCGGGCGGGCAGCAAGCGCCCGTCAACACGGAAAAACCGGACGATAAAGGCGCGCAAACGCCCGAGGAGGCACCGAAGCCGACCCCCAAGCCGCAACAACAGGAACAAGGGAAACCCGAGGCAAAGCCCGACCCGGACGGGCAGGGGGCTGAGGACAAGAAGAAAGACGACAAGGGACAGAAGAGCGACGAGACCGGGGCACCGGCTGGCGAGACGGCCAAACCGGAGGAGAAACCGCCGGAGCCTGTGAAGCCGGAAGACCCGGCAGCGCTTCAGGCCTGCCTTGGCGCATTGAAGGACATCGGTGCGGAGTTCAAACAGCTCGCGCCAATCCGCGATGAGGAGCAGGGGTGCGGCATCGAGGCGCCGATTGAGCTATCCGTGGTCCTGCCGGGCATCAAGCTTGAGCCGTCAGGCACCATGCGCTGCGAAACCGCGCTTGCCCTTTCCCGCTGGACCAAGGAGATGATGTTACCGGCGGCGGCCCTTGCCCTGCCAGAGAAAAAGGTGACGGCGATTGCCAATGCCTCGACCTATATCTGCCGCAACCGCAACAGTGCCGAAAACGGCAAGATTTCCGAACATGCGAAAGGCAATGCCGTGGATATTTCCACCATCGCCTTCGACAAGGGCGAGCCGCTGGTGATGAAACCGCGCACCGAGGACGGAACGCCGGAAGGCGCTTTCCAGCGAACCATTACGGCCGCCGCCTGCCTGTTCTTCCGCACGGTTCTTTCTCCCGGCAGCGACGCCACCCATCAAGATCACCTGCATCTTGATGTGCTGGAGCGAAAGGGCGGCTATCTCTATTGCCGCTGATAAAAAAGGGCGGCCCGAAGGCCGCCCCGACTGGAGATGATGGTCCGACCGGTCTTAGAATTTTTGGGTCAGAGAGATTTTGAAGGTGCGGCCTGCTTCCGTGTAAAAGTCGACAGGCTGGTTGACGGTGCTGACGGCGTTGGGATTGACGTCGCGAACACCGACGGCGTTCCAGTATTGCTTGTCGAACAGGTTATAGACGCCGGCCTGAATGCGCAGGCCCTTGGTCTGTTCCGGTTCCCACCAGCCGGTCAGGTTGAAGATGCCATAGCCGGGTGCGTCGTAGGTGGTGGGCACGTTGTCGTCACGCATATGCGAGGAGAAAATGCCGGTAAATTCCGTGCCCCATGTCTCCTGGGCGTAACCGACGCCGAGGACAGACTTGAACGGTGCAACCGTGCGGATGAATTGGTTGGTGTCGGTGTCCTTGCCATAGGCGTAAGCGAGCGACGCATGGGCGAAGAAGCCGTTTGCGAGTTCCTTGCGAACCTTGGCTTCAACGCCGGAGATTTCAACATTGTTACGGTTGCGATAGGTGAAAAGGTTTCCAGCAGAACCTCTAAAGGAAAAGAGGTTGGACGTCGTCGTATATTGCTCGATGAAGTTCTTATACTTGTTGTGGAACAGCGTCAGGCTTCCCGTCAGGTCGCCTGACGCGTAATTGGCGCCGATTTCGAAACCATTGCTGGTTTCGGGATTGAGGGTGGAGTTGCCGACCACGGCATAACCCGAGCTGATATTCGAGAAGTTCAGGTACAGCTCGTTGATCGTCGGGGCGCGGTAAGCCATGGACCATTGCGCGAAAAGCTGCAGTTCCGGCGTCACGTCGTAGGTGGCGAGCAGTTTCGGCGAGAAGCGCGAGCCGCTATTGCCGCTCGGCAGGCCGAAGGTTCTGTAGCCGCCGTTGCTGGCAACCGAACCATCAGGGTCGTAATCGTAGGAATCGAAGCGCAGGCCGGGGGTCAGACGGAAACCGTTTCCAAACGCGATTTCGTCATCGAGATAAAGACCGAGGCTCTTGCCGCTCACGTCAGGCATGTCCGACTGCGACGAGGAGGTCACTCCGCCCGTGTTGGCGTAAAGCTCCTGGCTGAAATCGGTGGTCATGGCGTTACCGCCGAAGCGTACTGTATGCTGCACGCCGCCCAGTTCGAAGCCGGATTCAAGGCCGCCGACGATACCGAAAGCGCTGTTGCGCATGCTGTCTTCGCGAATATAGAGCGAATTGTTTGTCAGCCGGTCGCCGGCGCCGGATTCCTTGGAAAGGCGCGTCCAGTAAAGCGACAGATTGGCGGCATCGATCAGGCTGTCGGTCGAAGGCGCTTCATATTCGTAGTCAAGCGAGACGCGGTCACGCTCCGTATCCTCGTAGCCCCTGTAATCGCCGATCCGGTATGTCGATCCGGTTCCCGTTACACTGACACCTTGCAGGGTCCTCATATCGCCGCGATCTCGCAAGGAATAACGTTCGGCCGTCAGGCCGATGCGATGTCCGCCTTCCAGATCCTGCCGGATCTTGAACATCAGGTTGCTTTCATAGGTGTCGGCGGGATTGGGTTTGGTACGGCTGATACCGTAGACATCGGCGAAGCCCTTGTTGTCCGTCTCGTTGCCGCGCTTGTAGGACCCCTGGAAGAGAACCGAGGTGTTTTCGATCTTCTTGGCAACGGCGAGCGATCCGCCAACGCTTCTGTCCTCGCTGTCATAGGTGGTTTTGGCAACGCCGCCCCAGTCCCTGCCTTCGCCGATCAGGTCTTCCGGCTCGAGTGTTCGCAGAACGAGTGCACCGCCAAGGGCGCCGGAACCGATGCGGCTGGAATCTGCGCCGCGAACCACGTCAACCGTGGAAAGTGACGAAAAATCGAAGCTCGAATTCGTATTGCTCAAGGTGGTGGTGGCCTGTCCCTGGCGGGCAAAGTTCTCGAAGAAGGGAACGGGAATATTGTCGATCAAGGTCACGACACGGGCGCCACCCAGACCGCGAATGAACAGACCGCCGGGCTTGCCGGGCTTGGCATCCACATAATCGACGCCCGGCTCGGTGGAATTTCCGAGGTCCTTGATGCTGCCGATGTCTTTCTTCCGGATGTCTTCCGCCGTCGTCTGGCTTGCAAGCGGCGTGTCGGCGACAGCGTTCGCGCTTTTGACGCGCTTGCCCTTGACCACGATCTTCTCGAGCGTGGTGGTGCCGTTCGTCTGCGAAGCCGCGTCCTGCGATTGCGCAGGCCCGGCAAAGGGCAGAAGAGACATGGCAGTGCACAAAAGCAGCGCGGAATGCGTGCGCGAGATGGACATTGAATACCCCCGGGTAAGCGCGCGGAGAAGCTACGGCGCGCAAAAACGCGCCGCGCCTGCTGTCGCGGCTGAAACTGTTTTGAATTGTTACGGGCGAGCCGATAGCTGAGGACTAAAAAACATGATCGTAACTGTCAACATATTATATATGACTTTTAACATCATGTTTTAAAGCATAACGGTCCGTGGCAAAAATGTGACGCCTGATCGGGTGGTATCCAGAGCGGTGGATTGGGTTGAAAACGACCTGATCCGGCCAAAGTCGCGACATTGCCGCTTGCTAGGATATTCGCAGCCAGTTTACATGGCGAAAGAATGCATGCCTCAACATCAGACAAAAAATTAATCGGATACGGAAATGAAGTCACTTGAACTGCTCGTCGAGCGGATCATTCTCTCCAGCCGCTGGCTACTCGTTGTATTTTATCTCGGGCTCGTCGCGGCGCTGGCGGTTTATGCATTTTCCTTCGTGCTCAAGTTCCTGAAGGTTGCGAAAAACGTTTTCGTTTACGACGAGTCGGAAATGATCCTCGCCATGCTCGGGCTGATCGATGCGGCGCTGGTCGCGAGCCTGATCGTCATGGTGATGATCTCGGGCTACGAGAATTTCGTCAGCCGCTTCGATGAAGCGGATGCCGAGGTTTCGTTTCTGGGCAAGCTTGATGCCGGCAGCCTGAAAATCAAGGTCGCGTCGTCGATCGTGGCGATTTCGTCGATCCACCTGCTGCAGATATTCCTCAACGCCAGTCAGTATACGGACAGCCAGCTGATGTGGTTCACCATCATCCATCTGGCTTTTGTCGTCTCGGCGGTCATGCTCGGTTTCCTGGAAAAACTGATGGCCAAGCCGAAGGACAAACCCGAAAAACCGGTGCTTTAATCAAGGTAGTCCGCCCGATATGAAGGTCGCAATCGTGTTTGCCCATGCCGCATGTTCTTCGCTCCGGGGTGTTGCATCCCCGCCCGGCGGCGGCGCCTGAATGTCGAAGACGGAGCGCCAGGCCAGACTTTGCCGTGACCTTTCGGCTGCTACCGACAAGCAGCAATGGCTGGCGGCGCTGCAAGAAGTGATGCATGCGTTCGGCTATTCCTATGTGACCCTGCTGAGGTTGCCGGGTGGCCGCTCCGGTTATGCCTTGCCGACGGTTGTGGAAAGCAACCTGCCGATCTGGGTCGTGAATGTAATGACCAAGGATGGTGCGCTGGGCGACTGCGCTGTGATACAGCGCGGCGCTTCATCGCTGATGCCGCAATATTGGACGCTGGAAGAGGACGAGACCACCACCGGGCCGTTGGCGGAGGTAGGGGGGGCCTTGCGCGGTCTGGGCGTCACGGCCGGTCTCATGGTGCCGGTAAACGGCATGAACGGAAACCGGCATCTGATGAACTTCGCCGGCGATCGCGATACCCTGTCGCAGGCATCACTGAACGAACTGGGCATGATCGCACTACATGCTCTGGAGGCCTATGATCGCCTCTGTCACACCGGCTCCAAAGGCCGGTCGCCCCTGACGAAACGGGAACTCGACGTGGTGCGCTGGACGGCGCAGGGAAAGACCTCGGTGGAGATCGCCGAGCTTCTCTCCATCTCGGAACACACCGTCAACACCTACATGAACAACGCCATGCGCAAGCTCGATTGTGTCAACCGCGTGCAGCTGGTGGCCAAGACCATCCGCCTGCGCCTGATAGACTGAGTCTGATAGATTGGGCCTTAGAGGTTGGGCCGGCCGCAAGGCCGGCACCATTATCGGTCGAGAACGGAGCGCAGTTCGACGAGGTTCGAGCGAACCCGCAGAACGTAAAATCCCATGGTGGCGAGGTGCGAGGGCATGATCCATCCGCTTTCTTCGCCGTTGGAAATGATCGCCGGCTGGATGCGAAGGGCCGCACGGGTCTGTCCCAGCGTGTCGTTCCACAGATTGGTCAGGTTGCGTTCGCGGATGACCTGCGCGAAATCCGACCCGGCTGCGGACAGCACGCCGTAATAACCGTAGAGCTGGCCATAAGCGAACCAGAAACGGTCGTCGGCGCGGGTGTCGAACCAGCCGCCATTATAGTTTTCCGAGCGCTCGCGCAGAATGGCCGATGTCGAGCCGATATCGCCGGCAATGCGGTCGATGAACTGGATCAGGTTGTCGGCGCGGGTATCGAATACCGCCTTGCAGGCGACAAGCTCGCCGTTGAACGCCTGGAAGCTGCGGATCGCGGCGCGATAATAGCTGGGTGTCGGTGTCTTCGGGCCAAAGGGGTCGAGGCCGAAATACCAGGAATATTCGCTGAACTGCATGTTCCCGCGCGCTTCCTGAAGATTGTTGTTGATGCCGGAGGTTCCGCGAACGCGGCCAAGCGTATCCACCAGTTCCACCGAGGTGCGGCGCACGGCCTGATTGACGCCGCGCTGGAAGGACGCCTTGTTGTCCAGAAACGGCGTGCTATCCCAGTCCATCCCGAAAAGGCCGAGGCGGTAGAGCAGCATGGAGGAAATCCATGCGTTCTGGTTGACGTTGAAATCGGTAAGATCGGCCGCGGCATCAACGATGGCAGAGCGCTGGCACACCGGCGCGGATGTGTTTGCGGCAGCACCGGTTGCGCCGGCGGCGGCAGTCGGGTTTGCGGCCGGCAATTCCTGTCCGGGCGGCACGGTGCGTTCGGCAAGCTTGTAACGGGAAATGTAATCCGGGTCGAAATTGCTCCAGACCTGCGTCTGCCAGACGAAATATCCGTAGAAGCCGGCAAGGAAAATGAGCACCAGAGCGATCGGGCCCTTGATGATCCAGTTGCGGTCGCGATACCAGCCGTGGGCGGCCATGAAAGGCCACAGAAGCCAGGCGACGGCAAGACCGGCGGCCCTGCCGATGGCGTTGAAGGCTGCCTGAATCAAAGCGGTTATCCGGTCGATCATGTCGTCATAGTCTCCTCTGCCCGTGGGGCTGGACGCCGGAAGGAAAACCCGCGGCCCGGTCGGGCACCTTTCGGCGCCCGATAAAAGCTGCGGTCATTTATTGTCTTCCAGATATGTCCCTACCTACCGGGATACAACATGATTGCGAAACTTTTCTCAACCTGTGGTCCGCGCCGGCGCTTGCGGCGTCCTTGGACTACGCGCAGAACATGCACCGCCCGGATATCCGGTTACAGGCCGAGCTTGGCGATTTCGGCGTCCAGACGATCCCGCGCCTTTTTCGGCAGCTTGCCGTTCTTTATGGCATCCAGATTGGCCGGTGCCGCATCACCCACGACGACGAGCGCGACCATGCCCATGCCGAGATGTGGCGGGCATTTGATGACATAGGCGCCTTCCTTCTCGACCGTCACCTTCAGCGTCTCGTTCATCTTGCCCTTGAAATCGGCGGCCCCCTCGGGGAGCATTTCCTTGACGGCTGCCGCGTCATGGCCCTTGTCGACGGGCACGAAGGAGATGACGTCGCCGACGGCCGCCTTGACGCTTGCGGGTTCAAAGACCATCGCCTGACCGTCGCTGCCCTTGTTGAGCATCTTCACCTCGATTTCAGCCGACAAAGCGGGAAAGGCAAAAAGGCCGGTGACGATGGCAAGGGCGGCGATTGTGGCGGTTTTGTTGTGCATATCTTTTGCTCCTGAGAGAAAGCACATCCACGCGAATGTGTTCGCATGGTTTTAGCGCAGGAGCAGGGAAACCATCCTTGCGAAAAATCAAATGCGGCAACCGGCCGCAGAGGGTCATTCGCCCTTGACCGTTTCGACCCAGTGGCGGCGGCAGAAGGAAACGTATTTTTCGTTGCCGCCGACGTCGATCTGCGCACCTTCCTTGACGACATTGCCTGCATTGTCGAAACGGGCAACCATCGTCGCCTTGCGGCCGCAATGGCAGATGGTGCGGATTTCGCGAAGCTCGTCGGCAATGGCGAGCAGTTCCCTGGAGGCCGGGAAGAGCTTGCCCTGAAAATCCGTGCGCAGGCCGTAAGCCATGACCGGAATGTTCAGCCGGTCGGCAATGCCGGCAAGCTGCCAGACGTGGTGTTCGGACAGGAAGTTGGCTTCATCGACGAAAACACAGGCGACGGGCGCCTCGGCATGTAAGGCCGCCACCTCCGCGAAGATATCGGTGCTTCCGTCGAAGGTTCGTGCGTCGGACGACAGGCCGATGCGCGAGGCGACGCGGCCGAAGCCCGCCCGATCGTCAAAGGCGGCCGTGAAAATCAGCGTGCGCATGCCGCGCTCGTGATAATTATAGGATGCCTGCAACAACATCGTCGACTTGCCGGCGTTCATCGCCGCATAATTGAAATAGAGTTTTGCCATCATACACTCCCGGAGCGCCTTTGCGTCATTCGGACGCTTCGCAAGGATGCTCCTGCCTATTTGATCCGCGCATCGGCGTCACAAAACCGATTCCGGTTGTTGCCCGATGCTGCAGCCCGCGTGTTTTGACGGCGAAGGGGCAGATTGAAAAGTGCCGCGACGGGAAAAACACAGATTTCCGCACGCCGGCACGACCCGCATTGCCCGGCACGAGCCGGATATTTTCACCAATTTGTCGCAAACGGCGGGCCAAAGCACGCAAACGCACGCGAGTTGATTGTGTCTGGCAGATATTGATAATGGCAAGGGAACAAAAAAAGGGAGCAAGCGATGTTTGCAAATAGAAGTCGCTGTCTGGCTTTGGCCGCAGCAATCTCCGCCATAACGTTCAATGCGGCCAGCGCTGCCGAGCCGGCAAGTTGCGGCAAAGTGCGTTTCTCCGACGTGGGCTGGACCGATATCACGGCCACGACGGCGACTGCCACGGTGCTGCTGAAAAGCCTCGGTTATGAAACCGACGTGAAGCTTCTTTCGGTGCCTGTCACCTATACATCGCTTAAAAACAAGGACATCGACGTCTTCCTCGGCAACTGGATGCCGACCATGGAAGGCGATATCGCGCCTTACCGCGCCGACAAGTCGGTCGAAACGCTGCGCGAAAACCTGACCGGCGCGAAATATACGCTGGCGACCAATGCCAAGGGTGCTGAACTCGGCATCAAGGACTTCAAGGACATCGCGGCCCATAGCAGCGATCTCGGCGGCAAGATCTACGGCATCGAGCCCGGCAATGACGGCAACCGCCTGATCCTCGACATGGTGGCCAAGGACACCTTCGGGCTGAAGAGTTTCGAAGTTGTCGAATCCTCCGAGCAGGGCATGCTGTCGCAGGTCGCGCGTGCGGAAAAATCCCATGAGCCGATTGTCTTCCTCGGCTGGGAGCCGCATCCCATGAATGCGAATTTCAAGCTGACCTATCTGACCGGCGGTGACGAGGTTTTTGGCCCCAACCTCGGCGGCGCGACGATCTACACCAATGTCCGCAAGGGTTACACGCAGGAATGCCCGAATGTCGGCGTTCTTCTCAAGAACATGGAATTCACCCTGCCCATGGAAAACGAGATCATGGGCAAGATCCTGAATGACGGCCTTGAGGGCGAAGTGGCTGCGACCGCCTGGCTGAAGGCCAACCCGGCGGCGATCGAGCCGTGGCTCGCCAACGTCAAGACCAAGGACGGCAGCGACGCCTTGCCCGCCGTCAAGAAGGCATTGGGCCTCTAAGCCGCAAGACAATGCATGACTGCATCCGACCTGTCCTTCGACAGGCCGGATGCAGCAGGAAATATTGATGCCCCTGCATGACCCTGGCCCGCGAATTTTCAGCGCACCCCAGGTCACGCGCAAGCACCGCGTCCGGCAGCCCTGCTGGCGGCCGCCGTTTCTGCATCACCAGCATTTCCGGTGAAACGGGATCACCTTCAATGCTTTTTCTCCTTGTTTTTGGCAATTCCGGACCCAAAACCGCACCGCATTTTTACTGGAATTGCTCTGGTTCACGAAAGGTCTTTTCTTACCGTGGAATGGCTCAGCGCTCCTGAAAACCGCCTGCCCGTCGGCCGATATGCCAAGGAGGCCATCGACTGGCTGACCGGCAATCTCGCTTTTTTCTTCGATTGGCTTTCCTTCATTTTCCAAAGCGTCATCAACGCCCTGCTTTACGTTTTGCAGGCGCCGCATCCGCTGGTCATCGTCGCGATCCTCACGGCTCTTTCGGCCTGGACGCGTCGTTCTGTGGGCATGCCGGTCTTTACGGCGCTCGGTCTCCTGTTCATCATCAATCTCGGATACTGGAAGGCGACCACGGAAACGCTGGCGCTCGTCATCGCAGCCAGCGCGGTGTGCATGATCATCGGCATTCCGCTTGGAATTTTGGCGGCGCGGCGCAGGTGGATTTATGCCGGCATGCGCCCGGTGCTGGATCTGATGCAGACCATTCCGACCTTCGTGTATCTCATTCCGGCGCTGGTGCTGTTCGGCCTCGGCATGGTTCCGGGGCTTATCGCCACCGTCATCTTCGCCATTCCGGCGCCCGTGCGGCTCACCCGTCTCGGCATCGTTTCGACGCCGCCGGCGCTGGTGGAGGCGGCCGTTGCCTTCGGTGCTACGCCGTCGCAGGTTCTGCGCAAGGTGGAGCTTCCCTTCGCCGCACCGCAGATCATGGCGGGCCTTACCCAGACGATCATGCTTTCGCTTTCGATGGTGGTCATTTCCGCCCTCGTCGGCGCCAATGGTCTCGGCGTGCCGGTGGTCCGCGCACTGAACACCGTCAACATCGCCATGGGCTTCGAAGCGGGATTGTGCATCGTCATACTGGCAATCGTTCTCGACCGACTTTTCCGCCTTCCCGGCACGGAGCATGATCTATGAGTGACGCAATCATCTTCGGAAATGTCGATATCGTCTTCGGCGACCGTCCCGACGCGGCGCTGGCGCTGATCGACAAGGGCAGCACGCGCGACGAGATCAATGCTGAGACCGGGCTGGTCCTCGGCGTCGCGAATGCCTCGCTTTCGGTCAATGAGGGCGAGATACTCGTGCTCATGGGGCTTTCCGGCTCCGGAAAATCGACGCTGCTCAGGGCCGTCAACGGTCTGGCACCCGTGGTGCGCGGCAATGTCAGCGTGAAGACGGCGGCCGGTTTTGTCGATCCTTACCGCACGACGGCGAAATCGCTGCGCGATCTGCGCATGCATACGGTTTCGATGGTCTTCCAGCAATTCGGCCTTCTGCCCTGGCGCAACGTCGCCGACAATGTCGGTTTCGGGCTGGAGCTTTCCGGCACCCCGGAAGCCGAGCGCAAGCGCATGGTGGCCGAGCAGCTGGAACTGGTGAACCTGTCCGCCTGGGCCGACCGCAAGGTAGGAGAGCTTTCCGGCGGCATGCAGCAGCGCGTGGGGCTGGCGCGGGCTTTCGCCACCGGCGCGCCCATTCTCCTGATGGACGAGCCGTTTTCGGCGCTCGACCCCCTCATCAGAAGCCGTCTGCAGGACGAGCTTCTGGAATTCCAGAGCCGGCTAAAGAAGACCATCCTCTTCGTCAGTCACGATCTGGACGAGGCCTTCCGCATCGGCAACCGTATCGCCATGATGGAAGGCGGGCGCATCATCCAGTGCGGTACGCCGCAGCAGATCGTCAAGCAACCGGCCACGCAATATGTCGCGGACTTCGTGCAGAACATGAACCCGATCTCCATGCTGACCGCCGCCGACGTGATGAAGCGCGGCGTGGATGAGCGAAACGGCCGGCTGACGGTTGCCGCCACCGCCCGTCCGACATCGCCGCTGATCGACATTCTCGATGCGCTGTCGAAACATTCCGGCGCGATCGGCGTCGTCGACAATGGCGCGATTATAGGCACGATTTCCGCGGATGAAATCGTGACCGGGCTGACCCGCCACCGAAAGAAATAGGAATCACCCGCATTGGTCGAGAAAACGAAAGGCCTCCCTCTCCGGGAGGCCTTTTTGTATTACTTTCTGCTGGTATACTGAAAAAGAATATTTTTGATATTATAAGTTATGCATCAAAATAATTACGAATAAAAAGCATATTGCAAACTTTGAGAAAATTGCGCAAAGTAAAACTAGATTCTGTACCTCCTTGCGAAATTTAAGGTGGTGTAAGGTTGCACTCAATAAGTCGGACATTGGAAGACGGAATTTGAGTGCTCAATTTTTGATTGTTTTTTGCTGCAAATACTACTGAGAATGCATTGGTTTGTTGCTAAAATGACGAAAAACAGGCAAAAGTCTGAAAATTTTAGCAAGATGTCTTGGTAAATGATCAATGAAGAATAGTCTTTGAAAGGGACACGATATAAGCAAGATTTAGGTATATACAACGTATCAACTGAATTATAAAAAACACCTTTTGGACCACCTATAATAGCCACCATGACGGTCTTTCCGACTGTCATCAGGAGACTTGAGCGTATGGATAACCAATCTCTGTCGGAACATAGCATCGCCGCTGCAGACTTGCTCTCAGCGATGGCGAATCCCAAGCGCCTGATGATCTTGTGCACGCTGGTGGATACGGAAGTGCCGGTCGGTGTTCTTGCCTCCCAAGTTGGTCTCAGCCAGTCCGCGCTCTCGCAGCATCTTTCGAAATTGCGTGCCCAGCGGCTGGTGAAGACAAGAAGGGATGCTCAGACCATCTATTATTCCAGCAATTCCGAATCCGTCAAAAAAATCCTCGCTTCTCTCGAGGAAATTTATTGCCAGGTGCAGAAGAGCAGCAAGACTGCCGCCTGATCCCACGGCCATATCAAGGCTCGGCGGTACCATTCCGTTGAAACCGGCGCATGACGCCGGTTTTTTCTTTTTTGGGTTTTGGCGCAGATGTGAATCGGCATCGGCGTGCCCGAGCGGTTCAGGGTGAAGACGCAGCCTGCATCTGTTGCTTGAGCCGGCTTGCCGCAGCCGCATATCCGCCGTCGGCACCATCCACGAAATGCATGTGGTCCTTCGAGAGCGGGGAGGGCACGATACACGTCATCAATGCGGCGTCCTGCTCGTGCAGGCCGAAATAACAGGTGCCGGAGAGACGGCCCAACTCCAGCCGCGCACGGATTTTTTCGAGCCGTGCGGTGTCGATATCCACCGTCATCTTCAGGCCATCGTCAAATTTCCTGAAATCGGTGTTGCTGGCGACCGAGCGCCGGTAGCGTGCAGCATTGAAGCGTCCAAGCGACAGTCCCGTTATGCCAAGAAGACAGATAAGCAGGCTTTCGCCAAGGATGCGCAGGGAACGGCGCATTTTGCCCCAGCCATCGTGATATGCCGCACCGGCCCGGGCTTCGAGACCGAGCCCCTCCTTGACGAAACCGAGTTGCGGCCCATCCTCCGGCACGGGGTGGCCGTGTCTTGCGTCCTGCTCGGCCAGATCGACAAGATCGATGACGAGCTGGCGGAAGGCCGGCATGTCCCGCGACGGTCCCGGCACGGCGATGATCGACACCACCTTGCCATGGGAGGCGGGAATGGGGTTCCAGCGGCATGAGAGACCAGTCAGGTCCGGCCGCCCGCCTGTCGCCACCACGGGCAAGGCGTATTGACCCTCCTTCATCCGCGCTTCGGCCCAGCTGTTGCCGCCGCCCGAAAACATGGCATAGGAAACATCTTCGCTCGCCTGAAAGCGTGCGACACGCACATCAAAGCCGTTCTCGCGGATGTCCTCCACCGGGACCAGCGCCACGCGCATCGAAAGGTCGAGATCGTCCTTCACCCAGCACTGCACATTCGAGAGGGCGATGCCCGCAAGGGATATCCCGTCCGGCGGCACGGCGACCGCGGCTCCATCGCCGCCGAACACGAAGGGCAAGTCGTGACGCCCGAGGCTGTTCGATATGCCTGATATGACCGCAGCGCCCGCCATGTTGACGGCCTTGTATCTGCCGGCGCCGATCGCCCCCGTCGAATCGACGATATCGGCGATGGCCAGTCCCCATCCCGGCGGCAGGGCGCGATAAAGCGCCGGGTCGGCCACGTCTTCAAAATGGCGGAAGACGGGCAGGCCCGTCAGAAATTCGTCATCTGCTGCGATCATGCCGCCATTATCTCCCAGCGGCGGCCAAACGCCAAGCATTTACGCTGTGCCGAACGCCCGTTCCGACGACACGATCGAGGCCGGCCTGACGATAGATTTACCGGGAATAGACCTTATCCAGCAAAGGTGACTTGCATAAGTCATCAAACCTTCCGTATGAGTTGAGTTGAAGGCTCGGAATTCAAAGATGGAACGGGTTTTCGCCGGGAGGCGTCCGCGAAGTTTCATTCGGTCGGCGCCCAAGGCGCTCATCGGGGCAGAGCCCCATTTCCAAGGAGACACCAGGATGAAACTGAAGACATTGACCAGCGTGACGCTCGCAGCGTCCTTCGCATTCGCACCGCTTGCCCATGCCGAAATCGTCATCGGCCTGATTGCACCGCTCACGGGTCCCGTCGCCGCCTATGGCGATCAGGTCAAGAACGGCGCCCAGACGGCAGTCAATGAAATCAACAAAAAGGGCGGCATTCTCGGAGAACAGGTCGTCCTCAAGCTTGCCGACGATGGCGGCGAGCCGAAGCAGGGCGTGTCCGCGGCAAACCAGCTGGTTGCCGAAGGCATCCATTTCGTTGTCGGTCCGGTCACCTCCGGCGTCGCCATTCCGGCATCGGATGTGTTCGCTGAAAACGGCGTCCTGATGATCACGCCGACGGCGACCTCGCCGGGCCTGACCAATCGTGGCCTTTCCAACGTCTTCCGTACCTGCGGCCGTGACGACCAGCAGGCAGAGGTTGCGGCGAAATACGTTCTTGCCAACCTCAAGGACAAGAAGATCGCCATCATTCACGACAAGGGCGCTTACGGTAAGGGTCTGGCGGATGCCTTCAAGACCACGCTGAACGCCGGTGGTGTTACCGAAGTTCTCTATGACGCGCTGACACCAGGCGAAAAGGATCTCGGCGCGCTGACGGCTCGCCTGAAATCTGAAAATGTCGGCATCGTCTATTTCGGCGGTTACCACCCCGAGGCCGGTCTTCTGGTGCGCCAGCTGAACGATATCGGTGCCAAGGCTGCCGTTATCGGCGGTGACGGCCTGTCGAACAGCGAGTTCTGGAACATCGGTGCGAAGGCCGGCGAAGGCACGATCTTCACCAACGCCTCCGACGCCCTGAAGAACGACGATTCCAAGGCTGCTGCCGAAGCGCTGAAGGCCGCCAACATCCCGGCGGAAGCCTTCACCCTCAACGCTTACGCCGCCGTCGAAGTGCTGAAAGCCGGCATCGAGAAGGCTGGAAGCGCCAAGGATTCCGAAGCTGTCGTCAAGGCTCTGAAGAGCGGCGACGCATTCGCTACGGCAATCGGCAAAGTCACCTATGGCGAGAGCGGCGACCTGACGTCGCAGGCCTTCTCGCTCTACAAGTGGCAGGACGGCAAGATCGTCGCAGCCGAGTAAGGTCAAAGGTACCGGCCGCATCCATTGCGGCCGGTACCGTCTCCATCGCCTGAAAAAGGGGTAAGCAGAATGGGCAATGATCTTGACGCCCTGGATGCGGGCTCGGCGGATAAGGAAAACCTTCCTGAAATCGGCTTTGCGCAGATATTCCCGATCCTCAGAATTTTCGACGAGGCCAAGGCGCGGGAATTCTACGTCGATTTTCTCGGTTTTGCGGTCGACTGGGAACATCGTTTTGGCGAGAACTCGCCGCTTTACATGCAGGTTTCGCGGGCCGGAATGGGGCTTCACCTCAGCGGCCATCACGGCGATGCGACGCCGGGTTCCAATATATTCGCCACCATGCATGGCGTTCACGCCTATCAGAAGGAACTGGTAGGCAAAAAATACCGCTTCCTCAATCCGGGCGTTGAAGAGTTGTCCTGGGGCGATATCATGGAAGTCATCGATCCGTTCGGCAACCGTATCCGTTTCTGCGAGCAGAAAAGCGGGGAGTGACGTCTTTGACGTGACCTCGCGGGTCTTGACCTTGTCTGCTGTTTGAACGATAGAAAATGCAAATAGTGAACCGCGTGCAGGGAAACCCCTGCGCGCGGTTCATGCGTTTTGGCAGTCGGTTCTGCAATTCGTTCGCATACGCACGGGGGCAAAAAATGAACAGTGAAGGCAATGCACTGGTAAGGAAGCTCGCATTCTGGGGCATTCCGCTTTCTTTCGGCGTGCTGGGCCTCAAGCTTGTGGCCTGGTGGGTCACGGGGTCGGTCGCACTTCTGTCTGATGGTCTGGAATCGACCGTCAACGTGGTTGCGGCCTTCATTGCCTATTTCGTTATTCGATATGCGCAAAAGCCCGCCGATGACGACCACCAGTTCGGTCACCACAAGGCGGAGTATATTTCCGCAGTCGTGGAAGGTGTGCTGATCGTCGTTGCCGCGCTCCTGATCGTGCAGGAGGCCTGGGGCGGTCTTTTCAACCCGAAATTGCCGGAAGCGCCGGTTCTCGGTCTTGCCATCAACATGTCGGCAGGCATCATCAACGCCGTCTGGGCGACGATCCTGATCCGCGTTGGCCGGAAATATGCCTCTCCAGCCCTGAAGGCGGACGGTCATCATATCATGTCCGATGTCGTGACGTCCGCGGGCGTTCTCGTCGGTCTCGTTCTGGCGCTTTTGACGGGTTACGCCATTCTCGATCCGCTGCTTGCCATTCTGGTGGCCATCAACATCCTGTTCCAGGGGTCCAAGGTCATTCTGCATTCGCTCGGCGGGCTGATGGACCGGGCGGTGGAACCGGAAGAGGACGAGGCGATCAAGAAGGCTATCGCCGAAAATTCCGGCGGCGTCATCGGGGTACATGATCTCAGAACCCGCCGCGCCGGTTCGGCCGCCTTCATCGATTTCCATGTCGTTGTTCCCGCAACGATGACGGTGCGGGCGGCGCATGATATTTGTGACCGCCTTGAAGATGCCATAAGGGACGTCATACCGGGTGCCAGCCTTGCCATTCACGTCGAGCCGGAAGGCGAAAAGGCGCATGGCGTCAAAGTGATCGTTTGAATAAGCAGGAGTTTTCCATGTCCGTGACGGATGTTTCCAGCCTGTCGCAGCTGGGCACGAAGGTCGATACCCCCGAGAGCCCGGAAAAGGCCATTCTCGAAAAAGTGCCGAACGGCAATGCCGGCACCGACTACGTGGTGCGGTTCACCGCGCCCGAATTTACCTCGCTTTGCCCGATGACCGGCCAGCCGGATTTCGCCCATATCGTCATCGACTATATTGCCGGTGATTTTCTGGTGGAATCGAAATCGCTGAAGCTGTTCCTGCAATCCTTCCGCAACCACGGCGCATTCCACGAGGATTGCTCGGTCTATATCGCCAGACGGCTGGTGGAGCTGTTGCAGCCGAAATGGCTGCGGATCGGCGCCTACTGGTATCCGCGCGGCGGCATTCCGATCGATGTCTTCTGGCAGACCGGACCGGTGCCGGAAGGTGTGTGGTTGCCGGATCAGGGTGTCCCGACCTATCGCGGTCGCGGCTGATCCGGCTTTTCACAATTGAAAACGATCAGGCGAACGAACCGTCGTCGCCTTGATCGGAATCGTCATCGGCGCTGTCGTCGTAATCGGCCTGCTGGACATCATTATCGTTGTCCCGCTGGGCGGAATTGTCGCCGTAGTAGTTGTTGATGACGGTTTCCTCGACCGGTGCGTTGTTGCCTAACGGATTGCCGCCGCCGAATGGCGAGCCCATGCCGAGGGACGAGCCGAGCGACGATGCGTGGTTGCCGAAAATACCGCTCAGCGAATTGGCGAGCAACATGCCGCCTGCAACACCGGCAGCTGCGCCGAGCGCGCCCTGCAGGAAACCGCCGCCGGAGCGTCCGGCTGCTGCGGGTTGCTGGCTCCAGAGACCCCCGGGCTGCTGATCAGGTGCGCGGCCGGCGGGTGAACCCCAGGGACCGGCTGTCTGACCTGCCGTATCATTGCGCCACGATGTCTGAGGCGGCGGTGAGGCGGGTGCGGGAGCAGGTGATTGCTGTTGGCCGGTGCCAAAGATCGAACTCAGAAAACCGCCCTGTGCGGCCGCTTGCGGGACCACATTACCGCTTTCCAGCGCGTGGATGCGGTCTTCGAGCTGTTTGATATGTGCTGCCGCCGCTTCCAGACCCTTTTCCTGAACGATCACCGCCTGGGCGAGATAATAGGGGGCTGAGGGCTGATCGCGCACGGCATCTGAGATCAACGTTTCCGCCTCGCGGTCACGCGGGGTGGCGGATGCGGTTTTGGTCCTGTCGAACAGGGCGTTAAGAAGCTGGCTTTCTTCCGGTGACATATGATGCCTCCTTACCGTGAAGCGGAAATCCACGATAAGGAGGTAGGTCTAAATTCAGGCTTTTCAAAGCGGCCAAAACTTTAAATTTCGGTAATGATCGTCAACCGCCAAAAGCGAGCGAAAGACCCGCTATCGCCGTCAGCGCACCGGCGGTGCGGCTGGCGGCCGTGCCGAAACGGGCAATGCCGAGGCCAAGCGCGATACCGGCGAGATGCAGGATCGCGGTTGCGATCATGAAGCCGATGCCGAATTGCAGCGCACCGGCGCTGCCGAGTTCACCGCCATGGGCGTGGCCATGGAAAAGGGCGAAGGCGCCGACCACGGCTGCCGCTGCCGCCACGGGAAGCCTTGCCGCCATGGTGACGAGCAGGCCGAGACCGATGACGGAGGCCAGAATGGCAGGTTCGACAAAGGGAAGGCCGATGCCGAAAACGGCCATCAGGAAACCGACGGCCATGGTGCCGACGAAGGCGGACGGCACGATCCACAGCGCCTTGCGGTCGTTCTGCGCCACGGCGATCTGCGAGGCCCAGAGGCCGACGGCCACCATCGCCAGAATATGGTCCGCGCCGAAGAAGGGGTGGGAGACGCCGGCCATGAAGGAGCCGTGTTCTTCCGGGTTCAGATGGGCGAAAGCGGGCAGGGCGGTGGCGCCGAGTGCGGCGGCAGCGAGGCTTAGTCTTTTCAGCATGATTCCCTCTTTTGATTATCGCCGCCGGCAAGGCATCTTGGGGTTCCCGCAACGGGCGGCACTGCAATGACAAACGGACGATATAGCGAACCCCGAGAGGCTGTCCATGCGTCATCTGCCGGGGGGTATTGTTTATTGTTCGGGTGCAAACCTTGTCTTTTTTGCTCATTGCCTTACGTAACAAGTCGCACTATGTCCGAAGGGCATGCATGAATTACGCTGGAGAGCCGTTGATGAACGAAGACGAAGACGACAAGAGCAAGGAACTGCCGATCGGCAAGGAAACGGAAGCGAATCTTTTCAAGTCGCGTTCGATCTTCATCTATGGTGGCATCACGCAGGAACTGGCGCAGAAGGTCTGCACGCAGCTGGTCGCGCTCGCGGCCGCCAGCGACGACGACATTCGCGTTTACGTCAATTCGCCGGGCGGCCATGTCGAATCGGGTGATTCCATCCACGACATGATCAAGTTCATCAAGCCGAAGGTCTATATCATCGGTACGGGCTGGGTCGCTTCCGCCGGTGCGCTGATCTACGTATCGGTGCCGAAGGAGCGTCGTCTCTGCCTGCCGAACACCCGCTTCTTGCTGCACCAGCCCTCCGGCGGCACACGCGGCATGGCGTCCGATATCGAAATCCAGGCACGCGAAATCATCAAGATGAACCAGCGCCTGATCAAGATCTTCTCCAAGGCCACCGGCCAGAGCGAAGAAAAGATCGCCAAGGACATCGATCGCGATTACTGGCTCGGCGCGGAAGAGGCCAAGGGTTACGGTCTCGTCGGCAAGATCGTCGAGAGCCAGTCGGAACTTTAAGTTTTTGACTTTCGTTTGAGAAAGCCCGTGTCGGTGAAAACCGGCACGGGCTTTTTCCGTTCAGGCCGGGGGATACGCCCGGTTCCCGGTCACGCAGGCCGGATGTTGAGCCGGCATCATTTCGCTTGCATCATTTCATCGTGTCGCAGGTCTTCATCATGTGGGCTTTTTTCATCTTGTTCATTTCCATGTCAGCCTTGTGCATGCAGTCCTTTTTGGCCGCCATGGACATGCCGCCCTTTTTCATCGTCTGCGTCTTCATGGTGTCGTGGTGCATTTTCATCGTATCGGTTTTCATGCTGTCGGCATGGGCGATGCCTGCGAAAGAAAGAACGGACAGCATGGAAGCGGTAGCGAGGGCGGCAAAAATGCGGGTCATGGAAGGTCTCCTCTGGACGTCGTTGAATGTCCGCCGGCGTTGTGCCGCGGTCCACGATTATCCATTCGGTTAGGAGCGGCCGGCCGTTACATCTTCACGCGTTTGTGACGGCATCTTCGAGCGAGATTTTTTAAAAGCCATTATGTAACAATATCCCGCCGATTGCGAATAAACCGATAGTGACGATGACAGGCAGCCTTTCGGAAGAGACATTAAAAATGCTGATGCTGCGTTCCCTTGACGGGGACGAAAGCGCCTACAGGCATTTGCTCCATACCTTGCGCAGGCTGCTTATCGCCTATTTCGACCGGCGCATGGGGGCCGCTTCGCGGGGGGATGTGGAAGATCTCGTACAGGAAACCCTGCTGTCGCTGCATGCCAAGCGCGAAACCTATGATCGTGCGCGACCGTTCACGGCCTGGTTCTTTTCGATAGCGCGCTACAAACTCATCGACCACTATCGTGGCAGGGGCGCGCGCATGCTGGCGGAAGTCGAACTCGATGAGACGCTGGAAGCGGGCACGTCTGTCGATGCCGTCACGGCGCGCATGGATGTGGAGCGGTTGCTCGACGAGTTGCCGGAGCGGCAACGCGAGCTCATTCGCAGGGTGAAGCTCGAAGGTCAGTCCATCGCCGAAGCGGCAAAAAAATCCGGCCAGACCGAGCTTGCGGCGAGGGTCGGCATTCACAGGACGCTGAAAATCCTGGCGGCAAAGTTGCGAGGCGAGACGTGAGGAAGACGGAAGACATCATCGAACAACTGGCGACCGGTCTCAAGCCCGTGCCCGCCTTGGCTGTGGAACGTCGGCTGGCGTTTGCCGTTGTGCCCGCGCTTGGCGTTTCGCTGCTGCTGATGCTCGTCATTCTCGGGCTGCGTGTCGATATGCACGACGCCTTGACCGACGTTGGTTTCTGGATCAAGTCCGCCTATAATGCCCTGCTGGCCCTGACTACGTTTTTCGCTGTCAGCCGCCTTGCCCGTCCTGACGGGAGCAGCGGCTGCCTTTTTGTCTGGCTTGGGTTGATTTTCGTCGCGATGGCGGCGATTGCGCTCGTCCAGCTGGGGTTTGCTTTTCCGGACAATTACAGGACGCTTGTTCTGGGATCATCGGCGCTGCATTGCCCATTTCTGATCGTTGCTTTCGCGCTTCCGATGTTTTTGGCGAATTTTGCAGTTCTGAAGCGCGCTGCCCCCGCTGACCCGGCGCTGGCCGGTTTTGTCGCGGGCATTGCGGCTGGTGCGGCCGGAGCCTGGGTCTATTCCTGGTTCTGCACCGAAAACGGCATGGCTTTCGTGCTGATCTGGTATTCCCTGGGCATTCTCCTGACCGGCCTGATCGGCGCTGTGACCGGTTCGCGCCTGCTCCGCTGGTGAAGCGCATCTTTTGCCGCATCGCGTCAGTTGCTGATACCGGCTCGAACATTGTTCCGAGCCGGTATTTTCGCTGTCGAGTGTTTCACTGGCCCAAATTGGCGGGCACTGCGAATGCGATAAACTGGGTGAATTGCTGGGGATTGAAATTGTCGTCCGAGGCGATGAAGAAAAGCTGCTTGCCATCCACCACCGGTCCGAATGCGAAGCTTTCGATATTGTCGATATCGAGGCCGAAATCGCCTTCGTTGATTTCGAACCACGGCGTTTTCGATACGCTGCGCACATTTGCAGCGTCGATCTTGTCCTTGCCGAGGATGTTTTCCGCGCCTGAGAAGTCGGCGATGAAAAAGCGGATATGGTTGCCGACGCCGGAGGCGAAGTTGCGTTCCACGACCACAAACCGACCATCCGGCAAGGCTTCTATGGCCGAAAGACCGTTATCGTTATATTTCGGTTCGGCGGCTGCGGTGGGGGTCTTGGAGATCGCCTCGGTCACATAGACGTGCTCGGCGACCGGTTTCAGCGTCGCGGTGTCGATCACGAGGATGCGGGCCGGACTGCCGGCCTGTGGTGTCGCCTTCTGACCGTCCTGGATCAACGCATTTTCCGTGGCGGCGATGAGCCGGCCGGAGGCTAAAGTCAGCCCCTCGAAGGCAAGATTGTTCTGCACGCCCTTGGTCTTTGTATCATCGACGAGATAGGCATCGGGCAGTTCCAGCCGCTTCACGTTGCCGCCATCGATATCCGAGACATAAAGGGCTGGCTGGTTTTTCAGGTCGCGTTCAGAGGACCAGTAAAGCTTGCCCCCTTTGCGGTCGAGCGCGATCCCTTCCGCATCGATACCCTTCGGTGCGAAGGCCGCCCCGGTCTCGTCCTTCAACTCGTGCATGGCGGCGATGTTCAGGGAAACCGCGCCTTTGGTCACGGCCAGTTCCAGCTCGTAATAACGGGCCGGACCATTTTCAACCCGGTCATCGGAGATCGCGAAATAACGGCCGGTCTGGCTGTCAAAGGTCAGATCGGAAATGCCGCCGAATGCGACGCCGTTGATGGAGAGGCCCGAAGGCACGACGATCTGGCCGAGAAAAGTCGGGGCTGGCGGGGTTTGCGCTGCGACCGGAAGGGCCGCAAAACAACAAGCGGCGATGGTGACGATGCGAAGCATGGCGAGTGTCCCTCTTGTGGCGTATGCCGGGAGGATTAGCGCCCTGCCGCTAAACTTTGATGACGTTTTCCATGCCGCCGTACCTGAAGTCCGGTGACTTATCTTGCCAAGCAGCGTCTTTTTTGATCCAGAATGATATCAATGCTCATCCAAAGCGTGTTGCCGTTCGCGGATTCGCGCTCCACCTTGCAAGTTTTGTTTCTGCCTGTCGCCAATGCAGACCGCTATGCGTCTTCCGCGACAGCCAGCAGGCCGTAGAGTGCTTTTATGCTGAGAGATTTTTCCGTCCAGAGCCTGTTCATGGGGTGCCTGACCGCCTTTGTCGGCTTCGCCAGCTCTTTCGCCGTCATCCTGCAGGGCCTGAAGGCTGTCGGCGCGACGGATTTCCAGGCGGCATCCGGGCTGATGGTGCTTTCGGTGGCGATGGGCCTGTGTGCCATCCTTCTGTCCGTTGCCACACGGATGCCGATCAGCATGGCGTGGTCGACACCCGGCGGCGCCCTGCTGGCGACCACAGGGGTTATCGAGGGCGGTTTTCCGGCAGCCGTCGGCGGGTTTGTCGTCTGCGCCATATTGATCATCATTGCCGGCCTGTTCAGGCCGCTCGGAAGGGCCGTTGCCTCCATTCCAGCGCCGCTGGCCAACGCCATGCTGTCCGGGGTCATCATCGGCCTGTGTTACGCACCGATCAAGGCTATCGGCTTCAACCCGGCGTTCGGCCTGCCGATCATTCTCGCCTGGATCGTGGTGGGGGCCTTCCGGCGGCTTTTCGCCGTGCCTGTGGCGCTTGCGGCCTTCGTGCTGGTGATGATCTTCGGTATTGATATTCCCGCGGGGGCGCTGGACAGCGTGGCGCAATCGCTGACGCCGCCGATGGAGTGGGTAACGCCCGTCTTCAGCCTGCATGCCGTCGTCTCCATTGCGCTACCGCTCTTCATCGTCACCATGGCCTCGCAGAATATTCCCGGTATCGCGGTGCTGAAGGTCAACCATTACGATCCGCAGCCGGGACCGCTTTTCGCCGCGAGCGGTTTCTTCTCACTGCTTTCAGCGCCCTTCGGTGGCCATGCGGTCAATCTTGCCGCAATCACGGCCGCGATGTGTGCGGGCGAGGATGCCCATCCTGATCCGAAGCGGCGTTACTGGGCGGCGATCATCGCCGGTGTCGGTTACATCATCTTTGGCCTGCTGGCGGGTGCGGTCACGGCCTTCGTGGCGCTGGCGCCGCCCATCCTCATTCAGGCGGTGGCGGGGCTTGCGCTGGTGGGCGCCTTTTCCGGCTCCGCCGTCGCAGCCTTCAAGGAACCGGAGACGCGAGAAGCGGCGGCGATTACCTTCCTCATCACCGCATCCGGCTTGTCTTTCGCAGGCGTTTCCGGGGCCTTCTGGGGGCTGATCGGTGGCGGGTTGATGATGGCGTTGCAGCGGGTGGTGAAACGTGGTTAGATAGGGTGCTTATTGTTTTAAAGATAAATTATTTATGGATTTCGAATTCGATCTCGCCAAAAGCGAAAGCAATAAAGACAAACATGGAATAGATTTCGTTGAGGCAAAGGCGCTTTGGCTTGACGAGAAAAGACTTATCGCACCTCTCGAAACCACCACGGAAGAGCGGTATATTATGGTCGCGCAATTGCGCGGCAAGTGCTGGAGCGCCGTTTACACCTACAGAAACGGCCGATTGCGGATCATTTCCGTCAGGCGCTCCAGAGACAAGGAGAAGCAGCGGTATGAAGACTATCAGCGCTGAAGATTTCGACAAAAAATTCGACGATGGTGAAGACATCGACGACTATGTCGACTGGTCGCAGGCCAGCCGTCCCGGGAAGGATGTGGAGCACGCGCATTTCGACCTGCCGAACGGGATTTTGCGTCAGGTGGATGCGGAAGCGGCACGCCTTGGAACGACGCGCGAGGCCCTGATCATCAAATGGATATCGGAAAAGCTGGAGAACAATCAGCGCGCAAAATAGGGTCAGAAGACAACAAGATCACTTGTCAGACCGCCAGCCGCTGTTTATACACGTCGCCATGAGCAACAGCATCGCAACCATTTCCGGCATGAGCGCGCAGATTTCTGCGAACGCCTCTCCGTGCGGTGCACTCTCGCTTCTTAGCCTCGACCTTACACGCGGTTGCCGGGTCCAGTGAGGAGCGCCCGGCGGCCGAAAGCCCGCTGGCGCAAACGCTCCTCATCTCGAAATCTCATTTTATACTGGATTTAGGCCCTTGAGGGCCGCGCACCCGCCGATGGCTCGAGAAGCCCGCGGACTGCGCAAGGAGGAAGCGAAATGGACGGCAAGATCACCAATATTTCCAAGGGCATGTCGGACGCGAACGTCAAGTATCGCCCTTACCCGACCATCAATATTCCTGACCGCACATGGCCGGGCAAGACCATCGACAAGGCGCCGATCTGGTGTTCGGTGGACCTGCGCGACGGTAACCAGTCGCTGGTCAACCCCATGGGTCACGACCGCAAGGCCCGGATGTTCAAGCTGCTGCTCGAAATGGGCTTCAAGGAAATAGAAATCGGTTTTCCTTCCGCCTCGCAGACGGACTTCGATTTTGCCCGCTGGTGCGTGGAAGAAGGCAATGTGCCTGACGACGTTTCCCTGCAGGTGCTGGTGCAGTGCCGCCCGGAACTGATCACCCGCACCTTCGAAGCGCTGCAAGGCGCCAACAAACCGATCATCCACTTCTACAATTCCACCTCGGAATTGCAGCGTCGCGTGGTGTTCGGCAAGGATGTGCACGGCATCAAGCAGATTGCGGTCGATGCGGCGAAGATGATCACCGACATGGCGGCCAAGGCCGGCGGCGGTTTCCGCTTCGAATATTCGCCTGAGAGCTTTACCGGCACTGAGCTGGAAGTGGCGCTGGAAATCTGCAACGCCGTTGTTGAGGTGGTGAAGCCGACGCCGGACAACAAGCTGATCCTGAACCTGCCGTCGACGGTGGAAATGGCGACGCCGAATATCTATGCCGACCAGATCGAATGGATGTGCCGCAATATCGACAATCGCGAAAACGTCATCATCTCCCTGCACCCGCATAATGACCGCGGCACGGGCATCGCTGCGACGGAACTCGGCCTGATGGCCGGTGCGGACCGCGTCGAAGGCACGCTGTTCGGCAATGGCGAGCGCACCGGTAACGTCGACGTCGTGACGCTGGCGCTGAACATGTACACGCAGGGCGTTGATCCGGAGCTGGATTGCCGCGATATCGAGCGTATCAAGGCGGTCTACGAATATTCCAACGAGATGACGATCCCTGAACGTCACCCTTATGTCGGCGAACTGGTCTACACGGCGTTTTCCGGCTCGCATCAGGATGCGATCAACAAGGGCATGAAGGCGATCAAGGTCGCCAATCATCCCGTCTGGGAAGTGCCCTATCTGCCGATCGATCCGAAGGATGTCGGCCGCTCCTACGAGGCGATCATTCGCATCAACTCGCAGTCCGGCAAGGGCGGCATCGCCTATATCCTGCAGCAGGATTACGGCATCAACCTGCCGCGCAATCTGCAGGTGGAATTCCGCGAGGACATCCAGCGCATTACCGATGAAGAGGGCGTGGAACTGCCGGCCAAGCGCATCTATGAGCGCTTTATGGAGCGTTATGTGACGCAGCCGAATGCACGCATCAAGTTTGTCGATCACCACACCTATCCGGCCGGCGATTTCAAGGGCGTGCGCATCGTTGCCGCCGAAATTACCGACAATGGTGAAGTGAAGCGCATCGAGGGCAAGGGAACCGGTCCGATCGATGGGTTCATCAATGCGCTGTCGGTCTATCTCGGCATCGACCTGTCGGTGAACGATTATTCCGAGCACTCGCTGCAGCATGGCTCGAATGCGTCGGCCATCGCCTATGTCGAGATGGAGCATCCGGGCGGCAAGCTGTTCGGCGCCGGGGTTAATACCAATATTGTTGGCGCGTCGCTGGAAGCGATTGTTTCGGCGGCCAATCGGGTGTTGGAAGAGCGGGCTAAGTAAGTGGGGTTTGAGGG
>JWIT01000022.1 GCA_000949895.1 Agrobacterium arsenijevicii | reverse complement strand
CCGCAGGGACGATGAACCCACCATCGCAGGCAATGGCGCCCGCCGCAAACGCGATGGACAAGGCAGGCATGGCGCCACCGCCCGGTGAGCCACAGGAAAAGAAGCCAGACGCAGCAGTCTCGAAACGTCCCTACTTTCCCCAGCAGATTTTGCTTGCGGAGGCAGACGCTCGCTTTAACGGGACGATACGCCAACCTTTGATCGGCTTTGGCGAGCGACTGGCGATGTTCTGGGCCAACCATTTCGCTGTCGCCACCGGCAAGGGCGGTGATGTGCATATTCTGGCCGGGGCCTTCGAGCGTGAGGCGATCCGCCCGCATGTCTTCGGCAATTTCGAGGATATGCTGATTGCGGTCGAGACCCACCCCGCCATGCTGTATTTTCTCGATAACCAGCAATCGATCGGGCCGAACTCGCAGGCCAATAAGGACGGCAAGCGCGGGCTTAACGAAAACCTCGCGCGCGAAATCATGGAATTGCATACGCTCGGGGTGGATGGCGGTTATAATCAGGCCGACGTGACGGCGCTTGCGCGCATCATTACCGGCTGGAGCGTTTATCGCGACGAGAAGCGCCCCGGTCCGCTTGGCCACTTTTCCTTCAACGCCTACAACCATGAGCCGGGCGACCATGCCGTGATGGGCATCACCTATGGTGAAGCGGGGGTAGAGCAGGGGCGGCGGGCGTTGCGCGATCTCGCGCACCATCCGTCCACCGCGCGCCATCTTGCGTACAAGCTGGCACGTCATTTCGTCAGCGACCAGCCACCGCCGGAGCTGGTGGCGAAACTTGCCGCCGCCTACACCAAGAGCCACGGCGATCTTTCCACCACCTATATGGCGCTGATCGAGGCCGAGCAGTCGTGGAACCCGGCCCTAACCAAGCTCAGGCCGCCGCTCGACTTCGTGACTTCCGTGATCAGGGCAAGCGGCATCACGCCGAAGCCCGAACAGATTGTCTCCGTGCTCAACGCATTGGGCCAGCCGCTGTGGAACCCCTCCGGCCCGAACGGCTTTGCCGATGTCACCGATAGCTGGGGTTCCTCCGAAGGGCTCGCGACGCGTATCGATGCCGCCAGTCTGTTCGCCCATCAGGTTGCGGGTTCAATCGATCCGCGCGACTTCGTCGCAGACCGGCTGGGGCCGCTTTTGTCCGATGAGACGAAAAAGGCGGTCCAGCGGGCAGAGAGCAAACCGCAGGGACTGACGATCGCATTCCTTTCCCCCGAATTTCAGAGGCGTTGACCATGCTGTGTGAACATCTTTCTCCCACTCGCCGTGCGATCCTTGGTGCAAGCGGCGCGCTTTTCGCCTGGGCCTTCATGCCGCGCTTTGCTTTTGCCGCCGGCGGGCGCGACCCACGTTTCGTCACCATCATCCTGCGTGGCGCGCTGGACGGATTGACCGCCGTGCCGCCGGTGGGTGACCCCGACTATGAGGCGCTGCGGCAACAGATCGCCATGCGCACCGAGGGCGACAATCCCGCCCTTGCGCTGGATGGTTTCTTTGCACTGCATCCCTCCCTTCGCAATTTCCAGCGGCTCTACCGGAAAGGCGAGGCGGCGGTCGTGCACGCCAGCGCCACCGGTTATCGCGACCGTTCGCATTTCGACGGGCAGGATGTGCTGGAATCGGGTTTTCCGACCCCCGGCCATGTCGAGACGGGTTGGCTTAACCGCCTGCTCGAACAGATGCCGGTAGGTGAAACCCTCAATCCGGCGGCCGGGCAGCGGGTGAGCGGCCTTGCCGTCGGCGCCAGTGCGCCGCTGGTCATTCGTGGCAAGGCACCGATATTGGGATGGGCGCCATCCGTTCTCAAACCCGCCGATGGCGACCTGGCCCCACGCCTTGCCGACCTCTACGGTCAGACGGACCCGATGCTGGCGGCACTGCTCGCCGAAGGCATCGAAACTGGCAAGATCGCCTCGGGCGTCGATATCAAGGCGCGTGGCGGTCCGGGGGATCCCGTCGGCATGGAGCAGATGGCGCGTGGTGCCGCGCGGCTGATTGCCCACCCCGAAGGGCCGCGCGTTGCGGCGCTGGCTTTCGAAGGCTGGGACACCCATGCCCATGAGGTCGACCGTCTGGCAAAATTGTTGAGCGGGCTGGACAATGCGCTTGCCGCCTTCGAGCAGGAACTGGGACCGGTCTGGAAGGACACGGCCATATTGGTCGCCACGGAATTTGGCCGCACCGCCCGTATCAACGGCACGGAAGGGACAGATCACGGAACAGCGACGACGGCTTTTCTCGCCGGCGGCAGCATCCGTGGTGGGCGGGTCATCGCCGATTGGCCCGGCCTAAAGCTCGCGCAACTGCGGGACGGGCGGGATCTTGCGCCCACCACCGATATTCGCGCGATCATCAAGGGGCTCGCGGTCGATCATCTCGGCGCAAGCGCTGCCATGCTCGACAAGGCGGTCTTTCCCGGCTCGGAAGCCATCCGGCCCATGAAGGGCCTGATCGTCTGAGATCGAAAAATACGTAAAAACAAATATATGAAGCGCGTCCGACGGCCCCGGTCGTTCCGGGCGCGCTCCCGCCTCTTCATATCCCTGTCATAATAGTGTCTGATATCGATATCGTTTTTTGATACGGATATTGTGTAGACGAACAGCCGTTGCACGCTCAGGGAGCTTTTCGTGAAGTCGTCGACGCCAACCATTCGCACCGAAGCCGCCACCCCTCGAAACGGCACACCCGGCGAAGTTTTCGCGGCGTTCCTGAAGCTCGGCGTCACCTCGTTTGGCGGTCCTATCGCCCATCTCGGTTATTTTCGCGATGAGCTGGTCGTGCGGCGCAAATGGATCGACGAGGTGGGTTATGCCGATCTCGTGGCGCTCTGCCAGTTCTTGCCCGGCCCGGCCTCCAGCCAGGTGGGTTTCGCTTTGGGGTTGCTGCGGGCAGGGCCGCTTGGCGCGCTGGCGGCGTGGACGGCGTTCACCCTGCCATCCGCCATTTTGCTGCTTCTCTTCGCCATGGTCGCCGCCTCCATCGAAGGGCCGGTCGGCACCGGCCTGTTGCATGGCCTGAAGATCGTGGCCGTCGCCGTGGTGGCGCAGGCTGTCTGGGGCATGGCAAAAAGCCTCGCCCCGGATCGACAGCGCGCCAGCATCGCTCTTGCCGGCATCATCTGCGTCGTGTTTGTCGCGGGGGCTTTTGGCCAGATTCTGGCGCTTGCGGTGGGCGCCGTTGCGGGGCTTGTATTCTGCCGCACCGAAGCCGTGCGAGAGGCTACCCATCTCGCATTCCGGGTGCCGAAGAGTATCGGATATATTGCGCTTGCCACTTTCGCGCTCCTGCTGGCCTTCCTGCCGGTCTTCGCGGCAATGGCCGGGTTGCAAGGCCTTTCATTGTTCGATGCGTTCTATCGCGCCGGCGCGCTTGTCTTTGGCGGCGGCCATGTGGTGCTGCCATTGCTGCAATCGGCAGTCGTTTCCACGGGTTGGGTGACGGAAGATGCGTTTATCGCCGGTTATGGCGCAACCCAGGCCGTTCCCGGTCCGCTCTTCACCTTCGCCGCCTATCTCGGCGCTGTGGTGGGGCCGCAGCCGAACGACATTGCGGGAGCGGCCATTGCCCTTATCGCGATCTTTCTGCCGGGCATGTTGCTGCTCGTCGGTGCGCTGCCCTTCTGGGAGGGTTTTCGCAAGCACCTTCTGGCGCAGGCCGCCATGCGGGGCGCAAACGCCGCCGTTGTCGGCATTCTCGGCGCAGCGCTTTACGATCCGGTGTGGACAAGCGCCATCTTCACACAGAAGGATTTCACGCTCGCGCTTGCGGGCTTCATCCTGTTGACGGTGTGGAAGACGCCGCCGTGGATAGTGGTGGTCATCTCCGCAGTCGGTGGCGTGCTGCTCGCGCTTTCATAGGCCGTCTTGCGCGGGGCCAATATTCGCGAACATCCAGTCGGAAAAGGCCTGCATGGCTGATGTCTGCGGTTTTGATTGCAGCCGCGTCAGCCAGTAGCTGCCAAGCGATATGGTGACGGGGAAGGGTTGCACGATCTCCCCGGATGCTAGATGCCGCGAAAACATCGATGGCGGGGCCAGCGCCACGCCCAGCCCCTGCAATGCTGCTTCCATCATGCCGAGCGACGTGTCGAAAACGATGCCGGCATTCACCTGTGCTACCGGCGTCACGCCAGCCGCTGCAAACCACGTACTCCACTCGTCCGACCTGTAGCTGCGCAGCAGCGTTGCTTCCGTGAGATCACCGGGTGATTTCAGCGTCTCCGCCAGTTTCGGCGTGCAGAGAGGTGACAGGGGCGCTTCGAAAAGCCGGAATGCGTCCGTGCCATGCCAGGAGCCCTGACCGAAGCGAATGGCGAAATCCAGCCCTTCGGCGGCCATGTCCACCCGGTTGTTATTGGTGGAAACGCGCACATCAATGAACGGATGCTGTTTTTGGAATTCCTTCAGTCGGGGCAGCAGCCAGCCCACGGCAAAGGTTCCGACAACCCCCAGAAACAGCAGCTCGCGCACCTGACCGGCCTCGATCCTGTCGAGTGTGATTGCCATCTGGTCGAAGGAGCTGGTGACTGTCGGCAGCAGGGCCTCACCTTCCGCAGTGATTTTCAGACCCCTTGGAAGCCGTTGAAAAAGCGAAACCCCCAGCCGCTTTTCCAGCCCTTTGACCTGTTGGCTCACAGCCGCCTGCGTCACGCAGAGTTCGATGGCCGCGCGGGTGAAACTGAGGTGCCGAGCCGATGCCTCAAACGCCCTCAGGCCGTTCAGGGGAAGAAATTGCCGAACCATTCAAGACCTAGATTTTGTTATGCCTCCTCCGAGATATCATGATTTGTTCGTACAATGTAGGGCAGTTAAACCTCCTTCGCTGGGGACGGCGCATGCGCTGAAAATCCACCTAAAGTTCTGGAGAACGCGAAAGATGAAACTTAATCGCAGACACATCGCACTGGCCACATTGCTCTCGACGAGCCTGTTTACCCAGGCTTTCGCCGCTGACGATGCCAGGCTGAAAGCGATAACGGATGCCGCGATCAAACCGGTCATGGAGAAGAACGGCATTCCGGGTCTGGCCGTTGGCATCAGTGTCGGTGGCGAAAGCCACGTCTTCACCTACGGCGTCATGTCCAAAAGCACGGGCCAGCCGGTCACCCCGCAGACGCTTTTCGAACTCGGCTCCATCAGCAAGACATTCACGGTCGCGCTCAGTACCTATGCGGAAACGCAGGGCAAACTGTCACTATCAGGCAAGGTCGGCGACTATCTTCCATCCATGAAGGAGAAGCCGTTCGGTGATGTCTCGCTGATGCATCTCGGCACCCACACCGCCGGCGGCTTCCCGCTGCAGGTGCCGGATAATATCAAAACCGAACAGCAGCTTTTGGCCTATCTCAAGGCCTGGAAGCCCTCATACAAGGCCGGAACGCACAGAACCTACGCCAATCCCAGCATCGGAATGCTCGGCTACATCACCGCAAAGGCTCTGGGCCAAAGTTATGACAGCGCCATGCAGGAAACGCTTTTTCCAGCGCTCGGATTGAAAAACACATTCGTTGCGGTGCCCAAGGCAAACATGGCCGATTATGCGCAGGGTTATAAGAGAACCGGCGAACCGGCCCGCGTGACGCCGGCCATTCTCTCATCGGAGGCCTACGGCGTCAGATCGACGGCAACCGACATGATCCGTTTCGTCAATGCGAATATGGGTCTGGAAAAGTTGGACGGGAAACTCCAGCAGGCGATCACCAACACCCATACGGGATATTTCAGTGTCGGCGCCATGACGCAGGATATGATCTGGGAGCAATATGCCCAGCCGACCACCCTGAAAACGCTGGTTGATCTGAACTCCGGCGCCTTGCTTAAGACGGTCCCGGTCTCCGAAATTTCGCCGCCGATGAAACCGCGTCAGGATGTCTTCATCAACAAGACCGGCTCCACCAATGGTTTCGGCGCTTATGTGGCGTTCATACCGGAGCAGAAACTCGGTATCGTCATTCTGGCCAATAAAAACTATCCCAATGAGGATCGCGTTACTGCGGCTTATGAGGTTTTGACGGCACTCAAAAGCAGCGAATGATGGCAGGGCTGATGTAAGCTTGAGCAGGGCAAGGGTGGCATTCCGGTCGAAACTCATTATCCGCCGGCATTGTCATTCCTGCCCTGAACGCACGCAATCCTCCCACTGAAAATAGCGGAATGCCTATGTTTTGAGCACTTGTAATCAAGGCTCAAAAATGGGCTTGACGTGCGCCGAAATTTCTCACCAAATGAACCAATGTTAGATTGGTTCACACAAATGGTGCGGCGTGACGGCAAACCCTAACGACAATTCCAACTACGCCCTGGCGAAGCTGCGCGCGTACATTCGGACGAAACATCTGGCGAAAGATGGCCGTCTGCCGACGGAGCGGGCCTTTGCCGAGACCTTCAATGTCGGTCGCCGGTCAATCCGCCGCGCTCTGGAGGTGCTGGAAGCCGAGGGTCTTATCTGGCGTCGTCAGGGGGCTGGAACCTTTGTCGGTGAAAAGCCGGATGATTGGTCCACCCAGGTGACCGAAATGGTCGCCAGCACCGATATCATGGAAATCATGGAAGTGCGGCTGCGTATTGAGCCGCAACTGGCGCAGCTTGCGGCCATGCGTGCCAAGCCTGCCGAGGTCGAGCGCATGCGTGCTCTTGTCAAGAAGACCGGCGAGAGCACGGATGCCGATGCCAAGGAGCTGTGGGATGGTTCGCTCCATCGCCAGATAGCCCAGAGCGCCGGCAACAAGTTGTTCCTTTCGATCTTCGATGTCGTGAACCGTATTCGCCAGGACGATGCCTGGCAGTCGATACGCGAACTTGCCCGGCGAAGCGGCACGAATGGCAAGGCGTCTTTCGAACAGCATGTGGCCATCGTTGACGCCATAGCCGACCGCGATCCGGCGCGAGCCGGAGAAGCGATGCGCCAGCACCTTCTCATGCATCAGGAAAGATTGATCCGCGCTACGTCGCTCGGGTTTCAGGAAGAAAAAGCCGCAGGAGACGGTGCGGTGAAGAGCATGGACGAAGCCGACAATCCGCTTACCCCGGCCTCGTAGGCTGCGGGCGAAAATCCGTCGGCCTTTTGGGGCCGGCCAATGACAAAAAGTCAAAGAAAACCAGACCAGAGGATCGAACATGAAGAAAATCTACACATTGACTGCAGCTCTATTGGCCAGCGCGTTTCTGACCGCACCAGCCATGGCGTCCGAGTTGCGCATCGGTCTCAACGATGACGCTGATGTGCTTGACCCCGCGCAATCGCGCACCTTCGTCGGCCGCATCGTCTACACCTCCATGTGCGACAAGCTGGTGGACATCTCGCAGGACATGAAGATCGTTCCGCAGCTTGCCACCGAATGGGCATGGTCGGAGGGTGGCAAGGTGCTGACGATGAAAATCCGCGACGGCGTGAAGTTCCACGACGGCGAGACTTTGGACGCAGCGGCCGTCGTCGCCACCATCGAGCGGAACATGACCCTTCCGGAATCCCGCCGCAAGAGCGAGCTGTCCTCGGTCGAGAAGGTCGAGGCTACGGGATCGCTGGAAGTCAAGTTCACGCTGAAGACGCCTGATGTTACTCTACTTGCGCAGCTTTCCGACCGCGCCGGCATGATCGTCGCACCGAAGGCAGCCAAGGAACTGGGTGCGAACTTCGGTTCAAAGCCGGTCTGCGCCGGGCCGTTCAAGTTTGTCGAGCGCATCCAGCAGGACCGTATCGTGCTCGAAAAATTTGCGGACTACTGGGACAAGGACAAAATCAAGGTCGACAGGATCGTCTATCTGCCGATCCCCGATACCACGGTGAAGCTTGCAAACCTCCGCTCGGGCGATCTTGATATTGCCGAGCGCATCTCGGCCTCCGACGCCGAATCCGTGAAGAACGACGCCAAGCTGACCTATGCTGATGTGATCGGCCCGGGCTACATGGCCATGTATGTCAACATCAACAATGGCGCGCGCGCGGATAATCCGCTCGGCAAGGACAAGCGCCTGCGTCAGGCTTTCTCTTACGCGATTGACCGCGAAGCGATTGGCCAGATCGTGTTTGAGGGCACGTCCAAGGCCGGCAACCAGTCATTCCCGCCGACAAGCCCGTGGTTCAACCAGAAACTGCCGGTGCCGCCGCGTGATATCGACAAGGCCAAGCAGCTGATGAAAGAGGCGGGATACGAGAAGCTCGATATCGAACTTCAGCACGCCAACAACACCACGCAGACGCAGATGATGCAGGTGATCCAGTCGATGGTGGCGGAGGCCGGCTTCAACGTGACCCTGAAGGCCACCGAATTTGCGACGCTTCTTTCCGAACAGACCGCCGGCAACTATCAGCTCAGCCGTTCCGACTGGTCCGGTCGTATCGATCCGGACGGCAATCTTCACCAGTTCGTCACCTGCAAGGGCGGGATCAATGATGTGAAATATTGCAATCCTGAAGTCGACAAGCTGCTGAACGAGGCACGCGCCTCGACCGAAGATGCGGTCCGCAAGGAAAAATACGATGCTGCGGGCGTCATCCTCAACGATGACATGCCGATCATCTATCTCGGCCACCAGCCCTATGCCTATGCCATCTCCAAGAAGGTCAAGGGCTGGGCGCCTTCGCCTGATGGCATGATCCGCCTTCTCGGCGTCAGCAAGGACTAAGCGCTTCAAATCCGCCGCACGGCTTTGCCGTGCGGCCCTCCAGAACGTGTACGAACGGGGGCAATGCCATGCCTGTCTATATCGGCAAGCGACTGCTTGTCGCGATCCCGACGCTTTTGATCATCTCCATCTTCGTCTTCTCGCTGCAGAAACTGCTGCCCGGCGATCCGGTTCTCGCCATGGCGGGGGAGGAGCGTGACCCCGCGACGATAGAATTCCTGCGGGAGAAATATCGCCTGAACGACCCGGTGCCGCTTCAGTACCTCAACTGGCTGGGCGGCGTGGTGACCGGCGATTTCGGTATTTCGCTGCGAACGAACCAGCCCGTGCTGGAACTGATCGGCCAGAAGCTGCCGGTCACCATCCAGCTCGCGGTGATGGCGATGTTCTTCGCGATGGTCATCGGCATTCCGATCGGCATTCTGGCCGCCGTCAAGAAAAACACATGGATCGATTACACCGCCAATATCGTCGCTCTTTCCGGCCTGTCGATCCCGAATTTCTGGCTCGGCATCATGCTGATCCTGCTGGTTTCGGTCAAACTCGGCTGGTTGCCGGCATCCGGCTATGAATCGATCTTTGTTGATCCCGTTCGCTCCATCGAAACGATGATCATGCCCGCCTTCGTGCTCGGCAATGCGCTTGCGGCAACACTGATGCGCCACACAAGGTCGGCGATGATCGCGGTGCTGAATTCAGACTATATCCGCACCGCACGTGCCAAGGGCCTGTCGCCGCGCGAGATCATCCTGTCGCACAGTTTTCGCAACGCGCTTCTGCCTATCATCACGCTGCTGGCATTGCTTTTCGGGGAGTTGCTGGCCGGGGCAGTTCTGACGGAACAGATTTTCACGATCCCCGGCTTCGGCAAGATGACCGTCGATGCGGTTTTCACCCGCGATTATGCCGTCGTCCAGGGCATCGTGCTCTGCACCGCCGTCGGCTTCATACTCATGAACCTTCTGGCCGACATCGCTTATGTCCTTCTCAACCCCCGCCTCAGGGCGACGATCTGAGGCCCGATATCATGACCGCTCTCGATCAAAACCTATCCGTACCGGTAAAACGGCAGGAAAGTCGCGCCTGGAAGAAAATGAAGCGCAACAAATCGGCGCTGGCCGGTTTGATTATCGTGCTTTTCTTCACGATTCTTGCCGTTGCGGCACCGATCCTGCCCATCGCGGACCCGATTGCGACCAGCTGGTCGGCGATCCGCAAGGCGCCGTCCGCCGCCCATTGGCTCGGCACCGATGACCTCGGCCGCGACATTCTCTCGCGCATGATCTATGGCGCGCGCGCCTCGCTGATGGCGGGCGTCGTGTCGGTCATGATCGCGGTGGTCATCGGCGTGCCCTTCGGCCTGATCGCCGGTTACTTCGGCAGCTGGGTCGATATGGTCATATCGCGCATCACCGAGGCGCTGCTGGCCATGCCTTTCCTGATCATGGCGATTGCTCTCGCGGCCTTCCTCGGCCCGAGCCTTACCAATGCGATGATCGCCATCGGCCTCTCCGCCATGCCGATTTTCGTGCGATTGACCCGTGGTCAGGTGCTGGCGGTCAAGATGGAAGATTATGTCGAGGGCGCAAGGTCGATCGGCCTCAACCACGTCGACATCATGACGCGCTACATCCTGCCGAATGTCTTTGCTCCCATCATCGTGCAGGCAACGCTGACGGTTGCGACCGCCATCATCGCGGAAGCGAGCCTTTCCTTCCTCGGCCTTGGCCAGCAGGCACCGGCGCCGTCATGGGGCTCCATGCTGAACACCGCGAAGAACTTTCTGAGCCAGGCGCCATGGATGACGATGTGGCCGGGTATTGCAATTTTCCTCGTCGTCATAGGCTTCAATCTCCTCGGCGACGGCCTGCGTGACGCGCTCGATCCGCGCGAAGCATGATTTCTCATAAGGAACTGACTGAATGACCGAATTCACCACACGCCCCGAGATCCTTGGCACATTCGGCGTCGTCACCTCGACGCACTGGATCGCATCGGCCGTGGGCATGGCAATCCTCGAAAAGGGAGGCAATGCCTTTGATGCGGCGGTCGCCACCGGCTTCGTGCTGCAGATCGTCGAACCGCATCTCTGCGGTCCCGGCGGCGACATGCCTGCCGTCTTTTATTCGAAGAAGAAGGACAAGGTCGAAGTCATCTGCGCGCAGGGGCCAGCTCCGAGCGGTGCCACGATCGAACATTATACATCGGAGGGGCTGAAGCTGATCCCCGGCGATGGTCTGCTGGCAACCGTCATTCCCGGCGCCTTCGATGGCTGGATGCTGATGTTGCGTGACTATGGCACGATGAGCGTGCGCGAGGTGCTGGAGCCCGCCATCTATTATGCCGAATACGGACATCCGACCCTGCCGCGCGTTTCCGCCACCATCAAGGGGTTGGCTGAATTCTTCAAGAAGGAGTGGCCGTCCTCCTACGAAACCTGGCTGCCGGGCGGTGCCGCACCTGAGCCCCATGCTCTTTTCAGGAATCCTGTCCTTGCGGAGACCTACAAGCGGATTATCACCGAAGCCGAGGCACGTTCGGGTCGTGAAAACCAGATTGAAGCCGCGCGCGACGCTTTCTATCGGGGTTTCGTCGCGGAAGCCATCGACACTTACGTAAGGACCGCCGAAGTCATGGATGCAAGCGGCACCAAGCACAAGGGCGTGCTGACGGCGCAGGACATGGCAGACTGGCAGGCGACCGTCGAAGCGCCGCAGACGGTTGATTATCATGACTGGACGATTGCAAAGACGCCCGCCTGGGGGCAGGGACCGGTGCTGCTGCAGTCGCTCGCTCTGCTGAAAGGCTTCGATCTCGCGGCCATGGACTCGTCCGGCCCCGATTTCATCCACACGATCGTTGAGGCCATGAAACTCGCCTTTGCCGACCGCGAGGTCTATTACGGCGATCCTGATTTCGGCCAGATTCCGACGGAATATCTTCTCTCCGAAGGTTACAACGCCGGGCGTCGTAAACTGATCGGCAGCGAGGCATCGCTCGACCTGCGTCCGGGCACCGTGCCGGGTTACGAAAAGCAGGTGGATGCCACCATGGCCATGCTGGCGGAGATGAGCGGCAAGGGTGCGGTTTACGAGCCGACCATGTCGCATCTGACGGAGAAGCGCGGCGACACGGTGCATATCGATGTCATCGACCGCTGGGGCAATATGGTCTCCACCACGCCATCGGGCGGCTGGCTGCAATCCTCACCAATCGTGCCGGGCCTCGGCTTTGCGCTCAATTCCCGCGCCCAGATGTTCTGGCTGAAGGAAGGCCTGCCCACCTCGCTTGCACCGGGAAAACGCCCGCGCACCACGCTGACGCCGTCGCTTGCACTGCATCAGGGACGCCCTTCCATGGTGTTCGGCACGCCGGGTGGCGACCAACAGGATCAGTGGCAGCTGCCCTTCTTCCTGCGTTATGCCCATCACGGCAAGAACCTACAGGCGGCCATCGACATGCCGCTGTTCCACACCTCGCATTTTCCGGGCTCGTTTTATCCGCGCACCAGTTCGCCGGGCGAAATCATGGTGGAAAGCACGGTGGGTGATGCCACGCTGCAGGAGCTTCGCCGCCGCGGGCACAAGGTCACCGTTGCCGATGCTTGGTCGGTTGGGCGCCTGACCGCCGCACGGCGGGATGCCGATGGCCTGCTGCGGGCCGCCGCAACGCCGCGACTGATGCAGGCCTATGCTGTGGGGCGATGAGATCATGAAGACGACACCTGTCCTTTCCGTTAGAAACCTGACCACGTCCTTTCTCGTTGATGACGAATGGAAGAGCGTCGTGCGCAATGTCTCTTTCGATGTTGCGCCCGGCGAAACCGTCGCGATTGTCGGTGAGTCCGGATCAGGAAAATCCGTCACCTCGCTCTCGCTCATGCGGCTACTCGCCCCGGCTTCCAGCCGGATTGAAGGTGAGGTTCTGCTGAACGGGCGCAATCTTCTGGCGCTTTCCGAAAAGGAAATGCGGGGCGTGCGCGGCAACGACGTCTCGATGATCTTTCAGGAGCCGATGACGTCGCTCAATCCGATCTTCACCATCGGCCGCCAGATTTCCGAGGTCCTTATCCGGCACAAGGGCCTTTCGAAGCAGCAGGCGAGGGCAGAGACGGTTCACCTTCTCGAAAAGGTTCGCATTCCCAATGCCGCCGGTCGCTTTGACGAATATCCGCATCAGTTTTCCGGTGGCATGCGCCAGCGCGTGATGATCGCCATGGCGCTCGCCTCCCGACCGAAACTGCTGATCGCCGACGAACCCACAACCGCGCTCGACGTCACGATTCAGGGGCAGATCCTCGACCTGATCAAGCTGCTTCAGGAAGAGGAGGGCATGTCCGTCCTCTTCATTACCCATGACATGGGCGTGGTGGCTGAAATCGCCGACCGCACCATCGTCATGTTCAGGGGCGACGTGGTCGAGACCGGACCGACGGAGGATATATTCGAGCGCGGCAAGCATCCCTATACGCGGGCGCTGCTTTCGGCGGTGCCGAAGCTTGGCTCGATGCGCGACCGGCAATGGCCGACGCGTTTTCCGGTCCTCGACATGAAAACCGGTCTGTCGACAGAAGCGGTGGAAGTGGCCGAAACGGTGGCGAGCGGACAGACGCCGGTGCTGTCGGTCAAGAACCTCGTGACACGTTTTCCCATCCGTTCAGGTCTGTGGGCGCGTCAGACGGGCGCGGTTCATGCGGTCGAAAACGTCTCCTTCGATCTGTTTCAGGGCGAGACGCTTGCGCTTGTCGGTGAGTCCGGTTGCGGAAAGTCGACCACCGGCCGCTCGATCATGCGCCTTGTGGAGCCGACGGCCGGCGAGGTTTCGCTCGATGGTTATGACGTGATGCGGCTCGACACTGTCGGCCTGCGCAATATGCGCAAGTCCGTGCAGATGATCTTTCAGGACCCGTTCTCGTCGCTCAACCCGCGCATGACGGTGGGGACCGCGATTTCCGAACCCTTCATTAAGCACAGGCTGGGTACCGCAAGACAGGCAAAGGAAAAGACCGCGGATCTCCTCGAAAAGGTTGGTCTGGCTGCCGACATGGCCAGCCGCTACCCTCACGAATTCTCCGGCGGCCAGCGCCAGCGCATCGCGATCGCCCGCGCGCTTGCACTCGATCCGAAGGTTATCGTCGCTGATGAAAGCGTGTCGGCGCTCGATGTCTCGATCAAGGCGCAGGTCTGCAACCTGTTGCTGGACCTGCAACAGAGCCTCAATCTGGCTTTCCTGTTCATCTCTCACGATATGGCAGTGGTGGAACGTGTCAGCCACCGGGTCGCGGTGATGTATCTCGGCGAAATCGTGGAGATCGGTCCGCGTGCGGCCGTCTTCGACAACCCGCAACATGCCTATACGAAGAAACTCATGGCGGCGGTGCCAGTGCCTGATCCGGCACGGCGCGGGATAAGACGCGGCATATCCAATGATGAGCTGAAAAGCCCGATACGGGCGATGGGGTATGAGGTGCCAACGCGAAACTATAAAACAGTTTCTCCAGGCCACCTGGTTCAGGTGGTTTGAGGCGATTTCAGCATCGACAAACCGCGATATTTCGCATCGGACATCTGCCGTGGGCAGGGCAACATTTTATTTCACGGCGTTGCTGAACGCACGTCGTGGAAAGTGGTTCCCAGCCGCATGGAAAATAAAACGTTCGCTTCAATCTCCGGCATATTCTAATTTACTCTACGATTGAACTGCCTGCCGGGAATTTTATTACTGTGATTAGTTTTTCGCCTTTTGCTCAGCGAAGCCTGTTTATGCTCGCTGTTGGTGTTGCAATATTGACTGGAATGGTCGCCACGTCGTTGTGGCTGGTGCAGGTGAACAACCGTTACTCTCAGGAAACGGCCGAACTGCGTCGCGTGCGTGCAGCGATTATAGATATCCTGACATCCATGCAGGATCTGGAGACGGGGCAGAGAGGGTATCTGCTGACCAATAACATCGATTATCTGGGTCCCTATCAGGAGGCTTTGCGCCTGTTGCCGCAACGGCAGTCCAGACTTCTCGAAGTGCTGAAGGACCGGAATCAATACGAGCAGGATCTTTCGGATCTCGGCACTGCCATCGCCAACAAGCTTGCCGAAACCCAGGAAACCATCGACCTGCAAAAAACCGGACGCATGACCGAGGCTGTCGAGGTCGTGCGTGAGAATGACGGCAAGCGTTTCATGAACGAAATCAGGGTGATCTTGGCGAAGCTGCAGTCGGATACTGACGACCGGCTCCGCATCATCGTCGGAAACCAGCTTAGCGCCGCCAATACATTGCAGTGGGTTACTCTCGGCGGTGCGCTGGCGATCTTGCTTGTTGTCGGAGGCTCAATCTTTCTGGTCTTTACCTATATCCGTGCATTGAACCGGTCCCGCCAAGATGTCGACGAACTAAATCGCCATCTGGAGGAGCGCGTCGAGGAAAGAACGCGCGATCTTCGCCGTGCCAATCAGGAAATTCAGCGTTTTGCCTACATCGTCACTCATGATCTACGGGCGCCACTCGTTAATATCATGGGGTTCCTCTCCGAATTCGATACATCCCTGAAGCCGGTCAGCGCCTATGTTCTTGCGGATGGCAAAATGCCTGCCGAAGGGGTTGTGCGGGAGGCGAGGCTGGCAGTCGAGGAGGATCTTCCCGAGGCGATCAGTTTCATCCGCTCCTCGACACGTAAAATGGATCAGCTGATCAATGCGATCCTGAAGATATCCCGTGACGGTCAACGCAAGCTGCAGCCGGAAAAGGTCGACATAGAAACATTGCTGTCATCACTCTCCGAGACGGTGCGTCACCAGATCAAAGTCAATGGCGGCGAGATCAATGTCGAGGCGTCAAGGCTCACGGTCGTGACAGACCGCATTTCTCTCGACCAGATCCTTGGCAATCTTTTCGACAATGCGGTGAAATACCAGATGCCGGGTCGCCCGCTGAGATTGACTGCCCGCGCTTATCCGGCCGGACGAGGCGCCATTTACATTGAGGTAAGCGATAACGGGCGCGGCATTGGCGAGCAGGATCTTGAACGGGTGTTCGAACTCTTTCGCCGCGCGGGTGATCAGGACCAGCAAGGGGAAGGGATCGGCCTTGCACATGTTCGATCGCTAATCAGAAGTTTAGGAGGTGACGTTAGAGTGACGTCCGAACTTGGCACAGGCAGTACATTTACCTTGCTGCTGCCGAGCGACCTCAGAAAAGTGACGAAAGAAGGCGAAAAATGAAGGCAACCGGTCAAGAAGTAACGATCGTGATGATCGAGGATGACGAAGGTCATGCGCGCCTGATCGAAAAAAACGTGCGTCGGGCGGGTGTGAATAATGACATCATGCCTTTTACGCTCGGCGCGAAGGCGCTTGACTACATTCTCGGTGAAAACCGGGATGGTCTTGTCAGTAAAGATCGCTATCTGCTCGTCTTGCTCGACCTCAACCTTCCGGACATGTCGGGTATCCGGATACTCGAGGAGATCAAGAGCAATGAATATACGCGCCGTCTGCCGGTGGTCGTGTTGACGACGACGGATGACGAAACCGAAATCCAGAAATGTTACGATCTCGGTGCGAACGTCTATATTACCAAACCGGTCGACTACGAAGGCTTTGCGAGTGCAATCAAGAACCTCGGCCTGTTTTTCTCCGTCATTCAGATACCTTGAAGGTTGATGGTCTTGCGCGTTTTGTATGTTGATGATGATCCAGCTCTGGCACGGCTATCCAGCCGTATCCTTGGCCGTCATGGAATGGAGGTGGTGCATGCCGCATCCGTGGCGTTGGGGCTCAGGCTGTTTCAGGACGAGCAGTTTGACGTCGTCGTCCTCGACCATTATTTCCAGACATCGACGGGCATGGAGTTTCTTGCCGCGATCCAGTCGTTGCCCGGACGCATTCCCGTCCTTTACGTTACGGGATCGAACGAAGCCCAGATCGCGATTGACGCCCTCAAAGCGGGTGCTGCCGACTACGTCATAAAGAATGTTGGCGACGACTTTTTTCCGCTTTTGCGAACTGCCATTAATCAGGCCCTGGAAAACCACCGTCTGCGCCAGACCAAGGAAGAGGCCGACCGGCTGCTGGTAAAGGCGAAGGAACATGCGGAAATGATGGTGAAAGAGATGAACCATCGGGTCGCCAACAGTCTTTCGCTGGTCTCCGCCATGATCCGCCTGCAGATAAACACCGTCAAGTCTCAGGAAGCCGAAGTCGCCCTGTTGGAAACCCAGAGCAGGATTTCCGCGATCGCCGGTGTCCATCGCAGTCTCTACAATACCGACAATGTGGGTTTGGTATCGCTCAATTCCTACCTGACGTCGATCATCGATGGCTTGTTTCAGGCGGTGCCCGGTTCTTCATCCGTTACCGTCGAGACATCCCTTTGTGACGTCAGTCTCAAGGCAGACCATGCGGTTGCTCTCGGCGTCATCATCACCGAATTGCTGACCAATGCGCTGAAATATGCCTATCCGGATCAATCCGGCAGGGTTCGCGTCAGGCTTTCGGAAGAAAACCGGCAATTTGTTCTCGTTGTCGAAGATGACGGTATCGGTTCGACGCCAGACGCATCTCCTCGCGGTACCGGCCTGGGTACAAAGCTGATCATGGCGATGGCACAGAACATCGGTGCGCGCGTCGAGCAAACGCATACGCACCCGGAACAGGGTAAGGGAACGCGTTACACGATGACTTGGGGCGAAAAATAAACGCCGATACCTTCGTGCTTTAAATGAAATTCCAATTTAGTATTTTTCATTGATGCCTAAGGCATCGTATTTCCGCATGACAGCGTGTAGCTGGCGCTGTCGCGGATGATCTTCAGGCGTTTGTTCCGACTATGATGTCGTCAAAATGATCATCGCGCACGGGCGCGTTTGGCAATAAGAGCAGACGTCGCTGAAATGCGATCAGACTCTTCTTTTGCAAGACGTGCTTCACGAAGCCGCAAGGTCTTCGCTTCGCGGGATTGCGTGATGGAATCAAGTTCGTCCATCGCTTTGTCTTTTGCGAAGAAAGGCGCCTGGATATTGCTGAAGGCAACCTCGGCCTTCTGGCGCGAAATACTGTATTTTTCTGTCATGGGTGTTCCGGTGGTAAGGCTCGACAGGCGAGCGAAAAACAAAAGGCCAGGCAATTTGCCTGGCCTTGATTGGGTCGGGGTGCTTTCGGCAGTGCCAGTACATCCGTGGTCAAAGGAAAGCACAAACCCGTTCAGGCAGCCTGGAGATTGCAGGCCGACATTTTGCCAGACTTGTTGTCGCGCTCCAGATCGAAGCCGATCTTCTGGCCTTCGACGAGTTCGCGCATACCTGCACGCTCAACAGCGGAGATATGGACGAAAGCATCAGCGCCGCCATTGTCAGGCTGAATGAAGCCGAAGCCTTTTGTGGAATTGAACCATTTAACTGTGCCAGTGGTCATGATGAACCCTTTCATAGCGATAGAGAAACCACAGCACTCAAAGCGCTGCGGATGGTGATAGCGATTTTGAAAGGAAAGGTTCGTTCAGAACGCGGTGCTAATCGCGCAACAAGCAAAGCTAAGCAAGCAAATTCGATGGTTCTTTGTAGCGCGCTTATTCGATCGCGTCAACTATTAGTTTTTCCATTGTTAAATATCGACAAAAAGTTGTGTCCGATCAAGGCGCTGACACCGATGCTTCCCCACATCCCGAGGAGATGTGGGGAGTTCCTTTTTAAGAATTGTCGCCGCTCAAAGATCGAGATCGAGCAGTGCCTGCCGCATGACGGCGGCGTCGGCGTCGATGCCGGTCCAGTATTTGATGCCGATGACGCCCTGATTGACCAGCATTCCAAGCCCGTCGGCGGTTTTGCAGCCGATGGATTCGGCAGCCCGGATGAGCCGTGTGCGCGGCGGGTTATGGATGCCGTCCGCAACAACCATGGAGGGACGGAGCGTCGAGAGGTCGATATCGGGCAGGCCATCGACATCAGGATAAAGACCGATCGATGTTGCATGAATGACGATATCGGTCTCCTCAGGAATGGCGAAAGCACCTTCCCACGCGGCATAGACAGAAGTGGCGGGCGTCTTTTCATCGATCAGGCGCGCCACGGTTTCCCCGCGTTCCTGTCCCCGGTTGACGATGGTGATATGCGCGGCACCGGCAAGAGCCATCTCTACGCCTACCGCGCGCGCCGCGCCGCCCGCGCCAAAAAGTACGACCTTCCTGTTCTTCGGATCGATGATGTCGCGAAGCGCCTTGACGAAACCCTTGCCGTCGGTGTTTTCGCCGATCAGCCTGTCACCGCGCCGCACGATCGTGTTGACCGCGCCGATGATTTCGGCGGATTCACCCAGTCCGTCGAGGTGCTGGATCACGGCAACCTTATGGGGAATGGAGCAATTGAAACCCGTCCAGCCCATGGCGCGGGCGCCCGCTACGGCATCCTTCAGATTTTCGGGGCTGACCTCGCAATTGATGTAACGCCAGTTCAGACCATGATGCCGGTAAGCGGCCTCGATCATGGCGACCGTCGGGTTTTCGCCGGCCGGCATGGCAAACGAGCCGGTGATCTGCGCGAGGAAATCATGGGACATGGTTGCTCTCCTTGGGTGAAATTTCATGGGTGTGGCGGTTTGCAAACCAGCTTTCGCGAATATGATCGCCAACACGCAACGCCTGCGCCGCCACTGTCAGGGCCGGGTTGAGGGCTGCCGATGAGGGGAAGAAGCCTGCATCGACGACATAGAGGTTCGGGTGGTCGTGCGCGCGACAGAGGGCATCCAGCGCCGCTTGTTTCGGGTCGTCGCCCATGCGGACCGTGCCGCACTGGTGGGATGGAGCCTCGATGCCGAAGGAATGACCGAGCACGACGGGAAAGCCGTTTTTATTCAACAGCGAACGCATGTGGCCAACAAAACGCTCATGGGCTTTGCGGTCGCCAGGGCGATAGATCACTTCTGCCCCATTTTCGTTCAGCGGTCGCACCCGGCTCTCATATTTCGGCGTGTCTTCCGACATGACGAGGAAGTCGACGCTGTGGCGGGCAAGAAGATTGGCCAGAAACCGCGGCATTGCGGGGTAGGCCGCGCGGATCATCGCGCCTTGGATATTGCCCAGCATCTGGATGTTGCCGCGGGCAGCTTCATCGCCCGGCGTGCCGTAATAGAAGTCGTTGATGGACATCGTTTTCGGGAAGCGGGTGTCGTTGACGGTGAAAGGCATGAGCCCCATCAGCCCGCTGAGATGGTGGTTCATGAGATAGCGGCCGACAACGCCGGACGAATTGGCAAGGCCATTTGGGTTTCGCTCATCTGCCGAGCGAAGCAGGATAAGGGCGGAGTTGATCGCCCCTGCCGAGAGAACGAAAAGCGGCGCCTCGATTTTGAGGATTTCGCCCGCGCGCTCGATTTCCGCCGCCACGATCTGTTTGCCGTGTTCGTCGGCAATCAGCCGGCGTACGCGTGCGCCGGTCATAAGGGAGACGTTGGGGTGTTGCAGGGCAGGGCGCAGCAGCCGCGTTTCCGCATCGCCCTTGGCATCGAAACGGCAGACGAAAGCGTCGCAGGTGCCGCAGCGTCGACAGAGGCCCCCAGGGCCGTAGTCGATCGCCGAGGGCATGTGGAACGGGTGCAGCCCAAGACGCGCGAAACCCACCGCTACGCGGCCGATGACAGGTTCGTGGGGGACCGGTTCATGCCTGTAGGATGCCGAGCGCGAAGGCTCCGTGGGATCGTCCCCGGCCTTGCCCCGCACGCCGAAAAGTTGCTCGGCCTCGGTGTAGAACGGTTCCAGATCCGCGTAGGAAACAGGCCAGGAGGGCGAAACGCCATCTTCATGGGCAACCGCGCTGAAATCGCGCTCGCGGAAGCGGAACATGGCGGTTCCGTAAAATTTCGTGTGACCGCCGACGTAATAATATTGTCCGGGCCGGTAAGTACGACCGGTTTCGTCGCGATAAAGATCAGTTGTGCGGTAGCGGTTCTCCACAAAAACGGCTTCCGCGTCCGCGTTTTGCGGCTCGTTGGGCAGCTTTTCGCCCCGTTCGATGATCAATATCTTCGCGCCCGTTGCGGCAAGCTTCAGTGCGACCGATCCGCCGCCCACGCCGGAGCCGATGATGACGACATCGGGTTTGGTACCAGCGTCCCATTGTGTGCCAGCAAACATTTCTCCTCCTCGTATCTGTTCTTTTTTGCTGAGGATAGCGATCGCCGACCGATAGGCCATTCCCGGTTGCCGCGTCTTTTTGTATGATTGCCGCATATCGATGCAGCAATATGCAGGAAAGGTCAGGTCATGGAGCCGTGGTTCGAAGCTGTTAGCGTTCCCGCCGACCGATCCTGGCTGCTGTTCGATCGCCGTTTGCCGGAGTTTCCCTTCAACTGGCACTATCATCCCGAATTTGAGCTGACGCTCACGCTCAACAGCACCGGCATGCGTTTTGTCGGCGATTCCGTGGAGCGTTACGGTGATGGCGATCTCGTGCTTCTCGGTCCGAACCTGCCGCATGCCTGGCAATCGCAGGCGTTGATAGACACGCAGGGTGTTCATCGCGCCATCGTCTGCTGGTTCACCCGCGACTGGATCGACGGGCTGATTGCCCTGACGCCGGAATTTGCGGCCGTCAAATCGCTGCTCCACCAAAGCGGCCATGGCGTCAGTTTTGCGGGAGGGGTGCTGGCGAAGGTGCGCGAACGTTTGATGGCATTAAATGAAACCGCACCCGATCAACAAATTCTGACGCTGCTCGGCGTGCTTATCGATCTGGCACGGTCTTCCGACCACAGGCTGCTTTCGACGGGAGATGTGACCGTCAGTACCGTCCCGCGTGACCGGGCGCGCATGGAGCGGGTGCTCAATTACATTCACGCCCACTATACCGATGCCGTCAGCATCAAACCCTTAAGCGAAATCGCCCATCTGAGCGAGAGCCAGCTGCAGCGGCTCTTCAAGCGTTCGACCCGCATGACGATCAGCCAGTATATTGGCCAGTTGCGGGTTGGCGGCGCATGCCGGCTGCTTGCACAGACGGACCGGTCGCTTGCGCAGATCGCCGAGACGGTCGGATTTTCCGATGCCGCGCATTTTTCGCGCCAGTTTCGTGCGGCCAGAGGCATGACGCCCGGCGACTACCGCCGCCAGTTTCGTGGTGACGGTCGGAGCGTTTACCGGGCATCGCCATGAGGCGTGCGATTCTGTACTGTGATGCTGCCTGCCGTTTGACAGGCGTATGAGTTGGACACCATGACAAGAACCTTCGAGCCAAGGGACGACCTCCAGCGCCGCGAGATCGCGCGGACGCTGCAATCGCTGGCAGCCTTCGACACGCGAGACGTATTGGAAGGCGGAAGCCCTCCCATCATTTCCGCATTCGTCTCCGGAAGACGCGAAACCATCACGCAACTCGTCATGCCATCGGCAGGGCTGGTCGTGGTGATCGAAGGCCGCAAGGAAATCGTCGCAGGCGTCGAACATCGCATCTATCAGGCGGGCGAAGTTTTCGTTCTTCCTGCAAACGCGCATGTCGATGTCGTCAACGAACCGGATGCGGAAACCGGGTTTTACCGGGCGCTCTTTATTCGCTTCCCCCGGGAGCTTGTCATAGAAGCAGCGCGGCGATGGCCGCAATTCGTCGGGCAGAAAGCCAGCCTCGAACCGGTTCTGAGTGCTGATCTCTGCTCTGCCATTTTTCATGCGGCCGAAGCCCTGTCTCAAAGAGTGAAGGCATCCCGAAGGGTTTCCGAGCACCGTATTCTGGAAATACTCCTGATCCTCGCCGAGCAGGGCGTCTTGCCGCTGGTGCCAAAATATGTTGACGGTTCGGCATCCGAGGCGGTGCGTCTGCTCATTCGGCACCGTCTCCACCACGTCTGGAGTGCTGCAAATGTCGCAGCGCATCTTGCAATGTCGGAGGCCACACTCCGCCGTCGTCTCCGTTCGGAGAAACAGACGTTGCAGATGTTGCTTCGCACGGAACGGATGAACGCGGCCTACATCGTTCTCAACGACCGCGATGCCGATGTCGCGGATGCGCTTGCCGCAACCGGCTATCGGTCCCGCTCGCATTTTGCCCGCCATTTTCGCGATAGCTTCGGGGTCAGTCCCGCAGCCGTCCGTCAGCGAAAACAGGAACGCGTGACAGCCTGATCGGATCAGGCTCATTGTTGATCGGAAGCGGTTCAATAATGCACCGTCCGTCCTCTATCGTCCTTGCAGATGCAGGAACGAGTATGAGCGATGAGAAAGAAAAGCAGCAGATTTGCGATGACGGCCATTCTGGCTGGGATGATGGTCACCTCGGTCGCCAGCGCCGAGAACCGGTTTCTGACAGTTCAGCTTGGCGGGTTAGACAAGGGCGGCCGCGTTGCGGACCATATGGCCTTCTGTCCGCCCGCCTCCAGCAAGGCAAGGAACATCAGCCCGGAGGTTTCGTGGTCACCCGGACCGGACGGAACGCGATCCTACGCGTTGCTGATGCTTGACCCGGATGTGCCGCAGGATTTCAGCCAGATCAACAAACCCAACACGGTGATCAGAGCAGATGCGCCTCGCATCAGCATCTACCATTGGGTGCTGGCGGATATCCCCAAGACAATCGCGACCCTTCCGGCGGGGGCCGAAAGCGAAGGCGTGGTGGCACGGGGCAAGCCGATTGGCGCGACGGCCTATGGTCTGCGCGGCGCGAATGTCTTCACCACCTTTCTAGCCAAGGATGAGACTATGGCAGGGACCTATGGCGGCTACGATGGCCCATGCCCTCCCATCAATGACGAGCGGGTTCATCACTATGTTTTCCGGGTCTTTGCCCTGGATGTGCCATCGCTTGGGTTGAGCGGCGCTTTCGATGGTGAAGCGGTGGAGAAGGCCGTGCGCGGACACGTTCTCGCGCAGGGCGAAGTGATCGCCACCTACACGCTCAAACCCTGATCTTTCGCAAGCGGTCCTCTTGAAGGACGCATACTGGAATGCCGTATCGCATGGTCAAGACACTGAACAATATCGCGCCTGATCCTTCCATGTACTGGAGAGGCAACCTTGTCGTCTGCTTTCTGGGCTCATTCACCACGATAGTGGCCATGACGCTTCTGCTGCCGTTTCTGCCGCTTTACGTCGAACAGCTTGGCGTCACCGATCATGCCGCCATCGCACAATGGTCTGGTATCGCCTATGGGGCAACCTTCCTGACTGCCGGCTTTACCGCCCCTTTATGGGGAAGGCTGGCGGATCGATATGGCCGAAAGCTCATGTTGATCCGCGCCAGCCTTGGCATGGCTATCGCCATGTCACTCATCGGCATGGCCACCAGCGTCTGGGCACTCGTCGCGTTGCGTCTGCTTGCCGGTCTGCTCGGTGGTTATGCCTCCGGCTCCATGGTTCTCGTCGCATCACAAACCCCCAAGGAGAAAACCGGCTGGGCGCTTGGTGTTCTCTCGGCCGGTATCATGGCCGGAAACCTGGTCGGCCCGTTGGTTGGCGGGGTCGTGCCGGCGATGATCGGCATTCGCATGACGTTCATTTCCGCTGGCGCCGTCATTTTCGTGACTTTCATCGCGACAATCATGTTCATCCGAGAGGCACCACGGGAGCACCGGAAGGACGCTGAAAAGACAAGCTGGAAGTGGTCGCTGATCCCGGACAGGCGTCCGGTCGTCGCCATGCTGTTCACCGGCTTTTTGCTGATGGTCGCAAACATGTCGATCGAACCGATCATCACCCTCTATGTCGGCGGCCTCGTGGCCCCGGCACGGGTGACGTTCATCTCCGGCGTCGTCATGTCGGCCGCAGCTTTCGGCAGCATCCTGTCTGCGTCCCACCTTGGCAAACTTGCAGATCGCATAGGCCACTGGAAGATCGTTGTGGCGTGTCTGGCCGTGGCGGCGGTGCTGCTGGTCCCGCAGGCCTTCGTCACCAGCGAATGGCAACTCGTCTTCCTGCGTTTCCTTATGGGACTGGCTCTTGGCGGATTGATTTCCGCAATTGCGAGCGTCATCCGGCACAACGTGCCGGAGGCGATGGTGGGAGGTGTCCTCGGTTATTCTGTTTCCTCGCAATATGCCGGTCAGGTCATCGGCCCACTCGCCGGAGGATTTGTTGGAGGGCATATCGGGATGCGGGCCGTCTTTCTCGGAACCGCCGTGTTGATGGCGGCTGGCGCAGCGGCCAATTTCTTCCTCGAACGGCGCATCGGCTTGGCTGGAGCCGAAAATGCAGCGGAGACGAATTCGACGTAACGATGTGGTGGCGTAGTGTGCGTTGAAATCGGCTCGTGAAAGTAATACCATCCCCAATGTTGGTATTACAGGAGTGCCGGATGACGACGACAGTAACCGCCAAAGGGCAGGTCACCATTCCCAAGGCTGTGCGGGAATTTCTCGGGATTGCTCCGGGAAGCTCCGTCGATTTTGTTCGTGCTCCAGACGGCCGGATTGTTCTCGTCAGGGCCGATAAAAAGCAGCCGCCAACGCGCTTTGCCAAACTTCGGGGTCATGCGGGAGAAGGCCTGAATACCGATGCCATCATGGCGCTTACGCGTGGTGACAAGTGACGCTCGTCGACACAAATGTTTTGCTTGATCTGGTAACGAATGACCCCAAGTGGGCCGACTGGTCAATCGAACAGCTTGAACTCGCAAGCATCGCTGGCCCATTGTTCATCAATGATGTTGTTTATTCCGAGCTTGCCGTTCGGTATGAACGCATAGAAGCGTTGGATGCATTTGTTCATGAGGCGGGATTGAAATTGATCCCTTTTCCCCGCTCTGCGTTGTTTTTAGCGGGGAAGGTCTTCACTCAGTATCGTCGTGCGGGCGGCTCTCGAACAGGCGTTTTGCCAGACTTTTTTATTGGCAGTCACGCAGCGGTTCAAAGTCTTCCGCTTTTGACACGGGACGTGGGTCGATATCGATCCTATTTCCCAACCGTGGCGCTGATCTCTCCCGAATAATAAAGCAGACGAGCCACATCGCCAAAATAATTGCATACTATTGGCCCCTGCATAGCTACAGGGGCCAAGGAGTGTCAGATGAGGTCGCGTTTGTAGCGCTCATCCCACTGTCGCGTCTTGACGACGCTGCCGTTTTCAAGGGCGGAAAGTTCTCCGGTCAGGTAGAAATTCTCCCTGTCGGAACGCATCTCGGTACGGCTCTCGATCTTGATGCGCCACCCATCCCTGCCGATTTCGTAGGTCTGGGTGAGGACGTATTTCGCGGAGAGGGGGTCCCCGTCGCGAATGGTCAGTTCACGGCGCAGGCTGTGGCTGAGTTCGGTGTCGATTTCGTCAAACCGCAACACGCCCTCGCCGAACAGGCCGCCCACGCCTTCCGTGACATAGGTGTTGATACCCGTTTCATGATCCTGTTCGGTCCAGCGGCGGACCGTACCCGGATCGACCTGCGTAATAGGGGTCGAGGGGCCATGGGCAGGGGCCTCGAAACGCACGGACGTATCGTCGCCTGCGCTGCGCACCGGCAGGTCGAGCGCGCTTTCCGCAACGGAAACGCTGATTGTCGCATCGTAAGGTGAAGTCCATACCATCGGCCAGTACGACGTCGCGACGGCGAGTTGCAGCCTGTGCCCTTTGGCGAAACGATATCCGCAATCATTGAGCTTGATCGCGACATCGTAAAACTTGCCGGGTTCCAGGGCTTCCGGATTTTCGTGGCTGTCGCGGTGGGTCAGGTTGAAAACCTGATAACTGACGCGTGTGACGCGACCATCAGGCAGGACATCGTTGAGGCGCAGCGAAATCTGCGCAACGGGGCAATCCGCGGCAATGCGCAGACGCGCCACCGGCGCACCGAGAACATCGAAATCCTCTTCCAGCAAAGCGGTTTCGAAAACGAGCGCGCCGCCATTGTCGAGCCGCTGATCGGTCGGATGTTCGCCGGGGCAACCGGTCGCCATCCATTCCCCACCTGCTTTGCCGTGGCTTTGCGGCGAGCGAATGCTGAGAATTGCGGGGTCGCTTGCCGTGCTGCGCAGTTCTTTGGCTGCACTAGGGTACAGTGACCGGGTCGAAATTTCAGGCGAAGGCCATGTGGCTTCGCCCACCCAGCGGCCTTCCGTCGTCGTGCGCGTGCCGGTCGGTTCGATCGTGTCGCTGACGAAGGCGCGCAGCATCGGCTCGTCCATGACGCCGGTATCCTTGCCTTTCAGCCAATGATCCCACCAGCGCGTTGCTTCCTGCAGGAAGCCAATCGCGGGACCCGGAACGCCATCCTGAGGGTAGATATGGCCCCATGGACCGATGATGCCGCGACGCGGGACCTGAAGGTTTTCCAGAAGTCGGGGGACAGCATTGGTATAACTGTCCGCCCATGCGCCAATGGCAAGGATCGGGCACTGGATGGCGCTCCAGTCTTCGCAGACCGAACCGTGTTTCCAGTAGTCGTCGTAACGCTGATGTTCTAGCCAAAGTGCCGGAAAGAATGGGAGCTTTTCCAGTCGCTCGATCCAGCTGTCACGCCACGCGTCGCCGACGATCTTCGGATCGAGCGGGCGGCTCTGATAGGCGAGCATGATGGTGCCCCACCACAGATTGTCGTTCAGCAGCAGACCGCCCATGTAGTGGATGTCGTCGGTATAGCGGTTGTCGGTCGAGTAGGCGGTGATGATGGCTTTTAGTGCCGGCGGGCGGCGGGCGGCGACCTGCAGGCCGTTAAAGCCGCCCCAGCTCTTGCCCATCATGCCGACATTGCCGCTGCACCACGGCTGGCGGGAGATCCAGTCGATCACTTCGAGTGCATCGTCCTGTTCCTGCTTCAGATATTCGTCGGCCATGTGGCCGTCGGATTCGCCGGTGCCGCGCATGTCCACGCGAATTGCGGCATATCCCTGGCTTGCAAAATAGCCGTGCATCGGCTCGTCACGTCCGCGGGTTCCGTCACGCTTGCGATAGGGAATATACTCGAGAATGGCGGGAACCGGTGATTGCTCCGCGTCCTCCGGCAGCCACAGGCGCGCGCCGAGGCGCACGCCATCGCTCATGGGGATCCAGATATGTTCTTCAACACGTATCGTCATTGGGGGTATTCCAGTCGAGTCATTTGGGACGGGCATTGCTGCACCGGAGATCAACAATGAAAGAATGCGAGGCGGCTCCAATCAAAGAGTGAACCGCCCCGCAGATCATGCGGCGGGGAGGCCACGTTTTGCCAGCACGCCATCCAGCCAGTCGCGCCGCAGTTCGGGGACCGAGGTGATGAGCTGTTCTGTATAGGGTTGGTAAGGAGGTGCAAAAACCTCCTTGGTCGTGCCGGTTTCGACAATGCGGCCATGCTGCATCACCATCGTCCTGTCGGCGAGCCGGCGAACGACGCCGAGGTCATGGGTGATGAACAGATAGGAGACGCCCAGTTCATCCTGCAACGAGCGCAACAGTCTGAGAATTTCTTCCGCCACGAGAGGATCAAGTGCCGATGTCACCTCGTCGCAGATGATAAGATCGGGTCTTGCGGCAAGTGCGCGTGCGATACACACGCGCTGCTTCTGCCCCCCGGAAAGCGCTTTTGGCAGGCGCTCTGCAAACTCCCGGGGCAGACCGATCAGGTCCAGCAACCGGTTCACCTCGGAGGCGCGCTCATCTTCATTCATTCCGAAATAGAACGACATGGGACGGCCGATGATCTCGCCAACGGTGTGACGTGGATTGAGCGCCACATCCGGAAGCTGGTAGACGAGCTGGATACGGCGAAGATCTTCACGCGAACGCCTGGAGTACTTGTCCGCAAGCCGGTGTCCAGCAAGCGAAACGACACCGGAAGATTGCGGCGGCAACCCCGCGATAACCCTGGCCAAAGTGGATTTTCCCGAACCGGATTCACCCACGACTGCCAGTGTTTCGCCCTTTCGGATTTCGCAGTGAACGTTGTCCAGCACCTTCTTGCGACCGTAGTAGGCGGTGACGCCACGCGCTTCGAGCAGGATTTCACCACCCCTGTTCTGGACGGATTCGCCGGACATGCTGGCTTGGCGTTCGGAAACAAGACGGCGCGTATAGTCTTCCTGCGGGTGCTCGAGAATATCCTCGGCAGAACCTGCTTCTACCTTTTTGCCATGGCGCAAGACCATGATGCTGTCAGCAATCTGCGCGACGACGGCAAGGTCATGCGTGATGTAGAGGGCGGCGGTATTGTAGCGCTGGATGAGACTGCGGAGCAGGGCCAAAACCTCTATCTGCGTGGTGACATCGAGTGCCGTTGTGGGTTCGTCGAGCACGAGTATGTCAGGGCGGCATGACATCGCCATGGCCACCATCGCGCGCTGTAACTGCCCACCGGAGACCTGATGCGGGTAACGGTCGCCGAAATTCTGATAATCGGGAAGTTGCAGCGCTTGCAGCAGTTCCAGCATCCATGCTTCGGCTTCCCGCCGGTTCATGACGCCGTGGTAAAGCGGCCCCTCGATAATCTGTTCGCCAATCTTCATGGCAGGGTTGAATGCCGCAGCTGCACTTTGCGCCACGTATGCGATGCGCGCACCGCGCGCCGCCTCACGACCGGCACGATCCACCGTCATCAGCGAAACGCCATTCACGACGATTTCTCCACCAACGATTCGGCAACCGTTTCGGCCATATCCCATGGCAGCAAGCCCGATGGTGGATTTACCGGCGCCGGATTCACCGATCAGCCCTTTGACCTCACCGCGCTTGAGATCCAGATCGATACCATCAACCAGAATTGCTCCATTCGGTGCGGCAACTTTCAGGCCGCGAATTTGCAGGACCTCATTGTTACTCATCGGTCTGCTCCCTGAATTGCGCTGCGGCCAGCCAGCAGCCAGTCCACGACGAGATTGACGCCGATGGTGAGAACGGCGATGGCAGCGGCCGGATAAAGCGGTGCGTAGAGGCCATAAAGAATGGCCTGCTGGTTGTCCTTCACCATGCCGCCCCAGTCTGCGAAAGGCGGCTGAACGCCAAGCCCGAGAAAGGACAGACCGGCCACGAACAGAAAGGTGAAGCAGAAACGTAAACCGAATTCCGCAATGAGCGGCGGCAGGGCATTGGGCAGTATCTCCCTGAACACCAGCCAGATCAGGCCTTCTCCGCGCAGGCGCGCGGTCTCGGCGTATTCCAGCACATTCACGCCCTGGGCGACAATGCGCGCCAGACGGAAGACGCGGGTGGAATCCAGAAGCGCAATGGTCACTATCAGCACGGGGATGGACGAGCCTAGCGCCTGCAGCACGACAAGAGCCGAGATCAGCACTGGAATACACATGACAGTGTCGACGATGCGCGAGAGAACCATATCGAGCCAGCCGCCAAAGATGGCCGCGATGAAACCAAGCGTGATGCCGATTGTGAAGGAGAGCAGGGACGCCGCCAGCGAAACGCCGATGGAGATTTGCGCACCGGCCAAAAGGCGCGACAGCATATCGCGTCCGTTCTGATCAAGGCCAAACCAGTGCATTGCCGAAGGCGGATCGAAAGGCGAACCGACGATCTCCTCCTGCCCGAAAGGCGCGATATGCGGACCGGCTGCGAACAGGACGATGTTGACCGAAATGATGAAAAGACCGACCCATGCGGTTGGGGTGATGGTGCGGAGCATTTTCATCGGGGATGCCTCAGGCGCGGGTTAAGCGCAATTGCCGACACATCGGCAATGATGTTTAGAATGACGTAGGTTGCGCCGAAAACGAGGGCTGCCGCCTGTACCAGTGGAAGGTCCCGCTTCGAAACGGCATCGACCATGAAACGGCCAAGGCCGTTATAGTTGAACACGGCCTCTACCAGCACCACACCGGTGATGAGATACGCGATGTTGAACGATACGACGTTGACGATCGGGGCCGCGGCGTTGGGAAGCGCGTGGCGGAGAACCACGCGTTTGGTCCGCAATCCCTTGAGATAGGCTGTTTCGACATAGGCCTGATCCATCACCGCAAGAACGGCGGTGCGGGTCATGCGCAGCATCTGCGCCACAGTAACCAGAACCAGCGTCAGAGCAGGAAGCGTGGTGGCTTTCAGCCAATCCGCAAAGCCCATGCCCGGATAAGTGTCGGCTAGGCTCGGCAAAAGATTGTACTGCACGGACACGAAAAGGATCAGCAACAGGCCCAGAAAATATTCCGGAAGGGAAACAAAGCCCAGCGCAACGATGTTGACAGCCCGATCGAACAGGCTGCCGCGCCAGATGGCACTGAACAGACCCAGAAGTACGGCAACCGGAACGGACACGACGGCGGCATACAGCGCCAGCGCCATGGTGTTCCAGAACCGCGGCCATAGGAGAGCTGCAACGGGCTGGTGGTTTGCCAGCGAATTTCCAAGGTCGCCGGTTACGAAACCGCCGAGCCAGGAAAGATAACGTTGCAGAAAGGGCTGCTCCAGACCGAGATCGGCGCGCAGCACGGCGAGAGATTCAGGCGTCGCATTCTGTCCGAGTATTGCCGACGCCACATCTCCGGGAAGAAGCTGAGTGCCGGCGAAAATAAGCGCCGACACCAGCAGAAGCGTCAAAATACCCAAAGCAATGCGCTTCAGGATAAGCTTAGTCATTATGCGTCCAACCAGACCTTTTCAGCGAGACGGGCACCCATGAAGTTGAACATCGGATGCGTGGTCACGCCCTTCAGTTTCTTGGATGTCGCATCCAGATAATCTCCGAACATCGGGATCATGGCGCCGCCCTCATTGGAGATGAGCGCCTGAAGCTCGGCATAGATTTCCTTGCGCTTCGCATCATCGAGAAGTGCACGCGCCTCGATGAGTTTCCTGTCGAAGTTTTCGTTCTTCCAGTGCGTATCATTTTGCGCCGAGGTGGACTGGTAAGCGATGGTCAGCATTTGGTCTGCTGTTGGGCGTCCGCCCCAGTATGACATGCAGAATGGAGCTTTCATCCAGACGTTGTCCCAGTAGCCATCGGCGGGTTCGCGCTTGATAGAAACATCGATGCCGCCCTTGGCCGCACTCGTGCGGAAAATCGCCGCTGCATCCACAGCGCCGGAGAAGGCGGCGTCGGAAGCGGAAATCTCTACCTTGAGCGTATCGAGGCCAGCCTGCTTCAGATAAAACTTCGCCTTCTCGGGGTCGTAGGGACGCTGCACCAGATCCGCGGCATAAAAGCGGTCAGAACTCGGGATCGGATGATCGTTCCCGATGCGGCCGTAGCCACGCAGCGCGGTTTTCAAAAGCTGCTCGCGGTCGATGGCGTGCTTGATGGCAAGGCGGATATTGTTGTCCTTGTATGGCGCCTGCGTGCAATCCATCAGGAATGTGAAGTGCTGGCCGCCAGCCGATTGGACGATGTTAAGGTTGGGGTTACGGCGCAGCAGGTCTACTGTCTTGAAGTCGAGTTGGTTGATCGCATGGACCTGACCCGACATCATGGCATTGGTGCGTGCGGCGATATCGTTGATGACGATGACTTCCACGGCGTCAACGTGAGCGGCATTCGGCTTCCAGTAATTCGGATTACGGGTAAAGCGCGAACGAACGCCCGGATCGTAGCTTTCGAACACGAATGGCCCGGTGCCGACAGGTTTGCTGAAATCCGTCCAGCCTTCGGGCACAACGAGGAAATGGTAGTCGGACAGGATGTAAGGAAGGTCGGCATTGCCGCTTTCGAGGACGATCTTGACCTCGGTGTCGGAAAGCTTGTCGACGCTCTTGAGCGCAGACGCGACCGAGCGTGCCGCAGAGGTGGTTTCGCCACGGTGCAGGTTGATGGAGTAGATGACGTCTTCCACCGTCAGGGTCTTGCCGTTGTGGAAGGTGACACCCTGACGCAGCTTGAAGACCCACTCCACGGCGCCGGGCTGCGCTTCCCAGCTTTCGAACAATTCAGGCACAGCGTGATTGCTGGCATCGATCTCGACAAGGCCGTTCATGATCATGAAGGCCTGATTGACCGGCACCCAGTCTTTCAGGATGCGGGGATCGAGGTTATCCGTGGTGCTGCCGCCGCCGATACCCAATTTCAAAACGCCACCCTTCTTCGGTGTGTCCGCGCCTTGCGCACTGGCGTCTGTAATGAAACCGGCAGAAAGCGCCGCGAGGCTGGCCGCGCCGGCAAGAAAATGCCGCCGGTCGAGCGAGAAGGAAAAGGGGGAGGATGTCATGTTTGGGTTCCCTGTTTTTTATCGGGGCCGGACGAGGCGCGGCTGGCAGTGGCGTATCGTACTCGACGGTTCGGCACTAGATACCGATGCGCGCAGGGGGGTATGATTTTTGCGCATGGGGTCATGAAATCTGAGCGCATCCGGTTATCTGCGAAGCGGAGTAAAGGGATGCGCCGGAGCGGGTCCGGTGTAGCAGGCGCTCGCCGGGCGGGCGTGTTTATGGAGTGGATACAAATGGGGCTAGCGGATCTTGTCGGCCTTGCAGGAGCGTTTTTTTATCTCTTCGCCTATGCCTTGTTGCAGCTGCGACTTCTGACGATAGAAGACTGGCGCTACACTCTCTTAAATGTTCTGGGTGGCGTGTTTCTGATCTACTCGCTGATATGGAATTTCAACCTCGGCTCGCTGATTTCACAGGTCGCCTGGCTGCTGTTCACCATCATCGGCTACGCGCGGTTTCTCCTGGACCGGCGCCGCAAGACACCTCCTGCGCAGGCATGACGGGTTTCAGCGCGCGGTTTTATGGTTGTCTGCAATCAGCCAATCGGAAACCTCGCGCACAATTTTACGCTGGTGGCGATCTGCCGGTCGCATCAGGTAAAATTTGCCTTCAGAGCGCATGGCATGGGAATGCACAGGAACGAGCGCTCCGCTATCCAGTTGGTCGCGGATGAGCCAGGTCCACCCAAGCGTTGCACCAAGCCCCTGCGATGCCGCCGCGACGCAGAGGCCATAGTCTCCGAGTTTCCACTGGATCGCATCCTGAGGCGGCAACAGTTGTGATGAGCGCCACCAGTCGCTCCAGTCCTGCCATTCCCGCATCGAATCTTCGATGGAGATCAAAACCGGGGCCTTCTGCTCCATGAGGTTGGCCATGCCGCGTGCCGAGACGGGAACGACCTCTTCCTGCCCGAGCTCCGAAAGCCAGACACCGATCGGTCTTTCCTTGCGATAGAAAATCGCCAGATCAAATTCGTCCAGACGCAGATGCGCCACGTCGTCAGTCACCCGCACCCGCAATTCGATGCCGGGAATATCGCGTTTCAGCTTCTGCAGACGGGGCATGAACCATTGATCGGCAATCCCGCGGGAGCAGGCGATAGTGATCTGGCTTGCGCCGGTCCATGAGCGGACGCCGTCCGTGACGCTTGCGATATCGAGGATCAGCCGCGATACATCAATCGAATAATTTTCCCCGATAGTCGTCAGTCGCACGCCCGTCGGCACGCGCTCGAAAAGCTTGGAGCCAATGAACGCTTCCAGCTTGCCGATCTGCCGACTGACGGCGCTCTGCGTCAGACCAAGCTCGTTGCCCGCACGGGAGAAGCTGCCCAGGCGGGATGCAGCCTCGAAAACAACAAGCGCCTCCAACGGCGGCAATCTAAATGACGGTTGCATCCAACTTCCTAAAATACAATTTGCGATCCGATACACCGACGCCGCAAACTCTTCAATTTTTTTAGGATTCCATGCCGCGTTTCGGCTTTGCCAGCGAGATCGGGCCAGCGAGGCCGGTCTGTTCTTCGATATTAAGACTGACGATCCGGTATTATCAACCAGAACAATTGCACGAGGTCGCGCCAGGTTCGGGCCATGTCCTCGGCAACGGATGTCAGTTCCCTGTACACATAAATGCCGGCAAGCGTCAGAACGGCTGCAAGCGTGAGAATGGCCAGGAGCACCCAAGGCCAGATGCGACGTCTGCTTTTTGGCTTTGATTCAGGCTCTGCGTGCAGATTGGGGTTCAATCACCGTCTCCTCGTTCATTTGAGGACTATGCCGAAAACCACAGGACTGCAACCGGACGGGATACATCGCGCCCCTGCTAGTTCGACGCTCCCTTTAGCCTATGTTGAGGTTGGGGCACGGCGTCAACATCTGCCACAATTGCGGAATTTTGCCACGAAAACATCAAGATTTATTCAGCCACAGTTCACCGGCCGGGGCGCTAAATCCCTCCATCCCGGAAGGAGGGAGATGAAATGCGTAAGATGATTTTAAGCGCTGGAATAATTCTCAGTGCCCTGTTCGGCAGTGGCGCGAACGCCATGCCTCTCGGTCAACCGTCCGCCCCTCTGGCAGCCAATGTTCAAAATGTGGACTATGCCTGCGGCCGCGGCTTTCATCTATCGCCGCGCGGATATTGCCGGCCCAATGGACCGCCGCGATATGAGCGCGGCTGGGACAGGCGTGATCGCTGGGAAGGCCGCAGGGAGTGGCGCGAACGTCAAGCCCGCAGAGAATGGCGTGAGCGCAGAGATTGGTACGAACAGCGCGAATGGCGAGACCGTCGCGACTATCGCTGGTAATCGGAGCATTTCCGGTAAAAGTACGTAGCGGTTTTGCGTATGAAAAATACGTAAAAACAAACAGATATAGCATGTTTTTAAACTGGCGTGCTCGAGTGCAGGCCCTCCCCAAACCGGGAGGGCCTTTTTATATGGATACATGCCTTGGCCGGTTTGCGCCAAAGGCGGCTCAGGCCTGTCCAGATCAGTGCTGCGATGACCGCATTGGGCCAATAGGAGACATAACTGTACAATTTGATATTGTCGTCTTTCGACCTTTAGTGCGGACGTTTGCCGACTCAGTCGAGCGGTCGAAGACCTGACGTTGATCTACCGGAAAAGCGTGTCGCAGATTTCGGGAATTCTGCGACAATCTAGGTCGGCATTCAGAGATTTGAGATTATATTTAGTCGGCCGGACCAGCAAACAGTATGAGGTTTTCGTCCGGGTCCCTAACAATGAAATTTCGAGCACCCCACGGCTCCTTCTTGAGCGTTTGGTGAAAATCCACTCCGGCGGCTTGGAAATCCAGAAAGAGTCGCTTGATCTCACTTGCGGTGTCGACCGTGATCGAGCCGGAGAGCAGATGTTCGCGTTGTCGGATGTCGCCGACAAACACTGGCTCGCAAACTAGCCTCAGAGCAAGGCGTGCGTTGTCACGAACAACCTGTCCGTAGAATGGAGGGTCGCCGTAAACAAAGTCGACCGCGAAGCCGAGTTTGTCGGCGAAGAATTCACACGACGCTTTGATGTCGGAGACGAAGAGTTGCGCGGAGACAGAACTGAGAACAAGGTTGGATGCGGTCTGTTTGCTTTGATTGTTCATAAGGGTTCCTGACTTGAGCGCTAGCCACCCCTCGAATCCCAATTGACGCGCGACAAGTTCTTGTGCGTCATTGAGCTTGAAACTGGATTCCAATATCTGATTATCGTCGAGGTGTTGAAATCGTGGCAAAGCAGCGCGGATATGGGCCGCGACTGGATAATACCGCTCGCGATGCCACCGCAAATACTGCTTGGCTTGCTTCTTGAGGTTTTCGAGATTCGGCATAGGCGCTACCTTTGAAATTGTAGGCGGGCGTTGCCCAGTCGGCTCAACGGCCGGTGCACCCTACGTAGCGCTATCTTCAAAATGCGGAATTTCAGTGAGACGGTCAAGACCTACGACCCTTGTTGCGCTCCGCGACTCAATCGGCAACACATTCTAGAACAATCTTTCCTCATCAAAGAGCTCTGCCACCGTCTATCACAAAGCTTTCAATCGAACTCCGAAGAGTTTCCTCCACGACGCCGGATAGCTAGTTCTCCCGAGAACCCAATGATAAGCCGACCGTCCGTTGTCCACCCTTATCTCAGTCTTCCGGAGCCCGGTCCCGGAATGTCTCCTTTTGGCCATTTGCGGTCAAACGTCATTGCGGTCGCCTGAGGCCGATGAACCAGAGCGCAGCGCCGAGTAACAGCAGCACTACCGCGACGATGAGCGAGAGATGCATGCCGTGCATGAAAGCGGCGGGCGCTGTGTCTTGCACGAAATAACCGTATGTCGCGACGCCGAGCATGCCGCCCACCTGCCGCGCCGTGTTGAGAACACCTGACGCGATGCCGGCCCGGGACGGATCGACCGAGGAAAGAGTGACATTCGTCATCGTCGGCACCATCAGCGCGATGCCGCTTGCCGCCATCAGCATCGGCAAGACCAGTTGCCAATAGGAGCCGCTGACACTGACCGGGATGAGCAGAAGATATCCGGTTGCCGCCAAAAGCAGGCCGAACACCATCAGCCGGCGCGCGCCAAGGCGTGTGATCAACCGGCCTGCCAGGATGTTCATGACCATCAGAACAATGGTCATCGGCAGGAAGGCAATGCCGGTTTCCTGCGGTGAAAGATGCTGCTCCAGCTGAAAGAACAGGCTGAAAACGAAGATCAGGCCGTAATAAGCGAAGTTGACGATGACGCCGGTGACCGAGGTGATCGAGAAGGTCGGGCTGGAGAAGAATGACAGCGGCAGCATCGGCGCGTGGCTTCTGGCCTCGATCAGGATGAAGCCAATTGCGGCGAGGACGGCCACGATAAGGGCGACGAGAATCCTCGGATGTGTCCAGCCAAGATGCGCCGCATCCGTCAGTGCTGTTGCGAGGGATGCGAGTGCAATGATGGCGGCTGCCTGCCCGGGCATGTCGAGCGAGCGCCCTTTGTTTCTGCGACTTGGCGCGGAATAGCGCAGGATGAGGACAAGGCCGACAAGCCCGACCGGAATGTTGATCAGAAAAACGCTGCGCCAGCCCAGATGTGTCACCAGAAAGCCGCCGACCACGGGCCCCGCCGCCAGTGCAATGCCGCCTGCGGCCCCCCACCAGCCGACCGCGCGATTACGCTGCTCCCTGTCGGGAAATGCCTGTTGAAGCAACGACAGCGAGTTCGGAACCAGCAGCGCGGCGCCGACGCCCTGCGCCAACCGCGCCGCAATCAGTGCCGCCAGCGTTGGCGCCAGCCCGCAGGCGAGCGAAGCGAGTGTGAAGAGAACGAAGCCGGTGGTGAAGATGGCCCTCGCGCCAAAGCGGTCGCCCAGGGCTCCCGCCATGAGCAGCAGGGCGGCAAAGACCAGCGTATAGGCGTTGACGACCCATTGGAGACCGGCGACATCGGTTGAGAAACTCGTGCGCAGGGCATCGAGTGCGACATTGACGACGCTGACATCGAGAAGAACGACCACGAAGCCAAGGGAAGCGGCCGCAAGCGTGATGCGTGGGTTTGAAGGGTGGGAGACGGACATCGAGACAACCTTGCAAAGATGATTTGTCTCGAAATTACGCCAATGATTTCCGTGCGGAAATTCGGTATATATGCCAGTGAAGCAGGAGAAAACGCACAGATGACCGATTGGGAAAATCTTCGTCATTTCCTCGCCGTGGCACGGAGCGGCACCCTGTCCGGTGCTGCGCGAGCCTTGAAGGTTGACCACGCCACCATCAGCCGCCGGTTGGCTGCGCTCGAAACCGAACTGGATGTGACGCTGGTCGACCGCCTACCGCGATCGTCTCGCCTGACGACAATTGGCCAGCAGGTCTTCGATCAGGCCATCGCGATGGAAAATGCAGCTGATGGAATTGCCCGGATCGCGCGGGCTGCGCATACGCCGCTTGTCGGCAAGGTAACGCTCAGCGCTCCGCCGGTGCTGGCCGCGCATGTGCTGGCGCAGCATCTTGCACAGTTTCGATCGCGTTATCCGGATATCCGGCTTTCCCTCGCGGCGCAGGCGCAGCAGGTGTCGCTCAGCCGCAGGGAAGCGGATGTTGCTCTCCGTTTAGTGCGGCCTGAGGAAAACGGCAGCTTCACGCGAAAACTTGGGACAATGGCCTTCGGTCTCTATGCGCGGAGCGACTATGTGCATCGCGATGCACCAGATCGATGGCAATTTATCGCCTACGACGAAAGCTTTGCCGACATGCCGCAACAGAAGTGGCTGCTGGGCATTGCCGGCACAAGGCCGATCGCCTGCGAACTGAACGATATCAGTGGACATTTGATCGCGGCGCGCGCGGGAGCTGGCGTCGCCGGGCTTCCCTGTTTTCTCGGAGACGCCGACCCGGATCTGGTGCCGGTCGGCAAGGACATCCCGGCGTTCTCCCGGGATATCTGGCTTCTGGTCCATCGGGATTTGCGCAAGACGCCATCCGTTCGCGCTGTTATGGATTTTGTTGTTGCGCTTATTGCCCGGCATGGCGGTTTTTCTGATTGACCGATGACGACAGCCTTGCAGCCGACCTCATGCATGCCACTCGGATTTCAGAACCGCGTAGATGAACTCGTCGCCCCAATTTCCATTGAAGCGATCGTTTTGAACCAGATGCGCTTCTCTACGCATTTTGAGACGCTCAACGATGCCAATTGATCCGTGATTGAGGCTGTCCAGCCGCGCAAAAATTCTGTGGCAACCAAGCTGGTCGAAGCCGAGGCTGATTATCGCGCGCACAGCTTCGGTCGCATATCCTTGTCCCGAAAAGGAAGGGTTGAAAATATAACCGACTTCCGCCTGCAACGCAGTTTTACTGGCGATTTTCAGAAGCACTTCCCCGAGCACGGCCTGATCGTTCAGACGCACCACCGCCAAGCGCAGGGTATCTCCATCATTTTCAAACGGTGCCGACAGCATTGAAGCAAATTGAGCTTCAAGCGCCTCCTTTTCAGGTGGCGAGGCGTAGAGGAACCTGTAGACGTCCTCCCGCCCGTGATAGTCAGCATAGGACGGTAAATCGGCAGGATGGAATTGGCGGAGGACAAGGCGTTCGGTGTTTATGGGCAAAGAAGCCGACGTGTTCATGGGTACTCACTAACAAAAAATATCTTCGGCGATGTGGGATTTAAGGGCACGAGGAACAAGTCCGCAAAGGAGCCCATTCGATCAGGTTTCGACAAACAGCTTTTCGATCGCGAAATCGATGAAAGCGCGCAGCCGCGGGGTCATGAAACGCGCTGACGGCCAGACTATCGAAAATTGCCCCGGTGCGGCGAGATTTTCGTTCAATACTGTCTTGAGCAAGCCATCCCGGATGGCGTCCGTCGCCAGGAATTCGGGCATGTAGGCGAGACCCAGCCCGTCAATCGCCGCCGCCCGTATCGCCTCCATATTGCCGCAGGTGAGGGCGACACGCATGTTCGACAAGGGGTTGTCGCCGTTTTCCAGCCGCCATTCCTGAAACTTACCCGAGGTGGGAAAGCGGAAGCGCAGCGCTTCGTGCTCTGACAATTGGTTTGGGTGCCGGGGCATGCCCATTCGTTGAAAATAGTCTGGCGATGCGCATAAAATGAACCGGAACGGACCCAGACGTCGCGCCATCAGGTTGGAATCGTCAAGCTCGCCGCTGCGGATAGCCGCGTCGAAGCCGCCTTCGATCAGATCGACGCGCCGGTCGTTGAAGTCGAGTTCCAGATCGATGTCGGGATAACGCTGACGAAATTCAGGCACGATCGGCAGCAGAAAGCGGTATCCGATTGTCGGCAGCGTCACGCGCAGACTACCGCGCGGCAGGGCCAGATTATCCGCGACCGCCTCGTGGGCATCGCGCAGGTCGGTCAGGATAGCCCGATATCGCTCAAACAACATTGCCCCTTCATTGGTCAGGGAGACCTGCCGTGTGGTGCGATTGAACAGCCGCACGCCCAATGACGCTTCCAGCCGGGCAACACTTTTCCCAACCGCAGAGGGGGACAGTCCGAGGCTCTGCCCGGCCTTGGCAAAATTCAGCCTTTCGGCAACGCGGACGAAGGCATCGATCTCGCTCAGCTTATCCATCACCAATAATTAGAGAATTTTGATCCGCAATGAAAGGCCTGCAAGGCTGATTGTCGAAATCATGTCGTCTGATGAGAATGCAGCCCGATACGCGACCTTGATGTCGCGATGCCATTTTCACCATTGGAGTTCGCATGATCGACGCCCCTCCTAGAGCCTCCGCCAGCCGAAATTCGGTATTGGTGGCAGTATGTCTTGCCGCCTTGACGCTTCCCTTGAACTTTTCCGCCGGTGCAGTTGCAACACCTGCGATTGGGCAGGATCTTGGCGGATCACCGGAATCTCTCACCTGGATCACCAATGCCTTCATGCTGGCATTCGGCAGCCTGTTGATGGCAGCCGGCGCGCTGGCCGATCGATATGGCAGACGGCGGGTATTCTTGATTGGCCTTGCGCTGTTTACCGGGTTTTCCTTCGCCCTTGGGCTGGCGCCTTCGGTCTGGATCATCGACCTGCTGCGTGCCGGTCAGGGCGTGGGCGCCGCTGCCGCCTTGGCCGGGGGAACGGCAGCACTTGCGCAGGAATTCGACGGCCACGCAAGGACGCGCGCCTTCGGGTTGCTTGGAACGACCTTCGGGGTCGGTCTTGCTTCCGGCCCGCTGCTGACAGGATTGATGATCGAAACAGTCGGATGGCGGGCGATATTCCTTGCCGGCGGTCTGATCGGTCTCCTCGCCCTGATCCTCGGCCCGCCACGGATGCGCGAAACGAGAGATCCCGATGCGGCGGAACTCGACTGGCTGGGGGCGGCAAGCTTCACCCTCACGCTCACCCTGTTCACCGTGGCGATGATCGAGCTGCCAGTTATGGGGCCTGTCGGCATCATCGCTTTCAGCGCAGGATTTGCGCTTTCGCTGGCGGCCTTTGTCGTGATCGAAATCCGGGCGGCGCGGCCGATGCTGGACCTGTCGCTGTTCCGTTATCCGCGTTTCGTGGGTGTGCAACTGCTGCCGATTGCCACCTGCGCCTGCTTCGTTGTTCTTCTGGTCATCATCCCGTTGCGCCTGATCGGCATCGAGCAACATGGAGCGCTCGGGGCAGGGTTCATCATGCTGGGGCTGTCGGCTCCGATGCTTGTCGTGCCTATCGTAGCGACGATGCTGGCGCGCCATGTTTCACCGGGCATACTCTGCTGTATCGGTCTGCTGATCGCCGCCACCGGCCTCGTCTGGCTTGCCGGTTTTACAGCGGAGGATGGCGACATGATCGTTCTGCCCATGCTCGTCATCGGCGTGGGTGCAGGCCTGCCCTGGGGTCTGATGGACGGCTTGTCGGTCGGTGTCGTGCCGGTGGAGCGCGCAGGAATGGCGACCGGCATATTCAGTACCGTACGAGTTGCCGGTGAAGGTATCGCGCTTGCAATCGTCAGCGCCGCTCTATCCGCATTGTCCTCCGCATCGCTCGGCCGGCTGACGCCCTTGTCCACGTCTCTCTTGAACCAGACGGGGCAGCGTCTGGCGGTCGGTGACCTCACGGGGGCAGCGGCAATGTCGTCCCACATCGGCGACGACCTGTTGCGGGATGCCTACCAGACCGCGTTTTCGACACTTTGCTGGTGGCTTGCCGCGGTAACGACGCTCTGCGCGATCGCCGTCCTTCTCCTCTTGCCGAATAGTGCTCCAGTCGCCGACGAGGTAGCGGCTCCGTAAATTTCCGGAGACGCACGCTGCGTCTCCGGCAACCGGAACGGATTTATTTGATGGCGAAGCCGAGGCGACGCAATGTCTGGCTCAATTCCGCGCGCCCCTTCAGGGCATCGGCATTTTGTACACGCTGTGCAATGGGTGCTGTCCAGCCATTCTGCGGCAGGCCCTGTTTCTGCTGAAACACCTTCAGGACCTCGTCATAGGAATCGAGATCATCCCGTGCCGCTTCCGAATAGGTTTCATGAAACAGAATGGATGATTGCGGCAGGCGCGGTTTGACGTCGGTTTTCACCGTCGGGTCAGGGTAACCGACCGTAAGGCCAAACACCGCAATCGTCTCCGCAGGCAGGTTCAGTTCACGGGAAACCTCCTCCGGTTTGTTGCGAATGCCGCCCACGTAACAGGAGCCGAGACCGAGTGAATCGATTGCAGCAACGGCATTCTGCGCAGCCAGCGCCGCATCGATCGCGCCAATCAGGAAGCTTTCCAGATAATCCAGCCCTTCGCCCTGATTGCCATGGTTCGAAGCGACGGTTCGCAAGCGCTTCAGGTCGATCAGCCATATGAGAAAAACAGGGGCGTCTTTTATATGGTTGTTACCACCCGTGAAGCCTGCCAGACGCGCCTTGCGATCCTTGTCCCGAACCGCCACCACGCTCCACGCCTGAAGATTGGACGATGTCGGCGCTGATTGCGCAGCCGCGACCAGAAGTTCCAGAGTACCGTCCGGCAGCGCCCTGGGCAGGTAGGCGCGTGCGGTGCGATGATCCAGCAACGTATCGATGGTGTCATTCCAGAAGGGCGGCGAAAAGGCGGCTTGCACCCCGTAACGGGCCTCGACCCGCTGTTGCGGAATTTCAGGGCTGGGGATCGGGTTGGATCGGGTCATCGTGTGAAACTCCGTAACGCTGGGAGTGGAGGGCAGGGCCAATGACGCGGACCGGAGGCCGTCAAAGGCATATCATTTGATATGCCTTGCCAGCTCGTCTGCCGAGCAATCTCCTACTCATTCGCCATCGTTCGATGAAACAACATTTCCGGCGCCAAGGGAGATCGCCTCTTTCACAGCCAGTTCCGCCATGGCGAGTGCGGCGTCGCGGGTCTTGGCGGCGGCAATAAAGCGGCCGTTGTGGCAGAAGCTCGCGCCTTCAACGCCACAAACCGCTTCCAGATCGCCATTGGTCAGGCCGGCCCATGCCGCCGGCAGGTCCGCCCGCAGTTCAAAACCTTCATCTGCGCGGCGGATGCCGGTCAGACACCAGTCCTTGTCGCGCGGATGAACGACAAACAGCAGATGGTCGGCACCCGCCTTCACGATGGCGGGCCGGAACGGCATCCCCATCGGCAATTCCAGAACTCGCCCTTCACCGGTATCGACGATTGCCTGGGTAACAAGCGCCTCGGCCCGCAATTTCGCAGCACTTTTGGCAATTTTCGCCTCGACGAAGCTGCGGGCAATGACCAGCGCCGCGTGGAAACAGCGATCGTCCGCTTCGGGGTCGGTCTCGTCAAAAACAGGTTTCAGAGTTTCCAGCAGGACAGGCAGCGTCAGCGCAACGAGCGGCCCGGCGGTGGAGGGGCTGAGCGCACCATTGTCGACAAGATCGACCGGCAGCACAAAGCTGGCATCGAAAGAGGCATGGACGGCTTCGACATGTTCGTTGGGAACGCCGAAGGCGGCAAGATAGTCCCGGCCGAAATGTTTCCAGATCAGTCCGAACGAACTGTATGGCTGACCGTCTTCGCGGAGCGGTGCGCCGCGCTGGTGGTGATCGAAGATCCCCTTCGTCGCGTCATAAGCGCCACCGACATCGTAGATGATGCGATCCACGCCGGGGGTGATCCATTCCGGCGCCCTGCTGCGGATAATGCGGGCCTGCGGAAAAAGCCGCGTCAGGATGACGCTGGACAGCAGCTCATCGGCATGGAAGCCACCGGAATGGGTGACGAGAAAATCCGGGATCATGTCAGGATACGCCTTGTTGTTCGCGGGAGGTCCGCCTGGAATTGAGGCACCTGATACCCTTTGCCCGACACCATCTCAACCCGTCATTCGCTGCGCAGTTCAAAAGTAATGATATGCCGTCAGGCGTCCTCAGGCACGATGACGTTCGATCTCCGCTATTGCGAGGTTTGCTATCGCCAAAAGCGCCGTATCGGATGCGCCGTCCTGCGCCTGCACGGACATGCCCTGGATCATTGCGCCAACGAAACGCGCAAGAGCCGCCGCATCGGTCGCCCGCTTCATTTGCCCTTCCTCAATGCCACGCGAGATACGCCCTTCGATTGCAGCAAGCGTTTCATTGCGCAGAGTGGAGACATGCTGCGCGACAGGCTCGTTCTCGACGGCACACGTCAGCACGGCGGTCGAAACCATACAACCATGGGGGCGACCGGGGCGGGTGAATTCATGGGCGGATTCACGAAGCACGCACGCCAGCGCCGCCACCACGTCGCTCGCTTCAAGCGCGCGCGCCGTGGAGGCCCCGATATGTGCCTGATACCATGCCAGAGCCTCCCGATAGAGATCGGCTTTTGACGTGAAGGCCGCATAAAGGCTTTGCGGCGTGATCCCCATCGCGGCCGTCAAATCGGCAATAGACGCACCTTCATAACCGAGACGCCAGAATGTCTCCGCAGCCTTTGCCAGCACCTCGTCGCGGTCGAAGGCGCGGGGGCGGCCGCGCGGTCGCGAAACGGCCTTGTTATTTTTCACATCGATCACTCTAGAAATATCCTTTCGAGCTTGTTATTCAGGAACGATCATTGTGATTATAGAGGACGAAATCCCATGAGTCTCCCTGATTATTCCGAGGCACCCGCCCGCATCGACGCCGTGATCGACAGGGCGCTTGCCGAAAAACGCATCGTTGGTGCCGTCGTGCTCGTTGCCCGTGACGGACAGGTCATCCATCACCGCGCCGCCGGCTATTCGGATCGCGAAACCGGGACAGCGATGCGTGAAGATTCGATCTTCCGGCTCGCCTCCATCACCAAGCCCGTTGTTACGGCCGCCACCATGCGGCTCGTGGAGGAAGGGCGGCTCGACCTTCATGCGCCGGTGACGCAATGGCTGCCGGATTTCCGTCCTGCCCTGCCTGACGGCACACGGCCGGAGATCACCATCCATCAACTGCTCACGCATACGTCCGGCCTCGGTTATGGTTTTCTCGAACCGTCCGATGGGCCGTATCACAGGCTTGATGTCTCTGACGGCCTCGATCAGCCGGGCCTGTCATTGCAGGAAAACCTGTCACGTCTCGCAGCGGCGCCTCTCGCTTTCGCGCCCGGCACGGGCTGGCTCTATTCTCTTGGTCTCGATGTGCTCGGCGGTATCTTGGAGAAGCTGGAGGGCCGCAGCCTGGCCGAGATCGTCCGTGACAAGGTGACGGCCCCGCTTGGGCTTGAAGATACGGGTTTTACCGTTCGGGAAACGTCGCGGCTGACCGCGGCCTATGCGGATGGCAATCCCGAGCCGGCGCTGATGAGCGATGGAATAAGGGTGCCAATTTTCGGCACGACCGCGCGCTTTGCGCCGTCACGCATCCTTGATCCCAAGTCTTATCCTTCGGGCGGCGCAGGCATGGCTGGTACGGCAGGCGATGTTCTGCGTTTTCTGGAGGCGATCCGCACTGGCGGGGCATCGATCCTCGACACCAGAACAGTAGACGCCATGGCCATCGATCACGTTGGCACCGAGGCTGAGACGCAAGGACCGGGCTGGGGTTTCGGTTATGGATGGGCGGTGCTGGTCGACCCCGCGCCGACCGGTACGCCGCAAGCGCCGGGCACGCTGCAATGGGGCGGCGCCTACGGCCACAACTGGTTCATCGACCGCGCAAACGGTCTTTCCGTGGTCGCACTCACCAATACGGCATTTGAAGGCATGTCCGGCGCATTCCCGGGGGATGTCAGGAACGCCGTCTATGGATAGGGCGCGATTGATGCGTTAGCGGCTGAGCAAGTTGCAGAGCGCCATGCTCTAGCGGTCGGCACCCGGGAGATGCGGTGCCGGTTCGCAATACTCAATCAGCAATTCGGTGAGAACCCGTATCTTCCGTGCGGGATGCTGGCCCGGCGGGCGGATGACATATGCGCCCGCCGGAGGTGGGGGGTAACGTGTCATGACCGGCACAAGCGCTCCGGAGGCGATGTGTTCATCGGTGAGGCCGTCAGGGAGATAGGCAATCCCCAGTCCCGCGATTGCAGCAGCAACCAGAGCCGTGCCGTTGTCTGCCTTGAAACGCCCCTGCGGACGAACCGTGATGATCTTGTCGCCATCCATGAGTTGCCAGGCTTCGGTGCCCTGCATGAGAGCCTCGTGCGCGACGAGTTCCTCCGGCGTCTCGGGCGACCCGTGCGCTTTGATGTAGTCCGGGCTCGCGACGAACTTCCCGTGGATTGGTCCGACGCGTCTTGCAATCAGGTTGGAGTCCTGAAGATAACCAACCCGTATCGCACAATCATAACCTTCTGTGATGAGGTCGACGAAGCGGTCGCTGTAACATGTCTGGATCTGGAGCTTTGGGTGACGGCGCGCCATTTCCGCGAGGATGGGTGCGAAGTGAGTGGGGCCGAAAGAAAGCGGCAGGGCAACGCGCAAGCGGCCGCGAAGTTCACCGGCGGGCAGGATCGTTTCCTTGGCCACGTCGATTTCGGCGCAGACCCTGGCCGCATAATCCCGGAAGATGGACCCTGCTTCCGTGAGCGCGGCGCCCCTTGTGGTTCGTGCCAGAAGCTGGACGCCGAGTTCCGCCTCAAGCCGAAAAAGCCGCCGACTGACGATTGACTTGGAGACGCCGAGCCGAAGTGCTGCGGGCGAAACTCCCCCGGCATCAGCCACTTCCACGAAGGTCCACAGTTCTTCGATATCCATTTGGCGTTCCCCAATTTGCGACACAGCTTGCCAGAAAGCGACGCTACCGCATCTCGAATGGGAACGGCAATACTGGAGCCAGGCAGCGTCGCCACTGGCGCATGTCTCCCGCAAAACCAATGCCGCTCACAACGGCAGCAAAGGATGTAATGATGACCTTTCGTAATGGCCTTGCTTCGCTTCTGCGTCCCGAAGATTCGGTACTCGTTCTTATCGACCACCAGCCCTACCAGCTTGCCAATCTGAACAGCCATGACCCGCAGGCCGTGGTGAACAACACGACCGCTCTGGCGAAGACCGCCAAGGCTTTCGGAGTTCCCACCATCCTGACCAGCGTGATCGCGGCGCGAGGCGGCCTGATCTTCCCGCACATCACTGACGTGTTTCCCGGCCAAGAGGTAATCGACCGCACCTTCATCAACACCTGGGAGGATCGGAAGGTCGTGGATGCGGTCAAGGCGACGGGCCGCAAGCAACTGATCATCGCCGGCCTGTGGACCGAAATCTGCGTCGCCATGCCGACAATCCAGGCGCTTGGCGAAGGCTGGGATGTGACGGTGGTCACGGATGCATCGGGCGGCACTTCAGTGGAGGCTCACGAGGTCGCCATTCAGCGCATGATCGGCGCGGGGGCGAACATGATGACCTGGCTGGCCGTGGCTTCGGAGTGGCAACGTGACTGGGCGAGGACAGAGCACGCCGCAGAGCTGACCGAAGTACTCAAGCAGCACGCCGGTGGCAGCGGCATCGCCTATCTGTGGGAACAACAGCTGCTCAACACACCGGTGCCCGGCAACGCAGGCTGATTTGAGCGGGGAGGGCGTCTGCCCGCGTTACGGCAAGCGCCCTCTCAAATCCGCGATGGAACTGGGTACATCGTCTTTAGAACGGTTGTGGAATTGACCTACCAGCCATAGCTGAATGTCAGGCCGCTCCCATTATCGCCTTCCTGTACGACGTTGGTTTCCGTGTTTCGGCCATACTGGAAAATGCCATAGGCATTGTTGTTGCCGTTCTGTTGCAAGGTTGCGGAATGGCCGTTGCCCCGCTGCCGGATAAAGCCGAGATTGCCGCTGCCGTTCTGGGCGATGCCGGCGGCATTGCCCCGGCCCAGCTGCCTGATGTCGGCATCCTTGAAGCCACGGTAAAGCGAGTAGGCGCGCAGCCCGGTTGAGAACAGATCCGCGTCCGCGGCATTGCCGGGTGCGAGGTCGAAGGAGATCCGGCCTCCGGCATGGGCCGGGGTGGAAAATCCCACTGGCGCGAGGCTGCCGACAAGCAGAGTAATGGTAAGAAGTTTCAATACGTTGTGGGTCATTCTTATCTCCGTGTGTCAGTGCCTTGCTGATGATCCACTGTCGCATCTTTCAACTGAACCCGAACGGAATTGCCCATTCACATGGCGTTCAGTCGTTCGGTAAAATCAAAAGAAAAGGGCGCCGAAAACCGGCGCCCTTTTTAATGGCAGTTCCACAGCGGGATGGCAGCTTAATCGTCGCCAGTCTGCCTGGTGCAACTGTAGCTCTTGCCCCCGATCACGAGATCCAGCACCGCCTTGTAGCGGGCTCCCTTCGCATCGAGCGTAACCGAGCTTAGCAGTTGCGAACGTCCCGCTTGGGCATCAAGCTCGCCACCCTGATTGATGACGGAACGTCCGCCATCACCTGATTTTTCGACATGAAACGCGTAGCTCCCGCCGGCATTGGTGTCGCCCCTGGCGAAGGCTTCCAGTCTCACCATGCCCGCCTGCGGCGTCGCCTTGATTTCGCAAAGCTGCGACCCGTCAGATTGTTTGGCAGTGGTCATTGTCGCAACGGCGCCAACGGGAACAAGGGCCAGCGCGAGGATCGCCATCAGGCGGCGCGGATGTTTGATGCTATTCGGCATGGGTTGTTTCCTCCTGATGATCTGCTGTTGCGATCTGAACCGGTTTCACGTCATCCGCACGCGGCCGCTTATGGGCAGGCCTGTACAAAGGCTGCGACGTTATCGTTGCCGCCCTGGTTCACATTGGCGCTGCAACCGTGGCCGACCTGAACACCAGCGGCGATGTTGCCATTGCCGTCCTGCGTCAGGATGGTCGTGTGGTTGGAGCCAAACTGGCCGATGCCGGCCACGTTGCGGTTACCGTTCTGATAGGTGGAGCCGTAATTGCCATTGCCTTCTTGACCGACTGCCGAGAGGTTATGGCGACCATATTGATGGCCGACAATCCGGTTATAGCCACCGTTCTGGTAGGTTCTGATCCGGTTGCCATATCCTTCCTGCGCGCCACCGGCAGAGTTGGACCAGCCATATTGTTCGATGCGCACATCGTTAGCCATGGCGGGGGCTGCGGCGGTGAAGCCAACGAGAGCGGAGAGGGCAATTGCAACGAAAGACGTACGGATCATGACTGTCTCCTCAGGCGGATAAGACCGCGGTTGAACGTCTTTGTTCTAGACGGTCCCGTTGGAATGGAAGCTGAAGAGACTATTCAGTCGGGGTTCATTCGCAGAGTTCGCGTGCCGGATGTCTTTCGTTAAATCCGGCAAGGCAAAGGGCGCATGCTTTCGCGCCCCTCGCATCCTGCTGGTCAGGCGCCGAACGCACCATCAATCGTATGCATCGCTCCCGTCACGAAGCCGGCCTCGGGGCCAGCGAGCCAGGCGACCATTCCCGCAACTTCCTCCGGACGTCCGTGGCGTTTGATCGCCATGAAACTGTGCATCAGGTCTTTCATCGGCCCGCTCTCCGGATTTGCATCGGTATCGATCGGTCCCGGCTGGACGACATTGATCGTAATCCCTCGCGGCCCGAAATCCCGTGCCAGTCCTCGGGCCAGACCCTGGAGGGCGGATTTACTCACGGCATAGGATGCCATGCCCGGCACGGGCATCCGGTCACCATTGACGGAGCCGATGACGATGATCCGTCCTCCCTCCGGCATCTGCCGCGCAGCTTCCACCGAGGCGTGATAGGGGGTCTGGATATTGATCTGAAAAAGGCGGTCGATCGCATCCGGATCCTGTTCCAGCGCATCACCGAAAATGATGATGCCGGAATTCACCACCAGAATATCGAGAGGGCCGCTTTCCCGCACGCGGGCGATCACGGCATCGCGGTCGGCGCTGTCTGTCTGAACCGCGGTGCTGCCTGTCTCGGCAGCCAGCTGCTCCGCCGCCTCGCGCGATCCGGCATAGGTGAAGATTACTCTGGCACCTTCGGCTGCGAACCGACGCACGATGGCTGCGCCGATACCCCGGCTGCCGCCGAGAACCAGAACGGACTTTCCATGGAAGAGGGTCATATGAACTCCTTGCGAATTAAATTAATGATCGCTACATAAATATTCGATAAGGCCAACGTCAAGGTATTTTGTAGTGAGTGATACAAATAAATCCAATTCGCGTCCGCGCGGCCGTCCGCGCCGCTTTGATCCCGATCAGGGTGTGGTCACTGCCCAGCACCTGTTCCACGCGCGGGGTTACGATGCCGTGGGCGTTGCGGAAATCACCTCAGCGCTTGGCATCAACCCGCCAAGCTTCTATGCCGCTTTCGGCAGCAAGGCCGGCCTTTTTGCGCGCGCCCTCGATCACTATGCGAGCACGAAGGCTATTCCCCTTCAGGATATCCTGCGGCCGGATCGTCCGGTTGCCGAGTGCCTTGCAGCGGTACTGGAAGACGCCGCCCGGCGCTATGCAGCGGATTCTGCCGCCGCCGGCTGCCTTGTTCTGGAAAGTATCGGTTGCCATGATGAAGAGGCGCGCGCCACCGCCCGTGTTTTCCACAAGGCCGCGCTGGATACGCTACGGGAATACATTTCCGCCCGTCATTCCGACGAGGCTGAACGAGTGACTGATTTTGTCAGCTCCACCATGGCAGGTATGTCCGCTCAGGCCCGCGATGGGATGGATCTTGCACGGCTTCTGGAGACCGCACGTATTGCTGGCCGTGCGATAGCCAGAGAGCTTTCGGTCTGAGGCTACGGCACTTGGCGGGGTAGGGGGCGGCATTTACCTATTCGTCAGGAGACATCGAGCGAGAGGGTCAGGTCGGCGATAAGATCGTCGGGATGTTCGATGCCGATTGACAGCCGGATCGTGGAATCAAGCACACCGATGCGCTGGCGCACATCGGCCGGAACACCCGAATGTGTCATCGTTGCAGGGTGAGAGGCGAGGGACTCCGTACCGCCGAGGCTTACCGCGAGCTTGAATATCTTCAGGGCGTTGAGGAAGTTGAAAGACGCGGCCTGCCCGCCCGCAATGTCAAACGAGAAGGTCGATCCGGCGCCGGTGCATTGAGCCGCAAACACCTTGCCGACCGGGGATGCCGGATCGTTGAACGGCAGATAATGGATTTTCTCGACCTTGGGATGCGCCTTGAGGAATTCAGCGACAATGTTGGCGTTGCTGTTTGCCCGCTCCATCCGGATTTGCAGCGTCTCAAGCGAGCGCCCGAGCATCCAGCACGAGTGTGGATCAAGCTGCGTACCGATCGCGCCACGCAGAGCCTTCACCTGCTTCATCACGTCCTTCCGACCGAGCGCTGCCCCGGCAATGAGGTCGGAGTGCCCGCCAACGTATTTTGTCAGCGAATAGAGCGAGATGTCGGCACCGTGCTCGATGGGCCGCTGGAACACCGGGCCGAGAAGCGTGTTGTCGCAGGCGACGATCGGCCTGTGCCCCTGTTTTTGGCCGATCATGTCGGCAACGCGGCTGATCATCGAGACGTCGACAATGCTGTTCGTCGGGTTGGCGGGGGTCTCGATGAGTATGACGGACACCCTGCCTTTCGCCATCGCAGTTTCTGCGGCTGATATCACCGAGGTCTCGCTGACACCGTCGGCGAAACCCACCGCCGAAACGCCGAAATTGTGGAAGGTCTTCGCCAGCAGCGTCTCCGTGCCACCGTACAAAGGCTGGGAATGGAGCACGGTGTCGCCGGGCCGGACGAAGGCGAAAAGCGTTGTCGAAATGGCTGACATGCCGGACGAGAAGAGCGCACAGCTCTCCGTGCGTTCGTAAACCGCAAGACGATCCTCGACGATCTCGCTGTTCGGATGGTTGAAGCGCGAATAAACGAGGCCTGCACCCTTGCCTGCGGGCGGCTCCTTACGACCCGACACATAGTCGAAGAAGTCGCGGCCGTCTTCCGCCGACTTGAAGACGAAGGTCGATGTCAGGAACACCGGCGGTTTTACCGCTCCTTCCGACAATTCCGGATCGTAGCCGTAATTGAGCATCTGGGTTTCAGGATGCAGAGCGTGGTTGCCGATATGGGTTCTGGACGGATGTGGTGCGGTCATTGCCGATAAGCCCCTTCAACAGGCGTTGAACTATCCGCAGCTTACATCCAATCAGGCCAAAATACCTTGCATTCTGAAGCGCACATTCTATCTCATGAAGCAATATATTGCGGAGATTTATCATTTATGTCGCAGAAAATTGCGGACACAATCGACAGGCGGATACTGAAAGAACTGTCTGCCGATGCAAGGATCACGAACAACGAACTTGCCGAGCGGGTAGGCCTGTCGGCATCTGCGTGTCTGCGGCGGCTTCGACGGCTGGAGGAGGTGGGGGTGATCAAGGGGTATTCCGTGATCATCGATCCGGTAATCGAGGGATGGGCCATGACGGCTCTTGCATCCGTCCGCCTCAGCCGCCAGCACGATGACGAAATCCGGATGTTCGAGACAGCCGTTCTGGATTGGGACGAGGTTCTCGAGTGCCACCTCGTCACGGGGTCGAGGGACTACATGTTGAAGGTCATGTGCGGCGGGCTGGAGGACTACGAGCGTTTCATCAAGGAAAAGATCGCGAAGCTGAAATGCGTCGACACCATCGAGACCAGCTTCGTCATGAACACGATCAAGGCGCGGCGCATCTGAGCTTTGCCACAAGCCTTGTTTCAAACGGCTCAAGCTCAGAAAACTGGAGCTTGAGCCGTTTGGGAGCGCGACCGGACCGCTTATTCAGCCGTCGCCTGGATATCGACCTTGTCGAGAAGAAGCATCGGATTATCGGACGCTAAAGCCAGATCAAAAAGACCGAGGCCGTTTGCGCTATTGGATCGGACAGTTACAGTCAGGGTTCCCGGAGCGCTGATGAAGCGGACGAGCGCGTCCACTGCACCCTTGAGCTTCGGCTGTTCAGCCGCGACCTGCTGCAACCCCACGCTGGCCACCAACGTCAGAACACCGCGCACCTGATCTTCAGTCATGTCGTTTTGCAGAGCATAAAGCTTGATAGCCTTGGCCATCAAACCTTCGTCCTTGATCGTCAGCTTCACCTCGCGACCCGCGAGCCCCAGGACGGCGGTCTGAGCGCGATTGACGTCGAAGGAGAAAAACTCCTCCGTGAACCCGCTCACCAGACCGGAAAAATTGACGCTGCCAATGTCCTTGCCGCTCATGGAGATTTCCCGGATCACCAGGTTCTTGTTCGGTTCGTCCCAGCTGGCGGCGAGCGCATAAGACAGGGCGAGGGCCTCAAAACCAAGTTTGCGGGCTTCGACAAAAACGTCCTCCGACGAATCTGCCGGGATGGGAACAGAAAGGTCATCCTGCCGGATCTCGATATCGGTCGGGATGCCATTGAAGGGCTTTGTCAGTCCCATCTCGAAATTCTTGAGCGAAAATTTGATGCGTTCGGGCGTGCCCGCCGTCTCTTCTTCTCCCTCTTCCTTTTTCGGGGCCGCGACATCGACGTTGATGCCGCCGACACGGACGGTGCCCAGTTCCGGTATCAGATGGTTAAATGGGAAGGTCTCGATCTGTTTCTCGTCGAGCACGGCGATTTCGGACAGACCCTTGATTGTGGAACTCCAGTCAAAGCCCTTGAGACTTGCCTCCGCGACTTCGATCGTGTCGACGCCATTGCCGATCGACATGCCATTCAGGCCGAAACTGAGTTTGCGGCTGTCCATCTGCATGTCGATACGATCAATGCTGGCCTTGACCCTTTTGCCCGCCGCCCCTTCGCTTTCGTCCGGCGCGTCGATCTTGAGCCCGAGCAATTGCATGTTGCTCTTGCCAATCATGTCGAGAATCGACAGGGCCTTGGCGACAATTGCCTGGCGTTCCTGTGGTGAAAGCTCTTCAGTATTTTTGGTGGTCGTCAGTGCCTTCAGGGTTTCCAGAAGCGGTTCGGCCGGCATGCGAGCGCTGAAGCCGTCGCTGCGCATTTCGTCGTAGCTGAAATGACTGTCCCCGTCCGAGAACGAGATTTTGCTGACGGACAGCGGGCCATAGAGAGGTTTTGCTTCCGTGTCTGCGGGACCGGCCTTTTCCGTGTAGAGCCTTGCGAGGTAAGCGGCATCGAAGTCCTGACCGGCGATGGTGCCAGTTGACACGACCACATGCTTCTTTTTCATCGCACCATTGTTATCGGGCAGATCCATCTGGATGTCGTAGCTGGCATTGTCGCTTGAATATCGGGCGATCCGGCCGTTGGCGATGTCCGTGAAAGTCACATCCTTATAAACAGTCTTCTGCTCGGTAGTCGCGATGGACTGCGTGAATGTCACCTCTGGTGAGGAAATACGCGTGGCCGCAAAACCTTCTATGCGTCTGCGCAGGGCGTTGGCATTGCCATCGCCCTCTGTCGGGGTTGGTTTTTTGAAAGCAGCATTCTCGACGCGCGCATGCGCCATCGAGATCTTTCCGGTTGCTACATCGACATTGATGTCGTTCATCTCCAGTACGCCGTCCAGGAAAGGAAGTTTTGGACGGCCATCGATAGCCGCAATCCGGATATTCCTGCCATCGGCAAACGGTAGTGTCAGCTCGCGAATATGAATCTGTCCGAGAAAATCGACTTTGACGGATTGGGCAGTTGCGCCACTGCGAGTAACGAGTTCGCTGACCTTTGCTTCGTAGAAGGCCTTACCCCCAACGACACCTGCGGCAGCAACGGCAATAATCGCAACGGCCGCCCATAGAGCTTTGGTCCGGCCCTTGCCGGTTTGGGTATTTACCTGTTCCACGTATTTGGTCCTCTCCGACGCGCATTAAAACTGCCTGCCTTTTAGGCACGCGAAAGTTGCTTCGCAAGTAGGCGCTAACGGGTGAGTTGGACATTAGCCGCATAATGTATCTCGAGGTAAAATCTCACGCTGGAACATGCGAAAGTCGTCTCAGGGAAAATCCACCCGTGGCTTGCATATGACTGTAGGTTCGGGAAGGGTAGGGCAGCGTCAGCGCACAGGAAAAGCCCTTTCGCGCTAATAGTGGGTGATGCCTGAAACTTTTTTTGTATTTTTCGCATTGGCCCATTGACGGCGAGGCAGCCTCCGCTCTATAAGTCCGCTCACTGAACGAGGGCGGCGGCGCTGCTGGCGA
>JWIT01000021.1 GCA_000949895.1 Agrobacterium arsenijevicii | reverse complement strand
CGGCAGGGCAGAGGGGGATAAACCACACCCACCCCCATCAACCACCATTCTTCACCGTCGCCACAAACGCTTTCCGCACCGCCTTCGCCAGCCGCTTCACCTCGCCCTCCAGCGTGGAAATATCAGGGCAATCTCCCGCCCGGCAAACGAGATCGATAAGGCCGGCAGGCGCTTCCTTCGGGTTGAAGGCACCGTCGATGCAAAGCCGCACGATCTGCGATATCTCGGTATAAAGCGCCATCGCCGCCATGCAGTCGTCGAAGGACTGCTGCTCCATCACCGGGGCGGCCAGTACTTGCAGCGCCTCTGCCGTGTTACGGCCGGGTTCATGCGGAGCAAGGCCCTTGGCGGGGCCGACCAGCGCCAGATATTGGGCGATGAATTCGAGATCGATCAGCCCGCCATTGATGAGCTTGAAGTCCCAGATATTTTCCGGCGGCTTTTCCTGTTCGATGAGGCTGCGCATCTCCAGCACATCGGCGGAGACTTTCGCCACCTCCCGTTTCTGAGATAGGACGGAGGCAATGATGCGACGCGCATCCTCCGTCAGCGAGGCTTCGCCGCAGATGAGCCGGGCGCGCGAAAGCGCCATATGTTCCCAGGTCCAGGCTTCCTCGCGCTGGTATTTCTCGAAGGCGGAAATGCGCGTCGCCACCGGCCCCTTGTTGCCGGAGGGGCGAAGCCGCATGTCGACCTCGTAAAGCACGCCCTCGGCCGTCGGCGCCGACAGCGCGGCGATCAGCCGTTGGGTGACACGGGTGAAATAACGCACAACGTCCAGCGGTTTTGCGCCGGTGGATTCATGGGCGGCATCGTCGTAATCGTAAAGCAGGATCAGATCGACGTCCGAACCGGCGGTCAGCTCGAATGAGCCGAGCTTGCCCATGCCCATGACGGCCACGCGCCCGCCCGGATAGGGTCCGTGCGCTGCTTCCATCTCCGCCAGAACGGCCTTCAATGCAGCCTCGATCACCAGATCGGCAAGATGGGTGAAGGCGCGGGCGGCGATCTCGCCACGGATCGCGCCGGTCAGCAACCGCACGCCGATGAGGAACCGCTGCTCGGCGGCGAAGATGCGCAGCCGATCGAGAATATCCTCGTAATGGCGGGCATTGGAGAGAAAATTCGTCATGCGGTGGGCGAGATATTCGCGCGTCGGCACGTCGCTCATCAGCGCCGGGTCCAGCATGCCATCGAAGACATGCGGACGGGCGGCGATGATTTCCGCAAGCCGGGGGGCCGACGACATGATCGTCACCAGCAGATCAAGCAGGGCCGGATTGTTGCCGAGCAGCGAGAAGAGCTGGATGCCCGCCGGAAGCCCGGAGAGGAAATTATCGAAGCGCAACAGCGCGTCGTCCGCCCGCTTGCTTTCGCCAAATGCTCTGAGCAAATCCGGCGTCAGTTCCGTCAGTCGCTCACGCGCCTCGACCGATTGCGTTGCCCGGTAGCGGCCATTGTGCCAGGTACGAATGACGCGGGAAATATCCTCCGGCCGGCCGAAGCCCAGTGCCGCAAGCGTCTTCAGCGTATCGGGATCGTCCTTCTGGCCGGTGAAGACCAGATTGCCGGCCTCTCCCGAGAGCTTCGTCTCCTGTTCGAACAGCGCGGAATAACGACGCTCCACCAGCCGCAGCACCTCTTCCAGCTTTTCGGAAAACGCCTTGGTATCTTCAAAACCGAGCATGAAGGCGATGCGCTTCAATTCCGTTTCCGTGTCCGGCAGCATATGGGTCTGCTCGTCGCGCACCATCTGGATACGGTGCTCCACTTCGCGCAGGAACCAGTAGGCGTCCGTCAGGCTGTCACGCGTCTCGGCGTCGATCCATTTCGCCTCAGTCAGTGCGGCAAGCGCGCTTTCCGTCGAGCGCACCCGAAGTGGCGGCATGCGGCCACCGGCGATGAGCTGCTGCGTCTGCGCGAAGAACTCGATCTCGCGGATGCCGCCACGCCCGAGCTTGACGTTGTGGCCCTTCACGGCAATGGCGCCATGGCCCTTATGCGCGTGGATCTGCCGCTTGATGGAGTGGATATCGGCAATCGCCGCATAATCGAGATATTTGCGGAAGATGAAGGGCGTCAGCTCGCGCAGGAAGTTTTCGCCCGCCTTGATGTCGCCCGCCACCGGCCGCGCCTTGATATAGGCGGCGCGTTCCCAGTTCTGGCCCCTGCCCTCGTAATAAAGCAGAGCCGCCTCAACGGGGATGGCAAGCGGCGTCGAGCCGGGGTCAGGCCGGAGCCTCAGATCGGTACGGAAAACGTAACCATCGGCGGTGCGCTCCTGCATGATGCGCACGAGGCGGCGCATCATGCGGCCGAAATTCTCCGTCGCAGCATAGGGATCGTCGATGATGCCCGCCGAGGGTTCGAAGAACACCACCGCGTCGATGTCAGAGGAATAGTTGAGTTCGCGCGCGCCAAGCTTGCCCATGCCGAGCACGATCAGCCCCGAGGCTTCGCTGGGAGCGGCGACATTCTTCAGTTTGAGCTTGCCGCTCTCATGGGCTGAGAGCAGCAGGTGATCGATGGCAGCGGAAAGCGATGCATCCGCCATGTCGCTCAGCCAGCGCGTCGTATCGCGGGCGGTGAAGATGCGCGCCAGATCGGCAAGGGCGGCGATGAAGGAGAGCCGCCGCTTGGCTATTCTCAGGCGCGACATCACCTCGTTTTCGGCGGGCACACCGCCGTCCTGCCCCGGCTTCCAGCAATCGCGCGCCTGATGGACAAGATCGGTCAATAGTGGGTCTAGCGGCTCGGAAATAGCCAGCGTCAGCAACCCCTCATCCGCCGCCGCCATGTCACGCAGATAGGGCGACAGCGTGAAAGCCGCAGCGATGAAGTCCTTCAGCTGGCTTTCGCCGGCCAGCAGCGCGGCCACCGCCGGTTCACCCTTGGCGATGTCTTTCAGCGTCGAAAGAACCGATTTCAGTTCCGTCTGCGTATAGGGGCGGATAACGCCCGGCAGAACCTCGCTCAGCCGCCTTTCGGCGGTTTGGGGTTTCGTCACTGTCTCTCTCCCTCTTCCGACTGTCTCGTCTGCACCCTTTAGCAGTGCTTCGCTGTCAGGACAGACCTCTCCTCGAAAGTCGTCCTGCCGCCACACATCGCCGAAACTTCAGGCGCATACGCTCCACGTTGTAACAAAAGCGGGGCGCTTTGCGATCAGGAAAACCGCGCACGCCGATGTTTTCCAAGCCCGGCATATCGGCTTTCGTTTCGCACGCCGAATGTTGCACCGCGTAATGTCTCCGCAATTGTACCCACGTAGCGTCCTGCTCAAAGAAACCCGACTCCCGGTTTTCCAACGCTCGACGCTGCAACGGATATGATCATGAAACAGATTTTTACAGTGAAATGGCAGAAGAACCTGCGTGCCATGGCGTTGTGCCTGGCAACGCTACCCGTGGCGCAGGTCGTCTCTACGCCCGTTTTCGCCGCCGATATCGGCAAATCGGACAGGGCGGCCGATCCGGGAAATTTCGACACTGCCCGCTACAGCAGTTCCAGCGAGTGGAAAATCACGCTTGGCGTGGGTGCGGCCTACGCACCCAAATATGAGGGTTCGGACAAGCTGGAAGTAGGCGCCGTTCCGCTGGTTTCCGTCCAGTATGGCGATACGCTGAACATCGATTTCAGCGGTGCCACCGTCAACCTCTTGAACCAGAACGGTTTCAGACTGGGCATCAAGGGCGGCTGGGAAGCCGGGCGCAAGGAAAAGGACGACCGCAAGAACCTGCGTGGGATGGGCGACATCAAGGCGGGCGGCGTGATCGGCGGTATCGTCGCTTACGGCGTCGACCCCTTCGAAATCTATGCCAAGGTGGACAAGACCATCGGCGGCAGCGAAGGCCTGACCGCCACCGTCGGCGCCAGCGTCTCCCACAAATACGAACAGTTCATCTTCGGCGCGGATTTGTCGGCCACCTGGGCAGACGACAACCACATGAAATCCTATTTCGGCGTAACCTCGGCCCAATCCGCCCGCTCTGGCCTGCGCAAATACGACGCCAAGGCAGGCTTCAAGCGCATCGACGCCAGCGCCTCCCTCACTTACCTTATGACCGAGAACTGGTCGATCACCGGCACCGGCGGCGTCGGCTTCCTGCTCGGCGATGCCAAGGAAAGCCCCCTGTCGAAGAAGGATATTCAGCCGTTTGCGATGGTGGGCGTAGCCTACACGTTCTGAGCCGCGAGAGCGGGAAGAATACGCGGCCACGGCCGCGAACTCCCGGCACGTCCCCCGTGAGGAAAGGCGTCATCGCCCTCACGCCTCCTCACCCAATGAAGCGCCGCATGGCGCTTCACTGGTGCCGCCATGCTCCGGAGAGCCGGCAGCCGGTTCCAGCGTTCCCCTGTAAGCAACGACCAGACCGACAAAGGGCAGGGAAATTTCCACGTCGAAGCGGAACTGGCCCTCCTCCTCCGACTCGAAACTCACCCCTGATGGCAAAAGGAAACCGGGCAACGGAATGCCCAGAACACTCCATCGCCGGGGGATGAGGGCCAACCGGTCGCCACCCAGCACCAGCGCCAGAGCGACGGTGACGATGCCGAAGCGCTCCGCCAGCAGATATTGATCCCTGCCCGTGCCAGCCGACTGCGTCGACGAGAAGCGCCTGCCGCCAAAAGTTCGTGTCCAGCGCTCGGCTCCCTTGTCTGGCGCAAACGCGACGCTGACGGGCACATGCGTTCCCGCCTGCGGAAAACCGAGGACCGCCGAAATCAGCCGGGCCAGCACACCCCGCCCCCGCCGCACTTCGGCGACCCCGCGCCATTCCCGCGCCTGCCCGCTATCGTGAAGTTCTCGCAGGCGCGGCGGCAGGTCGTCGAAGGCGGACGCAAGAAGCTTGCGAAACAGGGGAGCCTCGGGTTCTTCGTGACGAGCCGCCAACCGTGCCGCTATGTTCAAAGGATCCTGTCCCTGTATTCCGGCGGCGCTATCCAGCATTGTTCACGCTTTCCGAACCAGCGGTAGCGATTGCGTGCAACCCAGCGATAAGCGGGATCGCGCAGAAAGGCGGGAATGATGCGCAATATGCCAAGCAGCCGCCAGGGCATGCCAAGCGCCTCGTAGATGCTGAGAACACCGTCGCTATCCTGTCGCACCCTGTCGCCGTCCACGACCAGCAGGCTGGCCGGATTTTTCGGGTCCATGCCGTGACGCCGGTAGATTTCCGTACCGACGGCCCCCTGCATGGATGCCAGCCGGAAATATCCGGCCTTGTCATGACGCAGCACGAATTGCGCATTCACGGAACACAGCACACATTCGGCATCGAACAGAATGATCGGACCATGCCGGTCACCGACCAAGGGGGCTATCTCTGCCATCCGTCGTAAGTCCTTCTGTCGATCGCGCTGCGATCTCCGAATAAAATGCAGCAATAATCCCTATAGAATACTCTTCCGATGATCTTTCAATTCAATCTCGAAAGATGGTTATTTCTCAAATGGGAAAGAACTTCTGCGCACACGTCGATGGCCAGCCGGCGCCGTCGTCAGGAGTGACAGATTTTACGGCCTACGGTTGCGAAACGGGAAAGACCATCGAAATGGTCAGCCCCGGACAGGCGGCATTCGATGCGTCCGTGTCCGACAGCACGAGCGATCCGCCGTGCAGTTCCATCACGGCCTCCACCAGAGACAGGCCAAGCCCCGTGCCGGGTTTGGAGCGGCTCTCGTCCAGCCGGACGAAACGTTTCAGCACCTCGCCACGCTTGTCGGCGGGAATGCCGGGGCCGGTATCGGCGACGGAAAGCACGATCGCGTCGGGCTGCCTCACCAGACGCACCACGAGTTTTTTATCGCCTTCGCCCTCGCAGGCATATTTCATGGCGTTATCGATGAGGTTCGAAAGCGCCTGACCAATCAGTTCACGGTTGCCCTGCACCGAAAGGCCGGGTTCGATCTCGGCCTGGAGCGCAAGCCCGGCATCTTCTGCCACCGGCTCGTAAAGCTCGGCGCTGTCGGCAGCGATTGCCGACATATCCACATCGGTCATTTCGGCCGCGATGGAGCCTGCCTCGACACGGGAAATCATCAACAGCGCGTTGAAGGTGCGAATGAGCTGATCGGATTCGGCGATGATACCTTCAAGTGCTGCGCGCCGTTTCGTCTCGTCATTGTCGTCAAGTGCTGCGGCGGCCTTGTTGCGCAGCCTTGTCAGCGGTGTCTTCAGGTCGTGGGCGATGTTGTCGGAGACCTGCCGCAGACCTTCGTTCAGCTTCTCGATACGGCCGAGCATGGCATTGAGCGAGCCGGAAAGCCGGTCGAACTCGTCGCCGGAGCGGCCCTGCGGCAGGCGCTGCGAAAGATCGCCGGCCATGATCTTCTTGGTCGCCACCGACATGCGGTCGATGCGCTTCAACGCATTGCGGCCGATACCGAACCAGATGAGCAGCGCACCGGCGCTCATGATGGCAAGCGCCACCATCAGCGCGTTGCGCACTAGCGCCCGGAACTTGGTCGGCTCGCCGAGATCGCGGCCGATCAGGATGCGCAGGCCGTTATCCAGCATGAAGACATTGGCGGTCGCCATATGCTGGATGCTGTCGCCGCTTTCGGAGTAGCGCTCGTAACGGAAGGGGAAACCCGTCCAGCCCTCCTTGTCGAACACGCCCGGCTGAACGGAAGCGACATTGCCGGCAAGGATTTCACCATTCGGGCCAGCGATGATGTAAAGGCTCGCCCCCGGCTGGCGCGCGCGGCGGTCCATCATCCGCAGAAGCGGGTTGATACCGCCACGATTGTAGATGCGCTGCACATCCGACACTTCCTGCAGCACCGCATCACGCGTCTGCTGGTTCAAGAGCCGTTCAGAAAGGGCAGTGACATAAAACACGAGGAAGGCGGCGCAGAGTGCAAACAGCAGGATATAAAGCGCTGAAAGGCGTACCGCTGTAGACCGGAACAATATTTGGAGGCGGACCATTTTCGCCAATCAGCCCTCGTCCTTCATCATGTAACCCGCGCCGCGAATGGTCTTCAGCAGCGGCTTTTCGAAGTCCTTTTCGATCTTCGAACGGAGGCGCGACACATGTACGTCGATCACATTCGTCTGCGGGTCGAAATGATAATCCCAGACGTTTTCTAGAAGCATGGTGCGGGTCACCACCTGACCGGCATTCTTCATCAGATATTCCAGCAGGCGGAATTCACGCGGCTGCAACAGGATTTCCTTGCCACCACGACGGACATCGTGCGACAGCCGGTCGAGTTCGAGATCGCCGACCCGGTAGACCATGTCTTGCTCAGGCTTGCCCTTGCGGCGGCCAAGCACTTCGATGCGGGCGAGCAGTTCGGAAAAGGCGTAGGGTTTCGGCAGATAGTCGTCGCCGCCGGCACGCAGGCCGGTCACGCGGTCGTCCACCTGTCCCAGTGCGGAAAGGATAAGAACCGGCGTCTCGATGCCGCGCCGGCGCAGCTCGCTGATGACGGAAAGCCCGTCGCGGCGCGGCAGCATGCGGTCGATCACCATCACGTCATAGGAATTCTCGCAGCCCATGAACAGGCCGCTTTCGCCATCGCTCGCGTGGTCGGCAACGATGCCGACTTCCCGGAACGCCTTGGTCATATAGGCCGCAGCCTCGAGATCGTCTTCAATAACAAGAATCTTCATGTGCGGGACAATAGCGCCCTCGCCCTTTTCCACACAACCGGAAACAGATGCGACAGACATTTCGTGAGCCTTGTTTTCCATGAGGTTTCCTCCGAAGACCTGGTCTCTGGCATCATCCGCGCCTTGAGACGGGACAATCGCCCCTATGACGGATGGTTGCCGCTTGTTTCTTCTCCCCGCCGGGGAGAAGGTCGCGGCAGCGGGATAAGGGGGCGACGTTAGCGATAAACCGGGAGGTTACCCCCCTCGTCTACCCTTTGGGGCGTCCTCTCCCCGGCGGGGAGAAGAAACGGGCCGCAACGCCCTGCCATACTCAACCGCCCGATCTCAAGAGCGAGATATGATGCCGGCCTCACAAGGAAACCGGCATCATCATTCGAATTATCAGCTCTGGTCGATATCCAGCGCGATGAAGCGGCTGCCGCTATCCGTCTGGATCTGGAACAGCGCCTTGGAGCGTCCGTCCTTCTTGGCCTGTTCGAGAATTTTCTCGATATCGGCGGCGGAAGCGACCTGCTGGTTGTTGACGGAGGTGATCTTCTCACCCGTCTTCAGGCCACGGGCGGCAGCGTCGCTGTCCGGGTCGACGTCGGTGATGGCAAGGCCGTTGCCGTCATCGGCGGGCGCAACCGTCAGGCCGAGGCTGGACAGCACCTTCGCGCTGGAAGCCTTGCTGCCACTGTCGTTTTCCTGGCCCGGTGTTGTCTTGGAGGCTTCGTCACTTGCCAGATCGCCGAGCGTGACGGTGACCGACTGCGACTTGCCGCCGCGCCAGAGCGAGATTTCGACCTTGGCGTTTGGCGCCATGGCGCCAATGCGGCGCGACAGGTCGCGGGCATCCTTGACGGGGTCACCGTTAACGGCGGTGATGATGTCACCCTGCTTGATGCCGGCCTTGTCGCCCGGAGAACCGGACTGCGGTGAGACGACGAGCGCGCCGCTTGCCTCGGCAAGACCGAGCGATTCGGCGATGTCCTTGCTGACGGGCTGGATCTGCACGCCGAGCCAGCCGCGTTCGACCTTGCCGTCCTTTTTCAGATCGGCGATCACTTCCTTGGCGACCGAAGACGGGATCGCAAAGGCAATGCCGACGCTGCCGCCGGAGGGCGAGAAGATGGCGGTGTTGATGCCGACCACTTCGCCGTTGAGGTTGAAGGCGGGACCGCCGGAGTTGCCGCGGTTCACGGCGGCGTCGATCTGCAGGTAATCGTCATAGGGGCCGGAGCCGATATCACGGCCACGGGCGGAAACGATGCCCGAGGTTACCGTGCCGCCGAGGCCGAAGGGATTGCCGACGGCAACGACCCAGTCACCGACGCGAATCTTGCTGTCATCTGCAAACTGCACATAGGTGAACTTGCGGTTCACATCGACCTTCAGGAGCGCCAGATCGGTGCGCGGATCGCGGCCGACGAGCTTGGCTTCGAGTTCAGTGCCGTCATTCATCACGATCGTGTAGGCGGAACCATCATCGACAACGTGGTTGTTGGTGACGACATAACCGTCTTCGGAGATGAAGAAACCGGAGCCCTGAGCGACCGGGCGCAGCGGACCCTTGCCATCACGGTGGCGGTTCGGGCCACGGTCGGGGCGATCCTGGTTCGGGCCGCCGAATTCCTTGAAGAAACGCTTCAGTGGATGGTCGTCCGGCAGCTGGTCGAGACCACGGCCGCCGAAGTTGAAGGAAAAGTTGCTGGAATCATCGGCAGCGGGCTGCACGTTCGACTGAACGCGAACGGAGACGACGGCTGGCGAAACTGCCTCGACCACATTGGCGAAGCTTGGAACCTGCGGTGCATTCACCTCGACGGGTGCGGCAAACAAATGGGTGATCGGTGCGGCGATGCCGGTCGAAAGCATCAGCGCGGCAAGACCGCCAACGGTTGTCGCCTTCAGAACCGTCTTCAGCGAGGAGCGTCCGTTTTGCGAGTGAGACATGGTGTACCTTCTTTCTTCATTCAGACTGGAACCCGTTTGACCGGGGGAGAAGCGGTGGATGATGAAGATATAGGAGGCGACACCTTACAGCGAAGTGTCTGACGAATGAAATAATCGTAATGTTGAAAAAGAACCGAGGACGACGATGAAAATCGATTATTTTTCAATGAGATTACGAATTCTCTCTTCTTCCTCCGCGCTCAGTCTTTCCGGCCGCTCCTGATTTGCCCGGCGGCGCGAAAAGACGAGGACCGCGCAAATCCCCGCAAGCGTCAAAACGATGGGCGCGCCCCACAAAAGCGCCGTGCGCAGGCTGAGGCGCGGTTTCAGCAGCACGAACTCGCCATAACGCGACACGACGTAGTCGATCACGGCCTGATCGCTGTCACCCTCCACCAGCCTGTCGCGCACCAGAACGCGCAGATCGCGCGCCAATGCGGCATTGCTGTCGTCGATGGACTGGTTCTGGCAGACCATGCAGCGCAATTGCGAGGTCAGGTTCCTCGCCCGCTGTTCCAGCACCGGGTCCTTCAGCACCTCGTCGGGATTGAAGGCGAAGGACGGAGACGCGGCAAAGATGAGAGTGAGAAGAAGCGCCAGCCTTACCGCGATCCCCTTCATTCCGCTGCCTCCGGCAATGCCGCCCTGACAGGCTTTGCCTTGCGGTTGGGCGCACCGACGCGCAGACGCCGGTCTGTGAGCGATATGAAACCGCCCGCCATCATGAACAGCGTGCCGCCCCAGATGCACAGGATGAAAGGTTTCCACCAGACGCGCACCACCATGCCGCCATCGGCCATGGGGTCGCCGAGCGAGACGTAGAGCTGGCTGAGGCCGAAGGTCACAATACCCGCTTCCGTCGTCGGCATGCGCCGCGCGGTGTAAAGCCGCTTGGAAGACCAGACGTCGGCCACCTCCACACCCGCCTTGCGGATGGTGAAATGGCCGCGATCCTCGGTGAAGTTCGGGCCGACGGCATGGCGAATGCCGTCGAAGGTGAGGCTATAGCCGCCCGCTTCCGCCATCATGCCCTGCTTCATTTCCAGCACGGTTTCGGTCTCGAAAGTGGTGACGGTGACGATACCGAGCACGGTGATGCCAAGCCCCATATGGGCAAGTGCGGCACCGAAGGCCGAGCGCGGCAGTCCCTTGAGGCGGCGGAAGGCGATGCCAAAGGCCAGTTTGCCGAAATTGGCGCGATACCAGAGATCGGCAAGCGCCCCGAAAATCAGCCAGAAACCGGCTGCAATGCCGAGTGCCGCCAACACCGGACCGCCGTTTTCGATATACCACAGCGTCAGCCCTGCAAGGGCCGCAAGGGCGGCCGCCACATAAAGCCGCTGGAATGCGCCGAGAAGATCGCCGCGTTTCCAGGCCAGCATCGGCCCGAACGGCGTGACGATCAGGATCGGGATCATCAGCAAGCCGAAAGTGAGATTGAAGAAGGGCGCGCCGACCGAGATTTTTTCTCCCGTCAGCGTTTCCAAAATGAGCGGATAGAGTGTGCCGATCAGCACGGTCGCGGTCGAGACCGTCAGGATCAGGTTGTTGAGGACAAGCGCCCCTTCCCGCGAGATTGGCGCAAACAGCCCGCCCACTTTTAGGGACGGCGCGCGCCATGCGAACAGCGTGAAGGCTCCACCGATGAACACGGTGAGAATGCAAAGAATGAAGATGCCGCGGCTCGGATCGGTGGCGAAGGCATGGACCGAGGTTAGAACGCCGGAGCGGACGAGGAAGGTGCCGAGCAACGACAGCGAAAAGGTCATGATCGCCAGAAGCACCGTCCAGATTTTCAGCGCCTCGCGCTTTTCCATGACAAGCGCCGAATGCAGCAGCGCGGTTCCCGCAAGCCATGGCATGAAGGAGGCGTTTTCAACCGGATCCCAGAACCACCAGCCACCCCAGCCGAGTTCGTAATAGGCCCAGTAGGACCCCATGGAGATGCCCGCCGTCAGGAAGGTCCATGCGGCGAGAGTCCACGGCCTGACCCAGCGCGCCCACGCCGCATCGATCCGGCCTTCCAGAAGTGCTGCAACGGCGAAGGAAAAACAGACGGAAAAACCGACATAACCGAGATAAAGCAGCGGCGGATGGATGGCGAGGCCGAAATCCTGAAGGATCGGGTTCAGGTCCTGCCCTTCGGCCGGCACCCGATCCAGACGCATGAACGGATTGGAGGTCAGCAGGATGAACAGCAGGAAGGCGACGGAAATCCACGCCTGTACGGACAGCACATTGGCTTTCAGCGTTTCCGGCAGGTTACGGCCGAAGACGGCGACGAGTGCGCTGAAAAACACCAGTATCAGCAGCCACAACAGCATGGAGCCTTCGTGGTTGCCCCATACGCCGGTCAGCTTGTAAAGCATCGGCATCAGCGAATGGGAGTTTTCCCAGACGTTGCGCACGGAGAAATCCGAAACAGCATAGGCCCGCGTCAGTGCCGCGAAGGACAATGCCACCAGCAGGAACATCACGATGGAGCCGAGCGAGGCTATATCCATCAGCGCCCGGTCGTTGCGGCGCGCGCCGATCACCGGCAGCGTCGAGACGATCAACCCGACGGCGAGTGCCAGAACCAGAACGTAATGGCCGATCTCGTTGATCATTTTGTCGCTCCGGTCTTGTCGGCCGAAGCCCCCTGAGGAGAAGGTGTTGTGCCGGAACGTTGCCCGCCCTCTTCCGTTTGCTGCCAGAGGCCCTTGTCCTTCAGCCGGTCGGCGACTTCCTTCGGCATATAATTCTCGTCATGCTTGGCCAGAACGCTGTCGGCGACGAAACCGTGGGTGGCGGCATCGAAAACGCCTTCCGTCACCACGCCCTGCCCCTCGCGGAAAAGATCGGGCAGAATGCCGGTATAGCTGACCGGCACGTTTGCTTCACCGTCCGTCACGGTAAAGCTTACCGTGCGGCCTTCGCCGCGCTTGACCGAGCCTTCCGCCACCAGACCGCCAAGGCGGATACGGGTGCCGGGATTGACCGGCGTCTTCTCCAGATCGGCCGGCATGTAGAAATAGGCGATGGACTGGCCGAAGGCGAACATGACGAGCAGCACCGCCGCGACGATGAAGCTCATGCCGCCGCCGATGATTGCGAGCCGTTTCTGTTTGCGGGTCATTGCGTCACTCCCTGCGGCATCGCGCGCCCTTGCCCGTCCATGCGAACGGGTCCGGCCGAAACTCCCAATTCCTTCGCCAGCGCCAGAAGCTGTTTACCCTGTTCCCCCTCGGGCGGGAAAGCCTGCAAGCCTGCCCTCAACGCCTCGCCCGCCTTCGCTGCATTATTCAATACGGAATAAGCGCGCATGAGACGCATCCAGCCTTCGAAATCGCCGGGATTTTCTTTCAGCTTGGCGTCGAGGCTTGCCACCATGCCCTCGATCATCGCCTGCCGGTCGGCAGGCGTCATGTCTTTCGCAGCCGCCACGTCGTCCGCGGTCGGGCCGGGTGCCGTGGGCGCTGCCTCGCCGCCGGTTCTGGCGATATGTTCGCGCACCAGCGGCAGCCATGGCGCACCAGCGGGCGCATCCGCGGCCAGTGCCGCAAAGGCCGCACGCGCCTCCTGCATCTTACCGGCCTGCTCCAGCGACAACGCCAGATAAAAGCGGGCGCGCGGATTGCCGGGCTGCAACCGCTCGGCCTCGGCAAAAGCGTCGCGCGCAGCTTCGATGACGATGCCGTCATTGCCCGCCACCAGCGTTTCGCCAAGTCCCGTGAGCCGCTCGGGGCTCGGCCCCTGAAGACGAAGCGCGTTGCGATAGGCAAGCTCGGCATCGCCAAGCCGCATCGTCTTGAAATAGATCGGCGCGAGAATATCCCAGCCGGCACCGTCATCGGGGTTTTCGGCCAGATGCCGCTCAACCCGGGCGACAAGAAGGTTCATGTCGTTACCCGGCTGTTCAAGACGTGCCTGTAGCGGCATGTCCGGCGCCTCCGGACTTCCCTTCCAGATGTAAAGACAGAGGCCAAGTGCAGGCAGCAGAACGGTAATCAGCGTCACGGCGAGATTATGCCGGAGCGGCCGGGCGCTGCTTTCGGCACCTTGCCCGGAATCGGCGGCGGCAAGCAGCCGGCGGCCGATTTCAGCGCGGGCATATTCGGCCTCCGTCTCGCCGATCAGACCGGCGGCGCGCTCGCGGTCCAGTTCGGCAAGCTGGTCGCGATAGACTGCAACCTCGCCGTCGCGGCGCGTCTGCGACACCTCGGTCTTCCGCATCAGCGGGTACATCAGGACGATGGCGACAGCCGCCGTCAATATCGCAACGACAATCCAGAACATAAGGCTCAATTACTCGAATGTACGGCACATGGAAACATGAAGCGCGGAGATGACGTGAATTTGAGACATCACGCCGCACCGCCCGGCGTCCAGCTGCGCCGCTATGGCCCTTCCTGTCATTCAGAAAGGCCCGTGACCTTGATTTACGTCAAAGGAGACCAGCTGCCATCGGCATTGCGGCAGGCAGCACCGCGCACCCGGGTTTCCTTTTCGTCGACAGTCAGGGTGTGGGAATATTGCCGGCAATTCTGGTTGCCCACCTGATAGGGCGCACTGGCGACCACCTGACCGCTGGCATCCTCGCCGGTCCATGTCACCGGCGTACCGACCGGGGCGGTTTCGAGCGCGCGATATTCAGCCTCGAGCGCCTTGGTCCGGTCGCTCTTTTCGAGGTCCAGACCGCTTCGCCCGACAATGCCGCCCTGCATATTGGCAAGGAACGGCGTCGAGGGCTGCGCCGGGCCGCCGAACAGGCTGCCACCGGCCGGGCGGGTGCCCGTGGTGGTGCAGGCACTCAGCATCGATACGCACAGGATCGAGAGAAGTGCCGGGCGTGACACCAGCGAACGCATCGTCACGGAGCGACAGCCATCATACACGTCAACCAAACCCTGTCCTCTTTTCCTTACCGCATCGCACCTAATATACCGGCATTGAATTTCTTGCCTTTTTTCTTGGCTCACGCAAGCTCTTTCGAGAGGCCCGGCAAAATCAGATCGGCTTTCAGGCCACCTATCGCGCTGCGCGAGAGGGAAAAGTGGCCATGGTACTCAGACACCACCTCGGAAACGATCGACAATCCGAGGCCGGTTCCCGGACGGCTTTCGTCCAGCCGCCTGCCGCGCTTCATCGCTTCGCTGATCTGCCCCGGCTCCAGCCCCGGTCCGTCATCTTCCACCATCAGCTCCACCCAGGAGCGACGGCCCATTTCGGGATCGGAAGACGGGTGCGCGCCGGTTGCAAGCGTGACGACGACTTTGGTCTGCGCAAAACGTGCGGCGTTTTCGAGAAGATTGCCGACGATCTCCTCCAGATCCTGCTGCTCCATGCCCAGCACCGCTCCAGGGTGTTCGAAATTCAGCTCGAACTGCTTGTCGGGGTTCAGGCGGCGCATCACCCGCACCAGCCGTTCCAGCGCCGGTTCCGCTTCCACGCGGGCAAGGATAGAGCCGCGCTGGGCAGCGATGCGGGCGCGGGAAAGATAGGATTGCACCTGCGCCTGCATGGCGTCCGCCTGCGCGCGGACCAGATCGCCATGCTGCGGCTCCAGCGTGCGGGCCTCGTTCAGAAGCACGGCAATCGGCGTTTTCAGCGAATGCGCGAGATTGCCGACCTGCATGCGGGCGCGCTCGACGATCCGTCGATTGCTGTCGATCAGCGCGTTGACTTCGTTGGCCAAGGGCTGGATTTCCCGCGGGAATTCGCCTTCGAGGCTTTCCGCCTCCCCGCCCCTGATCTTGCCAAGCGCCACACGGGCCTGATCGAGCGGCCGCAGACTGTAGAGAATGGCAAGGCCGTTGACGACCAAACTGCCGACACCGAAGACGGCGAGCGCCAGATAAAGGCTGTTGGAGAAATTGCGCACATCGTCTTCAACGACGTTGAGATTGCCGGAAACACGAAACCGTGCCGCGCGGCCCTCACCATCCAGCACGACTTCCGTTTCCGCCACCCGCACCTTGTTGCCGGCCTCGTCGGTCACGGCATAAAACCGCTCATAGCGGTTGTCGAAGGGGGCATCGATAATGCTCGGCACCGGCAGCGACGCTACCCCGAGCGAAGAGGAGACCAGAGGCGCGGTCTGGAAATTGCCGAGCGGCTCCACCACCCAATACCAGCCGGTATCGGGCTGCGAGAACCGGAGATCGCCGAGCTGCGGGCTACCCGCCAGCGTATTCTCGTTGGAAATCGTCACAGAATTGATGACGTTGTAGAGCTGTGCCCGCAGAAGATCGGTGAAGCTGCGCTCCACGCCCTGCCGGTAGAGCGTCGAGATCACCACGGCAATCACCACCAGCGCCAGCGCCGACCAGGCCGAGGCGAGAAGAAGAACGCGGGCGGTAAGAGAGCTACTTCGCATCTGCCGGCGCTTGCATCCGGTAACCGAGACCGCGGATGGTCTCGATCAGATCAACCCCGAGCTTCTTGCGCAAACGTCCGACGAACACCTCGATCGTGTTGGAATCCCGGTCGAAATCCTGATCGTACATATGTTCGACCAGCTCCGTGCGCGAGACGACCTCGCCCATGTGATGCATGAGATAGGAAAGCAGGCGGAACTCGTGCGAGGTGAGCTTCAGCGTCACGCCGTTGACGGTTGCCTTGGAGGATTTGGTGTCAAGCTTGACAGGACCGCAGACGAGTTCGGACGAAGCATGGCCTGCGGCGCGGCGGATAAGCGCGCGCACACGGGCGAGAACCTCCTCGACATGGAAGGGCTTGGTGACGTAATCGTCGGCGCCGGCATCGATGCCAGCCACCTTGTCGCTCCAGCGGTCGCGGGCAGTGAGGATCAGGACCGGCATGGCCTTGCCCGCTGCGCGCCATTTCTCGACGACGGTGATGCCATCCATCTGCGGCAGGCCGATATCGAGAACGATCGCGTCATAGGGCTCGGTATCGCCGAGATAATGCCCTTCCTCGCCGTCGAATGCCTGATCGACAACATAACCGGCTTCTTTCAGCGCGTCGGTCAGCTGACGATTGAGATTGGCATCGTCCTCAACCACGAGAATACGCATTGTCCGCCCTTTCCTGTGTCCCGGCCCGCGCGCGCGTTGCCGGTCATGCTAATTGTCTCGGATTGTTTTCCGATATTTCGGCGATGCGGGCAAGGCTACATCGGCACGCGCATCGTCACCTTGCGCGGGCGCTCGCCATTACCCTGGACGAGAACGGTGACGACACAGGACTGACCGTCACCGGCGGGATAGACCGAAAGAAGCTGGCCACCGGTTTCGCGCACCACGCGGGCAACGGCTGCGCCGCAATCGCTCGCAGCAAGAATGTAATGGCCCTGCAAATCAGCCTCGGGCGCCGTGAAACCGGAAAGCCCGGCTACAAGCGTCGCGATGATGAGAGGTGATGCCATTGCACAAATCTTCCAAAAAAATCGGGTGCGTCTCGAACCGTATTGTGACCGAATATGTAGCGCAAAGCGTCTGAATGGCAAATGAATGCCGCCCCCGCCGCAACGGCGCACGGCGGGGACGCTCTCGGTCAAAAGGCTGTCAGCGGATGGTGCTGGTTGCCGAAAGGCGGCCGTAAAGCGCGATAAGACCACCAATTCCGCCCGCGACCGTCACCAGCCCCTCCGCCAGCTCACCATGCAGGCCGGCGGGCAGATCAAGGCCGGCGACGCTGAAAAGCGGTGCGAAGACCGCTACCAGCGCGCCCCAGATCGTGCGCGATTGATACCATGGCTTGGTACTGTCCATAATCTCGTCCTTTGCGTTGTTTTTCAGGCAGTTGTCAGAGCGGGAGAACGGCTTGCGCCGCCACTCCCAGAGGCACCGCGCGGCCGAGCTGGCGGACACGCACGGAAATGTGATCCCGCAATGCCGGGAAATCTGTGAGTTCTGCAGCAGTTGGGTACAACCAGAGAGGTTCGGAGACCTCCGCCGTGCGTCGCACGGCCTCGCCGTCCAGCACCTCCACGCGGTAAAGCTCGAAAGGTTCGTCCAGCGGTATCTCGCTGGCATCCCAACCATCGGTCTCCACCCGGCCCCGGCGGGTCCAGTGCAGCAGCACGCCATCCCTCTGCCGCTCACCGGAAAGATGCACCGGCGCAAGCGGCGTTTCGGCCCGCAAGCCGCCCTCGAAAGCGAAAGGCCCGGCAGGCGCGCCCGCCTTTCCAGCCGCCTCGGCAATCCAGTTCAACCGCCGCCCGCGCTCGGCAGCGGCAAGGCCAAGCGGCTGTACCGCCGCGTCCAGCACCACGACCGGGCTTCCCATCGGCGCGCCCGCTGCCAGCCCATCCTCCGTGCCGCCCAATCCGCGCAGCAGGGCAGAAAGCCGCCAACGTGAGGGCGCTATTTCCTCGGCTTGCGCGAAAGCGATGATCTCCCAAACACCGTTTGCAGCCCTCACCGCCATACGGTTCTCGCCGTTCAGCACCGAAAGGTCTGGAGCCGAGGAAAGCTCGCCTGATGGAAGATCGATCAGGATGTTGTTTTTCCGGTCGAAACGGCCGGAAGGGCCTGATGTCAGCGGTGTCGCCAACGCACCGATCATCGCGGGCCGGTCAAGCACGGCACGCTGCCGGTAACCCTCCGTGCCCGGCGAAGCAGAAACGACGACTGGCCGCCATGGCCTTGCGAAAACGGCGATCCGCGCCGAATTTTCCGGCGCGACGCCGTCATGGCGTGGCAGGTCGAGAAACAGCACCTCCGGGGCAAAACCTTCCGCACCGCTAGCGCCGCCTGCACGCCGCTCATCCGTAACGCCCGCAAAAGCGGAAGATGCGGCGGAAAAGGCGCGTGCCTCCACCTGCCGCACAGCACCATCCTCGATGCGGCTAACCAGAAACCGCCCTGCCGGAGCCTCCGGCAATGTCCCTTCCGGCAGGCGGATACAATCGCCGGGTTCCAGAGCGATATCTGCGGGCGGCAGGGCAAAACGCAGGGTTCGACGTGCCTGCCTATTGTCACGCAACAGGGCCTCTGCCGCAGCTTCCGCCGTTTCCGCCGGCAGCGCCGCGTTAAGATCGAGCCGCATCACGCGGCTACCGGCATTGTCGATACGGCGCGACCGCACGCTTGCCTGCTCGTAGTCGAGCGCCGGGTTGAACGAGGTCAGAACGGCCTCAGTGGCGAAATCACTGTCATGGCCACGATTTTCAGACCACAGCGGCTCGTCGTCCAGATCCGCCAGCACAGCAACCTCGCGAACGGGCAGGACCGCTGTATTGCGGGAACGGAAACGCAGCGTTCCACCGTCCTCTGCCACATCCACCTGAAACGCCGCCATCAGCGGCTCCAGCAGGTTGCGGGCCGAAGTGACATCGCCCTGCACGTACCCGGTCAGATCGCCGCTGACAGCGGAGACGTCGAAAGCGGAGAAGCCATGGTCCATCAGGATTGCGGCAATCGTATCAGCAAGTGTTGCGGTGCCCAGCCGGCCGTTCAGCCAGTGGCCGGTGCGCCAGTTGCCACCGTCGCTCCAGGCCGCGCCATTCTGCGGAAAGGTGGGAAAGGGCCGCGCATCCCATGTCCACATATACACCCGGTTCTGGTCCACCATCGCCGCATCGCCCTCACCCCTCCAATGGTCGAGATGCGCTTCCAGAAACCGCCGCTGCTGGCTATCGGCGCGGTTTCGGCGGGAAAAGTGAGGAAAAGCGTTTTCTGCCGATTTCGGATCGGGAAAGACATTCGGCCGTGTTGCACTCTTGTCCACCGCCGGGCAGCCGAGTTCGGTGAACCAGATCGGTTTTGAACACGGCACCCACGCGGTTGGCGTTGATTTCTCTGCACCGCGCACCCGGTCGTAATGGACGTTTTGCCACCAGCTTCGCAGGTCCTTGTAGCGGAACACCCACGGCTTGTTCGCAAGACCATCGGTGATGGCCGTACGCCGTCGTGCCGCGCGGTCGGCATCGCTGGAATAATACCAGTCAAAGCCCTCGCCCGCCGTGATGGCGCGGCGGAAGGCACTAGCATCATCCGGGCCGGTCATACCATCAGGATTGCCGTTTGCGGTGTCCTCGTCGCGCCAGTCGGAAAGCGGCATGTAGTTATCAATACCGATGGCATCGATATCAGGGCTCGCCCATAGCGGATCGAGATTGAAGAACACATCACCCGAACCATCGGCAGGCTGGTAACCGAAATATTCGCTCCAGTCGGCGCCATAGGTGAGTTTCGCGGCTGGGCCGACAATGGCGCGCACATCGCCTGCAAGCCGCACCAGTTCCTCCACGAAAGGAAAGGCATCGTTGCCATCGCGCAGGCTCGTCAGCCCGCGAAGCTCCGAGCCGATGAGGAAGGCATCCACCCCGCCCGCCTCCGCCGCAAGCGCCGCATAATGCAGCAGCATACGGCGATAACCCTCCGTGCGGTAACAGAAGGTGGAAATCTCCGCCCGTGCGCCTGCGCTGCGGTCCGGAGAACCGGCCCTGCCCGGTGCGGGAAAACAGGTAATACGCCCGCGCCAGCCATAGGCGTCCTGCTCGCCTTTGCCGTAGGGGTCGAGCAGGCCGTTGCCGGCAGGCACATCCATCATCACGAAGGGATAAAGGCAGACCTTCAGGCCACGTGCCTTGAGGTCCGCTATCGCCTGCAACACGCTTTGATCGTCTGGCGTGCCGCCATAGGCCGGGCCGCCGGCGTGATGGCTGACGAGATGCGCCCCCCCACGCGAAAGACCGGCGACGGACCATGGCGCACTCTCCCGGTCGCGGTATGCCACTTCCACACCCGGCAGAATACGGCATTCGCCCGCCCGCATGTCGGTGCCGAACCAGCTCACCACCAACGCCACACTTTGCAGATTGGGGCAAAGCGCCTGCAATTCGTCGATCGCGGCCTGCCAGTCGGTCGCAGCCGTCAGACCGTTGCGGTTCATGATGCGGCTTTCACCCATGCCGGTGCGTTCCGAAACCTGCGCCGTGGCGTACCCGTGCTCCGTGGCACCCGGAATGATGGTGATGGCGCGAATGGCTTTCTCCAGCCTTCCGACGGGTCGCACCACTTCGAACTGCATCAGCGGAATGCGGTTGCCATAGCTGTCGAGCGGCAGGCGTTCGAACACCACATAGGCAAGCCCGCGAAAGGTGGGCGCATTGCCAGCACCCTGTTTCGCCTCGATCAGCGGATCGGGCAATTGCGTCTCGCTGCCGGGATAAAAGCGCATCTCGATGGCGCTCAGGTCCAGTTCCCGCCCATCGGCCCAGACACGCCGCACCATGGCCGCTTCGCCCTCGCCGAGCCCGATGGCGAAGTTGGCGAAATAACGAAAGGTCTCCACCTTCCGGCCGCGATTGCCCTTGCCGCCGCGACGCTCGACACTTTCCTCGAAGCGCGTCGCCCAGATCAGCGTGCCGCCGATCCTCGCCGTGCCGTAAAGCCGGTTGACGGCCGCGCCCTCATCCGCCCCTGGAATCCGCGCCGTCGAAAGCCGGGCACCCGATACCGTCCGGCCGCTGGAGAGCAGCGCGCGATCAACGGCATTGCCCGCCAGCGCGCCCACCGCCCCGCCGATGATGGCGCCCACGGGGCCGAAAATACCGCCGAGTGCTGCACCCGCCGCCTGAAAAATGATGGTCGCCATGCTCGCCTCGGAAAATATCAGGGTTCGGGAAAACGGAAAACGCCGGCAATACGCCGCTTCCAGCCGGGCACCAGTGCAGAGCGCACCACCGCCGCCTGCTCATAGGCGTGGATGAAATGCTGAGGCCCGGCGAGAATACCGAGATGTTTCGCCGCCGCATCGGCCCGCCAGCGAAACAGCAGCAGGTCACCGGGCTTTGCGTCGTCCATGCCCGGCACCGCCGAAAAATGACGCTTCGCGGCGGCCATCAGCCGATCCTCGCCGCCGCGTTCGGCCCAATCAGGCGCATAGGGTGGCAGCAGTTCCGGCTCCTCGCCGTAAAGCGCGCGCCAGATGCCCCTGACGAGGCCGAGGCAATCGCAGCCGACGCCCTGCAACGACGCCTGATGCCGGTAGGGTGTACCGATCCAGCCTTCCGCCAGCGTCAGCACTCTTTCTGCTGTATCGCTCATGGAAACAACGCCTTGCCGTCATGGGTTTCGCCGCCGCTGGCGTAGGAATAGGCGAAATCTGCCCCCGGCAGGTGCGGAAAGCCGCGAAAATTCAGGTGATTGGTGAATTTCGCCTTGCAGGTCGCAAAACTCTTGTCGCAACCGGCGGTGACGGAAAAGGTGTCGCCCGGTTTGGGCGATTGTTCCGGGGCCAGCCAGAAGGACAGAAGCGTGCCGCTGTCGCGTTTCTCGTGTCCGTCGAGATCGAAACTCTTGCCGGTAAGCCCGCCGGTCAGAAACCGCAATTTTCCCCGACTGAAAAATCCATCGGTGAAAGCATCAAGCCCCGTCGCCCGCAGATTGCCCACCGCATCCACGCCCGCAACGCTGCCGCTGCCGGTAAACCGCGCCAGATCGACGCCGCAGCGCCGGTCACCAAGGGCGGCATCGCACCGCCGTCCATAAACCCTGCCCTGCGGCTGGGAGAGACGATGGGCGATGCTGCGCAGCTCGGCGCGAAACGCTCCGCCCGCCCGCGTCACCTCGCCGATCTCACGCATGTTCAGCAGCAGATGTTGTTCCGGCGCCTGCCAGTTGACGAGGAAAAGCTCGACCTTCGCCCCATCGAAACGCCCGGCGGCCAGATCGCTTTCGGAAATCACCTCGCTGGAAAAGCCGCCCGCCACTTCGCCCGCACTCGCGCCAAGTCCGGCCTCGCTGTCGCTGTCACTCGCGCCAAAGCCGCTTGCGGCCAGATAGGCAGTACCGGCGAAGAAAAGCGTCTCGTCATGGTCGGTAAAACCGATCACCACGCCATCCTTCAACGTCACCTTCCAGCAATGGCATGTGGTTGTGGCGTCTCCGCTCAAATGTTCGGCAAGGGCGGGAGGGACAATCTTCATGGCAGGATTTCCATCAGCGGAATGGAGGGAATGCGGCCCGCCTCGAAGGCGGTGAGGTTTACGTCGATGCGGTCGATCGCAAACCGCACCGGCACGTCGAATTCGAAACCGGCGCGGATGATCACCCCGGCTGACGGCGCCTGCCCGGCGCGAAACGTCACCATGCCGGTTGTGTGATCGACGGAGAAATCCGGCGGCGAAATTCTGACCCCGTCGAGAGAGACGACAACCGAACCTTCGACCGGCTTCTCCACCCGCCGCGTGAAAGAACCGCCCGTATCGGCGTAGGTCTTCACCAGCTGGAAACCCACCGTCGTGCCGTCGCCGGTGCCGATCTTCTGGTCGGTCGCGGCGGGTGCCTTGCCCGGTGGGCAGGATTTGAAATCGACGGGATCACGGAATCGAAAGCCGTAAAGTTCCCCACGCCGCGCCTCGAAAAAGGAAAGGACCTCGTAAAGATCGCCGACGGAGCGGATGCCGGATCCGGCGTCATAGGCGCGCCTGGCATTCTTCCAGCGCTGGTTGCGGTTTTCCCGCCCGTTGGAAAGGTTGACGATATCGGTGCGCCTCACCGGCCCGCCGCTCGTGCCAAGCGCCAGCCGCAGCGGAAACCGCACTTCATGAAATGCCGCCATGTCGTTGTTCCTGGATTCTTTTTGCTACATCAAGGGAATTGCCGGAAAGGCCCACCAGCTCTGACGAAGGGTTGAGGCCACTCCGCCGTCATCCTCGCCCTTGAGGCGAGGATCCATCGCCCTTCGAAGGAGTGGATCCTCGGGTCAGGCCCGAGGATGACCTGGAGTTTGGAGAGGGTTTCCCACTCAACGTGAAAGCTGGCCCGTCTCGCTTGCGCCGAAGGACTCTCGGCAGGCTCACAAGCCGCGCTGGCCCCGCCCAACGCTGCGCGCCAGCATCGCGGCAATCTGGCCTTCGCTTTTTCTGAAGCTCGTCGCATCGGTCGCAGTCACGTTAAAAACGATCTGCGCACCACCTCCACCGGCCGGTGCGGCGACACCGAGAGCCCCATCCGAACCGCGCTTCAGCGGCAGGATAGCCTCTGCCCCTGCCTCGCCCATCAGGCCAAGCCCGCCACCCATCGGGAAAAAAGATGGGCTGGAGACAACGCCGCCATCGGCAAATGGCGTGATGCTGCGCCCCGGCACGCCGCCATCGGCAAAGGCAAAGAGGGAACCGCCACCGTTCAAAAGCCCGCCGACAGCATTACCGATCATGGTTTCAAGCGGCTTCAAACCGGCCGAAAGCGCAATGCCGGACAGCCGTTCCCCCAGCCCGCGCAACACATCGTCCAGCCCCTTGCCACCCGTCACCGCCGCCTGGATGGCGGAAGTCAGCGCCGAACCGAACCGCTCGGAACGCCGCTCGAGATCACCCATCACGTCCACGAGCGCTTCCGCCTCCTCGCGGCTATCCGCAATCGATCTATCGCCTGCCATCGCGCTTGCCTTTCTGATTCAAAACGGAGTCGTAGCTGTTTGAATTACCTGGTCGTTTTCACGAATGCGAAAACCCAATTCACCCATCCGGAAACCGCCGCATCATCGCCTCCATTGCCTGACGGTCGAGTGTGCGGAAGAAGGCGCGTGTGCCACCCGTCATCGCGAAGAATTCCCTTGGCGTCAGCCGCCAGAAGGTTTCGGAAGAAAGCCGCAGCAGGCAGAAGCCGGTGTGTATCACCGCCTCCCAGGGAAAAGGACGCGGCGCACCATCGCCCGCCTCGCCTGCTGCGGCACTCAAGGGTCCGGCGGGGTTTGCCCCCTTGCACCGGCGAAAGTTGCGGTCAGAAGATCGGCGACTATGGCAGCGTGGCCGGCAATGCCGCCTTCCACCGTGGCAGCGGCCACATCCTCATCGGAAAACACATTGCCCGCACCGCGCAGGCCAGCGCCGATCACCCGGATCATGTCGGCGGCCTTCATGCGACCGCTCGCAAAACGTTCGGCAAGCGCGGTCAGGTCATCGGCCTGAAAGGCGGTTTCGAGTTCGGCGAGAGCGCCGAGCGTCAGGCAGAGAATACGCCTCTCGCCGTCGATAAGCGCCTCGATCTCGCCGCGATGGCGGTTGGCCCGCCCGTAACGCAGTCCCTGCGCCATCACAGCGCTCCGAAATTGAGGAGACCTGCCGATTCCAGCGCGGTCTCGAATTGCACTTCGCCATCGTGGCGACCGGAATATTCGAGCGCGACGATCTGGAACGGCCCGGTGATCGTACCGAAATCGGGAATGACGATCTGCCAGCCGGGAATGGAGCCGGCGAAAAAAGCACCGCGCACCAGCGCGTCGCTCGCCTGATCCTTGAAGATGCCGGAGGCCGTCAGCGATGCCCGCTGCACGCCCGCACCGGCCAGAAGCTCGCGCCAGCGCCCGGCGCTTTCGCCATCGGTTATGTCGACGGCCTGCGCGTTGAACGCCAGCCGCTTGGTTCTGAGCCCCGCCACGGTCACGTAGGAGCCGGCATTGTTGATCTTCAGCAGCAGGTCCTTGCCCTTCTGCGCTACCATGTTGTTTCCTTTCATCTCGATTGCTGTTGCGGGGGTGCGGCAGGCCTGCTACGAAATGGCTTCCCGCACCTCGCACCCCGCGATCTCACCATGTCCGACGCCGCCTCAATGACGTCCCGCGTGCGCCTTATCGGCGTGCTGGCGCTTGGGCAGATCGTCAGCTGGGGCAGCGGTTTCGATATGCTGGCCATTCTGGCGCCACGGATCGGCGGCGAACTGGCAATCGGCAACGAGATTGTTTTTGCCGGCCTCACCATCATGATGCTGATCAGCGCGCTTTGCGGCCCGCTGCTGGGAAGAATGCTCGTCCGTCGCGGTGCGGCACCCGTACTGGTGGCCGGTTCAGCGCTCTTTGCCGCCGGCTTTGCCGTGCTCGCCTTTTCGGGCAATGTCACAAGTTATCTTTTCGGCTGGGGCGTGATGGGTTTGGCCGCAACCTGCGGGTTGACGACGGCTGCACATACTGCGGTGGTGGAGCGTGTGGGCGCGGAAAGCGGCCGGTTGCTGACGCTTCTGATGCTGTTCACCGGGCTTTCGGGGGCGGTTTTCCTGCCGGTCACCGCACTTGCGGAACAGCATCTTGGCTGGCGCGGCACACTTCTGCTCTATGCCTGTCTGCAGATCTTCGTCCTTCTGCCACTCTATCTCTTCGTTCTTCCCGCCCGTCCGGCCCGCAAGGAAACAAAGCGGCAGAAAGCCGATGCCCTTTCGTCCTCGCCCGTTGATACACGCCGGGCTTTTCTGCTTCTGGCGGCGATGACGACGATCAGCGCGTTTACGACCTTCGGCCTGTCACCACTGCTGCCGCTGCTGCTCGTCCAGGCGGGCGCAACGCAATCGCTTGCCGTGCAGCTGGCATCGGCGCGCAGCCTGCTGGCAATTACGGCGCGCGGGCTGGATTTCCTGCTGGGGAAACGTGGCAACCCCTTCGTCACCGCCATGATCGGCTTCTGTCTTTTGCTGCTGTCGCTGCTGCTGTTGCTTGGCTTTGCCCCGGCCATGCCGGCTTTCATCGGCTTCATCGTTCTTTTCGGTTTCGGCGCCGGCGTGCTCACCGTCAGCCGGGCCGTGCTGCCACTGGCGGTATTTTCCCCGGAGGAATATGGGCTGCAGGCTGCGCGCATCTCCCTGCCGCAGAACCTCGCCATTGCCGTTGCACCTGTTATTTTCACGCTGGCGCTCGACCGCGGCGGGGTGGCGGCCATGCTTGGTATTGCCGCCGTGCTGATCGCCATTTCGTTTGTGCTACTGATCTTCCTATGGAAAACCGTGCGCAGACAGGGGTCCTGAAGCACGATTATTCCGTCACCGCCCTCAAACGCATCTCGGCGATGAAATTCCTCGTCTTCGCCTCGCGCCGCGAACGGCTGGAAAGAAGGTGCAGATTGACGAGTGAGACACCAGCGAGCGGTAGCGACGCATCGTCGAGCAGGCTCGTCACCCGAGCGGTGATCTCGCCCGCGCGTTTGCGGCCATTGGCATCGCTCCAGATTTCCAGCGTCAGAAAATGTTCCTCGGCCTTTTCCGTCGCCGTCGAATAGTCGCGGCTTTCGAGGTCGCCGATGACGATTGAGGGCAGAACCGCGCGCGGCAAAAGCCGGTCAACGATGCCGCCGGGGGTGAGCGCTATCAGAGCGGCGTCCCCGGAAAGCCTTGCGAAAATCGCCTGCAGAAGCGGGTTTGCGGCACTCAAGGGCTTTCCTCCTCGCAGCGGCAGACGATGAAGCGGCGGGTCTCGTCCGGGTCCATCACCGTCTGGATTGCCAGAACGCGCCGACCCTTGCGAAAGCGCATGCCGGCGGCGATATCGCTGCGCCAGGCCAGCCAGACACGGTGGGTTATCGTCACGCCCTCGGCCGAGGCTCGCTCATGGGAGGCATTCGAGACGGGCTCGATTGCCGCCCATAGCGAACGCAGGAAATCCCAACTTTCCGCAGCACCGCCCTGCCCATCCGGCACCTCGGTACGCACCTCCAGCTCCAGCCGCACCGTCAGCTTGCCGGGGTCTAGAAAAACGAGATTCATGGCTTAAAGCCCCACACGGCAGAAGGGAGACACCAGCCGCTCGTAACCGGCGGGAACGCCCGCCGGCTGGTTTTCGGGAGCCACGACACCACGAAAGGCGAACATCTGCGCCACATGCATCAGCATGGCGCGTTTCAGCGTGTCGGGCACATCCGTTCCGGCCTCGCCGTAACCGGCGATGAAGTCGATCTCGATGCCGTTCATCGTCCGTCCAGGGGGCGGAGGATTGCGCAGCCACAGCCGTGCCGGACGCGCCTCGCCGTCGAGCAATTTGTCAGTGGTGGTGATGTCGGCCGCGTGTCCCTCACCATCGAAAACCAGAATCGTTTTAATGGTTTGCACCGGTCCCTTGCCAATCGGAATCACGTCGCTTGGCGGCCATCGGTCGAGATAAAGCCGCCAGGTCTGGCGGATCAAACAAAGGCCGGTGGTGCGTTCCAGATGCTCACGGGCGGTGCGGATCAGTGCGGCAAGAAGCGCGTCCTCGTCACCGCTGTCGAGACGCAGATGCGCCTTGACCTCGGCAAGCGTCAGCGGCTCCGCCTGCGGCGGATGAATGAGGGCATAGGTCATGGGGTCTCCGGAGAAGAAGGCAATCGTGTCGTGAAGGAGCGAGCGGATGCAGCTCGTCGCCTTCTCCCCGCCGGGGAGAAGATCGCGGCAGCGGGATGAAGGGCGGGGCCGGAGATATGCGGAGAGCTTACCCCCTCATCCGGCCCTTCGGGCCACCTTCTCCCCCTCGGGGAGAAGAAATGGGCCGCAAAGTCAGCGGTCAGTTCACCCCGAACTTCACCAGCTTGATCGCCTCGAAGTTCTGCACGCCACCGCCCACACGTTTGGTGGTGTAGAACAGCACATAGGGTTTTGCCGAATAGGGATCGCGCAGGATGCGCACGCCGGTGCGGTCGACGACGAGATAACCGGCGCGGAAATCGCCGAAAGCGATGGCGAAGCTGTTTGCTACCACGTTCGGCATGTCTTCGGCCTCCGTTACCGGAAAGCCCATCAGCGAGGCGGGCTGGCCGGCGGCGGCGGGTGGATGCCACAGATAGGCGCCGTTGGTGTCCTTGAAGCGGCGCAGCGCCGCTTGCGTCTTGCGGTTCATCATGAAGTTGCCGTTCTGGCGGTGGCCGGCCTTCAACGAATAGACGGCATCAAGCAGCACATCCATCGGCCCGGCGGAGGCAAAACCGCCCGCAACGCCGGTCGCGACATAACCGATATTGCCCCAGCTCCAGTCGCCATTGGCGATGGGCGTATAGGAAAGGAAACCCTTCGGCTTGTTGACGCCATCGCCGGCGATGAAGGCGGCGGCCTCCTGTTCGGCAAAGGCGGTGTCCACTTCCGAGGCGATCCAGGCCTCGATATCGACCGCCGCATCATCCAGCAGCCCTTGGGTTGCCGCGGGCATGGCATAGAGCTCCATGGTCGGGAAAGAAAGTTCGGCCAGCTGCGGCGTCGCCGTCTGCGGGCGGGCCGCGGTTTCGGCAACCCAGCCGGTGGCAAGTCCGCCGGGCGAAAATGGTTTCTTCAACACAGCCGTGGAAACCTGCCGCACGGTCGCCAGCGCCCGGATCGGCGAAATCGCCGTCATACGCCGGCCGATCTCGCCATCCGTTTCTGTCGGCAAGAGATAACCGCCATCCGCACCGCTTGATCCGGCGAAGGCCTTGGCCTCCAGATCGCGCAATGCGCCCTCCTCACCGCGGCGGATATAGGCCTCGAAAGCGGCCTTGTGCTCGTCCGTATCGAGGGAAAGCGCCTCCCTGCGGCCAAGTGCCGGACGCGCCTTCTTGAGCGCCAGATCGTCCATGACCCTGCGGTTGTCGTCGAGCGCCTTGTCGATGCGGTCGAGCTTGTCGCGGGTCACGACGTCGGAGCCCATCTTGCGCTCGATATCGGAAAGCCGCTGATCGTTGGTGTCGCGGAAGGCCTCGAAGGCCTCCATGAATTCGTCGAAGGCCGCCGTCATCGTATCGGGCACGGCCTTCACCTGTGGCGCAACCGTCATTGCGGCCGGTTTTGTCATCTGCTCTGTCATGTCGCCATCCTTGTGTCGGAAGTGGTTGTCGGAAATTCAGCGTTTGAAGGCTGTGTCGAAAAGCGAGCGCGCGGCGCGGCGCATGGTGCGCACCAGTTCGGTCTCGCGGTCACGGAAGAAGCGGGCATGCTTGACATCGGAGACCCGGGCAGACGGCAGCATCGGAAAGGTCACGACCGAGATTTCCCAGAGGTCGGCTTCGAGAATGCGCCTGACGCCGGAACGTGCCGCCTTGCCGGAGCGTACCGTGCGAAAACCGATCGACAGCCCGTCCAGCGCGCCCGTCTTCATCAGCGAATGCACCTCGCGGGAGCGGGCGACGCCGGGGGCAAGAACACCCTCGACGTAAAGCCCGCGCTCATCCTCGCGGATCGTGCGCCATGCGCCGATAGGTTCGGCCGGATCATGCTGGTAGAGCATGCGGATACCGCCCGCACCGCGCTCCTCGATAGAGCGACGGAAAGCGCCGCGCTCGATCACGTCGCGACCAAGATCGACCTCGCCGAAGACGCTGGCATAACCGGAAAACGTGCCGTCCCCGGATATGCCGCGCAGTTCCAGATTGGCGAATTTGCGCGTGGCGGGACGCGGCCCGCGATAGACGTGCATGGGAAACTCCTGCGATGTGAAGGAAAAGCGAGGCTTTGCGGCCTTAGGTGCGTGGACGGGCGTTGTAACGGTCGGCCACGCGCACCAGAAGGCCAAGCCCCCACCAGGCGACCATGCTGGCGGCCGCCGAACCCGCCACCATGATTTCCCGGCCGGAAAGCGCGCCGGCGATTTCGAGCTGCTGCACGATCCACAGGCCCACCGGCCCGCCGAAGATCATGCCGCAGGACACGCCGGTGACGAAACGGCTGGCCGCTTCGCGTTTACTTTTTGGCAGCAGATAAACGAGCGACACACCCGCGCCTGCCACGGCACCGGTGATGCGGGCGGCCCAGATGCCGCTTTCATTGGCGAATTCAGACATGGGTAATCATTCCGGTTTAGGATGTGAGACATCGGACAGACGCGCCGCGTCGCCCGCAGGTGAGTTGCGCTGTTTCAAAACGTCATTTTCGCGAGTCTTCAGAATCGCTTGGCGGCAAGCCCTCACAAAACGATTCCGCTGGTTCAGAAATTGGTCGAAGAGCCGACCCGGTGGCCGGGGCCAAGCACCTAGTACCCCACAGCCTCCCGCTTTTCCTCGTCGGTCAGAAACGACGCCGCGCCGATCCGCGTCCACAACGCGTCCCGCTCGCCGGCAAGCCCGGCGATCCTGTCGAGATCGGGTTCGAGCCGCAGCCCGGAACCGAAGATGGGCGAAAGCCAGCCACAGAGCCGTGCCGCCGTGCGGTTAACGAGCGGCAGCACTGTGAGACGATAAAAGGCGCGGTTCGCCTCCTGGTAATTGGCATAGGTGTTGTCACCGGGAATGCCGATCAGCATCGGCGGCACGCCGAGAGCGAGCGCTATGTCGCGGGCCGCTCCGTTGCGCGCTTCCAGAAAATCCATGTCGCGCGGCGAAAGCCCCATGGCCTTCCAGTCTAACCCGCCTTCTAGAAGAAGCGGACGTCCGGCATTCATCGCGCCCTGATAACCTTCCTCCAGCTCGCGTTTGAGCCGTTCATATTGCTCGGTGGAGAGATTGCCGCCCTCCTTCGGCTGGTAGACCAGCGCGCCGGAAGGCCGGGCGGAATTGTCGAGCAGGCGCTTGTTCCACTGGCTCGCGGCGTTGTGCAGATCGAGAGCAGCACCCGCAGAAGCGAGCGGTGCGAACCCTGCGCGATCGTCCAGCGGGTGGAAAAGCTTCAGGTGCAGCAGCCCCAACCCGTCACGGTCGGCGGCGATGCGCCTGATGGCGCGGCCCTCAGCGCGATAGTCAAAGCCCACCGGCCAGCCATCCGCACCCTCGATGATGCTCACCCGGTCGGGCCGCAGAAGGTGCAATTCGCGCAACCGCCTGCCGATCATCAGCGGCTCGATATAAGCGTTTCCGGCAAGCATCAGATGGCCATAAAGCGCCTCGAAGAAATCCGGCCCGCCCATATGGGCGCTCGGCTTGACCAGAAGCGCCAGCAGCGGATGATCGCCGATCTCTTCATCGCCATCGTAAAGCAGCCAGCTGACCGATGCGGACGCTTCCGCCACCATGCGGGCGGCGCGATGCGCCACCGGATTTTTCATGAAGCCTTCACGGGCAAGTGCCGCATAGGAGCGGCCGGACCAGAAGGCCTGCCCGCCCTGCGTCGACATCGCCATGAAGCCGCCCGCCATTTTCTGGCTTTCAGGCAAGGCTTTGCCATCCGCCGGGCGCTTGCGCGGCAGGGAAAACGGAAATCGCATGGAGTTGTCCTTGTTTTGATGCGGGCTCAGTTTCCCGCTAGGCCCTCATCCCTGTGCTTGTCACAGGATCCAGCCAGCCCAAGTCTTTGGGCTGAAAGGACTCTTCCCGCCGCGCAGACGCGCGTCGGCTGGATTCCTGTGACAAGCACAGGAATGAGGGTGGAGGGCTCGAGTCTTGACGAAACTTACCGGATCGGCGCTTTTACCGCCGTATCGCTGTTGAAATCAGCGGCGACACGGGTCTCGCGCAGGGGCTTTACCGTGCGGGTCGAAAGATCATAGGCGGGGTCGGCCTTGTAGGCAGCCAGCGCCGCTTCGTTTTCAAACTCGCCATAGACGATGAAATCGACCGAATTGCCCCATTGGTCCTTCTTCACGTTCTCACCGATTTCCAGCTTCAGCGAATGTGGAATGGCGGTCAGCCCGGAAAGCCCCTTGCGCACGGCGTCGCGGTTTTCCTCGGGAACGGTGAAAAAAACGATATGGCGGATCACGGTGTCACCTGTCATGCAAAATTCGAATATGGCCTTTGCGGCGCTTGCTAACGGGTTATCATCTGGCCCGCGCCGGTTCAATCCGCGCCGCCAAAAGGGCACGATGAAATGCGCGGCCGTAATCCCCCACAAGCCGGGCGCGGTCGCTGCCGTTGATGACGGCACGCGCATCATCCCAATCCTCCCGCCTGCCCTCAAAGACATCGGAAAGCTTGCGGCCCGTGAAGCTGCCTGCCGCCATGCCGTGGATCAGGATCGCGGTTGCCACATCCGGCTCCATGGCCCGTTCGAGGCGAGCCAGCAGGTCCACGCCCGTTAGCGCCGACATAGCCTCGTAATTGCGGCGATGGGTCAGTTGCACGAAACCACGCCCCAGCCAGCATTTATCTTCCACGTCCTGTCGCCAATAGGGCTTGCGCACCATGGGCAGCCTGCCCGCCGCAAAGGCGCGATCAAGCCGTGCTATCGCCTCCGCATCGCTTGCCGCCAATGTCTCGCGCACCGGCTGCATGGTCGCCGCCGTCTCGTGAAAGGCGGTGGCCAGCATATAGGCCAGCCAGCGCGGATCACCGCCCGGCAGTGCCTTGTCGAAACCCGCCAATATCGTCTTCGTCCCGGCAAGCTGTGCGGCGCGCAGGCGGCCGCCGAAAATGGAAATTCGCATCGGCGCGAAGAATCGCGCCTCGTCATAGGCCATAGCCGGCTCCCGAAAATCGGGGGCGATATCACCCCCCAAGTTTTCCACATGACGGCCATCAGAACTAAATCGATTTGAAAAAAACCTAATCGATTTTAATCCTGAGGCCGGGGTTTTGAGGTAAAAAATTCCTTGAATTCCGCAACCTTGGAGCGCTAACTCCATTCACCGCGCAATATCGCAGCGTTGACCATTCAAGGAGGAATGCCACCATGACAGCGACAATCCCCCAGACCGTTTATGACCGTCTCGAAAACGAGTGGCGCCAGATGCGCGAAACCGGCTCTCAGCCCAAACCGGCGCAATCTCCGAAGAAATAAAGGCTGCTGGCGTTTATTTCTAAACGCTTCTGCGCACTCGACATTGTCCCCGGGCAGGTTCTGACCGAGGTGGTGTCATCGATTGTGGAGACCTGACGCAGCATTACAGGCGCAAAAACAAATGGCCCGGTAAGTTTGCCGGGCCATTTGTTTTTGACGGTGTGCAGGATGCCTCACACGCTCTGCGTGAATCCCGTATTCACGCCATGTCCTGTCGACGGTTCCTGCCGACCATGGCGACGATGATCTCGTAGAGTTCGGCCTGCGCCTGTTCCGCCGTGATCTCACCCGTCGCGGCGGCGTGGGACAAGGCGTCGGCGGCACCCAGCATCGCCCAGAAGCCGGATTGTGCGATAGCCTTTGGCCCCGCGAATGGAGCAAGTATGCTTCGACATTTCCCGATGAAGACGAGTTGATAATCCCGCTTCACGCGCTCCAGTTCCGGGGAGCCGGCAAGCCCGGCCAGCACACCGGGAATCTCGCGGCCCTGGGCCAGCACGCACTCGACATAAGAGGAGGCAATGACCTTGGCCGTCTCCTCCAATGTCGGCCCGCGCGCCTCCAGAGCGGCGTCTATCAACGCTGTTTGGCGCGCGTCAAAATCCTGATAGAGCGCGGTCAGCAGGCCGTTGCGCGTGCCGAAATGGTCGTAAATCACCGGTTTGGTGACACCGGCCTCCTCGGCCAGACGCGGCAATGTCAGCGCGTCGGTGCCTTCCACACGCGCCAGCCGCCACGCCACATCAAGGAGCTGGCGCAGCCGCTGCTCACGGCTGAGACGAACGCGTTTCGCAGCCGCCTGGGTGTCATCATGTGTGCTTGACATATCTATGTACCAAAAGTAAGTTACGTTAAGTATATAGAAGAAGCCTCCCAACCGCAACCACCCGCCGGCCCTCGCGTCGGCGGCCGGAATGGCACGCCTGTACGCGCCGTTCGCCAAGGATTCTTGCCCCATGACTGACCCAATAACTGAAATGACACTTCCACACTCAGCGGATCGAAAGGCATGGCTTGGCCTGATGGCCGTGCTGCCGCTTGTTCTGCTTGTTGCCATGGACGGCTCCATTCTTTACCTCGCCATGCCGCATGTGACCTCCGCTCTCACGCCGACTGCCGACCAAGTGCTCTGGATCCTCGATATCTATGGTTTCGTGGTTGGATCGTTGCTGATCGCCTTTGGAAATATCGGCGACCGCTACGGGCGGCTCAGACTCATCATGGTCGGCACCGTGATCTTCGGTGTGGGATCGCTCAGTGCGGCCTATTCGCAATCGCCCCTGATGCTGATCGCCGCGCGGGCGCTGATGGGGCTGGGTGGCGCGACATTGCTGCCGTCCGCGCTGGCAATCGTCAGCGCCCTGTTTCCCGATCCGCGCATGCGTGCGCAGGCCATCGGCATTTTTGCTGCAACATTCGCGGCCGGTTTCGCCATCGGCCCGCTTATCGGCGGCATGTTGCTGCGGCACTTCGCGTGGGGTGCGGTGTTCCTGATTAATGTTCCCATCGTGCTCACCTTCCTGATCGTCGCGCCGGCCCTGCTGCGCGAAGTGCGCTCGACGGTTGAGAGCCGGATCGACATTCCGAGCCTCGTGCTGTCATTTGCCGGCATCCTGTTGTTCACCTGGTCGCTCAAGACCGCCGCAGCCGAGGGCCTGACGGTGACGCAATCCATCGGCGGGATCGTCGGCATTGTCGGACTGGCGCTGTTCCTCTACCGGCAGACCCGTATCGATTATCCGCTGCTCGATGTCAGCCTGTTCCGCGACCGCATTTTTTCAATCGCGATCCTGACCGGGCTTCTGTCCCTGCTCATATGGTCGGCCGCCGGTTTCCTCTCCGGCATCTATCTGCAATCGGTGCTCGGCTTCGATGTCTTCACCACGGCGCTTTTGACGCTGCCGGGGGCCATCGTGCTGACCGCAACATGTGTGGGAACCGCCCGCATCGTGGAGTGGATCGGCCGCAAGACCGCGCTTGTGGCGACGCACTTTCTGATCAGCGCAGGCATCTTCATACTGCTGTTCACCAGCACCGATGCCGGTGCACCCGCCTTCATCGCCTCGACGATCATTGCCGGCATCGGCTACGGGCTGTCCTTCAGCCTCGTGGCCGAGGTCGCGGTGTCAGCGGTTCCCGCCGAGCGGGCCGGTGCTGCCGGTTCGATTGCCGAGACCAGCAACGAGCTGGGCAATGCGCTCGGCATCACCCTGCTTGGATCATTGGCCTCGCTCAGCTTCCGTCTGCTCGGCCCCGGTGTTGCCGGAACGCTCAACGAAACGCTCGATCATGCGGGTATCACCCCCGATGTCGCCGCGCAGGCCAAGCAGGCCTTTCTGACCGGACTGCACATCGCCATCGGGACGGGCGGCCTGCTTACCCTCATTGTCGGCATCATCGCGTGGCTCTGGCTGCCGAAAAAGCTGCCGGAGTAAGGATACCTCGGTGTTTGGACTGGAGGGTGCGCTCACATCCCCCGCACCCTCGGCTCACCGGCCACCGTCGTCGTCAGCGCCGTTATCGCCCAGACCAGCGCATCCAGCCGGTCGGGCGAGCGTCCGGAGGACAACCCATCGGGTCCGAAATCCGCCATCTGGTCCGTGAGCTTCTCAAACCGTGCGGCGTGCCGCACCCTGCCCTGTTCGTAAAGTGCGGCCACCGGCTCGGCGCGGGTGAATTTGCCGCGGCTTGCCCGCACCAGCATCAGCGGCAGGTTGGCATCGATGCTTTGCAACATCGCCCGCACCATCTCCCCGCCCTGATTGACCTCGGCCACCACCCGGTCGGCCTCGTGACGGCGGACGGCGGCGACCACGGCGCGCGCCCAGCCGGCCGGCGTTTCGGCCTCCACCGAACAATCCGCAAGAACCACCAGTTTGCCTGATATGCCAAGCCCCACTGCCACGATGCCGCAGCAGGAATTTTCGCCTATCCCGGCAGGCGGGTCGACCGCGACCACGACCCGTGCCAGCGGCTCGTGTTCGGTTTCTACAATCGCTTCCAGATCGGCACGTTTCCACAGTGCGCCTTCCCGCTCGTCGATCAGTTCGCCGCCGATTTCCTGACGCCCCAGCCGCGTGCCGCCGTAACGGTCATGCATGGCTTTCAGGAAACCGGGCGACAGGTTTTGCGCATTCATCGCCGTCGGCATCCGCGCCACCCGGCTCGAAGGGTCGGCCAGGAGCGCCTTCAACAGCGGAATCGGCCGTGGCGTCGTCGTCACCAGTTGCCGTGGGGCCTCGCCCAGACGCAGGCCGAATTGCAACATGTCCCAGGTTTCCTGCGGATATTTCCATTTCCCGAGTTCATCGGCCCAGGCCATGTGGAATTGCGGGCCGCGCAGGCTTTCGGGGTCTTCGGACGAAAACACCTGCGCCATCGCCCCGTTCGGCCAGACGAGCCGCCGGCGCGTGACCTCGAAGGCAGGACGGCGGCGGCGGGCAATGCGGCAGATGCCGGAAATGCCGTCGATCATCACCTCGCGGGCATCCCCCAGCGTTTCCGCCACCAGCGCGATGCGCAAATCCGAATGTTTCGCAGCGGACGCAATCCTGTGCACCCATTCGGCCCCGGCGCGGGTCTTGCCGGAGCCGCGCCCGCCGATCAGAAGCCACGTCCGCCAGTCACCATCCGGCGGCTGCTGCGGCAGGTTGCCGATGAAACGCCAGTCGCGCAGAAGGGTAAAGACCTGCTCCTGTAGTCGGGGTTCTGGCGAAAGACCCGTCATGCGCCAGACCCTGCCGGAATGTCCGGCGCAAGCGTGATCGCCGCTTCCAGTCTTGCGCGGCATTTCTGCTCTGCCAGTTCGTCGATGCGTTTGAGGAAATGCGCCACTGCGGCTTCGTAATCTTCGCTATCAGTGTCATCCTCTCCGGAAAGCGCGGCGCGCTCTTCCGCCAAAAGCCTTTGCAAGACATCGATCCGCTCCAGCGTCCGAACAACCACCGAAAGTTGGTCTGTCGCGGCCTTCACATCGGCGCGCGCCTGTTTGCCCGAAGCGTCTTCCGCCGTCGCCAATAATGCCGCCTCGCTTGCCTGCCGCAGGTTGCGATACATGTAAAACTGATCGCGCATCTCCACCGTCAGCTCGTTCATCATCTGCCGCAGTTCACCGTTGCGCGCCGCATCTTCAGCGGCCAGCTTATCGGCTCGCGATTTTGTCTCAGGCGCGGTGTCCAGCCTCCCCTCGCCGCCATAGGCGCACTCTTCCGGCCAGACGCCGTGGAGCGCCGGATCGCAATTGCGGAAATTCGTCATGGGATCGACCTGCGAGAGAATAATATGAATACGCAAGAGCGCGCCGCTTGGGGGAATGCCACCCTCGGAACCGGTTCAGATTGCAGATAAAGTCTGAGCGCCCTCTATCGTCATGCTCCTTTCGGAGACGAACGAGGCGTGGGCATCATCCAATGCATGACAACCCTCACCAGACACTCCGACGTCATCCTCGGGCTTGTCCCCAGGATCCACCGCTTGACCGGCTATGGATCCTCGCCTCAAGGGCGAGTATGGCGGGAGGTTGTCATAAAATCGGAACGACAGCTTGCCCAACCGGCATTCGCCGTTCAGCCGCAAATCTCCGACTGTGACCTAAACCTATCAAACCACCGTCACGGTGTAAAGGATTATTTTCCTATCTTTGTGATTTTTATCCTGCGAACAGGGTTTGCACCCTCGCCCGCCGCATACTACACTCGTGTCAGGCGGCGGGCAAAAGGGGCAAGTCAAGTTGTTGAAACAATGGGTTGGGCGGTTGTTTGCGGGTCTTTCGGCAACCGGCATCGTCTTCGGCACTATTCTGTTCTGCGCTTCGCTCACACCGTCTCTTCTGCCGCGCACATGGCTGATGCAGGGTGTGCTGTGCGGATTTTCCTTTGCCATCGGTTATCTGATCGGCGTGGCGCTCACCGCCGTCTGGACCTATCTGGAACTACCCCACCCCTCGCACCATAACCGGCGCAGCATCCGTTTTCTCATCGCGCTCGCGAGCGCGATTACGGCAATCGCGTTTCTATGGCAGGCACGAGACTGGCAGAACTCCATCCGTATCCTGATGGAACTCGATCCGCTGCCCAGCGCCCACCCCACCAAGACCGGCGGTGTTTCGGTGCTGGTCGCCGCCCTGCTCATCGGCGCGGGCCGTCTTTTCCAGCTCATCCGGCGGTTCTTTTCCGCGCGCAGTCGTCACTTCCTGCCGCGCCGGCTGGCCAATGTGCTTGGTATCGCTGCCGCCATCGTGCTGTCATGGATGCTGCTGAACGGCCTGATCTTCGATATTGGCCTGAAGTTTGCCGATTCCTCACTGAAACAGGTGGATGCGCTGATCGAGCCGGATGTGCCGCGCCCTTCCGATCCATTCAAAACCGGCAGCAGCGCTTCGCTGATGACATGGGAATCGCTTGGTCGCAGAGGCCGGGAATTCGTGGCCGGCGGGCCGGAGGCACAAGAAATCTCCGCCTTCACCCATCGCGCAGCCAAGGAGCCGCTCAGGGTCTATGCGGGGCTGAATTCCGCGTCCACGCCCGAGCAAAGGGCAGCGCTTGCGCTGGAGGAGCTGAAGCGGGTCGGCGGGTTCGAACGCAAGGTGCTGCTGGTCGTCATTCCCACCGGCACCGGCTGGATCGACCCCGAAGCGCTCGACACCGTCGAATATCTGCATGACGGCGATGTCGCGAGCGTTGCCGTGCAATATTCCTATCTTTCAAGCTGGATCGCGCTTTTGACCGAACCGGATTATGGCGTGGAAACGGCGCGTGCGCTGTTTCAGGCCGTCTATGGCTACTGGACGACCCTGCCGAAGGAGACGCGGCCGAAGCTTTACCTGCATGGCCTCAGCCTCGGTTCGCTCAATTCGCAGAAATCCTCCGATCTTTACGATGTGCTGGCTGACCCCTTCCAGGGCGCGCTGTGGAGCGGCCCGCCCTTCTCCAGCCCCACATGGCGCATGGCCACCAATGGGCGGGTGCCGGGCACGCCCGAATGGCTGCCGCGTTTCCGCGATTCCTCCGTCATCCGCTTCGCCAACCAATATACCACCGCCCATATGCCTGATGTGGCGTGGGGGCCGATGCGCATCGTTTATCTGCAATATGCCAGCGACCCGATCACCTTCTTCGAGCCCGCCTCGCTTTACCGGCGGCCGCAATGGATGGCGCATCACGGACCTGACGTTTCCACATCCTTCCGCTGGTTCCCGGTGGTGACTTTGCTTCAGCTCGGTCTCGATGTCGCCGCCGCCACCACGGCGCCGATCGGTTACGGCCATGTCTATGCGCCGGAACATTATATCGATGCCTGGACGGAGGTGACCGATCCACAAGGCTGGACTACAGACGATATCCAGCGGCTGAAAATGCTCTTCAAGGCCCGCCGCGGCTCCACCGATCCGGCGTGAGCGCGGCGGGCTTCTCGTTTCTGAGCGTCAGCCCTTCAGCGCATCCAGATGGTCGGCCACATAGGCCTCCAGCGAACGCGGCGCGTGGCCGGTCAAAGTCTCGACATCGCCGGTCACCGCCGAGGTCCAGCCCTCGCGCACGGGGTGGAAGATCGAGGCGAGGAACGAGGCATAGTCCTTGGGAACGCCCGCACCGGTGAGGATGCCGATGAAGACCTCGTCCGAAACCGCGCTATAGCCGACCTGCTTGCCGATTGCCTGCGAGATGATCGCGGCCGCTTCACTGTAACCGATCGCCCTCGGGCCGGTCAGGTTGAACGCCTTGCCGTCGAAGGCATTCGAGGTCAGAGCGGCTGCGGCACTGTCGGCGATATCGCGCACGTCGATGAAGCTCGACTTGCCCTCGCCCGCCGGAACGGCGATCTCGCCGTGTTCGATGCCGGCCTTCCAGTAGGTGTGGAAATTATCGGCAAACCAGTTGGGGCGCAGAATGACGTAAGGCACGCCGGAAGCGATGATCTTCAGCTCGATCTGGCGATAGGGAATGGAATCGTCGGCATCGACGCCGAAGACGCTAAGGAACACGATCTTCACCTTGCGACGCGCGGCTTCCTCGACCACCGGCGTCAGCGCGTCGATGGCATCCAGACGCCCACCCGCGAGGATCAGAAACAGCCGATCCACACCGTCAAATGCGTCCGCGTAAGTCGAGCCATCGGTATAATCAAACCTCACCCCTTCTGCGCCGTCCGCTGCGTTGCCGGTGCGCGACGCCGCCTTCACGCTTTCGCCCTTGGTCAAAAGCGCCTTTACCAGCGGCGTGCCGATGGTGCCGGTGGAACCGATTACGAGTATCTTGCCAGTCATCTCAAATCTCCGTAGTATCTAATGGAAACCATGTTTCGTAAACACACATACTGCGTGTTGGAAATCATGAAAAGAGAGCACTTTTCGGTTATCTGGTATCCTCGAGGAAACCGGCCCGACCTTTCGAAAAAGGGATGACATCGATGGAACGCGTCTATGACGTTTATGAGGACCGCTGCCCCACACGCTTGGTTCTGGACAGGATCGCCGACAAATGGGCGCTGTTGATCCTCGACAAGCTGCGGTTGGACCCCGTGCGCTTCAACCTGCTGCGGCGCGAGATCAAGGGCATTTCGCAGAAGGTCCTGTCGCAGACGCTGAAGAAGCTCGAGCGTGACGGCCTGATTTCCCGGCAGGTGTTCCCGACCGTGCCGGTGACTGTCGAATATTCGTTGACGCCGCTGGGGCGGACGCTGACCGACACGGTGGCGGCGCTTGCCCATTGGGCGGAGGGTAATATCGACGCCGTGATGGCGGCGCAGAAGGCTTATGATGAGAGGGTTGCGGCTTAGGGTAAGGCAACCCTCCACCTTCCTCATTCCTGTGCCTGTCACAGGAATCCAGCCGACGCGCGTCTGCGCGGCGGGAAGCGTCCTTTCGGCCCAGGGACTTGGGCTGGCTGGATCCCTGTGACGAGCACAGGGATGAGGGAGAAGAGAACATCGCGCGCACTCACCTGCGTTGCGCTTGCCGCACTCCCCCACCGCCCTACCGCGAAATCCGCGTCGAAAGAATGATCGACGACAACGTCCGCTCCACACCATCAAGCGCGCCGATCCTGTCGATCAGCCGGTCGAGGTCGAGGATCGATGGCGCGGCCAGAATGGCGATGAGATCAAACGTGCCGCTTACCGAATGCAGCGTCGTCACTTCCTTGATGGCGGCAAGTGCTGCCGTCACGCCGGGCAGCGCCTTTGGTGCGATGGTGATCAGCACATGCGCGCGCACCAGCCCGGAAAGATAGCTTTCCGAAAGCCTCAAGCCATAACCGGCGATCACGCCGTCGGCCTCCAGCCGCTCGATGCGGGCCTGCACCGTGGTGCGCGAAAGGCCGAGTTTGCGCGCCAGTTCCGCCACCGGCATGCGGGCATTTTCGGAAAGCAGGGCAAGCAGCGCCCGGTCCTTTTCGGCAATCGTCATAGTGACCAATCCTGTCGTCTAATTGCTCAATATTAACCCGCTATCCGCACATAGTGAAGCTGCGAATCGTCAATAAAAGCTGGCATTCTGTCTTTGAAGCGCACTCGGTGCGCAGACACATGCGAATTTACTGCGGGGAACAAAAACATGAAAAACATTGTCGTCATCGGCGCGGGCAATATCGGTTCAGCCATCGCCTGGATGCTGGCCGTCACCGGCGATTATCGCATCACGGTTGCCGATCGCTCGGCCGACCAGTTGACGAACGTACCGGCACATGAGCGCGTCGATACCGAAATCGTCGACATCGGTGACCGTCCGGCGCTGGAAGCACTGTTGAAGGGCAAATTCGCCGTGCTTTCCGCCGCCCCCTTCCACCTGACGGCGGGTATCGCGGAAGCGGCAGTCGCCGTCGGCACGCATTATCTCGATCTCACCGAAGACGTCGAATCCACCCGCAAGGTCAAGGCGCTGGCGGAAACGGCTGAAACCGCGCTCATTCCGCAATGCGGCCTCGCACCCGGTTTCATCTCCATCGTCGCCGCCGATCTCGCTGCCCGGTTCGACAAGCTGGACAGCGTACGCATGCGCGTCGGCGCGCTGCCGCAATATCCCTCCAATGCGCTCAACTACAATCTCACCTGGAGCACGGACGGGCTGATCAACGAATATATCGAGCCCTGCGAGGCGATCGTCGAAGGCCGGCTCACCGCCGTTCCGGCGCTTGAGGAACGTGAGGAATTCTCGCTCGACGGCGTCACCTATGAGGCTTTCAACACCTCGGGCGGTCTCGGCACGCTGTGCGCCACGCTGGAAGGCAAGGTGCGGACGATGAATTACCGCACCATCCGTTACCCCGGCCATGTGGCGATCATGAAAGCGCTGCTGAACGACCTCAACCTGCGCAACCGCCGCGATGTGCTGAAGGACCTGTTCGAAAACGCCCTGCCCGGCACCATGCAGGACGTAGTTATCGTCTTCGTCACCGTCTGCGGCACCCGCAACGGCCGTTTCTTGCAGGAAACCTATGCCAACAAGGTCTATGCCGGTCCGGTTTCCGGCCGGATGATGAGCGCGATCCAGATCACGACGGCTGCGGGCATCTGCACGGTCCTCGACCTTCTCTCGGAAGGCTCTTTGCCGCAAAAGGGCTTCGTCCGGCAGGAGGAAGTGGCGCTGCCGAAATTCCTCGAAAACAGGTTCGGCCGGTATTATGGCACGCATGAGCCGCTGGCGAGGGTTGGGTAATTAAGGGGCTGACACATTCGTCGTCATCCTCGGGCTCGTCCCGAGGATCTGCCAACGTCTCACAAATCGATAGGTCGCAGATGCTCGGGACAGGCCCGAGCATGACGACGAGAGGCGGAATAACTGACCAAAATCACGTCCCGCAAAACGTCCGGAACACCCTCTCATCGCTCATCGGCGGCTGCATATAGACGAAATTGTCCGGTCGTTCCTCGAAGGGCGTCGCAATCGCGGCCAGCATGGCGTGGAAGGGTTCGAAATCACCGTCTTCCACTGCCGCTGCGATCAGTTCCTCGATGCGGTGGTTGCGGGGAATGATGGCCGGATTGATTGTGAGCATCGCCCGCGACCTCTCGGTGGCGGAAACATTTTCCCGCCCGGCTCTCGCCCGCCAGCGCGCCAGCCATTCATCCGCCGCTGCGATATCGATGAACATGCCGCGAAACGGCTCGGCATCGCCGTCAGCCGCGTGGGAAAGACGCCGGAAGGTCAGCGTGTAGTCGGCCTCCGATGCCTGCATCAACGCCAGCAGCGCCTGCACCAGATCGATGTCGCCCTCTTCCTCCACTGTCAGGCCCAGTTTTTCGCGCATGCCGGCAAGCCAGCGTTTGGGGAAGGCGGCAGCGAAATCGGCAAGCACGGCATTGGCGAGTTCAGCGGCTTTCTCCACTTCCGGGTCGAGCAACGGCAGGAGGCATTCCGCCAGTCTTGCAATGTTCCACTGGGCGATGCCCGGCTGGTTGTTGAAGGCGTAACGCCCCTGCGCGTCTATCGAGGAGAACACCTTGTTCGGGTGATATTCGTCGAGGAAAGCACATGGTCCGAAGTCGATCGTCTCGCCGGAGACCGCCATATTGTCGGTGTTCATCACGCCATGGATAAAACCCACCATCATCCAGCGGGCGATGAGTTCACACTGTCGCTGCGCGATGCCCTGCAACAGGGCGAGGTAAGGATTGCCGGCGCCTTTCGCTTCGGGATAGTGGCGGTCGATCACATAGTCCGCGAGGTTCCTGATCGCCTCGTCATCCTCGCGCGCGGCAAAGAACTGGAAGGTGCCGACCCGGATGTGGCTTGCCGCAACGCGGGTGAAAACGCCACCCGGCAGGCCGACCTCGCGCTGCACCCTTTCGCCGGAAAGAACGGCTGCCAGCGCCCTTGTCGCGGGAATGCCGAGCGCAAACATTGCCTCGGAGACGATATATTCGCGCAGCACCGGGCCAAGGGCTGCACGCCCGTCGCCCCTTCGCGAAAACGGCGTCGGGCCGGAGCCTTTCAGCTGGATATCGCGGCGTTTTCCGTTCCTGTCGATCACCTCACCGAGAAGAATGGCACGGCCGTCACCGAGCTGCGGCACGAAACCGCCGAACTGGTGGCCGGCATAAGCCATGGCCAGCGGTTCGGCCCCCTGCGGCACCACATTACCGGAAAAGATCGCCGCCAGCCTTTCATCGTCAAGGCCCGAAACATCAAGAAGAAGCTCGTCGGCCAGCGCGCGATTGAAGGCGATGAGGCGCGGCGCCTTCACCGGCGTCGGCAAAACGGCGGCGCTGAACCGTTCCGGCAGGCGGGCATAGGAATTGTCGAATTTCATCACGGATAAACTCCCTGCTTTTGCCTGATATGGCGTTTTTCCCACCCGGTTGCGAGGGGGAAAGCCGCGATTACGGGAAGCCGTACCGGACTTTGGAAAAATCAATTTGAACTACAGGTATATTTGAACATACAAACATCCAATAGATGAGCCGCAGTGCAAGCAGGATATATTCGTGCCAGATTTCCCCTATGACGACAGTGAAATGGGCAAGGCCGTCCGCCGCTTCGACTGGGCGTCGACAAGCACGGGGCCGATAGAGACATGGCCGGTATCGCTCAAAACCACCGTGCAGATGATCCTCAAGCAAGGCCATGCCATCTGCCTGTTCTGGGGCCCCGACCTCAACATCATCTATAACGATGCCTACCGGCCGCTTCTGGGGCTGAAGGAACAGGATGCGCTCGGCAAGCCGTTTCACATTCTCTGGTCCGATGTCTGGGACGACGTGAAACCCTTCGTGGACGAAGCGCTGTCCGGCAGGGGCACCTTTGCCGAGGACCTGCACCTCGTCATGGATCGAAACGCCTATCCGGAAGACACCTATTGGACCTTTTCCTACAGCCCGCTTTATGACGATCACGGCAAAGTCGCCGGCCTGATCAACATCACGGTCGAGACCACTCCGACGGTCGAAAGCCGCAAACGGGAAGAGGTTCTGCGGCGCGAACTCGTCCACCGGGTCAAGAACACGATGGCGATCACCACCGCGGTCGTCAGCGCCACCCTGCGCCATTCGCCGACGCTGGAGGAGGCACGCGACACCATCAAGAGGCGCATCGCAGCACTCGGCAACGCCCAGAACCTCATGCACGCCTCGGGAAAGGGCGCCAGCATCACCGCGCTTGTCCGCGATTCGGTTTATCCGCATCTCGACGACAAGGAGCGCGTGATTATTTCCGGCCCGGACATGGAAATCGCGCCGCAACAGGCACTCGGCCTGTCACTTGCCGTCTACGAACTGGCCACCAATGCGCTGAAATACGGCGCGCTTTCCAATGAGAGCGGCAGGGTCGAAATCGTCTGGACGCTGGATGACAGCGACCGCTTCGAACTGCGCTGGCGCGAGACTGGTGGACCAACGGTCAGGCCACCGACGCGCAAGGGTTTCGGCTCGCGGCTGACCAACCAGATTGTTGCGGCCTATTTCTCCGGCGAAGGCCGCACCTTCTACCATCCGGACGGACTGGTGTTTGAACTGGATGGCAAATACGAGGCTGAGGACGGCGAAACCGCCGGCAGTTGAACTTTCTTTCGTCCCATTCGTTGCGTTTTCTGAACCGAAGTAGCAGCAACGAAAGGAACGGGAATGACCGTCGTTGACGCCGTAACCGCCGAGCCGGAAAGCGCAATCCGCACCCTTCACACCGATCTGCCTGTTAATGCCACCTTCCATGTCTGGCTGAAGGCGAAAAAGCCTGCCGAACCCGGCGCCGTCTCCTTTTCCAACGCGAATGGAAAATTCGCTGAAGTTTCAAGCGTCAACACCGAAGAGTTCGGATTTAGAATCTATCAGGTCTTCGGCGGCGGCCATGTGGAGCTGAGTTACGACACGGTGACGACAGCCGTTTCGGTCATCTACTGGTTCACCGCGGCAGACGTGCTAGAAACCGGCATAACCGTCGTCCATACCAAGCCGGACAATGCCGCACCGGAACTGCCTGACAGCTACCACTTCCGCCCGCCCTTCGGCTGGATGAACGATCCGAACGGCTTTGGCCGGTTCGAAGGGCGGCCGCATCTGTTCTACCAGCATTATTCACACGGGCTGCGCTGGAACACCATGCATTGGGGCCACGCGGTATCCTCGGACTACCTGCGCTGGCGACACCTGCCGATCTTCCTCTTCCCGTCAGAGGATCTGACGACGCGGCCGGACAAGCGTGGCGGCGCCTATTCCGGCTCGACCATTCCACTGGTGGAAGGCACAGGTATCCGCGTGTTCTTCACCGAGCAGGTTCAGGACCGCATTCCCGAACAGCAGATACAGCTTACCGCCACCTCTTCCGATCTCATCATGGCCGGGCAGGCCGAGGTCATTCTGGGCCACCGTCCGGACGGACAGGGGCTGACGCCGGATTTCCGCGATCCTTATGTCTTTCGCGGTCCCGATGGCCTGTGGAAAATGGTGCTGGGCAGCCAGAGCGACGGTGGCGGCGTCATCCTGCTTTACGAGACGCTCGACCCCACCGCCGCATCCGGCTGGACCTATGTGGGCAAGCTTTGGGTGGAAACGCGCTACAAAACCACGGCCATCGAATGCCCCTGCCTTCTGCCGCTCGATGGCCCGGCCAATGCCCGCTCCACCCGCTGGGTGCTGGTCTATGGGCTGATGCATTCGGAAGACCCGGAGACAGGCCGCAAGAACCTGACCATGGCCGATGTCGGCTGGTTCGACGGCAAGGTCTTCACCAGGGAATTCGGCCAGGAGCTGGATTTCGGCACCGACAACTACGCCTTTCAGGCGTTTCTCGATGGCGACAGTATCATCGGTATCGGGTGGCTTGCCAATTGGGCGGATGCCAATCCGGAGATCGATTTCCCCACCTCCATGACGCTGCCGCGACGGATCCACTATTCGAACGGCGAGCTGCTGACCCCGCCGATCGGTGCTGCGGAAAGCCTGCGCAGCCATATTCTCGACCGCACACGGCTGGCGGCTGGCGAACGTGTCACCTTCATCAACGGCGCGGTGGAGATGCTGATCGAGCTTACATCACCCGGTGCGCCTTTCGAGCTGGTGCTCGAACATCCGGTGGTCGAGCTTGGTCTTGTCTCCGATGAAACCGGCCTGTGGATCCGCCACGAGGACGGACGCGACGGCCCCTCGCCGCATTACATCGCCAAGGGTGCGAGGGCTTCGCGCATCCGCATCTTTCTGGATTACGGCTCCATCGAAGTCTTTGCCAACCGGGGCCGGTATGTCGGCACAAAACGCATCGAGGGTTTCGAACCCGTGCGCTCGGCGCTCCTCAGGGCAGCACCGGGCGCTGTGGTGCATGCCACCACCTGGGCGCTGCGTCCGTGAGGAACCTTTTGGCGGAGCTGGCTGTTGATGATCCAGCAACCGCCGAAAGGAGAAACGGCATGACAAAAATCAGCGATTCCCGCGATCCCATCCTGTTTCCGACAGAAGCCAACGAAAACAAGGCCGAGAAAAAACGCGCCGGAAAAGGTGCCATCATCATTATCGGCGCAATCGCGATCATGGCCTTCGTCGTGTATCTGGCGGCGATCACCATCGCCACCACCCAGTCGTAACCGCGTGAACGCCGCAGGGGCGTTAGCGCTGTCCGCTCCGCAAGCCGCGGGTGGTCAGGATCGCGAGCAGCGAAACGATGACACCCAGCCCGTAAAGATAGACCATCGGCATCGTCACATCCGCAAGATCGATCTGCAGAACGAGATCGCTCGCCGCAGCGACGGTCCCACTTGCCCCCGCACCGGCCGCGGCTCCGAGTGTCGCGACCGTGGGCAGCAGCGCACCGGTCATCTTGCGCTCGTCTTCCGGTGCGGCCTCCATGGCGGCCTGGCTGATGCCGGCCCAGGACATGCCGAAAGCCGAACCGATCAATATCTGCCCAAGCAGCATTTCCGGCCAGTTGCCCGTCGCCAGCCCAAGCCCGAGCAGGGCGCAGCCCGGCACCATCTGGTAAGGGCCGTAATGCAGGCACAGCTCCCGCAGGCGGTTGGAACGCAGGCTGCCGATCAGCATCGCGACAAGGCTCCACGCAAGCGGCATCGTCACGACGATGAAACCGGCAAAGGTCGGTTCGTGGTGCCAGAGATTAATGGCGACATAAGCGAGATAGACGCTGCCCAGCGCATGGGCATAGGACATCAGGAACAGCACCCAGAAGCCGCTTCCGAGCACCGTTTTCAGCCGGAAGGAATCCTTCGGGAAGAGCCCCATGGAAGGACGGATGCCCACCTTCAGCGAGGCCCATAACAGCGCTGCCCCGGCAAGCAGGGAGGCGATGCGCAGACCGGCATCCTCAAAGGCGGAGGGCGCGGAAAAGGCCAAAGCACCGACAAGGCAAAGAAGCAGCGGAACCAGTGGCTTGCGTGACGCCGCAACCGGCCGTTCGGCTGAGACGGCAATGGCCGTATAGGCCAGCAGCAGCACGATCAGCGGTGCCGACAGCAGGAATGTGGCGCGCCAGGAGATGTGTTCGGTGGCAAAACCGCCGGTCAGCGGCCCGACGAAAGACGCGACCGCCCAGATGGCCGCCTCGATGGCAAAGACCTTCGGTAGCAGCGCCGAACGAAAACCGGCGGGTATCAGGCTGTAACACACCGCCACGATCAGCCCATCGGCAAGCCCCTGCAACGCCCGGCCGATGACGACCCATAAAAAGCTGTCGGCGAGCGCCGACATGACGGAGCCGAAGGAAAAGATCAGGCAGCACAGGAGTAGAACGCTGCGTGCGCCAAAACGCTCGCGAAACAGAACGGCGGTAACGCCGCCCGCTACGGAACCGACGAAATAGAGGCTGTAGGCCCAGCTATAGAAGGCCGCGCCACCGATTTCGCGCACGGCAACCGGCAGGGCCGTCACCACCGCGAACTGGTTGAAGGCATGCAGGCCTATCCCGGAGGAAATAACGGTCAGAAGCGAGAGGTTCGCCCCGCTCAGCAATTCCGTCCAGCTATTTTTCTCCGTCATTTCCACACTCGTCAAAGCCGTATCCTTTCCATTTTTGCGATACGGCGGGCAAACTAGAACCTCAAGCGCCATTGAGGTCAAGGCGGCTTCTCAGCTTTTCCCGTTTGGGTGAACTCGGCGGCGTCAGGAACCCTCTGCGGGGTAGGATGCAAGGCGCTTCAGCATATGGCGCAGATGGTCCTGCCCGCTGAAAAACACCGCGAGAATACGAACGGTCTTTTCGCTCTCATCAACATCGAAATAAAAGACGGCCTGATTTTTCGTTACCCGGCGAAGGCCTGGCAATATTTCAGGTGACAATGTCCCCTGAAAAGGCGCTTTGTGAAGAGCCTCCATATCCGCTTCAATCGACCCCACACGCCGTGCAGCCCGTGTGAAAGCAGCCGGCAAGGCATCGCCAAGGTCGATATAGGATTGGACGAGATGGTCCAGAATGAGGCCGAGGTCCTGATCCGTTTCCGTCGAACGCAGGACCTTAAAGGCCATAGCTGGCCTTTTTGGCCGCGATCATCGCCGCGGTTCTGTCCTTGCCGTCTTCGACGGAGATAAATTTTCCCTGCCCGCGCTCAGTCAGCAAATCGCGAAGGGCGGCAAGCTCGGCGTCCTTCAATTCGGTTTCCTGCCGGAGCAATTCCAGTCCGCGCTGGACCACGGCGCTGAGGCTGGCGTAACGCCCCTCCTCCACCAGCCTGCGCGCGAAAATATCCTGCTGATCGGAAATGGATACAGATGCCTTTACGGACATGGCGGCGATCCCGTTTCAAGAGAATGATGCTACTCAGTAGCATATTTTCCATCTTCATTCCAGCGGCATGGCGGCAGCTCGTGTCCGTAACGGGGAAGATCATAACGATGTTGCCGTGCCCGGCTATTGCAAGGTCAATGCGCCTTCGCCGGCTTGTGGGCGGGCTTTTCGACGCCTGCCGCTAGATCATCAAGGATGGGGCAATCGGGCCGGTGGTCACCGCCGCAGCAATGGGCAAGATGAGACAGCGTCTTCACCATGCCCTTCATCTCGGCGATCTTCTGTTCGAGATCGGCGATATGCCCGAGCGCGATGTCCTTCACCGCCGAACTCTCGCGGCTCTTGTCCTGCCAGAGTTTCAGCAGCGTTTCGGTCTCTTCCAGTGAAAAGCCGAGCGTGCGCGCCCGCTTGATGAAGCGCAGATTATGCACGTCCTGCTCACCATAGACCCGGTAATTGTTGCCGGTGCGGGCGGCGGGCGTGATGAGACCGATCTGCTCGTAATAACGGATCATCTTGGCGGAAACGCCGGATGCATCCGATGCCTGTCCGATATTCATGACATCACTTCCCTATGGGCGTCCTTCGCCCGTTTCGAGACCTTATGTAGGGATTCCCATCATGGGAAGGTCAAGGGAAGACGACTTTTTTTGTCGCACACAGAATTGTGAGTGCGGCTCGACAAACGCTCAGCTACCGATGCACCGCCAGCCGCGGGATATCGCGCAGGAAGGCGTCGCGCACCAGCGGACCGAGCGCTTCGTTCGATGGCTTGTCGGAAACACGAAGCCTTGCGAAGACGATGTGCTGGCCTTCGCGCTCCGCCCAGCCGACGAACCAGCCGAAGGGACGGTTGCGGTCGGGGTTGCCCTTTTCGTCACGCATGTAGCCCGTGCCGGTCTTGCCGTGCACGCTCCAGCTTTCCGGCGCATCGAATACCGGCACGATCGCTCGGGTCTTTGCCTGCGCGTCGCGCGAGAGCGGCAGATTTCCGGCCAGCAGGCGGCGGATGAAGCCCACCTGTTCGACCGGCGAAATGGTCAGCGAAGCACCCAGCCAGGAATGGGTAAGGCCGTTATTCTTGCCCGGCTCGCCGGACACATCGGCATTGCCGTAACCCAGACGTTTCACATAGGCGGCGAATTTTTCCGGGCCGAGGCGGCGGGTGAGTTCCCGCGAGTACCACAGCACGGAATCCTGTTCCCATGAGGTTGGATCGACCGTCTTGCGATCCTGCGCGCGGGCCTCCGTGCCGGGTTTCCAGTCCCATGCGGGCGTCTTGTCGTCCAGCAGGATACCGGCGTCATAACCGATCAGCGCCAAGGGCACCTTGAAGGTGGAGGCCGGCGCCACGCGCTGGTCGCAGGCGCCCTGCTGGTTGATGACCGCGCCGGTTTCGATGGAGGTGACCAGCGTGCATTCGAAAGCCGGCGGTTGCTGGGCCGAAGCGGGAAGCGACAGGATGCCCTGAAGGGCAATGCACGAAAGAACGATGGCGGACAGCCGATAGCGCATGCGTTTTGATGTCCCTCGTCCGCTTTTTGCGGATCATTTACCTGAATGGTCGAACGGTGGGCCTTTTTCAGGCATGTCGTTCTCTCGAAACTGCGGCACAGTTTCGGCGACATGCCATAAGAGAACGATGGGGCAGGAATAGGACCAAAACGAAAATTGGCGCTTTCCGTCAGCCATGCTCCCTTTCGCCCGCCGTCTCGCCCACTGTCAGCGGCCAGTCGACCACATAATCCTCGAAATCGTCAACATCCACATCCAGTTCATTAACGGTGCGGCCGCGCGCGGAAATGCCGGCCTGATGCACCGTCTCCCAATCGCCGGAGACGAGATAGTGCCACCAGTACAGATCCTTGCCGTCGCGAACCAGCGCATAGGCGCAGGTGGGCGGCAGCCAGCCGATCTCGTGCACCTTCTTCAAATCGAGCTGGATACAGTCCGGCACGGTGGCGCGGCGGTTCTCATAGTCGGAGCACCGACAGCTTTCGCCGTCGAGCAGCTGACAGCGGACCGAAGTGAAGGCCACCTCACCGGTGTCCCAATCTTCCAGCTTGTTCAGACAGCACAGGCCGCAGCCGTCGCACAGGCTTTCCCACTCCTCGCCGGTCATCTCGGTGAGCGATTTGGTTTTCCAGAACGGCGCGTCATTCATCGTTAACATTTCCGTTTCATTTTGATCTCTTGAAGTGTGGGGCTTAACCGATCCCTAATCCTTAATATCGTATCGCCAAGGGCTGGTTTGTACGATATTTTAGCATTTTGGCGGGTGGCAAACGGTCATTGGCCCGGGACAAGCCGCCGCGTCAAGCAGTTCTGCCACAACCATGCCACGGTTTTGCGTCCGGAATTGGGTGAAGCGCAGAAACATCGACAGTCCGCGTTGCGTTGAACAGGAAAACATCGCCAGGTGCAGGAAGAAAAAGACGATAAAAACGGTCGCAAAAAGCGGCATATCCTGCTGAGAATCGATTCATTCATCGACTCCGGCCTGTGGACGGCTGCGGCAAGGCTGGTGGATTTCTGGGAAGACGTCACCATCGCCTCGCGTAAACTGCATGTGCGCGGCTGGAAGAAACTTCTCGTCAACCTGACCTGCGACGCGCTGACCTTCGGAACGGCGGGCTGCGTCGTGCTTCTGGCGCTTGCCATGCCTGCCTTTGAGGAAACCAAGAAGGACTGGCGTTATCGCGGCGATTTTGCCGTGACCTTCCTCGACCGTTACGGCAACACCATCGGCCATCGCGGCATCATCCACGAGGATTCCGTCCCGATCGACCAGATGCCTGATCACTTTATCAAGGCGGTTCTGGCAACCGAAGACCGGCGTTTCTTCGACCATTTCGGCATCGATTTCATCGGCCTTGCCCGCGCCATGAGCGAAAACGCCCGCGCCGGCGGCGTGGTACAGGGCGGCTCGACGCTGACACAGCAGCTTGCCAAGAACCTGTTCCTCACCAATGAGCGTTCGCTGGAACGCAAGATCAAGGAAGCCTTCCTCGCCTTCTGGCTCGAGACCAACATGTCGAAGAAGGAAATCCTGAGCCTTTATCTCGACCGCGCCTATATGGGCGGCGGCACCTTTGGCGCAGCGGCAGCGGCGCAGTTCTATTTCGGCAAGAACCTGACAGATGTGACGCTTGCCGAATCCGCCATTCTTGCCGGCCTGTTCAAGGCGCCGGCCAAATACGCGCCACATGTCAACCTGCCCGCCGCGCGTGCGCGCGCCAACACCGTGCTTTCCAACCTGGTGCAGAGCGGGTTGATGACCGAGGGGCAGGTCATCGGTGCAAGGCGCAATCCCGCCACCGTCATCGACCGTGCCGATGTGAAGGCGCCGGATTATTTCCTCGACTGGGCCTTTGACGAGGTACAGCGGCTGGCGGCACAGGGCAGGTTCAAGGACCATACCGTCGTCGTGCGCACCACCATCGATACCGGGCTGCAACAGGCGGCCGAACAGGCGATGGAAATGGAGCTGCGTGAATATGGCGAGGGCTACCGCGTCAAGCAGGGCGCGATGGTGATGATCGAGAACGGCGGGGCATTGCGCGCCATGGTCGGCGGGCGTGATTACGGCGAAAGCCAGTTCAACCGCGCCACGGCGGCGCTGCGCCAGCCGGGGTCCTCCTTCAAGGTCTATACCTACTCGGCCGCCATGGAAAAAGGCATGAAGCCGGAGACGCTGATTTCCGATGCGCCCGTGACCTGGCGCGGCTGGTCGCCGCAGAATTACGGCCGCTCCTATGCCGGCAAGGTGACGCTGCAGGTGGCGCTTGCCAAATCCTACAACACCGTGCCGGTCAGGCTCGCCAAGGACGTGCTCGGCACGCAGGTGATCGTTGACACCGCCAAGGCGATGGGCGTGACCACGCCGCTGCGCAGTGACAAGACCATCCCGCTCGGCACATCCGAAGTGACGGTGCTCGATCAGGCGACCGGTTATGCGGTGTTCCCAGCCAACGGCATGCAATCGCGCCGCCACGGCATCGAGCAGGTGCTGGATTACGAAGGCAAGGTTCTCTACGATTTCGGCCGTGACGAGGCGCCCGCCAAGCGCGTGCTTTCCGAAGAGGCCAATTCGAAGATGAACCAGATGCTGGTGACGATCCCCGTTATGGGTACCGCCCGGCGTGGCGCGCTGGAAAACGGCATCGTTTCCGGCGGCAAGACCGGCACCTCGCAGGCCTATCGCGACGCCTGGTACATTGGTTTCACCGGCAATTACACCACGGCGGTCTGGTTCGGGAACGATGATTTCACGCCGATGAACAACATGACCGGCGGCGCGCTTCCGGCCATGACTTACAAGCGGCTGATGGATTATGCCCATCAGGGCATGGAGCTACGCCCCATTCCCGGCATCCAGAACCCGCTGCCAACAGGCGCGCGCCCGCAGCCCTCGGCGCAGGTCGCTGCCGCATCCGCCAATACGCCGGCCATGCCGGCACTCACCCGCCCACGCTCGCTCTCGGCGGAAGCCACCCGCGTCATCCGCTCCATCGCCAAGAAGATGAAGGAAGCGGCACCTTTGACCGTGATGACGCAGAAGGTGGCGGAAGCGGCTATCCGCGACGGCAGGGATGAACCCACGCGGCATTAGCATCCTGCCTCTATCGATCACCAACCTAAAATTGCACATTTAGGGATCCTCACCTCACCGACGGAGGCCTGCCGGTGACAGATGTCAAGTATAAGTGTGTATCTCTCTAATATATTCGCCAATAGTCGATGCACTCGAAAAGCCCTTTACGTGCGCCCCGGATACGCCAGACATGGTAAAAACCGTGAATAATCTTTCTACACTCAAAGATTGAATGGACCGTTCCGGCAAATTCATGCCTATTGTCGGCAAGGTTATCTCTGTCTGATAACGAACCGATCCCGGAGGGCGGCATGAACAATGCGGGGGAAGGACGGCGGGCAATTGCGGCCGTTCTTATCGCTGGCCTGGGGCTTGTGCCCGCTACGGCACACGCGCAGGACCCGATGCTCCTGATCGACGAGCCGGGTTTCGAATTGCGCCTGCATTTTCAGGCCGGTGTGAACGCCGTGGCTGAGCAGAACCTGTTCTGGAACTTTGCCGACACCTTCGCGCCAAAGGCCGGTTTCGACAGCGATACAAGGTGGCTTGAAGGTTATCTGATGCCCGGTATCGGCTTCACCGCCGATGCTGGCGACCTGCTCGAGGTCTATGGAAAAGTCTCCGCCGTTGCCTCCGGCACTCTCGGCACCGATGCCTTCGATGCGGGCGGCACCGGCGCCATCACACTCGAGGACGGCTATCTCGGCCTGCGCTCGAAGGCAAAAACCGGTCCCTTCTTCGATATTTCCTTCGGGCCGCGTCCGTTCCAGACCGGAACCGGCATGCTGATCGCCAATGGCGGATCAAGCGGCTTCGAGCGCGGCGCGCTGAAACTTGGTCCCCGAAAGGCATGGGAACAGGCGGCCATTCTCCGGTTCGGTGTGGATGACCTGACGGCGACGGCTTTTTTCATCGACGCCAACGAATTATCCGACAAGGACAGCGGCACGAAGATCGTCGGCGCGGATCTGCGCTATGAGGTGGACAAGGGGCGATATGCCGGCATCACTTTCGGCCATGTCCCGGAATCCGGTTCACCCTACCCACGGGCTGCGGCTGGCGGCATCGGCGCGCCGGTGATCGTGCCGGGTGCGCGCGAGGGGTTGAGCTTCGTCAACGCCTATGCCCGCACCAATCCGTTCGAGGGAGGGCTTTCGGGTTTTTTCATCGGCGGTGATATCGCCTATCAATGGAACCCCGATATCGACCTGCAGGCATGGGGCGGCCGCACCCAGATCGGTTACGCGTTCGAAGAGGTTTCATGGACGCCGACGATTGCCTACAGCTACCAGACCTTCTCCGGCGACGATCCTTCGACCTCGTGTCTGGAGCGCTTCGACCCGCTCTATTACGAGGGCAATCCGAGCGCATGGTCGACGGGCACCAAGTCCTCGATGATGTTCCTGAATTCGAACGTCAATGCGCATCAGATCAGCCTGCAGGTGAAGCCGACGCAGGCCGACACATGGACGCTTCGTTACGCGCATATCCGCGCCAATGAGCTGAACAGCCCGATTCAGTTCGGCCAGGGCACGCGCCTTGATGACATCGACGGCACGCCCACCCCCGTTGCCGGTGTGGGCAACCGCCATCTCGCCGACGATATCTATCTGGAATATTCGCGCGTCATCAATCCCAACACCTTTCTCACCGCCGGCGTCAGCATTTCGTTCCCCGGCAAGGGCATGGATTCCATGACCGCAGAAAATTCGCCGAACTGGCTTGGAGGTTTCGTTAATGTCATCGTCAATTTCTAGAACCCTGTCGATCGTGCTTACCGCTGCCCTGCCCGTTCTGGCGTTTCCGCTCGTCGCTTCCAGTCAGGACGCCGCCCCGCTTTCGGCGGAACAGTCGGACCCCACCAAGCTCGGCTGGATGCAGGGTTTTCCGCCGCCGGAAGACAAGATCATCCGCTTTTCCGACAGCGACTATTTCAACTTTCCGAAATCGCGCTGGACGGTCTGCCATTTCCGCCAGCTGATGCCGACAGTCAATGTAAGCCGCGGCCTCGGCGCACCCGCGGCGCTTGAACGCAAGCCCGATCCCGCCATCGACGCCGTGACCTTTCGGCCGACGGGTGCCGACCGCGACATGACCTGGCTGCAATCTCTCTCCGCCAACTATACCGACGGCATCGTCGTGCTGCACAAGGGCGTGCTCGTCTATGAGCGCTATTCCGGTTGCCTGAACGAAATGGGGCAGCACGGCGCCATGTCGGTGACGAAGTCGCTGACCGGCCTTCTGGGCGAGATGCTGGTCGCTGAAGGCGCGCTCGATGAAAAAGCGAAGGTTGCGACCGTCGTTCCCGAACTTGAAAAAAGCGCCTTCGGTGATGCGACGATCCGGCAGGTGCTCGATATGACGACGGGCCTGCGCTACAGCGAGGACTATGCCGATCCCAAAGCCGACGTGTGGACCTACTCCGCCGCCGGCAATCCGCTTCCCAAGCCCGAGGGCTATGAAGGGCCGCGCAGCTATTTCGACTATCTAAAGACGGTGGTGAAGCAGGGCGAACACGGTTCCGCCTTCGGTTACAAGACGATCAACAGCGATGCACTCGGCTGGGTCATCGCCCGCGCTTCGGGAAAATCGGTGGCGGAACTGCTGTCGGAACGGATCTGGAGCCGGATGGGCGCCGAACAGGACGCCTATTACACCGTCGATTCCACCGGCACGCCCTTTGCCGGCGGCGGTCTGAATGCCGGGTTGCGTGACATGGCGCGCATCGGCCAGCTGCTGCTTGATGGCGGCGTGGCGGGTGGCCAACGTCTCATCCCGCAAAAGGCAATCGACAATATCCGCCACGGCGGCGACAAGGCAGCTTTTGCGAAGGGCGGTTATCCAGCGTTGCAGGGCTGGAGCTATCGCGCCATGTGGTGGGTAACCCACAATGCCAACGGCGCCTTCATGGCGCGCGGCGTGCACGGCCAGGCAATCTACATCGACCCCACAGCCGACATGGTCATCGCCCGCTTTTCCTCGCACCCCGTTGCCGGCAATGCTGCCAACGACCCGACATCGCTGCCCGCCTATGAGGCTGTGGCGCGTCATTTGATGGAACGGGCGGGGAAGCCGTGAGCTCTGCCCCGTGATCGCCCGAGGCGCGGAAGCCTCTCTTTGAGAAGGCGCGGCGATGAGGTCACATCGCGTTAAAGCAGTTGCCTCGGAGCGCGCGGCTTACCCCCCTCTGTCCTGCCGGACATCTCCCCCTCAAG